>NZ_JBVJVZ010000001.1:1080140-1266233 GCF_055603245.1 Streptomyces sp. NPDC037290 | reverse complement strand
CGGCTACCGCCCCGGCACGGACATCGGCCTCGTCATGGACCCGGCGTCGTCGGAGTTCTTCCGCGGCGGGGTGTACGACTACGCGGGCGAGGGGGGGGGGGGGGGCCCCCCCCCCCCCCCCCCCCCCCCCCCCCCCCCCCCCCCCCCCCTCCCCGTACCCGTCTCCGGCTCCGTCCAGGAGGATGTCAGTCGATCTTCGGCTTCTCGCGGCGCTCTGTGCCGCCGTTGCCCGACGAGCCGCTGCCGCCCGAACCGCCGCCCAGGGGGCCGAAGTTGCCCATGGCGCCGGAGAGGCCCTTGAGGGCGTCGCCGATTTCGCTGGGGACGATCCAGAGCTTGTTGGCGTCCCCCTCGGCGATCTTCGGGAGCATCTGCAGGTACTGGTAGGACAGGAGCTTCTGGTCGGGGTCGCCGGCGTGGATGGCCTCGAAGACCGTACGGACCGCCTGGGCCTCGCCCTCGGCGCGCAGGGCGGCTGCCTTGGCCTCACCCTCGGCGCGCAGGATCTGGGACTGCTTCTCGCCCTCGGCGGTGAGGATGGCGGCCTGGCGCGTACCTTCGGCGGTGAGGATCGCGGCGCGCTTGTCACGGTCGGCGCGCATCTGCTTCTCCATCGAGTCCTGGATGGAGGTGGGCGGTTCGATGGCCTTGAGCTCCACGCGGTTGACGCGGATGCCCCACTTGCCCGTCGCCTCGTCGAGGACGCCGCGCAGCGCCGCGTTGATCTCCTCGCGGGAGGTGAGGGTGCGTTCGAGGTCCATGCCGCCGATGATGTTGCGGAGTGTGGTGACCGTCAGCTGCTCGATGGCCTGGATGTAGCTGGCGACCTCGTAGGTGGCGGCGCGGGCGTCGGTGACCTGGTAGTAGATGACCGTGTCGATGTTGACCACCAGGTTGTCCTGGGTGATCACCGGCTGCGGCGGGAAGGGGACGACCTGTTCGCGCAGGTCGATGCGGTTGCGGATGGTGTCGATGAACGGGACCACGATGTTCAGGCCCGCGTTCAGGGTGCGTGTGTAGCGGCCGAAGCGCTCGACGATGGCGGCGCTGGCCTGTGGGATGACCTGGATGGTCTTGATCAGGGCGATGAAGACCAACACCACCAGAATGACCAGGACGATGATGACCGGTTCCATCGTGCTCCCCGTACCCCTCTCTGCCTCGGCGCCTCGGCAGATCCAGCTGGTTGTTGAAGATCTTGCTGGTCGAGTCTGACAGACCGTCGCCCAACTCGTGGGCCGGATTCCTCAGATGACGATGGCGGTGGCTCCTTCGATGTCCACGACGTCCACTTCCTGGCCGACTTCGTAGGCACGGCCGGTGTCGAGGGAACGGGCCGACCAGACCTCTCCGCCGAGCTTGATGCGGCCGCCGGCGCCGTCGACGCGCTCGAGGACGACTGCCTGCCTGCCCTTCAAGGCGTCGACGCCGGTGGCGAGTTGGGGCCGTTGTCTGCCGTGCCGGGCCGCGATGGGGCGGACGACGGCGATGAGTGCGACGGAGACGACGACGAAGACGAGCACCTGGATCACGGCGCCGAGGCCGAGTCCCGCGGCGACGGCGGCCGCGACGGCTCCCACCGCGAGCATGCCGAACTCGGGCATGGCGGTGACCACGAGCGGGATTCCGAGCGCCGCCGCGCCGACGAGCCACCACACCCATGCGTCGATGTCGTTCACACGGTCATGGTAGGGCCGGGGTCGGACGGCGGACAGGGCGCGAAAGGGAGCGGGACGGGCCGGGACCGCCTCGGGTGAAGGGTCAGGACAGGGGCAGGCCCTGAGCCGTCCAGCGGTCGCCGACCTGCTCGACGACGAGCGGGAGGCCGAAGCAGAGGGAGAGGTTGCGGGAGGACAGTTCCAGCTCGATGGGGCCGGCGGCGAGGACCTTGCCCTGGCGGATCATCAGTACGTGGGTGAAGCCGGGGGCGATCTCCTCGACGTGGTGCGTGACCATGATCATCGAGGGGGCGATGGGGTCGCGGGCGAGCCGGCCGAGGCGGCGGACGAGGTCCTCGCGGCCGCCGAGGTCGAGGCCGGCGGCGGGCTCGTCCAGCAGGAGCAGCTCGGGGTCGGTCATCAGGGCGCGGGCGATGAGGGTGCGCTTGCGCTCGCCCTCGGAGAGGGTGCCGAACCTCCGGTCGAGGAAGTCGCTCATGCCGAGGCGGTCGAGGAAGGCGCGGGCGCGCTGCTCGTCGACCTCGTCGTACTCCTCCTGCCAGTGGGCGGTCATGCCGTAGGCGGCAGTCAGTACGGTCTCGAGCACGGTCTGGCGCTTGGGGAGCTTCTCGGCCAGGGCGATGCCGGCCACGCCGATGCGGGGGCGCAGGTCGAAGACGTCGACCTTGCCGAGGGTGTCGCCGAGGATGGTGGCGGTGCCCTTGCTGGGGAAGACGTAGCTGGAGGCGACGTTCAGGAGGGTGGTCTTGCCGGCGCCGTTCGGGCCGAGGATGACCCAGCGCTCGCCCTCCTTCACCGACCAGGAGACCTGGTCCACCAGAGCCCGGCCCTCGCGGACCACGGATACGTCCTGAAGCTCCAGAACATCGCTCATGAGCGCGTTGTCTCCCCTTGCAGTGTGGCCGGTCTCGGCTGTCGCGTAGGCCTGTGGCTCGGTCCGCCGCGCCGGTGGGCGCAGCCCTTATGAAATCTACGCCACGAGTGCCCGGCTCCATTCCATCGGTCCTGTCCTTAGGGTGGGGGCATGCTCTCGGAACCGCGTTCAGGACGCCTTGCCGCTTGGGGAAATGCCCTTTTGGCCGGACTTGTCTCACCGGACGACGCCGCGCTCGCCATTGTGGGCGAAGACACGGTGCACCGGGTGGAGGGGCTGCCCGGGGAGTCCGCACAGGTCGGGCTCACGCTCGCGCTGGGGCGGCTGCGGACGCTGGGGGCGACCGGGCTGCGGGTCGCGCTGCCGGCGCCGGGGCATCCGCTGGGACTGAGCGGGCCGCCGGAGTTCAACGCGCGGGCGCTGGAGGCGGAGGAGGCGGTGGTCTGCTTCGGTGCCGCGTTCGGGCTGGTGCCGGAGGCGTACGAGGCCGGGCCCGCGGGCGATGTGCACGCCGAGGTGGTCTGGCACGTCCTGCCGGTGCGGGAGGCGCCGCCCGCCGACGTGCCGTCGCTGGGCGAGGCCGAGCGGGAGCTCGCGGAGGCGCTGCGCGAGGCGACCGAGATGCTGTCGAAGCTGGACGTCGCCGGTTCGGGCCCGGTGGCGGAGGCGGCCATCGACGCCTATCGGGCGCGGGCCGAGCGGGGCCGTGAGGTGCTGGCGCCGGGGTATCCACCGCGTGCGGTACGGGTGCTGGAGCTGGCACAGCGGGTGGGGCTGCTGGTGTCCCTGGCGTACGAAAAGGGGCACGGCGGTGCGGTCAGCTCCGCGGAGATGGCGGCGCGGGCAGCGGCCTTGCGGCCCGTTGAGCGGACGGCGCGGCGGGCGCAGGTCGCGGCGTACAACTCCGTCGTGGAGGAGCGCGAGCGGGGGGTTCGGTAGGCGACGGGCGGAAAGCCGACAGGCCTCCCGGTGCACACGGGAGGCCTGTGGTCGCTGGGGGCCGGACCTCAGTGGTTGAGGCCGATGTTGCCGAAGGCCGGGTTCAGTACGCCGATCACGTTCACGCTGTTGCCGACCGCGTTCACCGGGACGTGCACCGGGGCCTGGATGACGTTGCCCGAGATGACACCCGGGGAGCCCTGGGCGTCGCCGCAGGCGTGAGCGCCCTGCGTGGCGGAGGCCATCCCCGCACCGGCGGCCACCAGACCACCGGCCACCATCGTCACGGCCGCGGCCTTCTTCAGGTTCTTCACTTTCCAACCCCTCCTAGACGTTCACCGCGGCGGTTCGCCGCAGCACGCACTGGAGAACGGCGGAGATCGCCGGAGGGTGCGCCATCCGGGTGACATTCCCACGACGGTATGAATCTCAGTCCATAGCCTGACCCCTCACGTTGCCCTCGGTCATGCCCTGGCGAGGGCGTTTCAGCCGGTCACGCCGTGGCGAACGGCCCACAGGGCGGCCTGCGTGCGGTCGGCGAGGTCCAGTTTCATGAGGATGTTGGAGACGTGCGTCTTGACGGTCTTCTCGGACAGCACGAGGGCACGGGCGATCTCGCGGTTGGAGCGGCCGTCGGCTATCAGGCCCAGCACCTCGCGCTCCCGTTCGGTGAGCGAACTCCCCCTCCCCTGCCCGGAGTGGGTCTCCTCCTGGGAGAGCAGGACGCCGGCGACCTCCGGCTGGAGCAGGATGTGGCCTGCGTGCACGGAGCGGATGGCACCGGCGAGGGCGTCGGGATCCACGTCCTTGTAGACGTATCCGGCGGCGCCCGCGCGCAGGGCCGGTACGACCGTGCGCTGCTCGGTGAAGCTGGTGACGATCAGCACGCGCGCGGGGTTGTCGAGTTCGCGGAGCCTGCGCAGGGCGTCGATACCGTCCATGCCCGGCATCTTGACGTCCATCAGGACGACGTCCGGCCGTAGTTCCTCGGCGCGGGCGACGCCCTCGGCGCCGTCGGCGGCCTCGCCGACGACCTCGATGTCGTCCTGCACCTCCAGGAAGGTGCGCAGGCCCCGGCGGACGACCTGGTGGTCGTCGACGAGCAGCACCTTGATTGCGTCAGCCACCGGGGACCTCCATCTCGATCGTGGTGCCCTTGCCGGGCGCCGACTCGACGTTCAGCGTGCCGCCGACGCCGCTGGCCCGGTCCCGCATGGAGACCAGGCCCAGGTGGCGTCCGGCGCGGCGGACCGCCGTGGGGTCGAAGCCGTTGCCGTCGTCGGTGACGCTCAGTACGGCTCCACAGCCGCGGCGCTGGACGCTCACGTCGACGTGTGCGGCGCCGGAGTGGCGCAGGGCGTTGTGCAGGGCCTCCTGGGCGACCCTGAGCAGGGCTTCCTCCTGGGCGGCGGGCAGGGCACGGAAGCCGTTGCTGGTGAAGGTCACGCGCGCGGTGTGGGCGCGGTCGAGGACCTGCGTCTGGGTGCGCAGGGTGGCGATCAGGCCGTCCTCGTCCAGAGCGGCGGGGCGCAACTCCACGACCGCGGCGCGCAGTTCGTCGGCGGCCTCGGCGGCGAGCGCGGCGACCTGGTGCAGTTCGCCCTTGGCGCGGGCCGGGTCACGGTCGACCAGGGCCGCCGCGGCCTGGGCGGTCAGGCGCAGCGAGAAGAGCTTCTGGCTGACGGCGTCGTGCAGTTCGTGGGCGAGGCGGGAGCGTTCCTCGGCGATGGTCAGCTCACGGCTGCGCTCGTAGAGGCGGGCGTTGGTGAGGGCGATGGCGGCGTGCTGGGCGAGGATGGAGAGCAGTTCCTGGTCCTCTTCGGTGAAGCCGCAACTTCCGTCCCGCCTCGGGCAGTTCTTGTTGGCGAGGAACAGCGCGCCGATGACCTCGTCACCGTCGCGGATCGGCAGGCCCAGGAAGTCGACCAGGTCCGGATGCGCGGACGGCCAGCCCTCGAAGCGGGGGTCCTTGCGCACGTCGGCGAGCCGCTCGGCCTTCGCCTCGTGCAGCATCGCGGCGAGGATGCCGTGCTGGCGGGGCAGCGGGCCGATGGCCTTCCACTGGGCGTCGCTGACGCCGTCCACGACGAACTGGGCGAAGCCGCCGTGGTCGTCGGGGACGCCGAGGGCGGCGTACTGCGCGTCGAGCAGCTCGCGGGCGGAGGCGACGATCGTCTTGAGGACGTCGCGCACCTCCAGATGCCTGCTCATGGCCAGCAGCGCGGCACTGACCGCGGCGAGGCCGGACCGGGGGCCTTGACTCATGTCCTCACGGTACCGGCGGGGTGTGACAGCGCGGATCGGACCTGTGACGGCCGGGCCTGGTCCGCTGGGCCTAGGCCCGCGGGTCTGGACCCCCCGGTCCGAGGGCCCGGGCGCGCCGTGTACGCCGAAGGGCCCCTCGGGTTTGCGGCCCGCATCCGAGGCGGTCGGGGCGGTGACGCTCCTACGCCGGGGATCTGCTCGTGGTGAACACCTCACCCGCTCTCGCGGCGGCGGTGGACGGGCACATCGGGCACGCGCGCGTGGTGGTGCACTTCTCCACCGCGGGGACGACGGCCGGTGGGCGGTCGAGCTGCGGGAACGGGACGGGCAGGGCACTGCACGCGCGCGTACGGGCACGTGTGCGGGTACGGAGGTGGTGCTGCCGGCGGCGGGGCGGCTGGTGCTGGAGGAGCCGCTGAGTGCATGCGGGGAGCGTACGGGCTGGGCGCGGCCGGCCGGGGACGTCCTCGGGCCGCTGCGCGCCTTCGGGCGGCCCGTTCGCTGCTCCTACACGGAGCGGGAGCAGCCCCTGTCCGCGTACCAGACCGTGTTCGCGCTGCCGTCGCCGGACGGGCGGGCAGCGCGGAGATGCCGAGTGCGGTGCGGCCTTTCACCCCGCGCCTGGTGGTCGAGCCGGTCAGCCGGGGTGTGCAGTTCGCGCCGATCACGCTGCACACGGGGGTGGCGTCGGCGGAGGCGCACGAGCCGCCGTACCCGGAGCGGTGCCGGTGCCGGAGGCGTCGGCGCGGCTGGTCAGCGCCGTGAAGGAGGGTGAGGGAGGGTGATCGCGGTCGGTACGACGGCCGTGCGGGCCCTGGAGTCGGCGGCCGGGCCGGACGGGGTGGTGCGGGCGGTCGCGGGGCGGACGGCGGTCGACCGTGCCTACGAGGAGGCGCTGCGGGGGCTCTACCTGTGGCACGAATTCGGCGACGTCCACCTCATCCTCCCGGAGGAGGGCCCTCACACAGCGCGTTGCGACGGCAACTCATGGTGAAACTGTTACGTCTCCGATGTGAGCCCGCGCATAGGGCCCACATCACGTACGAACGGGCATAGGAGATAAACCTCCCGGGATGAACGGGACAGACGGTCCAGTCTGTCCCGTTTTGCCCCTCCCTGATCCACTAGGGAGGATCGTACGTCACACCTTTGCCTGGGCATTTTGCGCCCGCTAAGAATTGCTTCCGTCGCTCAGCGCCGCAGCTACCAGGCCGCGGCGTTCGTGTGGGAGGAGCCGATTCCCCCGGCGGACGCAGAGCGACCTCCGCGCTATCGAAGAGGTCCATCAGCCATGCCCAAGAACATCCTCAACCGTGCTCATAGTCGTGCCCTGACCAAGCAGCACAAGATCGCCGTCGCCGGTGTCGCCGCTCTCGGCACCGCCGCCATCGCCCTGTCGGCCGCTCCCGGCAACGCGGGCACCGTCACCACCGGCGCCCCCGTCACCACCGCCCAGGTCGCCGCCGCCACCACCCCGCTGAAGAACGTCAAGGGCACGGTCACCGACCAGCTCGCCACCGAGGCGGTCAAGCTCGACACGTTCGCCGCGCAGAAGAAGGCCGCCGACGAGGCCGCCGCCAAGCAGCGCGCCGAGGCCGCGGCGAAGAAGGCCGCCGCCGACGCCGCCGCGAAGAAGGCCGCGCAGGACCGCGCCGTCCAGGCGGCCGCGAGCCGCTCCGCGCAGCGCATCCAGATGCAGCCGGTCGCCGCGAAGACCTACGCGAACAACCTCGACGGCTGGATCCGGCAGGCGCTGGACATCATGAAGCAGCACAACATCCCGGGCTCCTACAGCGGCCTGCACCGCAACATCATGCGGGAGTCCTCGGGCAACCCGATGGCCATCAACAACTGGGACATCAACGCCATCAACGGCATCCCGTCCAAGGGCCTGCTGCAGGTGATCCAGCCCACGTTCAACACCTACCACGTGGCGGGCACGTCCGCGAACATCTACGACCCGGTCGCCAACATCACCGCCGCCGCCAACTACGCGGCCCACCGGTACGGCTCGATCGACAACGTCAACAGCGCGTACTGAGGTCGGCGCGGACCTCTGACGAACGCGAGAAGGGCGGCACCCCGCTGGGGGTGCCGCCCTTCGGCGTCGCTGCGTGGGCGCGGTTACTTCCGCATGACCTCCGGCTCGTGCCGGCGCAGGAAGCGGGCCACGAAGAAGCCGCAGATCACGCCGAGCGCGAGCAGGATGATCATGTCCATGGTCCAGGCGCCCGCCGTGTGGTTCCACAGCGGGTCGGTGCTGCCCGGGTCGTCGTTGTTCGGGGCGATGTTGTTGAAGTCCAGCGTCGTGCCGGCGGCGGCCACCCCCCAGCGCGACGGCATCAGGTACGAGAGCTCGTTCACACCGAGGGTGCCGTGCAGGGTGAAGAGGCAGCCGGTGAAGACGACCTGGATGATCGCGAACATCACCAGCAGCGGCATGGTCTTCTCAGCGGTCTTCACCAGCGAGGAGATCACCAGGCCGACCATCATCGAGGTGAAGCCGAGCGCCATGATCGGCAGGCAGAGCTCCAGCAGGGTGGAGCCGCCGAGGATGAGCCCCTGGTCGGGGATCTCCCGGCTGGACAGACCGATCACGCCGACCAGCAGTCCCTGCAGCACGGTGACCGTGCCGAGCACGACCACCTTGGACATCAGGTACGCCGACCGGGACAGGCCGGTCGCCCGCTCCCGCTCGTAGATCACCCGTTCCTTGATCAGCTCACGCACGGAGTTCGCGGCGCCCGCGAAGCACGCGCCGACCGCGAGGACCAGCAGCACCACGGTGGCCGTGCTGTTGGGGACGTGCTGCCCGGTCTGCGGGTTGATCGCCCTGTTCACCAGCAGGCCGTGGCTGTGCTGGATCGGCACGCTGACCACACCGAGGACGGCCGGCAGCACCACCGACAGCAGCAGGAAGCCCCGGTCGGAGGCGATGACCGACACATAGCGGCGGATCAGCGTCAGCAGCTGCGAGCCCCAGGCCTGCGGCTTGGGCGGCCTGATGGCCTGCGGCGGGGGCATGTGCACGGCCTGCGGGGCGACGGAGTCGACGTCCGCGGCGTACAGCTGGTAGTGCTGCGAGCCCTTCCAGCGGCCCGCCCAGTCGTAGTCGCGGTAGTTCTCGAAGGCGGAGAAGACGTCGGCCCAGCTGTCGTAGCCGAAGAAGTTCAGCGCCTCGTCCGGCGGGCCGAAGTAGGCGACCGCGCCGCCCGGCGCCATCACCAGCAGCTTGTCGCACAGCGCCAGCTCGGCCACCGAGTGGGTGACCACGAGGACCGTACGGCCGTCGTCGGCCAGGCCCCGCAACAGCTGCATGACATCGCGGTCCATGCCCGGGTCGAGACCGGAGGTCGGCTCGTCCAGGAAGATCAGCGAGGGCTTGGTGAGCAGCTCCAGGGCCACGGACACACGCTTGCGCTGGCCACCGGACAGCGAGGTGACCTTCTTGTCCTTGTGGATGTCGAGCTTGAGCTCGCGCAGCACCTCCTCGATGCGCGCGTCGCGCTCCTGCGCCGTGGTGTCGGCCGGGAAACGCAGCTTGGCCGCATACTTCAGGGCCTTCTTGACGCTCAGTTCCTTGTGCAGGATGTCGTCCTGCGGGACCAGACCGATGCGCTGGCGCAGCTCGGCGAACTGCTTGTACAGGTCCCGGTTGTCGTACAGCACCTCGCCCTGGTTGGCGGGCCGGTAGCCGGTGAGCGCCTTCAGCAGGGTCGACTTGCCGGAGCCGGACGGGCCGATGACCGCGATCAGGGACTTCTCCGGGACGCCGAAGGAGACGTCCTTCAGGATCTGCTTGCCGCCGTCGACCGTGACGGTCAGATGGCGCGCGGAGAAGGAGACCTCACCGGTGTCGACGAACTCCTCGAGGCGGTCGCCGACGATCCGGAAGGTGGAGTGGCCGACACCGACGATGTCGGCCGGGCCCAGCTGCACCGAGCCGCCCTTGGGGATCGGCTGGCCGTTGACGTAGGTGCCGTTGTGCGAACCGAGGTCGCGGATCTCCAGGCGGCCGTCGGGCGTGGCGTGGAATTCGGCGTGGTGCCGGGAGACCTGCAGGTCGGAGACGACCAGCTCGTTCTCCAGGGCACGGCCGATGCGCATCACGCGGTCGAGCGCGAACTGGTGGAACGTGGTCGGGCTGCGGTCGCCGTGGACCGGCGGCGCCCCCGCACCACCACCGGGTGCCTTCTGCGCGTACTGGTCGGCGGGCGCCGACTGCTGCTGCGGAAACGCGGGCGCCTGCTGCTGCCAGCCCGGCTGCGGGGCCTGCTGCTGCGCGGGCACCTGCTGCGGCACGGCCTGTTGGGGGCCCGGTGCCTGCGGCGGTGCGGCGGCTGCCTGTTGCGGCTCCTGCTGGGCCCAGCCCGGCGCGCCGGCGCCCTGGGCCGCGTACGGCGCCGACTGCTGCCGGCCGACCGCGGCCCCGGACAGATTCAGCCGCGGTCCGTCGGTCGCGTTGCCGAGGTGCAGCGATGCGCCCGGCCCGAGCTCCGTCTGCTGGATCCGTCGGCCCTGCACGAACGTGCCGTTGGTGCTGCCATGGTCCTCGATGACCCAACTGCGGCCGTTGAAGCTGACCGTGGCGTGCCGCCAGGAGACCCTGGCGTCGTCGAAGACGATGTCACCCTGCGGATCGCGCCCGAGGGTGTAGGGCCTGGACGGGTCCAGCGTCCAGGTCCGTCCGTTTGATTCCAGTACGAGTTCCGGCACTCCATGCCCCACTGAGTTGTCCCCCGAGTTTCCCCCATCGCAGGGAGTCTAGGGATGTCGAACATCGTGGGGAACTATTTCAGGCTCGGCCCTCTGACCGAAACCCGGCCCTTGTCACGAGGGCCCGCGCACGCTCCAACTCGCCTCGGTGCGGGGTGGAAACCGGCTCGGAGAGTGGCAATCCCGGCGAGGGAGACGAAGGCGATGCGGTGCCGCTCCGCGGTCCGGGGGGCCGGGGCGGGGTCTGCCACGGGTGCAGGGAACGTACGGCGGCCGAGGTGATGTGTTCCGGCAGGTGGCCGGAGTTGCCATCGCGCCGGCCGAACCCCACGCCCGAGCGGGCCCGGTGACCGCGCGCTTCGTGAGGGGCCGTGCAGGCCGCTACGGCGGCGGCCCGGCCCCTTGGCCACGTTCCCGCCGAGGAAGCCGATGCGCCGCGAGTCACTGGTCCCGCTTTGCGGAGGGCCGCGGGGACGGGGTCGCCGCTTCGAAGCCCGCGGCCGGCGGCGGCAACCCTGTAGCCAGCCGCGGCCACCCCGTCGAACCCGCGGGAGAACCGGTCCGCCACCCCCCTCGAACCCGGCAGATGGCCGGCCGCCCTCCGCCGAGCTCACGGAGAGTCGACCGCCGATCACCCTCGAACCCCGCGGAGAACCGGCCGCCGCCCGCCTTTCGAACCGCGCAGGCGTCGTGCCGCCACTCCGACGGGCGCGACGGAGAGCGGGCCACCACCTGGCGAACCCGTTCCCTGGGGGTCGATGGCCGGCTCTGGATGGCTTGAGGGGCGTCAGCACGGTTCCCGGGCGGGGCCCCGCCGGGTCGCTGAGCGATGCCGGCGAGGGGTTCGCTGGGTGGGCGACGGCGGGCTCTCCGTCGCGCCGCCACCCGGCGGCCCCACAGAGAGCCGGCCGCCGCCCGCTCGTCGAACCCCGCGGGCAGCGGCACCGCCGGCCGTCGGGCCCCGTCCAGGGACGTGCGGGCTCCTCTCGCCCCGCGGGAACCACTTCGGCGGACGCCCGACGGATCGCGTGATCAGGTCATGCGCCCATCGGGTGAGCATGCGGGACCGGGAAGCGGGAAGTGATGGCGCTAGGCGATTGGAGGCAGTGATGGCGGGATTTCTCGACCGGGCCAAGGAGCAGGCCCAGAGTGCCCTGAACCAGGGCAAGCAGAAGGTGGACGAGCTCCAGCAGCAGCGCGCTGGAAACGATCTGCTGAAGCAGCTCGGAGCCGCGTACTACGCCGAGCGGCGCGGCTCCGGGTCGACGGAGGCCACGCAGCAGGCCCTGTCCGCCCTGGAGGCGCACATCTCCGCGCACGGGGACGGCTTCCTGCGCGGGACCTGAGTCGGCGGATCCGTACCCGGCTCGTGCGGTCCGGCACGCGGTGAGGTACCGCGTGCCGACGCCGGCCCATCGGACCGGCCTGCCCAGGACGTGATCCGCTCCTCCCCGCCCCTGCCCGTCAGGGCAACTCGTGGCACAGTCGAGGTGGAGCCGGGGCTGCCGTGCACGAGCGGGCAGGGCGTCTCCCGGTGGCAAGATCCCTGACACCGGCGCGACATCCATTGTTCGGTGTCCGTCAGGCGGACCTCGGCGGCGGACGGCACTGGGTGCCGGATACGGTGGTGACACCATGAGCGCTTCGCAGACCTCCGCTTCCCAGACCCCCGAGGTCCCCACCCTTCTCGTCAAGATCTTCGGCAGGGACAGGCCGGGCATCACGGCCGGCCTCTTCGACACCCTCGCCGCCTACCTCGTCGACGTGGTCGACATCGAGCAGGTCGTCACCCGGGGCCGCCTGGTGCTGTGCGCGCTGGTCACCCAGCCGCCGGCCGGCCTGGAGGGCGATCTGAGGGCCACCGTGCACAGCTGGGCCGAGTCGATGAAGATGCAGGCGGAGATCATCTCGGGGCACGGCGACAACCGCCCGCGCGGCCTCGGGCGCTCGCTGGTGACCGTCCTCGGCCATCCGCTGACCGCCGAGTCGACGGCTGCCATCGCCGACCGGATCGCGAAGGCGGGCGGCAACATCGACCGTATCTTCCGGCTCGCCAAGTATCCGGTGACGGCGGTGGAGTTCGCGGTATCCGGCGTGGAGACCGAGCCGCTGCGCACGGCACTGGCCATCGATGCGGCGGCACTGGGTGTCGACGTCGCCGTCGTCTCGGCGGGGCTGCACCGGCGCGCTCAGCGTCTCGTGGTCATGGACGTGGACTCCACGCTGATCCAGGACGAGGTCATCGAGCTGTTCGCGGCGCACGCCGGCTGCGAGGACAAGGTCGCCGAGGTGACGGCCGCGGCGATGCGCGGTGAGCTGGACTTCGAGCAGTCCCTGCACGCGCGCGTGGCGCTGCTGGAGGGGCTGGACGCCTCCGTGGTGGAGAAGGTGCGCAACGAGGTACGGCTGACGCCCGGCGCCCGCACCCTGATCCGTACGCTGAAGCGGCTCGGCTACCAGGTGGGAGTCGTCTCCGGTGGCTTCACCCAGGTCACGGACGATCTGAAGGAACGGTTGGGCCTCGACTTCGCGCAGGCCAACACGCTGGAGATCGTCGACGGCAGGCTCACCGGCCGGGTCACCGGCGAGATCGTGGACCGTGCGGGCAAGGCGCGGCTGCTGCGCCGGTTCGCCGCGGAGGCCGGGGTGCCGCTGTCGCAGACGGTGGCGATCGGCGACGGTGCCAACGACCTGGACATGCTGAACGCGGCCGGTCTGGGCGTCGCCTTCAACGCCAAGCCGGTGGTCCGGGAGGCCGCTCACACGGCGGTGAACTTCCCCTTCCTCGACACGGTCCTGTACCTCCTGGGCGTCACCCGTGAAGAGGTCGAGGCGGCCGACACACACGACGAGGGCTGAGCCAGCCCGGACGCGGGAGGGCTCGGCACCGCGCCGGTGCCGGGCCCTCACCCTCTGCGTGAGATCACTCGGCGGGGGCCCAGTAGTCCGCGAGCGTGGCCACACCCGGCTCCAGGGTCTTCCAGGGGCCGTCGTAGGACAGGACCACGAAGCCGGCCGCCGGGAAGCCACGGCGGTTCATCCGCTCGCGGGCGTCGTCCTCGGCCGTGCCGGACAGGATTTCGGCCAGACCGTGGACGCCCGGATTGTGGCCGATCAGGATCACGTTCCGCACGTCCTCCGGGGTCTCGTTGAGCAGGGCGATCAGTTCGCCGGGCGAGGCGTCGTAGACCCGCTCCTCGTAGACGGTCCGGGGCCGGTGCGCCAGCTCGTGGACGGCGAGCTTCCACGTCTCGCGGGTCCGGGTCGCGGTGGAGCACAGGGCCAGGTCGAAGGTGATACCGGTGTCGGCCAGCTTGCGTCCGGCGACCACGGCGTCCTTGCGGCCCCGCTCGGCGAGCGGGCGCTCATGGTCGGACACCTGTGGCCAGTCGGCTTTCGCATGCCGGAGGAGGACGATCCTGCGAGGTTCTGCGGCGCTCATGGGACCCAGCTTCGCATGAAACAGGCCACGCGGCGCAGGGAGTTGACATGCGGATTCACCGCGTGCGGAGGCTCCGGGTCAGCGCACGAGCAGCTGCTGGGCGCGCTCGAAGAGGTGCGTGATCGCCGGATCGCTGCCGGCCGCGTGCGCGTCCGACGGGTTCAGTATCAGCACGAGGAGCGCGATGAAGGCGAGCGCGGGCAGGGCGAGGGCCCACCAGGGCAGCCGGAGGTCGACGCCGCCCGTGGTCGCCGGGTGGGGCCGGGAGGGGGTGCGGGCCGACATGATCGCCTCCGTGGGTCTTCGAGCGGGTCCGTGACCGTCTCGCGGTCACGTCTCGAAGCTACGGAATCCGTGGCCGTCAACCCATCCGGAGTTCCACCCAGTTGACCCTGACCCTTACCCCCTAGGGGATGGTGGGGCTACCCCCACCCTCCGTCACGGGGAGGCGATGATCGCGATGACGGCGATGACGGCGAAGATGGCGAAGAACGAGCCGAAGACCATCAGCATCTTCTTCTGGCCGTTCTGCGGGTTCGGGTCGAGCACAGGCTGCATGGGCACAGTCTCGCACCCTCCGCTCCGCGGCGGGCGGCCGGGGCGGCTGCCCGCCGCACACGGACAGCCGAACGGGGGTGCCGCCGGCCCTCGCCCGGGCGGCCGCCGGGGCCGGTGAGCGCCGGGCATGGGCCACGTACCCGCGGCCGGCCTGGCGCCGACCCTGCCACGGGCGCGTGGCCGCAGCGGCGTGGCGAAGCGCGCGCCAGCGGGCCCCGGGCCCCTCAGGCCCCGCGCACGTCAGCGGCCCACCTCAGGCGCAGCGCACGTTCAGCGGGACCCCCCAGGCCCAGCGCGCGTCAGCGGGTCGCCTCCGATTCCACGGTGCGGTCGCGGCCTGCCAGGAAGCCCACCACCATCTGCGGCACCATCAGGCCTGCCATGAGGGCGATGGGCAGCCCCCAGCCGCCGCTGTGCTGGTAGAGCACGCCGACCAGCAGCGGGCCTGGAATGGAGATCAGATAGCCGGTGCTCTGCGCGAACGCGGACAGCTGGACCACCCCCGGGCCGGTCCTGGCCCGCATGCCGACCATCGTGAGGGCCAGCGGGAAGGCGCAGTTGGAGACGCCCAGCAGCAGCGCCCAGGCCCAGGCCCCGGCGGCCGGCGCGAAGTACAGGCCGGCGTATCCGGCGAGGCCGCACACGCCCAGGACCAGCACGATCGGTCCCTGGTGGGGCAGCCGGGTGGCGACCCGCGGGATGACGAAGGCCAGCGGCACGCCCATCACCATGGTGACGGCGAGCAGCACGCCCGCGGTGCCGGCCGGGACACCGGCGTCCCGGAAGATCTGCGGCATCCAGCCCATGGTGATGTAGGCGGCGGTGGCCTGGAGGCCGAAGAACACGGCGAGCGCCCAGGCGGTGCGGCTGCGGGTGATGCGCAGCGGCGCGTGCCGGTCCTCCGCCGGGCCTTCCGGCGCCCGCTCCGTGGACCGTGCGGGCGCGGGGCCGCGGTCCCGGACCAGCGGCAGCCAGGGCAGGACGGCGGCACCGGCGATGGCGGCCCACACGGCGAGGCCGGCCTGCCAGCTGCCGCCCATGGCGTCGGTCAGGGGCACGGTCACCGCGGCGGCGAGGGAGGTGCCGAGGGCGAGGGCCATCGAGTACAGACCGGTCATGGAGCCGACCCGGTCGGGGAACCAGCGCTTGACGATGACCGGCATGAGCACGTTGCTGACGGCGATGCCCATCAGGGCGAGCGCGCTGGCGGCCAGGAAGCCGGCCGTGTTGCCGGCGAAGGGTCGTATCAGCAGGCCGGCGGTGATGGCGGCCATGCCGGCGCACACCACCGCGGCGGGTCCGAAGCGGCGGGCCAGCCGGGGGGCGGTGACGCCGAAGACCGCGAAGCAGAGCGGGGGTACGGAGGTGAGCAGACCGGCCACGCTGCCGGTCATGCCGAGGCCGTCGCGGACCTCCTCCAGGAGTGCGCCGAGGCTCGTGATGGCCGGGCGGAGGTTCACCGCGGACAGCACGATGCCGATGACGACCAGGCGGGTCGCCCACGCGCGCGTGCGGCCTGCGCCGGGGGATGTCTCGGGGGTGCTCGTCGCGGCGGCCGTACCGCGGGCGGTCGGTGACATCGCCGTACGGGTGTCCACTGTCCGGGTTTCCTCACGTGCCATGAGAACCATCATAGAATCATGGGATGATTGGTTGTCCACTCCCGGTACGCCCGGACCCGGGACCGTCGTGCGAAGGTGTGCCATGCCCCTGAGCCACCCGCGCCGTTCGGCGCTGTCCGAGCAGGTCATCGCCGCGTTGCGGCACCAGATCACCTCCGGCGAGTGGCCGGTCGGCTCGCGCATCCCGACCGAGCCGGAACTGGTCGAGCAGCTCGGCGTCGCCCGCAACACCGTCCGCGAGGCCGTGCGCGCCCTGGCCCACAACGGTCTGCTGGACATCCGCCAGGGCTCCGGCACGTACGTGGTGGCGACGAGCGAGCTGGCCGGCGTGATGCACCGCCGGTTCGCCGGCGCCGACCCGCGGCACATCGCGGAGCTGCGCGCCGCGCTGGAGTCGGCCGCGGCGAAGCTGGCCGCGGAGCGGCGCACCGAGAAGGACCTCAAGCAGCTCGACGTGCTGCTGGAGCGGCGCGAGGAGGCCTGGGAGAGGGGCGAGGCGGAGCCCTTCGTGACCGCGGACGCCACCTTCCACCTGGCCGTCGTGGCCGCCTCACACAACGACGCGATGACGGCGATGTACGCCGACCTGGGCGAGGTGCTGCGGGACTGGCTGCGCGCGGACGTGGGGGCGGAGCTGACGCCGGAGACGCACATGGACCACACGCGCCTGGTGGACGCGATCCGCGCCGGGGACGCGGAGGCGGCTGCGGCCGAGGCCGCGAGCTATCCGTTCCTGTGCCGGCCGGGCCGGTTCAGCGCTCCCTCTGGTGGCTGACCCAGACCGACCGGACCTCCTTCCAGCACCGGCCGGCGAGCCGTACGGTCATGGCGGGCTCGGTGTCCACCGGGGCGCTGTCGGTGTCGATGTCCCACCAGCGGGCGCACTCGATGTGCAGGCGCACGCGGTCGATGTCGACATAGGGGTTGTGGCAGTAGGCCACCACGTGCGAGCCGTGGACGGTCGTCCGGCACGCGGCCCCGAAGAGGCTGGGCGCGGGCGGCTTTCCGTCCCCCACGCGCGCGTAGGGCATCGCGTCGTACGGCAGGGACAGCACGAGGACCACGGCCACGGTCACCGGGGCCAGACTGCGGGACAGGCGCACAAGGGGACCTCCTCGGCCGGCCTGCGGAGGAACGCGTGAGTGAACGCGTAATCCAGGGTGCGCCGCCCGGACCGGTGGGCGCCCGGCCGGTGGGCCGAACGGGTGAAGCCCCGCGATGTGGCTCAGGCCCGCACCCCGGCGGGGGTGCGGGCCTGAGCCACAGGTCACGCCTGGACGGCAGCGATCACGCGCCGATCGCGTGCAGGCCGCCGTCGACGTGGATGATCTCGCCGGTGGTCTTCGGGAACCAGTCGCTCAGCAGCGCGACGATGCCCTTGCCGGCCGGCTCCGGGTCCTTCAGGTCCCACTCCAGCGGGGAGCGGCTGTCCCAGACGGAGGCCAGGTCCGCGAAGCCCGGGATGGACTTGGCGGCCATGGAGCCGATCGGGCCCGCCGAGATGAGGTTGCAGCGGATGTTCTGCTTGCCCAGGTCACGCGCCATGTAGCGGTTGACGGCCTCCAGGGCGGCCTTGGCCGGGCCCATCCAGTCGTACTGCGGCCAGGCGTACTGGGCGTCGAAGGTGAGGCCGACGACCGAGCCGCCGTTCTGCATCAGCGGCAGGCAGGCCATGGTCAGCGACTTCAGGGAGAACGCCGAGACGTGCATGGCGGTGGCGACGGACTCGAACGGCGTGTTGAGGAAGTTGCCGCCGAGCGCGTCCTGCGGGGCGAAGCCGATGGAGTGGACGACGCCGTCGAGGCCGCCCAGCTCCTCGCCGACGACGTCGGCCAGGCGCGCGAGGTGCTCCTCGTTCGTCACGTCCAGCTCGATGACCTTGGTGGGCTTCGGCAGCTTCTTGGCGATGCGCTCGGTCAGGGTGGGCCGCGGGAACGCGGTCAGGATGATCTCCGCGCCCTGCTCCTGGGCCTGCTTGGCCGCGTGGAAGGCGATGGAGGACTCCATCAGCACGCCGGTGATCAGGACGCGCTTGCCCTCGAGGATTCCGCTCATGGTGATCAGTGACCCATTCCCAGTCCGCCGTCAACGGGAATGACGGCTCCAGTGATGTACGAGGCGTCGTCCGAGGCGAGGAACCGCACCGTCGCGGCGATCTCCTCCGGCTGCGCGTAACGGCCGAGCGGCACCTGCGAGACGATGTTCTGGCGCTGCTCGTCGGTGAGCGCCTTGGTCATGTCGGTGTCGACGAAACCGGGCGCGACGACGTTGAAGGTGAGGTTGCGCGAGCCCAGCTCACGGGCGAGGGAGCGCGCGAAGCCGACCAGGGCGGCCTTGGAGGCGGCGTAGTTCGCCTGGCCCGCCGAGCCGAGCAGGCCGACCACGGACGAGATCAGGACGACGCGGCCCTTCTTGGCGCGCAGCATGCCGCGGTTGGCGCGCTTGACGACACGGAAGGTGCCGGTGAGGTTGGTGTCGATGACCGAGGTGAAGTCCTCCTCGGACATGCGCATCAGGAGCTGGTCCTTGGTGACGCCCGCGTTGGCGACGAGAACCTCGACCGGACCGTGCCGGTCCTCGATCTCCTTGTAGGCCTGCTCCACCTGCTCGGCGTCGGTGATGTCGCACTTGACGGCAAGGAAGCCGGCCGGCGGCTCACCCGAGCGGTACGTGATCGCGACCTTGTCGCCGGCGTCGGCGAATGCGCGGGCGATGGCGAGGCCGATGCCCCGGTTGCCTCCGGTGACGAGAACCGAGCGGCTCAACGGATCACCCTTTCGATAGCGGTCTGCAGATGTCCGACAACCCGCCCGAACACCTGGATGACAGGCGGCTTCACCGAAAACCTATCGGTCCGGCCGAGCCCGCGGGCAATCGGGCACCGACAGTGGCTGGGGGGTGTCGCTGTCGGATCCCTACAGAACGGTCCCCGATCCGGACGCGAAACGTGTGGTCCGCCGGGCCGCTCCCACGACATGATCGGACCCGACAGGCCACGACAGCAGGGAGACCTCCGTGCCCCATTCCATCGACGAAGCCTTCACTGCGCTTCCCCTACGCGCACTCGCCGACGCCGCGCTGGCACGCGCGCGTGCGCTCGGGGCCCAGCACGCGGACTTCCGTCTCGAGCGGGTGCGCAGCGCGTCCTGGCGGCTGCGGGACGCCAAGCCCGCCGGTTCGTCGGACACCACCGACCTCGGGTACGCGGTCCGGGTCGTGCACGGCGGTACGTGGGGCTTCGCGTCCGGGGTGGACCTGACCCTCGACGCCGCCGCCAGGGTCGCCTCGCAGGCGGTCGCCATGGCCAAGCTGTCCGCGCAGGTCATCAAGGCCGCCGGGGCGGACGAGAGGGTGGAGCTGGCCGACGAGCCGGTGCACGCCGACAGGACGTGGGTCTCGTCGTACGAGATCGATCCGTTCTCGGTGCCCGACGAGGAGAAGTCGGCGCTGCTCGCGCAGTGGAGCGCACGGCTGCTGGCGGCGAACGGCGTGAACCATGTGGACGCCTCGCTGCTCACCGTCCATGAGAACAAGTTCTACGCCGACACCGCCGGGACCGTGACGACCCAGCAGCGGGTGCGGCTGCATCCGCAGCTGACCGCCGTGTCGGTCGACGAGTCCAGCGGCGAGTTCGACTCCATGCGGACCATCGCGCCGCCCGTGGGCCGCGGCTGGGAGTACCTGACCGGGACCGGCTGGGACTGGGACGCGGAGCTGGAGCGGATCCCCGAGCTGCTCGCCGAGAAGATGCGGGCGCCGAGCGTGGAGCCGGGCCTGTACGACCTGGTGGTCGACCCGTCCAACCTGTGGCTGACCATCCACGAGTCCATCGGGCACGCGACGGAGCTGGACCGGGCGCTCGGGTACGAGGCCGCGTACGCCGGCACCTCGTTCGCCACCTTCGACCAGCTGGGCAAGCTGAGGTACGGCTCCGAGCTGATGAACGTCACCGGGGACCGCACCGCCGAGCACGGCCTCGCGACCGTCGGGTACGACGACGAGGGCGTCGAGGCGCAGTCCTGGGACCTGGTCAAGGACGGCACCCTGGTCGGCTACCAGCTGGACCGGCGGATCGCGCGGCTCACCGGGTTCGACCGGTCCAACGGGTGTGCGTTCGCCGACTCCCCCGCGCATGTGCCGGTGCAGCGCATGGCCAACGTGTCCCTGCAGCCGGATCCCGCCGGACTGTCCACCGAGGACCTGATCGGCGGTGTCGACCGGGGCATCTACGTCGTCGGCGACCGGTCCTGGTCGATCGACATGCAGCGGTACAACTTCCAGTTCACCGGGCAGCGCTTCTTCAGGATCGAGAACGGGCGGATCACCGGGCAGCTGAAGGACGTGGCCTACCAGGCGACGACGACCGACTTCTGGGGCTCGATGGCCGCCGTGGGCGGTCCGCAGACCTACGTCCTCGGCGGCGCCTTCAACTGTGGCAAGGCCCAGCCCGGGCAGGTGGCCGCGGTGTCGCACGGGTGCCCCTCCGCCCTCTTCAAGGGCGTCAACATTCTGAACACCACGCAGGAGGCCGGTCGATGAGCGCCCGTACCCACAAGCCGCACGAGATCGTCGAGCAGGCGCTCGGGCTGTCCCGGGCCGACGGCTGCGTCGTCATCGCCGACGAGCACTCGACCGCCAACCTGCGCTGGGCGGGCAACGCGCTCACCACGAACGGTGTGACGCGCGGTCGTACGCTCACCGTGATCGCGACCGTGGACGGCAAGGAGGGCACCGCCTCCGGTGTCGTGTCGCGCTCGGCGGTCACCGCTGAGGAGCTGGAGCCGCTGGTGCGGGCCGCCGAGGCCGCCGCGCGCGGTGCCAGGCCCGCCGAGGACGCGCAGCCGCTGGTCGGCGATGTGCCGCAGTCGCCGGACTTCACGGACGCGCCGGCCGAGACCTCCTCCGCGGTGTTCGCCGAATTCGCGCCCGCGCTGGGCGAGGCGTTCGCACGCGCGCGTGCGGGCGGACGTGAGCTGTACGGCTTCGCCAACCACGAACTGGTGTCGACGTACCTGGGTACGTCCACGGGGCTGCGCCTGCGGCACGACCAGCCCACCGGCACGCTGGAGCTGAACGCCAAGTCGCCCGACCGCACGCGCTCGGCCTGGGCGGGCCGCGCCACGCGGGACTTCAAGGACATCGACCCGGGCGCGCTGGACGCCGACCTGGCCGTACGGCTCGGCTGGGCCGAGCGGCGGGTGGAACTGCCCGCGGGCCGGTACGAGACGCTGCTGCCGCCGACCGCGGTCGCGGACCTGCTGATCTACCAGCTGTGGTCGGCATCGGGCCGGGACGCCGCCGAGGGCCGGACGGTGTTCTCGAAGCCGGGCGGCGGCACGCGCGTCGGCGAGAGGCTCACCGAGCTGCCGCTGACGCTCCGCAGCGACCCCAACGAGCCGGGCCTGGAGTGCCCGCCCTTCGTGGTCGCCCACTCCTCCGGCGGTGACCAGTCGGTGTTCGACAACGGTCTGCCGACCCACCGCACCGAGTGGATCGGCGAGGGGGTGCTCCGGCATCTGACGACCACCCGGCACAGCGCGGGCCTGACCGGGCTACCGGTCGCCCCGGCGCTCGGGAACCTGATCCTGGACGGCGGGGACGACCGTTCGCTTCAGGACATGGTGGCGGCCACCGAGCGGGGTCTGCTGCTGACCTGCCTGTGGTACATCCGTGAGGTCGACCCGGCGACGCTGCTGCTCACGGGCCTGACCCGGGACGGCGTCTACCTCGTGGAGCACGGCGAGGTGACCGCTCAGGTGAACAACTTCCGGTTCAACGAGTCGCCGGTGGGCCTGCTGCGGCGGGCCACGGAGGCGGGCCGGACGGAGCGGACGCTGCCGCGCGAGTGGAGCGACTGGTTCACCCGGGCCGCGATGCCCGCGCTGCGTATCCCCGATTTCAACATGAGCTCTGTCAGTCAGGGCGTATAACCTCGTAGTCGGCTGTCACCCGACTGCCCGAAGACCACCGAGGAGACACGAGAACCGTGACGGACATCGTCGACGAGCTGAAGTGGCGTGGGCTCATCGCCCTCTCCACGGACGAAGACGCGCTGCGCAAGGCGTTCGCGGACGGTCCCGTCACGTTCTATTGCGGCTTCGACCCGACCGCGCCCAGCCTGCACCTCGGCAACCTCGTGCAGATCCTGACCATGCGCCGCATCCAGGAGGCGGGCAACCGTCCGCTGGCGCTGGTCGGGGGTGCCACGGGCCTGATCGGCGACCCGAAGCCCACGGCCGAGCGCACGCTGAACGCTCCGGAGGTCGTGGCCGGCTGGGTGGAGCGGCTGCGCGCCCAGATCGAGCCGCTGCTCCACTTCGACGGGCCGAACGCCGCGGTGATGGTCAACAACCTGGACTGGACCCAGGGCCTGTCGGCCATCGAGTTCCTGCGGGACATCGGCAAGCACTTCCGGGTCAACAAGATGATCGCCAAGGAGGCCGTCTCCCGGCGGCTCAACTCCGACGCGGGCATCAGCTACACCGAGTTCAGCTACCAGATCCTGCAGGGCATGGACTTCCTGGAGTTGTACCGCCGCCATGGCTGCACGCTGCAGACCGGCGGCAGTGACCAGTGGGGCAACCTGACCTCGGGCACCGACCTGATCCACCGGGTCCAGCCGGAGGCGGTGGTGCACGCGCTGGGCACGCCGCTGATCACCAAGGCGGACGGCACCAAGTTCGGCAAGACCGAGTCCGGCACGGTGTGGCTCGACCCCGAGATGACCACGCCGTACGCGTTCTACCAGTTCTGGGTCAACGCGGACGACCGGGACGTCTCCAAGTTCCTGCGCATCTTCAGCTTCCGGTCCCGTGAGGAGATCGAGGAGCTGGAGCGGCAGACCGAGGAGCGGCCGCAGGCCCGGGCCGCGCAGCGTGCGCTCGCCGAGGAGCTGACGACGCTGGTGCACGGCGCCGGCCAGACGGCCGCGGTCATCGCCGCGTCCCGCGCCCTTTTCGGGCAGGGTGAGCTGTCGGAACTGGACGGGCGGACACTGTCGGCCGCGTTGTCCGAGGTGCCGCACATCCAGGTCGCGGAGCTCGGTCCGGTGGTCGACCTGTTCGCCGAGGTCGGTCTGGTGGCCAGCAAGTCCGCCGCGCGGCGGACGGTCAAGGAGGGCGGGGCCTACGTGAACAACGTGAAGGTCACGTCCGAGGACGCGGTGCCCTCCTCCGGGGAACTGCTGGACGGGCGGTGGCTGGTGCTGCGGCGGGGGAAGAAGAACCTGGCCGCGGTGGAGGTTGTCGCCGGGTAGCGACGCAGGGGCGCGGGTGGACCGGCGGTCGCGGCTCGTCCGTGGCCGGTCGTGCCCACGCCCCGCTTCTCAGGCCCCGACCCGCTGCTGCTTCCTCTTTCCCAGCGTCGCCATGTAGAGGGCGTCGACGGCTGCGACGATGATGATCGCGGCCACCAGCTGGAAGATGTGCCGGCTCCAGTCGATACCGCGGGTCGCTGCGACCCCCACGGCGCGGGCGACCGCGTTGCCGACGATGGCGCCGAGCATGCCGCAGATGGTGGTCAGCCACAGCGGGCTGTGCTGCTTCCCCGGGATGACCGCCTTGGCGATGATGCCGAGCACGAATCCCACGATGATCGCCCACAACCAGCCCATGGCTGCCTCCTCGTACGGCTCGACGTGAGCATTAGGGCCAGTGTGGGTCGGTGGGCCGTACGGCGCATGTCGGGACTCCCCCCTGTGCGCGGCAGGCCGGCGGCGTTACCGCAGGCGGTGGGCGACCCGGTCTCGTGGGCGGCGTGACCGCGGCGTAACGTGGGACGTCGGGGCGGAGTCCGATGCGGGCGGATGGTGGAATGTGATGCGGAAACAGCACGGTGGCGGCAGCGTCCAGGTGTTCCGGATCACCGGGGCCCGGACCGGACTCGCCGAGGACGTACGGGGCCGGCAGCGGCGGTATGTCATCTCGATGACGATCCGCACGGCGTCGGTGATTCTCGCTGTCGCCCTGTGGAACGTCGAGCGGTACGTCGCCCTCGTGGCGCTCGTGCTCGGTGCGCTTCTCCCCTATGTCGCCGTGGTGATCGCGAACGCGGGCCGGGAGCGGCCGCCGTCGCTTCCGTCGACGTTCATCACCGCGCCGGCACGGCCCATGATCACACCGCCGCGGGCGCAGGACGCGCAGGCGGGGTCCGTTCCGCCGGACGAGGCGGCTCGCCCGGCGGGGGCGAGCGGCGAGCGGGCCGACCCCGTATGACCAGGCGGACACGGTGGAAGCGGAACGCCGCCCCCCGTCAAGCTCAAGAAAAGCTCAGATCAATCGTGTAGTTCCAGTGCCGGGCGGCGGGGTAGCCGTGACATACTGCGTACGCGCTCCGCATCCCCCGTCGGAGCGACGGACCGACGCCGGGCAGCTCCCCCCGTGGCTGCTCGGCGTCGCCTTGTTTACGGCCTTCTGTGAGACGAACCCGAGACGAACCAGTGAGTGACGAGACCCCGATCTGCTCCGCCAAGGGTTGCCGCGCCGACGCCGTGTGGGTGCTGGCGTGGAACAACCCGAAGATCCATCCGCCGGAGCGACGGAAGACGTGGCTGGCCTGCGAGGAACACCGCGAGCATCTGTCGCAGTTCCTCGGGGTGCGGGGCTTGCTGAAGGACGTGGTGAGGTTCGCGGACTGGCAGGAGCCCGCCTAGCCGCCGATCGCCGACATGGGTCGGTCCGGCTGCACGAACGACGGGTCGTCCAGGCCCGCTCCCGCCTTCTTGCCCCACATCGCAAGCCGCCAGATGCGGGCGATCTCCTCGTCCGGTGCTCCCGAGCGCAGGGCGGTGCGCAGGTCGGTCTCCTCGGTCGCGAACAGGCAGGTCCGTATCTGACCGTCGGCCGTGAGGCGGGTGCGGTCGCAGGCGGCGCAGAAGGGGCGGGTGACCGAGGCGATGACGCCGACCCGGTGCGGACCGCCGTTCACCAGCCAGCGCTCCGCCGGGGCCGCGCCGCGGGTGCCGGCGCCCTCGGGGGTGAGGTCGAAGCGGGTGCGCAGGGAGGTGAGGATGTCCCCGGCGGTGACCATGCTGTCGCGCTTCCAGCCGTGCTGGGCGTCGAGGGGCATCTGCTCGATGAACCGGAGTTCGTAGTCGTGCTCCACGGCCCAGGCCAGCAGGTCGGGGGCCTCGTCCTCGTTCAGGCCCGGCATCAGGACGGTGTTGACCTTGACCGGGCTGAGGCCGGCCTCGCGGGCGGCCTGGAGACCTTCGAGGACGTCCTTGTGGCGGTCGCGGCGGGTCAGGGTCTTGAAGACGTCCGGGCGCAGGGTGTCCAGGGAGACGTTCACCCGGTCGAGGCCCGCGGCCTTCAGGGCGGTCGCGGTGCGCCTGAGGCCGATGCCGTTGGTGGTGAGGGACATCTGGGGGCGCGGGGCGAGGGCCGCGACGCGCTCGACGATGCCCACCAGACCGGGGCGCAGCAGGGGCTCGCCGCCGGTGAAGCGGACCTCCTCGATGCCGAGCGTCCGCACGGCGATGTCGATGAGGTGGACGATCTCGTCGTCCGTGAGCAGGTCGGGCTTGGCCAGCCACTGCAGGCCCTCCTCGGGCATGCAGTACGTGCAGCGCAGATTGCAGCGGTCGGTCAGCGAGACCCTCAGGTCGGTGGCCACTCGGCCGTAGGTGTCGATGAGCACGTGGGCCCCCTCCCTCGGAATCCCGGAGCAGTTGTCCTCCGTCACTTGCGAGCCTACGTGACGCCACTGACAACGACAGCGACCTGATCCGACGAGGTACGACGAGGCCGCGTCGTAGGACCGTACAGCCCCGGACGACGCGGCCGTCGTACGAACGTCAGAGCACCCCCCAGTGTGCTTCCCTCAGTGCGCTCCGGTGCCGGTCAGGGACCGCACCTCCAGTTCGGCGTACTTGCCGGCGTCCGGGACCTCCTTCGACAGGAGGGTGCCCACGGCGCCGAGCAGGAATCCGACGGGGATGGAGATGATGCCGGGGTTCTCCAGCGGGAACCAGTGGAAGTCGACGCCGGGGAACATCGAGGCCGGCTTGCCGGAGACCACCGGGGAGAACAGCACCAGGCCGACCGCGGTGACCAGGCCGCCGTAGATCGACCACAGGGCGCCCGAGGTGGTGAACCGCTTCCAGAAGAGGCTGTAGAGGATGGTCGGCAGGTTGGCGGAGGCCGCGACCGCGAAGGCGAGGGCCACCAGACCGGCCACGTTCAGGTCGCGGGCCAGGGCGCCGAGGACGATCGAGACGGCGCCGATGCCGACGGTCGCCCAGCGGGCCGCGCCGATCTCCTGCTTCTCGGTCGCCTGGCCCTTCCTGATGACGTTGGCGTAGATGTCGTGCGCGAAGGAGGACGACGAGGCCAGGGTCAGACCCGCGACGACCGCGAGGATCGTGGCGAAGGCGACCGCCGAGATGGTCGCGAGCAGGACGGCGCCCCAGTCGGAGCCGACGCCGCCCAGGTGCAGCGCCAGGAGGGGGGCGGCGGTGTTGCCCGCCTTGTTGGAGGCGATGATCTCGCCCGGCTTGATGAGGGCGGCCGCGCCGAAGCCGAGGGCGAGGGTCATCAGGTAGAAGGCGCCGATCAGGCCGATCGCCCAGATGACCGACTTACGGGCGGCCTTGGCCGTGGGCACGGTGTAGAAGCGGATCAGGATGTGCGGCAGGCCCGCGGTGCCGAGGACCAGGGCGATGCCGAGCGAGATGAAGTCCAGCTTGGTGGTGCCGGTCGCCCCGTACTTGAGGCCCGGCTCGAGGAAGGCCGCTCCCTTGCCGCTGTTGTCGGCGGCCTTGCCGAGCAGATCGGAGACGTTGAAGTGGAACTTCAGCAGGACCAGGAAGGTCAGCAGCAGGGCACCGGCGATCAGCAGTACGGCCTTGACCATCTGGACCCAGGTGGTGCCCTTCATGCCGCCGATGGTGACGTACACGATCATCAGGAGGCCGACCAGGGCGACGATGCCGATCTTGCCGCCGTCGCTGGTGATGCCCAGCAGCAGCGAGACGAGGACGCCGGCGCCCGCCATCTGGGCGAGCAGGTAGAAGATCGACACGACGATGGTGGAGGTGCCGGCGGCGGTGCGGACGGGGCGCTGGCGCATGCGGTAGGCCAGGACGTCGCCCATGGTGTAGCGGCCGGAGTTGCGCAGTGGCTCGGCGACCAGAAGCAGCGCGACGAGCCAGGCGACGAGGAAGCCGATGGAGTACAGGAAGCCGTCGTAGCCGAACAGGGCGATGGCGCCCGCGATCCCGAGGAAGGACGCGGCGGACATGTAGTCGCCGGAGACGGCGAGGCCGTTCTGGAAGCCGCTGAACTGCCGTCCGCCGGCGTAGAAGTCGGCGGCGTTCTTGGTCTGGCGGCCGGCCCAGACGGTGATGACGAGAGTCGCGGCGACGAACACCGCGAACAGGGTGATGATCAGCGGCCGGTGCTCGCTCGCCTCGCCGGCGGCCAGCAGGGTGTGCTGGGCGGGGCTCATGCGCCGCCCTCCATCCGGGACTTGATGGCCTCCGCCTTGGGGTCGAGCTTGGCGGCGGCGTGCCGGGCGTACCACCAGGCGATGAGGAAGGTGGTGAGGAACTGGGCGAGGCCCAGGACGAGGGCCACGTTGATGTTGCCGGCCACCTTGGTGCCCATGAAGCCGCCCGCGTAGTTGGAGAGCAGGACGTACAGCAGGTACCAGGCGATGAAGGCGATGGTCAGCGGGAAGGCGAAGGAGCGGTGGGCGCGGCGCAGTTCACCGAACTCCGCGCTCTGCTGCACATCGGCGAACTCCTCGGTGGAGGGAAGGGGCGCCCCCGGTGTCGCGGGGGGCGGTGTCTCGGTGGCCACGGAGTCTCCTCGCGTTGCGGATGCTGTGAGTGGACGGGGGCTCGATGGTGCTCGTGCTCCCTGCCCAAGGTCCACGGCGCCACGCGAGGACCGGTTCAAGTCCTATGAGTTCATCCGCGAGCGGTCTGGGTGAGTCATTGCCAAGTCATTGCTGAGCGGTGAGCCGGGGGGATAGCTTCTGCCTGCACCACCCGTCATGTACCCGCCCGAGCACCATCCTGGTCTCGGGCGGTTCTGTATCCGGACGATGTGGAGATCCCATGGCTCATCTGCGTTCCAGACGCCGGCTCGCGCTCGCCGTGCCGGTCGTGCTGTCGCTGACCGCCTCGCTCGGTTTCCTGCCGGCGGCGGCCTCGGCCGCACCTGTCACTGCCCGGGCGGCGCGGGCGGCCGGCGACGGACCGAACCTCGCGTACGTGGTCAACACCCGTACGGATCACCGCACGATCGAGTCGGTGCAGCGGGAGATCACCCGCAACGGCGGCACCGTCGTGGCCAGTTACGACCGGATCGGCGTGATCGTCGTCCACTCGGCGAACCCCGGCTTCGGCGCGCTGATGCGCTCGGTGCGCGGGGTCGACTCGGCGGGCGCCACGCGTACCGCGCCGTTGAGCGCGGCGGGGACGACCGACGAGGGCGCAGTGCAGGTCCTGTCGAAGGCGGAGGCCGCGAAGCTCGCCAGGAGTGCGACGGCGGGCGAGGAGCCGCTGGAGGCCGACCAGTGGGACCTGCGCGCGATCGGCGCCGACCGTGCCGCGCGGATCAACCCGGGCAGCAGGAACGTGACCGTCGGTGTCATCGACACGGGCGTGGACGACACCCACCCGGACATAGCCCCGAACTTCTCCGCCTCGCAGTCGGCGAACTGCGTGAGCGGCAAGGCGGACACGACGTACGGCGCGTGGCGGCCGGTGGACGCCGGTCACTACCACGGCACCCATGTGGCCGGGGAGATAGCCGCGGCCCGCAACGGCATCGGCGTGGCCGGTGTGGCGCCGGGCGTGAAGGTCGCGGGCATCACCGTGGCCCAGCCGGACGCGACCTCGCTGTTCTACCCGGAGAGCGTGGTCTGCGCGTTCGTGTTCGCCGCCGACCACGGCATACAGATCACCAACAACAGCTACTACGTTGATCCGTGGCTGTACAACTGCATGGATGATCCCGATCAACGTGCCATCGTTGACGCGGTCAACAGGGCCCAGCTGTACGCACAGCGCAAGGGCACGCTCAATGTGGCCTCCGCGGGCAACTCAAACGAGGACCTGGACGCGGACGCGCTCACGGACGACTCCAGCCCCGACGACTCGACCGCCACGACCCGCACGGTCGACCCGCACAAGTGCTTCGACGTGCCGACCCAGCTGCCGGGTGTGGTGACCGTGAGCGCGGTGGGTGTGAAGGGTGCCAAGTCGTACTACTCCAGTTACGGCCAGGGCGTGATCGACGTGGCCGGGCCGGGCGGCGACAAGTTCCAGATCCCGGACACGCCGTCGAAGAACGGGCGCATCCTGTCCACGCTGCCGAACGACCAGTACGGCTTCCTGCAGGGCACCTCGATGGCCTCGCCGCACGTGGCCGCGGTGGCCGCGCTGCTGAAGTCGGCGCATCCGCACGCCACTCCGGCCCAGTTGCAGGCGCTGCTGAAGGCCGAGGCGGACAACCCGGGCTGCCCGAGCGGGCCCTACGACGGCGACGGGGACGGGGTCGTGGACGCGACCTGCGTCGGCGGCCCGCGCGTCAACGGCTTCTACGGCTTCGGTGTCGTCGACGCCCTGGCCGCGGTCACCGGGTGAACGTGCACACATAAAGGTTGATTCAGTCAATACTGCATAGTATAGTCATGACTGAAATCAAGTTTGCTTGGTCCGCGCTGGGCGGCGATCCCGCCCTCGCGGAAGAGGTCACCACCGTGCCGCGGGAGGGCGCGCTCCACGCGCGCCTTCCCGTGCGGGAGCTCGCCCGTGCCTGCGTCGGCGCATGCGCGCTGGCCGCCGCGGAGCTGGCGGCGCGACGGGCCGGTCTCTCCGAGGTGCCCGGCGTCCGGGTCGACGACGGCGCCGTCGCGGCCGCCTTCCACAGTGAACGGCACCTGCAGGTCGACGGGCGCGCACCGGTCGCCTTCGCGCCGCTGTCGCGGTTCTGGCGGACGGCTGACGGCTGGGTGCGCACCCACACCAACTACCCCCACCACCGGGCCCGGTTGCTCGGTGCGCTGGGCCTGCCGGCGGACGCCTCGGTGGAGGCGGTGACCGACCTGCTCGCACAACGCCCGGCACTGGAGGTCGAGGAGGCTGTATACGGCGCCGGCGGCCTCGCCGTGGCCCTGCGCACCCCGAAGGAGTGGCAGGCGCACGAGCAGGCCGCCGAGGTGACCGCGCGCCCGCTGGTCGAGCGCGAACGCCCGGCCTCGGCACCCGCGCGCGTGCTCGCGCCCCTGGACCCGGCCGCCGCTCCCCTGCTGCCCGCCGCGGGGCTGCGCGTACTGGACCTGACCCGGGTCCTCGCCGGTCCGGTCGCCACCCGCACCCTCGCCCTCCTGGGCGCGGAGGTGCTGCGCCTGGACGCCCCCTGGCTGCCCGAACTCCCCGACCTGCACGCCGACACGGGCTTCGGGAAGCGGTCCGCCACGCTCGACCTGCGCACGGACCGGGGCACCTGGGAGGAGCTGCTGGACTCGGCCGACGTCGTCGTCACCGGCTACCGGCCGGGCGCCATGGACCGGTTGGGGCTCTCCCCCGAGGCGCTGTTCGCCCGCCGGCCAGGGCTGGTCGTGGCGCAGGTCTCGGCGTGGGGCGCGTACGGCCCCTGGGGCGGGCGGCGCGGCTTCGACAGTCTGGTGCAGGTCGCGACCGGTATCGCGGCGACCGAGGGTTCGCCCGAGGAGCCCGGTGCGCTGCCCGCGCAGGCGCTGGACCACGGCACCGGCTATCTGCTCGCGGCAGCCGTCCTGCGGGCGCTGACCGAGCAGTCGTACGACGGGGGCGGCCGGTTGGTGCGGCTGGCGCTGGCCCGGACCGCGCACTGGCTGACGGACGGGATCCGGCCGGCCACGACCACGGGTGCGCCGTACGCGGGGCCGGACGCCTGGCTGGCCGAGACCGGCAGCCCGCTCGGCCGGCTGCGGCACGCGCTGCCGGCGGTGTCCTTCACGGGCGGCCCGAGCGACTGGGCGCGGCCTCCGGTGCCCTGGGGGTCGCAGAGCGCCCGCTGGCGGTGAGGCGCGGGCGGCCGGGATCGTACGTAGGGGCGGAATGCAGTACTGCCAGTTGTTTTCGGGGACTTGCCCGGTTCTGCGGCGGCTGGCGAAGATCACAGGGTGCGCTTGACACGACCGTCCGCGAAAGTGCCCCGGGAATGCCGGCCCGCCCGGCGGCAGGGCACCGGTCGGGCCGCCGCCCTGCTGGTCCTGGTGGCGCTGGGCGCCCTGATCCCGCTGCTCGGGCCCTCGGCGGCACTGCACGGCACCGGGGAGGCCGCCGCGCCGGGCGTGGGCGGTGTCGGGCTGCTGCGCGCGGTGCTGTTCGCCGCGCTCAGCGTGTCCCTGGGCGAGCTGTTCGTGCACCGGCTCGCCCGGAGCCTGCCCGGCGTGCCGGCCGAACGGCCGCGCAGCTGGGCGCCGTTCGCGAACGCGGCCGGGTGCGTCGCCGCACTGGCGCTCGCCTCGGTGGTGTCCACCGGCAACCTGATCCCGCACCGCCTCGGTCAGATCGACGTCGGCGGCCTGTACGGCTCCCGCGACGGAGAACTGGCCCTGCTGGAGGTCAACGCCTTCCTCCTGGCAACGGTGCTCGCCAGGCGTCCGGCGGCCCAGGTGTGGCCGCTCGCGGCGGTCGTGGTCGCGGAGGCGCTGCGGGCCCACCCCGCGACGGAACAGGGCCCGTCGGCCGGCTCCGGACTGACGCTGGTCCACCTGACGTGCGCGGCCCTGTGGGCCGGCGGCCTGCCGCACGTCCTGCGGCTGATCGGGCTGTGGCGCGGGGGGCCGGCCGGGGCCGCGCTGCTGGGCCGCTACGCGCGCGTGGCGGCCGTACTGCTCGCGGCCATCGCCACGACGGGCGTGTGCAGCTCGCTGCGCCGGATGCCGTCGGCCACGATCCTGGACCAGCTGACGACGACGGCGTACGGACGCACCCTGCTGGCCAAGGTGATCCTGGTCGCCGCCGTCGCGCTGCTCGCCCTGTGGGCGCGGATCCGGCTGCGCCGCGCCGCCGACCCGCTGACCGCGTCCGTGCCCGCGCGTGCCGAGGTGGCCGCGCTGGGCGCGGTGGTCGCGGTCTCCGGCCTGCTCACGGCACTGCCGCTGCCGATCCGCTGGTCGTGACTACCGGTCGTTGGTGACGAGCACCTTGAGGGCGGTGCGTTCGTCCATCGCCTTGTAGCCGTCGGGCACGCCCTCGATGCCGACGGTCATGTCGAACACCGGGGAGGGGTCGATCGTGCCGTCGAGGACGTCCGGCAGCAGGTCCGGGATGTAGGCGCGGACCGGGGCGACGCCGCCGCGCAGGGCGATGTTCCGGTCGAACATGACGCCGAGGTCGAGGCCGGTGCCGCTGCCGTGCGGCACGCCCACGAAACCGATGGCACCGCCGTCGCGGGTGACGCTGACGGCCGTCCGCATGGACTGCTCGGTGCCGACCGCCTCCACGACGGCGTGCGCGCCCTGGCCGCGGGTGAGTTCACGGACCGCCTCGACGGCCGCGTCCCCGCGCTCGGCCACCACGTCGGTGGCGCCGAAGCGGCGCGCGATGTCGGTACGGACCTCGTGCCGGCCCAGCGCGATGATCCGCTCGGCGCCGAGCCGCTTGGCGGCCAGGACGGCGCACAGTCCGACGGCGCCGTCACCGACGACGGCGACCGTGGCACCGGGGCGGGCGCCCGCGCCGAGGGCGGCGTGGTGTCCGGTGCCCAGGACGTCGGAGAGGGTCAGCAGGGCCGACAGCAGGTGGTCGTCGGAGGCCGCGTCCTTGGGGAGCTGGACGAGGGTGCCGTCGGCGAAGGGCACGCGCACGGCCTCGCCCTGGCCGCCGTCGTAGCCGACGGAGCCCCAGAAGCCGCCGTGCTCGCAGGACGTCGTCAGGCCCTCACGGCAGTAGTCGCAGACGCCGTCGGACCACATGAAGGGCGCGACCACCAGGTCACCGCGCTTGACGGTGCTCACCTCGGTGCCGGTCTCCTCGACGATCCCGAGGAACTCGTGCCCGATGCGCTGGCCCGGCTGCCGGGCCGCCTCGCCGCGGTAGGCCCACAGGTCGCTGCCGCAGATGCAGGCGCGCAGCACCCGCACCACGGCGTCGGTGGGCAGCTGCACCCCGGGCTCGGGAACGTCCTCCACGCGCATGTCGTAGGGAGCGTGGATGGTGGTGGCGCGCATGGCGAGGGTCCTTCTCGTGCGGTACGTGCGGTGTGCCCAGGGGGTGGTCGGGCACACCTCACGGTACGACGTCGCGTGCGCGGGCCGCGCGGCCAGGGTGCCGGTCGGTCCGCTACACCCCCGCCGCCCCCAGCAGGCTCCCCGCCGCGTACGTCACGCCCATCGCGAGCGCCCCGCCCAGCACGTTCCGCAGCAACGCGCGCCTGGGGTCGGCCGCTCCCAGTCGCGCGCTGCTCCACCCGGTGAGGACGAGCGCGGCCAGTACGGACGCCACGGTGACCGGGAGCCGCCAGGCGGCCGGGGGCAGCACGATGGCCAGCAGGGGCAGCAGCGCGCCGACGGTGAAGGCCAGGAAGCTCGCCCAGGCCGCGTGCCAGGGGTTGGTCAGCTCGTCCGGGTCGATACCGAGCTCCACGCGTGCGTGTGCCTTCAGCGCGTCCCGTGCGGTGAGCTGCTCGGCGGCCTCTCGGGCGACCTGCCGGGACAGACCGCGCTGCCGGAGCAGCTCGGTCAGCTCCTCCAGCTCCAGTTCCGGCTGCTCGCGCAGTTCCCGGCGCTCCAGGGCCAGCGCGGCCATCTCCGAGTCCCGCTGGGTCGACACGGACACGTACTCCCCCGCCGCCATCGACATGGACCCGGCGAGCAGGCCGGCCAGACCGGCCGTGAGCAGGGCGGCGCGGGAGTCCGTCGCACCGGCCACGCCGACGACCAGTCCGGCGGTGGACACGATGCCGTCGTTCGCCCCGAGGACGGCCGCCCGCAGCCAGTTCAGGCGGGAGCCCAGCGCACCGCGGTGCGCCTCGTCATGGGTTGGTTCCGTCACAGCAGGGAGGATCGCACCCCCGCCGTCACCACACCCGCACCGACGCCCCCCGCGCGAAGACCGGGCTGGTCGCGTCCGCCGGGGGCTGGGTCAGGGGCGCGGCGATCTCGCTCACGGTGGGGCCCACCTTCGCCGCTATGGGGTCGAGGAGGGCCAGGTCGAAGCCGTAGACACGGGCTGCGTTGCCGCCGAGCATGGCCGCGAGTTCGGCGGGGGGAACGCCCGCGCAGGCGAAGCGGAGGGCCTCGCGGGTGTAGGGGTGGGTGCCCTCGTCGTGCGGGTAGTCACTGCCCCACATGATCTTGTCGACGCCGATGCGGTCGCGCAGCGGCACCTCGTGCGGGCGCATGAAGCTGGCGCCGACGAAGCAGTTGTCCTGCCAGACCCGGGAGGGCGGCGCGCCCATGCCGGCGGCGAGTCCGGCGCCGAACTTGGCCTCGGCCGTGTCCGCCTTCGTGGCCGCGGCGACCAGGCGGCCGTGGTAGTAGTCCAGCATGCCGAGCACTCCGGGGATCCAGCCGGAGCCCTGTTCGGTGAGGACCAGTCTCAGCTCCGGGTGACGGCGGAAGGCGCCGCCGAACACCAGGTGCCACAGGGCGCGGTGGGAGAACCAGGTCGTCTCCACCATGAACACCGCGCGGGCGGCCGGTTCCTCGCCGAGCGGCGGGGAGGCCGAGCCGGCGTGGTGGTTGACGGGGACGCCGAGTTCCGCGCAGGCGGCCCAGATCGGGTCGTAGGTGCGCGAGTACAGCTCGGGCAGGCCGGAGCCTGGCGGGGTGCCGGGCAGCATGAGGCCGCCCTTCAGGCCCGCCGACGCGGCCCACCGGATCTCCTTGACGGCCTCCCCGACGTCCCCGAGCAGGATCTGGAAGACACCGGCCCGGCGGCCCGGCGCGGCCGCGCAGAAGTCCGCGAGCCAGCGGTTGTGGGCGCGCAGTCCGGCCCAGCGCCGCTCGAAGTCCTCGGTGGTCGGCGGCGGGGCCATGAGGGAGCCGGACGGGAAGAACGGCGGGATGGTGTTGGGAAAGATCACCTCCGCCACGATCCCGTCCGCCTCCAGTTCGGCGAGGCGCCGCTCGGAGTTCCAGTTGCGGTCGGCGGAGTCGGCCAGCAGGTCCTCGTAGGGGTTGACGTAGGTGGCCGCCCAGAGGTCGAAGTCGTCGTGGTACCGCTTCTCCAGGTAGGGCTTGTAGTCCAGGAGGTCGGCCCCCGCGTGGCAGTCGGCGTAGATCACCGTGTAGCGGTCGTCGTTCATCGGGTCACCCCCAGGACCGGGAAGTCGTGGTCGGTCAGCCAGTGCCGGCCCACCTCGCGCGAGTGCGCCCAGGACGCCTCCACGGCCGCCTGGCCGGCGGGCTGGCCGAGGTCGGCGGGGGTCGGGCCGATGCGGCGGGCCAGCGGCGTCAGCTTCTCGGCGTCGAAGCCGAAGACCTCCGCCGCCGCGAGGCCCAGCATCCGGCGGGTCTCGTCCACCGGGATGTCGTGGAAGGTACGGCGCAGCCACGCGCGCGTGTCCGGCCAGGTGCCCTCGGGGTGCGGGAAGTCGCTGCCCCAGAGGATGTTGTCGACGCCGATCTCGTAGCGCTGGGCCAGCTCGCGCCGCTTGGTGTTGGTGGCGCAGACGAACACCTGCCGGTCGAGGTACTCGTGCGGCGGGCGTTTCAGCTCCTGGAACGGGGAGAGTTTCTTGCCGCCGTGCGCGCCGAGGTAGAGGCGGTCCATGAACCACAGCAGGTTCGGCAGCCACCAGCAGCCGGACTCGGCGACGCCGAAGCGCAGGGACGGGTGGCGTTCGAAGACGCCGGACCAGAGCAGGAACCACAGGGGCCGGGCCGGCCACCAGGTCACCTCGCTCACATAGATGCCGAGGTGGTCGCCGTACTCCTCGCGCGGGGCGGCGCCGGAGTGGGTGAGCACCGGCATGCCGCACTCGGCGGCGGCCGCCCACACGGGGTCGTAGCGGCGGTCGTGGTAGGGCTCCTTGTCCGCCCACAGGGCCGGGATCATCAGGGCGCCGAGGCCGGACTCACGGGCCCGCCGGACCTCGGCGACGACCTCGGACACCTCACCGGTGATCGGCAGCAGGGCCACTCCGCAGTGCCGTTCGGGGTGCTCGGAGACGAAGTCCGCGAGCCAGCGGTTGTGCGCCCGCGCGCCGGCCATGCCCAGTTCCGGGTCCTGGTCGCCGGTCAGGCCGAGGCCCACGCCGAAGGGGGCCGCGGTGCGGCTGTCGACGGCGTCGGCGTCCGGGAAGACCACCTCGGCGGCCACGCCGTCACCGTCCAGCTCCTTCAGGCGCTGCGCGGTGTCCCAGCCACCGCGCAGGCCCTGTTCGTTGTCACGGAACCACCGGTCGGCGAAGGCCTCGTTGCGGATGCCGAGCCGGGTCATCTCCTCGCGGCGCCGCCCCTGGCCCGCGAGGAACTCGTCGAAGTCCCGGTGGAAACGGCTCTCCAGATAGGGCCGGTACTCCTCGGTGGGCAGCCCGGCGTGGCAGTCGGAGGAGATGATCAGGTACGGGTCGTCGGTGCTCATCACGGCCCCCTCTCAGTCCAGGACGAAGCTTTCGAGGTACGACGGGTTCACCCGGTCCAGCATCGACCGGGCCCGCGCGCGGATCTGCGTGTCGCTGTGCTCACTCGCCGGCAGCAGCCAGAAGCGGTCCGCCCGGATCCCGGCCACGACGAGGTCCGCGACCTCCTCGACGGGCGTGAAGCGGACCTCCTCACCGGCCGCGCGCATCGCCGCCTCCCACTGGTCGAGGCTGCGGTACGGGGTCCTGCGCGGGCGCTGTTTGGCATAGCGGGCGGGGCGGTTGCGGTGCGACTCCCACAGGCCGGTGCGCAGCATGTGCGGGCCGGGGAAGAGCACGGAGGCGCCCACGCGCGCGTGCTCGGCCTTCAGGTGCGCGTACAGGGACTCGGTGAGGGTGACGACGGCCGCCTTCGTGACGGCGTACACGGAGGCGGTCGGCAGGGGTGCGATACTGCCGTCGCCGCTGGATGTGTTGACCACATGACCGGGTTGACCCGAGTTGATCATCCTGGGCACGAACGCCTGGACACCGTGGAAGACGCCCCACACATTGACGGCGAAGGCCCACCGCCAGTCGTTCGGGTCGTGCTCCCACATCCGGCCCTCGGCGCCCGAGCCGACGCCCGCGTTGTTGCACAGGGCGTGTACGGCGCCGTAGGTGTCGTACACCGCCTCGGCCAGCTCCATGACCTGGGCGCGTTCGCCGACGTCGACCACGCGCGCGTGCACGTCGGCGCCCTCGGCGCGCAGACCGGCCGCGGCCTTGCCGAGTGCGGCCTCCTCCACGTCGGCGAGGACCACCTTCAGGCCCTCGGCGGCGAACCGCCGGGCCATCGCGAGCCCGATCCCGCTCGCCGCGCCGGTGACGACGGCGACCTGTCCGGCTTCGAGGTCCATCAGCTGCTCCCCTCGGGCGGCGCGTCGAGGACCTGCAGCGGGTCGTCGTAGCGCTGGTGGACGTAGGGCAGCAGGGCCCGGGCGTCGACCCGTTCGACGACCCGGCCGCTCTGGTCGCTGGTCTTCTCACCGAGGGTGATCTCGCGCAGGCGCAGCACCGGGAGGTCGGCCACGGGGTCGTACGGCGACTCGCGCAGGACGACCTCGCCGGTGACGCGTTCCAGCCGGCGCACCTTCTCGTGGCGGACGCAGTGCACCAGCACCGGGTCGGTGTCGAAGCCCGAACCGTCCACGGCGGGCAGGAACTTGAAGTAGAAGTCGGTCCTGCGGCTCGGCTCCGGCAGAGGCAGTCCGGCACCGACCGTGCCGCGCACCTCGACGAACGCGATGCCGTTGCGGGCCAGCGCCGCGCGCACGCCGCCGCCGTCGCGCTCGACCGTCACCGCGCCGAGCTTCTTGGGCTCACCGAAGACCTCGCGCCCGCCGGTGAGGGCACGCTCGTGGGTCATCGGCATGACCAGCGGGTACCAGCCCTCGACCGTGCCGTGCGCGGCGGCGACCGCGAACGAGCCGGCGCCCAGCGGGTATCCGGGCAGGTCGACCTTGCTGACGGTCACCCGGACGAGTGGACGTCCGGTGGGTTTCAGGGGTGGTGGCAGGACCGCGGCGACCGCGTCCGGGTCGGTCTCCCAGACGGCCACCACGCCGGTGGACCAGACGGCGGGGAGCCGTGCGCCCGCGGTGCGCGTCGCGGCGATCTCCCGCTCGGTCCGTGCGCCGTACCGTACGCGTGCGCGTGCCATACGCCGTACCGCCCTTCTGCCGACAGAGCTTTCTGACGGACCGTCACCTGTAACACTGTTACAGCCAACTCCGTGCGGGGTAAAGACACGCGTGCGGACGGGAGGTGGGGGGACCATGACGAGCGGCACGAGAAGCGCGCTGACCCGGGAGGCGGTGCTGGACGCCGCCGCCGCACTGGTGAAGCGGCACGGGCCCGACGCGCTCACCATGCGGGGGCTCGCCGCGGAACTGGGCACCGCCGTGACGTCGATCTACTGGCATGTCGGCGGCCGTGAGGCGCTGCTCGACGCGCTCGTGGAGCGGACCGTGGCCGAGCTCGGCGAGATCCGCCCGGCCGGACGCACACCCGAGCAGCGCGTGGCCGGCGTCGCCCGCGAGCTGCGCCGGCAACTGCGCGACCATCCGCACCTGGTGGCCCTGGTGCACGAACGGGGACTGACCGAGCGGATGTTCCTGCCCGCCCAGCGGGTCCTGGTGCGCGAGGCGCACGCCGCCGGGCTGCGCGGCGCCCGGGCCGCCGAGTTCGTGCGGGCCGTGCAGTTCCAGGTCGTCGGCCATGTGCTGGTGGAACGCAACCGCGAGCGGGCGCCGGTGCAGCATCCCGGCGAACAGGAGCTGTGGGGCGCCGAGACCGCCGGGGACGACCCCGCGCTGACGCGCGCGCTGGCCCGGCCGGCGGACACCGGGCGACTGTTCGAGACGTCCGTACGGGCGCTGGTACGTGCCCTGCTGGCGCCGGCCGACCGCTCGCCCGCGCGACCGCCCGGCCCGGCCGGCTGAGAGGCCCGGGTACGACCCCGCACGCGCGTGCGGGGTTCGAGCGGCCGAGCGGCCCGGCGGGCCCGTGGACCGCCCTGAAGGTCGGGAGTGTCAGTCGTGGCCCGTATCCTCAGTGACCATGCTCGAAGACCGTGCGACCGCAGTGTCCTCCCCCACCCAGTGGCCGGCCGCGTATCCGAAGGGATACGCGGTCGTTGACGTGGAGACCACCGGCCTGGCCCGGGACGACCGGATCATCTCGGCGGCCGTCTACCGGCTGGACGAGCAGGGTGAGGTCGAGGACCACTGGTACACGCTGGTCAACCCGGAGCGCGATCCGGGCCCCGTGTGGATACACGGTCTGACGAGCGAGGTGCTCGAAGGGGCGCCGCTGTTCACGGACATCGCCGAGGAGTTCGCCGCCCGGCTGGACGGGCGGGTGCTGGTCGCGCACAACGCCGTCTTCGACTGGCAGATGATCGCGCGGGAGTACGCGCGCGCGCAGCGCGAGGCGCCGGTGCGTCAGCGGCTGTGCACGATCGCGCTGTCGAAGGAGCTGGGGCTCCCGCTGCCCAACTTCAAGCTGGAGTCGCTGGCGGCGCACTACGGGGTCGTACAGCAGCGGGCGCACCACGCGCTGGACGACGCGCGGGTGCTGGCGGAGGCGTTCCGGCCCAGCCTGCGGGCCGCGGCGGCGGGCGGCGTACGGCTGCCGCTGCTGGAGTGCCGGCCGCTGACGGAGTGGTCGGACCGCCCGGTGCCCCGGCAGGCGTCCGGCGGACAGGGAGGCTACGGCGGCTACCGGTCCGCCAGTTGGCGCCCCTCCCGTAAAAGGCCCGCTTGCCGCTATCCCAACCCAGGCCGGTACGAAGACGGCAAACCTCTCAAACAGGGCATGCGTGTGGCGTTCTCCGGGGACACGTCCGTCGAGCGCGAGCTGCTGGAGGACCGGGCCACCGAGGCGGGTCTGCACGTGGCGTCCAGCATCTCCCGGCTGACCAGCCTGCTGGTGACCAACGACCCCGACTCGGGCACGTCCAAGGTGGTCAAGGCACGCCAGTTCGGCACGCCGGTCGTCGACGAGGCCGCGTTCGGCCAGCTGCTGCGGGACGTCGAGCCGGCCGGCGAGTGATCGTACGGATGAGTGATTGGCACACGACTCACCCGGAACCCGCTCGCCCTGGCCCCTGCGACGGCTCACCCTGTGGCGCATGGCGAAATGTGAAGTCTGCGGCAACGACTACGGAATGACCTTCGAGGTCCACGCACAGGGCGCTGTGCATGTGTTCGACTGCTTCTCCTGTGCGATCCACCGCATGGCTCCCCTCTGCGAGCACTGCCGGGTGCAGATCATCGGCCAGGGCGTGGAAGCCGACGGCGCGTGGTTCTGCGGCGCCCACTGCGCCCGGGCCGAGGGGAAGACGGGCATCGTCGACCGGGTGTGACCCGGTACCCGCCCGAATGCACCCCACGGCGCAGAGGTACCGTCGTGGGGTGCACCGCTACCGCTTCCTGTTGTCCCGCCAGTGGGTGATCCTCACGCTCGTCGCGATCGCGCTGATCCCGACGATGATCAGGCTGGGTTTCTGGCAGAAGCACCGCTACGAGGAGCGCACCGCGCGCAACGACCTGGTCTCCGCGGCGCTGCACGCGAGGCCCGTCCCGGTCGAGCGGCTGTCCTCCCCCGGGCACACCGTGACCCGCACCGAGAGGTACCGCACGGTCACCGCGACCGGCACCTTCGACACCGCCAGGGAGGTCGTGGTCCGGCGCCGGACCAACTCCGACGACGAGGTCGGCTTCCACGTGCTCACCCCGTTCGTCCTCACGGACGGCAAGGTGGTGCTCGTCAACCGCGGCTGGATCCCCGCCGACGGAGTCCAGACCGCCTTCCCGAAGATCCCCGCACCGCCTTCCGGCCGCACCACCGTCACGGGGCGGCTGATGGCCGACGAGACGACCGCGGCCAGCGGCATCAAGAACGTCAAGGGCCTCCCCGACCGGCAGATCATGCTGATCAACAGCGCGGAGGAGGCGCACCGGCTCGGCGCGCAGGTGCTCGGCGGCTACGTCGAGCAGACGGCCCCCATGCCCAGGGGCGGCTCCCCGGAACAGATCTCCGACCCCGGCAGCGAGGACGCGCCGCTCAACTACGCGTACATGATCCAGTGGTGGCTGTTCGCCGCGGCCGTCCCGGTCGGCTGGTGGTTCCTGGTCAAGCGGGAGATCCGCGACCGGGAGGAGGCCGCGGCGGAGGCGACGCCGCAGGAGACGGAACCGGCCTCGGTCTGACCCCGGGCTTCCCCCGGGTGGCTCCACTCCCCCACTCCCCCGGCGCACCACCTGATTGGCCTCCTGGCCCGCCGGGAAGCCGCATCCCGTGGACGCGCGCATCGAGGACTACGCCCTCATCGGTGACGAGCAGACCGCCGCGCTGGTCGGCACGAACGGCTCCATCGACTGGCTGTGCCTGCCCCGCTTCGACTCCGGCGCCTGCTTCGCGAAGCTGCTGGGCGACGAGAACCACGGCTACTGGCGGATCGCCCCCGAGGGCGCCGGCACCTGCACGCGGCGCGCCTACCGCTCCGACACCCTCGTCCTCGACACCGAGTGGGAGACCGCCGGCGGCACGGTCCGCGTCACCGACCTGATGCCGCAGCGCGACCGCGCCCCCGACGTCGTACGCATCGTCGAAGGGGTCAGCGGACGGGTCACCGTGCGCAGCACCCTCCGCCTGCGCTTCGACTACGGCTCGATCATGCCGTGGGTGCGCCGCTCGGACGGGCACCGGGTGGCCGTCGCGGGGCCGGACTCGGTCTGGCTGCGCTCCGAGCCGGCCGTGCGCACGTGGGGCGAGGACTACGGCACCCACGGCGAGTTCACGGTCGGCGGGGGCGACCGGGTCGCGTTCGTGCTCACCTGGCACCCCTCGCACGAGCGCCGGCCGCCGCCGACCGACCCCTACGAGGCCCTGGAGAGCAGCGTCACCGACTGGCGGCGCTGGGCCCGGGCGTGCCGTTACGACGGGCCCCACCGGGACGTGGTCGTACGGTCCCTGATCACCCTGAAGGCCCTCACCTACGTCCCGACCGGCGGGATCGTCGCCGCGGCCACCACCTCACTGCCGGAACAGCCGGGCGGCGTGCGCAACTGGGACTACCGGTACTGCTGGCTGCGCGACTCCACCCTCACCCTCGGCGCGCTGCTCACCGCGGGCTACCACAAGGAGGCCGGGGCGTGGCGCGACTGGCTGGTGCGCGCGGTCGCGGGCGACCCGGCCGACCTGCGGATCATGTACGGCGTCGCGGGCGAGCGCCGGCTGCCGGAGACGGAGCTGCCCTGGCTGCCCGGCTTCGCCGGCTCCCGCCCCGTACGCATCGGCAACGGCGCCGTCGACCAGCTCCAGCTCGACGTGTACGGCGAGGTGATGGACTCGCTGTCGCTGGCCCGCGCGTCGGGCCTGCCGACCCGGCCGCACATGTGGGCCATACAGCGCTCGCTGATGGAGTTCCTGCGGTCGGCGTGGCGGCAGCCGGACGAGGGCCTGTGGGAGGTGCGCGGCGGGAGGCGCCAGTTCGTGCACTCCAAGGTGATGGTGTGGGTGGCCGCCGACCGGGCCGTGCGGACGCTTGAGCACCACAAGGAGCTGGACGGTGACCTGGAGGGCTGGCGCCGGCTGCGCGACGAGGTCCACCGGGAGGTGTGCGAGAAGGGCTTCGACCCCGAGCGCAACACCTTCACGCAGTACTACGGCTCCCGTGAACTCGACGCGGCGTTGCTGCTGATCCCGCGCGTCGGCTTCCTGCCCCCGGACGACCCGCGGGTGGCCGGCACGGTGGACGCGGTCGGCCACGACCTCGGGCACGGCGGCTTCCTGCGCCGGTACGACACCGAGGACTCGACGGTCGACGGGCTGCCCAGTGGCGAGGGCGCCTTCCTGGCCTGCTCGTTCTGGCTGGCCGACGCGCTGCACATGACCGGCCGGACCAAGGAGGCGCGGGAGCTGTTCGACCGGCTGGTGGGCCTGGTCAACGACGTGGGGCTGCTGGCCGAGGAGTACGACCCCGTCCGCGGCCGCCAGCTGGGCAACTTCCCGCAGGCCTTCAGCCACGTCGGGCTGGTGAACACCGCCCTCACGCTGTTCGGGGACGACCAGGCAGGATAGGGCCATGGATCTTGGACTGAAGGACCGGGTGTATGTCGTCACCGGGGCGACCCGCGGGCTGGGCAACGCCGCCGCGCGGGAACTCGTCGCCGACGGGGCGAAGGTCGTGATCAGCGGCCGGGACGACGAGCGGGTGGCCGACGCCGCCGCCGGACTGGGCCCGAACGCGGTCGGCGTCGCCGTCGACAACGCCGACCCGCAGGCTCCGGAGCGGCTCGTCGCGGCCGCCCGTGAGCACTTCGGCGCGTTCCACGGCGTGCTGGTGAGCGTGGGCGGACCGGCGCCGGGGTTCGTCGCGGACAACACCGACGAGCAGTGGCGGAACGCGTTCGAGTCGGTGTTCCTCGGGGCGGTGCGGCTCGCGCGGACGGCGGCTTCCGAGCTGGAGGAGGGCGGCGTCATCGCGTTCGTGCTGTCGTCGTCGGTGTACGAGCCGGTTCCGGGGCTGACCATCTCCAACGGGCTGCGGCCGGGGCTCGCCGGGTTCGCCAAGTCCCTCGCGGACGAGCTGGGGCCGCGGGGCATCCGGGTGCTGGGGCTGCTGCCGTCGCGCATCGACACGGACCGCGTGCGCGAGCTGGACGCGCTGTCTGCCGACCCCGAGGCCACTCGGGCCGCCAACGAGTCCCGGATTCCGTTGCGGAGGTACGGGGCGCCGGAGGAGTTCGGGCGGATCGCGGCGTTCCTGCTGTCTCCGGCGGCCTCCTACCTGTCCGGGGTCATGTTGCCCGTGGACGGCGGGATGCGGCACGGGTTCTGACGGCCTGCCGCCTCAGGTGACCCGCTCCGCACGGTGCTTGACCGCCCTGATGCGCACCTCCGCCGGAAGCGACACCAGCCCCGCCGACTCGCGCGCCTGAGCCAGCGCCCCGGCCGTGAACCCGGCCAGGGCCGCCGCCGGATCCACCCCTGGCTCCAGTTCGAGCCAGACCCGTGCCGTCGGTGCCGTACGGCGGCCGTGCAGCAGGATCCCGGCGTGGGCCACGCCCGGCTGCTGGACGGCTGTCCGGGCCAGGGCCGACTCCAGGGCCCCGGCGCGCAGCAGGGCGGACTCGTCGGCGCCGGTGTCGATCAGGACCTCGGTCAGCCGGTGACGGCGCAGGACCGTCGTGAGCCACCACAGGGCGAGCAGGACCACGACGGCCAGTCCGCCGACGACCGTTGCCCACCACCAGTCGGTGCCCCGCCAGCGCGTGCGTTCGGCCCGGGTGAGCAGGACGTCGTGCGGGCCGGTGTGGATCCACCAGGAAGGCGGCGGCACGCCCAGGCCCACGGCCAGCACGGCGCCGCCGAGCGTGAAAAGCAGCAGGCCGGCGAGTGCCAGGACGACGCGGTGGAGACCGCCCCCGCGCATCGCGGTCACCCCTTCCGTCCGGGCCGGCTCACCCGCACGGACAGCGTGGGCGGCCGGGTCAGGCCGAGGCCCCGGATCGCGTCCGTGAGCACGGTGACCAGATCGGCGTGTACCTCGTCCAGGTCGCGGAAGTGCGAGACGGCACGGACGTCGGCCTTCGTACGGCGTACCCGCACCCGGACCGAGCGGACCCCGGACACGTCCATGGCCCGGTCGCGCAGCAGGAGCGCCGCCGCGTCGCGCCGGTGCGCGGCCCGGACGTCGGGGTGCGGGCGCCGCATGGGCAGGAGGTCACGCAGGCCGGGAGTGACCGCGAGGACGATCAGCCAGAGCCCGAGGGCGGCGACGACGGCCGCGCCGGTCAGCACCCAGGTGTCGTCCAGGGGGCGTTCGGCCAGTTGCCGGGCCAGCGCCCGGCGCCAGTGCATCGCGGGGTGGTGCACGCGTACGGCGGCGATGTCGTAGAGCAGGAGGCCGGCCCCGGCCAGCAGCAGGACCGCGACGACGGCCGCCGGGACACGGCGCGGCGACCAGAAGCGGCCGCTGCCCCCGGCGGCGGTGGCCGGAGTGGCGCCGGCGTCCTTGTCGAGGGTCGGGGTGGTCGTCCGGGACTCGCTCATCACGCCCTCCCGTGCGGTGCCGGGTGCAGCCGTTCGACCTGGACGGCGACCTCGGGCACCGCCAGGCCCACCCAGGCGCATACCCGCTCGGCGACATGGCGACGCACGGCGGCGCAGTGGGCGCCGATGTCGCAGGGGTAGCCGAGTTCGAGGTGCACACGCAGGCGGGCCGTCCCCTGGTGCACGACGACCGTGGCGTGCGGGGCGGCCGCGTCGGCGGGCAACGGCGGCAGCGCCTCGCGGGCGGCCTGCGCGGCGGTCTTCGCCACGACCCGGTCGGCGATCCGGGTGGCGCCGCGCTCGCCCGGCGGCACGAGGGCCGACGCCGGGCGCACCACCCCGGTCCCGGCGGTCACCCCGGTCACCGCCGCCGGTCGCGCCGGTCGCCACGGGTGCGGAAGAACTCACCCGGTTCCAGGTCGCCGTCGGCGAACCGGCCGAGGACGAACCCGATCGCACCCAGCGCCGCCACCAGCAGGAAGGCGGCGAAGCCGCCGAAGTACCCGGCGAAGCCCAGCGCCATTCCAGCGATCATGCCGATCACTGCCATGCTCATGCGGCGCTCCTCAGCTCGTCGGGTGTGCCGTGTCGGGTCGCCGGCGCGTCACTGGATGCGGGGCGGCTCCGGCTCCTCGTCCTCTTCGTCGGGCAGTTTGACGTCGCTGACCGCGATGTTGACCTCGACCACCTCGAGTCCGGTCATGCGTTCCACTGCTGCGATCACGTTCTCCCGTACGGCACGGGCGACATCGGCGATCGAGACGCCGTAGTCCACGACGATCTCCAGGTCCAGCGCCGTCTGCACCTCGCCGACCTCGGCCTTCACACCCCGCGTCACCGATTTGGAGCCGCCGGGCACCCGGTCGCGCACGGCGCCGAAGGTGCGGGCCAGGCCACTGCCCATGGCATGCACGCCGACCACGTCCCGGGCCGCGAGACCCGCGATCTTCTCCACGACGCCGTCGGCGATGGTCGTCCGTCCGCGCGCCGCCGGGTCGCCGCCACCGCGCCGGGTGGCCTTACGGGTCGTCACCTGCGGCTCGTGGTCGCCCTCGGGGGTCGTCGTCATGTCGGTCATCGCCGTACGTCCCTTTCGGTCGTCGTCCCCTCCGATCGTCCTGCGACCACCGTATGCAAGGTTCCCGGGTCGCGCGCCGGTGATACGGCAGGCTGGTGGAATGACGGCGCAGCGATGGGCACGGGGCGTGCGGCACCAGGTCGGACCGGGCCGGCTGCTGCCGCTGGGCGGGCCACGCGACGGGGCCTGGATCGCGGAGGGCGCGGCCGGGGCGGTACTGGAACGTGCGATGGCGGCGGTGCCCGGGGTGCGGCTGGGCGCGCTGCGGATCACGCTCGCCGACCCGGAGGAGGTGTGCGAGCCCGTCGTACCGGCACCGCCGGGCGCCCTGCCGCCGGGCGCGCTGCGGCTGACGGCGGACTTCGCCGCGATGGCCACCGGACCGCTGCCGGCGGTCGCGTCCCGGGTGCGGCTGGCGCTGGCCACGGCCGCGACGGAGCGGCTCGGGCTCGCGGTGACGGAGGTGGACCTGCGGGTGACCGGCCTGCTGGAGACGGAGGAGCCGGCCCCTGAGGTGCGTACGCCGCGGCCGGTGCCCGCGCGGGAGGCCACGGACCCGGACGAGGCCCGGGTGGCCCAGGCCGCGCTGGGCGTGCCCGGGGTGAACGGCCTGACGGGGTCGCTGGGCGGTCTCGGCCGGCCGGTGCATCTGGAGCGGCGCACGGCCGACTCGGCACTGCCGCACCGGCACGTGCGCGTGGAGCTGTCGACGAGCACGGACCACCGGGCCGTGGACGTGGCCCGGCGGGTCCGCGAGGTCGTACGTGCCACGCTGGAGGACCGGCCGACGGTGGCGGTGTTGATCACCGCGGTCGGTTAGCCGGTCGGCGCGAGGCTCCTCGGCGGCGACGGGTTCACTCGCCGGCGCCGGCGAGGTCCCTGAGCCGGCGTGCCTGGGCGGCACGCTCCGCCGCACGCTGCTCGTCGTAGGTACGGTCAGCGGCGCCACGGAGCAGCGCCTTGGTCTCCACGACGGCATCGCGCGGTGCCGCCAGCAGCGCCGCGGCCAAGTCCCGCACCGCGTCGTCCAGTTGACCGCCGGGCACGGCGACGCTGGCCAGCCCGGACGCCACCGCCTCCTCCGCCCCGACGAACCGCCCGGTCGCGCAGATCTCGAGCGCGCGGGCGTACCCGACGAGACCGACCAGCGGGTGCGTGCCGGTCAGGTCGGGTACGAGGCCGAGGCTGGTCTCGCGCATGGCGAACTGCACGTCGTCCGCGACGACCCGCAGATCGCACGCGAGCGCGAGCTGGAAACCGGCCCCGATGGCGTGCCCTTGGACGGCGGCGATGGACACGATGTCGTTCCGCCGCCACCAGGTGAACGCCTCCTGGAACTCGGCGATGGTCGCGTCGAGCCCGGCGTCGTCACGGCGCGCGAGTTCGATGAAGGTCGGCTCGCCCGGGATCCCCTCCGGGGTGAACATCTGCCGGTCCAGCCCGGCGGAGAAGGACCTGCCCTCGCCGCGCAGCACGACGACACGGACGGAACCCGGCAACAGCCGCCCGGCCTCGGTGAGCGCCCGCCACAGGGCGGGGCTCTGCGCGTTGCGCCTGGCCGGGTTGGTCAGCGTCACCGTGGCGAGCGCGTCGTCGACGGTGAGCCGTACGCCGTCCTTGTCGAGTACAGGAGCGAGGTCCTGGTCGGGCGAAGCCATGGGGCGCCTCCGATGGGTGCGGTCATCATGGGATGCCGTACGACGTGCACGACATGCTAAGTGACTGCACAGTAACCACCCGGCCGGTCAGATCGCCGACCGGGTGGCCACCATCGAAGCCGGTGGGCCGCCCGGAGTCAGGACGATGCGGCCTTCTTGCCCCGGGTCGCTCCGCCACGCCCACGGAGCGTGACGCCCGACTCGCTGAGCATCCGGTGTACGAAGCCATACGAGCGGCCGGTCTCTTCGGCCAGCGCCCGGATGCTCGCACCGGAGTCGTACTTCTTCTTCAGGTCTGCCGCGAGCTTGTCGCGCGCGGCGCCGGTCACCCGGCTGCCCTTCTTCAGAGTCTCGGCCACCCGTGCCTCCTCATGGGAAGTGCGCTCTGGTCTCCTCATGATCACCCCTCTCGGGCGTGATGGCCACCCATTCGGCAAGGTCCGTGAGACATCGTTGTGACGACAGGAGTCGATCCCCACAAGCGGAATCAAGGATTCCAAGGAGTGGTGTCGACACAGCCGAACGGGTGGATTCACGAAGTGCCAGGTCAGCGACGCGAGACGGCCGACCCCTTGGCCCGCAAGGGATCGGCCGGAAAATCCGTGTACGACACACCCCGATACGAGGAGATCTCACACAGATGATGGATCACCGATGGGCCGAATGATCCATACGCAGTTGATCACGCGAGCGCGACGAGATCGGCGTAGTCGGAGCCCCACAGGTCCTCGACGCCGTCGGGGAGCAGGATGATCCGCTCGGGCTGGAGCGCCTCGACGGCGCCCTCGTCGTGGGTGACGAGGACGACCGCGCCCTTGTAGGTGCGCAGCGCACCGAGGATCTCCTCGCGGCTGGCGGGGTCGAGGTTGTTGGTGGGCTCGTCGAGGAGGAGCACGTTGGCCGACGAGACGACCAGGGTCGCCAGGGCGAGCCGGGTCTTCTCACCGCCCGAGAGGACACCGGCCGGCTTGTCGACGTCGTCGCCGGAGAACAGGAACGAGCCCAGCACCTTGCGCACCTCGACCAGGTCCATGTCGGGGGCGGCCGAGCGCATGTTCTCCAGGACCGTGCGGTCGGCGTCCAGGGTCTCGTGCTCCTGGGCGTAGTAGCCGAGCTTGAGACCGTGACCGGGCACGACCGCGCCGGTGTCGGGCTGCTCCACCCCGCCGAGCAGCCGCAGCAGGGTGGTCTTGCCGGCGCCGTTGAGGCCGAGGATGACGACCCTCGAACCCTTGTCGATGGCCAGGTCGACGTCGGTGAAGATCTCCAGCGAGCCGTACGACTTCGACAGGCCCTCGGCCATCAGCGGGGTCTTGCCGCAGGGCGCGGGCTCCGGGAAACGGAGCTTGGCGACCTTGTCGGACTGGCGGACCGCATCCAGGCCGGAGAGCAGCTTGTCGGCGCGGCGGGCCATGTTCTGCGCGGCGACCGTCTTGGTGGCCTTGGCGCGCATCTTGTCGGCCTGGGCGTTGAGGGCGGCGGCCTTCTTCTCGGCGTTGGCGCGTTCACGCTTGCGGCGCTTCTCGTCGGCCTCGCGCTGCTGCTGGTAGAGCTTCCAGCCCATGTTGTAGACGTCGATCTGGGCGCGGTTCGCGTCCAGGTAGAACACCTTGTTGACGACCGTGTCCACCAGGTCGACGTCGTGGGAGATCACGATGAAGCCGCCGCGGTAGGTCTTCAGGTAGTCCCGCAGCCAGGTGATCGAGTCCGCGTCGAGGTGGTTCGTCGGCTCGTCGAGGAGCAGGGTGTCCGCGTCCGAGAACAGGATCCGGGCCAGCTCGATACGGCGTCGCTGGCCACCGGAGAGCGTGTGCAGCGGCTGGCCGAGCACGCGGTCGGGCAGGTTCAGCGCGGCGGCGATGGTGGCGGCCTCGGCCTCGGCGGCGTACCCGCCCTTGGTGAGGAACTCCGTCTCCTGGCGCTCGTACTGCTTGAGGGCCTTCTCGCGGGTGCCGCCCTTGCCGGTCGCGATGCGCTCCTCGTTCTCGCGCATCTTGCGGATCAGTACGTCCAGGCCGCGCGCGGACAGGATGCGGTCACGGGCGAGCACGTCCAGGTCGCCGGTGCGGGGGTCCTGCGGGAGGTAGCCGACCTCGCCGGAGCGGGTGATCTGGCCGGCGGCGGGGATGCCCTCGCCCGCGAGGCACTTGGTGAGGGTGGTCTTGCCGGCGCCGTTGCGGCCGACGAGGCCGATGCGGTCGCCCTTGGCGACACGGAAGCTGGCGTTCTCGATGAGGACGCGCGCACCGGCGCGCAGCTCGATACCGGAGGCGGAGATCAAGGACAGACTCCAGGGCGTACAGGGGTTGGCGGGTGGGCGGCTGAGGACGTTCCCGCCGTCTAATGCGCGAGGAGAATGGCCATGGGCCAAGTCTAACGGGGCCGTGCAAGCGGTTTTTCTACGTCCGCGCGTTCGGAGTCCGCAGCGGAAGATCGTTGCCCAGGGGCGTGCGGTCCGGGGTGATCCGCCCGAGGTCGTCGAGGGCCACGAGCTGTCCGGTCCAGGAGCCCCGCGCACAGGGCTGGGCGATCAGCAGGACCACGCTGCGCCGTACGGCGCCCTCGGGCCGGAACGCGCAGCTTGCGGGGGCGGGCAGCACCCAGCGCAGATCACCGTCGGCGAGGCGGTACGCGGAGACGCGGTGCGGGGTGACGACGCCGAGGATGCCGTGCCCGAGGGAGCGCAGGACGCCGGTGCCGCCCTGGGCGGGGAGCCACTCGGCCGCGTCGGGCAGCGCGCGGTGCCAGCGCACCGAGCGGCCGTCGGCGCCGGTGAGCAGCCCGTCCTCCCACAGCACGACCGCCTGCCCGCGCTCGGTCAGCACGGCGACCGGCCGATGCCCCACGCGCGCGTACCGCCAGCGTGGCACACCGGTGCGGGTGTCATAGGCGACCACCGCGGCTCCCCGCGCCCGGGACGTCCACGCTCCGGTGCCCGGCTCCCGCTCCCCGGGCACGGCCGGCGCGAAACGGTCCCCGTACGGGGCCGGCCGCACGTGACGGGCGACGCCGAGCAGGGCGACGGCGAGGAGAAGCCCGCAGAGGACGCAGAGCACGTGGGGTGGAGGGGGAACACGGCGCACGCACGGTCCCCCTTCGGTGTCCTCGGCCGCGGATCAGGCGCAGAGCGTAGTCACGGGCGGCCGGCGGGGCCCGGTGCCGGGGCGGGCCCGGACGGGAAGTCGCCCGTTCGGGTGTTCGGGGGCGGCTCGGGGGGAGGGGGCGGCGCGGGCCTTCGCCGGGGCGTTGTCAGAGGCGGCTGCAAGACTGGACGAGGCGCCATGGACCCGACGCATGAAGGAGTGATCGGCATGGCAGGTACGGGCGGCGGACGGCCGAGTCTCTACCCCACACTGCTGTACGCGGACGCCAAGGCGGCGATACGGCAGCTCACCGAGGCCCTCGGCTTCACCGAGCTGTCGGTGTACGAGACGCAGGACGGCAAGGTGATGCACGCCGAGCTGGTCCAGGGCAACGGCGCGGTGATGATCGGCTCCAAGGGCTGCGGCGGCCTGTTCGACACGGCGATGAAGGACGCGGGCCCCGCCGGGGTGTACGTCGTCGTGGACGACGTGGATGCCCACCACCAGCGGGCCCTGGAGCACGGCGTGGAGATCCTGATGCCCCCGACCGACCAGGACTACGGTTCGCGGGACTACATGGCGCGCGACGCCGAGGGCAACATCTGGAGCTTCGGGACGTACGCCCCGGAGCTCGGCGTCTGACCTCCGGGCCGGCTCACCCTCCGGTGTGGACCTGGAACGCGGCCCGGCGCACGGCCTTGGCGAGGGCCGGGTCGGGGTGGGCGGCGGCGAGGGCGACCAGGACCTGAACGGTGCGCGGGTGGCCGACGGCGCGGACCTCGTCGAGCAGCTGGGGGACCGTGGGCTGCACCGCGGACTCCAGATGCCGGACCAGCATCGGCGCCTCGCCGTGGTCGGCGACGGCCGCCGCGGTGTCCACCCACAGCCAGGTCGCCTCCTCACGGGTCAGCACCTCGTGCGCGTCCTCCGGGTCGATCCCGTCGTGCTCGGCGAGCCACAGCAGGGCGTACGGCCGGACGGCGGGCTCGTCCACGACGGCGCGTACGTCGGGCTCGGCCGGGGCGCCGACGACGCGCAGCGCCTCGAAGGCCAGGCCGCGCAGCAGGGCGTCCTCGCCGCGCGAGGCGCTGATCAGCTCGGTGACGGCGCTGCCGACGGGGCGGGCGGCGAGCCAGGCGCGGTACTCGGCGCGGGCGGCGTTGGGGCGCAGCTGGGCGCAGCCGCGGAGCATGTCCTCGGCGGACTGCTCGATGTTGCCGGCCGGGCTCTGCGCGGCCACGCAGATCTGCTCCAGTTTGACCCACACCGCCCAGCTGCCCAGCGGCGTGAGGGTGGCCTGGCCGTCGCCGTAGGTCAGCGCGCCCACGGAGGCGAGCGCCCGCAGCGCCCAGTCGAGGAGCGGGGCGAGCGGGGCGTCGACCGGCTGCCCGGCTCCGGCCACGTCCGGCTGTCCCGGGCCGGTCGCGGTCGGCTGGGCGAGGGCGACCCCAGCGGGCTCTCCCGGACCGGGTTCGGTCAGCTGCCGCGCCCCCGGCACGGTCGGCTGCGCAGCCCCGGAGCCAACCGGCTGTCCCGCGTCAGGGTCGGCCGGCTGTCGTGCACCCGGCACGGTCGGGTGCATGGGGCCGGAGCCGTCGGGGTGCTCGGGGCTTGGCCCGTAGGGAACCTCGCAGCGCTCGGTGCGTAGTTCGGTGACCCGCTGCTGGAGCAGGTCGAGCAGTTGCTCGACCGGGACGGGACCGGCGGACAGCTGCAGGAAGGACAGCACCTGAGGCATGGCCGAGACGACCTCGGCGACGGCGGCCGGCTCGTACTCCTCGGGTTCCGGGGAGGCGAGCGACCAGGCGTCGAAGAGGGCGACCCAGCCGCGCAGCACGGCGCTCTCGTCACGGTCCCAGGCACGCAGCCGCCAGCCGGGGCGCGCGCTGTCGCCGTGCACCTCGACGAGTCCGGCGAGGCGTGCGGTGTCCCAGTCGGCGCGGACCTGAGCGGCGCTCAGGCCCAGGTCGGCGGCGGCCCGTTCGGCGGTGGCGGCGGAGAGCGTGGCCTTGCCGTCGGCGGTGGCGCCGTCACTGCCGGGGCCGAGTGCGGCGTCGGCCCAGCGGGCCACGCGGACCGGGCCGGCCAGCCCGGTGCGTGCCATTCTCGCCAGTTCGGCGGGGGCGGGGGTGCCCTCCGGCGGCCGGGGTGCGGGGCGGCGCGGGCGCCGCTGGTTCACAGCTCTGGGGGCGGCGGCCAGGGGTCGCGGTCGGACGAGTCGGAGCCTGGAGTCGCGCGGGATACGGGACGTCACGGGTGCAGTCTTCCGGTTGACGGTCCGAAAACCCAAACGGAATGTCACGGGGGGCGACGGGGCTGGCCAAGGCACGGGGTCGGGTGTGGGACGAGGAGGGGTGATCAAGCCAGTCGTACACCCTTAAACGGAATGCCCGGCACCGGGGCGGCCCGGGGGCCCCGCGTCCCGGCGGCCGGGCGCCTCACATCAACGGGGTCAGGAAGCGGCGCAGCCGCTCCTCGTACTCCTTGGGGTCGGCGTTCCACATCGCCGCGTGCGGGGCCTGCGCCACGGTGTGCAGGGCGACCAGCTCGGGGTTGCGGTGGGCGAGCCGGCGGGAGAACTCCCAGGGGGCCACCCGGTCGTCGGGGCCGTGGAAGATCAGGGTCGGTACGGCGAGCCGGTCGGGGCCGGTGATCTCGGCGACCCGGTCGGCGTGCAGGCCGGCCCGGCCCTGTGCGGCCCGCACGGCGAGCGGCAGCAGCGGCTGCGGGGTGTGGCGGGCCTGGGCGAGGGCGCGCAGTGTGGCCTCCCAGCTGAGCACCGGCGAGTCGAGGACCAGTCCGGCGATGCGCTCGCGCACCGCGGAGTGCTCGGCGGCGCGCAGGGCCATGGTGGCGCCGGTGGACCAGCCGAGCAGGACGACCCGGCGGGCGCCGTAGCGGACGGCGTAGCGGATCGCCGCGTCCAGGTCCCGCCACTCGGTCTCGCCGAGGTGGTTCAGGCCGTCCGGCGGGCGCGGGGCGCCGAGGTCACCCCGGTAGGCCAGGGCGAGGACCGGGAGCCGGCGGCCGTGCAGGAAGCCCATGAGGTTCATGGCCTGTTCGCGGGTGGCGCCCAGGCCGTGTACGGCGATCACCCAGGTGTCCCGGTGGCCGGGCACGAACCAGGCGGGCAGCTCGCCGAGTTCGCCGGGCACGTCGATGTCCGCGTGGTCGAGGCCGAGGGCGGCGGAGGGATTGCCGACGTACAGGTTCGGGGTGAGCCACACCGCGTCGCCGGGGGCGAACGTGCCGTGCGTGACGCGTTCCAGGCGGCGTACGACGGTGTCGGCCGCGTGCTGGGCCGCCTCCAGGACGGGTCCGACGACCGCGTGGGAGCCGTCGCCGGCGAGGCCGTAGGTGCCGGGGCGCAGCGCGGCCAGGTCGCGGGTGAGCATGATCTGGCCGGCGGCCGTGCCGTGCACGGTGAGGCGGGGCTCGGTGGGCAGCGGACGGCCCGCGGGCGCCTTCAGGGCGGCGTCACTGGCGAGCCGGCCGGCGGCCACGGACGCCGCGCCGGCGGCCAGGACGGCGGTGACCGCGGTGGCGGTCGCTCTGACGGGGCGCACGCGTCCAGTGTCCAGGGGGTTGCCGTCACCGGCCAGCCGGAGGGCGGGGCCGGGTGAGGAGCCTCGGGGTGCGGCGGGGGCCGGGGTGAAGAGGCGGGCGAGACGTGCGAGGAAGGGTGGGAGCGAAGGGTTGGGCGGCACTGGGTCACCTCCGTTGGCCGTACCCCTTCAAGCGTTCCCCGACCTCGGCGAGTTGTGCCTCGGTGAGCAAGGACGGGGTCAGACCCGGTGCCGAGGACGCCGTCAGCCACAGCCGGCACATCCACTCCAGCTGGGCGGTGCGGTCGTAGGCCTGGTCGAGGGTCGCGCCGTAGGTGATCGTGCCGTGGTTCTGCAGGAGGCAGCCGGAGCGGCCGGCCAGGGCGCGGAGCATGTTCCGGGCCAGCTCGTCGGTGCCGTACGTTGCGTAGGGGGCGACGCGGACGGGGCCGCCGAGGGCTGCGGCCATGTAGTGGACCAGCGGCAGCTCGGGCACGAGCGTGGAGACCGCCGTTGCGTGCACGGCGTGGGTGTGGACGACCGCGCGGGCGTCGGTGGTGCGGTAGACGGCGAGGTGCATGGGCAGCTCGCTGGTCGGCGCCAGTGTGCCCAGCACCTGGCGTCCGGTGAGGTCGACGCCGGTGATGTCGTCCGGGGTGAGCCGGTCGTAGGGCACGCCCGAGGGGGTGACCAGCACCAGGTCGCCGGCGCGCGCCGAGACGTTCCCCGAGGTGCCGACCACCAGCCCGTCGGCTACGGTCCGCCGCGCCGTCGCGACCAGTTCCGCCCAGATCCGTTCCTGTTCCGCGTCCCGCCGCTGTTCAGCCATGCCGCGATCCTGCCAGCCGCACCCGCGGGCAGGGGGCGGGCGGTGGCTTCCGGCCGGAAGTGCGCACACCCATCCGGGTGGAAATGATCGGGAATCACCCCGTGTGGGCGCCGATTCGGTGATCGCCGAGCCTTCAATGGTCTGCCTTGTCCGCCGGACGAGACCTCGTCCGCCGACCCGGGGAGACACATGGCCCGTGAACGCACTCGCCTCCGTCGCCGCGCCGGTGTCCTCGTGGCGGCCACGGTGGCGCTCGCCCTCGCGGGCACCGCGCCCGCCGCGGCGGGGCCTCCGCCGCCGGCCGCCCCGGGCAAGCCCCGCGGACACGACGTCTCGTCCCATCAGAAGCGCGTGAACTGGCCGGCCGCCCGGTCCAAGGGCGCGCGGTTCGTCTACGTCAAGGCGACCGAGTCCACCACCTACCGCAACCCCTACTTCTCCCAGCAGTACGACGGGGCGCGCAGGGCGGGCCTGATCCGGGGCGCGTACCACTTCGCCCTGCCGGACAAGTCCTCCGGCGCCCAGCAGGCCGCGTTCTTCGTGCGGCACGGCGGCGACTGGCGGGCGGACGGCTGGACCCTGCCGCCGGCGCTCGACATCGAGTACAACCCGTACAACAAGAAGCACAAGTGCTACGGGCTGGGCAAGAAGCGGATGGTCCGCTGGATCCGGTCCTTCAGCAACGAGGTCAAGCGGAAGACCGGCCGCCGCCCCGTGATCTACACGACGGCCCAGTGGTGGAAGCTGTGCACCGGCAACAGCCACGCGTTCTCCAGCAACCCCCTGTGGATCGCCCGCCACGGCACCTCGCGTCCGGGGAAGCTGCCCGGTGGATGGCAGTACTGGACGATCTGGCAGTACGGCAGCAAGGGCCGGCTGCCGGGTGACCAGAATCTCTTCAACGGCCCCAAGAGCCGGCTGCGGACCCTCGCGCGGGGCCGGTAGCCAAGGGACGCCTGGGTCGCGGGAGCGAAACGGAACGGCACCCACTCCCTCCGGACACCGCCACGCCCGCCTCAGTTCATCTTCCGTTCACCCAGGTTGCCTACGTTCATCCAGCCAATGACCTCGAACGATTGCCTGGGTAAATGGAAAGCTTCTCGCTGATCCTCGCGATTGTGGTGGTAACCGCACTCGCGTTTGATTTCACGAACGGTTTCCACGACACCGCCAACGCGATGGCCACCACCATCTCGACAGGCGCCCTGAAGCCCAAGATCGCGGTGGTCATGTCCGCCGCTCTCAATCTGGTGGGCGCCTTCCTCTCCGTGGAGGTCGCGAACACGATCTCCAAGGGTCTCGTCGACGAGACCGGCATCCGTCCCGAGGTCATCTTCGCCGCCCTGGTCGGCGCGATCCTCTGGAACCTCGTGACCTGGCTGATGGGCCTGCCCTCCAGCTCCTCGCACGCCCTGATGGGCGGCCTGGTCGGCGCCACCGTCGCCTCCGCCGGCTTCGGTGCCGTGCACGGCGACGTGCTGGTCACCAAGGTGCTGCTTCCGGCGGTGGCCGCTCCGGTCGTGGCGGGCCTCGCGTCGATGCTCGCCACCCGTTTCTCCTACGGCATCGGCGGCAAGGCCGAGGGCGAGGCCACCCGCAAGGGCTACCGCGCCGGCCAGATCGCCTCGGCCGGACTGGTCTCCCTCGCCCACGGCACCAACGACGCCCAGAAGACGATGGGCATCATCACCCTCGCGCTGATCGCGGGCGGTGCCATCGCCCCGGGGTCCAACCCTCCCACCTGGGTCATCCTCTCCGCCGGCCTGGCCATCGCGCTCGGCACCTACATCGGCGGCTGGCGCATCATCCGCACCATGGGCACGGGCCTGACCGAGCTGGAGCCGCGCCAGGGCTTCGCCGCCCAGACCAGCGCCGCGACCGCCATCCTGGCCTCCTCCCACCTCGGCTTCTCCCTCTCCACCACGCACGTCGTCTCCGGCTCCGTGATGGGCGCGGGCCTCGGCCGCAAGGGCGGCGTCGTCCGCTGGTCCACCGCGACCCGCATGGCCGTCGCCTGGGTGCTCACGCTGCCGGCCGCCGCGCTGGTCGGCGCGGGCGCCGAGTCCGTCACCGACCTCGGTGACTGGGGCACCGCCGCCGTCGCCGTCTTCCTCGTCGCCGCGAGCGCCGCGATCTGGAAGATCTCCCGCCGCGAGGTCGTCGACCACACCAACGTCGTCACCGACACCGAGGAGCCGGCCGGCGTGGTGACCACCGCCATCGCCGCGGTGACCCCGCCCCCGGCGGGCACGATCGTCGAGGACCTGACGGCGACGATCGCCTCCCCGGCCGCAGCCGAGCCCGCGACTCCGGCCGCGCCGCCGGCCACCGTCTGACCCGGTCACCCCGGTTACTGAAGGAAGCATCCCCATGAAGATCGACTGGGCGGCCCTCGGCTCCGTCTTCGGCGTCAGCCTCGCCTTCACGGTGGGCCTGGTGGCCCTGTTCACCCTCGGCATCAACGGTCTGGCCCGGCGCGAGAAGGCCGCGGCCCAGGGCGGCTCCGCCGGCCTCGCCGTCACGGGCGCCTACGTCTGCTTCGCCGCGTGCGCGGCGGCGGTGGGGTACGGCATCTACCTGATCGTCGCCAAGGCCTGACCAAGCGCCAGGAACCAGGCGGTACCAAGGCTCCCCTCCGTCCGTTGCGGAAGGGAGCCTTCGCCGTACCCAGGGGCCACGGGCGCCACGGTGTGGGGATCGGCACACTCTCCCCGCGCAGGTCAACGGCAAGTTGACGGCCGTTCCGGGCGCGTGGTGGACTGCCCAGGCCATGTACGGCGACAGGAGAGGAAGCCGGTGTGAATCCGGCGCGGTCCCGCCACTGTCACCGGGGAAGAACCCCCGGGAGCCAGGAACTCTCACCGCCGACTCTCGTCGAACCAGGGCGCGGATACCCTGAGTGAGGACACGGATCGCCATGCTCGGCTGCCGAAGGACAAGGACCCGCACCAGGCCCGCTCCTGTACCCACGGCCGGCTGAGCCCATGGGTGCCGATCGCACTTACGCGTACGGCGCCGCCGCCGGCCTTCTCGGTGACCTCCTCCTCGGCGATCCGCGCCGCGGGCATCCGGTCGCCGTGTTCGGGCGAGCGGCCGCTGCCGTGGACCGCGCGTTGTGGCACGACCACCGTGGCTGGGGCGCCCTGCACACCGTCGTGTGCGCCGGAGGCGCCGTCGCACTCGGCACGGCGGCCGCACGCGCCGTACGCCGCTCCCCCACCGCCTCCCTCGCGCTGACCGCCGCCGCCACCTGGTCGGTCGTCGGCGGTACGTCACTCGCCCGCGAGGCCCGCGCCGTCGGACGCGCCCTCGAACGCGGGGACGTCGCGGCGGCACGGGCGCGGCTGCCGCACCTGTGCGGCCGGGACCCGCAGGCGCTGGACGCCGACGGGATCGCCCGGGCCGTGGTCGAGTCGGTCGCCGAGAACACCTCCGACGCCGTCGTGGGCGCCCTGGTGTGGGGGGCGGTGGCCGGGGTGCCGGGGCTGCTGGGCTTCCGGGCCGTCAACACCCTGGACGCGATGGTCGGTCACAAGTCCCCCCGCTACCGGCGCTACGGCTGGGCCTCCGCCCGGCTGGACGACCTCGCCGGCTGGCCGGGGGCCCGGCTGACCGCCGTACTCGCCGCCGCGGCCGGGGCCGACCCCCGAGGCGCCCTGCGCGCCTGGAAGGCCGACGCCCGCAGGCACCCGAGCCCCAACGCCGGGCCCGTCGAGGCGTCGTTCGCGGGGGCGCTGGGGGTGCGGCTGGGCGGCACGCTGTCGTACGGCGGCCGGGTCGAGCACCGCCCCGTGCTCAACGGCAGGGCCGGACGCGCCGTCCAGGTCACCGACATCGACCGGGCCGTACGGCTCTCCCGCCGCGTCGGCCTGCTCGCGCTCGGCGTCACCCTCGCCGCGCGCCGACTCGTGAAGGGACGTGGCAAGTGAGCGGGGGTCTCCTCGTCGCCGGCACCACCTCCGACGCCGGAAAGAGCGTCGTGACGGCCGGGATCTGCCGGTGGCTGGTGCGCCAGGGTGTGAAGGTCGCGCCGTTCAAGGCGCAGAACATGTCGCTCAACTCCTTCGTGACCCGTGAGGGCGCGGAGATCGGGCGGGCGCAGGCCATGCAGGCCCAGGCGTGCCGGATCGAGCCGACGGCGCTGATGAACCCGGTGCTGCTCAAGCCGGGCGGCGAACAGAGCAGCCAGGTGGTGCTGCTGGGCAGGCCGGTGGGCGAGCTGAGCGCGCGCGGCTACCACGGGGGGCGCCAGCAGAAGCTCCTGGGCACGGTGCTGGACTGTCTGGCCGAGTTGCGGGGCACGTATGACGCGGTGATCTGTGAGGGTGCGGGCAGCCCGGCCGAGATCAATCTGCGCCGGACCGACATCGTGAACATGGGGATCGCACGGAACGCGCGGCTGCCCGTGCTGGTGGTGGGGGACATCGACCGCGGGGGCGTCTTCGCGTCCTTCTTCGGGACCCTCGCCCTGCTCTCGCCCGAGGACCAGGAACTGGTCGCCGGGTTCCTGGTGAACAAGTTCCGGGGGGATGTCAGCCTGCTGGAGCCCGGGCTGGACATGCTCCAGGGCCTGACCGGGCGGCGGACGTACGGCGTGCTGCCGTTCCGGCACGGGCTGGGCATCGACGAGGAGGACGGACTGCGGGTGTCGCTGCGCGGCACGGTCCGCGAGTCCGCCGTGACCCCGCCCCTGGGTGCGGACGTGCTGCGCGTCGCCGTGTGCGCGATCCCGCTGATGTCCAACTTCACGGACGTGGACGCGCTGGCCGCCGAACCGGGGGTCGTGGTGCGGTTCGTGGACCGCCCGGAGGAGCTGGCCGACGCGGACCTGGTCGTCGTCCCGGGCACGCGCGGGACCGTACGGGCCCTTCAGTGGCTGCGCGAGCGCGGGCTGGCCGACGCGCTGGTAGGGCGGGCCGCCGAAGGACGCCCCGTCCTCGGCATCTGCGGCGGCTTCCAGATCCTCGGCGGGCACATCGAGGACGAGGTCGAGTCGCGGGCCGGCGCGGTCGACGGGCTCGGTGTGCTGCCCGTGCGGGTGCGGTTCGCCCGTGAGAAGACCCTGACCCGGCCGGTCGGGGAAGCCCTCGGCGAGCCGGTCGAGGGGTACGAGATCCACCACGGCGTGGCCACGATCGAGGGCGGGGAGGCCTTCCTCGACGGCTGCCGGGTCGGCCGGACGTGGGGCACGCACTGGCACGGTTCGCTGGAGTCGGACGGCTTCCGGCGGGCCTTTCTGCGCGAGGTGGCCGCCGCCGCGGGCCGCCGCTTCGTGCCGGCGCCGGACACCTCCTTCGCCGCGCTGCGCGAGGAGCAGCTCGACCGGCTCGGCGACCTGATCGAACAGCACGCGGACACGGACGCGCTGTGGCGGCTCATCGAGTCGGGCGCGCCGCAAGGACTGCCTTTCATTCCACCGGGAGCGCCCGCATGAGCACAGTGTTGTTGTTGTCGACCGCCGACACGGATCTGCTGGCGGCCCGGGCCTCCGGCGCGGACTACCGGATCGGCAACCCGACCCGGGTGGACGTCGGGCAGGAGCTGCCGGAGCTGCTCGACGGCGCGGACCTGGCCGTCGTACGGCTGCTGGGCGGCAAGCGGGCCTGGGAGGAGGGGCTGGCCGCGCTGAGGGCGGCCGGGATCCCGACCGTGCTGCTGGGCGGCGAGGCCGTCCCCGACGCAGAGCTGATGGCCGAGTCGTCGGTGCCGGCCGGTGTGGTGGCGGAGGCGCTGAAGTACCTGGTCGAGGGCGGTCCCGCGAACCTGCTGGAGCTGTCCCGGTTCCTGTCGGACACCGTGCTGCTGACCGGCGAGGGCTTCGAGGAGCCGCGGAAGATGCCGGAGTACGGCGTCCACGGCTCGTACGAGGTCCGGGGCGGCCGGCCGACGGTGGGCGTGCTCTTCTACCGGGCGCACGAACTGAGCGGCAACACCGCCTTCGTGGACACCCTGTGCGCGGCGATCGAGGCGAAGGGCGCGAACGCCCTGCCCGTGTACTGCGGTTCGCTGCGCGGCGCGGACGCCGGGCTGTACGAGCTGCTGGCGAAGGCCGACGCGCTGGTCGCCACGGTGCTCGCGGCCGGCGGCACGCACGCCTCACAGGCCTCGGCGGGCGGCGACGAGGAGGCCTGGGACATCGGCGCGCTCGCGGATCTGGACATCCCGGTGCTGCAGGGGCTCTGCCTCACCTCCTCGCGGGCCGCGTGGGAGGAGTCGAATGCCGCCCTGTCCCCCATGGACGCGGCGATGCAGGTCGCGATCCCGGAGTTCGACGGCCGGCTGATCACCGTGCCGTTCTCGTTCAAGGAGCAGGGACCGGACGGGGTCCCGGTGTACCTCGCCGACCCGGAACGGGCCGCGCGGGTGGCCGGGATCGCCCTGCGCCACGCCCGGTTGAAGCACAGGCCGAACGCCGAGAAGAAGGTCGCGCTGGTCTTCACGGCGTACCCGACCAAGCACTCCCGGGTCGGCAACGCCGTCGGTCTGGACACGCCCGCCTCGGCGGTGCGGGTGCTGGACGCGCTCCGCGACGCCGGGTACGCGCTCACCGACTACCCCGCCGGTGGCGACGAGCTGATCCACCGGCTGATCGAGGCCGGCGGCCACGACGTGGAGTGGCTCACGGAGGAGCAGCTGGCGGCGGCGCCCGCGCGCGTGCCGCTGGCCGACTACCGGGCCTGGTTCGAGAAGCTGGACCCGGAGCTGCGGGACGCGATGACCGAGGCGTGGGGCGAGCCGCCGGGCGGTCTGTACGTCGACGGCGAGGACATCGTGCTCGCCTCCCTGCAGTTCGGGAACGTCGTCGTGATGATCCAGCCGCCGCGCGGCTTCGGCGAGAACCCGATCGCGATCTACCACGATCCCGACATGCCGCCCTCGCACCACTACATGGCGGCCTACCGGTGGCTGGAGAACTCGTTCGGCGCGGACGCGATCGTGCACATGGGCAAGCACGGCACGATGGAGTGGCTGCCGGGCAAGGGGCTGGGTCTGTCGCGCGGATGCGCTCCGGACGCCGTCCTCGGTGACCTCCCCCTCGTCTACCCGTTCATCGTCAACGACCCCGGTGAGGGCACCCAGGCCAAGCGGCGCGGGCACGCCACGGTGGTCGACCACCTGGTGCCGCCGATGGCCCGCGCCGACACCTACGGCGACCTGGCCAAGCTGGAGCAGCTGCTGGACGAGTACGCGCTCGTCTCCGACCTGGACCCGGTGAAGGCCCCGGCCGTCCGCGCCCAGATCTGGACCCTCGTCAAGGCCGCCGAGCTGCACCACGACCTGCATGTGGCCGAGCAGCCGGACGACGACGAGTTCGACGAGTTCGTCATGCACATCGACGGCTACCTGTGTGAGATCAAGGACGTGCAGATCCGCGACGGTCTGCACATCCTGGGCGGCGGCCCGGTCGGCGAGCCCCGTGTGAACCTGGTGCTGGCCGTGCTGCGGGCGTCCCAGGTGTGGGGTGGACAGGCGAACGCGCTGCCGGGGCTCAGGGCCTCCTTCGCCGCCCATTTCGGGCTCATCGAGAAGGAGTTGCTCGCGGAGCCGGGCGCGCCGGTGAAGGTGCCGGCGGAGCTGACGGACCTGGTCGAGGGTCCGGCGCGGACGGCCTCCGACGCCATCGACCTGCTGGAGCAGCTGTGCCGGCGGGCCGCGGAGGCGATGGAGGCGCGGGGCTGGGACCGCAGCGTCGTCCCCGCCGTTCTGCGCGGTGTGCTCGGCACCGAACTTCCCGAGGGCGTGGCCGTGCTGGAGTTCGCCTGTGACGAGGTCGTGCCGCGGCTCGCGCGGACCACGGACGAGATCGGGCACATCCTGCGGGCCCTGAACGGCGGTTACGTCCCGGCGGGTCCGTCCGGCTCCCCGACCCGCGGCCTGGTGAACGTCCTGCCGACCGGCCGGAACTTCTACTCCGTCGACCCCAAGGCGATTCCGTCCCGGCTGAGCTGGGAGGTCGGGCAGTCGCTGGCCGACTCGCTCGTGCAGAGGTACCTGCAGGACACCGGCGCGTACCCGAAGTCCGTGGGCCTCACGGTGTGGGGCACGTCCGCGATGCGCACCCAGGGCGACGACATCGCCGAGATCCTGGCGCTGCTGGGCTGCCGTCCGGTGTGGGACGACGCCTCGCGCCGGGTCACCGGCTTCGAGGTGGTCCCGCTGCAGGAGCTGGGGCGGCCGCGCATCGACGTCACGGTCCGTATCTCCGGGTTCTTCCGGGACGCGTTCCCGCACGTGGTCGGGCTGATCGACGACGCGGTGCGGGCGGTGGCGGAGCTGGAGGAGCCGGCGGCCTCCAACTACGTGCGGGCACACGCCGACGAGGACACCGCCGCACACGGTGACCGGCGGCGCGCCACCGCCCGTGTCTTCGGCTCGAAGCCGGGCGCGTACGGCGCCGGTCTGCTGCCGCTGATCGACGCCCGGAACTGGCGCAGCGACGCGGATCTGGCCGAGGTGTACGCGGTCTGGGGCGGCTACGCCTACGGGCGCGGGCTGGACGGACGGCCGGCGCGCGGGGACATGGAGACCGCGTTCAAGCGGATCGCCGTCGCCGCGAAGAACGTCGACACGCGGGAACACGACCTGGTCGACGCCGACGACTACTTCCAGTACCACGGCGGCATGGTCGCCATGGTCCGGCACCTGACCGGCGCCAACCCCGAGGCGTACGTGGGTGACTCCGCCGTACCGGACCAGGTGAGGACCCGCACGCTGGGCGAGGAGACCCACCGCGTCTTCCGGGCCCGGGTGGTCAACCCGCGCTGGATGGCGGCCATGCGGCGGCACGGCTACAAGGGCGCCTTCGAGATGGCGGCCACCGTGGACTACCTGTTCGGCTACGACGCCACGGCCGGCGTGGTCGACGACTGGATGTACGAGAAGCTCAGCGCGGAGTACGTCTTCGACCCGGAGAACCGGGACTTCATGAAGAAGTCCAACCCGTGGGCGCTGCGCGGCATCACGGAACGGCTGCTGGAGGCGGCGGACCGGGGCCTGTGGGCCGAGCCGGACGCGGACACGCTGGAGCGGCTGCGTGCCACCTACCTGGAGCTGGAAGGCGACTTGGAGGGCGACGACCAGTGACAACTCCCTTTCCTTTCACGGCCGTTGTCGGCCAGGACGACCTGCGGCTCGCGCTGCTGCTGAACGCCGTGTCCCCGGCGGTCGGCGGTGTGCTGGTGCGCGGCGAGAAGGGCACGGCCAAGTCGACGGCCGTACGCGCCCTCTCGGCGCTGCTGCCTCAGGTCGCCGTGGTGCCCGGCTGCCGCTTCTCGTGCGATCCGGCGGCACCGGACCCGTCGTGCCCCGACGGCCCGCACGAGCCGGGGCCGGGCGCGCACCGGCCCGCGCGGATGGTCGAGCTGCCCGTCGGCGCCTCCGAGGACCGGCTGGTCGGCGCCCTGGACATCGAGCGGGCGCTCGCCGAGGGCGTGAAGGCGTTCGAGCCGGGCCTGCTGGCCGACGCGCACCGCGGGATCCTGTACGTCGATGAGGTCAACCTCCTCCACGACCACCTGGTCGACCTGCTGCTGGACGCGGCGGCGATGGGCGCCTCGTACGTGGAGCGCGAGGGTGTCTCGGTGCGGCACGCCTCGAAGTTCCTGCTCGTCGGCACCATGAACCCCGAAGAGGGCGAGCTGCGGCCGCAGTTGCTGGACCGGTTCGGACTGACCGTGGAGGTCGCGGCCTCCCGGGAACCGGACCAGCGGGTCGAGGTGGTGCGGCGCCGGCTGGCGTACGACGACGACCCGGCCGGTTTCGCCGCGCGGTGGGCCGAGGAGGAGGCCTCCGTGCGCGGCCGGATCGTGGCGGCGCGGGAGTTGCTGCCGCAGGTGCGGCTGGGCGACGGCGCCCTGCGGCAGATCGCGGCGACCTGCGCGGCCTTCGAGGTGGACGGCATGCGGGCCGACATCGTGATGGCGCGTACGGCGACCGCGCTGGCCGCCTGGGCGGGGCGGACGGACGTGCTGGCCGAGGACGTACGGCAGGCGGCGCTGCTGGCGCTGCCGCACCGCCGGCGCCGCAATCCCTTCGACGCGCCGGGGCTGGACGAGGACAAGCTGGACGAGACGCTGGAACAGTTCTCGGGGGACGGCTCCGAGGGTGACGAGGATCCCGATCCCGACGGTCCCGGCGGCGGCGGTGGGCAGCCGGCGCCCGACGCCGGGCCGCAGGGCGACGCGGACGGCTCCGCGCGGCCCGAGACCGGCGAGGGCGGGGAACCGCAGGCGTCCGGCGCGCGGGAGCAGTCGGCCGTGGGAGCCGCCGAGCCGTTCAGGACCAAGGTGCTGAGCGTGCCCGGGATCGGTGAGGGTGCCGCGGGCCGTCGGTCGCGGGCGCGCACCGAGCACGGGCGGACGACCGGCGCCCGGCGGCCCCGGGGCGCGCTGACCAAGCTGCACCTGGCCGCCACCGTGCAGGCCGCCGCTCCGCACCAGCGGGCGCGCGGACGGTCCGGACCGGGGCTGGTGGTCCGCCGGGACGATCTGCGGCAGGCGACCCGGGAGGGCCGCGAGGGCAACCTCGTGCTGTTCGTCGTGGACGCCTCCGGGTCGATGGCGGCGCGGCAGCGGATGAGCGCCGTGAAGGGGGCCGTGCTGTCGCTGCTGCTGGACGCCTACCAGCGGCGCGACAAGGTGGGGCTGGTGACGTTCCGGGGGGCGGGCGCCGATGTCGCCCTGCCGCCGACCTCGTCGGTCGACGCGGCCGCGGCGCGGCTGGAGTCGCTGCCGACCGGTGGCCGTACCCCGCTGGCCGCCGGGCTGCTCAAGGCGCACGAGGTGCTGCGCGTGGAGCGGCTGCGGGATCCGGCGCGGCGGGCGCTCGTGGTCGTGGTGACCGACGGGCGGGCCACCGGCGGCCCCGAGCCGGTCGCGCTCGCCGGGCGTGCGGCGCGGCTGTTCGCGGCCGAGGGCGTCGCCTCGGTGGTCGTGGACTGCGAGTCGGGTCCGGTGCGGCTCGGGCTCGCCGAGCAGCTCGCGGGTGAGCTGGGCGGTACGGCTGTGACGCTGGACGAGCTGCGGGCCGACTCGATCGCCGGGCTGGTCAGGGATGTGCAGGGGACGTACGGGACGTCGAGGAGGGCCGCGTAATGCCGCAGGGACAGCCGAGTGTCGTACCGGACGACGGTCTGACGACCCGCCAGCGCCGCAACCGTCCGCTGGTCGTCGTGCACACGGGCGTCGGCAAGGGCAAGTCGACCGCCGCGTTCGGGCTCGCGCTGCGCGCCTGGAACCAGGGGTGGCCGATCGGAGTGTTCCAGTTCGTCAAGTCGGCGAAGTGGAAGGTCGGCGAGGAGAACGCGCTGCGGGTGCTGGGCGACAGCGGCGAAGGCGGTTCGGTCGCCTGGCACAAGATGGGTGAGGGCTGGTCGTGGGTGCAGCGCGATCAGCAGATGGACAACGAGGAGAAGGCCCGGGAGGGCTGGGAGCAGGTCAAGCGGGACCTGGCCGCCGAGACGTACCGGCTCTACGTGCTGGACGAGTTCGCCTACCCGATGCACTGGGGATGGGTGGACACCGATGAGGTCGTGGAGGTGCTGCGGAACCGGCCGGGCACCCAGCACGTGGTGATCACCGGCCGGAACGCACCCGGGAAGCTGGTGGAGTTCGCGGATCTCGTGACCGACATGTCCAAGGTCAAGCACCCCATGGACGCGGGGCAGAAGGGCCAGAAGGGCATCGAGTGGTGACGTCCGTTCCCCGGCTGGTCATCGCCGCGCCGTCGTCCGGCAGCGGCAAGACCACCGTCGCCACGGGGCTGATGGCCGCGTTCGCCGCGCGGGGGCTCGCCGTGTCCCCGCACAAGGTCGGACCGGACTACATCGACCCCGGGTACCACACGCTCGCGACCGGGCGGCCGGGGCGCAACCTGGACGCGTACCTGTGCGGGCCGCAGCTGGTCGCTCCGCTGTTCCTGCACGGGGCACGAGGGTGCGACCTCGCCGTGGTCGAGGGTGTGATGGGGCTGTACGACGGTGCGGCCGGGGAGGGTGAACTGGCGTCCACCGCGCATGTCGCCAAGCTGCTGCGGGCGCCGGTGGTGCTGGTGGTCGACGCGTCGTCGCAGTCGCGGTCGGTGGCGGCACTGGTGCACGGGTTCGCTTCCTGGGACCCGGAGGTGCGGGTCGGGGGCGTGATCCTGAACAAGGTGGGCTCCGACCGGCACGAGGAGCTGCTGCGAGAGGCGTTGGACCAGGCAGGGGTGCCGGTGCTGGGGGTGCTGCGGAGAGTCCCCCAGGTGGACACCCCGTCGCGGCACCTCGGGCTCGTGCCGGTCGCCGAGCGTCGCGACGACGCCGTGAACGCGGTGACGGCCATGGCCGCACAGGTCGAGCGAGGGTGCGATCTCGAGGCTCTGCTGGGACTGGCCCGGAGCGCGGGAGCGTTGTCCTGTGCCCCTTGGGAAGCTCCCGTCGCCCCCACGGAGCAGCCTGCGGTGGTCGCCGTCGCCGGTGGGCCCGCTTTCACCTTCTCGTACGCCGAGCACACCGAGCTGCTCAGCGCCGCCGGTGCCGAAGTCGTCCCCTTCGACCCGCTGCGGGACGAGCAACTGCCCGAGAACACCGCCGGGTTGGTCATCGGGGGTGGTTTCCCCGAGGTGTACGCCGCCGAGCTGTCCGCCAACAAGCGCCTGCGCGAGGCCGTCGCCGAACTCGCCCTGAGCGGCGCGCCCGTGGCCGCCGAGTGTGCCGGGCTGCTGTACCTCTGCCGGGAGCTGGACGGGCGGCCCATGTGCGGCGTGCTGGATGCCACGGCGCGGATGACCGAACGGCTCACCCTCGGCTACCGGGACGCCGTGGCCGTCGGTGACAGTGTGCTTGCCGCTGCCGGGACCCGGCTGCGGGGGCACGAGTTCCATCGCACGGTCGTCGAGCCGGGCGCCGGTGACGCTCCCGCCTGGGGCGTACGGGCGCCCGTCCGGCGGGTCGAAGGTTTCGTACAGCAGGGCGTGCACGCGAGTTATCTGCACACGCACTGGGCGTCCGAGCCCGGTGTCGCCCGTCGGTTCGTGGAGAGGTGCCGGACGTCATGAGCAGCAGGCTGGTCGGAGTCGGGGTCGGTCCCGGTGATCCGGAGCTGGTGACCGTCAAGGGGGTCAACGCCCTGCGGGCCGCCGAGGTCGTCGTCGTACCCGTCATGGACACCGGGGAGCGCGGTCGGGCCGAGGCGACCGTTCTGCACTACGTGCCCGAGGACAAGGTCGTCCGGGTGGTGTTCGCGCTGAACGAGCGGACGGACCGGGCGCGCCGTGAGGCGGCCTGGGACGCGGCGGGCGAGCGGGTCGCCCGGCTTCTCGGGACGCACGGTTGCGTCGCCTTCGCCACCATCGGCGATCCGAACGTGTACTCCACGTTCACGTATCTCGCGCAGACCATCGTGGAGCTGGTGCCGGACGTGGTCGTGGAGACCGTGCCGGGGATCACCGCCATGCAGGACTTGGCGGCGAGGTCCGGTGCCGTACTGACCGAGGGCACCGAGCCGCTGACCCTCGTGCCGGTCACCGCCGGGTCCACCGTGCTCAAGGAGGCCCTGGCCGGGCCGGGGACCGTCGTCGCCTACAAGTTCGGCAGGCAGGCCGCCGAGGTCGCCGAGGCGCTGCGGGAGACCGGGCGGCTCGGGAACGCCGTGTGGGGTTCGGCGCTCGGGCTGCCGGAGGAGTCGGTACGGCCGGCCGCCGAACTGGACGGGGCGCCGCTGCCGTACCTGTCGACCCTGATCGCACCACCACGCCGGGACACCGGCCGGGGCGGGAAACTGTGAGGGGGCCGGGGCGCGATGCCTGGCGGCGGCCGGGGCGGGATGCCGTGCGGCGGCCGGGGCGGGAAATGGTATGGCAGGCGGTTGGGGGAGCCGCCGGGGAAAGCCGTTACCAGGCGGTCGCCGGGTCAGCCGCCGGAGAGGCCGACCACCAGCCAGATGAAGGCCGCGCCCGCCACCGTGCACAGCAGGGTGGAGCGCGCGGGGTGCTCGTGGTGGGCCTCGGGGAGGATCTCGGCGGCGGCCAGGTACAGCAGGACGCCGCCGAAGAGGCCCAGATAGCCGCCGAGCACCACTTCGGGGATGCGGAAGAACGCGGTCGACAGCGCGCCCAGCAGGGGTGCGCAGGCGTCGGCCACCAGCATCGCGATCGCGCGGCGGCGGGCGTTGCCGTACAGGCTCGTGATGGTGAAGGTGTTGAAGCCGTCGGCGAAGTCGTGCGCGATCACGGCGAGCGCGACGGCGGTGCCCATGCCACTGCCCACCTGGAAGGCCGCGCCGATCGCCACGCCGTCCATGGCGCTGTGCCCGACCATCGCGCCGGCCGCCGTCAGGCCCACCTCGGGCGCCCGGTGGTTGTGTCCCTCGGCGCCTCCGTGCGCGGCCTGCCGCGCGGCCAGCGTGCGCTCGACCAGGTGGGCCAGCAGGAATCCGGCCACGAACAGCAGCAGGGCGGCAGGTACGCCGAAGACCTGGCGGTGGGCCGCGTGCAGCGCCTCCGGCAGCAGGTCCAGGCCGACCACGCCCAGCATCAGACCGCCGGCGAGTCCCAGGACGAGATGCCGACGGTCGGTCACGCGCTGTGCCGTCCAGCCGCCGGCCAGCGTCATCAGGAACGCGCCGAGCGCGACGAAGACCGCCATAGGCCCTTGCTATCCGATGAGGGCGCCTTCGCGCACATCCGGCCACGCCCACATCGGCGCAGAAGCTGATATTTCCCCTGCATTTCATGTCGTGATTCCGTACGAGAGGACCCATCCCATGGCCGATGCCCCCACCGGCAAGGTGACGTTCGTCGGTGCCGGCCCCGGCGCCGCCGATCTGCTGACGTTCCGTGCCGCGCGCGCGATCGCGGAGGCGGACGTGGTGATCTGGGCGGCGAGCCTGGTCCAGGCGGAAGTCCTCGAGCACGCGCGCGAGGACGCGGAGATCCTGGACTCGGCGACCATGTCCCTGGAGGACGTCGTCGCCGTCTACCGGCGCGCCCACGCCGAGGGACTGAAGGTGGCCCGGATCCACTCCGGTGACCCGGCGCTGTGGGGCGGCACGCAGGAGCAGCTGGACCGGTGCGCGGAGGCCGGGATCGCGACGGAGGTCGTTCCGGGGGTCTCGTCCTTCTCCGCCGTCGCCGCTCTCGCACAGCGTGAGCTCACCATCCCGGAGGTCGCGCAGTCCGTCGTCCTGACCCGGCTGGGCGGCGGCAAGACGCCGATGCCGCCCGGCGAGGAGGTGCGCGAGTTCGCCCGGCACGGCACCACCATGGCGATCTTCCTGTCGGCGGCGCGCAGCGGGCAGCTGGTGCGCGAGCTGCTGGAGGGCGGCTACCCGACGGACACCCCGGTGATCATCGCCTACCAGGCGACCTGGCCGGAGGAGCTGCTCGTGAGGTGCACGGTGGGCACGCTGGAGGAGACGGTCAAGGAGCACAAGCTCTGGAAGCACACACTCTTCCTGGTCGGCCCGGCGCTGGACGCGCACGGCACCCGCTCGCACCTGTACCACCCGGGTCATTTCCACGGGTACCGCAAGGCCGACCCGGAGGCCCGGCGGGCCCTGCGCGAGCAGAGGGCCAAGAGTTGATCACGGTCGTCGGTACGGGGACGGTGGCCGGGACGCCCGTGCCCGAGGACGTCCTCGCGGGTGCCGCTCTGGTCGTCGGCGGCCGCCGGCATCTGGACGCGGTACGGCTGCCCGAGGGCGCCGAGCGGGTCGTGCTCGGGCCGCTGGCGCCGGCGCTGGACGTCATCGAGCGGCATCTGGAGAAGGAGAGCCGGGTCGTCGTGCTGGCCTCCGGTGACCCGGGGTTCTTCGGGATCGTGCGGGTGCTGGCCGAGCGGTTCGGGGCGCGGCGGCTGGAGGTGCGGCCCGGGATCTCGTCCGTCGCCGCCGCGTTCGCGCGGGTGGGGCTGCCGTGGGACGACGCGGTGGTCGTCAGCGCGCACGGCCGGGACCTGCGTACGGCGGTCAACGTCTGCCGGGCGCGGCCGAAGGTGGCGGTGCTGACGGGGCCGGGAGCCGGGCCGGCGGAACTGGGGGCGGCGCTGCTGCACGACCCGTGCGTGCCGGAGGGCACGTCACCGGGGCCGCTCGCCGCGCCCGCCTCCGAGTCCGCCGTGCCGGGGACCGCACCGGTGAGCGCGGCGGCTCCCGCGCCCGGCGGCCGTGTGCTCGTCGTCGCCTCCGCTCTCGGCTCCGAGGAGGAGCGTGTCGAACGGGTCACGCCCGCCGAGGCCGCCTCCCGGGACTGGGGCTCGGACGTCAGCGTGGTGCTGTGCCTCGACGGGACACGTGCCCTTGGCGGAGTGCGGACGGTCGCCGGGGCGCCGGCCGGACCCGCCGGCTGGGCCCTGGACGAGGGCGCGTTCGCGCACCGCGACTCGATGATCACCAAGTTCGAGGTGCGGGCGCTGGCGCTGGCCCGGCTGGGCCCCCGGCTCGGCGACCTGGTGTGGGACGTGGGAGCCGGCTCGGGCTCGGTGGCCGTGGAGTGCGCGCGGCTCGGCGCGGCCGTCGTCGCGGTGGAGAAGGCGGCGGACGGGGTGGAGCGGATCCACGCCAACGCGCGCGCCCACGGCGTGGACGTGCGCGTGGTGCACGGCTCGGCACCCGCCGCCCTGGCGGGGCTGGACGATCCGGACGCCGTCTTCATCGGGGGCGGCGGGCGTGAGCTGCCCGCCATCGTCGGCGCGTGCGCGCGGCGGGCCCGGCGGGCCGTGGTCGTCGCCATGGCCGCCCTGGACCGGGTCCCGGCGGCGCGCGAGGCGCTCATGGCCGCCGGGTTCGGCTGCGACGGGGTGCTGCTGCAGTCGTCGCGGCTGGCGCCGCTGCCGGGCGATGTGACCCGGCTCGCGGCGACCAATCCTGTGTTTCTGCTCTGGGGCGAGAGAACCCCGGTATCGAGTGAGGGAGTTGCTCAGTGATCGGCCTGATTTCCGCCACCGCGGCGGGGGCGGTGGCGCGGGACCGGCTGGCCGCGGCCTGGCCGGACCGCACGCGGGTGTACGAGGGTCCCGTCGGGGAGGCGGTACGGGCCGCGTTCGCGGAGTGCGAGCAGCTGGTGTGCTTCCTGGCGACGGGCGCGACGGTCCGGCTGCTGGCGCCGCTGCTCGGCGACAAGTCGGCCGATCCGGGTGTGGTCTGCGTGGACGAGGGCGGCCGGTTCGCGGTGTCGCTGGTCGGCGGACACGGGGGCGGCGCCAACGAACTCGCCGGGGAAGTGGGCGGGTTGCTCGGGGCGGAGCCGGTGGTGACGACCGCGACGGACTCCGTCGGACTCGCGGGCCTGGACACGCTGGGCCTCCCCTGCGAGGGCTCGGTCGCCCTGGTCTCCCGCGCCCTGCTGGACGGCGAACCGGTCGCGCTGGAGGCGGAGGTGCCGTGGCCGCTGCCGCCGCTGCCGGTCTCGGCGCAGGGGACGTACACGATCCGGCTCACCGACCGGGACGTCGCACCGGGCGAGCGTGAGGTGCTGTTGCGTCCGCCGTCCCTGGTGGTCGGCGTCGGCGCGTCCAAGGGGGCGCCCGCCGAGGAGGTGCTCGCACTGATCGGGGCGGCGCTGGCGCAGGCGGGCCTGTCGGTGCGGTCCGTGGCCGAACTCGCCACGGTGGACGCCAAGTCCGACGAGCCGGGCCTCGTGGCCGCGGCCGAACGGCTCGGGGTGCCCCTGGTGACGTACTCCGCCGAGGAGTTGGCGGCGGTCGAGGTGCCCAACCCGTCACACGCGCCGCTCACGGCCGTCGGCACGCCGTCGGTGGCGGAGGCCGCCGCGCTGGTGCGCGGCGGTGAACTGCTGGTCCCCAAGCGGAAGTCGGAGCGCGCCGACGGGCGGCCCGCGATGGCGACCTGTGCGGTCGTACGGCGTCCCGGGCGCGGGCGGCTCGCGGTGGTCGGGCTCGGACCCGGCGCCCGGGACCTGCTGACCCCGCGCGCGGCGGCCGAGCTGCGCCGTGCCTCGGTGCTGGTCGGGCTCGACCAGTACGTCGACCAGATCCGCGATCTGCTCAGGCCGGGCACCCGGGTGCTGGAGTCGGGGCTCGGCGCCGAGGAGCAGCGGGCCCGTACGGCGGTCGCGGAGGCCCGTAAGGGGCATGCGGTGGCGCTGATCGGCAGCGGGGACGCGGGCGTGTACGCCATGGCCTCCCCGGCGCTCGCCGAGGCGTCGGACGACATCGACGTGGCCGGGGTGCCCGGGGTGACGGCCGCGCTGGCCGCCGGGGCGATCCTGGGCGCGCCGCTCGGCCACGACCACGTCTCCATCAGCCTGTCCGACCTGCACACGCCGTGGGAGGTCATCGAGCGGCGGGTGCGGGCGGCGGCCGAGGCGGACCTCGTCGTCACCTTCTACAACCCGCGGTCCCGGGGCCGTGACTGGCAGCTGCCGAAGGCGCTCGGCATCCTCGCCGAGCACCGGGAGGCGGGCACGCCGGTCGGCGTCGTCCGCAACGCGTCCCGCCCGGACGAGTCCGGCCGGGTCACGACCCTCGCCGAACTGGACCCGGCGACGGTCGACATGATGACGGTCGTCACCGTGGGCAACACGGCCACCCGGATCATCGCGGGGCGCATGGTGACCCCGCGCGGCTACCGCTGGCAGGAGGGCGACCGGTGAACCGGATCGTGCACCCCATCGAGCAGGAGTCCTTCCGCCGGCTGCGCGCCCGCCTGGACACCTCGCACTTCCCGCCGCTGACCCGGGCGGTGGTGGAGCGGGTCATCCACTCCGCCGCCGACCTGGAGTACGCGACCGATCTCGTCATGGCGGAGGGCGACCTGGTGAAGGCCCACGCGGCGCTGCACGCGGGGGCGCCGGTGGTGGCGGACGTGGAGATGGTCGCGGCCGGCATCACCCGGCGGGAGACCGTCTGCCGGCTGAAGGAGGCGAGGTCCGGTCCCGGGCTGACCCGTTCGGCCCATGCCGTCCGGCTCGCGTACGAGGAGGTCGGCCCCGGGGCCCTGTGGGTGATCGGCTGTGCGCCGACCGCCCTGGAGGAGCTGCTCACCCTGGACGCCTCCCCCGCGCTCGTCATCGGCCTGCCCGTCGGTTTCGTCGGCGCGGCCGAGTCCAAGGCCGCGCTGCGCGAGAGCGGGCTGCCCGCCGTGAGCAACGTGTCCGAGAAGGGCGGCTCGGCGGTCGCCGCCGCCGCGCTCAACGCCCTGCTGTACCACCCCCTTTCGTCTGAGGAGACCTCGTGACCACCCCGCCTGCCCTGCTGATCGCCGGACACGGCACCCGTGACGACGCCGGAGCCGAGGCGTTCCGCGACTTCGTCCGCGAGCTGGGTCGCCGCCACCCCGGGCTGCCCGTCGCGGGCGGCTTCATCGAACTGTCCCCGCCACCGCTCGGCGAGGCCGTCACCGAGCTGGTCGAGCGGGGCGTGCGCCGGTTCGCCGCCGTACCGCTGATGCTGGTGTCCGCCGGACACGCCAAGGGGGACATCCCGGCGGCGCTGGCCCGCGAGAAGGAGCGGCACCCGGGCATCTCGTACACCTACGGCCGCCCGCTGGGCCCGCACCCGGCGCTGCTGAATGTGCTGGAACGGCGGCTTGACGAGGTACTGGGCGACACGGACCGCTCGGAGGTGACCGTGCTGCTGGTCGGGCGCGGCTCGACCGACCCCGATGCCAACGCCGAGGTGTTCAAGGCGGCGCGGCTGCTGTGGGAGGGGCGCGGGTACGCCGGTGTGGAGACGGCGTTCGTGTCCCTCGCGGCGCCGGACGTGCCGAGCGGCCTGGACCGGTGTGTGAGGCTGGGGGCGCGGCGGATCGTCGTCCTCCCCTACTTCCTCTTCACCGGCATCCTGCCGGACCGGGTGCGGCAGCAGACCGGGGAGTGGGCGGCCGGGCACCCCGAGGCCGACGTCCGCTCGGCCGACGTCATCGGGCCCGAGCCGGAGCTGCTGGACCTGGTGATGGAGCGGTACGAGGAGGCCGTCAAGGGTGATCTGCGCATGAACTGCGACTCGTGCGTGTACCGGATCGCGCTGCCGGGCTTCGGGGACAAGGTGGGCCTGCCGCAGCAGCCGCACTTCCACCCGGACGACGACGACCATCACCACGGCCACGGGCACCACCATCACGGGGGGCACTCGCACAGCCATGCGCACTGACGACACCGGCGGGTCCGGGCACGATCTGCGGCATCACGGGGACGCCGAAGTGCGGGACGGCGGGGCCGCGTTGGTCGACCTCGCCGTCAACGTCCGCGCGGACACGCCCCCGCCGTGGCTGCGGGACGAGATCGCCGCCTCGCTGTCGTCCCTCGCGGCCTACCCGGACGGGCGGGCCGCGCGGGCGGCGGTGGCGGCACGGCACGGGCTGCCGGTGGAACGGGTGCTGCTGACCGCGGGCGCGGCGGAGGCGTTCGTGCTGCTGGCGCGGGCGCTGAGGGTGCAGCGACCGGTCGTCGTGCATCCCCAGTTCACCGAGCCGGAGGCGGCGCTCAGGGACGCGGGGCACACCGTGGACCGGGTGCTGCTGCGCGAGGAGGACGGGTTCCGGCTGGATCCGGCGGCGGTGCCGGAGGGGGCCGACCTGGTGGTGATCGGGAATCCGACCAACCCCACGTCCGTGCTGCATCCGGCGGGGGCGATCACCCGGCTCGCCCGCCCTGGGCGCGTGCTGGTGGTCGACGAGGCGTTCATGGACGCGGTGCCGGGCGAGCGGGAGGCGCTGGCCGGGCGGACGGATGTGCCGGGTCTCGTGGTGCTGCGGAGCCTGACCAAGACCTGGGGGCTGGCCGGGCTGCGGATCGGGTACGTGCTGGCTCCTTCGGAGATCGTCGCCGCGCTGGAGCGGGCTCAGCCTCTGTGGCCGGTGTCGACTCCCGCGCTCGCCGCGGCCGAGGCGTGCGTGACGCCACGGGCACTGGCGGAGGCGGGTCACGCGGCGCACCGCATCGCTGCGGACCGGGGCCACCTGGTGGCCGGGTTGTCCGCGTTCGCCTCGCGGGGCGTGCGGGTGGTGGAGCCCGCGGAGGGGCCGTTCGTGCTGGTCCGCATGCCGGGTGCGGCCGCTGTACGGCACCGGTTGCGCGAGCTTGGTTACGCGGTGCGGCGCGGGGACACGTTTCCGGGGCTCGGCGGGGAATGGGTGCGGATCGCTGTGCGGGACCGGGGGACGGTGGGCGAGTTCCTGCAGGCGCTGTCGGCTGCCCTGCCGTAACTCTCGGCTGCCGGTGCGGTGACGAGAGCGCCCTGAGCCGGCCCCGGGAACGTGCCCGGAGTCCGGCCAGGGTCTCGGCCGTCTCGTCGTCCGCCGTCAGGTACGCGCCCGGGCGGGCCGGGAGGCCGCACCCTGCCCGGCGTGACGGCCACCCAGGCCTCGGGACCTCCTTCGATCGGGCCGGCGCCGGCCAGGATGCGCCGTCCACCGGGACCGACCCGACCCGGGAGACAAGGATTCAGCCCTTGCGGCGTCGCGCCACCGTCACCGCTCCCCCGCCGATCAGCACCAGCGCCAGCGCGCCGCCCGCGACGTACGGGGTGGCGGAGCTGCCACCGGTCTCCGCGAGGTCGGACGTCGATGCGCCGCCCTGGGGCTTCACGTCGGCGGCGGTGTCGGTCTTCGCGGGGGCGTCCTGGGCCTTGGTGCCGGCGGCGGGATCGTGGCTCGGCACCGGGTGCCCGGTGGGCCGGCCCGTCGGGGACTCGCAGGTCGCCCGGGCCAGGGTGACCGTGCCCTCGACGTCGGCCACGTTGAGCTTCAAAGGGTTGACGGAGACCTTGAGTTCGAGGGCGGTGGCGGCGGCCGTGCGGGTGGTGGTGCGCCGCTGGGCGAGGTCGAGGCGGACCTCGCCGACGCCGGGCACCTTCACCTCGGCCGGGCCACCGGCGGTGAGCGTGACCCGCTTGCCGAGGACGGTGACGGCGCCGAGGACGTTCGCGGAGGCGGCCGGTGCCCTGCCGGCCTCACAGGTCGCCTTGGCGGTGACCGTGCCGACCTCGATCAGGGACAGCAGGGGCAGGCCGGGGACGTGCAGCCTGGCGTCGACCAGCCGGACCGAGCCCTCGGCGCCCCGGGAGGTCACGGTGGCCTTCGCCGAGGCGACGCGCGCGCCGAGGACCGTGAACGGCCTGCCGCCGGCCACGCCGTCGAGCCGGGCGGACAACGCGGTCCTGTCGGCACTCCGCGGTGCCTGGACCTCGTTGAGGGAGACCGTCAGCGGGACGTCGACGGTCTTGTCGAGCAGGGACACGTCGAGCCCGGTGCGCAGGACGACGGCGGAGGCGCGACCGTGGTCACCGGTCGCGTGCGCGGCGCCCGCGCCCAGGGCCGCGGGCGCCACGGCGAGGGCGGTGACCGTCGCGACGGTGGCGAGACGGCGTGCGGGCATGCGGAAGTCGTTGCTGTTCAAGGTGGTGGGACCCCCAGAGAAAACGTGCTTGGGACCCGTCAACCTTGTACGCCCTGTGGGTGAACGGTCAGCAATCCTGGGTCACTTCACTCAAACGTGGATTCCCTGCACACCTCTTCGAATCACCGGGCACAGGCGTTCCTCTACTGCACGATCCGCCCGTTCAGCACCACCCGGCGCGGCGCCGCCAGCACCCGTACGTCCGCCCGCGGGTCGCCCTCGTACACCACCAGGTCGGCCGGAGCGCCCTCCTCCAGACCGGGGCGGCCGAGCCAGGCGCGGGCGCCCCAGCTCGTGGCCGACACGGCGTCCACGGCGGGGATGCCGGCGGTGACCAGTTCCGCCACCTCGGCCGCGACAAGGCCGTGGGCCAGCGAGCCGCCGGCGTCCGTGCCGACGTACACCGGGATCCCCGCGTCGTAGGCGCCGCGCACGGTGTCGTAGCGGCGCGCGTGCAGCCGGCGCATGTGCGCCGCCCAGTTCGGGAACCGGGTGTCGCCGCCGGCCGCGAGCTGCGGGAAGGTGGCGATGTTGACGAGGGTCGGGACGATCGCCACGCCGTGCTCGGCGAACAGCGGGATCAGGTCGTCGGTCAGGCCGGTCGCGTGCTCGATGCAGTCGATGCCCGCCTCGACCAGGTCGCGCAGGGAACTCTCGGCGAAGCAGTGCGCGGTGACGCGGGCGCCGAGCCGGTGGGCCTCGGCGATGGCCGCCACGGTCGCCTCGCGGGGCCAGCAGGGCGCGAGGTGGCCGAGGTCGCGGTCGATCCAGTCGCCGACCAGCTTGACCCAGCCGTCGCCGCGCCGGGCCTCCTGGGCGACGTACGCGACGAGGTCGTCCGGTTCGATCTCCCAGGCGTAGTTGCGGATGTAGCGGCGGGTGCGGGCGATGTGCCGGCCGGCCCGGATGATCTTCGGCAGGTCCTTGCGGTCGTCGACCCAGCGGGTGTCGGAGGGCGAACCGGCGTCCCGGATCAGCAGGGTGCCCGCCTCCCGGTCGGTGAGCGCCTGCTTCTCGGCCACGTCCTTGTCGACCGGGCCGTGCGGGCCGAGGCCGACGTGGCAGTGCGCGTCGACCAGGCCGGGCAGCGCCCAGCCCTCGACGGTGGTGACGTCACGGGCCCCGGCGGGGCGGTCGTAGGACACCCGGCCCCCGACCACCCACAGCTCGTCACGGACGTCGTCCGGCCCGGCCAGGACCCGGCCCTTCACGCGCAGCACCGCACCATCGCTCATGCACTGCACGATAATCGGTCCGCCGCGCGGGCCGTTCGCCGGCTACGGGGCGCCGTTCTCCTCCACCTCGGCCATCGCCGGGTCCAGGAGCCGCGACAGGAAGTGCCGGGTCCGTTCATGGCCCGGGTTGCCGATGACCTGCTCGGGGCTGCCGTCCTCGACGATCACGCCGCCGTCCATGAAGACGACCCGGTCGGCGACCTCGCGGGCGAAGGTCATCTCGTGGGTGACGACCATCATCGTCATGCCCTCCTCGGCGAGCCTGCGCATCACCGCGAGGACGTCGCCGACCAGTTCGGGGTCGAGTGCGGACGTGGGCTCGTCGAAGAGCATCACCTCGGGGCCCATCGCCAGCGCCCGGGCGATGGCCACGCGCTGCTGCTGCCCGCCGGAGAGCGAGGAGGGGTAGGCCTCCGCCTTCTCGGACAGGCCGACCCGGGCGAGGTTCTCGGCGGCGGTCCTCGCGGCCGTCGCCCTGTCCCGGCCGAGGACCCTGCGCTGGGGCAGGGTGAGGTTCTCGGTGACGCTCAGGTGCGGGAAGAGGTTGAACTGCTGGAAGACCATGCCGATCCGGCGGCGTACGGCGTCGATGTCGACGTCCGGGTCGGTGATCTCGGTGCCGCCGACGAAGACCTGTCCCTTGCTGGGCTCCTCCAGCAGGTTGACGCAGCGCAGCAGCGTCGACTTGCCGGAGCCGGAGGGGCCGATGACGCAGACGACCTCGCCCTGGCCGATCTCCAGGTCGATGCCGCGCAGGACGTGGTTGTCGCCGAAGGACTTGTGCAGGTCCCGTACCTGAATCTCCGGACGGCTCACCGGATCGCCTCCTGGGCCTTGGACTCCATGCGCCTGACGACGTAGCTGAGCGGGATGGTCACCAGCAGGTAGCACAGCCCCGCGACCAGGATCGGCGTGGAGTTGGCGGTCGTACTGGCCAGGTCGCGGCCGAACTTGGACAGCTCGCGCTCCTCCAGGGTGACACCGAGGAACAGCACCAGCGAGGAGTCCTTGAACAGCAGGACGAGTTCGTTGGTGAGCGGCGGCAGGATGATCCGGAAGGCCTGCGGGATGATGATCGAGACCATGGCCTTCGCGGGCGAGAAGCCGAGCGAGCGGGCCGCCTCCATCTGTCCCTTGGGCACGGCCTGGATGCCGGCGCGGATGGTCTCCGCCATGTACGCGGCCGAGACCAGGCCGAGCGCGAGCGCGACCTTGCCGTAGGTGCCGCCGGGGATCTCCGTGCCGGGGAAGGCGAGCGGGACGGCCACGCCGACGAAGATGAAGATCAGCAGGGCGGGCAGGCCCCGGAAGATCTCGATGTAGATGCCCGCCAGCCAGCGGTACGGGCCCACGGAGGACAGCCGCATCAGCGCGATGACCATGCCCAGGACGAGTCCGACGACAAAGCCGGACAGCGTGTAGAGCACGGTGTTCTTCAGCGCCAGCGTGATGACGTCCGGGAACATCTGCTTGGCGATGTCCGCCTGGGCGAACTGGTTCTGCAGCCGGCCCCAGTCCGCCGTGACCGCGAAGGCGATCACGGCGGCGACGAAGACGGCGTACTGGATGCCGCGCGAGACACCGCGCTTCTGACGCCGGGTCAGTCCCTTTTTCTTCGGCTGGAGTGGTACGTCGAGATCGGTCATGAGGCGGCGGGGGAGGCCACGGACGCGTTGTACGGGCCGATCCACTTCTCGTAGATCTTCTTGTAGGTGCCGTCGGCCTTGGCGTCCGCCAGGGCCTTGTTGATGGCGTCGAGCAGCGCCTTGTTGCCCTTCTTCACGGTGAAGCCGTACTGCTCACCGGTCTTGAGGTTGTCGACGACCTGGAACTTGCCGGCGTTGGCCCTGTCCTTCAGCCAGCCCTGGACGACCGGGTAGTCGATGACGACGGCCTGGACCTGGCCGGTGCGCAGGCCGTTGAGGACCGCGTCGGAGGATTCGAAGGAGATCGGGTCGTAGCCCTTGCCCTTGACGTAGTCCTCGCCGGTGGTCTGCGCCTGCGCGCCGAGCTTCTTGCCCTTGGCCTTGACGTCGGCGAGCGAGTTGACGCCGCTGCTCTTGTCGACGAGGACGGCCTGGGTGGCATCGAAGTACGGGTCGGAGAAGTCGACGTTCTTCTTGCGCTCGGGCGTGATCGTCATGCCGGCGGCGGCGAGGTCGCACTCGCCGGAGTTCAGGAAGGCGCCCGTCTTGAAGTTCTCGAACGGCGTGTCGAGGATCTGCTGCTTGACGCCGAGGTTCTTGGCGACGAGGTCGATCAGGGAGACGTCGAAGCCCTGCACCTTGCCGTTGATCTCCGACTGGAACGGCGGGTACGGCAGGTGGGTGCAGGTGGTCAGCTGACCGCCCTTGACGAGGTGGACCCCCTTGACGGTGGTCTTGCCGCTCCCCCCGTTGTCCGAGGAGCAGCCGGCCACGACGAGGACCAGCCCGGCGGTGGCGGTGGTGGCAGCCAGGAGGCGGGTCCGGCGTCCGAGGAGCGTTTTCATGGGGATCTCCCTGTGGGGGAACTGAGGGTTCCGATTATAAGGAAGAGTTTGAGTCTCTCAAATCAAACCGATGGTTACCGAGCGGCTGGACCTAAGATCGAGGGAGTCCCGACGTCCGCGACCGAAGAGAGCACCGCCGTGAGCCACCCTTTCCTCGATCTGCCCCCGCTGAGTGCCGAGCGCTTCGCCGCCGTCGAGGACGCCGTCGCCCGGCTGCTGGACACCCGGCAGGACGTGCTGATCACACAGGGTGAGGCGCTGCTGCCGCTGGAGGGCGCGATCCGTGCGGCGGCCGGCCCGGGCACGGTGGCCCTGAACGTGATCACCGGCCCGTACGGGCAGACCTTCGGGAACTGGCTCCGGGACAGCGGCGCGACGGTGCACGACCTCCCGGTCCCCTTCCACACGGCCGTCACCGCCGAGCAGGTCCGGGAGGCCTTCGCCGAGCACCCGGAGATCGACTTCGTCTCGCTGGTGCACGCGGAGGCGGCGACCGGGAACACCAACCCGGTCGCGGAGATCGGTGAGGCGGTACGGGAGCAGGGCGCGCTGTTCTATCTGGACGCGGTCGCCTCCGTGGGCGCGGAGCCGGTGCTGCCGGACACGTGGGGGGTGGACCTGTGTGTGATCGGCGCGCAGAAGGCGATGGGCGGCCCGGCGGGTGTGTCGGCGATCTCGGTGAGCGAGCGGGCCTGGGCCCGGATGGCGGCGAACCCGAACGCCCCGCGCCGCTCCTACCTGTCCCTGCTGGACTGGAAGGAGCGCTGGATCGACGCCGGCCGCGCGGTGCTGCCGCACGCTCCGGCCCAGCTGGAGATGCTGGCGCTCGAGGCGTGCCTGGAGCGGATCGAGTCGGTCGGGCTGGAGGCGGTGATGGACCGGCACCGGAGCGCCTCGCTGGCCACGCGGGCGGGCGCGGTCGCCCTGGGCGGTGGGCTCGAACCGTATGTGTACGAGGAGAAGGACGCGGCCCCGGTGGCCACGACCCTGCGGGTGCCGTCCGGCGTCGTCGCCTCGGAGCTGGTGGCGCGGGCGCTGGCGGACGACCCCGCGCTGCCGCTGGCCGCGGGCGGGGGTGCGCTGGCCAAGGAGATGATCCGGGTCAACCATTACGGGGCGGACGCTTCGCCGGAGACCGTGGAGAGGTGTCTGGCGGCGCTCGGGGCGGCGCTCGGCGTCTGACGGGGTCCTGCGCTTCCCGCCCGCGTCGATGTCAGTGGCCCGTGTCATCCTCCCCGCATGACCGGCGCAGAGACACCCCAGGCTCCCCGCACCCTCCCCGACGGCCGCCCCGTCCCCCTCTTGACCGGCCCCGAGCGCCCCATGCTGGAGAGCTGGCTGGACTTTCACCGGGCCACGCTGGAACTGAAGTGCCGGGGGCTGGACGAGGCGCAGGTGCGGCTCGCCCCGGCGGAGCCGTCGTCGCTGACGCTGCTCGGGCTCGTCCAGCATCTCGCCGAGGTGGAACGGACCTGGTTCCAGCGGGTGCTGGCCGGGCTGGACGTGCCGCCGGTGTTCGAGGAGGAGACGGGGTACGCCCTCGATCCGGAGCGGGGCCTCGAGGCGGCGCTGGACGTGTGGCGGCGGGAGATCGCGCGCGGCCGGGAACTGCTGGCCGGGCGGGCGCTGGAGGACACCGGGCGGATCGTCGACGCGCCGATGACCGGCGTCGAGGTGAGCGTGCGCTGGGTGCTGATCCATCTCATCGAGGAGTACGCCCGGCACAACGGCCACGCCGACATTCTGCGTGAACGAATCGACGGCACCACAGGAGCCTGAATTCAATTTAGCTTCACAATTTCCGCCAATTCCTTTGGTGGTAGCTTCCCGTCTTCTTCTGCCCGCTTTTTGCAAGGCTAAACAGGGAAGTTTCGTGGCGGTTTTCTGGCGGTTTCCGCTGTGTGACACACTCCACAGCGCGGCACTTTTGTCCCGATTTGCCGTGGGTTAATTCGGGCATATCCCTGTGGCCTCTGCGCGGCACAGTGACGACGCCCGTGCATTTCCTAATTCGCCTCGCTAAATTCGTGCCGCATGACTGCCGCACCCGCAGACCTGCTCATCGACCAGCCGGCGGTGACCGACGGAGCCACGCTCTGGCGTCTCGCCAAGGACTCGAAAACCCTCGACCTGAACTCCTCGTACAGCTATCTGCTGTGGTGCCGGGACTTCGCGGGCACCTCGGCGGTGGCGCGCGGTGCGGACGGGGAGCCGGTCGGTTTCGTCACCGGCTACGTGCGGCCGGACCGCCCCGGCACCCTGCTCGTCTGGCAGGTCGCCGTCGACTCCGCCCACCGGGGGCACGGCATCGCCGCCGCGCTGCTGGACGGGCTGGTGGCACGGCTCCGCGCCGAGCACGGCATCACCGACGTGGAGACCACCATCACGCCCGGCAACACCGCGTCGGAGCGGCTGTTCACCTCGTTCGCCGCCCGGCACGGGGCGAACCTCACCCGCGAGGTGCTGTTCCCCGCCGAGCTGTTCCCGGACGGCCCGCACGATCCCGAAGTCCTCTACCGCATCGGTCCGCTGACCGAGTCCACCGCCCACTGAGGAGCGATTCACCGTGACCATCACCCAGCCCGACCTCAGCGTCTTCGAGACCCTCGAGTCCGAGGTGCGCAGCTACTGCCGCGGCTGGCCCACCGTCTTCGACCGCGCGCAGGGCAGCCGGATGTACGACGAGGACGGTCATGCGTACCTCGACTTCTTCGCCGGTGCCGGCTCACTCAACTACGGCCACAACAACCCCGTACTCAAACGGGCGTTGATCGACTATCTGTCCCGGGACGGGGTGACCCACGGGCTCGACATGTCGACCACGGCCAAGCGGTCCTTCCTGCAGGCCTTCCAGGACCTGGTGCTGCGCCCGCGGGACCTGCCGTACAAGGTGATGTTCCCGGGGCCGACCGGCGCCAACGCCGTGGAGTCGGCGCTCAAGCTGGCCCGGAAGGTGAAGGGCCGGGAGTCGATCGTGTCGTTCACGAACGCCTTCCACGGGATGTCCCTGGGCGCGCTCGCCGTCACCGGGAACGCCTTCAAGCGGGCCGGTGCCGGCATCCCGCTGGTGCACGGCACGCCGATGCCGTTCGACAACTACTTCGACGGCACGGTCCCGGACTTCCTGTGGTTCGAGCGGCTGCTGGAGGACCAGGGCTCCGGACTGAACAAGCCCGCCGCCGTGATCGTGGAGACCGTCCAGGGCGAGGGCGGCATCAACGTGGCCCGGCCCGAATGGCTGCGCGCGCTCAAGGAGTTGTGCGAGCGGCAGGACATGCTGCTGATCGTCGACGACATCCAGATGGGCTGCGGCCGTACCGGCGCCTTCTTCTCCTTCGAGGAGTCGGGCATCACCCCTGACATCGTCACCGTCTCGAAGTCCATCAGCGGCTACGGGCTGCCGATGTCGCTGTGCCTGTTCAAGCCCGAGCTGGACGTCTGGGAGCCCGGCGAGCACAACGGCACCTTCCGCGGCAACAACCCCGCGTTCGTCACGGCGACGGCCGCGCTGGAGACGTACTGGACCGACGGCTCGGCCATGGAGAAGCAGACCCGCTCCCGTGGTGAGCAGGTCGAGCAGGCGCTGATCTCCGTCACCGAGGAGAACCTCGCCGACGTGAAGGAGTACCGCGGGCGCGGGCTGGTGTGGGGCCTGGAGTTCCACGACAAGGGGCGGGCCTCGCGGGTGGCCCGGCGCGCCTTCGAGCTGGGGCTGCTGATCGAGACGTCCGGCCCGGAGGGCGAGGTCGTGAAGATGCTGCCCGCGCTCACCGTCACCCCCGACGAGCTGGACGAGGGCCTGAGCGTCCTCGCCCGTGCCGTCCGGGAAACCGTCTGAACCACGCAAGCCGACCAGGAGGAAGAGCAGCACGTGATCGTCCGATCGTTCAAGGACATCGAAGGCACCGACCGGCACGTCCGGGCGAAGTCCGGCACCTGGGAGAGCAAGCGGATCGTCCTCGCCAAGGAGCGGGTCGGCTTCTCCCTGCACGAGACCATCCTGTACGCCGGGACCGAGACGTCGATGTGGTACGCCAACCACATCGAGGCCGTCGTCTGCACCAGGGGCGAGGCCGAACTCACCGACCACGAGGCCGGGAAGACGTACACCATCACGCCCGGCACCATGTACCTCCTCGACGGGCACGAGCGGCACACGCTGCGCGTCAAGGAGGACTTCCACTGCATCTGCGTGTTCAACCCGCCGGTCACCGGACGGGAGGACCACGACGAGAACGGCGTCTACCCGCTGCTCACCGAGCCCGAGGAGGTGTGAGAACCCATGACCACCGCACCCGTGAAGGATCTCTACCCGACCCGCGGCACCACCGAGGTGACCGTCCCGCGCCAGGACCCGGTCGTGTGGGGTTCCCCGGACACGCCGGGCCCGATCCCGGCGGCCGATCTGCAGTGCTTCGAGCGTGACGGCTTCCTGGCCATCGACCAGCTGATCACCCCGGACGAGGTCGAGGTCTACAAGCGCGAGCTGGACCGGCTGGTCGCCGACCCGGCGATCCGCGCCGACGAGCGCTCCATCGTGGAGCCGAAGTCGAAGGAGATCCGCTCGGTCTTCGAAGTGCACCGGATCAGCGAGGTGTTCGCGAACCTGGTGCGGGATCCGCGGGTGGTCGGGCGCGCCCGGCAGATCCTCGGCTCGGACGTGTACGTCCACCAGTCCCGGATCAACGTCAAGCCGGGCTTCGGCGCGAGCGGGTTCTACTGGCACTCGGACTTCGAGACCTGGCACGCCGAGGACGGCCTGCCGAACATGCGCACGGTGTCCGTCTCGATCGCGCTGACCGAGAACCACGACACCAACGGCGGCCTGATGATCATGCCGGGTTCGCATCGGACGTTCCTGGGCTGCGCCGGAGCCACGCCCAAGGACAACTACAAGAAGTCGCTGCAGATGCAGGACGCGGGCACCCCGTCCGACGAGGCGCTGACCGCGCTGGCCGGCGAACACGGCATCCGGCTGTTCACCGGCAGGGCCGGCTCGGCGACCTGGTTCGACTGCAATTGCATGCACGGCTCCGGGGACAACATCACGCCGTTCCCGCGCAGCAACGTCTTCATCGTGTTCAACAGCGTGGAGAACACCGCCGTCGAGCCGTTCGCGGCTCCGGTCCGACGGCCGGAGTTCATCGGGGCGCGGGACTTCACTCCGGTGAAGTAGCGCCCTCACCGGCACCGGGCCGGGGCCTCCTCGTGTGGGACGGGGGGCTCCGGCCCGGTCATGTCCTCAGCCGGCCAGCACGTCCAGCAGACGGTCCACGTCCGCCGGGGTGTTGTAGAGGTGGAACGAGGCCCGCAGGTTGCCGGCCCGGTCGGAGACCTCGATGCCCGCGCGGCTCAACTCCTGCTGCCGCGCGCCCAGTCCGGGAACGGAGACGATCGCCGAGCCGGGGGCGGGCAGGGGCTCGTGGCCGAGCGAGGTGAGTCCGGTGCGGAACCGGTCGGCCAGCGCCAGGTCGTGCGCCCGCACGGCGGCCACGCCCAGCTCCTCGATCAGGGCGAGCGAGCGGCGCACCCCGGCGTACGTGAACAGCGCGGGGCTGACGTCGAACCGCCGTGCGGAGTGGGCGAGTTCGGCGACCGGGCCGTAGCAGCTGTTCCACGGTTCCTCCGCCGCGACCCAGCCCGCCAGCAGGGGGGACAGCCCGCCGAAGTCCTCGGGGACGACGAGGAAGGCCGCCCCGTGCGGGCCGAGCAGCCACTTGAAGGTGGTGGAGACGGTGAAGTCGTACGCGCCCGCCTCCATCGGCAGCCACCCGGCCGCCTGGGAGAAGTCGACGTACGTGCGCGCCCCGTGGGTGCGGGCCGCCTCGCGCAGGGCGGGCAGGTCGGCGATCCGGCCGTCGGCGGACTGGGCGGCGCTGACCGCGACCAGCGCGGTACCCGGCCGGACCGACTCGGCGAGCCGTTCCAGCGGGACCGCCCGCACCTTGAGGTCGCCGCGCACGTGGAACGGGTTCAGCACGGAGGTGAAGTCGTCCTCGGCGGTGAGCACTTCGGCGCCAGGGGGCAGCGAGGCGGCGATCAGTCCGGTCTGGGCGGAGACCGACGGGCCGGCCGCGACCCGGGTGACCGGCACCCCGGCCAGCCGGGCGAAGGCGGCGCGGGCGCCCTCGACGTCGTCGAACAGCGGATCGAGGGGCCGGCCCTCGGCCCGGACGGCGACCGCCTCGTGCAACGCGGCGACCGTACGGGCCGGGAGCAGGCCGCTGCTCGCGGTGTTCAGATAGGTGTTCTTCGGGGCGAACTCGGCGCGGACGAGGCTGTCGAACGTCTCCGTGGTCTCCATGGGTCCACTCTGCGGCCCCGCGCAGTCCCCGTCCATTGCCGATTTTTACGTGGATCCGCTTAGGACCGCTTATAGGTCGGCCCCGACCTGCGGTTTCAGCCCTGCTGAGGCACCGCGCACCCGTCCGGACCGCAGGCCTCGGCCTGCCCTCGGTCCGCCTGCTCGACCGGCTTCAGCGGGGAACGCTCGCCCCAGGCCTGGGTCAGTGCCTGGGTGAACACCTCGGCGGGCTGGGCCCCGGAGACACCGTACTTCCGGTCGAGGACGAAGAACGGCACGCCGGTCGCACCGAGCTGGGCGGCCTCGCGCTCGTCGGCGCGGACCTCGTCGGCGTACCGGGACGGGTCCGTGAGCACCGCGCGGGCGGCCTCGGCGTCGAGACCGGCCTCGACGGCCAGCTCGACGACCCGCTCCGCACCCTCGGTGAAGAGGGACCGTTCCTCGGCGAAGTTGGCCCGGTACAGGATCTGGATCAGCGCGTCCTGGCTGCCCTGCTCCTTGGCGAAGTGCAGCAGGCGGTGCAGGTCGAAGGTGTTGCCGTGGTCCCGGCCCCGGGTGCGGTAGTCCAGGCCCTCGGCGGCGGCCTGGGCGCCCAGGTTGTCCTCGCCGGCCTGAGCCTGTGCCTCGCTCATGCCGTACTTCCTGGTCAGCATGGTGATCACCGGCTGCGTGTCGTCCTTGGCGCGGCCCGGGTCCAGCTCGAAGGAGCGGTGCACCACCTCGACGTCGTCACGGTGCGGGAAGGCAGCCATCGCCTTCTCGAAGCGGGCCTTGCCCACGTAGCACCAGGGGCAGGCGATGTCGCTCCAGATCTCGACGCGCATGCTTCGGCTCTCCAGGTCGTACGGCTGCGGGGGCTCTCCCCGGGCCAGTACGTGAACGTTCAAACAGGCTGGCTCATTCCCGCGGCGGCACGGCGAGGCGCAGGAAGAGGTGATGGTCACCCTCGGCGGGCGGCTTCCCGGGGTCGGGGACCCAGCCCTGGCGGGCGTAGAAGGCCTGGGCGCGCGCGTTGTCCACGTGGACGTCGAGCACCGCCGTCCGCCTGCCGTCGGCCCGCCACTGCTCCACACAGGCCGCGTGCAGGGCCGTACCGATGCCGGCGCGCCAGTGGTCGGGGTCCACGTGGAACTGGAACAGCTTGACCGTGTCGGCGGCCGCGCCATCGGGGGTGCGGAAGGAGGCGATGCCGGTGATCCGGCCCTGCTCGACGGCGCACAGCACCTGTCCGTCGGGGCGCTCGAGGGAGCCGCGCCAGGCCTCCACCCAGTCGAAGCCGGCCTGCGGGAGGCCGTCCGGGTAGTACGTCGAGCGGGCCCGGGCATGCAGATCGGCGATGACCCCGGCTTCGGCCGCCAGGGCGGTGCGGATCACCCGGGTGCCCTTCACACGTCCACTGATCATGCAACGGAGGATGTGACCGCCCCCGCGCCGGTTCCGAGGCGGCTGAACTGGGACCGGTACGCGCTCGGGGTGAGGCCGGTGCGGCGGACCATGTGGGCACGCAACGAGTCCGCGGTGCCGAGGCCGCAGGCCGTGGCCACCTGGTCCATGGGCAGTGTGGTGGTCTCCAGGAGTTCCCTGGCGCGCTCGATGCGCTGGTGGAGGAGCCACTGCAGGGGGCTGACGCCGCTCTCCGCGTGGAAGCGGCGGGTGAGCGTGCGCACGGAGACCCCGGCGTGCCGGGCCAGGTCGGTGAGGGTGAGCGGCTTGTCGAGGTTGCGCATGGCCCAGCCGCGGGTGTCGGCGCAGGCCGTGCCGCGCTCGGGCGGCAGCGGGGTGTGGGTGAACTGGGTCTGGCCGCCGGGGCGGACCGGGGCGACCAGGGCGAGGCGGGCGACCTCGTTGGCGACGGCGGCGCCGTAGTCGGTGCGGATGATGTGCAGGCACAGGTCGATGCCGGCGGCGTAGCCGGAGGAGGTGACGTACGGGCCGTCCTGCACGTACAGGACGTCGCCCTGGAGTTGCACCTGGGGGTACCGCTTGCGCAGCTCGCCGGCGTGCGCCCAGTACGTGGTGGCCTTGCGGCCGTGCAGCAGGCCCGCCTCGGCGAGTTGGAAGGCGCCGGTGCAGATCGAGGCGATCCGCTTGCCGTCGGCGGCGGCCGCACGGACGGCGGCCACGATCCGGGGCTCCGGCTCGAACGGGGCGCCGGTGCCCGCGACGACCACCGTGTCCGCCTCCCGCACGGCGTCGAGCCCATGGCGTACGTGCAGGTCGAGACCGCCGGTGGTGGGGAGGGGCCCCGGGTCCGCGGCGCAGACGAACACCTCGTAGCCGGGCCGGCCGTCCAGCTCCACCTTGCCGAACAGCATCTCGGGGATCGCGAGGTTGAACATCGAGACCGGCGAGGGGGCGATGACGGCGACACGGTGCGGCATGGCCAGAACCTCCGGGTGCATGGCATTCAGGTCACTACTGTACGGCAGCGGAGATCCGCAGCATGGGGACATGTCAACGAACCAGATACCCCGGGTCGGACAACTCGCCCCCCGGCGCGCCGGTTTGGATCCCACCGGGTCCTCCGCCGCGCTCACCCTCACCGCCGCCCTGCTCGGCTTCGCGCTGATCTGCCTCGACGCGTCGGTGGTCAATGTGGCCCTGCCCGCGATCGGCTCCTCCCTGGGCGGCGGGATGTCCGGCCTGCAGTGGGTGGTGGACGCCTACACGCTGGCGTTCGCAGCGCTGATGCTGTCCACCGGGGCCTTCTCCGACCGGGCCGGGGCGAGCCGGGCCTTCGCCCTCGGCACCACGGTGTTCACGCTCGCCTCGGCGGCCTGCGGGCTGGCGCCGAACCTGCCGGCCCTGATCGGCGCGCGGGTGGTGCAGGGTGTCGCGGCGGCCGTGGTGCTCCCTGCCTCACTGGCGCTGGTGCGGCAGGCGTACCCGGAACCGGCGCGGCGGGCCCGCGCGGTGGCGGCCTGGGCGGCGGGCGGTTCGCTCGCCGTGGCTCTCGGCCCGGTGGCAGGCGGTGCGCTGACCACCGTCTGGGACTGGCGTGGCATCTTCTTCGTCAACCTGCCCCTGGGCGCGGCGATCCTGGTGCTGCTGGTCCGCGCTCCGCGCTCGCGACCCCGCCCGGCGCCGCTGGACCTGCCGGGCCAGCTGACCGCGGTGGTGGCCCTGGTGGCCCTGACGTCCGCGGTGATCGAGGGCGGTCCGACGGGCTGGACGGCGCTGGCGGTGGCCGTCGTCGCGGGCGCCGCGTTCCTGCGCATCGAGGCGCGCCGGCCGCACCCGGTGGTGCCCCTCGGCCTCTTCCGCAACCGGACCGTGGCCACGGCGGTCGCGGCGGGCTCCGCGTGCAGCGTGGCCTTCTTCGGCATGGTGTTCGTCTTCTCGCTCTTCTTCCAGCAGGTCCAGCACCACTCCGCGCTGTCCGCGGGGCTGATGTTCCTGCCGATGACGGGCCTGATCGCGGTGACGAACGTGGTGGCGGGCAAGCTCGCGGGCCGCTACGGCCCCAAGCTGCCGATGCTCGTGGGCCAGCCGCTCGCCGTCGCCGGCCTGCTTCTGCTGCTGTACGTCGACGGCGGCACACCCCCGGCCCTGGTGTCCGTGCTGCTGGTGCCGCTGGCGCTGGGCTGCGCGCTGACGGTGCCGCCGCTGACCGCCGCGATGATGGACGCCGTACCCGCCGAACGGGCGGGCCTGGCGGCCGGGGTGCTCAACTCGGCCCGGCAGGTGTCCGGCGGCCTGGGCATCGCGGTGTTCGGGGCGCTGCTCGGCCACGGCTTCCAGGCGGGTATGCGCTGGAGCCTGGCCGTCAGCGCGGCCCTGCTCGCGGTGACGTTCGCGCTCAGCTTCCGTCTCTCAGGTCGCTCGGCCAGGCAGTCCTGAACTCGAGGTGGTCGTACGTCACCACGCATCCCTCCCCCATCGGCGACTGCGTCATGAAGCCGACCAGGGCGGCGTCCGTCTCCTTCTCGTCGCCGAGGGTGAACAGCCGGACGAAGGTCCAGCGCTCGCCGTCCCGGGAGGCGTGGAAGGCGAGGGTGCGCCCGGTCCGGCTGACCCGCAGCCACACCGAACTGCCTTCGACGGTGAAGGAGTTGGCTTCGTCGGAGTGTCCCCGGGTGACCACCGTGCAGACGGTGGGCACGTCCGGGGAGTACTCCAGGCAGAGCTTGGCCCAGGCCCGGTCACCGACGTGGACGTACAGCACGCCGGCGTCGAAGGACGCGCTGAACCCGACGGTGACCCGGGCGATCAGCTGGAAGTCCCCTTCCGGCGCCCCCAGCAGCCGGGGGGCGTCCGACGCGGGGTCCAGCGCTTCCCCGGTGGGCGTGACGAACCGGTCCTGCCGGGGCCCGGCCCACCCGGTGAGCACACCGTCCTCGTACGTCCAGTGCCCGCCGGGTCCGTACGTACGGAGCCGGAAGGGGAGTTCGGGGAGTTCCACGTCCATGCTCCGATTGTCTCAGCCGTCCCTGTGAAGGTCCGAGGCCCGAGTCCGCGCTACCGCTCCAGGACCCCGTTGAACCTGCGGGGAAGTCCCAGCGGGTTCTCGTCCCTCAACTCGGCGGGCAGCAGCGCCGACGGCGCGCCCTGGTAGGCGACCGGCCGCAGCCACCGCTCGATGGCCGTACCGCCCACGGAAGTGGAGGTGGAGGTCGTCGCGGGGTAGGGCCCCCCGTGATGCTGCGCCGGTGCCACCGCGACGCCGGTCGGCCACGCGTTGACCACCACGCGCCCGGCCAGCGGGGTCAGTTCGGCGAGGATCTCCGCGCCGCGCCCCTCACCGGCCGCCTCCTCGGCGGACAGCTGCACCGTGGCCGTCAGGTTGCCCGGCAGACGGGACAGCACCGCCGCCGCCTCCCCCTCGTCGTCGTAGCGGACCACCACGGTGACCGGCCCGAAGCACTCCTCGAGCAGCAGGTCGTGCGCCCCCTGCCCGGCCAGCCGCCGCGCCGGCACCGTGAGGAACCCGGCGCTGACCGTGTGTTCGCCGCCCGCGCCCGCCGCGACCGGCGACTCCACACCGTCCAGGGCGGCCCGCTCGCGCACCCCGGCGACGAAGTTGTCCCGCATACGGTGGTCGAGCAGCACCCCCGCCCCGGTGTCACCGACGGCGTCGGTCAGGGACTTCACCAGCCGGTCGCCTCCGGCGCCGGACGGCACCAGCACCAGGCCGGGCTTCACACAGAACTGCCCGACGCCGAGCGTCATGGACCCGGCCAGCCCGGCACCGATCGCCTCGCCACGCTCCGCGGCGGCGGCCTCGGTCACCAGGACCGGGTTCAGGGAGCCCAGCTCACCGTGGAACGGGATCGGCACCGGACGAGCCGCGGCGGCGTCGAAGAGCGCCCGCCCGCCCCGTACCGAGCCGGTGAAGCCGGCCGCGGCGACCAGCGGGTGCCTGATCAGCTCGACGCCCGCCTCGAAGCCGTGCACGAGACCGACGACGCCCTCGGGGATGCCGTGCTCGGCCGCGGCCCGCCGCAGCACCCCGGCGACCAGCTCGGACAGGGCCGGGTGGTCGGGGTGGGCCTTGACGACGACCGGGCAGCCCGCGGCCAGCGCGCTCGCCGTGTCACCGCCGGCGACGGAGAAGGCGAAGGGGAAGTTGGAGGCGGAGTAGACGGCGACGACGCCGAGCGGGACCTTGTAGCGGCGCAGGTCCGGGACGGGCGGGGTCGCGGTGTCGTCGGGGTGGTTGATGACGACGTCGAGGAAGGCGCCCTCGTCGACGATGTCGGCGAAGGCCCGCAGCTGGTAGCTGGTGCGGGCGAGTTCGCCGGTCAGCCGGACCGGGCCGAGGGCGGTCTCGGCGTCGGCGGTCTCGACCAGGGCGTCCCCGGCCGCGTCCAGGCCCGCGGCGGCCGTGCGCAGGAAGGCGGAGCGCACCGCGCGGTCGGCGAGGGCGCCGCGCGCGGCGTGGGCCGCCCCGACCGCCGCGTCCACCTCCTGGGCTGTGGCCTCCACCGCAACCTGCTCACGCTGCTTCCCGGTGCGCGGGTCGACACTCCAGACTGGTGCTGCTGCCACCGCGGGTCCCTCCCAGTAAGGCCGCAATAACTCGGTCACCCATCAGTCGCGTTCGATATACTGAACGCTGTCTCTGATGATGAATATTCTGCTCGGAGACTACATATCCCGGGACCTGAATATCCAGGCCCTCGTCGGACGAAGGGGACAAGGGCGATGACGGCAGGCGACGCAGGCGGCGGGGCGCAGGTCAAGTCCGCGGTACGGACCGTTGAGCTGCTGGAGTACTTCGCCGGCCGGCCCGGAATGCACTCCCTCGCGGCCGTCCAGGAGGCCGTGGGGTACCCCAAGTCCAGCCTGTACATGCTGCTGCGCACCCTGGTGGAGCTGGGCTGGGTGGAGACGGACGCGACGGGCACGCGGTACGGCATCGGGGTGCGGGCCCTGCTGGTCGGCACGTCGTACATCGACGGCGACGAGGTGGTGGCCGCCGCCCGCCCGACCCTGGACCGGCTCTCCGACGACACCACCGAGACCATCCACCTGGCCCGGCTCGACGGCACCAACGTCGTCTATCTGGCCACCCGGCAGTCCCAGCACTATCTGCGCCCCTTCACCCGGGTCGGGCGCCGGCTGCCCGCCCACTCCACCTCCCTCGGCAAGGCGATCCTCGCCACGTACACCGACGAGCAGGTGCGCAAGCTGCTGCCTCAGACCCTGCCCGCGCTCACCGAGAACACCCTCACCGACCGGGAGAAGCTCATCGAGGAGCTGCACCAGGTACGGGAGCAGGGCTTCGCGGTCGACCGCGAGGAGAACACGCTGGGCCTGCGCTGCTTCGGCGTGGCGATCCCCTACCGCACCCCGTCCCGGGACGCGATCAGCTGCTCGGTTCCGGTGGCCCGGCTGACCCCCGCCCACGAGCAGATGATCAAGGACGCCCTGTTCGACGCGCGCGACCGGCTGACCCTGGCTACCCGGAGGCTCTGAACCGGAGCCCTAGGCTCGGGGCCCATGGAGATCGCGCTGCGTACCGTGCAGGACAGTGACCTGCCGGTGTTCTTCCGGCAGATGACCGACCCGGAGGCCGTCCGGATGGCCGCGTTCGGCCCGGCGGACCCGTACGACCGGGACTCCTTCGCGGCCCACTGGCAGCGTCTCAGGGACTCCTCCGAGGTGCTGCGCACGGTCCTGGCCGACGGGGCCGTGGCCGGCGGCGCGGCGGTGTACGGAGCGGCCGGCGAGCGCGAGGTGACGTACTGGATCGACCGCGCGTACTGGGGCCGGGGCGTCGCGACGGCCGTGTTGCGGGCGCTGCTCGCCGAGGTGCCCGAACGCCCGCTGTACGCCCGGGCCGCGGCCGACAACGCCGCCTCGCTGCGGGTGCTGGGCAAGTGCGGGTTCCGCAAGACCGCGCAGGCGCGGGAGTACGCCAGTGGGCGGGGCGAGGAGATCGACGAGGTGGTCCTCATCCTGGAGGAGTGAGCCGGGGCGGCCTCCCCCGTGCGGCGGACGCGGTTCGTCTCGGCGCAGGAGGTGGACCGCCCGCCGTCGCGGGAGCGTTGGGGCATGATCTCTCCGACCTCCGTCGCGCCGGCCGCCGTTGCCGCCGTCTCCCCGCATCGCCGGCTGCTGCGCGGCGTGGCGATCGCCGCCTGTCTGCCCTACCTGTCCCTGAAGATCGGCTGGATCGCCGGGAGCCACCTCGGCATCCCGGACGGCAGCCCGCTGCTGGCGCACCGGCTGACCATGGTCCTCGCCAACGGTCTGACCGTCCTGATGGACGCGGCCGTCGCCGTCCTCGCCCTGCTGCTGACCCGGCCGTGGGGGCTGCGCGTGCCCGCCTGGCTGCTCGCGGTACCGATGTGGGCCGCCACCGGACTGCTCGCGCCGATCATGGTGGGGTTTCCGCTGGAGCTGGTGTCCACGGCCGTCCACGGCGGTCTCCAGGGCGGCGGCGATGACGGGCGCTTCCTGGCCGACTGGGTGTTCGGGGTCGTGTACGGCGGGTTCATCGTGCAGGGGCTGGCCCTGGGCGCGCTGTTCGCCGGCTACGCCCGCGACCGCTGGGGGCACCTGTGGCGGGGCCGGACGGGCGAGCTCCCCCCGCCGGGTCCGGCTGCCGGGATGCGGGCGGCCGCCGCGGCGGCGGCGCTGACCGCCCTGTTCCCTGGCGTCCTGCGGCTGTTGTGGGCGTGCGGGGTCACGGCCGGGCTGCGCGGCGGCCACCATCCCGGTGACCGCGCGCTGGAGGCGATGTACCTCGCCTTCCTCGCCGTGTCCGTCCTCGGCGGCCTGCAGCTTGCCTTCCGCCGCGGCCGCCGGCTCCCCGTCACCGTGCCGCTCGCCCTCGCCTGGACCGGCTCGGGCGCCATGGCCTGCTGGGGCGCCTGGACGTCCCTGAGCGCGCTGGCCGTCCCGGACGACCTCAACCGGCCGACGCCGCTGATGACCCTCGTCTACGCTGTGCAGATGCTCAGCGGTCTGCTCGTGGCTTCCGTCGCCGCCCGATTCCTCATGGACCGGTCCGCCAGGGCCCCACGGTGACCGAGGCGTTGCGGCTCCTTGCCGGCGGGCGGGCGCGGCGCCGCTGGATCCATCTGATCCTGGGCGGCGCGCTCGCCATGCCGTACGTCCTCGTCGGCTCGGTGATCGTCGGGCCGCTCACCGGCGTCGACGACGTCTTCCGTTCGCTGCCCCTCCAACTCGGCTCGTTCGCGGTGGGGTTGCCGATCGCCGCGATCACCTCGCTGTTCCCGCTGACCCGGCCGCTGGAGTCCGCGGCCGTACGGGCCCTGTGCGGCCTCGACGCGGACGCCCTGGCCACCGGCCCGGCCCGCACGGCGGCCGAACGGGCGTGTACGGCGGCCTGGTTCACGCTGCATCTCGGCCTCGGCGGGATCATCGCGGGGATGTCGCTGGCCGTGCCGCCGTTCGCGGTGGTGCTGATCGTGCTGCCCGTGTCCGCCGGGCTGCGCCACTCCCGGCTCGCCCTGCCGGAAGTCCTCGACCACGGCTGGGTGTTGGCGCTCAGCCCGGTCGCCGGCCTGGTCATGCTGCTGGCCCTCGCCGCGTGTGCGGCCGGCTGCGGCGCCCTGCTGGCCCGCTGGGCTCCCGCGCTGCTCGGGCCCACCCCGCAGGACCGGCTGGCCGCCGCCGAGGCCCGCGCCGCCGACCTCGCCGTACGCAACCGGCTCGCCCGCGAGCTGCACGACTCCGTCGGCCACGCCCTGAGCGCGGTCACCCTGCAGGCGGGCGCGGCCCGCCGGCTCCTCGGCACCGACCCGGAGTTCGTCCGCGAGGCGCTCGCCGCCATCGAGGAGACCACCCGCCGCACGGTCGGCGAACTCGACGCCGTGCTGGGCGTGCTGCGGGACGGGGACGCGCCGGGCACCGCGCCCGCCCCGACCCTCACGTCCGACCTGGACGGGCTGCTGCGCCGGACCCGGGCCGCCGGGCAGCCCGTGACGGCCGCCCTCGGTCTCGACCCCGCCACGCTGCCCCCGCTGGTCTCCCGGGAGGCGTACCGGATCGTGCAGGAGGGCCTGAGCAACGCCCTGAAGCACGCCGGCGCGCCGGTCGCCCTGCGCATCTCCGCCTCCGGCGGCCACCTGGAGATCACCGTGGAGAACTCCCTGGGCACGGCGACGGCCCCGCGCCCCGGCGGCGGCCATGGTCTGCGGGGCATCGCCGACCGGGTGCGGCTGCTGGGCGGCACGGCTCAGGCGGGGCCGTCCGGGGGCGTCTGGCTCCTGTCCGTACGACTTCCCCTGAAGGGGTCCGTGTGACCGAGGAAAGGACCGGCATGACCCGGCCCGCGATCCGGATCGTCCTCGCCGACGACGAGCGCATGGTCCGCACCGCCCTGCGCGCCATCCTCTCCGCCGAGCCGGGCCTGGTGGTGGTCGGTGAGGCGGCGACCGGTGCGCAGGCGGTGTCCGTCGTACGCGAACTGCGGCCCGACGTCGTCCTGATGGACGTCCGCATGCCCGAGATCGACGGCATCCGGGCCACGGAGCAGATCCTCGCCACCCTCGACGAGCCACCCCGTGTCGTGGTCGTGACCACCTTCGAGAACGACGCGTACGTGTACGAGGCCCTGCGCGCCGGGGCTGCGGGCTTCCTGCTGAAGCGGTCCGACGCCGACGCCCTGGTGCAGGCGGTGCGCCTGGTCGCGCGCACCGACAGCCTGCTGTTCCCGTCGGCCGTGCGGTCCCTCGCGGCCGAGCACGCGCCCAGGACCGCCCCGGCCGCGCCATGGGTGAGCAAACTCACCGGACGCGAGCGGGACGTGCTGCGGCACATGGCCGACGGACTGACCAACGCCGAGATCGCCCGGCGCCTGGACGTGGGCCCCGCCACCGTGAAGTCGCACGTCGCGGCGGTGCTGGCGAAGACGGGCGCCCGGGACCGCACGCAGGCGGTGATCGCCGCGTACGAGGCCGGTTTTCTGAACGTCCGCTGAGAAAAACGGGCGTACGGGAACGATCGACCGCCTCCCGATCGTCTTCGAAGCGGGATGAACAAGACGATCAGGCGGGCGTCCGTCTTCGCGCTGCTGCTCGTGCTCGCTCTGCTGGTCAGGGCGACCTGGGTGCAGTTCTACGACGGCAAGGCCCTCGCGGACGACAACGACAACCGGCGGAACGCGATCCAGACGTACTCGCGGCCGCTGGGGAACATCATCGTGGCCGGAAACGCGATCACCGGCTCGACGCGGACGACAGGGAGCGACCTCGCGTACAAGCGGACGTACACGGACGGCAAGCTCTACGCCGCGGTGACGGGCTACGCCTCGCAGGCCTACGCCCCCACCCAGCTGGAGGGCATCTACCACGACCTGCTGAACGGCACCGACACCCAGCTGAAGACCGTGATGGACACGCTCACCGGCCAGCGCGCCGATCCGGGCAACGTGCTCACCACGATCGACCCGGACGTGCAGAAGGCGGCGTACCGCGCGCTCGGTGACAAGAAGGGCGCGGCCGTCGCGATGGACCCGAAGACCGGCAAGATCCTCGCGGTGGTGTCCACGCCGTCGTACGACCCCGCCTCGCTCACCGACGCCAACACGGCCGGGTCCGCCTGGAAGCAGCTCAACGCGGACAAGGACAAGCCGCTCACCAACCGTGCGCTGCGCCAGCCGCTGCCGCCCGGCTCGACGTTCAAGCTGGTCGTGGCGGCGGCCGCGCTGGAGGACGGGCTCTACAAGAACGTGGACGACCCGACCGACAGCCCGGACCCCTACACCCCGCAGGGCACGACGCACGTGCTGGTGAACGAGAACCGGTCGGCGCCGTGCAAGAACGCCCCGATCCGCAAGGCCCTGCAGTACTCCTGCAACAACGTCTTCGGGCACATGGCCGTCCAGCTCGGCCAGGACAAGGTGAGGGCCATGGCCGAGAAGTTCGGCTTCAACGACGACAAGCAGGACGTGCCGGTGCGGGCCTACGCCAGCGTGTACCCCTCCGGCATGGACCAGCCGCAGACGGCGTACTCCGGCATCGGCCAGTTCGACGTCACCGCGACGCCGCTGCAGATGGCCATGGTGTCCGCGGCCATTGCCAACGGCGGCAAGCTCGTCTCGCCGCACATGGTGTCCCAGATCACCGACAGCGGCTGTGACGTGGTGCAGAACCTCGACGACAGCGCGGACAGCAAGGAGATCGTCAGCCCCTCCACCGCCGAGCAGCTCCAGTCGGCGATGGAGACGGTGGTCAAGGACGGCACCGGCACCAACGCCCTGATCGACGGGGTCACCGTCGGCGGCAAGACCGGCACGGCCCAGCACGGCGAGAACAACAGCAAGACGCCGTACGCCTGGTTCACGTCCTTCGGCAAGTCCGACAGCAACGGCAAGGAGGTCGCCGTCGCGGTGATGGTCGAACAGTCGGACGCGGCACGGTCGGAGGTCAGCGGCAACGGCCTGGCGGCGCCGGTGGCCAGGGCGATGATGCAGGCGGCGTTGAAGTGAGGGTCCTCACCTGACCCCGAGGAGCTGCTCCACGGGGTCGATCGCGAAGTACACCAGGAACAGCAGCGAGACGCCCCACAGCAGCCAGTTGACCTCCCGCGCCTTGCCCAGCACGGTCTTGATGACGACGTAGGACACGAAGCCCGCCCCGATGCCGTCCGTGATCGAGTAGGTGAACGGCATCGCGGCGATGGTGAGGAACGCCGGGACGGCGATGTCGTAGGTGTCCCACTCGATGTGCTTGACCTGGGTCATCATCAGGAAGCCCACCGCGATCAGCGCGGGCGCCGCCGCCTGGAGCGGGACGATGGTGAGCAGCGGGGCGACGAAGAGCGCGAGGCCGAAGAGACCGCCGGTGACGAGGTTGGCGAAGCCCGTGCGGGCGCCCTCACCGACGCCGGCCGCGGACTCGACGTAGGCGGTGTTGGAGGAGGCGGAGCCGAGACCACCGGCGACGGCGGCGGCCCCGTCGATGAACAGGACGCGGCCGATGCCGGGCACTCTCCCCCGCTCGTCCAGCAGCCCGGCCTCGGCGCTGATGCCGACGATCGTGCCCATGGCGTCGAAGAAGTCGGACAGGATGAGAGTGAAGACCAGCAGGACGGCGGTGAGGACACCGGCCTTGGCGAAGCCGCCGAACAGGCTGAAGTGACCGATGAGCCCGAAGTCCGGAGCGGCGACGATCTTGTCGGGGACCTTGGGTGTGGTCAGGCCCCAGCTCTTGATGTCGGCGACGGCGTTGATGACGATCGCGACGACGGTCATCGTCACGATGCTGATGAGGATCGCGCCCTTCACCCTGCGGGCCAGCAGCGCGATGGTCAGCAGCACACCGAGACAGAAGACAAGCACGGGCCAGCCGGTCAGGCGCCCGACGGCACCGAGCTGCACCGGCACGGTGGTGTTCGCGGCGTCCGGGATGCGGCTGACGAACCCGGCGTCCACGAAGCCGATGAACGCGATGAACAGACCGATGCCCACGCCGATGGCCTGCTTCAGCTGGTGCGGGATCGCGTTCATGATCGCTTCGCGGAGCCCGGTGAGGACCAGGAGGCAGATGACGAGACCCTCCAGGACCACCAGACCCATCGCGTCGGCCCAGCTCATCAGCGGCGCCAGCTGGAAGGCGACGACAGCGTTGAGCCCGAGGCCGGCGGCGATGGCGAGCGGGAGGTTGCCGCCGACGCCCATGAGGACCGTCATCACACAGGCCACCAGGGCGGTGGCGGTGACGAGTTGCCCGGTGTCGAGCGTGTGACCGAACTTGTCCTTGGCGCTGCCCAGGATGATCGGATTCAGGACAAGGATGTAGGCCATGGTGAAGAACGTGGCGATGCCGCCGCGTATCTCCCGGCCGAGGGTCGATCCCCGTTCGGAGATCCGGAAGTACCGGTCGACGCTGTTGCGGGCAGGTGGGGCGGTGCTCGGCCGTGGATCCACCTTGGATGTCTGAGACATGGTCCAACTCCTGATCGCGGATGAGGGTGAGCGGATGTTGGCCGGATTGTGGCCTGGTTAAACGCACCTGCATGTTTACGACGTGTAACGGAACGCGGTTCGGATGGTCATATGCCGTTCGAAGCGCCGTACAGATCGCCGCTACAGTTCCGGATCTCGTTCCGGCAGCCGAGGCTGACGACGAACGCCGGCCCCCGCCACGGCACGGTTGTGCCGGTGACGGGGGCCGGGTACGAGCGGCTGCTCGGGACGTACGGCTGGCGCTCAGCTGACGAAGTACGTCGGGTTCGGCAGCTTGTAGGTGCGGTCGGCGTAGCCGCCGTCGAGGTCCGAGTACTGGTCGCCGAAGTTGGCGATGACCTCGTAACCCAGGTCGTCCTCGATGTGCCGGCGGGTGCCGGACTTGTACTGCACGGTGGTGCAGTTCCAGGCGCCCGGGGTGGCGCAGTCGCTCAGGTAGGCCGGCGGGTTGGCCTTGTCCTTGAGGAACATGTGGTCGGCGTCGAGGTTCACATCGGCGCCGACCTTCTTCAGGTTGGCGACCGCGGCGGCGCGCTGCGCCTCGCTCAGACCGGAGTTGTAGAAGACCTCGACGCCCTTGGCCTCGGCGTACTGGACCAGCTCCGGGCTGCCGAAGACCGCCGGGCGGTCGGCGCGGTTCACGTAGTCGTTCCACGTGGTGGGGTTGTACGTGTAGTTGTAGCGCTTCTCGTAGTCGAGGCTGAGCAGCAGCGTGTCGTCGATGTCGAAGACGACGGCCGGCTTCTCACCGTGGCGGTGCGCCTTGCGGGCCGCCCTGTCGATGTAGCGCTTGGCGTCGGCGTCGAGCTGCGCCAGGTCCTTGGCGTAGGGGCTGTCCGGGGACGCCTGGTAGACGCCGTTGCTGTCGGCGGTGGTGCCGTAGTACGTGTCGATGTCCTTCACCAACTGCCCGATGTTGTAGGGCTCGTGGGTGGAGTTCGCCGTCGACTGACCGGCGGTGGCAGCACCCGCGCCGTAGAGGGCGACGCCGGCAAGGGCACAGGCGGCACCGGCGGCGACGACTCTGTGGGACTTCCGCATGGATTCTCCGGATCTGGTGAATGAGAGTGATGTACCAGGTCAGAGAATGTCTACGCGCATAACACCCTGCCCTGCGAGTAGTGTTATCCGATCGATACGCACTTCTCGCTCCGCAGAACAGGGACATCACGCGCATGCAGCACCTCGCCGCAGGGACCCACGGGCCGTCGCCGGTGTTTCTCGTCGTCTGCGCCGTCGTCGGCCCGACCGCCCTGTGGTGCGGGGTGAACTGGGCTTTCGACGTGCGCGGGATCGCCACGAGCAGGGCGGAGCGGATCCGGCGCAGGAACGAGGAGACGTGGGGGGCCGCGGGACGGCTCGGTGGGTCGCCCACGCTCTTCGCGTCTGCCGGCTATCTGCGGTTCCTGGGGGCGCTGATGGCGCTCGCGGGCGCGGTCGCCCTTCTTGCCGCGTACGAACTGTGGCGGCTGAACTGATCAGTTCATCGTCGCGCCGACGGTCGTGCTCCCCCCTCGTCAGGGCGCGGCCGAGGTGAACGTGGCGGAGCCGGGGGTGCCGTGGAGGCCCGAACCGTCCGGCTTCCGCGTTCCGGCCGCGCTCCCGGTGCGCCCGGTCAGCCGGCGTAGGGGTCCGGCACCTGGCCCGGCCGGGCCAGGAACTCGAAGTCGCAGCCGGTGTCGGCCTGGGTGATCTGCCCGTTGTGGAGGACGCCGTAGCCGCGCGCGTACCGGGGCGGCGGCGGGGTCCACGCGACCCTCCTGCGCTCCAGCTCCTCGTCGTCCACGTGCAGGTGCAGGCTGCGGGCCTCGACGTCCAGGGTGACGAGGTCCCCGGTGCGCACGAGGGCCAGCGGGCCGCCGATGTACGACTCCGGGGCCACGTGCAGCACGCAGGCGCCGTAACTCGTGCCGCTCATCCGGGCGTCGGAGATCCGGACCATGTCCCGCACGCCCTGCTTGAGCAGGTGGTCGGGGATGGGCAGCATGCCGTACTCGGGCATCCCTGGGCCGCCCTTGGGCCCGGCGCCCCGCAGCACCAGCACGCTGTCCGCGCTGATGCCGAGGGCGGGGTCGTTGATGGTGCGCTGCATGGTCCGGTAGTCGTCGAAGACGACGGCCGGGCCGGTGTGCGCGAGCAGGCGGGGCTCGGCCGCGATGTGCTTGATGACCGCGCCGTCCGGGCAGAGGTTGCCGCGCAGGACCGCGACCCCGCCCTCGCTCGCGACCGGGTTGTCGCGCGGGCGGATGACGTCGTCGTCGTGCACCCGGGCGCCGTCCAGTTGCTCGCGCAGGGTGTCGTACGACACCGTCGGCCGGTCCAGGTGGAGCAGGTCGGTGATCCGGGACAGGAAGCCGGGCAGACCGCCCGCGAAGTGGAAGTCCTCCATCAGGTACTTCTGTCCGCCGGGGCGGACGTTGGCGAGGACGGGCACGGTGCGGGCGATGCGGTCGAAGTCGTCCAGGGTGAGTTTCACCCCGGCACGGCCCGCCATGGCGATCAGATGGATCACGGCGTTGGTGGAGCCGCCGAGGCCGAGGACGGTGGTGACGGCGTCCTCGAAGGCCTCGCGGGTCAGGATCCGCGACAGCCTCCGGCCGGTCCGCACCAGCTGCACGGCCGTCATCCCGGCCCTGGCGGCCATCCGTTCGTGCCCGGAGTCGACGGCGGGGATGCTCGACGCGCCCGGCACGGTCACGCCGAGTGCCTCGGCGGCGGCGGTCAGCGTGGACGCCGTACCCATGGTCATGCAGTGCCCCGGGGAGCGTGCGAGGCCGCTCTCCAGCTCGGCCATCTCGCAGTCGCCGATGAGACCGGCGCGCTTGTCGTCCCAGTACTTCCACATGTCCGTACCGGACCCGAGCACCTCGCTCCGCCAGTGACCCGGCAGCATGGGCCCGGCGGGCACGAAGAGGGCGGGCAGGTCGGCGCTGGCCGCGCCCATCAGCAGCGCGGGTGTGGACTTGTCGCACCCGCCCATCAGCACGGCCCCGTCGACCGGGTAGGACCGCAGCAGTTCCTCGGTCTCCATCGCCAGCAGATTGCGGTAGAGCATCGGCGTCGGCTTCTGGAAGGTCTCGCTCAGCGTCGAGACCGGGAACTCCAGCGGAAACCCCCCGGCCTGCCACACCCCCCGCTTCACGGCCTGCGCGCGGTCCCGCAGGTGCACATGGCACGGGTTGATGTCGGACCACGTGTTGAGCACGGCTATCACGGGCTTGCCCAGGTGCTCCTCGGGCAGGTAGCCGAGCTGCCGGGTCCGGGCGCGATGACTGAACGACCGCAGCCCGTCGGTGCCGTACCACTGGTGGCTTCTCAGCTCTCCGGGCTTCTTGCGGGGCGCGCTCATATGGACCACCCGGCGACGATGGCGGCGACCTCGGCACGCTCGGCCCCGGGCAGGGGCCTGCTCGGCGGGCGGACGTCGGGGCGGCACAGGCCGAGTGCGGCGAGGGCTTCCTTGACGACGGTGACGTTGTCGGCGGAGCCGTGCGCGGCGCGCAGTTCCTCGAAGCGGCGGATCTGCTCCCAGATCTTCATGGCGGCCGGGTAGTCGCCCGATCGAAGCGCGTCAACCATGTTCAGCGAAACGGCCGGGGCGACGTTCACGAGCCCGGAGGTGAAGCCGGTGGCGCCCGCCGAGAAGTAGGAGGGGGCGTAGGGCTCGGCGAGACCGGCGACCCAGACGAAGCGGTCCAGGCCCGCGTCGCGCGCGAAGCCCGCGAAGCGCGCGGCATCCGGTACGGCGTACTTCACCCCGATGACGTTCGGGCAGTGGTCGGCGAGTTCGGCGAGCCGGGCGCCGGGCAGCTGCGCGTTGCGGAGGTACGGCACCACGCCCAGTTCGGGCACGGACTCGGCGATGGCGCGGTGGTAGTCGACCCAGCCGGCCGCCGACACGTACGGGTGGACGGGCTGGTGGACCATGACCATCCGGGCGCCGAGGTCACGGGCGTGCCGGGCGGCGGCGACGGCGGTGGGCAGGTCGTGCCCGACGCCGACGAGGACCGCGGCACGGTCGCCGGCCTCCTCGACGGTCAACTCGGTGACCAGTCGGCGCTCTTCGGGGGTGAGCGCGTAGAACTCGCCGGTGTTGCCGCCCGGGGTGAGCGTGCGGATACCGCCGTCGAGCAGGCGACGCAGCAGGGCCCGGTGGGTGTCCTGCTCGACGGTGCCGTCCGCGGCGAAGGGGGTCACCGGGATGGCCACCACGTCGGCCAGGGCCGCCCGTTGGGTCTCGAACGTCACGCTGCTCATCGATGACCTTCCTCTGCATGGGGGCCGGTGTCCGAGCAGAACGCGCGCCGGACGAAGGACGCGATGTGGGTGTGCAGGGCGCTCGCGGCGCCGTCGGCGTCCCCGTCGAGCGCCAGCCGCAGGATCTCCCGGTGCTCGGCGGCCTCCCGCTCCCAGGACGGGTCGGCGGCCCAGGCGACGGCGGAGACCAGGGCCGCCTGGTCGCGGACCTCGTCCAGCATCCGGCCCAGCAGCGGGTTGCCGCAGGGCAGGTAGAGCGCCCGGTGGAACTCCCGGTTGGCGAGGGAGCGTTCGGCGGTGTCGGCGGCGCGGTCCGCGCGGGTCAGCGCGTCGCGCGCGGCGTCGAGGGGGGCGCCCCGCCGGACGGCCCTGCGCAGCGCCTCCGGTTCCAGCAGCAGCCGCACGTCGTACACCTCGCGTGCCATGTCCGCGTCCACCATGCGCACCGTGACGCCCTTGTACTGGTTCATCACGACGAGACCTGTCCCCGCGAGGGTCTTCAGCGCCTCCCGCACCGGGGTCTTGGACACCCCGAACTGCGCGGCCAGTTCCGTCTCGACCAGGGCCTGACCGGGGGTCAGCCGCCCGGTCAGGATGCGGTGTTTGATCGCGTCCAGGACGTACTGCGTGCGGGACGGGATCGGGGTGGGGGCAGAGGTCATGCGGCCCTCTCGGATCTCACATATCGCGTCTCATATATGACGTACGAAGTACGACGCGATGAAACTAGGAGCGGGCCGCTGATTCGTCAATGCTTCTGACAAAGGAAGGTGAGGGGCGAGGGGACGGGGCGGGTCACCGGGTGTGAGCGATCGATGGTTTCCAGGGGTGCCATTCCGGATTCCGGCCGCTCAGTCCCACCGCCCGGTCCAGCAGGGGTGCCTCCTGCGGAACCGGGACGACCGGGCCGAAGAGGCCGTTTCCGCGGTTCGGGTCCTCGGCGGCGACGAGGAGGAATCCGTGGGCCGAGTCCAGGGCGGCCGGGTCGGGAGCGTAGGACCGGCCGGTGGCGCGGGCCAGGTCCCAGCCGTGAATGACCAGTTCGTCGGCGACGACGGCACCGGCGACCTCGCCGGGCAGGGTCACCCCGCCCGCCTGGGTCATGCCGGTCCAGGCGTCCGGATCGCGCCAGGCGTCGGCGAGCTCGTCCAGCGCCTTGGGCAGCTCGCCGCGCCAGTCGGGGCCGATGTCCGGGACGGCGGCGTTCGGACTGGTGCCGGTCGTCGCACCGAGGTCCTTGCGGGCCGCGTCACGGAAGGCCACGCACACCATGTGGAGGTGGCCCAGCAGATTCCGCACCGCGCAGTCCGGACACGGTGTGGGGGCGGGCAGCTGCTCGTCGGTCACGGACTCGACGAGCCGCGCCACGATCCTGGCCTGCGGGCCGAGGTCGACCATGGTCGTCATCGCTCACTCCTTCGCTGGTGCACTCCTCGTACGAAGGGCTGACCGGCCGAGCCGGGGAAACTCATCGGTGCGGATGGGGAGCGCCGCAAAGGGGAGCGGGGAACTGCGGGAAACGTGGTGGCGGTGGCCGTCGCCCAGCTCATCGGGCCGGGCGCCTGCGTCGCCCTGCTCGGTACGGCGGCTTCGCCGGTTCAGCGCGCGGGCAGCGCCTCGCGCACCGCGGCGAGGTCCGAGTCCGACGCCAACCCCGCGTGATAGAGCCGCAGTTGGGTCGCGCCCTGGGCACGCGCGCGTGCCGCGTCCGCCGCGAGCGTGCGGGGGCTGCCGCCCATCCCCGTGACGACGGTGAAGTTGGCGGCCAGCACCGTCCGCTCCCCGGCGTGTTCGGCGAAGGGCGCCAGCAGGGCCGTACCGCCCGTGCACGGCACCACCACGCCGTCGGTGACCGAGAGGACGCGGGCGGGGTCGGCGCCGGCGTTGGCGCCGCAGCGGTAGGAGACCGGGTCGGCGTGCATCAGCACCTGGAAGCCGGCCGGTGCGGCGGCCCGTACGGCGGCTACGGCCTCCTCCTGGAGGGTGCCGGCGGTGTCGTCGCGCCACGCGCGCGTGCGGGCGGCCGTCTCCTCGCCGAGCAGCTTCGTGACCGTCGGCCAGCCCCCGTCGTCCGCCGCGCCCCGCCACAGCGGCTCCAGCGCGGTGCGCACCGAGGCCGCCAGCTCGTCCGGGTCCAGGTCCTGTCCGGCGTACCCGGCGCGGCAGGACGGGCAGAAGCACAGGGCCATCAGGTACTGCCCCGCCTCTCCCAGCCCCACCCCGGAGATCTTGTCGTGGGCGTGCAGGTGCTGCAGCCCGTACCAGCCGAGGGACTCCAGCTCGGTGCCGTGCGCGCCGGGGCGTACGGCGGCCTCCGCGGCGAGGTCGACCAGGTACGCGCGCGTGGCGGGCTGGGCGATGCAGGGCGCCCAGGGGTAGTGGTCGCCGTAGGCGTTGACCACCGAGGTGTCCGGGTGTTCGGCGCCCAGGCGGGAGTTGTGGGCGAGGACGACCCAGGTGTGCACCTCGAGCCCGGCCGCGGCCAGCGCCTGCGCGGCCTCGCCGTAGGCGTCACCGGGGGCCCAGCGGCCGGCGGGGTACGGCCTGAGTCCGCGGCCCGCCCAGCGCCCGCCCGCCGGGTAGAGGACGGCCGCGTACTCGGCGGTGACGATGCGGTGGCGGGGGTGGCGGGGGGTCAGGGCGCGGGTGGAGTGGTAGGCGGCGGCGAGGGTCACCTGCTCGACACCGAGCCCGGCGATGCGCGCCGGGGCCGCGGGGTCCCCGTTGACGTCCCACGGATAGACGAACGCCGACGCCTTCACACGCCCTCCTTCGAGCCACACGGACACACGCTCACACGCCCGCCCCTCGATCCACACCGAGCCCCACCCACACGCCCCTCCTCGACGCCACACCGGGGCCCGCTCGCCGCCGTGTCAACCGACGCCCGCGCCCCGACCGCACCGACGCCCGCACCCCCAGCGCCGGGATCGAAGACCCCTCACGCCCCCACCCCCGATGCCGTACCCACACCCGCCCCGTGCCGGACCGACGCTGTCTCACGCGTCCGTCTCCAGCAGCTCGTATCCCCGCTCGATCAGCTGGGCGAGTTGTTTGACGTGGTCATCCGCCGGCTCGTGCAGCGGGGGCCGGACCTCGCCGACGTCCAGGCCGCGCAGCCGCACGGCCGCCTTGACGAGCGAGACGGCGTAGCCACGGCCCTGGGCGCGCAGTTCCGCGAACGGGCGGTAGAAGCCGTCCAGGAGGCGCCGCAGGGTCGCCGTGTCGCCCACGGTCAGAGCGCGGTGGTAGGCGAGGGCGATCTCGGGGGCGAAGCAGAAGACGGCCGAGGAGTACAGGGTGACGCCGAGGGCGTGGTAGGCGAGCTGGGTCTGCTCGGCGGTGGGCAGGCCGTTGAAGTACAGGAAGTCACCGGGATCCTCGGTGCGTACGGCGCTGATGATCCGCTGCATCAGGTCGAGGTCGCCGAGGCCGTCCTTGAGGCCCGCGATCCCCTCGGTGCGGGCGAGTTCCACCACCGTCCGCGGGGTGAAGACGGCATTGTCCCGCTGGTAGACGATCACCGGAAGAGCGGTGGCCGCGGCGATCTCGCGGTAGTGCCGCAGCAGCCCCTCCTGGCCGGCGAGCACGAGATACGGCGGCATGGCGAGGAGGCCGTCGGCGCCCGCCGCCGCGGCGAGGCGCGCGTAGCGGACGGCGAGCGCGGTGCCGTAGCCGGCGCCCGCGACGACCGGGACGCGTCCCTCGGCCGCTTCCACGGCCACCCGGACGCAGGTCTCGAACTCCTCCGGCAGCAGCGCGTGGAACTCGCCCGTGCCGCAGCAGGCGAACACGGCGGCGGCCCCGGCCGCGACACCACGGCTCACATGCGTGCGGTAGACATCGAGGTCGAGTGCGCCATCGGGGCCGTAGGCCGTGACGGGGAAGAAGAGCGGCCCGCGCGGTTCGCTGAGACGTTCGGTGAGAGGGGCTGGCGTCACGGGCTCTCCCTTGGGACACGCCGACGCGTGTTTGCGATCCACGCTTCTGATCCACGTCCATATTTCTGAACGCGTCCACGCTACGGGCCCCTCTTGCGGCAGGTCAAGCAGGCGCAGCTCCGACCCGCGGCGCGAATTCGCCGGCCACACGGGACACTTGACGGTGCACGCGCGACATCTCTAGCGTGTCCACGTATGTGAATAGCGGCCACAAGGAGGACCACGGATGCCCGCTCCCCGCACCATCCTGCTCACCGGCGCCGCCGGCGGGCTCGGCACCCTGATGCGGTCCCTGCTGCCGGAGTACGGCTACACGCTGCGCCTGCTCGACGTGCGGCCCGTCGAGGGCGAGCCGGACGCGATCACCGCCGACCTCGCCGACAGGGAGGCGTTGCGCGAGGCGGTGCGGGGCGTGGACGCGGTGCTCCACCTCGCGGGCATCTCCCTGGAAGCCCCCTTCGAGAAGATCCTCAGGTCCAACATCGAGGGCACCTACAACCTCTACGAGGCCGCCCGCGGGGAGGGCGTGCCCCGGATCGTCTTCGCCTCCTCCAACCACGCCGTCGGCTTCACCCCGGCCCCGCGCCCGGGCGAGCCGCCGATCCCGGTCGACACCCCGCGCCGCCCGGACACCTTCTACGGCCTGTCCAAGTCCTTCGGCGAGGATCTCGCCCAGCTGTACTGGGACAAGCACGGCCTGGAGACCGTGTCCGTGCGCATCGGCTCCTGCTTCCCGGAGCCGACCAGCGTGCGCATGCTCTCGGTGTGGATGAGCCCGGCCGACGGCGCCCGCCTCTTCCATGCCGCCCTGACCGCCGAGAACGTCGGCCACACGGTCGTCTACGGCTCCTCCGCCAACACGCGCCTGTGGTGGGACCTGACCGGCGCGCGAGCGCTCGGCTACGAGCCGCGGGACGACTCCGAGCCGTACGCGGAGAAGCTGATCGCCGAGCAGGGCGAGCTGGACCCGGACAACCCGGCACACAGCCACCTCGGCGGGCACTTCGTGAACGACCCACCGATCTGGCCGTACTGAGCTCTCCGGTTCCGGGCGAATCGCCAAACGGTTTCCGAACGGTTTCCGAGCGGTTTTGAGCCCTCTGGCGGCCGAAAAAGATCCCCCACGCGCGCGGGCGGGCACCGAACGGGCCCGCCCGCCGCCCCATTCGGGCATCGGCGGCGCCCGCTCCCACCCCGCCCCGCCCGGCGGTGCAGGTCCGCGCCGGGCAGCCCGTCCGGCGAACGGGCCCACCCGGGCAGTATCGGGCCCCCAACAGGCCTGGTCAGCGGCGCACACCCCCGGTAGAAACTTTCCCCAAGGGCCCGAACGGGCAGTTCCGTGGGAAGGTGGGCGGCACCATGAGCACGAGGACGGCGGAAGAACGTCAGCGCGAGATCGTGCGGGCCGCTCGCGCGAGCGGCGCGGTCGACGTCACCGCGCTCGCCGCCGCACTGGGCGTGGCCAAGGAGACCATCCGGCGCGATCTGCGCGCCCTGGAGGACCACGGTCTGGTCCGCCGGACGCACGGCGGCGCCTATCCGGTGGAGAGCGCCGGCTTCGAGACGACGCTCGCCTTCCGCGCCACCAGCCATGTGCCCGAGAAGCGCCGGATCGCGGCCGCGGCGGCCGGGCTGCTCGGGGATGCGGAGACGGTCTTCGTGGACGAGGGCTTCACCCCGCAGCTCATCGCCGAGGCCCTGCCGGCCGACCGGCCGCTGACCGTGGTCACCGCGTCCCTGCCGGTCGCGGGTGCCCTGGCGGAGGCCGAGCAGATCTCCGTGCTGCTGCTGGGCGGCCGGGTGCGCGCCGGCACACTGGCCACGGTCGACCACTGGACGACGAAGATGCTCGCCGGTTTCGTCCTCGACCTCGCCTACATCGGCGCCAACGGCATCTCCCGCGAGCACGGACTGACCACGCCGGACCCGGCGGTCAGCGAGGTCAAGGCGCAGGCCATCCGGGCCGCGCGCCGCACCGTGTTCGTGGGCGTGCACACCAAGTTCGGTGCGGTCAGCTTCTGCCGGTTCGCCGAGATCGGCGCGCTGGAGGCGATCGTGACGAGCACCCAGCTCCCGGCCTCCGAGGCCCACCGCTACTCCCTGCTGGGCCCGCAGGTCATCCGGGTCTGACAGTCCATCTCACTCCCCCCGGGGGGTGTTCCACACCTCCGAACGCCCCTTATATCCCTATATATCCAGGAGCGATCCATGCGTATCCCGAGCCGACGGAGGCCGCGAGCCACGCTCGCCATGGCCGCCGCAGGGACGCTGCTCGCCCCGCTGCTCTCCGGCTGCTGGGCCGGTGCGGGCGGGACCGGTTCCGGCGGCGACTCCATCAACGTCCTGATGGTCAACAACCCCCAGATGACCGAGCTGCAGAAGCTGACCGCCGCCCACTTCACCAAGGAGACGGGCATCAGGGTCAACTTCACCGTCCTGCCCGAGAACGACGTCCGCGACAAGATCAGCCAGGACTTCGCCAACCAGGCCGGCCAGTACGACGTGGCCACCCTCTCCAACTACGAGATACCGATCTACGCCCGCAACGGCTGGCTGCACGAGATGAACCCGTACGTCGCGAAGGACCCGGCGTACGACGAGCAGGACGTCCTGAAGCCGATGCGCCAGTCCCTCACCGGCGACGACGGCAAGCTCTACGGGCAGCCCTTCTACGGCGAGTCCTCCTTCCTCATGTACCGCAAGGACGTGTTCGCGGCGAAGGGCCTCACCATGCCGGCCCACCCCACCTGGCAGCAGGTCGCCGACCTGGCCGCACGGGCGGACGGCGCGCAGCCCGGCATGCGGGGCATCTGCCTGCGCGGGCTGCCGGGCTGGGGCGAGCTGATGGCCCCGCTGACGACGGTCGTGAACACCTTCGGCGGCACCTGGTTCGACAAGCACTGGAAGGCCCACCTGGACTCCCCGGAGTTCGAGAAGGCGACAAAGTTCTATGTCGACCTCGTCCGCGCCCACGGCGAGTCCGGTGCTGCGCAGTCCGGGTTCGCCGAGTGTCTGAACGACATGACCCAGGGCAAGGTCGCCATGTGGTACGACGCCACCTCCGCGGCCGGTCTGCTGGAGGCGGCGAACTCCCCGGTGAGGGGCAAGCTCGGGTACGCCCCCGCACCGGTGGAGCGGACCGGGTCCTCCGGCTGGCTCTACACCTGGGCCTGGGGCATCCAGAAGGCCTCCCGCAATCCCGACAAGGCCTGGAAGTTCGTCTCCTGGGCCTCCGGCAAGGGCTACGAGCAGCTCGTCGGCGACACCAGCGGCTGGTCGAACGTGCCGGCGGGCAAGCGGGCGTCGACGTACGAGAACGCCGACTACCGCGCGTCGGCCGCGTCCTTCCAGGAGATGACCAAGGAGGCCATCGAGAGCGCCCGTCCGGACGACCCCGGCGTGCAGCCGCGGCCCGCGCCCGGCATCCAGTTCGTCGGCATCCCCGAGTTCACCGACCTCGGCACCAAGGTCTCCCAGGAGATCAGCGCGGCCATCGCCGGACGCCAGTCCGTCGACTCGGCCCTCAAGAACTCGCAGGCGCTCGCCGAGAAGATCTCCAAGGAGTACGAGGGACGATGACAGCGACGACCACGGCCCCCCTCGCGGCCGCCCCCACGCGCATGGTGAAACCACCCTCGGCCCGGCTGCGCGCCTGGGCCACCCGGGCCCCGCTGCTGCCGGCCCTCGTCTTCATGATCGCCGTGACCCAGCTGCCGTTCGTGGCCACGCTGGTGATCTCCTTCTTCGACTGGAACGCCCTCTACCCCAAAGCCCGGCACTTCACCGGTCTCGACAACTACCGCCAGGTGCTGACCGACGCCGGCCTGCGCCACTCGGTGTGGACGACGGTGCTGCTCACGGTGGCGGTGGTGCTGGCCAGCCTGGTGCTGGGGCTGGCACTGGCGCTGCTGCTGGACCGGAGGTTCCGCGGCCGGGGCGTCGTGCGCACCCTGCTCATCGCGCCCTTCCTGGTGGTGCCGGTCGCCGCCGCCCTGCTCTGGAAGCATGTGCTCTACAACCCTGAATACGGCCTGCTCAATGGGCTGTTGCACTATGTGGGTGGCCCACAGCCCGACTGGATCTCCCACACCCCGCTGCTCGCGGTCGAGGCCTCCCTGGTGTGGCAGTGGACACCGTTCATGATGCTGATCCTGCTCGCCGGCCTGCAGAGCCGCGACCAGCAGCAGATCGAGGCCGCGCGGGTCGACGGCGCGAACGACTGGCAGATCTTCCGCCATCTGACCCTGCCCCACCTGCGCCGCTACCTGGAGCTCGGTGCCCTGCTGGGCTCGATCTACATCGTCCAGAACTTCGACGCGGTCTTCACGATCACATCGGGGGGACTGGGGACGGCGAACCTTCCCTACACCGTCTACCAGAGCTTCTACCAGGCCCACGAGAACGGCCTCGCCTCGGCCGCCGGCGTCCTGGTCGTCATCGGCTCGATCATCATCGCGACCTTCGCCCTGCGCGTGGTGTCGTCCCTGTTCCGCGAGGAGGTGTCCCGCGCATGAACGCCGTACTGCGCCGGAACGGGCTGGGCCTGGTGGCCTGGCTGGCCGGGATCGTGTTCTTCCTGCCGATCGCCTGGATGGCCCTGACGTCCTTCCACTCCGAGGCGGACGCGGCGACCAACCCGCCGTCCTTCGCGGCGTCGCTGACACTCGACGGCTACCGCGAGTTCTTCGGCAGCGGCGGCGGGCCGAGCCCCTGGCCCGCGCTGATCAACTCCACGGTGGCGTCGGTGGCCTCCACGCTGTGCGTCCTGCTGCTGGCCCTCCCGGCGGCGTACGCGCTGTCCGTGCGGCCGGTGAAGAAGTGGACGGACGTGCTGTTCTTCTTCCTGTCCACGAAGATGCTGCCGGCCGTGGCGGGCCTGCTGCCGATCTACCTGTTCGCCAAGAACGCCGGGATGCTCGACAACATCTGGCTCCTGGTCGTCCTCTACACCTCCATGAACCTGCCGATCGCGGTGTGGATGATGCAGTCCTTCCTCGCCGAGGTCCCGGTCGCCGTCATCGAGGCGGCCCGCGTGGACGGCGCCCGTCTGCCGACGATCCTCGCGCGCGTGGTGGCCCCGATCGCCCTGCCCGGGATCGCGGCGACGGCCCTGATCTGCTTCATCTTCAGCTGGAACGAGCTGCTGTTCGCCCGGGTCCTCACGGGCGTGGTCGCCGAGACCGCGCCCGTCTTCCTGACCGGCTTCATCACCAGCCAGGGTCTGTTCCTGGCCAAGGTGTGCGCCGCGTCGCTCGTCATCTCCCTGCCGGTGCTCGCCGCGGGGTTCGCCGCCCAGGACAAGCTGGTCCAGGGCCTGTCGTTGGGAGCCGTGAAATGAAGGCCGCCGTCATCGAGTCCGTGGGCCGCGCCGTCGTCACCGAGGTGCCGGACCCGACGCCGGGCCCGCGCGAGGTCGTCGTCGAGGTGGCGGCCTGCGGCCTGTGCGGCACCGACCTGCACATCCTCCAGGGCGAGTTCGCGCCCAAGCTGCCGATCGTCCCCGGACACGAGTTCGCGGGCGAGGTGGTCGGCGTCGGCAGCCAGGTCACCGAGGTCGCGATCGGCGACCGGGTGGCCGTGGACCCCTCGCTGTACTGCTACGAGTGCCGCTACTGCCGCACCGGCCACAACAACCTGTGCGAACGGTGGGCCGCGATCGGCGTGACGACGGCGGGCGGCGCGGCACAGTACGCGGTCGCCCCGGTGGCGAACTGCGTGAAGCTGCCGGAACACGTCCGCACGCAGGACGCGGCGCTGGTGGAGCCCCTGTCGTGCGCGGTGCGCGGCTACGACGTCCTGCGGTCCCGCCTGGGCGCCCACGTGCTGGTCTACGGCTCCGGGACCATGGGCCTGATGATGCTCGAGCTGGCCAAGCGAACGGGCGCGGCGAGCGTGGACATGGTCGACGTGAACCCGGCGCGCCTGGAGACGGCCCGCCTGCTCGGCGTCTCGGCCGCGGCGGGCAGCGCGGACGAACTGGACCGCCCGCAGGGCTGGGACGTGGTCGTGGACGCGACCGGCAACGCCGCCGCGATCCAGGACGGCCTGGACCGGGTGGCGAAGGCGGGCACGTTTCTGCAGTTCGGCGTGGCCGACTACGCGACCCGGGTGACGATCGATCCGTACCGGATCTACAACCAGGAGATCACGATCACCGGTTCGATGGCCGTCCTGCACAGCTTCGAGCGTGCGGCCGAGCTGTTCGCGAACGGGGTGCTGGATCCGCAGGTGTTCATCAGCGACCGGATCCCGCTGGAGCGGTACCCGCAGGCGCTGGAGCAGTTCGCGGCGGGGGTGGGGCGGAAGATCGTGGTCGTGCCCTGAGCGGACTCGGGGTCGGGCCCTGAGCGGACTCGGGGTCCGGGCCCCGACCCGATTGGGGGGCGGGTAAGGGAACGGTAAAGCGGTGTCGTTCGTTCACCCGGCATGACAGCTATGACCCCTGGCTCGAACATCCCTCTGTCGGCCGCCCGTGTCACGGTGGACGTGGCCGCGCCGGTGCGGCTCGATGTGTCGGGCCTGCTGCTCACCGCCGACGGCAAGGTGCGCTCGGACGACGACTTCATCTTCTACAACCAGCCGACGGGCCCCGGCGTGAGCTACGCGTCGGGTGGCGGCGCGGCCCCTGACGCGATCACGGTCGACACCGCCGCCGTCCCGCCGGACATCGAGAAGATCGTGGTCACGGCCAGCCCGGACGCGGCCGGCCAGACCTTCCAGGGCATCGAGCCGACGGCCACGATCCGCGACGCGGACGGCCCGGTGCTGGCCACGTTCACCCCGCCGCAGCTCGGCACGGAGACGGCGCTGGTCGTCGTGGAGATCTACCGCCGGGGCGGCGCCTGGAAGGCCCGCGCCGTCGGCCAGGGGTACGCCGACGGACTGGCCGGCATCGCGACCGACTTCGGTGTGACGGTGGAGGAGCCCGCGAGGCCGCCACAGCCTGCGGCTCCCCCGGCGCCCACCATGCAGGCCCCGGTCCCCCCGCCGGCACCCACCATGCAGGTCCCGGTCTCCCCGCCCGCTCCCCCGCTGCAGACCCCGCCCGCCCCGCCGGTGTCCGCTCCCCCGGCGCCGCCCGCCGCTCCCGCTCCGGGTGCCGGAAAGATCAACCTCGACAAAGGCCGGGTCAGCCTCCAGAAGAACCAGACCGTGTCCCTGGTCAAGGGCGGCCGGCCGCTGCTCTCCCAGGTGCAGATGGGGCTCGGCTGGGAACCGGCGTTCCGGGGCAGGGACATCGACCTGGACGCCTCGGTCATCGCCTACGGCCCCCAGCGCAACCACCTCGACAGCTGCTACTTCGGCAAGCTGACGATCCTGAACGGCGCGATCCGGCACTCCGGGGACAATCTGACGGGTGAGGGCGGAGGCGACGACGAGGTGATCACCGTCGACCTCGGCCGCCTGCCCCAGGAGGTCACCGGCCTGGTCTTCACGGTGAACTCCTTCTCCGGCCAGAAGTTCACCGAGGTCGCCAAGGCCTACTGCCGCCTGGTGGACGCGGCCACGGGCGAGGAGCTGGTCCGCTTCGATCTCACCCACGCCGAGCCCCAGACCGGCGTGATGATGGCCAAGCTCATCCGCCAGTTCTCCGGCGAGTGGGACATGACGGCGATGGGCGACTTCGTGAAGGCCCGGACCGTGCGGAACATGGCGGAACCAGGCTCAAGGGCCCTGTAATTTCCCGGTCTACGGCCGCAGTCCCTCCACCAGCAGCGTCAAGTAACGCCGGATCTGCGGCCCCTCACCGTCCGCCAGCTCCACCGCCGTGGCCACCCCGTGGACCAGCCGGAGCAGTTCGATCGGCTCGAGGTCGGCCCGCACGGTGCCCTCCGCCTGCGCGGCCCGCACCAGCGGGCCCACCGCGCCCTGCACCACGGACCCGCACGCCGTGAGCGCTGCCGCGTCGCCGTCCGTGACCGCCTTGCCCAGCAGCGCCTTCATCCCGCGCACCTGAAGCGAGGCGACACACAGCTCGTTCAGCCACTCCATCAGCGCCGCCCCCGGCGGCAGCCCCCGCCCCAGCTCTCCGGCGCGCGTCCCCAGCGCCTCGATCCGGTCCACGTACGCGGCCTCCAGCAGCTTCTGCCGCGTCGGAAAGTGCCGGTAGAGCGTGCCCGAGCCGACGCCCGCCCGTTTGGCGATGTCGTCGAGCGACGCGTTCTCCCCATGCTCGGCGAAGGCCTCCGCCGCCACCTTCAGCAACCGCTCGTAGTTGCGCCGAGCGTCCGCGCGCATGGGTCTCACCTGCGGCATCCCGTCACTCCCCGCTCGTTCCCGTTCTCGTCCGCACCGCGGACGCGGCTCCACCCTCCCCTCAACCAGCAGGTCAGGCAAGGGCAAGGCGGCGTCAGTGGTGGCGTACGGCGCCGGTGCCCAGGTCGATGGTGGCCCGGGACCGCATGGGGCCGTCACCGCGGCGGGAGAGCACGTCGATCTCGGCCACACGCGCGTGCAGCACGCCGAGCCGGGCGGCACATTCGGCCGTAAGGACACGCGGGACACGGGTGCGTCCCAGCGAGAGATGCGGGGTGAAACGCGGGAAGCGCTCCGTACAGGAGGGGAAGGGCTCCGCCAGCGCTCGCCGGAGCTCCGTCCAGGGTGCGAGGCCGGCCGCGGCGGGGTCGAGCCACACGGTGGCGTAGGACCGATGGCGGAAGGCGTGGACCCCGCTGAGCCGGATGTCGAAGGGCTCGCACTCCGCCGCCGCAGCGGCCAGCAGCGGGAGCGCCACCGGGAAGTCCTCCTCCGGTACGAAACCGAAGACCAGGTTCACATGGGGTGGCCAGCGACGGATCTGCGGGTCGTGCGCGGCGCGAATGCGCTGGATGACGGGCCAGAGTTCGGCCGGGGGAAGCCACGACACGGAGGTCCGGGGCGTGGGGGCCGACTCGAGCCGGCCGAACGCTCCGGCCGCACCGGGCGTCGAGGGGCAGGGCACACCGCCATCATGGCCCCGCCCGCCGACGGCCGCCGCCTCAGACTCCCGTGGCGTCCTGCGCCACCGTGCTCCCCGCCCCGTGATCCGGTTCCTCAATCAACCGTCGCCAGCAGGTAGGCCAGAGCGTGGGACCAGAAGTCATCAGCACTTTCGTCCTCGTCGCTGACCGTCGCGGCCTGCTGCTGCTCGGTCTGCTCTTCTGCGTGGTGCCTGTGAGGGTGCTTCACGGCCTGCCCGTGGTGCTCGTGCTTTCCCGCCGGGTGCTTGTGGATGTGCGCCGAGCCGTGCTGCTTGTGCTCGTTCTTCCCGCCCTCGTGCTTGTGCTCGCCCTTCCCGCCCTCGTGCTTGTGCTCGCCCTTCCCACCCTGGTTCTTGTGGTCCGGCTTCCCCGCCGACTGCTTGTGATCAGGCTTCGCTTCCGAAGGCTTCTGCTGATGCTCCTGCTTGGAGGGCTTCTGCTCGTGCTGGGGCTTCGAAGGCTTCTGCCCGGGCTTCTTCCCGGCACCCTTGTGGTCTTGCTCCGTCGGCTTCTTGTGGTCTTGCTCCGTCGGCTTCTTGTGGTCTTGCTTCGTCGGCTTGGTCGCCGGCGGAGCCGCGTGTGAGGCGGACTGGGAGTCAGCCTGGGGGCCGGACTGCGCATCGGACTGCGCGTCGGAGTCCGAGCCCGACTGCGAGGCCGACTGCGCGTCGGAGTGGGTGCCGGACTGCGAGTCGGAGTGCGATTCGCTGGGCGTTGCACCCCACGTGACCACGGCGGTGGCCTGCGCGGAGGCCACCGCCGAGACCTGCTGCGGACCGTCTCTGCCGTCGGCGAAGCCGGTGCCGGCGCCAAGGGCGGACAGCCCCGTGACCACTGCGGCCACGAGCGCTGCGCGTTGAAAGTTGCGCATGGAATGACCCTTTCTCACCTGAGCCGAGAAGCTCTCTTTCGACTACTCAGCGTGAGAAATATATGCACAGAACGTACTAATTTGTGATCTAAGGCGAGATGCCGTGTCGAGTGCGGCGAATGGCGCTCAGGCCTGCCACGGCCGGCGGCTGGCGCGGGCCGTTTCGAGGAGGGTGGCCGCGGGACGAGCGCATGGATTGATGCGCGGGCGGATTCTCAGCCACGCTTCTGCCGCTTCCACGGGCCCGTGATCGCCAGCATGACGCCCGGCGTCTGGATGTTGGCGAACAGGGTCGTGCCGTCGGGCGAGAAGGTGACGCCGGTGAACTCGCTGTATTCCAGGGCGTCCGCGGTGCCGATGTTCAGCTCGTTGCGGGCGATCGGGTAGGTGCGGCCGCTGTCGGTGGCGCCGAACAGGTGCTGGACACCTTCGCCGTCCTCGGCGATGACCAGGCCGCCGTACGGGGAGACGGTGATGTTGTCCGGGCCGTCGAAGGCGCCGTCCTTGCCCGGTTCCGGGTTCACGCCGAACAGCACCTTGAGCGTCAGCGTGCGGCGACTCGGGTCGTAGAACCAGACCTGGCCGTCGTGCTGGACGGGGCTCTCCGCACATGCTCAACCCCCGTGCTGCGACCGCGCCTTGAACGCGGCCTTCCGCGCCTCCTTCGCCACCTTCTTGTCCGGGTGCAGCCGCCCCATCGCCTCCAGCACATCGGCGGTGGCCGGATGCTCCACCCGCCAGGCCGCCGAGAAGAACCCGCTATGCTGCGCCGCCAGCCCTTCCACCAGCGCCTGGAGCTCCTCGGAGTTCCCCTCGGCCTGAAGCTGCGCGGCGACCGTGTCGATGGTCAGCCAGAACACCAGTTCCTCGGACGGCGCCGGCACCCCGGCGGCGCCCCGTTCGCTGAGCCACACCCGCGCCAGGCCGCCCAGTTCGGGGTCGTCCAGCACCTCCCGGAGCGCCGGCTCCGCCTCCGCGCCCACCAGAGACAGCGCCTGCTGACAGCGCAGCCTGCGCAGCGGCGCACCCGCGTCCGCGCCCCGCGCCGCGGCCAGCAACTCCCGTGCGGCCGCCAGGGCTTCACGCCGCGTCAGCCACTGCTCGATCTCGGCGCGGGCGGCCGCCTGACCGAACCCCGCCGTACCGTCGAGCAACGCGTCCGCACCCTTGTCGGCGAGTTCACCTACGGCTGGGGCCTGGAAGCCGGCCTCCAGCAGCCGTGCCCGCAGCCCGTACACACCGAGCGGGGTGAGCCGGACCATGCCGTAGCGGGAGACGTCGGTGTCGTCCACCGGCGCCGCGGGCTCCTCATCGGCGTCGGCCATGAGGGCCTCGTCCACCGGCTGGTACTCCACGAGCCCGGTCGGCTCCAGGGTGCGGAACTGGCCGTCGAGCCGCATCATCGCGTCGGAGACCTGCTCCAGGACGTCGTTGGTGGGCTCGCCCATGTCGTCGGGGACGAGCATCGAGGCGGCCAGGGCGGGCAGCGGCACCGGGCCGCCCCCGGGACCGTCCTCACTCACCGTCAGCAGATAGAGGTTGCCGAGGACGCCGTCGAGGAAGTCCGCCTCGGCCTGCGGATCCCAGTCGAGTGACGAGAAATCGATCGCGCCGCCCTCGTCCAGGGCGTCGACCAGGTCATCCAGATCGGGCACGCTCGCGTCGGCGATGACGGTCTCCAGCGCGGCGAGCCACACGGCGAGCACATCGGCCGGGGAGCCACCGGTGAGCAGCTTCAGCTCCTCGCCGGGCCGGACGGTCCCGGCCTCCTCGTCCACGATCTCGACCAGTCCGGCGTCCACGGCGGCCCGCCAGGCCTCACTGGCGTACGCGGCGGCGTCGTCGCCGCTCAGTCCGAGCAGTTCGGCGGCGGCCGGAAGCTGCTCCTCGGCCAGTCCGCCACCGGCGTCCACGCGGGTGTCGGGTCCGGCCCAGCGGGCGAGGCGGGCGGCGCGGGAGAGCAACGGCGTGGACAGCGCGGCGCGTGCCAGCTCCGCTTCGGGGTGCAGCCGTACGGGCGGCAGGGGGGAGCTGTCTGACATCGGCTGGTTCTCCTCGGACCGTGAACGGGCTCAGCCGCTCAGCCTAGACGGATTTCGCCCCATGCCGCCCGGTTCATCTCCCCGTCAACGGCCGTACATGGCCGAAACCTTGACAACTCCCCACGCCAGGCAGGAGATTGACGCGCGTAGAAGTTCGGGGGACAACTGTTCACTCGGCTCTACGCGTGTCACGGAGGGCTACGACCCCCACACGCTCCCGTTCCACCCTCGTCCCGGCGTTCACGTATGTCCCCGGAGGGAACCCTTGCCGAGCAGGTCTTCCGCGCGCCTCGCCGCGCTCACCGTCGCCGCCGTCTGCAGCGCGGCGTCCGCCGTCGTCCTCACCTCCCCCGCGCACGCCGACACGGTGCGCATCCACGACATCCAGGGCACGACCCGGACGTCCCCGTTCGCCGGGCAGAAGGTGACGGACGTGCCCGGCATCGTCACGGCCACGCGTACGTACGGCTCGTCCAGAGGCTTCTGGCTCCAGGACCCGAACCCGGACGACGATCCGGCCACCAGCGAGGGCGTGTTCGTCTTCACCAGCTCCACGCCGAAGGTCGCGGTGGGCGACTCGGTCACGGTGACCGGCACGGTCTCCGAGTACGTCCCGGGCGGCACCTCCTCGGGCAACCAGTCGGTCACGGAGATCACCAAGCCGGCGGTCACCACCGTCTCCAGCGGCAACGCGGTCCCGGCGCCGGTCGTCATCGACGAGGACTCCGTCCCGGACGAGTACGCCCCCGCCGGCGACACCGCCGCGAGCGGCTCGGTGGGCGGCCTCACCCTGGACCCGTCGACGTACGCCCTGGACTACTACGAGTCCCTGGAGGGCATGAACGTCCAGGTGGCCGACACCCGCGTGGTCACCGCCACCGACCCCTACAGCGAGCTGTGGGTCACCGTGAAGCCGTGGGAGCACCGCAACCGCCGCGGCGGCACGGTCTACGGCTCCTACGACTCGCAGAACACCGGCCGGCTGCAGATCCAGTCGCTGGGTGCCACCGCCGACTTCCCGAAGGCCGACGTCGGCGACACCCTGGAGGGCACCACCACCGGCCCGCTGGACTTCAACCAGTTCGGCGGCTACACCCTGGTCGCGAGCAAGCTCGGCACGCTCGAGAGCGGCGGCCTGGAGCGCGAGACGACGCGCAAGCAGTCGAGCCGCGAGCTGGCGGTCGCGACCTACAACGTCGAGAACCTCGACCCGTCGGACGCCACCTTCGACAAGCACGCCGCCGCGATCGTGAACAACCTGCAGTCGCCGGACATCGTGTCCCTGGAGGAGATCCAGGACGACAACGGCGCCAAGGACGACGGCACGGTCGACGCGAGCGGGACCGTGAACAAGCTGATCGACGCGATCGTCGCGGCGGGCGGCCCGAAGTACGCATGGCGTTCGATCAACCCGGTCAACGACCAGGACGGTGGCGAGCCGGGCGGCAACATCCGCCAGGTGTTCCTCTTCAACCCCGAGCGGGTGTCCTTCGTGGACCGCGCGGGCGGCGACTCCACCACGGCGGTCGGTGTCACGAAGGTGAACGGCAAGGCCGAGCTGACGGCCTCCCCGGGCCGGATCGACCCGGCGAACGCGGCCTGGACCAACAGCCGCAAGCCGCTGGCCGGTGAGTTCGTCTTCCGCGGCAAGACGGTGTTCGTGATCGCCAACCACCTCAACTCCAAGGGCGGCGACCAGGGTCTGGCCTCGCAGTACCAGCCGCCGGTGCGCAGCTCGGAGATCCAGCGCCATGCCCAGGCGACCGAGGTGAACGCGTTCGTCAAGAGCATCCTGGACGTCCAGAAGAACGCGAACGTCATCGCGCTCGGTGACATGAACGACTTCGAGTTCTCCGAGACCGCGAAGATCCTCGAGGGTGACGGCGAGCTGTGGTCGGCGATCAAGTCGCTGCCGAGGAGCGAGCGTTACACCTACGACTACCAGGGCAACGAGCAGGTCCTCGACCAGATCCTGATCAGCCCGGCGATCCGGCGCGGCTGCGACTTCGAGTACGACAGCGTGCACGTCAACTCGGAGTTCCACGACCAGATCAGCGACCACGACCCGCAGGTGCTGCGCTTGCGGCCGTGATCGTCGTCCGGCTCAGGACTGGCTGAACACGCCGTTCAGCCAGTCCTGCCAGGCGGCCTCGTTCGCCTGGGCGTCGGCGTCCGGCGCGAAGTCGTGCACGCTGATGCCGAGCGGGGCGCCCCAGTGGCCGCGCCCGAAGAAGCGGATGAGCGCGTTGTCGGTGCGCAGCCCGATGAAGTACGGGTTCCGGTAGTCGAGCACGGCGTCCAGGGTCCGCCCGCCGGGTCCCCGGACGCCGGTCCTGGTGCCGGCGGCCGCGTCGTCGGCCAGGCCGAGGGCGTGGCCGACGGCGGCGAGCGCCCGCGGGGTCGCCGAGCCGGCGGGCCCGTTCAGCTGGGCGAAGGTGACCGGCCGGGGTGCGAAGTGCGTGAGGTACTCGCACAGGGTGTGCAGATAGAAGTTCGTGTGCTTGCTCGCGCCGTCGTACTGGTTGTTCCAGTCGTCGGTGAAGATGCCGCTGTGCACATAGCGCACCCAGGCGCGGCGGCCCTCGTCGCGGGGCTCGATGGTGTAGTCGAGCTGGTTGACGGACTGCGTCGGGAAGCCGACGTCCTCGCTGCGGTTGGTGTAGCGGCGGGGCGGATCCCAGGCGGTGACCGTCGACCCGAAGGGCCCCTGACCGCCCTCCCGCGGCTCGGGCGGGTCCATGGGCCACAGATAGCCACCGGTACCGGTGGTGACGGCCTCCCACACCTTCTCGGGCGGGACATCGACCTCGAACTCGCGGACGATCTCGAATTCCTTGGACATGGCGGGGCTCCTGCTCAGCTTTCGGCGGGCGGCTGGTCCTTGACCGCGGGGTGGAGGGCGACGACGATCCGGTGGTCGCGGCCGTCCTCGGCGTCGGGGGCGTCGTACCTGCGGATCAGCGCGCTCACGCCCGCCGTCAGCTCCTGCACGAAGGCAGCGCGGTCGGCGGCGGAGGCGAAGCGGACCTGCCCGTCCAGGGCGTAGGTCGCCAGCTGCTTCCTGGCTCTCGCGGCCCCGGTGATCAACGCGCCGACGTCCCGCACCAGGCGGGCGCCGAGCGCGAGCAGCCAGCGCGCGGAAAGCTGATCGCGGAAGCGGTCCGGGTCCGGCTGCACGGCGGGCAGCGCGGCCGGCGAGATGACGTACGACGCGGCGGTCGCGCGCATCAGCCGCTCGGTGACGTTGCCCTTGCGGCGCTCTCCGGCGAGCTCGACCAGGCCGTGCCGCTCCAGCGTCTTGAGGTGGTAGTTCACCTTCTGCCGGGGCAGTCCGACCTTGCCGGCGAGCATCGCCGCCGACGCGGGTCCGGCGGCCAGCTCGGCGAGCAGCCGGGCCCGCACGGGGTCCAGCGACACCGCCGCCGCCTCGGGGTCCTCGATCACGGTCACGTCCAGCATGCGTCCACCCTCCCACCGAAAACTTTTTTTGTCCAGGCGGACACAGTTGTCGGTGAGAGGGTGGACCCTGGGGCGAGGCCGCGTCAGTGGTGATGCATCCTGCGCCAGGCGATACCGGCGGTCACCGCGGCGGCGCCCAGCACGCCCACGGCGATGATCGGACCCGGGTGCCGCATGCCCGTGCGCAGCGCGCCGCGCATCGGCTGCGGAACGGCGCCCTGCACGGCATGCCCCGCACGCCCGGCCCGCCCCTGCACGGCGTGCCCGGCACTGGCCGCCCTGCCCTGCACCGCGTGCCCCGCTTGAGCGGCCCTGCCCTGCACCGCGTGCCCCGCTTGAGCGGCCCTGCCCTGCACGGCGTGCCCCGCCTTGGCGGCCTTGCCCTGCATGTCATGGCCGGCCTGGGCGGCGCTCGCACGCAGTTGTACGGTCATGGCGCCGGCCTTGTCCTTCAGGTCGGCGGCCCGCACCCGGGCCCGCCCCTTGACATCGGCCTTCTCGACCAACTGGGCCACGGCGTGCCCGAGTTGGTGCCTGGTCTGCTCGATCTGCTGCCGCAGCTCGTCGGGGCCCTTGGCGCCCGAGCCGTGCCGAATCCTGTGCGTCATCGGTGTGCCCTTTCCATGATCACGTCAACGTCCGTCCGACGCTGCCGAGCCCCTCTTCGAGGCCCGGCACGGTGCGGCGGGGCGCGCCGCCCGGCTCAGCCTTCTCCGCCTCGGACCACCGGTGCACCGAGGCACCTTCGCCGTTGTAGCGATGAGCATGTTGCCTCCTGAGGCCGCGCACGGCAGGAAGGGGACGTGCCGGATGCTGCCCGCCCGCAGCGGCCGGCGAAGACTGCGTGCACAAGGCGACGAACAGTTCGCCGGACCGAGGACGGGCACCACCCGGCGCGGCACCGACTCACAGACCACCGTAGGCGCGACCCAAGCCACGGCGCACCCGCACGGGCCGCCGCAGGCGTCCCCGCCGCGCCCCGCACGAGCCGCTGAAGGCTCGGGTACCCGGACGAAAGCCCCTTAGCCCTGCCCGGCGCCCCCGCCACCACGCTCGCCCAGACGTGCGAGTTGGCTCTGGAACCAGTCGAGGCGAGCCTGCAACAGCGCGGCCTCGGCGGCGAGTTCAGGCACACCCGGTCCCGCCCCGTCCACCGACTCGGTGGACGGAAATCCCGTACCACCGCCCCGAGCCCCCACCCGCAGCCGCTCCCCGGCCAGCCGCGCGAAGCCGGCGAGCGAGACGGACGTGCGGCCGCGCACACAGCCGGCACAGACGGGGACGAGGCCGAGCCAGCCGGGCCTGCCCCAGCCGGCGTCGGCGAACGCGACGGCGGTGGCACCGCAGGCGCACGGTCCCGCGGTCGCCGTGCGCACCCGCTGCCGGGCATAGCGGAAACCGCGCTCGAAGCGGATGTAGGCGCCGAGCACGGACACCTCCAGCAGCAGTGCGGTCCGGTGCTCGGCGGTGCACAGCATGGCCTCGGCGGCCGCGCGTTCATGGACGCAGTGAAAACCGCAGTCGCACAGGCGCGCGGGCGGGCGGTGCCGCCGGCCGTAGACGCAGGAGGCGTCGTCGAGCACGCCGTACGGCAGCGCGCCGCCGAGCGACACTCCGGTGAACCCGGCCCGGGTGCCGTCCTGGGACAGCACCGGGTGGGCGATCTTGTATCCGGTCGGCGGCTCCGTCGGGCGTTCCGCCGGGAGCCGCAGTCTCATCGGGCGGCCGTGACCTCTTCGCGGGCCGGCCCGGCCGGTCCGACGTGGCCGATCTCCCCGGGCGCCAGACCCTCGCCGCGGACGGGCCCTTCGGTGACCAGTTCTTCCCGGGCGAGCTCTTCCGGGACGGGCCCTTCCGGGACGACCTCTTCCTGGACGAGCGACCGCTCCTCGGCGACTCCGGTGGCCAGTGCCTTGCCGAGCTTCATGGTGCCTCCCATGACTGACGACGTCGGTGACCCTCCGGCCATAGTGACCCATGAAGGGCCGAGTTGGACACCAGGTCGAAGACCACCACCCCCCACCTATCAGAGTTGCTTATCAATACCTCGTAGAAGAATTAAGTAGAGCTTCACCATGGGGCTGCCGAGACTACTCCCATGGCAACCACACGCACCAAGCCCCGCCCCTTCGGCCGCACCCTCTGCGCGATGATCACGCCGTTCACCGAGACGGGCGCGCTCGACCTGGACGGGGCCCGGAAGCTGGCCGTACGGCTGGTGGCCGAGGGCTGCGACGGCCTGGTGCTGAACGGCACGACCGGCGAGTCCCCCACCACCTCGGACACCGAGAAGGCGGAGCTGATCGCGGCCGTCCGGGAAGCGGTCGGCGGCCGGGTGCCCCTGGTCGCGGGCGTGGGCACCGCCGACACCCGGCACACCATCGAGCTGACCCGCGCGGCCGGGGCGGCGGGCGCCGACAGTGCGCTCGTGGTGACGCCGTACTACAGCAGGCCCCCGCAGGACGCGCTGGAGGCGCACTTCCGCGAGGTCGCCGACGCGAGCGACCTGCCGGTGATGCTGTACGACATCCCTGGCCGCACCGGCACCCGGATCGAGCCGGAGACGATGATCCGCCTGGCCGCGCACCCGCGGATCGTCGCCGTCAAGGACTGCTCCCACGACTTCCTCGGCACCCAGAAGGTGCTGGCGCACACGGATCTGGCGTACTACGCGGGCTGCGACGAGCACGTGCTCGCGCTGTACGCGGTCGGCGCCGCAGGCTGCGTCAGCACGGTCGCGGGCGCCGTCCCCGGCCACATCGCCGCGATTCTCGACGCCTTCGACACGGGTGACACCGCGCGAGCCACCGAACTCCAGTTGCGGGCCGTCCCGTTGATCGAGGCGATGATGGGCGCGGGCCTGCCGGGAACGGTCACCGCCAAGGCCCTCCTGGCCCGCCTCGGCCTGCCCGCCGGTCCGGTGCGCGCACCGCTGCGACCCGCCGGCCGGGAGGCGGCCGACGGGCTGCTGGCGCGGTACGAGGCGCTCGCCGCGGGCTGATCAGCGGCGGGCGAAGACGGGCTCCCGGGACTCGACCACGTCGTGGGCTCGGAGGGCTTGCGGACCCCGCTGAGCGGCAGGACCTCGTCCCTGCCGACCGTGACCAGCACGAGCCGGGGCCGGTACTCCTCCTCCGGGCTGGTCACCCGCCCCCAGGCGAGCAGGCGGCCTCCGCGCACCTTGGTGATCGGCGGCGTGGCGGTCGCCGCCGGTCAGCAGGACGGCCGTCTTCAACAGGGCCGAGGATCCGCCGGCCACGAACTGTCGAGACCTCTCCTGCGCCTCGGCATCCATCGTCACCGTCCCTTCCCCCGGGCCCCTCGGTGTCCGGGCCCCGCACTCCTCCTGGCGCGCGGACCGGCCGCCCGCCAAGCCTCCCTGCGGAAGAAGATTCCGCCGGCCCGCCGCCTCCCCTGCCGTACGGTGTCCCCGTGATCCGCCCGCTGCTGTTCCTGGACGTCGACGGCCCCCTCAACCCGTACGCGGCCCAGCCGGAACGCCGGCCCGAGGGCTATACGACGATCCGGGTGCCCCTGGACACCCGCCGCCCCCTGCGGGTGTGGCTGAACCCGGACCACGGCCCGGCCCTGCTCCGGCTCGGCTACGACCTGTGCTGGGCGACGAGCTGGATGGCCGAGGCCAACGTCTGGATCGCCCCGGTCGTCGGGCTGCCCGAGCTACCGTACGTCGACTTCGGCAGGGGCCTGTTCGCGGAGCGTGCCGACGGCGTCCACTGGAAGACGGAGGCGATCGTCGAGTACGCCGGGGGCCGCCCGTTCGCCTGGGTGGACGACGAGCAGAGCCCGGCGGACAGCCGGTACGTCCGGGCCCGCCACCCGGGCCCCGCCCTGCTCCGGCACGTGAACCCGCGACTCGGCCTGCGCGAGCCCGACTTCGCGGCCCTGCGTCGGTTCGCGGCGGCGTCGAGACCATGACCGAGCGCCCTCCACCGGTTGTGACCACACTGGAAGCATGGAAGACGGGCCGGCTGCACGGGGCGCGCCCTCACCTGACGCGGACGCTGTCGAGCGGCGTGACTACGCGGGTGCCGTGTACGGCTCGCTGCTCGCGGCCTCGGTGGTGGTCGGGGCCGGCTCGCTCGGCTCCTTCCCCCGGCTGGAACTCGTTCTCCTGCTGCTGTGCACCGGGATGGTGTTCTGGGCGACCCACGTGTACGCCCGGCTGTTCGATGCGCGGATCAAGTACGTGCCCATGAGCGCGAAGGAGGTCCGGCGAGCGTGTGTGGCCGAGTGGCCCATCTTCACGGCGACCGTCCCACCGGCCGCGGCCGTTGCCGTCACGCCCCTGCTGGGCATCGGCCCGAGCGGGGCGGTGTGGCTTGCCCTGGGCGTAGCACTGGCCGGTCATGTCGGCTGGTCCACGGCCGCCGCCCACAGCGCGGGGGCCACGGGCCGCGCGGTGGTGACCGCTGCGGCGGTCAACCTGGCACTCGGCCTGATCGTCGTCCTCTTCAAGGTGGCCGTGAAACGCTGACACCGCGGCGGCCGGGATCCAACGACACCGGACACAAGAGCGCCCTCCCGGGCCGTGGGAGGGCGCTCGGTGGTTCCATGCGTGCTTGAACCCAGGCGCGAACGTCATCGGGGTCGTAGCGGGATGCCGGCCGACCCGGAAGCCGCGGGGCCCCATTCGCTTAGGGACCGCCCACCAGCACGCCGCGGGAGCCAGGAAAAAGGGGCGCCAGGTCGGGGCCGAACCCGGGGACCACGCGCTGGGACGCTCGCGCGGCGGCCTGAGCACGAAAGTCCACCTCGTCAGCGACGACCGTGCACGGCCATTGGCGTCCCGCGCGATCCGAAGCCATCTCCGCCGACGCGGGATCCGCGCAGTCATCCCTCGGCCCTCAGACCAGGTCCTGAACGGCAGGAGGTTGAGCTTGCCGGTGATCGAGAACAAGACAGCCACCGAGGGGACGTGTGGTCGGCCGGGATCCTGCAGTCGATCAAGAACCTTCCCTGCGCTGCGCAAGTACCGCACCAGAGCGGTCGCCAGTAGGGCGCGAGTAGTCGGGACACCGAGTCCCAGTCACCCACAGAGACGCACCCCTCAGCCCCATTATGACTGTCCGTATTGGATCTAGTGTGTTTAGTGATGGTCTCCATATGGTCAAAGCGACGCCAAAACCCGTATCCCTGGAGGATTCGTGGCACGCTTCCGCACTCGTCTGGCCCTGCTCGGCTCGGCCGCAGCTCTCGCCGCAGGCGCTCTCGTCCCCGCGCAGTTCGCCGGGGCGCAACCCGCCGCCGCGGCGGACTACCAGTGGGTCGCCCTGGGTGACTCCTACACCGCCGGGGTCATCCCGGCCGCGGGCGATGTCTTCGAGGTTCCGCGCGATGGCTGCGAGCGCACCGACCAGTCCTACCCGCAGGTCATCGACCGTGACCTCGGCTCACTCTTCGACCTGACCAACGTCAGCTGCGGGGCCGCCACCATCGAGAACGTCACCGACGAAGCCCAGGAGCCGATCGGCCGTCACCTGCCACCCCCCTTCCCCGAGGACCCGGACTACCCGTTCCCCGCGGTGCCTCCCCAGTCCGCGGCGGTGGGCCCCGGCACCGACGTGATCACCGTCGGCGTCGGCGGCAACACCCTCGGCTTCGGCGACATCCTCATGCAGTGTCCCAAGCTGGGCGAGGAAAGCGGTGGCGTGGGTACCCCGTGCAAGGACGCCCTGGCCGCCTCCATCCCGGCCCGGCTGAACAAGGTGAGCCGGGAGTACGACCGGATGCTCACCGTGCTCCACCAGCGCGCCCCGCACGCCAAGATCCTGACCGTCGGCTACCCCACCATCGTCCCCAACGACACGTCCAAGTGCCGCTACAACGACCCGACGCAGTTCGGCTCGATCACCCGCGGCGATCTGGACTGGCTGCGCGAGGACGTCCTGGAACCCCTCAACAAGACCATCGAGAAGTCCACCGGCACCCAGCAAGCCGCCAGCTTCGTCGACCTCTACGACTCCTCCCGGAACCACAGCGTCTGCGACGCCGGCAAGTGGGTGGAAGGCTTCCTCACGCCCCCCGACCAGCTCTCCTTCGTCCACCCCAACGCCCTCGGCCACCGCAACGCCGCCAACCACGTCGAGGCGGCAATGCTGAACACCCTCGGCTGAGCCGCCCCACACCCGGCACCCCACCGACCACCCCACAGCAAACTGGCCTCCAGCACCAACCGGAGGCCGGCCCTGCAATCAGCTACTGTCGTGGCACTCGCGTTCCGTGGGGGACTGGCAGGCTTGGCACAGTTCGTGCTGCCGCTGGGAAGTGATCACGCTTCCCCAGCCGTTGCACACCTCACAGTCGGCTGCCAGAGCGGCGTTGGCGTGGGGGTTGGACTCGGGAGCGGCCTTCGTCCCGTAGGTCATTGAGATTCTCCTGGCATGGGGACTGTCCCGGTGATGCACCCCTTGGCTGCACAGTGCTCACTTTATTCCGTTTCATGTCCGTTTGCGCCCGTTCATGCAGATTTTATGACCGCTTTGCCGGGCGAACCTCTTGGAGCGGGGCCACGCACAAGCGCCCTCCCGGGCCGTCCCGGGGCCGTGGAAGGGCGCTCAATGGTGACCGACGTCGACAACTGCCGACAGCTCAGCAGCAGGTCAGGACGTTGATCGAATAGGCGGCCGCAGGTCACGGCCGCCGGTGGTCAGTTGTGGCTGTGCAGGATGTCGTTCAGGCCGCCCCAGACCGCGTTGTTCGGACGGGCCTCGACCTTGCCGCTGACCGAGTTGCGGCGGAAGAGGATGTTGGAGGCGCCGTTCAGCTCGCGGGCCTTGACGATCTGGCCGTCGGGCATGGTGATGCGGGTGCCCGCGGTGATGTAGAGGCCGGCCTCGACCACGCACTCGTCGCCGAGCGCAATGCCGACGCCCGCCTCGGCGCCGATCAGGCAGCGCTCGCCGATGGAGATGATCACATTGCCGCCGCCGGACAGGGTGCCCATGGTGGAGGCGCCACCGCCGATGTCCGAGCCGTTGCCGACCACGACGCCCGCGGAGATCCGGCCCTCGACCATCGACGTGCCGAGCGTGCCGGCGTTGAAGTTGACGAAGCCCTCGTGCATCACCGTGGTGCCCTCGGCGAGGTGCGCGCCGAGGCGGACCCGGTCGGCGTCGGCGATCCGCACGCCCTTGGGGGCGACGTAGTCCGTCATGCGGGGGAACTTGTCGATCGAGGTCACCTGCAGGTGCAGGCCCTCGGCGCGGGCGTTCAGCCGCACCTTCTCGATGTCGTCCACGGCGACCGGGCCGAGCGAGGTCCAGGCGACGTTGGCGAGGTGGCCGAAGATGCCGTCCAGGCTCTGGCCGTGCGGCTTGACCAGGCGGTGCGAGAGCAGGTGCAGGCGCAGGTAGACGTCGTGGGCGTCGAGCGGCTTCTCGTCCAGGGAGGCGATGACCGTGCGGACCGCGACCACCTCGACGCCCCGGCGGGCGTCGGGGCCGATCGCCGCGGTCGCGCCACCGCCCAGCAGCTCGGCCGCCTGCTCGGCGGTGAGCCGCTCGGTGCCGGCCGGGCCCGGCTCCGCGACCAGCTCGGGGGCCGGGAACCAGGTGTCGAGAACGGTGCCGTCGGAGGCGAGGGTGGCGAGGCCGGCGGCGACGGCGCCGGTGGTACGGGAAGCAGACTCGGTCATGGGAGAAAACCTAACGTGAGCGGGGTCGTCAGGGCGAACCGCGTCTCACCTGCCGGGCGTGGGTTCAGGGGATCAGCCGAGCCAGCGCGGCGCGGGCGTACTCCTCGTCGTACGAACCGCCGGTCAGCAGCACCTGGAGGCAGATCCCGTCCATCAGCGCGAGCAGGGCGCGGGCCGTGACCGGGTCCGTGCGCCGGGCCAGCAGCGCCGCCGCGTCCTCGGTCCACTCGGCGGCGACGGGGCGCAGCGCGGGGCGGCGGAGCGCGGCGAGATACAGCTCGTACTCCAGCTCCACGCCGGTCCGCTCGCCGTCCAGCCACTCGCCCAGGGTCCCGGCGAGGTCCGCGGCGAGATCGCCGCTCTCGCCGTCCTGCGGCAGCCGCTCGGCCAGCACCCTGGCGAAGTTCTCGTTCGCCTGCCGCAGCGCGGCCACCATCAGTTCTTCCAGGGTGGCGAAGTGGTAGGTCGTGGAGCCGAGCGGGACGTCCGCCTCGGCGGCGACCGAGCGGTGGCTCAGACCGGCGATGCCGTCCCTGCCGACCACGCGGATCGCCGCGTCGATGAGGCGCCGGCGCCGGTCGGGGTCGTAGCGGCGGGGCATCAGTGGCTCGCCCCGCCCAGGTTCAGCACGACCACGCCGCCGATGATCAGCAGGATCCCGCCCACCTTGGCGGCGCTCAGTCCCTCTCCGAACAGCAGCAGGCCGAGGACGGCGATGGCCGCGGTGCCCACCCCGGACCAGATGGCGTACGCCGTGCCGATCTGGACGGTCTTCAGCGTCTGGGCGAGCAGCGCGAAGGAGACGAGGTAGCCCAGAGCCACCACGAGCGAGGGCCAGAGCCGGCTGAATCCCTCGCTGTACTTCATCGCCGTTGTCGCGGCGACCTCGGCGGCTATGGCGCCGGCGAGTGTCAGGTATCCCATGTGTACGAGCGTACACAACGTTGTGTACGGCCGTACACACGGGTCCCCGAGCGCGGGAAGCGAGAAGGGGCCATGGCGTGCTGCCACGGCCCCTTTCGCAGGCTCTGTATCAGACGTTGAACCCGAGCGCCCTCAGCTGCTCGCGCCCGTCGTCCGTGATCTTGTCGGGGCCCCACGGGGGCATCCAGACCCAGTTGATGCGCAGTTCGTTGACGAGGCCGTCCGTGGCGGACTTGGCCTGGTCCTCGATGACGTCCGTCAGCGGGCAGGCCGCGGAGGTCAGGGTCATGTCGACGGTCGCGATGTTCGAGTCGTCGATGTGGATGCCGTAGATCAGGCCGAGGTTGACGACGTCGATGCCCAGCTCGGGGTCGACGACGTCCATCAGGGCCTCGCGGAGTTCCTCCTCCGATGCCGGCTTCATCTCAGCGGTGTCGGTCATGCCGTCTTCCTTTCGGCTTCGGCGCCACCCAGCGCCTGGGCCGTCGCGTCCTTCCACGCCATCCAGCTCAGGAGGGCGCACTTGACCCGCGCGGGGTACTTGGAGACACCGGCGAACGCGACCGCGTCCTCCAGGATGTCCTCCATCGCGTCGTCCGGCTCGATCCGGCCCTTGGACTGCATCAGCTCCAGGAACGTCTCCTGGATCTTCTGCGCCTCGGTCAGGTCCTTGCCGACCAGCAGCTCGTTCAGTACGGAGGCGGAGGCCTGGCTGATCGAGCAGCCCTGCCCCTCGTACGAGACGTCCGCGATCTTCGTGCCGTCGTACTTCACGCGGAGGGTGATCTCGTCGCCGCACGTCGGGTTCACGTGGTGCACCTCGGCGTCGCCATCCCTCAGACCACGCCCGTGCGGGTTCTTGTAGTGGTCCAGGATGACTTCCTGGTACATCGAGTCCAGCTTCACGGTGTCGACACGCCTCTCAGCCGAAGAAGTTCCGTACGTGCTCCAGCCCCTCGACCAGTGCGTCGATCTCGGCCGGCGTGGAGTACAGATAGAACGACGCTCGGGTGGTCGCAGGAATTCCGTAGCGAAGGCAGACGGGCCGCGCGCAGTGGTGGCCGACGCGGACCGCGATGCCCTGCTCGTCGAGGACCTGGCCCACGTCGTGCGGGTGGATGTCGCCGAGGGTGAAGGAGATCGCGGCGCCCCGGTCCTCGGCCGTGGTCGGGCCGATGATCCGCAGGTCCGGGACCTTCTGCAGTCGCTGGACCGCGTACTCGGTCAGCGCGTGCTCGTGGGCGAGGATCTTGTCCATGCCGATCGACTGGAGGTAGTCGATCGCGGCGCCCAGGCCGACCGCCTGGGCGATCGGGGGCGTGCCCGCCTCGAACTTGTGCGGCGCCGGGGCGTAGGTCGAGGAGTGCATCGAGACGGTCTCGATCATCTCGCCGCCGCCCAGGAACGGGGGCAGGTCCTCCAGCAGCTCCTGGCGGCCCCACAGGACGCCGATGCCGGTCGGGCCGCACATCTTGTGGCCGGTGAAGGCCACGAAGTCGGCCTGGAGTGCCTGCACGTCCAGCGGCATGTGCGGGGCGGCCTGGGAGGCGTCGATGCACACCAGCGCACCGACTTCCTGCGCCCGGCGCACTATCGCCTCGACCGGGTTGACGGTGCCCAGGATGTTCGACACCAGCACGAAGGAGACGATCTTCGTCTTCTCGGTGATGACCTCGTCGATGTTGGACAGGTCGAGCCGGCCGTCGTCGGTGAGACCGAACCACTTCAGCTTCGCGCCCGTGCGCTGCGCGAGCAGCTGCCACGGCACGATGTTGGAGTGGTGCTCCATCTCCGTGATGACGATCTCGGTCTCGTGGTCCACCCGGTAGGGCTCGTCGGCCCAGCCCAGCATGTTCGCCACGAGGTTCAGCGACTCGGAGGCGTTCTTGGTGAAGATCACCTCGTCGCGGCTGGGCGCGTTGACGAACGCGGCGACCTTGTCGCGCGCGCCCTCGTACAGCGCCGTGGCCTCCTCGGCGAGCACATGCACACCGCGGTGGACGTTGGCGTTGTAGCGCTCGTAGTACTCGCTCAGGGCGTCCAGCACCTGGCGCGGCTTCTGCGAGGTCGCCGCGTTGTCCAGGTACACGAGCTTCTTGCCGTCGTGGACGACTCGGTCCAGAACGGGGAAGTCCTTGCGGATCGCCTCGGTGTCGAGGAGGCCCGGCAGCTGTGTCACGCGGATGCGCCACCCTTCACGTATGCCTCGTAGCCCTCGTTCTCCAGCTTGTCCGCGAGCTCGGGGCCACCGGACTCGACGATGCGGCCGCCGGCGAACACGTGAACGTGGTCGGGCTTGATGTAGCGCAGGATGCGCGTGTAGTGCGTGATCAGCAGGGTGCCGACCTCGCCGGTCTCGCGGACGCGGTTGACGCCCTCGGAGACGATGCGAAGGGCGTCGACGTCGAGGCCGGAGTCCGTCTCGTCCAGGATCGCGACCTTCGGCTTCAGCAGCTCCAGCTGGAGGATCTCGTGGCGCTTCTTCTCACCGCCGGAGAAGCCCTCGTTCACGTTGCGCTCGGCGAAGGACGGGTCCATGTTGAGGCGCTCCATGGCCTCCTTGACCTCCTTCACCCAGGTGCGCAGCTTGGGGGCCTCGCCGCGGATGGCGGTGGCGGAGGTGCGCAGGAAGTTGGAGACCGAGACGCCGGGGACCTCGACCGGGTACTGCATCGCCAGGAACAGGCCCGCGCGGGCGCGCTCGTCGACGGACATCTCCAGGACGTCCTCGCCGTCGAGCAGCACGGTGCCGCTGGTGATCGTGTACTTCGGGTGACCCGCGAGGGAGTAGGCGAGGGTCGACTTGCCCGAGCCGTTGGGGCCCATGATGGCGTGCGTCTCGCCCTGCTTCACGGTGAGGTCGACGCCCTTGAGGATCTCCTTCGTGGCGTTGTCGGCCTCGACGGTGACGTGCAGGTCTCGGATTTCAAGCGTTGCCATGGGTGCCTCAGGACTCCTGGGTGAGGGAGACGAGAACGTCGTCCCCTTCGATCTTTACGGGGTATACGGGGACGGGGCGCGTGGCCGGGAGGCCGGACGGCTTGCCGGTGCGCAGGTCGAAGGAGGAGCCGTGCAGCCAGCACTCGATCTGGCAGTCCTCCACCTCGCCCTCGGAGAGGGAGACGTTCGCGTGGGAGCAGATGTCGTAGATGGCGAACACCTCCCCCTCGGTGCGGACGACCGAGACCGGCGTGCCGTCGAGTTCCACCCGCTTCGGGGTGTCCTCCTCCAGCTCGCTCAGCCCACAGGCGCGTACGAAGGTCATGCGACCGAAGCCTCCAGCTCCTGCTCGATCTTGGCGAGCAGGCGCTCCTCGATGTCGGCGACACCGATCTGCTGGACCAGCCCGGCGAAGAAGCCGCGGACCACCAGACGGCGGGCCTCGTGCTCCGGGATGCCGCGGGCCATCAGGTAGAAGAGCTGCTCGTCGTCGAAGCGGCCGGTGGCGGAGGCGTGGCCGGCGCCGACGATCTCGCCGGTCTCGATCTCCAGGTTCGGCACCGAGTCGACGCGCGCGCCGTCCGTGAGGACCAGGTTGCGGTTCATCTCGTAGGTGTCGGTGCCCTCGGCCTTGGCCTCGATGAGCACGTCACCGATCCAGACCGCGTGCGCGTCGTCGCCCTGGAGCGCGCCCTTGTAGACGACGTTCGACTTGCAGTGCGGGGTGTTGTGGGTGACCAGCAGGCGGTGCTCCTGGTGCTGCCCGGCGTCCGTGAAGTACAGGCCGAACAGCTCGGCCTCGCCGCCGGGGCCGGCGTAGGCGACGCGCGGGTGCAGGCGTACGAGGTCGCCGCCGAAGGTGACCACGAACGACTTGAAGGTGGCGTCCCGGCCGATCAGCGCGTTGTGCTGGCCCACGTGGACGGCCTTGTCGTCCCAGTCCTGGACGGAGACGACGGTCAGCTTGGCGCCGTCGCCCAGGACGTAGTCCACGTTGGCGGCGAGCACCGCGTCACCGGTGTGGTCGATGACGACGACGGCCTCGGCGAAGGCGCCCAGCTCGATCACCTGGTGGCCGTAGGCGGTCCCGCCCTCGCCGTGCACGGCGATCCGGATCGGCTCGGTGAGCACCGTCTCCTTGGGGACGGTGACCACGCCGGCCTGCTCGAAGGCGGAGTACGCCTGGGCGGCGACCCGGTCCACCGGGGTGCCGGCCCGGCCGATGCGGGCGTCGTCACGGCCGACGGTCTCGACGGTCACGCCCTCGGGGGCCTGGACGTCCACCTTCACGCCGTCGCCGGTCGCGACCGCGGTGCCGTCGTGCAGCCCGCGCAGCCGCTCCAGCGGGGTGAACCGCCACTCTTCCTCGCGGCCGTGCGGGACCGGGAAGTCCGCCACGTCGAAGGACGGGGGCGCGCTCATGCGCGAGACGACGGTCGACTCGGCGGCGACCGCGATCTGGCCCGCGGTGGTGGAGCCCACGGGGATGTTCTGAGCCTCAGCCATGGCTGTCGTAGTGCTCGCTTTCTGAGTAAGACGTGTGCTGACCGATGGGGCGGGCCTTAGCCGACCGCGCCTTCCATCTGCAGCTCGATCAGCCGGTTGAGCTCCAGGGCGTACTCCATGGGCAGCTCCTTGGCGATCGGCTCGACGAAGCCGCGCACGATCATCGCCATCGCCTCGAACTCGGTCAGACCGCGGCTCATCAGGTAGAAGAGCTGGTCCTCGGAGACCTTGGAGACGGTCGCCTCGTGGCCCATGGAGACGTCGTCCTCGCGGACGTCGACGTAGGGGTACGTGTCGGAGCGGGAGATGGTGTCGACCAGCAGCGCGTCGCACAGCACGTTGGACTTGGAGCCGTGGGCGCCCTCGCCGATCTCGACCAGGCCGCGGTACGAGGTGCGGCCGCCACCGCGCGCCACCGACTTGGAGACGATGTTGGACGAGGTGTTCGGGGCCATGTGGACCATCTTGGAGCCGGCGTCCTGGTGCTGGCCCTCGCCCGCGAAGGCGATGGAGAGGGTCTCGCCCTTGGCGTGCTCGCCCATCAGGTAGACGGCCGGGTACTTCATCGTCACCTTGGAGCCGATGTTGCCGTCGATCCACTCCATGGTCGCGCCCTCGTAGGCCACGGCGCGCTTGGTGACCAGGTTGTAGACGTTGTTCGACCAGTTCTGGATGGTCGTGTAGCGGCAGCGGGCGTTCTTCTTGACGATGATCTCGACGACCGCGGAGTGCAGCGAGTCCGACTTGTAGATCGGGGCGGTGCAGCCCTCGACGTAGTGCACGTAGGCACCCTCGTCGACGATGATCAGGGTCCGCTCGAACTGGCCCATGTTCTCCGTGTTGATGCGGAAGTAGGCCTGCAGCGGGATCTCGACGTGCACGCCCTTCGGCACGTAGATGAACGAGCCGCCGGACCACACGGCGGTGTTCAGCGCGGCGAACTTGTTGTCACCGGCGGGGATGACCGTGCCGAAGTACTCCTTGAAGAGCTCCGGGTGCTCCTTCAGGGCGGTGTCGGTGTCGAGGAAGATGACGCCCTGCTCCTCCAGGTCCTCGCGGATCTGGTGGTAGACGACCTCCGACTCGTACTGGGCGGCGACGCCGGCGACGAGGCGCTGCTTCTCGGCCTCGGGGATGCCCAGCTTGTCGTAGGTGTTCTTGATGTCCTCGGGCAGGTCCTCCCAGGACTCCGCCTGCTTCTCCGTGGAGCGCACGAAGTACTTGATGTTGTCGAAGTCGATGCCCGAGAGGTCGGAGCCCCAGTTCGGCATCGGCTTCTTCTCGAAGAGCTTCAGGCCCTTCAGGCGCAGCTTGGTCATCCACTCCGGCTCCGACTTCTTGCCGGAGATGTCGCGGACGACCTCCTCGTTCAGGCCACGCCTGGCGGAGGCACCGGCCACGTCGGAGTCGGCCCAGCCGTATTCGTACTTGCCCAGGCCCTCGAGTTCGGGGTGAGCAGTCTCCGTGGGGAGAGTCATGCGGGGTTCCTCCCGGCCGTGCTTGCAGGTGCGTCAGTGGATGTCTTGGGGATGAACGTCGTGCAGACGCCGTCGCCGTGCGCGATGGTCGCCAGTCGTTGGACGTGGGTACCCAGCAGCTCTGCGAAGATCTCCGTCTCCGCCTCGCACAGCTGCGGGAACTGCTCCGCGACATGGGCGACCGGGCAGTGGTGCTGGCACAGCTGCTCGCCGACCGGTGCGCTGCGCGCCGTGGCAGCGTACCCGTCCACGCTCAGGGCCCTGGCCAGTGCCTCGGTGCGCTCCTCGGGCGTCACGCTCTCGATCGCCTTGCGGTACGCCCTCGCCTGGGCGGCGATCCGGGCCCGGGCGAAGGCGGCGACCGCCTCGGGGCCGCCCCCCTGCTCGGCGATCCAGCGGAGCGCGTCCGCGGCGAGCTTGTCGTACGACTGGTCGAAGGCGTCCCGGCCGCAGTCGGTCAGCGCGAAGACCTTGGCGGGGCGGCCGCGCGTGCGCGTGCCGTACACGCGCTGTTCGCGGGCCTCCACGACGTCGTCGGCGACCAGTGCGTCCAGGTGACGCCGGACGGCCGCCTGGGTCAGGCCCAGCCGGCCGGCGAGTTCGGCGACGGTCGACGGGCCGTGGTCCAGGATGGAGCGCGCGACGCGGTTGCGCGTGGAGCGCTCACCGGTCGCGAGTTCCTCCTGCGGGGCCCCCAGGGGGGTCTCCCGAGCCTCGCCGACGTTTTTCACAACGCCATTGTTGCGTAATTCCGCAGAGCCTGACAAGCGCCGTCCGGATCATCGAGCGGTGCCCTGCGTCACTTAGGCATACCTAATCTGACCTGCGGAAACGATCTTTGATCGATCATCCGCCGGGCAATTCGCTGGCGTCGCGCGGACCCGTCGACGAGACTCCCGAACCATGCCCACACCCCCTCCGACCGGCCCACTTGTCACCCGCGACACCGTCGCCACACAGCTTCGCCTGCTGGGTGTGGAGACCGGCGAGATCCTCCTGGTGCACTCCTCCCTCAGCTCCCTCGGCTGGGTGAACGGAGGCGCCGTCGCCGTCGTCCAGGGACTTTTCGACGCCCTCGGCCCGACGGGCACGCTGGTCGTCCCGACCCAGTCCGGCGATCAGTCCGACCCGGCCGTTTGGGGGAACCCCCCGGTGCCCGAGGAGTGGTGGGACCGGATCCGCTCCACGATGCCGGCCTACGACCCCCTGATCACCCCCTCCCGCGGTGTCGGTGTGATCCCGGAGACCGTGCGGACCTGGCCGGGCGCCCTGCGCAGCGCGCATCCGCAGACCTCCTTCGCGGCGCTCGGACCGCGGGCCGCGGAGATCACCGAGGGCCACGCCCCGGACTGCCGGCTCGGCGAGCGCAGCCCGCTGGCCCGGCTCGAGAAGCTGGGCGCCAGGGTCCTGCTGCTGGGCGCGGGCTACGGCTCCTGCACCGCCTTCCATCTGGCCGAGTACCGCATACCGGGGCCGCGGGTGCGGGTCGGGCGGCCCGCGCCCGGCGGGGGCTGGGAGACGGTGACAGAGGTGTCGATCACCTCCGACCGGTTCGACGAGCTGGGCCAGGACTTCGAACGGGACCGGCCCGTCCTGCGCGGGAGGGCGGGCGCGGCCGAGGTACGGCTGTTCCCGCTGGCGGACGCCGTGGCCTACGCCGAGCGGTGGCTGCCCCTGCACCGCCCCCGTGAGGAGGAGTTCCCGTACCCCCACGCCTGACCGGCAGGCGGTCTCCCTAGACTCTGGGTTCATGCGAAGTGAGCCCGCCCACCCGTCTCCCGGCCACCACCCCTCAGGGAGACGCTTCGCGTCGCACCCGCTGGTCGAGGTCCAGGCCCTGGTGAAGCGGTACGGCACGAAGACCGCGGTGGACGGCCTCGACCTGGTGGCCCAGACGGGTGTGACCGCCGTCCTCGGCCCCAACGGGGCGGGGAAGACGACCACGGTCGAGACCTGCGAGGGGTACCGGAAGCCGGATTCCGGCACGGTGCGCGTGCTGGGCCTCGACCCGGTGCGCCAGTCCGCCGAGCTGCGTCCCCGTATCGGTGTGATGCTCCAGTCCGGCGGCGTGTACTCCGGCGCCCGGGCCGACGAGATGCTGCGGCACATGGCGAAGCTGCACGCCCACCCGCTGAACGTGGACGCGCTCATCGAGCGCCTCGGCCTCGGCTCCTGCGGCCGGACCTCCTACCGGCGGCTGTCCGGCGGCCAGCAGCAGCGGCTCGCGCTCGCCATGGCCGTCGTGGGACGCCCGGAGCTGGTCTTCCTGGACGAGCCGACGGCCGGCCTGGACCCCCAGGCCCGCCGGGCCACCTGGGACCTGGTGAGGGACCTGCGCGCCGACGGGGTCTCGGTGATCCTCACCACGCACCACATGGAAGAGGCCGAGCAGCTCGCCGACGACGTGGCGATCATCGACGGCGGCCGGGTCATCGCCCAGGGCTCCCCGGAGGAGCTGTGCAGGGGCGGCGCCGAGAACACCCTGCGCTTCACCGGCCGCCCCGGCCTCGACGTGGGCTCCCTGCTGAAGGCGCTCCCGGCCGACTGCACGGCCGCCGAGCTGACCCCGGGCGGCTACCGGGTCGTCGGCAAGGTCGACCCGCAGCTGCTGGCCACCGTGACGTCGTGGTGCGCCCAGCACGGGGTGATGCCGGACCGCATCTCGGTGGAGCGGCACACGCTGGAGGACGTCTTTCTGGAAATGACCGGCAAGGAGCTGCGCTCGTGACTGTTGGTACGTACGCCCCGAAGCCGGGCGCGGCGCCCCTCCCCCGCATGATCGCGGCGCAGGCGCTGCTGGAGACGAAGATGCTGCTGCGCAACGGCGAGCAGCTGCTGCTGACGGTCGTCATCCCGACGCTGCTGCTGGCGCTCTTCAGCTCCGTGGACATCGTGGACACCGGCAAGGGCAAGGCGGTGGACTTCCTGGCCCCCGGCATCCTCGCCCTGGCCGTGATGTCGACGGCGTTCACCGGGCAGGCCATCGCGACGGGCTTCGAGCGCCGCTACGGCGTGCTCAAACGGCTTGCCTCCTCGCCGCTGCCCCGCTGGGGCCTGATGACCGCCAAGACGGCGTCCGTGCTGGTCACGGAGGTCCTGCAGGTGATCCTGCTGACGGTGATCGCCCTCGCGCTGGGCTGGTCCCCGCACGGCAACCCCGCCACCGTCCTGCTGCTCCTCGTGCTCGGTACGGCCGCCTTCTCCGGGCTCGGACTGCTGATGGCCGGAACGCTCAAGGCGGAGGCGACGCTGGCCGCCGCCAACCTCGTCTTCCTGCTGCTGCTCGTCGGCGGCGGCGTCATCGTCCCGCTGGAGAAGTTCGGCTCGGGCGCGCAGCACGTGCTGGGGCTGCTGCCGATCTCCGCGCTGTCGGACGGCCTGCGGGACGTGCTGCGGCACGGCGCCGGGACTCCCTGGGGCGACCTGGGGATCCTCGCCGCGTGGGCGGTCGTGGGGCTGGCCGCGGCCGGGAAGTTCTTCCGCTGGGAGTGAGCCGTCACGGTGGACCCTCGTGAAAGCATGCACAAGCGGCGGCCTACGATGGTGCGCGTGCCCAAGCTGAACCCCGCCGACGCCGCAGCGGCTCTGCGCAACCCGCTCGCCTTCATCGCCGGCCGCTGGACCCCGTCCCCCCGGACCGTCCAGCGGGCGGCCCTCGCCGCGCTCGTGATGTCGGTGGTCATCGTCGTCACCGGCGGCGCCGTGCGCCTGACCGGCTCGGGCCTCGGCTGCCCGACCTGGCCGGAGTGCACCGACGGCTCGCTGACCCCGACGAGCGCGCTGACCTATCACAGCGCGATCGAGTTCGGCAATCGCATGCTGACGTACGTGCTGTGCGCGGCGGTCGGCTGGGCGATCATCGCCGCGCGCTCCGAGAAGCCGTACCGACGCGGTCTGACGCGGCTCGGCTGGGCGCAGTTCTGGCTGGTGATGGGCAATGCGATCCTCGGCGGGATCGTGGTGCTGGTGGGCCTCAACCCGTACACGGTCGCGGCGCACTTCCTGCTGGCGACGGCGCTGATCACGGTCGCCGCGGTGATGTGGCAGCGCACCCGGGAGGGCGACGCCCCGCCCCGGCCGCTGGTCGGCAAGGCCGTGCAGCAGCTGGTGTGGTTCCTCGTCGTCGCCTCCGTCCTGCTGATCGCGGCCGGCACCGTCGTCACCGGCGCGGGCCCGCACGCGGGTGACTCCAGCGAGGTCAAGCGGATCCCCATCGACTGGGAGACGGTGGCCAAGCTGCACGCGGTGCTCGCCTGGATCGTGGTGACGCTGACGTTCGCGCTGTGGTTCGTGCTGAAGGCGGTGGACGCACCGAAGGGACCGCTCGCCCGCACCCGCGACCTCTTCCTGATCCTGCTCGGGCAGGGCGTGATCGGTTACGTGCAGTACTTCACCCATCTGCCCGAGCTGCTGGTGGGCCTGCACATGTTCGGCTCCTGCCTGGTGTGGATCGGCGTCCTGCGGGTGCTGCTGTCGCTCCGCGAACGCCCGGCGGACACCCTGGACCTGCCCGGCCCCTCGGCCGAGGTGACGGTCGGCACGCGCGCGTAGCGGCCCTCAGCCGCTCAGTCCGTACACGCGGCGCGCGTTGCCCGCCGCGATCATCCGGGCCACCCGCTGCGCGTCCTCCAGGGACCAGGCGCCGTCGGCGACCCAGGTGCCCAGGATCCGGGCCAGGGCCTCACGGAAGAGGCCGGCGCCGACGACGTGCAGTTCGGGCAGGCCATGGGCGCCGGTGGAGAAGAGGATCTTGCCGAACGGCGCCAGCTCCAGGATCTCGGCGAGGACCGTGGCCGCACGGGCGCCGGTGCGGACCAGCGCGGCGCCGGAGTCGGTGTAGACGTGCGGGAACACCCCGGCCAGATGGGCGGCGTGGCGGTGGTACGGATAGCCGTGCAGCAGGATCAGGTCGGTGCCGAGGCCGGCCGTGGCCCGTACGAAGTCGGTGAGCAGCACGGGGTCGGTGCGGTCGATGCGGGAGCCCGGCTCCCCGAGCCCGGCGTGCAGTTGCAGGGGCAGGCCCGAGGCGACCGCGATCCACAGCAGGTGCCGCAGCAGCACCGGATCGGTGAGCGCCCCGCCGACGCGCCGGCCGGCCAGCCAGCGGCCCGCCGCACCCCGCACCTCCCCCGGCCCCGGCGGCTCGGGCGCGAGGGCCAGGCCGTGTCTGAGGCCGGCGACGGAGGTGAAGGCGACGGCGTTCGCGGCGGCGCCGTGCACGGACTCGGCGAGATTGGCGAGGAAGGACTCGACGGTGCCGGAGGTGTCGGCGACCTGCTCGGCGAGCAACTCCAGCCGGACGATCTCGCGGGCCTGGGCATCGCCGTCGGAGGCCATCTCGGCGGGCCCGGTGAGGTCCCCGGGCAGGCCGGTGTCGACCAGGTAGGTGGTGATACCGCTGCCGCGCAGGAGCCTGCGGCCCGACTCCAGTGCGCCCAGTTCGCGGCGCCGGGCCAGATAGCGGGCGGGCGGGCAGTGCGGTTCCAGTCCGAGCAGGGGCGGGCACCAGCGCCGTACCGCGAAACCCGTCTGGGTGTCGAAGAGGGTGGTGCCGGGGGCGGGTGGGCCCTCGGTGCGGGCCAGTTGGGTCTCGAAGGTGCCGAGGCCCAGTTCCGTGCGGAGCACTCCGTGGCAGTACTGGTCCACGAGGGACGGCGTTTCGATCATCCGGTGCTCCCCGTAGGACGTGGTTTACACGTCCTAACGGGTGAACGGGGTTCGAGGTCGCGGATGAGCTCGTGACCACCGGTGTGTTCGGCGGCTTTCGGTCCGTGGAGGGTGCTCGCGCAGGTCCCCGCGCCCCTTCGGGGCGCCTGCCTCAACCGCCGATCTGAATGCCGGCCATCCGCTTCCACTCGTACGCGCCCGTCGTCACCTTCGCCGCGAACTCGCCGTCGAAGGACTCGTGGAGCGTGATGCCGGACTTCTCGACGGCCTGCTCGGCGATCTCGGTGCTGGGGGCCACCAGGTCGCCCCAGCCGCCGTCCTCGCCCACGAGCACGATGCGGGCTCCGCGCTCGCCGATGTGGGCCACCTGGCCCTCGGCGCCGCCGTGTGCCTTGGCGAAGGTGCTGATCTGGTGGGCGAGCTTCGCCGCCTTGCGCTCGGCCTTCGGGTCAACCTGCTGCGTGTCTGCCATGACCAGGATGCTACTCACCAGTAGATCGACTGGCGAGAGCAGGCCGGTGTGACGTGTGTCAGCGCAGGAAGGGGTCCACCGCGACCGCGACGAACAGGATCGACACGTAGGTGATGGACCAGTGGAACAGCCGCATCTCCTTCAGCTTCGCACCGGTCACCTCGGCCTTCGCCCGGTTCTGCAGGCCGTGCGCCTCCCACAGCCAGAAGCCGCCGGCCGCGAGGGCGACCACCGTGTAGAACCAGCCGGTGTAGCCGAGCGGGGTGAGGAGCAGGGAGACCAGGACCATCACCCAGCTGTAGATGACGATCTGCCGCGCGACGACCTTGTTGGAGGCGATGACCGGGAGCATCGGCACGCCCACGCGCGCGTAGTCCTCCTTGACCTTCATGGACAGCGGCCAGTAGTGCGGCGGCGTCCAGAAGAACATGACGAGGAAGAGGATGACCGGCGCCCAGGACATCGAGTTCGTGACCGAGGACCAGCCGATGAGCACCGGGAGGCAGCCGGCGATGCCGCCCCACACGATGTTCTGCGACGTGCGCCGCTTGAGGATCATCGTGTAGACGACGACGTAGAAGAGGAGCGCTCCGAGTGAGAGCCAGGCGCTCAGCCAGTTGACGGTGAACCCGAACAGCAGCGTCGAGACGACGGCGAGGGTGATGCCGAAGGCCAGGCACTCGGGCGGGCTGACCATCCCGGTCACCAGCGGCCGCTGCGAGGTGCGGTCCATCAGGGCGTCGATGTCGCGGTCGATGTACATGTTGAGCGCGTTGGCGCCGCCCGCGGAGAGGTAGCCGCCGACGCAGGTCAGCAGGACCAGCTTCAGGTCGGGCACGCCCCGCTGGGCCAGGAACATCACCGGAACGGTGGTGATGAGCAGCAGCTCGATGATCCGCGGCTTGGTCAGAGCCACGAACGCCTTGACACGGGCCCCGAACGGCCGGTGAACCGGGCCCTGGCTCGCACCACCCAGCACGCCCTCCCCCAGGGCCTGAAGGGCCTGGGAGGGACCCCCAGGACGTGATTCGACGGCCGTCACGCACACCCCTGACAGAGACATCCCAGCAAGCCTCCCCGTGTGAAGTCCCGGTAAAGGCTCGCGCGTACCACGCCACTTTAGACGTTGCCCATACCCCGGCCTTCGCGGGGGTGGGTCGTGTTGGCAGCCCCGGAGGAGGACCTCCGTGAGAGGGGACCCATAAGAGGGGACCCACCCCTCGATTGAGCGCTCAGATGACCGCCTCCGTATTCATGTGCCGAATGCCGTCTCGGCCAGTCGGGAGGCGGATCGTGCGGACTCCCGGCAGTCTGGAAACACTCGAAAAAATGCACGTCCTCACGGGGGTAGGCTCGGCAGCGGCCGGTGGGCGCCAAGCCCGCCGGCGGCCGGGTGGGGGCATGCCCCGAAGACCGGCGACCGACATGTGGAGAGGAGCCCTGACCCAGGGTGAGCACCAAGCCGACCACCACAGACCTTGAGTGGACCGACCTGGACCAGCGGGCCGTGGACACCGCCCGTGTCCTGGCCGCCGACGCCGTACAGAAGGTCGGCAACGGCCATCCCGGTACGGCGATGAGCCTGGCTCCGGCCGCCTACACCCTCTTCCAGAAGGTGATGCGGCACGACCCCGCCGACCCCGAGTGGGTGGGGCGCGACCGGTTCGTGCTGTCCGCCGGCCACTCGTCCCTGACCCTCTACACGCAGCTCTACCTGGCCGGCTTCGGCCTGGAGCTGGCGGACCTGGAGTCCTTCCGCACCTGGGGTTCGAAGACCCCGGGCCACCCGGAGTACGGGCACACCAAGGGCGTCGAGACCACCACCGGGCCGCTCGGCCAGGGCGTCGCCAACGCGGTGGGCATGGCGATGGCCGCCCGCTACGAGCGCGGCCTGTTCGACCCCGAGGCCCCGCAGGGCGAGTCCCCCTTCGACCACTTCGTCTTCTGCATCGCCGGTGACGGCTGTCTGCAGGAGGGCATCTCCGCCGAGGCGTCGTCGCTGGCCGGGCACCAGAAGCTGGGCAACCTGATCCTGCTGTGGGACGACAACCACATCTCGATCGAGGGCGACACCGAGACCGCGGTCTCCGAGGACACCGTCAAGCGGTACGAGGCCTACGGCTGGCACGTGCAGCGCGTGGAGGCCCAGGACAACGGCGACCTGGACCCGGCCGCCATCTACGACGCCATCCAGAAGGCCAAGGCGGTCACGGACCGGCCGTCCTTCATCGCGATGCGCTCCATCATCGCCTGGCCGGCCCCGAGCGCGCAGAACACCGAGGCCGCGCACGGCTCGGCGCTGGGCGAGGAGGAGGTCGCGGCCACCAAGCGCGTCCTCGGCTTCGACCCCGAGCAGCACTTCGCCGTCGAGGACGAGGTGATCACGCACACCCGCAAGGCCCTGGAGCGCGGCGCGCAGGCCAAGGCGGAGTGGGAGAAGTCCCTGCAGCTGTGGCGGGACGACAACCCGGAGCGGGCGGCCGAGTTCGACCGCATCAGCAAGGGCGAGCTGCCCACCGGCTGGGAGGAGAAGATCCCCGTCTTCGAGCCCGGCAAGGGCGTCGCCACCCGGGCCGCCTCCGGCAAGGTGCTGCAGGCGCTCGGCGCGGTCGTCCCCGAGCTGTGGGGCGGCTCCGCCGACCTCGCCGGGTCGAACAACACCACCATCGACAAGGACAGCTCCTTCCTGCCGGAGGGCAACCCGCTGCCCGAGGCCAACCCGTACGGCCGCACCATCCACTTCGGCATCCGCGAGCACTCGATGGCCGCGGAGATGAACGGCATCACGCTGCACGGCCACACCCGTGTCTACGGCGGCACCTTCCTGGTGTTCTCCGACTACATGCGCAACGCGGTGCGTCTGTCGGCCCTCATGCACCTGCCGGTGACGTACGTGTGGACGCACGACTCCATCGGCCTGGGTGAGGACGGCCCGACCCACCAGCCGGTCGAGCACCTGGCCTCGCTGCGGGCCATCCCCGGTCTGAACGTGGTGCGTCCGGCGGACGCCAACGAGACCGCGATCGCCTGGCGCGAAATCCTGGGGCGCTACACCAAGGAGTTCGGCAAGGGCCAGCCGCACGGCCTCGTCCTCACCCGGCAGGGCGTGCCGACGTACGAGCCGAACGAGGACGCCGCGAAGGGTGGTTACGTCCTGTTCGAGGCCGAGGGCGGCGAGGCGCAGGTCATCCTGATCGCCACCGGTTCCGAGGTGCACGTGGCCGCGGAGGCGCGGGAGCAGCTGCAGGCCGACGGCGTCCCCACCCGTGTGGTGTCCATGCCGTCCGTCGAGTGGTTCGAGGAGCAGGAGCAGGGGTACCGGGACTCGGTGCTGCCGCCGTCCGTGAAGGCCCGTGTCGCCGTCGAGGCGGGCATCGGTCTCACCTGGCACAAGTACGTCGGGGACGCCGGTCGCATCGTTTCCCTGGAGCACTTCGGTGCTTCCGCCGACGGCAAGGTCCTCTTCCGCGAGTTCGGCTTCACTGCCGAGAACGTGGCCGCGAAGGCGCGGGAATCCCTCGCCGCCGCCCGGCGCTGACGCTCATATACGACACGTAGGAGATGTAATTCCATGACAGACGCACTCAAGCGCCTCTCCGAGGAAGGCGTCGCGATCTGGCTGGACGACCTGTCGCGCAAGCGGATCACGTCCGGCAACCTCGCCGAGCTGATCGACCAGCAGCACGTCGTGGGCGTCACCACCAACCCGACGATCTTCCAGAAGGCGATCAGCAGCGGTGACGGTTACGAGCAGCAGGTCTCGGACCTCGCCGCCCGCAAGGTCACCGTCGAAGAGGCCATCCGCATGATCACCACGGCGGACGTCCGTGACGCCGCCGACATCCTGCGCCCGGTCTTCGACGCCACCGGTGGCAAGGACGGCCGGGTCTCCATCGAGGTCGACCCGCGCCTGGCGCACAACACCAAGGCCACCGTCGCCGAGGCCAAGCAGCTGGCCTGGCTGGTGGACCGCCCCAACACCCTGATCAAGATCCCGGCCACCAAGGCAGGGCTGCCGGCGATCACCGAGACGATCGGCCTCGGCATCAGCGTCAACGTCACCCTGATCTTCTCCCTGGAGCGGTACCGGGCCGTCATGGACGCCTACCTCTCCGGCCTGGAGAAGGCCAGGGAGCGCGGCCTGGACCTGTCGCTGATCCACTCCGTGGCGTCCTTCTTCGTGTCCCGCGTGGACACCGAGATCGACAAGCGGCTGAACGGTATCGGCACCGACGAGGCCAAGGCGCTGCGCGGCAAGGCCGCCGTCGCCAACGCGCGCCTCGCCTACCAGGCGTACGAGGAGGTCTTCTCCTCCGACCGCTGGCAGTCGCTGGAGAACGCGGGCGCCAACAAGCAGCGTCCGCTGTGGGCGTCGACCGGTGTGAAGGACCCGGCGTACCCGGACACCCTGTACGTCACCGAGCTGGTCGCCCCGAACACGGTCAACACCATGCCGGAGGCCACGCTGGAGGCCACCGAGGACCACGGCGAGATCAGCGGCGACACCGTCGCCGGCACCTACGAGCAGGCGCGTGCCGACCTCGACGCGCTGGAGAAGCTCGGCATCTCGTACGACGACGTCGTGCAGGTGCTGGAGGACGAGGGCGTCGACAAGTTCGAGGCGTCCTGGAACGACCTGCTCAAGTCCACCCAGGCGGAGCTCGAGCGCCTCGCCCCTTCGGAGGGCTGACTTGTCACCCGTTTCCGGTTCCGGAGCGAACCCGCTTCGTGACCCGGCCGACCGACGGCTCCCGCGTATCGCGGGGCCGTCCGGTCTGGTCATCTTCGGTGTCACGGGCGACCTGTCGCGCAAGAAGCTGATGCCCGCGGTGTACGACCTCGCCAACCGGGGTCTGCTGCCGCCGGGCTTCTCGCTGGTGGGCTTCGCCCGCCGCGACTGGGAACACGAGGACTTCGCCGAGGTCGTGCACGACGCGGTGAAGGAACACTCGCGCACGCCGTTCCGTGAGGAGGTCTGGCAGCAGCTCATCCAGGGGATGCGCTTCGTGCAGGGCACCTTCGACGACGACGACGCCTTCGAGCGGCTGCGCGCCACCATCGAGGAGCTGGACAAGGCACAGGGCACGGGCGGCAACTTCGCCTTCTACCTGTCGGTGCCGCCGCGCTCCTTCCCGGTGGTCATCCAGCAGCTGAAGAAGCACGGGCTGGCCGAGCAGTCGGGCGGTTCCTGGCGGCGCGCGGTCATCGAGAAGCCGTTCGGGCACGACCTGAAGTCGGCCGAGGAGCTGAACAAGGTCGTGCACGAGGTGTTCGAGCCGGAGCAGGTGTTCCGGATCGACCACTACCTCGGCAAGGAGACCGTCCAGAACATCCTGGCGCTGCGCTTCGCCAACACGATGTTCGAGCCGATCTGGAACCGGTCCTTCGTGGACCACGTGCAGATCACCATGGCCGAGGACATCGGCATCGGCGGCCGTGCCGGTTACTACGACGGCATCGGTGCCGCCCGTGACGTCATCCAGAACCACCTGCTCCAGCTGATGGCCCTGACGGCCATGGAGGAGCCGGCCTCCTTCGGCGCGGACGCGCTGGCCGCGGAGAAGGAGAAGGTGCTCGGCGCGGTCCGGCTGCCCAGGGACCTGGGCCGCAGCACCGTGCGCGGGCAGTACGCGGGCGGCTGGCAGGGCGGCGAGAAGGTCATCGGCTACCTCGAAGAGGAGGGCATCGACGCCAAGTCGAAGACCGACACCTTCGCCGCGATCAAGCTGGAGATCGACAACCGCCGCTGGGCGGGCGTCCCCTTCTATCTGCGCACCGGCAAGCGCCTCGGCCGCCGCGTGACGGAGATCGCCGTGGTCTTCCAGCGGGCTCCGCACTCCCCCTTCGACCACACGGCGACGGAGGAGCTGGGCCAGAACGCGATCGTCATCCGCGTCCAGCCGGACGAGGGCATCACGGTCCGCTTCGGCTCCAAGGTGCCGGGCACCTCGATGGAGATCCGGGACGTCTCCATGGACTTCGCCTACGGCGAGTCGTTCACGGAGTCCAGCCCGGAGGCGTACGAGCGCCTGATCCTCGACGTGCTGCTCGGCGACGCCAACCTCTTCCCGCGCACGGAGGAGGTCGAGCTGTCCTGGAAGATCCTCGACCCGATCGAGGAGTACTGGGACAAGCACGGCAGGCCCGCCCAGTACCCGTCGGGCACCTGGGGCCCCGCCGAGGCGGACGAGATGCTCGCACGAGACGGACGGAGCTGGCGCCGGCCATGAAGATAGACCTGACCGACACCACCGCCGGAGAGATCAACAAGGCGCTCGTGCAGGGCCGCCGGGCCATCGGCACACCCGCCGTCGGCATGGTCCTGACCCTCGTCATCGTCACCGACGAGGAGAACGCCTACGACGCCCTGAAGGCCGCCAACGACGCGTCGCGCGAGCACCCTTCGCGCACGCTGGTGGTCATCAAGCGGGTCTCCCGCACCCCGCGTGACCGCACGTCCTCGCGGCTGGACGCCGAGGTGCGGGTGGGCGCGGACGCGGGCACCGGCGAGACGGTGGTCCTGCGGCTGTACGGCGAGGTCACCGGCCACGCCGACTCGGTCGTGCTGCCGTTGCTGCTGCCGGACGCGCCGGTGGTCGTGTGGTGGCCGGTGAACGCCCCGCTGGACCCGGCGAGGGACCCGCTGGGCGCGCTGGCCCAGCGCCGGGTCACCGACACCTACACCGCCGAGCAGCCGGTGCGGGAGCTGTCGGCCCGCGCCGCGGCGTACACACCCGGCGACACCGACCTGTCCTGGACCCGGATCACGCCGTGGCGTTCGATGCTCGCGGCGGCCCTGGACCAGGTCGTCTGTGCGGTGAAGGCCGTCGAGGTGGAGGGCGAGGAGTTCAACCCGAGCTGCGAGCTGCTGGCGATGTGGCTCGCGGACCGGCTGGACGTGCCGGTGAAGCGCTCGCTGTCGTCGGGCCCGGGCCTGACGGCCGTCCGCATGGACACCGACTGCGGCCCGATCGTGCTGGACCGGGCGGACGGTTCGCTGGCCACGCTGTCCATCGAGGGCCAGCCGGCCCGCGCGGTGGCGCTGAAGCGGCGGGACACCGCCGAGCTGATCGCGGAGGAACTGCGCCGGCTCGACCCGGACGACACCTACGCGTCGGCACTGCGCTATGGCGTGGAGCGGCTGAACACGGTTCCGGAACAGTCCGTTCAGGAGCCGGTGGCCGAGTCCGGGCCCGAAGGGGAAGCGGCCGGGGCACCGGCCAAGAAGGCCACGGCCAGGACCGCGAAGAAGGCACAGGCGAGGAAGGCGGCGGCGAAGTGAGCACTCCGCAGCTGGTCGTCCACCGCGACAAGGAACTGATGGCCCAGGCCGCCGCGGCCCGTCTGATCACGAAGATCGTGGACGCGCAGGCCTCCCGGGGCACCGCGTCCGTGGTCCTCACGGGCGGCCGCAACGGCAGCGGTCTGCTGGCCGCGCTGGCGGCGGCACCGGCCCGGGACGCCATCGACTGGGCGCGGCTGGACCTGTGGTGGGGCGACGAGCGCTACCTCCCCGAGGGTGATCCCGAGCGCAATGTCACGCAGGCCCGCGAGGCCCTGCTCGACTCCGTGCCGCTGGACCCGGAGCGCGTGCACGCCATGCCCGCGTCCGACGGCCCGTACGGCACGGACGTCGACGCGGCCGCCGAGGCGTACGCGGTGGAGCTGGCGAAGGCGGCCGGGCCGGAGAACCACGGCTCGGTGCCCACCTTCGACGTCCTGATGCTGGGCGTCGGCCCGGACACCCATGTGGCCTCGCTCTTCCCGGAGTTGCCGGCCGTACGGGAGACCGAGCGCACGGTGGTCGGCGTGCACGGCGCCCCCAAGCCTCCGCCGACCCGGGTCTCCCTCACCCTGCCGGCGATCCGCTCGGCCCGCGAGGTCTGGCTCCTCGCGGCCGGTGAGGACAAGGCGGAGGCCGCGGCCATCGCCCTGTCGGGCGCGGGCGAGATCCAGGCCCCGGCGGCGGGGGCGTACGGCCGCGCCCGCACCCTGTGGCTGCTGGACGCGGCTGCGGCTTCGCAGCTGCCGAGGTCGCTGTACCCGCCGGCTTCGCCGTGACCCCCTGAGGTCCCCCCTCAACGGAGCTTCACATTTTCTGCACGGAATATCCGTGCAACGCTCAACTTTTGTGTAGGCTCCTGGCGCTGTAACCGCACCACTGAGGGGGGACCTCATGCGTATACGTTTCGCGCTGGCTGCCACCATCACGGCCGGCACACTCGCCGTCGTCGTCGCGGCACCGGCCCAGGCCACCGAGTACTCCTCCGCCCTGAAGATCAAGGGCGTCCAGTACGACGCGCCGGGGCGGGACTCCAACAACTGCCAGACGGGCAACACCCGCGACGAGTACCTGACGATCAAGAACTACTCGCGCACCTCGACCGTCAACCTCAAGGGCTACGTCGTCAAGGACGCCACCGGCAACCGGTTCACGTTCCCGTCCAACCACTACCTCGAGCCCGGCGACTACGTGAAGCTGCGCGGCGGCCACGGTACCGACTCGGACGCGAACAACGTCGTCTACCGCCAGAGCTGCAACTTCATCTGGAACAACGACCAGGACACCATCTACCTGTACAAGCCGTCCGGTGCCCATGCGGACACCCACGCCTACACCAAGTCCCGTGACGACCGGGACGGCAACGGCTACATCACCTTCCACGGCTGATGGCGCGCCGGATCAGGAAGGTGCGGGGGTGGGCCGCCTGCCTCGCCCTGCTGGCCGCCGGCGCGGCCGGCTGCGGCTCGGCGGACGGCGGCGCGACGGCCAAGGCGTCGGCACCGGCGCCCCGGCCCACCGTGACCGTCACGGCGACGGCCACCGTGACCGCCCGGCCGGAGCCCGGGCCGACGGTCACCAGAACGAAGACCGTCAGAACGCCCGGACCGACCGTCACCGTCACCAGGGCCGCCTCCGGCACCGTACGCAGTGACGACACCGGCAGCGGCGGTGGGAGCGTCAGCGGCACCTGCTCGATCGTCTCCAACGCGGGCAACTGCTACCAGGCGGGTCAGTTCTGCCGCAACAGCGACCACGGGGCGACGACCACCACCGCGAGCGGTACGCCGATCACGTGTTCCTACAGCGGCAGCGCCTGGCGCTGGACGTACGCGTGAGCCGGGCGGGCTCGGTCACTTGACCGAGCCCGCCATCACGCCCTGGACGAAGTGCCGCTGGAAGGCGAAGAACACCACCACCGGCACGATCAGGGACAGGAACGCGCCCGGCGCCAGCACGTCGATGTTGCTGCCGAACTGCCGGATCTGGGACTGGAGTTCCACGGTCAGCGGCTGGGAGGAGCTGTCGGCGAAGAGTAGGGCGACCAGCATGTCGTTCCAGACCCACAGGAACTGGAAGATCGCGAGCGAGGCGATCGCCGGCCGGCCCACCGGCAGGACCAGGCGTGTGAAGATGCGCCACTCGCTGCCACCGTCCATCCGCGCCGCCTCCAGCATCTCCTTCGGCATCTCGGCGAAGTAGTTCCGCAGCAGGAACACGGCGAAGGGCAGGCCGTACGCCACGTGGAAGAGGACGACACCCGGGATCGTGCCGAACAGGCCCAGCGCGCCGAAGAGTTTGGCCACCGGCAGCAGGCCGATCTGCACCGGCACCACCAGCAGGGCCACCACCAGCAGGAAGAGCGGTTCGCGCAGCGGGAAGTCCAGCCAGGCGAAGGCGTATCCGGCCAGGGCGGCGATCACCACGACGAGGGCCGTGGCCGGCACCGAGATCAGCACCGTGTTCCAGAAGGCCTGCGTCATGCCGGAGTTCTTCAGCAGCGCCGAGTAGTTGTCGAAGGACAGCTGCCCGGGGCTCGCCAGGGCCGTCCACCAGCCGCCCTTCGCCGTGTCCTGGGCCGAGCGGAGGGAGGAGAGGAACAGGCCCGCGAGTGGGGTCAGCCAGACCAGGCCGATCACCACCAGGAAGGCCTGCACCAGGCCGTTGCCCAGGCCCCGCCTGATCGCGTTCATCGTTGGCTCCTCATCGTTGGCTCTGTCGGAAACGGCGGACGTTGAAGACCATCGCGGGGATCACCAGAAGCAGCAGGAGCACGCCGAGGGCGCTGCCGAGGCCCTGGTTGTTGCCGCCGCCGAAGGACACGAGCCACATCTGGGTCGCGAGGACGGTGGCGTCCTCCTGCACGGGTCCGGGCGCGATGATGTAGACGAGGTCGAAGACCTTCATCACGTTGATCACGAGGGTCACGAAGACCACGGTGAGCACGGGTGCCAGCAGCGGGACCGTGATCCGGCGGAAGATCTGCCACTCGTTCGCGCCGTCCATCCGTGCCGCCTCCAGCGCGTCCCGGGGCAGCGTGGACAGGCCCGCGCCGATCAGGACCATCGCGAAACCCGTCCAGATCCACAGGTACGCGCCGATGATCGCCGGGGTGACGAGGGCCGGTCCGAGCCAGGAGACGCCCTGGTAGGGCGGGGCGAAGTTGGACTCCGGGAGGGTCACCGTGTACGAGCCCGCGTGCAGCCCGGAGAAGGTGAAGGAGCCGTCGGCCGCGGTGGTGGTGCTCGCGGCCGTCTTCCCGTCGCGCACCGCCTCGACCCTCATGCCGGGCAGCCCGCTCTCCTTCGGGTCGACCTTGCCCTGCCTGCCGCCCCCTCCCGGGGTGAAGTCCAGGTAGACGACACCGCGCAGCTCACCGGCTGCGGCTTTCCGGCCGGCCGCCGGGTACGCGGGCGAGGCGCTCTTCGGCAGGTCCTTGGGCAGTACGCCGACCATCGGGAGCGTCACCGAGTGGCCGGTGGAGGCGGTCGTGCGGTACGAGCCGTCGCGGTCCTCGGTCAGCAGGCCCTGGCGGCCGCGGGCCGTCGGGTACGACGACGTGCCCTTGAAGGCGTCGTGGACCGAGACGACGGCCGCGTTCAGCACGCCCTTGTCCGGGTCCTGGTCGTAGGCGAGCCGGAAGATGATGCCGGCGGCCAGGAAGGACACCGCCATCGGCATGAAGAGCAGGAGCTTGAACGCCGTCGCCCAGCGGACCTTCTCCACCAGGACGGCCAGGATCAGGCCGAGGCCGGTGAGCAGGGCCGGGGCCACGACCACCCAGATGGTGGTGTTGCGGATGGCTTTCAGGGTCGCCGGGTCGCGGAACATCTCGGCGTAGTTGTCGCCGCCCACGAACCGGGTGCCGGAGGCGTCGAAGAAGCTGCGGCCGACGGAGAACAGCACCGGGTAGACGACGAGCGCGCCGAGCAGGAGCAGGGCGGGGAAGACGAAGAGCAGGGCGATCAGCCGGGCGCGCCGCCGGCCGCGGCGCACGGGCGCCGGGCCGGCGGCCCGCGGGCCCGCCTGCTGTTTCACGAGAGCGGTGGCGGTCATGGTGCTGCCGCTCAGCCCTGGTAGGCCTTGGCCGCCGCGGCTTCCAGCTTCGCCGCGGTGCCCTTCGGGTCCGAGGGGTCGCGCAGGAAGTCCTGGAGCAGCTTCCACTCGCCGGCTCCCTTGGTGCCGCCGAAGGCCGCCGGGGCCTGGTCGGACATGTCGAAGCGGACCGAGTCGCCCGCGTTGATCAGGGACTTGGCGGTGGCGCGGGTGACGTCGTCACCGTAGGAGGCGAGATCGAGCTTCTTGTTCGGGGACAGGAAGCCGCCGGCCTTCGCCCACACGGCCGCGGCCTCGGGGGTGGCCAGGTACTCCAGCAGCTTCATGCCGGCCTTGGCGTTCTTGCCGTCCTTGAGGACGACCGCCGCGTCACCGCCGCTGACCACGGGTGCCGTGCCGCCGCCGACCGCCGGGAAGGGGAAGAAGTTCGCGTCCTTGCCGATCGCCTTGCCGAACTGGTCGTGCGCGACGCCGGCGACGAAGTCGCCCTCGTAGACCATGCCGGCCTCGGGCTTGGGTCCGAAGACCTTCTCCACCGAGCTGGGGAAGTCCGTGTTCAGGGCCTCCTTCTGACCGCCCGCGAGCAGTTGCTTGTCCTTGAAGAGCTTGCCGAGGGTGGTGAGCGCCCTGACGACGGACGGGTCGGTCCACTTCAGCTTGTGCGCGGCGAGGGCGTCGTACTTCTGCGGCCCGGCCTGGGAGAGGTAGATGTTCTCGAACCAGTCGGTGAGGGTCCAGCCGTCCTCACCGGCGACCGCGAAGGCGGCGAGCCCGGAGTCGGAGACGGTGTGTCCGGCCTTGAGCATCTCGTCGTACGTCTTCGGCGGTTTGACCCCGGCCTGGGTGAGGGCGTCGGGGCTGTACCAGACGGTCGACTTGTGGGCGGCCTTGAAGTACAGGCCGTACAGGGTGCCGCCGACGCTGCCGTACTTCTTCCACACCGGCGCGTAGTCGGCTCCGACCGTCTGCTGGGCGGTCGACGACAGCGGCTTGAGCCAGCCCTGCTTGGCGAACTGGTCGAGCACGCCGACCTGCGGGACCATCACGACGTCGGGTGCGTTGCCGCCCTCGATCTTGCTGCCGACGACGGTGGAGACGTTGTCGCCGGTGGAGATGAACTGCGTCTTGGCGCCGGTCTTCGCGGTGAAGGCGTCCAGCACCTTCTGGAAGTTCTTCTGTTCGCTGCCGGTCCAGACGCCGGCCACGGTGACCGTCTGGCCGCTGAGCGCCTTGTCGCCGCCGCCCGCGGAGACCGGTCCGCCGCCGCAGGCGGTGGCACCGAGCGCCAGGGTGAGCGCGGTGCAGCTGGTGAGCAGGGTGGTACGTCGTCGCATCATCGTTGATGGCCCTTCGCGATAGGGGAGTTGACGGACATTCAGGGGACTGACGGGGAGGTCAGAGGTCGCTCAGCCACCAGGCCGCCGTGGCGCCGGGCAGTACCCCGGCCGGGCAGGGGCCGCTGGAGAGCAGAGGGGTGCCGGAGACCGGGGCGGGCGTGGGGGCCGTACCGAAGTTGACGGCGCAGACCAGGTGGTCGCCGCGGCTGAAGGCGAGGACACCGGGCGGGCTGTCCAGCCAGCGGAGCGATCCCTCGCCCAGCTGGGGCAGTGACGACCGGAGCTGGAGGCCGTCGCGGTACAGGTGCCAGAAGGAGCGGGTGTCGGCGAGGGCGCGGTCGGTGGCGTACTCGGCGAAGTACTCGGGCTGCGGCAGCCAGGGCCTGGCGGACTCGGCACCGGAGGTGAAGCCGAACGGGGAGGCCTGCCCGGACCAGGGCAGCGGGACCCGGCAGCCGTCGCGTATGCGGGCGCGGCTGCCCGTGCGGCGGAAGATCGGGTCGGTGAGGACGTCGTCGGGCAGGTCGACGACCTCGGGCAGGCCGAGTTCCTCGCCCTGGTAGATGTACGCGGCTCCGGGCAGCGCCAGCATCAGCAGGGCCGCGGCGCGGGCGCGGGCGGCGCCGAGACCGCTGCCCTCGGGGGCGGGTTCGCCGTAGCGGGTGACGGTGCGGACCTGGTCGTGGTTGTTGAGCACCCAGGTGACGGTGGAGCCGGTGCCGGCGATGTCCTGCATGGCCTCGGAGATGACCTTGCGGAAGGCGTCGGCGTCCCAGGGGGCGCCGAGCAGGTCGAAGAAGAAGGCCTGGTGGAGTTCGTCGGGACGGACGTACAGGGCGTGTTCGCGGGCGGTGGGGACGGAGACCTCACCGACGAGGAGGCGCTCGCGGCCGTCGCTTGCGGTGTACTCCTCGCACAGGGAGCGCCAGCGGCGCCACACCTCGTGCACCTCGGGCTGGTTCCAGGCGAGCGGGTTGACCGAGTCGCGGGTGCGGGCGTCGGCCTCCGGGTCGTCGGAGTCGGGCAGTTCGGGGTGCTTGTACAGTCCGGCGGCCACATCGATGCGGAAGCCGTCCACGCCCCGGTCCAGCCAGAAGCGCAGGACGCGGTCGAACTCGGCGGCGACCTCGGGCTCGCGCCAGTTCCAGTCGGGCTGCTCGGGCGTGAACATGTGCAGGTACCACTGGCCGTCGTCGACCCTGGTCCAGGCGGGGCCGCCGAACATGGCGTGCCAGTTGTTGGGCGGCTCGCTGCCGTCCGGGCCGCGGCCGTCGGCGAAGTGGAAGCGGGCGCGGGCCTTGCTGCCGGGCGCGCCGGCCAGTGCCTCGCGGAACCACGGGTGCTCACTGGAGCAGTGGTTGGGGACGATGTCGAGCAGCACCTTGATGCCGAGGCGATGGGCGGCCGTCATCAGCAGATCGAATTCGGCGAGGTCGCCGAAGAGGGGGTCGACGTCACAGTAGTCGGCCACGTCGTAGCCGTGGTCGTGCTGCGGCGAGGGGTAGAACGGGCTCAGCCAGATGCCGTCGGCGCCGAGCTTCTTCAGATACGGCAGTCCGGCCCGGACGCCGGCGAGATCGCCGATGCCATCGCCGGTGCTGTCCAGGAAGCTGCGGACGTACACCTGGTAGATGACCGCGTCGCGCCACCAGTGGTGCTTACTCAACATGCATGCATGTTAGGTAGGCGTATCGCGAAGGTGTCAACGAAAAGAACGCAGACTACTGGTGAGTTGGGTGTGCAAATACGGACTTAATTGGGCATTCGGAGTCGAGATGAGACGTCCGCGTTACTTAACAAGTAACTATCGGCGGGCGATCGCGTCGAGCTCGCGCGCGAGCCGGCGCACCGCCTGCTCGGGCGTCTGCCGCCCGGACAGCGCGTCCTGCATCACCGCCTGCACCACCAGGCTGACCTGGTCGTAGTGGGCGCTCTTGGGGCGCGGGGCGGCGGTGAGCACGGCGGTGCGCAGGGTCGGCAGATAGGGGAACCGCCGTATCAGCGCGGGGTCTTCGTAGAGCGCGGCGCGTACGGGCGGCAGCGCACCGCGGGTGAGCACCTGGCGCTGGACGGGCGCGCTGGTGAGGTAGGCGATCAGACGGGCGGCCGAATCGGGGTGCCGCGTATGGGAGTTCACGGCGAGGTTGGAACCGCCGAGCACGCTCGTCCCCGGCCCGTCGGGTCCGGGGATCGGTACGGCGCCGATCCTCCCGGCGACCCTGGAGCCCTTGGCCGAGGCGACGGCGTAGACATAGGGCCAGTTGCGCAGGAAGAGCAGCCTGCCGTCCTGGAAGGCCTGTTTGGACTCCTCTTCCTTGTACGTCAGCGCCGCCCGCGGTATCCAGCCCTCGCGGATGCCACGGGCGAGGAAGCCGATGCCCTCGCGGGCGGCGGCCGAGTCGACGGTGACCCGGGTGCCCTCGTCGCCGAGGATCGTGCCGCCGGCCGAGTACACGGCCTCGGCCGCGTTCACGGTGAGCCCCTCGTAGGGCAGGAACTGGCCCGCGTAGCCGCCGAGCCCGTACTTCGGCGCGATCGTCTTCGCGTCGCGCTCCAGCTCGGCCCAGGTGCGCGGCGGGGGCACGCCCTCCCGGGCGAGGATGTCCTTGCGATACAGGAGGAGTCCGGCATTCGTGACGTACGGGACCGCGTACAGCCGTCCGTCGTAGGTGGCGGTGTCCACCACCGGCGGCAGGAAGCTCTTCAGCGGGAAGCGGGCCCGCGGGAGCGGGCGGATCCAGCCGGCCGCCGCGAACTCCGAGGTCCAGTTGACGTCGATGTTGAGGACGTCGAAGCGCCCCCGGTCGCCGCCGCGCAGGTCGGTGGTCATCTGGGCATGGGTCTCGTCCGCGGAGTCCGGCAGCTCGACGAGCGTGACCTTCTCGCCGGGGTGGGTGCGGTTCCAGCCCTGGAGCAGCGGGCCGAGATAGCTGGTGAGGTCGCCGGCGGTGGCCAGGGTGAGGGGGCCACGGCCCTCGCCCGCGCTCTCGTCGGCGTGGGCACCGGAGGCGACGTACCCGGTCATGATCACGGCGAGAACGAGGAGGCCCCTACCGGCGGCGCGTATCCACCGCATAGGTTCCTCCCTGAACACGTACACATTGGCTCCGGGCACCCTCGCCCGGGAGTCAGAGGCCATGTATACCTGTTAGGTATGGGCGATACTAGGGCCTGGAGCACATTGTGAGCAGACAGGAGGACAGCCCGAGTGCGCCTGCCCCTCCTGGCACTCCTCGCCCGTGGCCCGGCCCACGGCTACGAGCTGAAGCAGGACCTTGAGCAACTGCTGGGCTCCGCGTACCCTCAGCCGAACGTCGGCCAGATCTACGTCACCCTCGGCCGCCTCGAGAAGTCGGGACTGATCGAGGGCGAGGACGTCGAGCAGTCCAGCCGGCCCAACAAGAAGGTCTACCACCTCACCGACGCCGGGCGCGAGGCGCTGCACGCCTGGTTCGAGGAGACCGAGGACGAGCCGCGGGTGCGGGACGAGTTCTTCATGAAACTCGCCCTCGCCCCCCAGAGCGGTCTCGCCGACCAGATCGCCCTCATCAACAAGCAGCGGCGCCAGTACCTCACCACCATGCGCAACCTGTCGAAACTGGCCGCGGCCGAGAACCGGGACAACCGAATCGCCCAGCTGCTCATCGAGGGCGCGATGCTGCATCTGCAGGCCGACCTCGACTGGCTGGAGCGGTGCCAGGAGGAACTGGAATGAGCGAGCACGGTACTCCGCTGCTGCGCGCCGAGGGCCTGGTGAAGACCCACCACGGCGAGGGCGCGCCCGCGCATGCCGTGCGCGGGGTCGACCTGCGCGTGGCGCGGGGCGAGTTCGTGGCGGTCACCGGCCCGTCGGGCGCCGGCAAGTCCACGCTCCTGCATCTGCTCGGCGGCCTGCAGCGGCCGGACAAGGGCAGCATCTGGCTCGACGGCCGGTGCACGGACTCCTTCAGCGAGGCGCGCTGGGCGGTCGAGCGCCGCAAGGCGATCGGGATCGTGTTCCAGTTCTTCAACCTGGTGTCGAACCTGTCCGTCGCCGACAACGTCGAGCTGCCCGCGCTGCTCGCCGGCGTCCCCGCGAAGAAGGCACGCGCCGAGCGCGAGGAACTGCTCGCCGAGCTGGGGCTCGAGGGCAAGGAGCGCAGCATGCCGGGCGAGCTGTCCGGCGGCGAACAGCAGCGGGTCGCGCTCGCCCGGGCCCTCGTCAACCATCCGCCGCTGCTGCTGGCCGACGAGCCCGCCGGAAGCCTGGACAGCAAGGGCACACGCGAGGTGATGCGGCTTTTGTCCCGCTTCCACGGGCGCGGGCAGAGCATCGTCCTGGTCACCCATGACGCCCGGCTGGCGAGCGCCGCCGACCGCGTGATCAGCTTCTTCGACGGCCGCATAGCCGACGACGCGCTGCTGGACGGCGCACCGCCGTCCCGGAAGTCGGGGATCTCGGGTGTGCTGGAGCTGAGGGACTGATGGCGCGTCGCAGGGCAGAGGCCACAAGTACGGGCACGGCCCCGAGTACGGGTACGGACACGGTGCGTCGCGGGGCGAGGGGCTGAGGCGGGTGCGGGCGACCCTGCGCTGGGCGCACTCGGATCTGCGGACCCATCGAGGCGAGGCGCTGTTCCTCGTGCTGGCCACCGCCGGCATCGTCGCGTCGTTGCTGCTCGCCACCGCGCTGTTCGGCTACGCGACCAACCCCTGGCAGCGGATCTTCACCCAGGCCCGCGGGGCGCATGTGTGGATCCACACCGTGCCTTCCGCGGACACCCGCAAACTCGCCCGGCTGGACGGCGTCGAGGCCGTGGCCGGCCCCTACCGCACCGAGTCCGCCACCGTCGCCGTACGCGGCAGCCGCGCCTCCGTGGAGCTGCGCGGTGTCTCCGAGCGGCCCTCCGTCAGCCGGCCGCTGCTCACCGCCGGGCACTGGCTGGACGCCGCCGAACCGGACGGTGTGGTGCTGGAGAGCAGCCTGGCCCGGGTCCTGCTGGCCGAGCCGGGCGACACCCTCGCGCTGCCCGGCACCGCCCGCACCCTGACCGTCGAGGGCATCGCGGACAGCGCCGAGCCGCACTACAGGCCCGGTGAGCAGCCGGGTCTGGTCTGGGCGCTGCCGTCCGCCGTGCGCGCCCCCGGTGGCCAGGTGATCGGGCTGCGCCTGGACGACCCGGGCGACACGGACTACGCGGTGCAGCGTGCCGTCACGGTGCTCGGCGCGGGCGCGGTCGGCGAGGTCTCCACCTGGCAGCAGGCGCGCGCCGCGGCCCAGGGCGACAACCGGCTGCTCGGTCAGGTGCTCGGCCTGTTCGGTCTCGGCGCCCTGATCGCCGCGGGGCTCGCCGTGCACGGGGCGATCGCCACCCGTATCCGGGGGCACCTGCGGGACCTGTCGGTGCTGAAGGCCATCGGTTTCACGCCCGGCCAGGTCGTCCGGGTCTTCCTGCTCCAGCATCTGGCGTACGCGCTGCTCGGTGCGGTGGCCGCCGCGGCGCTCACCGAGACGCTGGGCAGCCGGATCCCCGGCCGGCTCGGCGACGCCGTGGGGGTGTGGCAGGGGCTGCCGGGGCACACCGTGGCCCTGTTCGTGGTGCCCGTGGGCGCGGTGCTGTTCATCGGTCTGACCACGGGGCTCGCGGCCTGGCGGGCCGGGAGGGTGCCGCCGGTTCCGGTGCCGCGCCCGGCCGCGCCGGCCGGCGGCGGGCTGACCGGCCCGGCCCGGCGGGCGCTCGGCCTGCGGCTGCCGGCCGCGCTGGTCCTCGGCTGTCACAAGGCGTTCGCCGGGCGCGGCCGGTCGCTGGCCACCCTGTCCCGGCTGACGCTGCCGCTGCTGCTGATCGTGGTGGCGCTCAGCGCCTGGACCACGATCGACCGCTTCCACAGCAGCCCGGAACGCCTGGGCATGCCGACGGCCCTGACGGTCCGCTCCGACGGCGCCCTGGACGCATCAGACGTACGGGCCCTGCTGACCGGAGATCACCGGGTCGCCGCCGCCTATCCCGGGGTGGAGGTCGCCGCACTGGTCCCCGGCCAGACCGGGACGATCGCGCTGCGCGGCGTCGGCACCCGTGCCGAGCCCTACCCCTGTGCCCTCGCCGAGGGCCGGGCCGCACACGGACCGGACGAGGCGGTGGCCGGCCAGGGCCTGCTGGACCTGCTGCACGCGCGAGTCGGCGACTGGGTGCGGATGACGGTGGGCGACCGGCCGCAGATCCTGCACATCGTGGGCCGCAGCATCGAACCGCAGAACGCCGGCCGGGTCGTCAGCACGTCACTGGACACCCTCCGTGAGAACGACCCAGGGCTCTCCCCCGCCTTCTACGAGCTGCGGCTGCGCCCCGGCGCCGATCCGCGGCGCGTGGCCGCCGCGCTGTCCACGGCCGGCCGGGGCCATCTGGACGTGCACCCCGTGGAGAATCCCGCCGACGGGCTGTCACCGCTGCGCGCCGTCGTCACCGGGCTGATCGCCGTGCTGGCCCTGATCGGACTGGTCGAGCTGCTCACCGCGATCGGCGGCAGCGTCCGGGAGGGCGAGCGGGACGTACTGGCACTGAAGGCGATCGGCATGTCCCCGCGCCAGATCACCGCGATCACCGTCACGGCGACGAGCTGTACGGCCCTGGCCGCGGCGATCGCCGGTACGGTGCTGGGGCTGCCGCTGGCCCACCGGCTGATCGACGCCGAGGGCAGCACCAGCGGTATCGGCGCCGGTATCGCCCAGTCACCCTCGCCCGCGCTGCTGCTCGCCCTGGTCGCGGCGGCCGTGCTCGGGGCGGCGGCGCTCGCCGTGCTGCCCGCTGCCCGCGCGGCACGCAGACGCCTCGCGGACACGCTGAGCGCGGTGGCCTGACGCGGGTCGGGGAGTCAGTCCCGCCACTGCTCGGGGTGGGCGCGGATCTTCGTCAGCAGACCGGCGAAGACGTCACCGTCGAAGAGCACGCCGTTGTACTCGGCGGGGACGCGTACGTCGTTGATCTCGGCGGTGGGGGTGCCGGGGCCCTTGGGGGCCTGCGCTCCGCCCGCCTTCTCGTACGCCTTCTCCGACCGGGCCACGAACGAGCGGTACTTCATCGTCTTCACTGCCGAGTCGAAGTCCGGCCCGCGCAGCCCCGGAACCCGCCCGGCCAGCTCGAGCAGATACGCGTCGGTGAAGCCGTCGACGCTCTCGGCGGGCTGGTGGGCGTAGAGCACGTCGTGGTATTCGGCGAACCGGCCCTTGTCCAGCGCGGCCCGCAGCGCGTTGACCGCCTTTTCGGACCCGGAGCCGGCCAGCCGGTCGTCCAGGAACGAGGCGAGGGTGTACTGGGTCCTCGTCTCCCGCCGGAGGGTGGCCGCGCGCAGCTGCGGGGCGCCACCGGTGGTCTCGAACTCCTTGCACACGGGGCAGCGCGGGTCCTCGTACAGGTGCACGCTCACCGGTGCGGCCGGGTCCCCGACCGTGATGGTCGTCCCGTCCTTCCCCAGCCGCTCCGGCACCTCGGCCAGACCGGAGTAGCCCGGCCTGGCCGTGCTGGTGGCCGTGGCACCGGCCCTGGGGGCGTCGTCCGTGGACTGGGCCGACCGGTGTCCGCCGCCGCAACCGGCCGCCGACGCCCCGACGACGGCCGCCGCGACCGCCGCGGCGAACCCTCTGTGCACCATGCGCCTTCCTCCCCTGAAGATCACCAGCACCTTAAGGGATCTGCAAAGAGAACGCACAGAAACGGTCGCCGCGACGGCGAGGCCGCGGATCAGCTCCGGCCGCGCAGCTCCCGGTACCTCGCGACCAGCGTCTTGGTCGAGGCGTCGAGGCCCGGGACCTGCGCGCCCTCGGTCAGCGCGGGCTCGACGCGCTTGGCGAGGACCTTGCCGAGTTCCACGCCCCACTGGTCGAAGGAGTCGATGTTCCAGACGGCTCCCTGCACGAACACCTTGTGTTCGTAGAGGGCGATCAGCTGGCCGAGGACCGACGGGGTCAGCTCGGTCGCCAGGACCGTGGTGGTGGGGTGGTTGCCGTGGAAGGTGCGGTGGGCGACCTGCTCCTCGGGTACACCCTCGGCGCGGACCTCCTCGGCGCTCTTGCCGAAGGCCAGCGCCTGGGTCTGGGCGAAGAAGTTGGCCATCAACAGATCGTGCTGGGCCTTGAGTTCACCGCTCAGCTCGTCGACGGGACGGGCGAAGCCGATGAAGTCCGCCGGGATCAGCTTGGTGCCCTGATGGATCAACTGGTAGTAGGCGTGCTGGCCGTTGGTGCCGGGCGTGCCCCACACCACCGGCCCGGTCTGCCACTGCACCGGCTCGCCGTCGCGCTGCACCGACTTGCCGTTGGACTCCATGTCCAGCTGCTGCAGGTAGGCGGTGAACTTCGACAGGTAGTGGCTGTAGGGCAGGACGGCGTGCGACTGGGCGTCGTGGAAGTTGCCGTACCAGATGCCCAGCAGGCCGAGCAGCAGCGGGGCGTTGGCCTCGGCGGGCGCGGTGCGGAAGTGGTCGTCCATCAGCCGGAAGCCGTCGAGCATCTCCCGGAACCGGTCCGGGCCGATCGCGAGCATCAGGGACAGGCCGATCGCGGAGTCGTACGAGTACCGGCCGCCGACCCAGTCCCAGAACTCGAACATGTTGTCCGGGTCGATACCGAAGGCGGTGACCTTCTCGGCGTTCGTGGACAGGGCCACGAAATGCCTGGCGACCGCCTTCTCGTCACCGCCCAGCCCGTCCAGCAGCCACTTCCGCGCGGAGGTGGCGTTGGTGATCGTCTCGATCGTGGTGAACGTCTTGGACGCGACGATGAACAGCGTCTCGGCCGGGTCCAGGTCCCGGGTGGCCTCGTGCAGGTCGGCGCCGTCCACGTTCGACACGAACCGGAACGTCAACTGGCGTGCGGTGTACGGGCGCAGCACCTCGTAAGCCATCGCGGGGCCCAGGTCCGAGCCCCCGATGCCGATGTTGACGACGTTCCTGATGCGCCTGCCGGTGTGGCCGGTCCACTCGCCGGAGCGGACCCGGTCGGCGAAACCGGCCATCTTGTCCAGCACCGCGTGCACCTGCGGCACCACGTTCTGCCCGTCGACCTCGATCACCGCGTCCCGCGCGGCGCGCAGCGCGGTGTGCAGCACGGCCCGGTGCTCGGTGACGTTGATCCTCTCGCCGCGGAACATGGCGTCCCGGAGCCCGAACACGTCCGTGGCGGCGGCCAGCTCGCGCAGCAGCCGCAGCGTCTCGTCAGTGACCAGGTGCTTCGAGTAGTCGAGGTACAGATCGCCGACCCGGAGCGTGTACCCCTCGCCGCGTCCGGGGTCGGCGGCGAACAGCTCCCTGAGATGGGTGTCGGCCAGCTCCTCCCGGTGCTTGGCGAGAGCGGTCCATTCGGGCGTCTGGTTGAGCCTGGTACGGCCGTCTGCGTTCATTTCCGACTTCCGCCTTCTTTCGTGCTGCCTGTCCCAGCTGTTCCAACCTAATTGATCACCGCGCGGCACGAGCCGTCGTGACGCCGTCGTCCGGCGCAACAACAGGTACGTCCGGCTTGCGGGCCGGTATCAGCGCGGTGACGGACAGGACGAAGAAGGCGGCCGCGAGCAGGGCGGGGGTGTTGCGGCCCCAGGCCGTGGCCACGGCGCCGCCCAGCAGGGCACCCAGCGGGGCCCCGGCGACGGCGAGCGTGCGGAAGGCGGAGCTGACCCGGCCGAGCATGTCGGCGGGCGCGCGCTGCTGCATCAACGTCGTCGTGTTGACGTTCCACAGCATGCCCATGCATCCGAAGACGGCCATGGCGGCCACCAACGCGATGAGGCTGCGTACGGTGCCCATGACGACGAGCGCGCCGATCTGCACGGCACCGGCGAGCAGGACGGTCCGCAGGTGGCCCAGCGCGGCCGTGGTCCACCGGTTGAGCACACCGCCCGCGAGACCCCCCGCGGTGTACGCCGTGGCCGCCGCCGCGTATCCCGCCGTGCCCGCGTCCAGCCAGCCGGTCACGAGGACCACCAGGGTGGCGATCAGGGCCCCCATGCCGATGTTGCACAGGGCCGTGGCGGCGCACAGCCCGCGCAGGGCCCGGTCGCGCCCCAGGGTGCGCAGCCCGGCGGCGATCTCCCGGCGCAGACTGCTGCCCGCCGGTCTCGCCGCGCGCTCTGGCGCGCCCGTCCGCAGGGAGGCGACGAGCGCGGCGGCCACGAGGAACGTGCCGGCGTCGGCCGCGAAGGGAACGGCCGCTCCGGCGGCGATCAGCACCGGCACGACCGGCGCGCCCAGCAGGCCGCCGGCGATCTTCTGCCCCGTCATCAGCCGGGCGTTGGCACTGCCGAGGCGGTCCCGGTCCACGAGGGCCGGCAACAGGGCCGTGGAGGCGTTGTCGAACAGTGTCTGGAGCGTGGTCAGGGTGAGGGCCAGCGCGATGAGCAGCGCGATCGAGGCATGGCCGAGGGCGACGGCCACCGCGAAGGAACCCATGAGCAGACCGCGTACGGCGTCCACCGCCCACATCGCGCGCCGCTGGTCGACGCGATCGGCCACCGCGCCGCCGAGCAGCCCGAAGACGATCCAGGGCAGATAACCACACGCGGTGACCGAGGCGATGAGCAGGGGCCGGTCGGTCAGTGACGCGGCGAGCAGCGGCAGCGCGGCGCCTCGCAGAGCGTCCCCGAACTGGGAGACCACGGCGGCCGACCACAATCGCCCGAAGCCCCCGCGCCACTCCGGCGCACGCCTCTCCCCCGTCTCGACCACGGTCAGAACGCCCCCTCACGGTTCTCGCCTTCACGAAAACCGTAGAGGGCACCACTGACAATCGGTCCGGCCGAGCGGAGCGATACGGCTCCGGCCAGGCACCTCGAGGCGCCGGACCGGTGTCAAGTGCTAGATCTCGCCCCGCAGTTTGGCGAGCGCCTCGGCGAGGATCGCCTCGCCGTCCGCGTCGCTGCGCCGCTCCCGTACGTACGCGAGGTGCGTCTTGTACGGCTCGGTGCGCGGCGGGTCCGGCGGGTTGTCCCGGTCCTGGCCGGCCGGGAAGCCGCAGCGCGGGCAGTCCCAGGTCTCGGGCACCTGCGCGTCGCTGGCGAAGCTCGGCTGCGTCTCGTGCCCGTTGGAGCACCAGAAGGAGATGCGCAGACGCGGCGCGGACTCGCCGCGCTCGGCCTCGCCCATCGGCCCCGCCCCGACCCGACTTCCTCGGATCGCGTTGCCACTTGCCACGGTCGTAACTCCCTGCGTGATGGTGCCGCGAAGCGAGTCGGCGTTTCGCTTCGCTGCGAGCGCCTCAGTCTACGTAAGGCCCAACGCGCGTCCAGTGATTGGAGTTACAAGGTCCCCGCTCATAGACGCAAGCCCCATGATAGGCCGCGCTCAGGAGCGCGTACCGAACATGGGGCCTTACGTACCGAATATGCGTGATGTGTGCTGCGCGGGTGTCAGCTGTTCGTCTTCATCAGGATGCCGAGGACGATGATGCACGCGAACCACAGCAGGCCGATCACGATGGTGATGCGGTCGAGGTTGCGTTCGGCGACCGAGGAGCCGCCGACGGAGGACTGCATGCCGCCACCGAACATGTCGGAGAGGCCGCCGCCCTTCCCCTTGTGCATCAGCACCAGCAGCATCAGCAGCAGGCTGAAGACGATCAGGGCGATCGAGAACCCCAAAACCACGGCTGGACCAACTTCCTCGGATTCGGATGGACGACGGGGGCACGGCACCTGGGCTGTGCCCCCGCAAGGGTACGACGTATCGCCGCTACCGCCTACTCACAGCTCGCGTCACTGATCGCGGAAGCGCACGATCTTGACGAACTCGTCGGCGTCCAGCGAGGCGCCGCCGACCAGGGCGCCGTCGATGTCGGCCTGGGCCATGATCTCGGCGACGTTGCCCGACTTCACGGAGCCGCCGTACTGGATGCGGACCTTGTCGGCCAGCTCCTGGGAGTACAACTCGGCGATCTTGGCGCGGACGGCGGCGCAGACCTCCTGCGCGTCCTCGGCGCCGCACACCTTGCCGGTGCCGATGGCCCACACGGGCTCGTAGGCGATCACGATCGTCTCGGCCTGCTCGGCCGGGAGGTCCTTCAGACCGCCCTCGACCTGGGCGAGGGTGTGGCTGACGTGGTTGCCCGCCTCGCGGACGTCCAGTTCCTCACCCACGCACAGGATCGGGGTCAGGCCGTGCTTGTAGGCGGCCTTGACCTTGGCGTTGACCAGCTCGTCGGACTCGTTGTGGTACTGGCGGCGCTCGGAGTGGCCGATGACCACGTAGGTGCACTTCAGCTTGGCCAGCATCGGGCCGGAGATCTCACCGGTGTAGGCGCCGGAGTCGTGCTGCGAGATGTCCTGGGCGCCGTACTTGATCTTGAGCTTGTCGCCGTCGACCAGGGTCTGCACGGAGCGCAGGTCGGTGAAGGGCGGCAGGACGGCGACCTCGACGGCCTCGTAGTCCTTGTCGGCCAGGGCGAAGGCGAGCTTCTGGACGTGGGCGATGGCCTCCAGGTGGTTGAGGTTCATCTTCCAGTTGCCCGCCATCAGCGGCGTGCGCGTGCTCAAGGGTCAGTCCTCCAGTGCGGCGAGGCCGGGGAGCGTCTTGCCCTCGAGGTATTCGAGGGAGGCGCCGCCACCGGTCGAGATGTGGCCGAACGCGTTCTCGTCGAAGCCGAGCGTACGCACGGCCGCGGCGGAGTCGCCGCCACCGACGACGGTGAAGCCGTTCGAGTCGACGAGAGCCTGGGCGACCGCGGCGGTGCCCTGGGCGTAATCGGGGTGCTCGAAGACGCCCATGGGACCGTTCCAGAAGACGGTCGCGGCGTCGGCGAGCTTCGAGGCGTAGAGCTCTCGGGTCTTCGGGCCGATGTCCAGGCCCTCCTGGTCGGCGGGGATCTTGTCCGCGTCGACCACGGTGTAGTCGGCCGGCGCCTTGGTCTTCAGGTCCGGGAACTCCCGGGAGACCAGGACGTCGACGGGGAGCACCAGCTCGACGCCCTGCTTCTCGGCGCGCTCCATGTACTCCGTGACGGCCGGGATCTGGTCCTCCTGCAGGAGGGAGATGCCGACCTCGTAGCCCTTGGCCTTGAGGAAGGTGTAGGCCATGCCGCCGCCGATGAGCAGACGGTCGGCCTTGGCGAGCAGCTGGTCGATGACGGCGAGCTTGTCGGAGACCTTGGCGCCGCCGAGCGCGACCACGTAGGGGCGCTTGACGTCCTCGGTGAGCTTCTTCAGGACGCCGACCTCGGTGGCGATGAGGTAGCCGGCGTAGTGCGGCAGCTTCTTCGCCAGGTCGTAGACCGAGGCGTGCTTGCGGTGCACGGCGCCGAAGCCGTCGCCGACGTAGACGTCGGCGAGGGCCGCGAGCTGGTCGGCGAACTCACCCCGCTCGGTGTCGTCCTTGGCGGTCTCGCCGGGGTTGAAGCGCAGGTTCTCGATGACCGCGACCTGGCCGGGCTGGAGACCGTCCACGGCCTCGTGGGCGGCCGGGCCGACGGTGTCCTGGGCGAAGGCGACCGGGGCGTCGAGGAGTTCACCGAGGCGCTCGGCGGCGGGCAGCAGCGAGAAGGCGGGGTCCGGGGCTCCCTTGGGGCGGCCCAGGTGCGAGGCGACGACCACCTTGGCGCCCGCGTCGGTGAGGGCCTTGACGGTGGGCAGGACGGCGCGGATGCGGCCGTCGTCGGTGATCGTCCCGTCGGCCAGCGGCACATTGAGGTCGGCGCGGACGAAGACCCGCTTGCCGCTCACGCCGTCGGCGAGAAGTTCGTCGATCGTCTTCATTGAGTGGACTCCTACAGGAGGGCTCGTGGTGCACCTGATCGTAAAAGGACGTGGTCAGTACGTGGGACAGGGCCCGGACAGCGCGGCGGTGCGCTGCCCGAGCCCTGTTCTCACTTCGGGGTCCTGCTTCGCGATCAGAGCTGGTTGCCGACGAAGACCGTGAGGTCGACGAGGCGGTTGGAGTAGCCCCACTCGTTGTCGTACCAACCGATGACCTTCACGTTCTTGCCCTCCTGGACCATGGTCAGGGAGGAGTCGAAGGTGCAGGACGCCGGGGCGTTGACGATGTCGGAGGAGACGATCGGGTCCTCGGTGTAGTCGAGGAGGCCCTTCAGCTCGCCCTCGGCGGCCTTCTGGAAGGCGGCGTTGACCTCTTCCTTGGTGACCTCGCGGCCGAGCTCCACGACGAGGTCGGTGACCGAGCCGGTCGGGACCGGGACACGCATGGCGATGCCGTCCAGCTTGCCCTTGAGCTGCGGCAGGACCAGGGCGGTGGCCTTGGCGGCACCGGTGGTGGTCGGGATGATGTTCTCGGCGGCGGCACGGGCGCGGCGCAGGTCCTTGTGCGGGAAGTCCAGGATGCGCTGGTCGTTCGTGTACGCGTGCACCGTCGTCATCAGGCCCTTGACGATGCCGAAGTTCTCGTCGAGGACCTTCGCCATCGGCGCCACGCAGTTGGTGGTGCAGGAGGCGTTGGAGATGACGTGGTGGTTCGCCGGGTCGTACTTGTCCTGGTTGACGCCCATCACGATGGTGATGTCCTCGTCCTTGGCCGGAGCCGAGATGAGGACCTTCTTGGCGCCACCGGCGATGTGCTTGGCGGCGTCTTCCTTCTTCGTGAAGATGCCGGTCGACTCGATGACGATGTCGACACCCAGCTCACCCCACGGGATGTCGGCCGGGTTGCGCTCGGACAGCACCTTGATGGTGTGGCCGTCCACGGTGATGGTGTCGGCGGTGTGGGAGACCTCCTGCTTGAGGCGGCCCAGGATCGTGTCGTACTTGAGCAGGTGAGCAGTGGTAGCGGTGTCACCCAGGTCGTTGACAGCCACAACCTCGATGTCCGCACCCTGCTCCAGCAGCGCGCGGAAGTAGTTACGGCCGATGCGGCCGAAGCCGTTGATGCCTACGCGGATCGTCACGAACCGATCTCCTCGTTGGTACGCCGGCCATGCGGTGCCGGCGAGCTCTGTTTGGGATGTCCCCGACCACCACCGACCCTACCTCCCGGAGGGCCCCGGAGTGACATCGAGACGGCGCATACACGGGCAGGCAGTCCGTACCCGTCAGTAGGGGTACGGACCACCCCGGATCGGCAGTGGTTTCCCTGGTATTTGTTACGAAATGTCGGGCGAGTTTGGCGCCGTCTTCACTCGTTCGTGAGCGGGTCGGCTCACTTGATCGGGACGCCTTCCGCGCACCGTTGAGAGGACTCCCGCTCACCTGTTGGAACAAGGCGAGCGGGATCTGTCAACGTGGTGGGCCTCACTCGTCGAGCGCGGCGAACGCCTTCCTCAGCAGGGCTGCCCGGTCGGCCTCCGACGACACCTGTTCCAGGCCGAAACCGAGCAGCACGGTGTCGTCCGTGGTGACCGCTCCGTACGTCTGGAAGAGCGTCCCGGTGCGCGCCCAGTCCTTCAGGACGGCCGGACTGCCCGCGGGCGGACCGGCCGCGTGCCAGGCGCCCAGGGACGACTCGAATCCCTCGGTCTCCTTGGCGGTGCCGCCGACGACGAGCGAGGCGTCGTCGGCGAGGACGCCGTGTCCGCCGGTGCCCGGGTCGGTGACGTAGCTGATCGAGACCTCGACGGACTTCCCGGCGTACGCGCTCAGGTCGAAGGTGACCTGCTGCCAGCCACCGGAACTGCCGGTGAGGCTGTTCCAGGAGCCGGTGGTGCCCTTCGCCGTGCAGGAGTTGTCCGCGAGCGTCAGATAGTGCTTCAGCCACGGGTGCTCGGCGATCAGGAAGCCCTGTCCGCAGTCCGCCGGTACGGCCGTCTTCGTGGCGCCGCCGGCCTCCGGCAGGGTCGTCCAGTCGTCGCCGCCCACGGTGTGCGCCTCGATCACCGCGTGGTCGTAGCCCGGCTCGGTGTCCCACAGCAGCCGGGTGGTCAGGGCCGGCTTGGCGGCTGCGCCGACACCGGTGAGGTCGATGGTGCGGGTGAGGCGCTTGTAGGCGTCGTCGGTGTGCACGGCGGCGGCCATGTACGAACCGGAGTACGGCCCGTACGGATTGACGGTACCGGCGAACCGGCCCGCCCCCGCGCTCTTGAACTGCGGGTACGTGGCCACGGGCAGCTCGTCGGAGGTGACGCCGTAGACGCCGGCCCTGTCCAGCGGGTTGCCGGCCGCGTCACCGAGGGCGCCGGTCACGCCGTCCAGGGCGCCGGAGCCGGTGAAGCCGGTGGCTCCCTTGGCCGACGTACGGCTGTAGGCGCCCAGGTAGTACTGGCTGAAGTCGTCCGAGAGGCTGCCGTCGCCGAGTCTGACGCTGCCGCCGGCCAGCTCACCGGCCTCGATCAGCCGGCCGCCCTCGTTGAGGTAGGCGCGCAGCTGGAGCTGGGTCGCGTTGCCGGGGCCGTTCGCACCGGAGTAGTGCACGACCGTCCTGAAGTGCTTCAGCACGCCGAGCGCGTCCGGAACACCCTGTCCGGCCACGTCCCACACGATCGCCCGGTGCCCGGCCGCCTTGAGCGCGTCGACGTACTTCTGCGCCTGCGTGGCCGTCGCGCCCTCCTCGGCGACGACGAGCGTGTCGGCCTTGGGCCGCTCGGCGACCGTGTACGTGAAGTGGGAGCTGGTGACCTTCTTCTTCCCGCTCTTTGTCCCGCTCTTCGTCCCGCCGTTCGTCTCGCCGGTGAACCACACCTCGACCTTGTCGCCCGGTTTGCCGCCGTGCACCGCGGCCCGGTACTCGTCGAAGTACAGGTCGTCCCCGCCGCCGTAGGTCGTGCCGCCCTTCCAGTGCCGCAGTGTCCGCCCGTGGACGCGGCCGCCGTTGACGCGGTACCTCAGCTCCTTGTCGCGGATCGCCTTGCGGACGACCACGGAGACCTCCTGGTGCGCGCCCAGGGAGTACGACGTGGAGAACGCGCCCGGGGTGAAGTCGGCCGCGCTCAGCCCGACCGAGGAGGCCGGCCGGTCCGGGTGTACGGCGGTCTCGGCTACGGAGAGGGCGAACGGGATGTTCTTGGCGAACTCCTGCTGGATCAGCTTCTCGTCGTCGGGGAAGCTGAACTCCGACGGGCAGTCCTCGGGCTTCCAGGCGTCGTTCGGGTCGACGTTCGACGCGGTCTGGCAGGTCGACATCTCGGGAGTGAACATCGCGACCCCGTTGACGTTCGCCGCGTGTCCGTCCGCCTCGCCGTTGGTGGTGTACAGCTCCGAGGAGAGCTGCGAATGGTAGCCGGGGACGGCCGGGTTGTCCGGGGTGCCGGCAAGCGCCTTGTAGAGGACGTCGTCGGGGCTCGGCGTGGCGACCTGCCAGCCGACCCCGTACAGGAGGAGTTGCGCGGCCGAGTGGTAGTTGATGGCGTATCTGAACCCGATGCGTTTCTCGAAGCCGTCCAGCGCCCTGGTCTCGGGCTCGGACTCGGGGCTCGCCCCGCGGTAGGTCTCGCTGGTGGCGTTGGGGGACGAACCCTCGTCGTCGTAGCCCCACTTGTAGGGGAAGTTTCGGTTGAGGTCGACGCCGTCGCCCGTGCCGATGACGCCGTCGCCGTTGACGTCCCGCAGGTTCTTGCGCCACAGGCGGGTCTGGGGGCTCTTGAACGTGTAGTCGTAGCCGTCGGGGTTGGCCGAAATGACGAACCACAGCTCGGTCGAGTCGACGATCTTCCGAATGCGTTTGTCCGTCCGGTAGTTGTCCAGGTAGTAGTGCATCAGACGCCGGGTCATCTCGGGGGTGATCCACTCGCGCGCGTGCTGGTTGGACAGGTACAACACGGACGGCCTGGAGCCGTCCTTCGTCTTCTTGGCGTTCCTGGTCAGTTTGAGCGCGAGGATGTCCTGGCCGTTGACCGTCTTTCCGATGGACTCGACCTTGGTCAGGCCTGGACTGGCCTGGGCGGTCCGCAGGATCTCCTCCTTCAGGCCGCCGCTGCCGCTGTAGGGCCGGAACACCCCCTGGGAGGCTGTCTCCACTCGTGCCAGCGCCTTCGCCGACAGGGTGTGCTCGGTGAGGTCGACGCCCTGCTTCCGAAGCTTCGCGGCCTGCCGGCCGGTGAGGTAGACCTCGACCTTCGACTTCCCGCCTCCGGTGACCTGCTCACCGAGCTCCTGCCCGTCCTGTCCGGCCTGGACGAGCAGGGGAATCTGCTGCGGGGTGACGTCGGCACGGTAGACCCTGACCTCGTCCGAACCGGACGTCGCGGGGTTGCCGCTCTGGGCCTGGGCGTGGGGCGCGAGGCTCGCTCCACCGATGAGAAGCGCGGCGACGGCGAGGATCGATTTCGCTCTGTGTCTCATGAACCCCCCTAGCGGTGGTCCGCCACAGTGGCGAACAGGTTGCCAGGCTCATGTCACCTCATGATCGAGTCAAGAGCGCCTCATGGACACGCGACGCCGGTGCCGATCACCCGAACGGGCGTACGGCACCGGCGACTTGATGTGCGTCGGTCAGCCGGCCAGGTTGTCGGCCAGCTCCTCGCTGAGGTTCGCCTCCGTACCCGGAATGCCCAGGTCGGCGGCGCGCTTGTCGGCCATCGCCAACAGGCGGCGGATACGGCCCGCGACCGCGTCCTTGGTCAGCGGCGGGTCGGCGAGCGCGCCCAGCTCCTCCAGGGAGGCCTGCTTGTGCTCCATGCGCAGCCGCCCGGCGGCGGCAAGGTGCTCGGGCACCTCGTCGCCGAGGATCTCCAGCGCCCGCTGCACCCGGGCTCCGGCGGCCACGGCGGCCCGGGCCGAACGGCGCAGGTTGGCGTCGTCGAAGTTGGCGAGCCGGTTGGCCGTGGCCCGCACCTCGCGGCGCATCCGGCGCTCCTCCCAGGCCAGCACCGACTCGTGCGCACCGAGCCGGGTCAGCAGCGCCCCGATCGCGTCACCGTCCCGGACGACCACCCGGTCCACCGTCCGCACCTCGCGCGCCTTGGCGGCGATGGACAGCCGGCGGGCGGCACCGACCAGCGCGAGCGCGGCCTCCGGGCCCGGGCAGGTCACCTCGAGGGAGGAGGAGCGGCCGGGCTCGGTCAGCGAACCGTGCGCCAGGAACGCCCCGCGCCACGCCGCCTCCGCGTCACAGGTGGCGCCGGAGACGACCTGCGGGGGCAGGCCGCGGATCGGACGGCCCCGGCCGTCCACCAGGCCCGTCTGACGGGCCAGCTGGTCACCACCCGCGACGACCCGGACGACGTACCGCGAGCCGCGGCGCAGCCCGCCGGGCGCCATCACGATCAGCTCGGAGCTGTGGCCGAAGATCTCGAGAATGTCCCGCTTGAGGCGCCGGGCCGCCATCGCGGTGTCCAGCTCCGCCTCGATCACGATCCGCCCGCTCACCAGGTGAAGGCCGCCGGCGAACCGCAGAATGGCGGAAACCTCCGCCTTCCTGCAGCAGGTCCGGGTGACGGGGAGCCGGGAGATCTCGTCCTTCACCGCTGCCGTCATCGCCATGGGCCGATCCTTCCATGCATCCGAAAAATACGGTCGTACGCGGCGGCCAACAGCTCCGGATCGTGCCGGGGTGATCCATCGGTCCGGGCCACCGGCGCCAGCTCGATCGCGGCTCCCAGCCGTTTGGCGGCCTCGGTGAGCGAGTCGCGGTCGGGCACGGCGGCCTCGTCGGCCAGCACCACGTCCAGGGCGAGTTTAGGGGCGTGTCGCCCCAAAACCTCCAAATGACGCTGCGGGGAGAACCCCTCGGTTTCTCCCGGCTGCGGGGCGAGGTTCAGGGACAGCACCTTGCGTGCCTTGGTCTCCGTGAGGGCGTCCAGCAGATCGGGGACGAGCAGGTGCGGGATCACCGAGGAGAACCAGGAGCCGGGGCCGAGCACCACCCAGTCCGCGTCCAGGACCGCTGCCACGGCCTCGGGCACGGCGGGCGGGTCGTGCGGCACCAGGTGCACCGACTGGACCTCGCCGGGGGTCAGCGCGACCGTCGCCTGCCCGCGCACGGTGTCCACGTCGTCCGGGCGGTCAGGATCGTGCCCCTTGACCAGGGCCTGCAGCTCCAGCGGCACCGCGGACATGGGCAGCACACGGCCGTGCGCGCCGAGCAGCTTGCCGACCAGGTCCAGGGCCTGCACATGGTCGCCGAGCTGCTCCCACAGGGCGACGATCAGCAGATTGCCGACCGCGTGGTCGTGCAGGTCGCCGTGGGAGGTGAAGCGGTGCTGGATGACCCGGGCCCAGGTCTGGCCCCAGTCGTCGTCACCGCACAGCGCGGCCAGCGCCTTGCGCAGGTCGCCCGGCGGCAGCACGCCCAGCTCGTCGCGCAGCCGGCCGCTGGACCCGCCGTCGTCGGCCACGGTGACGACGGCGGTGAGGTCGCCGGTGATCCGGCGCAGCGCGGCGAGCGAGGCGGACAGGCCCATGCCGCCGCCGAGCGCGACCACCTTGGGCTGTGCGCCCCGGCGGCGGGGCCGGCCGCCGCGGGCCTCGGCGGAGCGGGCCGGCCGGGACTCGGCGGCCGCACGGCTCGCCCGTCCCTCCGGCACCATCCTGCGCAGCCGGCTGAGCCGCCGTGTACGTTCCGTCATTCCCGTCCCATGTCCCGGTGTACGACCACCGTCTCCACGCCCTCGGCCGCGAGGCGCGCGGCGAGCTTCTCCGACATCGCGACCGAGCGGTGCTTGCCGCCGGTACAGCCGATGGCGATGGTCACATACCGCTTGCCCTCGCGCCGGTAGCCGGCCGCGATGAGCCGCAGCAGTTCGGCGTACCGGTCGAGGAACTCCTTCGCACCGGGCTGGTTGAACACATAGGCCGCGACCTCCTCGTTGAGGCCGGTGTACGGGCGCAGCTCCGGGACCCAGTGCGGGTTGGGCAGGAACCGCATGTCCGCGACCAGGTCGGCGTCGACCGGGAGGCCGTACTTGAAGCCGAAGGACATCACGGTGGCCCGCAGCTCGGGCTCCTCCTCGCCGGCGAACTGGGCGTCCATCTTGGCGCGCAGCTCGTGCACGTTCAGGCTGGAGGTGTCGATCACCAGGTCGGCGTCGCCGCGCAGCTCGCGCAGCAGCTCTCGCTCGGCGGCGATGCCGTCGACGATGCGGCCGTCGCCCTGGAGGGGGTGCGGACGGCGCACCGACTCGAAGCGGCGTACCAGGGCGTCGTCGGACGACTCGAGGAAGACGATCCGGCGGGTGACACCCCGGGTGTCCAGGTCGGCGAGGGATTCGCGCAGATTGTCGAAGAAGCGCCGGCCCCGCACGTCCACGACGACCGCGATCCGCGCCACGTTGCCCTGCGAGCGGGCACCCAGCTCCACCATGGTGGGGATGAGGGCGGGCGGGAGGTTGTCCACGACGAACCAGCCGAGGTCCTCCAGACACTTCGCCGCCGTCGACCGTCCCGCTCCGGACATGCCGGAAATGATCACCAGCTCGGGGATGGCCGCTTCGGTACCCGAAGCGGACGTACCGTCCGTGCTCACCTCTGCTCCGTTTTCCTGGGTCGCGGGCAGCTCGCCCGCCGGGGGCTGCTCGTCGGCCGCAGCCTGTGGTTGATCCTGCCCGGCTTCCCTGTGGGCCTGATCTCGCTCCGCTGTGGGCTGTGCGTCGTGCTCGGTCATGTCTCCTGCCCCCGTCGTTCGTCCGGGAGACCCGCGGTCACGGGCTCCCCCGAGGAACCCGCCGTCGTATCGGGTTCCTCATCTTCAATGATCTCTCCGGTCGCCGTGTTCACGGCGGGTGCGGCCGGGGCCGCCTGGGCGAGGGCCACGGCGATCGTCTCGGCCGTCTTCCGGCCTATCCCGGGCACCTCCTGGATCTGTCCGATTGTGGCGGACCGCAGCTTCTTCACCGAGCCGAAATGCTTGATGAGCGCCTGTTTGCGTGTCTCGCCGAGGCCGGGGACGTCGTCCAGGGGGCCGGCCCGGAAGCGCTTGGCGCGCTTGGTGCGCTGATAGGTGATCGCGAACCGGTGGGCCTCGTCCCGCACGCGCTGGAGCAGATACAGGCCCTCGCTGGTGCGCGGCAGGACCACCGGGTCGTCCTCTCCGGGCACCCAGACCTCCTCCAGCCGCTTGGCGAGGCCACAGACGGCGATGTCGTCGATGCCCAGCTCGTCCAGGGCGCGCCGGGCCGCGGCGACCTGCGGCTGACCGCCGTCGACGACGACGAGCTGCGGCGGGTACGCGAACTTCTTGGGGCGGCCGTCGTCGTCCTTCAGCGACGTGGCGAGCGGCTCTCCGTCGGGGAGGGCGCTCTCGCCGTTCGTGGCGGTCACCTCTCCGTCGGCCCACTCCCCCGTCTTCTCCTTCTCGGCGAGATAGCGCCGGAAGCGGCGGCTGATCACCTCGTGCATGGAGCGGACGTCGTCCTGGCCCGCGAAGCCCCTGATCTGGAAGCGGCGGTACTCGCTCTTGCGCTGCAGTCCGTCCTCGAAGACGACCATGGAGGCGACCACGTCGTCCCCCTGGAGATGCGAGATGTCGTAGCACTCGATGCGCAGCGGGGCGCTGTCCAGGTCGAGGGCGTCGGCGATCTCCTCCAGAGCGCGCGAGCGCGTGGTCAGGTCGGAGGCACGCTTGGTCTTGTGCAGCGCGAGAGCCTGCTGGGCGTTGCGCTGCACGGTCTCCATCAGCGCCTTCTTGTCGCCGCGCTGCGGGATGCGCAGGGAGACGCTGGCCCCGCGGCGGGTGGTCAGCCACTCCTGGACCGGCACGTCCGGCTCGGGCAGCGCCGGGACCAGGACCTCCTTGGGGACCGCGTCCCCGGTCTCCTCGCCGTAGAGCTGCTGCAGGGCGTGCTCGACCAGAGCGCCGGTGGTGACCTCCTCCACCTTGTCGGTCACCCAGCCACGCTGGCCGCGCACCCGGCCGCCGCGCACATGGAAGATCTGCACGGCCGCCTCCAGCTCGTCCTCGGCGACGGCGATGAGGTCGGCGTCCGTCGCGTCGGCGAGCACGACCGCGTTCTTCTCCATGGCCTTCTTCAGGGCCTCGATGTCGTCGCGCAGCCGGGCGGCCCGCTCGTACTCCATCTCCTCGGCCGCCTCCGTCATCTGCTTCTCCAGACGGCGGAGGTAGGTGCCGGTGCGGCCGGCCATGAAGTCACAGAACTCCTCGGCCAGCTCCTGGTGGTCGTCGGAGCTGATCCGGCCGACGCAGGGGGCGGAGCACTTGCCGATGTAGCCGAGCAGGCAGGGGCGGCCGGTGCGGGCAGCGTTCTTGAACACGCCGGCCGAGCAGGTGCGCACCGGGAAGACGCGCAGCAGCAGGTCGACCGTGTCCCGGATGGCCCACGCGTGCCCGTACGGCCCGAAGTACCGGACACCCTTCTTCTTGTGACCGCGCATCACCTGCACGCGCGGGAACTCCTCGTTCATCGTCACCGCGAGGTACGGGTAGCTCTTGTCGTCGCGGTACTTGACGTTGAACCGGGGGTCGTACTCCTTGATCCAGGAGTACTCCAGCTGCAGGGCCTCGACCTCCGTGGACACCACGGTCCACTCCACGGACGCGGCCGTGGTCACCATGGTCCGGGTGCGCGGGTGCAGGTTCGCCAGGTCCTGGAAGTAGTTCGCCAGGCGCTGGCGCAGGCTTTTCGCCTTTCCGACGTAGATCACCCGGCGGTGCTCGTCACGGAACCTGTACACCCCCGGAGAGTCCGGGATCTCACCCGGCCTGGGGCGGTAGCTGGAGGGATCGGCCATGTCTCACACCCTACTGGCGAGCACCGACACCGCGTCGTGCCTGTGGACAACGCCCTGTGGACAACGCCCACGCCCGGACCGCTCGGCCGTCCGCATCCCGGCGGGTGTCCACCGGAGGACGCGCCGTACCGGTCAGGTGCCGGACGATCCGGAAGGAAGGGCTTCGAGGCGGTCCTCGGCGATCCTCCGCCGCAGCATCGCGAGCTCTTCGCCGGCCCTCACGGCCGTGTGCTCACCGGCGAACGACCAGGTCTGCGTCAGGCGCTGATCTTCCCCCCGGACGCCCCGGGCAGGCGCGACGCCCGGGGTCGGCGGCTCTGCTCCGGTCTCGGGGGGGGGCGGGCGCGGCCGTGGCGGGTTCGAGGTGTTGTCGGGGTCTGGTCAACACGCTTCAATGCGGGGGAACTCGGGGCAGCGCACGCACGCGTACGGGCGCGGCGTGCGCAGTCACGGGCGTCCAGCGGCGCCCACGGGGGTGGCCCCGCACACCCGCTCAGCGGTCTGACCAGCCGTTGTGACACCTCACAGAAAGGCGCCCCGGCATGCGGCATGCCACGGAGCACGCGCACCACCCCACCGCGGAACTGGACACGGCCCTTCGGGGCGGCCCCTTCCATGTGGCGCTGCGCGCCGCGATCGCCGCACGCGGGCTGCCGCTCCAGCGCGTCCAGCACCATCTGTCCCGCCACGGGGTCAAGGTCGGCGTCACCAGCCTGAGTTACTGGCAACAGGGCGCCCGCCGCCCGCAGCGCCCGGAGTCGCTGCGGGCCGTACGGGCCCTGGAGGAGATCCTCCAGCTGCCGGACGAGTCGCTGATCCGGCTGCTCGCCGAGGCCGATGAGCGCACGCTGACCGGCCGCCCGGCCGTACGCTCCTACCGCTCCCTGATCGAGGCCTCGGACGTGCAGGACCGGCTCCGGGCCGAGCTCGGCTGCTCCCTCGACGGCGGCCTGCACACCCTGGGCCACCACGAATGCGTCCGCATCGGCGCCCGCCGCGAGCTGGCGGTCCGCGAGGCGCACCACATCGTGCGGGCCCACCGCGACGGCGTCGACCGCTTCCTCGCCGTGCACCACGGCGACCCCGGCTGCCGACCGCACGACATCAGGGTGCGGGCGCTGGAGAACTGCCGCACCGGACGCGTCCGCTGGGACCAGGACACCGGCGTACTGGTCGCGGAGCTGCTCTTCGGCACCCGGCTGCGCTCCGGGGACACCTTCCTGTTCCGGTACGGCATCGAGGACGGAACGGCCGGGGCCTCCCGCGAGTACCTCCACCGGTTCGGCTTCCCCGGCGGCCAGTACGCCCTCCAGGTCCGCTTCGACGCGGCCGCGCTGCCCAGACGCTGCCACCGCTTCACCCAGCACTCGACGGCGGCCCCACGCGGCGGCAGACACGAACTGCCGGTCACCGGCCCTCACCACTGCGTCCACGTGGTCGAGCCACGGATACGGCCGGGGATCGTCGGCATTGCGTGGGAGTGGGAGTGAAGGTGGCTCGCGCGTAGGGCCGTTGGGGCTTCCGAGTGCGGCCGCGTCGTCGGCAGGAATGGCCGAACGGGCGGTCAGGCGCCCGGGCCGGCGATGATCCTGCCGTTCGTCGTCCTGACCGGCAGCTCGGCCAGGGGCTCGGTGGCCGGTGACTGGACCACCTTGCCCGTCACGGCGTCGAACTGACTGCCGTGACAGGGGCAGATCAGAGTCGTCCCCTGCAGCTTGTTGATGGGGCATCCCGCGTGCGTGCAGATGGTGCTGTACGCCTTCAGCCCGCCGCTGCCGTCACGGCTGACGACCACGTTGTGATCCTGGAAGAGCGTGGCGCCCCCCTTCGAGACCTCGCTCTCGGCACCCAGGTCGACCGGCGCGGTCGGCGTGGCCGCGGCCGCACCGCCCTGGCCCGGCGCCGAGCACGCCGCCAGACCGAGCCCGGCGACCGGGGCCACGGCGGCTCCTCGAAGGACGGTACGGCGGCTCGCGGCAGGTAGGGCGGGCATCTGGGACTCCACTGCTCAAGGGATGTGCAGGGCGACGATACCCGGGCAGAAGGGCCGGTCTCGGGGCGGGGGATGGCTGTGGGGCGGGTGTGCGTGCCTGCGGGCGGGGCGAGGCGGCCGGGGGTGTGCGGGGTGGGCGGGCGGGCTGCGGGCAGAGGTAGCGAGCAGAGGCATCAAGGAGCGGCGACGAGGGGCCAGGAAATACCGAGAAGGTGGGGCGGGGGACGTAAACGTTTGCGCAAGCGTTTACGAGGGGCCGGGCCGTGGGATACCGTCCCGGCCGGAAGGGTCCACGCTCGACTCAGGGAGGAAACGCGATGCCCACCATGGCGGACGTCGCGCGGAGCGCCGGGGTCTCCGTGGCGACCGTTTCCCACGTGCTGAACGGCACCCGCCCGGTGCTTCCCCACACCCGCCAGGCCGTGCTGGACGCCATCGACGCCCTCGGCTACACCCCCAACACCCTGGCCCGCTCCCTGGTGACCTCCCGCACCCGCTCCATCGGGCTCGCGGTGTCGGCGATCAGCAACCCCTACTTCACGGAGATCCTCCAAGGCGTCGAGGCCGCCGCCCTGGAAGCCGGGTACAGCCTGCTCCTCGCGGATCCGCACGACGACCCCGGACACGAACGCAAGGTCGTGCAGCTCCTCCATGAACGACGGGTGGACGGCATGATCGTCGCCCCATCCGCGCACCCGCACGATCTGGTCGGCTACCTCCGCCGCCACGCCGTACCGACCGTGTTCCTGGACCGGGCGATCGATGTGGGCGTGCCGGACCACGTCGCAGCCGGCGGTGACGCAGCCGCACCCGCCGAGGGTGCTCCCTGGTACGACCAGGTCCGCGCCGAGAGCGCCGGACCGACCGCCCGACTCGTCACCCATCTGGCCACGCTGGGGCACCGACGGATCGGCCTGGTCGCGGGCCTGCCCGGGCTCAGCACCACCGTTGAGCGTGTTTCCGGATACCGGGACGGTCTCGTCGCCGCCGGTCTGGCCCACGACGAACGGCTCCTTGTGTCCGGCAACTCCGAGTCGGCGGGTGCGGAGCAGGCCACGGCCGCCCTGCTCGCCCTGCCCGATCCGCCCACGGCACTCGTCACCGCCAACAACGCGATGACCATCGGCGCCCTGCGTGCGCTGCGCCGCCACGGCCTGTCCGTCCCTGACGACATCGCCCTGTGCTGCTTCGACGACTTCACCTGGGCCGATCTGTTCTCGCCCCGGCTCACCGCCATCGCCCAGCCCAGCAGAGAACTGGGCGCACGGGCCGTCCAGGTGCTCCTGGACCGTCTCGACGAGCCACACCGGCCCGCCCGGACGGTGCGGCTGCCCTGCGCGTTCGTCCACCGCACCTCCTGCGGGTGCCCGGAGGAGCCGATTCCGTCCGGGACGCCCGAGCACACCTCGTCATCCGCACCGTCGGAGAAGGGAACCGTCTCGTGATCGTCGTCGCCGGTGAGGCACTGATCGACCTGGTGCCGCAGGGGTCCGGTGCCCTCGCGGACCTGAAGCCCGCACTGGGCGGCGGCCCGTACAACACCGCCGTGGCTCTCGGCCGGCTCGGCTCCCCCACCACCTTCTGCTCCCGGACGTCGTACGACGCCTTCGGCGAGGCCCTGCTCGGCGGGCTGCGGCAGGCGGGCGTGGACGTGTCGGGCGTCCAGCGCGGTGCAGAGCCGACGACCCTGGCGGTGGCCACGATCGACGCCGGTGGCTCGGCCGCCTATTCCTTTTATGTCGACGGCACCGCCGACCGTCTCTTCGCGGCGCCCACCGCGCTGCCCGCCGGTACGCGCGCGGTGTCGTTCGGCACCTGCTCGCTCGTCCTGGAACCGGGAGCGAGCGCCTACGAGGAGCTGATGCACACGGCGGCCGGACAGGGTCTGTTCACCGCGCTGGACCCCAACATCCGGGCGGGACTGATCCCGGACGCGGACGCCTACAGGGCGCGTTTCAAGAGCTGGCTGCCCTCGGTGACGCTGCTGAAGCTCTCGGCGGAGGACGCGGAGTGGCTGGGCGGCACCCCCCGCGAATGGCTGGCGGCGGGACCGGCGGCCGTCGTGATGACCCGGGGCGGGGACGGACTGACCGTGTTCACCCGAGACGGCGCGGAGTACTCCGTACCGGGTGAGAAGGTCGCTGTGGTGGACACCATCGGCGCCGGTGACACGGTGAACGCGGCGCTGTTGCACGGGCTGTCCGCCCGGGACGCACTGTCCGCGGAAGCGCTCGCCGCCCTCGGGACGGAGGGCTGGACGCGGCTGCTGCGTTTCGCGGCGCGCGCGGCGGCGATCACCTGCTCGCGGGCGGGGGCCGAGCCGCCGTACGCGGCCGAACTGGGTGATCTGTGAGCGGCCCCTTTTTCTCGCCGCTGTTTCCCTCTCCGCGGTCTTCCTCTCTGCTGTTGTCAAGGAACGGCCAGGCCCGAGGTGCGGTGGCCTGCGGACCGCGGCACCAGGGCTGCTGATGGTGGAACGAGCGGGGGGGGGGGGGGGGGGGGGGGGGGGGGGGGGGGGTTGGTGGGGGGGGGGGGGGGGGGGGGGGGGGGGGGGGGGGGGGGGGGGGGGGTGGGGGGG
>NZ_JBVJVZ010000001.1:1018562-1080130 GCF_055603245.1 Streptomyces sp. NPDC037290 | reverse complement strand
GCCAGAGGTGCGGGCGTCTACACACCGCCAACACAGGTTCTCGGGGGGGAAAACGAACTCCCCCTCCAGAGAGCTCCTAGCGGGCCCCCGCTTTTTGGTGGTGTGTCAGGCCTTGCGTGCCCGTGTCGTCTTCTTCGCCGGCGTCGTCTTCTTCGTGGCCGCAGCGGCCTTCTTGGTGGCCGTGTTGTTGGCCTTGGCCGTCACCGTCTTCTTGGCCGCCGTCGTCGCCGCGGCCGTCTTCCTGGCCCTGGTCGCGCCCGGCGCCTGCACCGGGTCGGCGTCGCTGATGCGGTCGGCGCCGAGGATCTCGCGCAGGAACTTGCCGGTGTGGCTGGCCGGGACCCCGGCGACCTCCTCGGGTGTGCCCTCGGCGACCACGAGGCCACCTCCGGCGCCGCCCTCCGGACCCATGTCCACGATCCAGTCGGCGGTCTTGATCACGTCGAGGTTGTGCTCGATGACGATGACCGTGTTGCCCTTGTCGACGAGGCCGCCGAGGACGGTCAGCAGCTTGCTGATGTCCTCGAAGTGCAGACCGGTGGTCGGCTCGTCCAGAACGTAGACCGTGCGCCCGGTGGACCGCTTCTGCAGTTCGCTGGCCAGCTTCACACGCTGGGCCTCACCACCGGAGAGGGTGGTGGCGGACTGGCCGAGGCGGACGTAGCCGAGGCCGACGTCCTTCAGCGTCCTGAGGTGCCGCGCGATGGCCGGGACGGCCTCGAAGAAGTCGGTGGCCTCCTCGATCGGCATGTTCAGCACGTCGGCGATGGACTTGCCCTTGTAGTGGACCTCCAGGGTCTCCCGGTTGTACCGGGCGCCGTGGCAGACCTCGCACGGGACGTAGACGTCCGGGAGGAAGTTCATCTCGATCTTGATCGTGCCGTCGCCCGCGCAGTTCTCACAGCGGCCGCCCTTGACGTTGAAGGAGAAGCGGCCCGGCATGTAGCCGCGGACCTTCGCCTCGGTGGTCTCGGCGAACAGCTTGCGGATGTGGTCGAAGACACCGGTGTACGTCGCCGGGTTGGACCGCGGGGTGCGGCCGATCGGCGACTGGTCGACGTGCACGACCTTGTCGACCAGGTCGTCCCCGTCCACGCGCGTGTGCCGTCCGGGCACGTTCCTCGCGCCGTTGAGCTCACGGGCCAGGTGCGTGTAGAGGATGTCGTTGACCAGCGTCGACTTGCCCGATCCGGACACGCCCGTGACGGCCGTGAACACGCCCAGCGGGAAGGACACGTCGATGTCCTGCAGGTTGTTCTCGCGGGCGCCGTGCACGGTGAGCCGGCGGGACGGGTCCCGGGGACGGCGGATGTCGGGCAGCGGGATCGACTTGCGGCCCGAGAGGTACGCGCCGGTCTGCGACTCGGTGTTCGCGAGCAGTTCCTTCAGGGAGCCGCTGTGCACGACCTTGCCACCGTGCTCGCCCGCGCCGGGGCCGATGTCCACGACCCAGTCGGCGACCTTGATGGTGTCCTCGTCGTGCTCCACGACGATGAGCGTGTTGCCCATGTCACGCAGCCGGACCAGGGTCTCGATCAGCCGGTGGTTGTCCCGCTGGTGCAGACCGATGGAAGGCTCGTCCAGGACGTACAGGACGCCGACGAGGCCGGAGCCGATCTGGGTGGCCAGACGGATGCGCTGGGCCTCACCGCCGGAGAGCGTGCCGGCCGCGCGGTTCAGGGAGAGGTAGTCCAGGCCGACGTCGACCAGGAAGCGCAGCCGCTCGTTGACCTCCTTCAGCACGCGCTCGGCGATCTTCTTGTCGCGGGCGTTCAGCTTCAGCCGGCCCAGGAAGTCCGCGCAGTCGCTGATCGACATCCCGGAGACCTCGGCGATCGACTTCTCCATGATCGTGACCGCGAGGACGATCGGCTTCAGGCGCGTGCCCTCACAGCTCGGGCAGGGCACCTCGCGCATGTAGCCCTCGAAGCGCTCGCGGCTGGCGTCGCTCTCGGCCTCGCTGTGCCGGCGCTTCACAAACGGCACGGCGCCCTCGAAGGGCGTGGTGTAGACGCGCTCGCGGCCGTACCGGTTGCGGTACCGGACCTCGATCTGGGTCTTGTGGCCGTGGAGCAGGGCCTTCTTCGCACGCTGCGGCAGGCCCGCGAAGGGGATGTCCGTACGGAAGCCGAGGGCGTCCGCGAGGGCGCCGATCAGGCGGCCGAAGTAGTCCTTGGTGTGCCCGTGCGACCAGGGGTGGATGGCGCCCTCGTCCAGGGACTTGTCCGGGTCCGGGACGATCAGCTCCGGGTCGACCTCCATGCGTGTGCCGATGCCGGTGCAGTCGGGGCAGGCGCCGAAGGGCGAGTTGAAGGAGAAGGAGCGGGGCTCCAGCTCCTCGAAGGACAGGTCGTCGTACGGGCAGTACAGGTGCTCGGAGTACATGCGCTCGCGCTCGGGGTCGTCCTCGGGGAGGTCGACGAAGTCGAGCACGATCATGCCGCCGGACAGGCCGAGGGCGGTTTCCACGGAGTCGGTGAGCCGGCGCTTGGCGGACTCCTTCACCGTGAGGCGGTCGACGACCACCTCGATGGTGTGCTTCTCCTGCTTCTTCAGCGTCGGCGGGTCGGAGAGCTGGATGGTCTGCCCGTCCACGCGCGCGCGGGAGTAGCCCTTGGTCTGCAGGTCGGCGAAGAGGTCGACGAACTCGCCCTTGCGCTCGCGCACGAGCGGCGACAGCACCTGGAAGCGGCTCCCCTCCGGCAGCTCCAGGACCTTGTCCACGATGGCCTGCGGCGACTGGCGCGAGATCGGGCGGCCGCACTCGGGGCAGTGCGGCTTGCCGATGCGTGCGAAGAGCAGGCGCAGGTAGTCGTAGACCTCGGTGATGGTGCCGACCGTCGAGCGCGGGTTGCGCGAGGTCGACTTCTGGTCGATGGAGACCGCCGGGGACAGACCCTCGATGAAGTCGACGTCCGGCTTGTCCATCTGGCCGAGGAACTGCCGGGCGTACGAGGAGAGCGACTCCACGTAGCGGCGCTGGCCCTCCGCGAAGATCGTGTCGAAGGCCAGGGAGGACTTGCCCGACCCGGACAGGCCCGTGAAGACGATGAGCGAGTCACGAGGCAGGTCGAGCGAGACATTCTTCAGGTTGTGCTCGCGCGCGCCACGGACGATGAGACGGTCGGCCACGCCGGTCCGCACCTTTCTTGAGAGAAGTGACAGGGGCGGGGCCCCCGTCCTTCTTCAGACTAGGGGGAGCCACTGACAACGCCGGTCGGATTGCCCGATTGCATAACAACCCCCGGCCATCCAGCATGCCCGACGTCGCCTCCGACGATATAGCACGTGCTTTCGATTTGCGGACGGGCTTCACCACCTTCACCCGAAGGTGTGGCGGGGCTAATGTCAGGCCCATGATTGATCACGCTCATGACCTGGCATGTGTACGCGACGCGACCGGTCGGCTTCTCACCGCGCTCGCCGAACTGGACAACGCGTCGCTTGCCGAGCCGTCACGGCTTCCCGGCTGGACCCGCGGCCATGTCCTCGCCCACCTCGCCCGCAACGCCGACGCGCTCGTGAACGTTCTCGAGGGCCGGCCCATGTACACGAGCGCCGAGGCGCGGAACGCCGACATCGAGCGTGACGCCCGGCGCCCCCTGGACGCCCAGCTCACCGACCTGCGCGAGAGCACGGCCCGCTTCCAGGCGGCGGGGGACGCGCCGGCGGACTGGGGGCGCACCGTGGAGCTGCGCAACGGGGTCACCGACTCCGCGGCCCGGGTGCCGTTCCGCAGGTGGGCCGAGGTCGAGCTGCACCATGTGGATCTCGGCATCGGGTACGAGCTGGAGGATCTTCCGCCGGAGTTCACGGACCGGGAGATCGACTTCCTGGCGGATCGCTTCGCCGGTCACAAGGAGGTGCCGTCGACCGGCCTGACCGCGAGCAATGGCCGGGTCTGGACCACGGGCGGCGGGGCGGAGGGCGGGCCGGTCACGGTCGAGGGCACGGCCGCGGACCTGCTGGGCTGGCTCGCCGGGCGGCGCGACGGCTCGGGTCTCACCACGAACGGCACGCTGCCGAAGCTGCCTCCGCTGTAGGCCGCCGACGTTCCCCGCAGGCCGCCGACGTCCGCGGGCCCGTCCCCCGCTATAGGCTGATCGACATGACGTACAGCGGAGAGGTACGGGTCGGCGGACCGGCGGATGTGCACGAGCTGAAAGACCTGATGATCACGAAGATCGCGGTCGGCCCGATGGACAACAACGCCTATCTGCTGCGCTGCCGGGCCACCGACGAACAGCTCCTGATCGATGCCGCCAACGAGGCGGGGACGCTTGTCGGCATGATCGGTGACGACGGCATCGCGTCCGTCGTCACCACCCATCAGCACGGCGACCACTGGCAGGCTCTTGCCGAGGTCGTCGCCGCCACGGGCGCGCGCACGTACGCCGGCCGTGAGGACGCGCCCGGCATCCCGGTGCCCACCGATGTGCTCGTCGACGACGGCGACGTCATCAGGGTGGGACACGTGGAGCTCACCGCGCGGCATCTCGTCGGGCACACCCCGGGTTCGATCGCGCTGGTCTACGACGACCCGCACGGTCACCCGCACGTCTTCACCGGCGACTGCCTCTTCCCGGGCGGCGTCGGCAACACGCGCAAGGACCCGAAGGCCTTCGCCCGTCTGATCCATGACGTGGAGACGAAGATCTTCGACGTGCTGCCGGACGAGACGTGGGTGTATCCCGGGCACGGCAACGACACCACGCTGGGTGCGGAACGGCCGCATCTGCCGGAGTGGCACGCGCGCGGGTGGTGAGCGCCGGTCGCCTCTTCCGCGGTGCGCGCCCCGTGTGAACGTTTCGCACACGCTGGGGGCGCGTGCGCGCTCCCGGCGCGCTGGGGGCGCGCAGTGAACTGGGAGCAGCCCCGCAGAGGATGACGGCTCCTCGGCGGCAGGGCCGCCGGCCTTCCACCCCGCCCTCGGCCGGCGGCCCGGGCCAAGGGCCCACGCTCGGAGCGACGTTCACACGCCTGCAACACCCGCTCCCACTATGCGGACAGTTACCGCCATGACCTGGACAAACGTGGGGTTCGCTGCCAATCTCCCGCCATGTACCTCGTCCCTCGCGCCCTGCGCCGTGCGCTGGCCGCCGCCACAGTAGCCCTGCTCGCCACCGCTGTCGGCTGTGCTCCGCAGCCCGAGGACAACGCGTCGGCCACCCCGTCCGGCTCCTCCGCGAAGAGCTGCGCCAAGGGCGGATTGGCCACCAAGACCTCCGGCAAGCTGACGATCGCGACCGACGAACCGGCCTACGAACCCTGGTTCAAGGACGACAAGCCGGCGAACGGCAAGGGCTTCGAGTCGGCGGTCGCCTACGCCGTGGCCCGCCGGCTGGGTTACGACAAGAGTGCGGTCGTCTGGCAGAGCGTCCCGTTCAACAAGGCGTTCGCGCCCGGCGTGAAGACCTTCGACCTCGACATCAACCAGGTCTCGATCAGTGCCGAGCGCAAGAAGGCCGTCGACTTCTCCTCCGGCTACTACGACGTGCGCCAGGCCGTGATCGCCCTGAAGGGCAGCAAGGCGGCCAAGGCGACGAGCATCGCGGACCTCAGGGAGCTCAAGCTGGGTGCCCAGGTGGGCACCACGAGCCTCGGCTACATCACCGACGTGGTGAAGCCGAAGCAGGAGGCCGCGGCCTTCTCGAAGAACGACCAGGCCAAATCCGCCCTGAAGAACGGCCAGGTGGACGCCATCGTCGTCGACCTGCCGACCGCGTTCTACATCACCGCGGCCGAGGTGACGAACGCCAGGATCGTCGGTCAGTTCGAGAACCAGGGGGCCACTCCCGAGCAGTTCGGGCTGGTCCTGGACAAGGGCAGCGCACTCACCTCGTGCGTGAGCGGCGCCGTCGACGCCCTGCGCAAGGACGGCACCCTGGCGAGGCTGGAGAAGCAGTGGCTCTCCGACGCCGTCGACGCCCCGGTGCTCAAGTGACGGTCACCAAGGGCGAGTCGGCCCGCGAGGGGGCCGACGACGAGGGCGACATGACCGGCGCCGCCGGTGACGTCCCCGGCGACGGCTACGTACCCTCCGAACGGCGGCTGGCGCGCGAACGCCACACACGCGCGCGTGCCCGCCGCGCCGCGGCCGTCGCGGCGGTCTCGACGCTCGTCACGGCCGTCGTGCTGTACCTGGTCGTGGTCAACGCGCCGGGCTGGCCGCGCACCAAGGAGACGTTCTTCGACGCGCACTACGCGCGCGAGGCGCTGCCGAAGGTTCTCGAAGGGCTGTGGCTGAACGTCCGTCTGCTCGCCGTCTGCGGCGTCGCCGTCCTGATCCTGGGCATGCTGATCGCTATCGCGCGCACCCTGCGCGGTCCGGTCTTCTTCCCGCTGCGATTGCTGGCGGCGGCGTACACGGATTTCTTCCGCGGCCTTCCGCTGATCATCAACCTGATGATCGTGGTGCTGGGCGTGCCGGCGCTGCGGCTGCAGGGCGTGACGGTCGATCCGGTGCTGCTGGGCGGTACGGCGCTGACGTTGACGTACTCGGCGTATGTGGCCGAGGTGTTCCGGGCCGGCATCGAGTCGATCCACCCTTCGCAGCGCGCCGCGGCCCGGTCACTGGGTCTCACCAACCGGCAGGCCCTGCGCTACGTCGTCCTCCCCCAGGCGGTACGGCGTCAGGTACCGCCGCTGCTCAACGACCTGGTGTCGCTGCAGAAGGACACCGGTCTGGTGTCCATCGGCGGGGCGGTGGACGCCGTACGCGCGGCCGACATCATCGTGGGCCGCAGTCTGAACTACACGCCGTACATCGTCGCGGGGCTGGTGTTCGTGGCGCTGACCATTCCGATGACCCGCTTCACGGACTGGGTGACGGCCCGGATGGACCGGCAGCGGGCCCAGGGAGGAGCGCTATGAGCGACGCAGACGCACCCGTCCTGCGCATGGAGTCCGTCCGCAAGACCTTCGGCGGCTCCGTCGTCCTGCGGGACGTCGGTCTGGAGGTCGCGCCGCACACGGTGACCGCGCTGATCGGCGCGTCCGGCTCCGGCAAGTCCACGCTGCTGCGCTGCGCCAACCTCCTCGAGGAGATCGACGACGGCGGGATCTGGCTGGACGGCGAGGAGATCACCGCCCCCGGCGTCGACCAGGACGCCGTGCGGCGCCGCATCGGTGTGGTCTTCCAGGCGTACAACCTGTTCCCGCACATGACCGTGCTGGACAACATCACGCTGGCCCCGCGCCGGGTCCACGGCGTCGGCCGCGCCGAGGCCGAGGAACGGGCCAGGGAGCTGCTGGAGCGCCTCGGACTGGCCGCGAAGTCCGACGCCTACCCCGACCGGCTCAGCGGCGGCCAGCAGCAGCGTGTGGCGATCGTCCGCGCGCTTGCCGTGCGCCCCCGGCTGTTGCTGCTGGACGAGATCACGGCGGCGCTCGACCCCGAACTCGTGGGTGAGGTGCTGGAGGTGGTCCGGGGCCTGAAGGACGACGGCATGACCATGATGCTCGCGACGCACGAGATGGGATTCGCCCGGGACGTCGCCGACCAGGTGTGCTTTCTGGATGGTGGAGTCGTCCTGGAGCGCGGTACCGCCGAGCAGGTGTTCGGTGCCCCGCAGCAGGAGCGCACGCGGCGCTTCCTGCGGCGGATCGTGGAGGCGGGCCGGCTGTGACGGCCCGGGACTACGCGCCGGCCGACGCCGCGCCGACCAGGGCGGCCACGCGCTCCACACCGAACACATAGCCCTGCACTCCGCACCCGGCGATCACACCGTCGGCGCGCAGCGAGACGTAGGAGTGGTGCCGGAACGATTCGCGCTGGTGGATGTTGGAGATGTGCACCTCCAGCACGGGCATGCCGTCACAGGTGTTGAGCGCGTCCAGGATCGCGACCGACGTGTGGGAGTAGGCGCCGGGGTTGATGACGATCCCGCAGTGGTTCAGTCGGGCCTCGTGGATCCAGTCGACCAGTTCGCCCTCGTGGTTGGACTGCCGGAAGTCCACCGTGCCGCCGTGCGCGGCCGCCGCCTTGGCGCAGAGTGCCTCGACGTCGGCCAGCGTGTCCCTGCCGTAGATCTCGGGCTGGCGCTGGCCGAGCAGGTTCAGGTTGGGCCCGTTGAGGATCATGATCGGGGCGTTGGCCAGGGTGCGGGGCACGGTTCCTCCGGTCCGTTCGGGGCGGTCGTCGACGACCGCTGCTCGCACCCGGTCTATCACGGTGACCGGGAGGAGTGGTGGGCCGTGCACCCCGGTGACCTCGGCGCACGCCGCGGTCGCTCGATCGCCTCCGCGCGCCCCGTAACTGCTGATCACAGCGGGTAGTTGACGCGGCATGAAGCCTGTACGCGCCGTAAGCGCCCCTTCGATGCCGAGACTTGCCGCCGCGTCCCTCGCGGGGACGGCGATCGAGTTCTACGACTTCTTCGTCTACGGGACGGCGGCCGCGCTGGTCCTGGGGCCCCTGTTCTTCCCCACGTTCTCGCCGGTCGCGGGGACCCTGGCGGCGTTCGGCACCTTCGGGGTGGGCTTCGTGGCCCGTCCGCTCGGCTCGGTGCTGTTCGGGCACATCGGCGACCGGCGCGGGCGGCGGCCGGTGCTCTTCCTCTCGCTGCTGCTCACGGGGGCCTCGACGGTCGCGGTGGGCTGCGTGCCGTCGTACGGGACGATCGGCGCCGCCGCGCCCGTGCTGCTGCTCGTGCTGCGCTTCCTGCAGGGACTGGGGCTCGGCGGGGAGTGGGGCGGCGCGGTGCTGCTGACCGCCGAGCACGCGCCGGCCGGGCGCCGCGCACTGTGGTCGAGCTTTCCTCAGGTGGGGCCTGCTTTCGGCTTCGTGCTCGCCAACGGGATGATGCTCGCGCTGTCGGCGGCGCTGTCGGACGAGGAGTTCGCGCAGTGGGGGTGGCGGGTGCCGTTCTGGGCGGCCGGCGTGCTGGCGCTGGCCGGGCTGTGGCTGCGCTCGTCACTCGCCGAGAGCCCTCGGTTCCTGGAGATCGACGACCACGCGCGCGTGCCTCTCATCGACGTCGTACGGCATCACGGCCGGCTGGTGCTGCTGACAGCCGGCGCCCTGGCCGTCGGGTACGCGGTCTTCTATGCGGTGACGACCTGGTCGCTGGCGTATGCGACGGAGCGGCTCGGGGTGAGCCGTACGGTGATGCTGACCTGTGTCATGGCCGCGGTGGTCGTGAAGGGAGCCCTCACGCCGGTGATGGCGCTGCTCGGCGACCGCTACGGGCGCCGGCCGATGTGTCTGACCGGGTGCACGGCCTGCGCCCTGTGGATGCTCCCGATGGTCGCGCTGCTGGCCACCGGCGAGCCGTTGCTGATGTTCCTCGGCATTCTGGGCGCCCTGATCGCCTTCATCACCATGTTCGCGGTCGTCGCCGCCTACCTGCCCGAACTGTACGAGGCGCGGTTGCGCTGCACGGGCGCCGCGGTGGGCTACAACCTCGGCGGTGTCGTCGGCGGCGCGCTCACCCCGATCGTGGCCACGGCGCTCGCGGAGCAGGGCGGGCGTGTGCCGTGGGCCGTGGGCGCGTATCTGACGGGTGTCGCGCTGCTGAGTCTGGTGTGCTTCGCACTGCTTCCGGAGACACGGCCGTTCCCCGTACCGGCGGTGGAGCCGGCGGCGGGCTGACCGGCCATGCGCGCACTGCCCGGAGCAGCCGTAGGCACCTGGAGGCCGGCAGGGGGCTGCTCAGGAGCGTGGAACGGGCCCACGGACAGGAAGACGCCTACGGGTTGATCGCCAGCTCCAGGTACGCCGCGAAGAGCACGAGGTGAACGCCGCCCTGCAGGGGGGTGGCCCGTCCCGGCACCACCGTCAGGGAGCTGACCACCACGGTCAGCGCAAGCAGCAGCATGTGCGTCGGGCCCAGACCGAGGACGAGCGGTCCGGACAGCCACACCGAGGCGAGGGCGACGGCCGGGATGGTCAGGCCGATGCTGGCCATGGCCGAGCCGAGAGCGAGGTTGAGGCTGGTCTGCACCCGGTCGCGGCGGGCCGAGCGCAGCGCGGCGATCGTCTCCGGCAACAGGACGAGCAGGGCGATGATCACACCGACGACGGCTTGGTGCAGGCCGGCTGCCTGCACGCCCGACTCGATGGTGGGCGACACACCCTTGGCCAGGCCGACCACGCCGATCAGGGCCAGGCCGAGCAGCCCGAGGCTGATCCAGGCGGTGCGAGCCGACGGGGGTCGGGCATGGTCGGCGGTGATGACCTCGCCCTGCCGGGTGATCGGCAGGAAGTAATCGCGGTGGCGCACGGTCTGGGTGGCCACGAACAGGCCGTACAGGATCAGTGAGGACAGTGCGGCGAAGGTCAGCTGCACCGTGGAGAACTCGGGTCCGGGCTTGCTGGTGGTGAAGGTCGGCAGCACCAGGCTGAGCGTGGCCAGCGTCGCCACGGTTGCCAGGGCGGCGCCGGTCCCCTCGGGGTTGAACACCGCGGTGCCGTGCCGCAGGGAGGCGACGAGCAGGCAGAGGCCGACGATGCCGTTGCAGGTGATCATCACGGCCGCGAAGACGGTGTCCCTGGCCAGGGTGGAACTCTTGTCGCCGCCGTCGGCCATGAGGGTGACGATCAGGGCCACTTCGATGACCGTGACGGCGATGGCGAGCACCAGCGAGCCGAAGGGCTCGCCGACGCGGTGAGCGACGACCTCGGCGTGGTGTACGGCGGCCAGGACGGCGCCGGCGAGCACCACGGTCACCAGGGCGACGAGCGCGCCGGGCAGATCACGGCCCCAGGTGAAGGCCAGGAGGACGACCGCGAGGACGGGCACGAGGAACGTCCATTGCGGGGTGAGCGACCGGAGCCGAGTGATCATGCGGCGATGTTCGCAGAGACGTACAGGATTCGCATTCAGATCTTTTCGGATACTTCTCCTCCTTGGTCAGGCATCGACGCTGCCCTTCGGGGCGCCTTCCCCGTCGGTGTGCGCCGCCTCGACAGCCGCCTGCTTCCTGGAGGCCATCAGGCTGGTGAGGGTCGTGACGACCAGGACCACGCAGATCACACCCAAAGAGACCGGGATGCTGATCTCGGGGACGTGGACGCCGGACTCGTGCAGCGCGTGCAGCACCAGCTTGGCGCCGATGAAGCCGAGGATGATCGACAGGCCGTACGAGAGGTGGACCAGCTTCTTCAGCAGGCCGCCGATGAGGAAGTACAGCTGCCGCAGACCCATGAGGGCGAAGGCGTTGGCGGTGAAGACGATGTAAGGGTCCTGGGTCAGGCCGAAGATCGCGGGGATGGAGTCCAGGGCGAACAGGACGTCCGTGGTGCCGATGGCGAGCATCACGACCAGCATCGGGGTCATGACCCGCTTGCCGTTCTGCTGGATCCACAGCTTGGTGCCGTGGTACCGGTCGGCCACGCCGAACTTGCGCTCGGCGGCCTTCAGCAGCTTGTTCTCCTCGTACTCCTCGTTCTCTTCGTCCGCGCGGGCCTCCTGGATGAGCTTCCAGGCGGTCCATATCAGGAAGGCGCCGAACAGGTAGAACACCCAGGAGAAGCTGGCGATGATCGCGGCTCCCGCAGCGATGAAGACGGCTCGCAGGACCAGGGCTATGAGTACGCCGACGAGCAGGACACGCTGCTGGTACCGGCTTGGCACCGCGAACTTCGCCATGATCAGGACGAAGACGAAGAGGTTGTCGACACTCAGCGACTTCTCGGTGATGAATCCCGCGAAGAACTCGCCGGCCGGCCGGCCGCCTCCGAAGACGAGGAGACCGAGGCCGAAGAGTCCGGCCAGGGCGATCCAGACGACGGTCCAGATACCGGCTTCCTTGACCGACACTTCATGCGGCTTGCGTCCGATGAAGAAATCGACCGCGATCAGGGCGGCCAGGCCCATGATGGTCAGGACCCACAGGGTCACGGAGACTTCCACTGCACCTCCGGCATTACGTCACAGCAAACACGTCAGCGTCGTCGCTGCCGGAGGTCTCTTCCACCCGCGCGGGGCCGACGCCCCGGGACCGGATCCGGTCCGTACTGACGGGTGCGTCGCAGTCAGGGAGTACTCCCCTCCGTACGGAGAACAGTACCCCAACCACCAAGGGAAGGTAAAGAGAAAAGTAAAATAAAGACCAAAGATGCAGGTCAAAGGCTCTTTACCTTCGCTTGGTCAGGGCCCTCGCCACCTCCGTGAGGACCTGATGCACGATCTGGCTGCCGGCCGGCACCAGCGAGGGCTCATAGGTCCAGGCATGCCCGACCCAGGGGTCGGCGAAGTGGTCGTCGGGCACGGGGGTGAGTCGCATCAGTGAACGCCACAGCGGATCGAGCAGGGGGCCGTACGCCGCAGCGTCCTCGCGGTCGGCCACCAGCAGGAGGTGCACACCGACGTCGGGTCCCTCGTCGGCGAGATAGCGCAGGCGGGTCACGGCCCGGTCGTCGAAGCCGTGCGGGAAGTCGTTGACGATCAGCAGCTGGCGCGCGGTGTCGACAACGGCCGGCAGCGATTCGGGGGCGCCGCCGCGCAGCGCCATCTGCACCAGATCGACCCGCCGGGTGAGTCTCTCCAGCATCTCCGTCACCCCGGCCGCACCGGTCGCGGGTCGCGCGGTGAGCACGCCGGTGCGCATGAGCGGACCGAGCGCCGCGGTCCCGGCGCCCGCTGGGTCGATGACCTGCACGGCGAAGTCCCCCGCCGGATGCACTGCGAGCAGCCGCACCGCGAGCGTGACCGCCGCCTCCATGGCCCGGTGCCGCAGTTCGGCGGCGTCCGGGAAGCCGTCGGATGCGGCCGCGGACCCGCTGTCGAGCCACAGGCCGCGCTCCAGCGGCAGCCTGACCAGCATGGGGATGCGCAGCGGGCCGCTCTCGGGCAGATGGAGGTCGCCGAGGCGCAGGGCCATCGGCTCTTCGGCGGGCACCCGGTAGCCGTGCCAGACGGGGTTGTCCCAGCGGGCGTAGGCGGGCGGCAGCGCGGGCTCGACCACCTCGGATTCTGCGGTGAGCTGGGCGAGATCACGGTCGAGGACCGCGCGTGCCTGGTCCACCAGCTGCGTCCGGCGGTCGTGGGCCGTCTGACGCGCGGCGTCCCCCGCGGTGCCGAGCCGGCCGTGGGGATCGCTGAGGGCCTGGTCGAGTTCCTTCTCCAGACGGGAGTCGGCGAAGTCGACGGCGCTGCGGTAGGCGGCGGTCGTCCGGGCCAGGTCCTCGAACATGCCCCAGACCTGGTTGTACAGCCGTTCCTCCATCGACCAGCCCACCGCGTCACCCGCGACGGGCTGCGCGGGCGGGCCGTCGGCGGGCACGGGCGCCGCAGGCAGTGTGCCGTGCGGGCGGCGGCCGGGGTGCGTGTAGTCGACCCGGGCGCCGGGATTGCCTGGGCCGGCGTCGGATGCCCGGTCGTCGTAGGGGTTCCGCACGTCGTAGGACGGTTCCCCGCTGGGCCGCTGCGCGGCGTACGAGGGGGCCGGACCCCCCGTCGCGGAGGGGGGAGCGTCCGCAGGCTCGGGGGCGTGGGCGTCGTACGGCGCGGAAGGCGGCGTGTCGCGGGCCGCGGCAGTGGAGGCGTCGTGCGAGACGGTCGTGGAGGCGTCCCGGGGCGCGCGAGCCGCGGTGTCCGGCGGCGTCGGTACTGCGGACGGGACCGGCAGCGCGCGGGACGGCCCGTGAGCCGCCGCCTCGTGGATGGCGGCCGCGAGGTCGGTGACGTCGCGCAGCCCCTGATCGGCGAGGAGCGCCGTCAGGCCGGCCTCGTAGCCCTGGCCCACCGCGCGCACTTTCCAGGCGCCCTGTCTGCGGTACAGCTCCAGGGCGAGCACGGCCGTCTCGCTGTCCAGGCCGGTGAGGGTGTAACAGGCGACTTCGCTGCCATCGGGGCCCTCGACCGCGGTATGCGGGGCGGCGACGGCACCGAACCGCAGCGGTGTTCCGGACCCTGGGGGCAGGGCAAGGAAGACGTCGACCCGGTGGACGGTTTCGGGCAGGGCGCCGAGGTCGACGGCCAGCCGGTGTTCGGTGGCGGCCTGCCGGGTCACCTCGACGCCGGGTAGAGCGGGGGCGCCGGGGTGGGCCACCCACTGGGTGCCGTGCACCCTGCCGTTCTCGTCGCCGAGGGTGGCCCCGGCCAGCACCGGCGTCCCGGCCGAGATCCGGATCACCAGCCGGATCTGGGACAGCGGGTGGTTCTGCCCCCGCACCAGTTCGGCCGTCATCGCCGTCGCCCCCTGTGTCGTTGTGTCGTGCGCCCCGCCGGTCGAGCGGCGGTCCTACAGGTGCGGCAGGATCGCCGGCATCAGGTCCTGGAAGGTTCGGCCGTTGGCGGGGCTGCCCAGGGCAGTCATCGTCCAGCTCGAGCCCACACGGTGCACCTTCGCCATGATCTGGGCGGTGTAGTCGCCGCCGCCGTCCAGCGTGTAGCGGGCCAGTTCCTGGCCGTTGGTCTCGTCCACCAGGCGGCAGAACGCGTTCTGCACCTCCTGGAAGGTCTGACCGGTGAAGGAGTTCACGGTGAAGACGATCTGGTCGATGTGGACCGGGACGCGCTGCAGATCCACCAGGATCGCCTCGTCGTCACCGCCTTGGCCCACGCCGCCGACGAGGTTGTCGCCGGTGTGGCGGACGGAGCCGTCGTCGCTCACCAGGTGGCGGAAGAAGACGACGTCGACCGGCTGCTTCTCGGCGAAGAGCACGGCGGAGGCGTCCAGGTCGATCTCGCGAGTGCGGGAGCCGAAGAGACCGCGCCGCTTCGCCGCCTGCCAGCCGAGCCCCATACGGACCGCGGTCAGGGTGGCCCCGTCCTTCTTCTCCAGGCTGATGGCCTGACCCTTGCTCAAGTTGACGGACACCGCTGAATCCCCTCTCGAAGGTCCCCTGTTGCCGCGCAGTGCGCGGTTGTCCAGAACCCTACGCAGAGGCACCGACCGTGCCGAACCCCGGCCCGCGCTTTGTGTCGGTGTTGCAACACTTGGCGCGTATGCCGAGGTCCGGAGGGGTGGCGCGGGATCAGGCGAGGCCCGCCTCCCGCATCTGGCGCAGTTCCTTCTTCATCTCCGAGACCTCGTCGCGCAGCCGGGCCGCGATCTCGAACTGCAGCTCCGCGGCGGCGGCGCGCATGCGCTCGGTCATCTCCTCGATCTGCTCGGCGAGTTCGGCCGCAGGGCGGTCCGTGGGCGCCGTGGCCACGGCCTTTCCCTTGGCAGTCTTGCCTGCCCTCGTGCCCTTGGCCGCCTTGTCGCCCAGCGACGGGACGGGGGCCTTGGCGGCCTTGCCGTCCTTGGACTTGCGGTAGCCGGAGCCGAGGAGCTGCTCGGTGTCGACCTCTTCACGGGCGATCTGCGCGACGATGTCGTTGATCTTCTTGCGCAGGGGCTGCGGGTCGATGCCGTTGGCCTTGTTGTAGGCGATCTGCTTCTCCCGGCGGCGATTGGTCTCCTCGATGGCCTTCTCCATCGCCGGGGTGATCTTGTCGGCGTACATATGGACCTGGCCGGAGACATTGCGCGCCGCGCGGCCGATGGTCTGGATGAGTGAGGTGCCCGAGCGCAGGAAGCCCTCCTTGTCGGCGTCCAGGATCGCCACCAGGGACACCTCGGGCAGGTCGAGGCCCTCACGGAGGAGGTTGATGCCGACCAGGACGTCGTACTCACCGGCGCGCAGTTCGCGCAGCAGTTCGACGCGGCGCAGCGTGTCGACGTCGCTGTGCAGATAGCGCACCTGGATGCCGAGCTCCAGGAAGTAGTCGGTGAGGTCCTCGGCCATCTTCTTGGTGAGCGTGGTGACGAGGACGCGCTCGTCCTTCTCGGTGCGCTTGCGGATCTCGTGCACGAGGTCGTCGATCTGGCCCTCCGTGGGCTTGACCACGACCTCCGGGTCGACGAGACCGGTCGGGCGGATGATCTGCTCGACGAAGCCGTCGGACCGTGACAGCTCATAGGGGCCCGGAGTCGCCGACAGATAGACGGTCTGGCCGATGCGCTCCTGGAACTCCTCCCATTTCAGGGGGCGGTTGTCCAGCGCGGAGGGCAGCCGGAAGCCGTGGTCGACGAGGGTGCGCTTGCGGGAGGCGTCGCCCTCGTACATGGCACCGATCTGCGGGACGGTGACGTGCGACTCGTCGATGACGAGCAGGAAGTCGTCCGGGAAGTAGTCCAGCAGGGTGTTGGGCGGGGAGCCGGGCAAGCGGCCGTCGAAGTGCATCGAGTAGTTCTCCACGCCGGAGCAGCTGCCGATCTGGCGGAGCATCTCGATGTCGTACGTGGTGCGCATCCGCAGGCGCTGGGCCTCCAGGAGCTTGCCCTGCTTCTCCAGCTCGGCCAGGCGCTCCCCGAGCTCCTTCTCGATGTCGTTGATGGCCCGCTCCATGCGCTCGGGGCCGGCGACGTAGTGGGAGGCGGGGAAGACGTACAGCTGCTGGTCGTCGCTGATGATCTCGCCGGTGAGCGGGTGCAGCGTGGACAGCGCCTCGATCTCGTCGCCGAACATCTCGATGCGGACGGCCAGTTCCTCGTAGACCGGGAAGATCTCGATGGTGTCGCCGCGGACCCGGAAGGTGCCGCGGCTGAAGGCCAGGTCGTTGCGCGTGTACTGGATGTCGACGAAGCGGCGCAGCAGCTCGTCCCGGTCGATCTCGTCGCCGATCCTGAGGGGGACCATCCGGTCCACGTACTCCTGCGGCGTACCCAGGCCGTAGATGCAGGAGACCGAGGCGACCACGATGACGTCGCGCCGGGTGAGCAGCGAGTTCGTCGCCGAGTGGCGCAGGCGCTCGACCTCCTCGTTGATCGAGGAGTCCTTCTCGATGTAGGTGTCCGACTGCGGGACGTAGGCCTCGGGCTGGTAGTAGTCGTAGTACGAGACGAAGTACTCGACCGCGTTGTTCGGCAACAGCTCACGGAACTCGTTGGCCAGCTGGGCGGCCAGCGTCTTGTTCGGCGCCATCACGAGCGTGGGGCGCTGGAGCTTCTCGATCATCCACGCTGTGGTGGCGGACTTGCCGGTGCCGGTCGCGCCCAGCAGGACGACGTCCTTCTCACCGGCCTCGATGCGCTTGGCCAGGTCGGCGATGGCCGTCGGCTGGTCGCCGCTGGGCTGGTAGGGGCTGACGACCTCGAAGGGCGCCACCGTGCGTTCGATGTGGGAAACGGGCCGCATGTCATCCACCGTACGACCCCGCACTGACAACCGGTCCGGATCAGCGATTCTGCGGGGTCCGGGAGACCTGGTGCACGGCGCGGCGCTCCTCGTGGAGGGCCGCACGGCGCTCCGGGTAGGAAGCGGCGGCGGTGGCCGGGACACCCGGTTTGTGCTCGATGGGCCTGGGGACGGGCCGGCCCATCACCATCAGCGGGTCGAAGATCACCACGACGCCAGCGAGGAGCAGGAAGGCGAGCGGGCCGACCAGCATGGGGGCGAGCACGGACGGCTCCGGCACGCCTCCGGCGGCGTGGGGGGCGCCGTCGAGATGGACGCCGAGGGCGGCCATGCCCGTGTAGTGCATGCCGGTGACGGCGAGCCCCATGACGAGGCTGGCCCCCACGCTCCACAGGAAGCCCCGGACGCGTCCGGCGGCCCACAGGGCGGCGGTCGCGCCCACGACCGCTATGACGACGGAGGCGCCGACGGTGAGCGTGTTGTAGGTGAAGCGCCCGTGGAAGCGCACGCCCGCCATGCCGAGGTAGTGCATCGAGGCGACACCCAGACCGGTGATCGTGCCGCCGGTGAACAGGGGGGTACCGGTGGCCCCCCGGTAACCGACGATGAAGATCCCGACCCCGACCATGACGATGGCGAGGCCGAGGCTCGCATAGGTGATCGTTTTGTCGTAGTGGATCGGTGTCTCCTTGATGGCGAAGCCCGTCATGGCCACGAAGTGCATGGTCCAGATGCCGGAGCCGATCGCGGCAGCGCCGAGGGCCAGCCAGGCGGGCCGCCAGGAGTGCGTGACCAGCAGGGACCGGGTCGTGCAGCGCAGCCCGAGGGCGCCGCCGAGGCAGGCCATCAGATAGGCCACCAACGGGGTGACGGCCCCGTAGCTGAATCCGTCGACCGTGCCTTGCATTCGCGGCTGCCCTTCCGCCCTTTTGCGTCCCGGAATACCCGATATGTTCCCCCGGCCCAGGACCGCGCCGACGGTCAGGGTTGTCGCAGAGAGTATGACCCCCACCGGAATGGTCGAACGATTTTCCGGCAAAGAAACACGGCCTTGCCTCAGTTGTGCCGTACCGGTGAGCGGACCTGGACATCTGCATGCAGTGTGTGTCCATCGTGCGCCGAGTGCTGTTGACGGTCTGCTGTCAGTCTGGTGCTGTCGGTATTCGTTCGACGCGAGGAGTCTGCATGCACGCGTGCGTAGTTGCCGCCGCCGTCCTTGGGGCGGCGGCCCTGCCGAGCGCCACCTCCGACGCCCCGGCCGTCGGCATGGCCGTGCCCGCGGTGATCGCCCACCGGGGAGCCTCCGCCTACGCTCCCGAGAACACGCTGGCCTCGATCGACAAGGCCGCGCAGCTGGGCTTCTCCTGGGTCGAGAACGACGTCCAGCGCACCAAGGACGGCGAGCTGGTCGTCATCCACGACGACAGCCTGCAGCGCACCACGAACGTCGAGCAGCTCTTCCCCGGCCGGGCCCCGTGGAAGGTGAAGGACTTCACCGCCGCCGAGATCGCCCGGCTGGACGCGGGCAGCTGGTACTCCCCCGCGTACGCGGGCACGCGCGTGCCGACGCTCAAGGAGTACATGTGCCGGATCGAGCACAACCACGAAAAACTCCTCCTGGAGATCAAGAATCCTGAGCTGTACCCGGGCATCGAGCAGCAGACCCTGAAGCTTCTGGGCAACGAGGGCTGGCTGGACCACAAGCATCTCGGACGGCTGGTCGTGCAGAGCTTCAGCGCCGGCAGCATCCGCACCGTGCACGAGCTGAGGCCCGCGGTCACCACCGCCTACCTGGGGTCGCCGGCCGCTGCGGAACTGCCCCGGTACGCGGGCTACACCGATCTGATCAACCCCTCGTACGGGTCGCTCACCCAGGCGTACGTCTCGGCCGTCCACGCCGTCCGCGGACCGCACGACAAGCCGCTCGGGGTGTTCGCCTGGACGGTGAACGACGCGGCCACGGCACGCCGGGTCGCTGGCTACGGCGTCGACGGGATCATCACCAACAAGCCCGACGTGGTGCGCGCGGCGCTGGGTGCCCACTGAGCGGGGCGGGCGTTGTCAGTGGTGGGTCGTACCGTGGGCGCATGGACAGCCATGGGCAGGATGAGCAGCGGGTCGTGTGGGCCGTGGTGGGCACGGACATCGGTCCGCTGATGCTGGCGGCGACCCGTGACGGCCTGGTCAACGTCGTCTTCCACGCCACGGACGCGGTGCGCGACCGCGCCCTGGAACGGCTGGCGGCCAGGCTGGGCGGCACTCCCGTGGAGGATCCGGCCTCGCCGCTGCTGGCAGAGGCGATACGCCAGCTGCGGGCGTACTTCGCGGGCGAGCGGCAGGAATTCGACCTGCCACTGGACTGGTCGCTGATCTCCGGCTTCAACCGGCAGGTCCTGCGCGAGCTGGCGTCCGGCGTGCCCTACGGCGCGGTGGTGGGGTACGGCGATCTCGCCGGGCGGGTAGGGCAGCCCGGCGGGGCTCAGGCGGTCGGCGCCGCGATGGGGGCGAATCCGCTGCCGGTGGTCGTGCCGTGTCACCGGGTGGTGGAGAGCGACGGCGGCATCGGCGGTTTCGGGGGTGGGCTGGAGACCAAGCGCAAGCTGCTCGCCCTGGAGGGTGTGCTCCCCGAGCCGCTGTTCTGACCAGGGTCCGGTCAGTCGTCGTAGTGCCGGGCCTCGAAGACGTTGCCGTCGGGGTCCCGGAAGTAGAAGGTGCGCGGGGCCCTGCCACGGGCGCCGAACGAGTCGTGGCCGATGTCGCTCATGGGTACGCCATGCTCCTCCAGCCGGGCACGCAGGGCGTCGAAGGCGTCAGCCGGCAGGGCCAGGCAGATGTGGTTGACCGGGTGGCCGGCGGCGTCGGCCGCGCCGGGCAGCATGTCCATGTGCGCGGCGGAGGTGAACGGAACGAGGTCCAGGATGGTCTCCTCGTTGACGCGTACGGAGGGGAATGACGTCTTTCCGTTCGCGTACTCGGCGACCCTCACGGGTTCCAGGCCGACGGCCTCCTGGTAGAAGCCGGCCGCGGCGACCGGATCGGCCACCCACAGGACGACGTGGTCGAGACGCGTGCTGTTCTTCCTCATGCGCCCCAGGCTCGTGGCATCGCCCACAGGCCGCAAGCGTTTAGCGGCCGGCGGCGCCCGCCAGAGATGAGGAAGGGCCGACGGACAGGAGGCGGTGCACGTGGTGCTGATGGTGTCGGAAGAGGTCCGGGAAGCGGTCGAGGCGGGGCGGCCGGTGGTGGCCCTGGAATCCACGATCATCGCGCACGGCCTGCCCCGCCCGCGGAACCTGCAGGTGGCGCTGGAGCTGGAGGACGCGGTACGGCGGGAGGGCGCCGTACCGGCGACCATCGCCGTGCTCGACGGTCGTCCGCGTGTGGGGCTGGACAAGGAGCAGCTGGAGCGAGTCGCGAACGAGGACGGCATCCGCAAACTGGGACACCGCGATCTGCCGCTCGCCGTTGCGGCGGCCGCGAGCGGGGCGACCACGGTGTCGGCGACGGCGCAGCTGGCCGCGCTGGCGGGCATCCGGGTGTTCGCCACCGGCGGGCTGGGGGGTGTGCACCGGGAGTGGACGGTGACCCAGGACGAGTCGGCCGACCTGGGCCTGCTGGCACGCACCCGCATCACGGTGGTCTGCGCGGGCGTGAAGTCGATCCTGGACGTGCCGGCGACCCTGCAACGGCTGGAGACGCTGGGCGTGGCCGTCGCCGGCTACGGCACGGGCCGGTTCCCCGGCTTCTACCTGGCGGACTCGGGGCATCCGGTCGACTGGACGCTGGAGACCCCGGAGCAGGTCGCGGGGGTCATGCGGGCGCAGGACGCGCTCGACGCGCCGGAGTCGGCGCTGATCGTCGCCAACCCGGTCCCCGAGACGGAACAGCTCGATCCGGAACTGCACGCGCGCGTCCTCGCCGACGCGCTGCACGCCTGCGCGGAGCAGGGCGTCACCGGGCAGGCAGTCACCCCGTTCCTGCTGGACTACCTGGTCCGGCACACCGACGGCGCCTCCCTGAGCGCCAATCTGGCGGCCGTGCGCGGCAACGTACGGCTGGCGGCGCGGATCGCCACGGCGTGGACGAGGGGATGACTGCGAACGGGGCCCTGCTGGTCGTCGGCGACGTGGTCACGGATGTGGTCGCCCGGCACCGGGGGCCGCTCGCGGCCGGCACCGACACGGCCGCCGCGATCCGGACGCTGCCGGGCGGCGCGGGCGCGAACGTGGCCTGCTGGGCCGCGCACACGGGGTGTGCGGACGTACGGCTGCTCGGGCGGGTCGGCGCGGACGCGGCCGCATGGCACGAGCGTGAGCTGGCCGCGGCCGGAGTGCGGCCCCGGCTGGTGGTCGATCCGACCGCGGCGACCGGGACGGTGATCTGTCTCGTCGACACGGGTGCGGCGGCGGAGCGTACGTTCCTCACCGACAGCGGGGCGTCTTTGCGGCTCGAACCCGCCGACTGGTCGGACGCGTTGCTCGACGGCGTCGCCCGGCTGCACTTGTCGGGGTATCTGCTGTTCACGGAGCCGAGCCGGGAACTGGCGCGGACCGCGCTCGCGGCAGCACGCGCGCGTAGCGTGCCGGTCAGCCTGGATCCGGCTTCGGCGGGCTTCCTGGTGCGGCTGGGAGTGGACCGCTTCCTGGCGTTCGCGGAGGGGCTGGACCTCTTGCTGCCCAGCCGGGACGAGGCGTGTCTGCTGACGGGCCTGCCGGATCCGGTGGACGCGGCGGCCAAACTGAGCCGTCTCGTTCCGCTGGTGGTGGCCAAGGCGGGCGCGGACGGTGCTCTGGTGGCCCGCTCCGGCAGCGTGCCGGCCAGGGTCCCGGCGACGCCCGCGGTCGCTCGTGACACGACGGGCGCCGGCGACGCCTTCACCGGCGCCTTCCTCGCCGCCCTCCTCAGCGGCGCGACCCCGGAGGAAGCGGCGGTCCAGGGCTGCCGGGCGGGCGCGGAGGCGGTGGAGCGGGTGGGCGGCAGACCGCCGCGTGCGGGGGGCGAGGGCTAGCCACGGGCGGGGGGCCGGCCACGGGGAGAGGGGTGGACGCTGCCGTGCGGCAAAGGCAGTCCGGCCGGCCTTGGGGGAGACCGCCGCGCCTGGGCAGCGCCCGGAAGGCCACGCCTGGGGGTAGACCGCCGCGCGTGAGAGGCGGCCGACGCGCCCAGCGGCGAGGGCGGGCCGCCCATCGGTGCCAGCGGGACGGGTGCAGCCGCGGCGCGACGGGTCCGGCCTCGCGAGGCGCGGGCAGGGCGGCCGGAACCTCGCGTCGCGTCGCGTCGGCCCAGTCGACTACGCCTTCTTTCCCCACGCCGAGATCATCGGTGCGGTGACCAGGTCCATGGCACCGGTCGCGACGTTGGCCAGGTGCTGGTCGATCTCCTCGTCGGTGGCCAGCCCCGCGGTGACGAGCCTGTTGCGGATCTGACGAACCGTCGCGGCCTCGAGGGCGGTGCAGGCGGGCGACGCCACCGGGAAGAACGCATCGGCTTCCACGCCGCTCAGTCCGGCTTCGCGCAGGAGGCGCGGGAGTTTGCGGCCGTACGACAGATCCGCGCCACGTTCGGCGAGCAGCCTGCGGAAGCCGTGGCGCAGCCGGTTCGCCAGCCGCTGCTCTGGGCCGTACTCATCAGGGCAGGTCAAGGGCTGGAGGGCGGGGTCGGCGTCCTCGACCAACAGCAGTCCGCCGGGCCGCAGCGCTTGGATCATGCACCGCAACGCCCTTTCCCGGTCCGGGACATGAACGAGGACGAGCCGGGCGTGGACCAGGTCGAAGCCCTCGCCCGGCGGTTCCTCCGCGCCGACGTCGTGGACGCGCACCTCCACCGGCGGGCGGGCAGCGGCGGCGAGCCGTGTCGTGTCGATGTCGGTCGCCACGACCCTGCCGGTGGGGCCCACCTTCTCGGCGAGCCAGGACACCACGGAGGTACCGCCGGCCCCGACCTCCCAGCAGCGCCAGCCGGGTTTGATGCCGAACGCCTCGATGTGCCGGAAGGTCGTGGGGTCGAAGAGGGTGGCGAAGGCGTCGAAGCGCCGTGCCGCCTCGTTCTGCCGGTTGTCCAGGAGGTATCCGTCGGATGGCGTCATGCCACGATGATTCCAGTTCACCGGGCTTGACCGACCGGGCCGGCGCAGCCGTGGCGCGCTTCGTCCACAGGCGGGAACCAAGCGGAACACTCCCTTCCCACAGGCTTACCCGCGCTTTGCCCTCGACTGGCAGACTTGCCGGACAAGGCGCGGAGGCGTTGCTCGAGGAGATCCAAGCGAGGAGATCCAGATGTCCATGGCGGGGAATCTGCGGAAGGTCACGGGGTTGAGCGGGGTCGGCGGCCTGCGCAGGGTGGCGCGGCTGGCCCGGCGGCGGCCACGCGTGGACCTGAGCCATCCCGCCAGGTCACCGCTGGGCTCGTCGGTGGTCAACTGCGTGACGTACCAGGACGGCGTGCGCGTGCCGCAGTGCACGGACCTCGTGGACGCCCTGCGGATGGTGCGCAAGACCGGCGAGGGATTCGTCTGGCTCGGGCTGCACGAGCCGACGGACCGCGAGTTCGCGGGCATCGCCGAGCTGTTCGACTTGCATCCGCTGGCGGTGGAGGACGCGGTCGAGGCACACCAGCGCCCGAAGCTGGAGCACTACGGGGACACGCTCTTCGCGGTGTTCAAAACGGTCTGCTACGTGGAGCACGAACAGCTGACGGCGACCAGCGAGGTGGTCGACACCGGCGAGATCATGGTGTTCGTCGGCGAGGACTTCGTCATCACGGTGCGGCACGGCCGGCACGGCTCGCTGGGGCCGCTGCGCGAGGAGCTGGAGGCGCATCCGCTTCAGCTGGCCAAGGGGCCCGCGGCGGTGCTGCACGCGATCGCCGACCATGTCGTCGACGACTACCTGCACGTCACGGACGCGGTGCAGGCCGACATCGACCAGGTCGAGACGGAGGTGTTCTCGGAGAACGGCGCTCGCCTCGACCCCGGCCGCATCTACCAGATGAAGCGTGAACTGCTGGAGCTGAAGCGGGCGGTGGTGCCACTGGGCCGTCCGGTGGAGGACCTGGCCACTCGGCCCATACGGGTCGTCGCCCCGGAGATACAGGCCTACTTCCGGGATGTGCTCGACCATCTGATACGGGCCAAGGAACAGATCGCCGCGTTCGACGAACTGCTCAACTCGATCCTGCAGGCCCACCTCGCGCAGGTGACCGTCGCGCAGAACGAGGACATGCGGAAGATCACGGCCTGGGCCGCGGTGATCGCCGTGCCGACGATGGTGTGCGGCGTGTACGGCATGAACTTCGACCACATGCCGGAGCTTCACTGGCAGTTCGGCTATCCACTGGTCATGGCGGTCATGGTGGGGGCGTGTCTGGTGCTGTACCGGGGCTTCCGGCGCAACGGCTGGCTCTGAGCCGCGGGGACCCGCGGCCCGGCCGCTCCCGATCAGCCGCTCCAGGCCGGATGGCGGGGGTCGTCGGCGCGTACGAGGACGTCCGCCGTGCCGGCGGGGTCGGTCTCGGACTCGTAGCGCTCGAAGGCGGGCAGCGTCCAGTGGTCGGCCTCGGGGGTGCGGCGGCGTAGGGCACCCGGTGAGAGGAAGAGGTGCACGCTCAGGTCGAAGGGGAACCAGTGGCGCAGCAGAAGGGGGCCGTGGAGCAACAGGATTCCGCCGGGCGGGAGTTGGACATAGGGGCTGCGGGTGGCCCGGTCGGTGGCCGGATCCCACAGGTCGGGCAGGACGCGCCCGCTGCCGCCGGGGTCCAGCGGGCCGAAGACCTCGCGCCACAGGGCGCTGGTGTCGAACCATCCGCCGTAGTACGACTCCGCGTCCTGGTGGCCGTGTTCCAGGCGGAGCGATGCGGGACGCAGGAAGCCCTCGGCGCCGACCACGAGCGAGGGCCGGCCCCGCACCCGTAGCGCGTCAGCGACCCGCTCGGCGAGGTCGCCGGGCCGGGCTGCCGGGGCCCCGTCGAAGCCGACACGCGGCCAGGCGCTTCCATCGGCCGGCTGAACACCGGCCAGCCGGTCGGCGAGCAGCTCGGCGAGACGGTCCCAGGTGATCGCTTCGAGTCGCACGGGACCATGATGCCGGGTGGTGGGGAGGTGCTGAGGGGGAGGTGACGGTGCCTGCCGGGCGAGGGGGCGGTGGGCGGAACGGGGGCAGTCCGGTCGGCAGCCCTTGAGGCGACGGTCGCTGCCAGGAGCGCGCGGCGCACCGGGACCGGGAAGGCACGGGCCGGGGAAGGCGTGGGGGACGGTGGCTGCCGGTAGACGGGACGTGTGCTGAAGACCGGGACGTCCCGCTGGGGAAGCCGCTCGATCCCGGGTTCTTCATGAAGGCGGCCGATGCGCTGCTCGACGGGCTCGCCGGCGCCGGGGTGGGCCGGGCTCGTCGCGGTGGGACCGGGTGCGAACCTGTTCGGGCCGGGCGGGCGGCCGGTGATGGACGACCCGGTGGCGTTCCCGCCGGATTCCCCCCTTCGCGCGGGCGCACACCGCGGGCCTGGAGCGGTTGCGGGAACACGCGGACGGGCCCGTCGACCGATGCTCACAGCCGCCGGGCAGCTGGAGCACGGCGGGCCGCGTACGGGGCGGTATCGCCTCGGCGGCGAACGACTGCCCGGAGTCCGGGGTGGGGAGGGCGGCGAGCACGGTGGTGAGCCGTAGCCGTCGTACGCGAACCTCGCGGTGGCGGTGGTGGACGAGATCCAGGCTCCGTTGCGGCACCGTACGCGCGTGCCGGTGTTCAACTTCCGGAGCGAGGAGGGGGCGGCATACGGAAGGAGAAGGAACAGGGAGGGCAGGGGAGGGGCGGGCGGGGACGGGGAAAGTACCGCGTATGGCCCTTCCCTCAACCCCCCACTCCCCCGGTCGGCTTGTCGTCATCCAGGCGCTGAAGCCCAAGCGGTGCGCCGCTTGCCGGCGCGGGCCGCTGTCCCTGCTCGTGCTGGAGGACGGGGCACCGCGCTGCCTGAACTGCGCGGATCTCGGTCACCTGGTGTTCCTGCCGCGCGGGGACACCGCGCTGACGCGCAGGTCCAGGGAGGAGAGCGGGCTGTCGGTCGTGGTGGTGCGGTTCAACCGGCGCAAGAGCCGTTACGAACGGCAGGGCGTCCTCGTCGAGGAGGGGGCGCTGGCCCGGGCCGAGGCCCGCTGTCTGGCGGACGCGGAGGCGCGGCGCCGGCGGCGGGCGCGGGACGCTCGGCGCAGAGCGGTGGAGGACGAGCGGTTCGCGGCGGCGTTCGCGGCCGAGATCCTCCGGTTGTTTCCGGGCTGCCCGGCCGACCGCGCGCGAGCGGTCGCGGCGCACGCGTCCGCGCGGGGCAGCGGGCGGGTCGGGCGCAGCGCAGCCGGGCGGGCACTGTCGGAGGGCGCGGTGATCTCGGCGGTCGTGGCGGCCGTACGGCATGTGGACACCCCGTACGACCAGCTGCTGATGCGCGGGGTGTCACGGTATGAGGCACGGCGCCGGATCGCCCCGGCCGTGGAGGGCGTGCTGCGGGCCTGGCAGGCCGCCGGGGCGGATGTGGGCTGAGAGCCTGAGGGATCTCCGGGAGTGCCGGCGGCGTCACGCACCGGCCCGGGGGCGCCGCGAGAAAGCGCTGTCCGCCACTCTGCGCGGTCGTCGGTGCGGACGTATCGTGGCCGAAAGAGTGCGCAAGGGCGGAAGGAGAGTGCTGAAGGAGGCCGCCCGACGGCGCACGGCCCGTCGTACACCCGGTACCCCTCGTGGTACCCGTACGCGAGGAAGACGACCATGGCCGATCCCAAGGGGTTCATGACCACGCCGCGCCAGGAGTGGCCGCGGCGGCCCGTCGAGGAGCGGGTGCGGGACTGGGACGAGGTGTACGTCCCGGGAGCACTGCTGCCCATCATCAGCAAGCAGGCGGACCGGTGCATGGACTGCGGGATCCCCTTCTGCCACGACGCCTGTCCGCTGGGCAATCTGATCCCGGAGTGGAACGACCTGGTCTCGCGGGAGGACTGGCGGGCGGCGAGTGACCGGCTGCACGCCACCAACAACTTCCCCGAGTTCACCGGGCGGTTGTGTCCGGCGCCGTGCGAGGCGGGGTGCGTGCTGGCGATCAACCAGCCGGCCGTCACCATCAAGAACGTCGAGTGCGCGATCGCCGACCGGGCCTGGGAGGAAGGTTTCATCCCGGCGCGGCCGCCGGACCGGCTGACCGGGAAGACGGTCGCCGTCATCGGCTCCGGCCCCACCGGACTCGCCGCGGCACAGCAGCTGACCCGGGCCGGGCACACGGTCGCCGTGTATGAGAAGGACGACCGGATCGGCGGGCTGATGCGGTACGGGATTCCCGAGTTCAAGATGGAGAAGCGGCATCTGGAGCGGCGTGTCGAGCAGATGCGGGCCGAGGGGACCAAGTTCCGTACGTCGACGGCGGTCGGGCGGGACGTGGGGGCGGTGGAGTTGCGTGGACGGTACGACGCCGTCGTCATCGCCACCGGCGCGACCGCGTGGCGGGAACTTTCGGTGCCGGGCCGGGAGTTGAACGGGATACACCAGGCGATGGAGTATCTGCCGCTGGCCAACCGAGTGTGTGAGGGGGATCTGGAGGCTTCACCGCTGTCCGCGGCCGGCAAGCACGTGGTGATCGTGGGCGGTGGCGACACCGGGGCGGACTGCCTGGGGACGGCGGTGCGCGAAAGGGCAGCGTCCGTGACCCAGCTGGACATCTACGGGCAGCCGGGCGCCGAGCGCGACGAGGACACCGAGCCGTGGCCGACGTACCCGAAGATCTACCGGCTGTCCGCAGCGCACGAAGAGGCGCGGGACCTGCGTACGGCACCGGCGGCGGACGCGGACGCGCGGCTGTTCGCGGCGTCCACGCTCCGCTTCACCGGGGACGACAGCGGTCGGGTCCGGTCACTGCATCTGGTCGAGGTCGACGAGTCTCGCCGTCCCGTGCAGGGCACCGGGCGGACGCTGCCCGCCGATCTCGTGCTGCTCGCCCTCGGGTTCTCCGGGCCCGACCAGGGGGACGGGCTGATCGGACAGTTGGGCCTGGAGCTGCTTCCGCGCGGCACGATCGCGCGGGACGACGGTTTCGCGACCAACGTCCCGGGCGTCTTCGCGGCCGGGGACGCGGCGCGCGGCCAGTCGCTCATCGTGTGGGCGATCGCCGAGGGGCGGGCGGTGGCGGCGGCCGTCGACCACTATCTGACCGGGAGTTCACGCCTGCCGGCACCGGTCTCTCCGAGGGACAGGCCGATGAGGGTGTAGCCGTCGCCGGCACGTTTCCCGTGGCCGTTCGCCGACCTGACGCGGCGCCGGCGCGCCACCGGGCCGCGGAGTGCCGGTCAGCGCTTCCGCTCGTCCGTCCCGGCCACCTTCCCCGTGGACAGGGCCACCCGGTTCCACGTGTTGATCGTGCAGATGAGAGCGATGACGTGGGCCAGTTCCTCCTCGTCGAACCGGGCGGCGGCCTCGGCGTAGACGGTGTCGGGGACGCCCGCGTCGGCGACGAGGGTCAGCGCCTCCGTGAGGGCGAGGGCGGCCTGCTCCTTCGGGGTGAAGAAGTGCCGGGCCTCGCGCCAGACCGCGACCATGTGCAGCCGGTCGTCGCTCTCACCGGCCTTGCGGGCGTCGTTCGTGTGCATGTGCAGGCAGTAGGCGCAGTGGTTGAGGTGCGAGGCGCGGATCTGGACCAGCTCGACCAGCGTCGGGTCGAGGCCGGTGCGGGCGGCGGCGTCGAAACCGATGAGGGCGCGGAAGACCTTCGGGGCTGACCGCGCGAAGTCCAGTCGGGTCCGGGCCGTCCCGGCCTGGGTGACCGCGGTGGTGATGTCAGCTGCGGTGGTGACCGTGTTCGTCGTCATGGCTTCAACCTACGGGCCCGATAGACCGGTTGTAGAGTTCATTTCCATGACAGAATCGTGGGTCAATTCCGCGGAGCGGATCGGCGCCGATCTGCATCTGGAACTGTCGGGTCCGGGCGGGCGGCGAGCGGCGCTGACCCAGGCGCTGCGGGAGGCCGTGCGCAGCGGACGGCTGACGCCGGGCACCCGTCTGCCGCCGTACCGGTCGCTCGCCGCCGATCTGGGCGTGGCCCGCAGCACGGTGGCCGACGCCTACGCGGAACTGGTCGCGGAGGGCTGGCTGACCGCCCGCCAGGGGTCGGGCACCCGGGTGGCCGACCGGGCTGAGCCGCTGCGACCCGCCGCGCGGACACCCGTGGAGGCACCTCCACGCCCGCGTGGCCCGCGGCACGAGCTGCGGCAGGGCACGCCGGACGCATCGGCGTTCCCACGGGCGGCCTGGGCGGCCTGCTACCGGCGGGCGCTGCTGGCGGCACCGAACGAGGCGTTCGGGCCGGGGGACCCGGCCGGGCGCCGGGAGCTGCGGGAGGCACTGACCGAATATCTGGCACGCGCGCGTGGGGTGCGGACCGAGCCGGACCGGATCGTCATCTGCTCGGGCTTCGGGCACGCGCTGCGGTTGCTGTTCGGCCAGGGAGGGGGTGGGGTGCTGCGCGGTCCGCTGGGCGTGGAAGCGTACGGGCTGGACTTCCATCGGGGGCTGCTCGCCACGGCCGGGGTGCGGACGGTGCCGCTCCCGCTGGACGAGGACGGCGCACGCGTGGACCTGCTGGAGCGGGAGCGGGCCGTACTGCTCACTCCTGCGCACCAGTTCCCGACCGGCGGCCCGCTGCACCCGGAGCGCCGGGCGGGCGTGCTCGAGTGGGCAGGCGCGCGTGGGGCGGTCGTCCTGGAGGACGACTACGACGGCGAGTTCCGGTACGACCGCAGGCCCGTCGGCGCGCTGCAGGGTCTCGATCCGGAACGGGTGATCCATATCGGGTCGGTCAGCAAGAGCCTCTCGCCGGCGCTGCGGCTGGGCTGGATGGTCCTGCCCGAGCGGTATGTGGAGCCCGTGCTCGCGGCCAAGGGTGAGCGGGAGGGCTGGGCGAGCGTCCTGGACCAGCTGGCACTGGCGGAGTTCATCGTCTCCGGGGCGTACGACCGTCATGTGCGGCGCATGCGGCAGCACTACCGGCGCCGGCGTGACCGGCTCGTGGCCGCGCTCGCCGCGCACGCGCCGCACGTCGGGGTGACGGGCATCGCAGCCGGGCTCCACGTGGTGCTGCGGCTGCCGCCGGGCACCGAGCGGTCCACCGTGAAGGCTGCCGTGTGGCAGGGCGTCGCCCTGGACGGACTCGCCGCGTTCCGGCATCCGGAGGCAGGGGCGACCGTGGGTGACGGGCTGGTGGTGGGCTATGCGGCCGCCGCCGAACACGCCTACGGCGCGGCGCTGGAGGCACTGTGCGGGGTGCTGCCTCCCGAGCATCCCGGGCCTCCAGGATCCCCTCAAGGAAGGGGGGCATGAGACGACACGCGAACCGGATCAGGACAGCAGGAAGTCGGCCACCCCCGCCTTCGCCCCCTCGATGAACGCGGTCATCTCGTCCGCGGTGTAGATCAGCGCCGGGCCGTCCGGGTCGGTGGACTGGCGTACGGCGATCCGGCCGTCGGCCAGCTTCATCGCCTCCAGGCAGTTCCCGCCGTTGCCGCCGCTCCAGGGCTTGTGCCAGCCCTCGCTGCCCAGCTCCCGCGCCGGCATGCCGTTGTAGACGTGCCCGCGCGGCTCGATGCGATCCATTCACAGCTCCTTGCGGAGATCCCGGAGGATCTCCTTCGTGCGTTGCGCCGTGGCGGCCTGCGCCGCCATGCGGTCCATGACCTCCAGATGGGTCGCCACCTCGGTGCGCGAGTCCAGATAGACGGCGCCGGTCAGGTACTCGCTGTAGACCATGTCCGGCAGTTCCGGCATGGCGAAGCGGAACAGCACGAAGGGCCCGTACGTCCCCGGGTGCGGTCCGCTCACGAACGGGGCGACCTGGAGCGTCACATGGGGCAGCTTCGTGGCCTCGAGCAACTTGTCGATCTGCGCGCGCATCACCTCCGGAGGGCCGACCGGGCGGCGCAGGGCGGTCTCGTCCATCACCGCCCAGAAACGCGGGGCGTCGGGACGGGCGAGCAGCTGCTGGCGCTCCATGCGCAGGGCGACGTGCCGCTCGATGTCGTCCGGGCTCGTCTGGCCGATGGCACCGGACTTGAGCACACCCCGCGCGTAGTCCTCGGTCTGGAGCAGGCCGGGGACGAAGTGCGGCTCGTAGGAGCGGATGAGGCTCGCCGCGCCCTCCAGGCTGACGTGCATCGAGAACCAGCCGGGCAGGATGTCGTGGAAACGCTGCCACCAGCCGGGCCTGTTGGCCTCCTCGGCCAGCCGGACGAAAAGTCCGGCCTCCTCGTCCTGCACGCCGTAGGCCTTGAGCAGCAGCTGGAGATACGGGATCTTGAGGGCGACCTCGGCCATCTCCATGCGGCGGATGGTGGCGGGCGCGACGCGCAGGACGCGGGCGGCGTCCTCGCGCTTCAGCCCGGCGCGCTCCCGCAGGTCCAGCAGGCGCCGACCGAGGACCACCTGACCGACCGTCGGCGCGGACCGCGGTTCGCTCACGCTCCCACCTCCATCGAAAGCCCCACCGGCACTCCGCCGACAGCTCCACCGAAATGTTTCCCGACAGCCCTGCGGCGCCATTCGAAGATGCATTCGAAGACCGGGTCGGGTCTTCGATGCCCCCAATTGGCGCCGCTCGACGTGCTGTTGCGAGCAGTGTGCCACGGCCTCTGACCGAGTCACACAGCACTCTGCAACATTCAGAGTGACACTTGCCAAGTGTTCACGGCGGGGAGATAGTGGCAAGCGTGATTCCGTCCGCGCCCTTAGGAACAGATGCCGCAGACCGCCCCGGTCTCGGTGCCGCAACGGCAGGCCCTCAAGGGGGCGCGGCCGAGCGCCGGTTCCGCTTCGAGCTGGCCGCACATCCGGGTTCCGTCGCCCGGGCGAGGCGTCTGGCGCATGCCCGGCTGACCGGCTGGGAGGTCTGCGCGGACACCTGCGACAGCGCGGCCCTGGTCATGTCCGAGCTGGTCACGAACGCGATCGTGCACACCGCGAGCAGCCGCGTCGTGTGCGAGCTGCACGACCACGACGACACCGTGCGCATAGCCGTGCGCGACGAGGGCTGCGCCCCCGGCGAACCCCACCCGTCCCCGCAGCGGCCCGACGAGGAGCATGGGAGGGGACTGCTTCTCGTCGAGGCGCTGTGCCGGGCCTGGGGCGCCCGGGAACACGGTCCGGGACTGCTGGTCTGGGCCGAGCTGCCCCGCCGGGCCGAGGCGGACGACGGCACTTCCGCTCCTCGCAACGACCTGGGCTGGGGCGCCCGCCCCAAGCCGGGCCGCCCCGACGATTCCGACGAGGACGACTCCCCGGAGGGCCGCGACCACACTTCCGGACAGCCGGTGCACCGGCCACCGGAACAGCACCACCACGGGGCCCCGGAACAATCCCACCGCGGGGTCCCCGAACAGCCCCATCACATGGTCCCGGAACACCAGCATCACGGGGTCCGGGAGCAGCAGCACCTCCATGGAAGCCCGGAACACCACCGGCGCCGGCCCCTGGACCGGCCCCCGCACCACTCTCCGCTCCGGGCCCCCGAGCAGCGCCGTTCCGGGGAACGCCCGTGACCGGCGGCCACGGCGCCGACCGCCGGCACACCGCCGGCCCGGCCCAGCACGGCCCCGCCGATCTCACCCGGCACACCACCCCGGGCGGTCTCGGTCTCGACACCCTGGTGCGGCTCCAGCGCCGCCGGTCCACGCCGCAGGGGCCGCGTCGGCTGACCGTGCCGGACGACATGACCGCGCCGCTCGGCTGCGACGCCGTGGCCGTGCCCGATCGCCTCGGCCCGCTCGTCGTACCCCGGCTGCCCCGGCTGGGCTGTGTGTACGCCGACGGCGCCCGCTGGTGGTGGATCGTTCCGTCGGACTCCGACTACGCCCTGCCCTGGCCGTCCCCGGCCCACTACGCCCCCGGCGCCCTGGTCACCGGCACCGCCCGGCTCATCCACCGCCCGGACGGAGCGGTCCCCTACACCCCGCCGATCCCGCTGTACCTGGCCCTGTGCCGGGTGACGGGGACGGCGCCGGACTGGTCTCGGGCGTAGCCGCTGCGCCTGATACGGCCGTGACGCCTGGCGGAGTGCCGGGTTCCGGTTGTGCGGGCGGCTACGGGTCGCCTGTCGCCGGGCCGAGCGGCTTCACTCCGTGGCGTCACCGGCCCGCACGATCACCAGGAACGTGTCCGTCGCGAGGTCCATGACGACTTCCGCCGGCAGGCCTTCCAGACGCCGCGCGTGCGCGAACTCCTCCGCGGGCCAGGATCCCCGCGGACCACCGGCGGGAAAGCGTTCGAGCACGGTTCGCCCGTTCACCATCTCGCACCTCCAGTAAGCGTCGTGCTTGTTGGAGTTAACGCCCTGGAGGCGGAAAACGCCTCGCTCAGTGATGGGACTGAGACATTAGCTACACCCGCTCGGCGCGGACCGTGAGGAAGCGTTCACTTTGTGGCAGGAAATCGCACCGTCCGTGTCAGTAGTCGTACTCGTCGTGAAGGCGGAGCCGGTCACTGCCCGCGGGACTGCGGCCGAGCGCGGTGAGGTCGAGGAGACCGGCGGGGGTGCCGAGTCCGTCCAGCCCGTCGTCGTACACCGAGTAGGTGTGGAAGACACGGTCGTGGTCGCGCAGGAAGCAGCTGACGCCCGGGCGCTCGAGCAGGCCCCGGTCCGTTGGCACGGTGGCCTCGAAGTCGAGGTTGAAGTCGGTGTGGGACGAGGAGTACCAGGGCACCGCCCAGCCCATCCGCGCCTTGAACGGCAGGATCCGGGTGAACGGCGCCCGGGAGACGGCCGCGAACGCGGTGTTGCGGGCGCGCAGGTGGGCGAGGTGGCCGAGCTGGTCGAGGAAGGCCGAGCAGCACGGGCAGCCGGTCTCCCACTCCGGCGCGAACTTGAAGTGGTGGACGACGAGCTGGGCCCTGCCCTCGAAGAGGTCCAGGAGGGTGGCCTTGCCGTCGCCGCCCTCGAAGACGTACTCCGTGTCGACCTCGACCACGGGCAGCCGCCGCCGCTCGGCGCCGAGCACCTCGCGCGCCCGCCTGACTGCCTCCTCCTTGCGCAGCAACTCCTCGCGGGCCGCGCGCCACTGCTCGCGCGAGACGATCTCCGGAAACGACATGGGCTCTCCTGTCGACGGTCGGTTCGGGGTGGTGACCGCCGTGGGGAGCGAAACTCATCGCCGGGCACGAAAGTTCAGCGCGAAAGCTGAGTGCGAGAGTTGAGCGTGAGAGTTCAGTACGTCACGGGGAGGGCCCGCAGCCCCCGGGCACGCATCGACCGCCGCCACGTCAGCTCCCCCTCTGCGAGGGCGAGTCCGGGAAGGCGTTCCAGCAGGGCCGCCAGGGCGATCTCCGTCTCCGCACGGGCCAGCGGTGCACCGAGGCAGTAGTGGATGCCGTGACCGAGGGCGAGATGCCCGGCGGCGTCGCGGGAGAGGTCGAGGCGGTCGGGTCCGGGGAAGCGGGCGGGGTCACGGTCGGCGGCGGACAGGGACACCCAGACCGTGTCGCCCGCCGGGATGGTCACCCCGCCGATCGTCACGTCCTCGACCGGGAACCGGCGCATCGCGAGCAGCATGGGCCCCTCGTAGCGGGCGAGCTCCTCGACGGCGGCGGGGAGCCGTTCCGGGTCCTTGCGCAGGGCGGCGAGCTGGTCCGGGTGCTGGAGGAGGGCGAGCACGGCGTTTCCGATGAGCTGGACCGTGTTCTCGTACCCGGCGAAAAGGATGAGGAAGGCCAGGGACATCAGCTCGTCCTCACCGAGCCGGTCGCCCTCGTCGCGTACGGCGATCAGGTCGGAGAGGAGGTCGTCGGCGGGTGCCCGGCGCTTGGCGTGGAGGAGCCGGCTGAGGAAGTCGAGCATGGCCGCCATCGCCTCCTTGGTGGCGTGGGGCCGTGCCGGGTCGGGGGCCATGAGGCTGTCGGTCCACTGCCGGAAGTCCAGCCGGTCCCCCTCCGGGATGCCGAGCAGGTCGCAGATGACGGTGATGGGCAGCGGGGCGGCGTAGGAGGCGACCAGGTCGGTGCTGCCGTGCGGGCCGAGCGCGTCGAGAAGCCGGTCGGCGGTGCGCCGGATCGGCTCGCGGAGTTGTTCGACGCGCCGCGGGGTGAAGGCGCGGCCGACCAGGCGCCGGATGCGGGTGTGGTCGGGCGGGTCCATGTTGAGGAGGTTGGCGTCGAGGGCGGGCGGCAGTGAGAGGCCCTTGTAGCCGGCCGTGCCGCTGCGCTTGTCCAGCGAGAGCCGGGGATCGGCGAGCGCGGCCCGGACGTCGTCGTACCGGGTGACGAGCCAGGCGGCGGTGCCGTCCGGCCCGGTGATGCGGTGCACGGGCGCGGTGTCGCGCAGGCGCCGGTACGCGTCGTAGGGGTGGGCGATGAGACCGTCCGCGGGATCCATGAGGGGCAGCCTACGCGGCGTCAGATGCCGTACTCCTGGATGCGCCGTCCGTGTCCCCGGTCGGTCAGCGCGGCCAGGCGGTGTACCAACTCGCCTGTCACGGTGGGCAGATCGACGGTGGGGAGTTCCCGGCCGCGCATCTGGACCCGCCCGTCGACGACGGTCGCAGGGACGTCCGTCGAGCGCGCGCTGTGCGCGGGGGTCGCGGCGAGGTCGCGGCGTGGTGGAGGGCATGCCTGGACGTCAGCCGGCGTGGGTCGCCCTCGGTCGACTTCTGGATCAGTGCGGTCAGCGCCATCGACTCCGAGACGTCGCGGGAGTTGCTGGGTGGCGAGGCCGACGGGGACACCGGCCGCGCGCAGGGCCCGTACCGGGGTGGTGGTCGGCCAGGCGAACGTGAGGTGGCCATGGGGCGCGGCGAACTGCGCCGAACGCTCCCGCCCTTCGGGACCCTGACTGGGGCCTGTCCGGCGGATCGTGCCGGAGTCACGGGGCGTGGCACGCCGACGTACGACGCGGGCGTCCTCTCGCGTGCGCCGAACCGCGCGCATCCGCTCACCGCTCCGGCACGGGGAGGGCCCGCGATCGGGCCCCTGGCCGCGCCATCACCGGTGTCCGCGGGAGCGGCGGGGCGGGACCGGACATGAGCCCCGGGCCGCCCCGCCGCCCGGTCTGTCAGTGCCCGGGGGCGCAGCTCAGGCGGGCCAGCAGCAGATTCGGGTCGCGCTGGGTGAAGTAGGCGGCGCTGTCGACGTAGACCGTCCCGTCGTGTACGGCCAGGGAGGTCGGGTTTGACAGCCCGTCCGCCTGTGTGAGGACGGCGGTGTGGGTGCCGTCGGGGTGCACCTCGGCGACCTCGTTGTCGCCGATCAGGGCGGCGAGGACGGTGTCGCCGTACGGTGTGGCGAAGGTGAAGTCGTCGATGTGGTCAAGCCCGGTGGCCCGGGTCTCGACCGGTCCCGCGGAGCCGTTCGGCCGCACCGGGATGCGCAGCAGCGTCCCACGGTCGCTGTTGGACACCCAGACGGCACCGTCGTGGACCTTGACGCCGTTGGCACCGAAGCCGGCGCCGGTGACGGGGACCGGGGTCAGGGCGGTGTCCCGGGCCCACACGGTCGGCGTGCCGCCGTTCTGCGGAACCCGCCACACGATCCCCTGCACCGAGTCGGCGGCGTAGAGCACTCCGTGGCGTTCGTCGAGTGCGAGGCCGTTGGGCAGGGCGGTCGCGGGCAGCTGGGCGATCTGCTGGGGGGCGCCGCCGGGGGCGATGCGCCAGACGCCGGTCTTGTCGGTGCCGGTGGCGTAGTCGACGTAGAGCGTGCCGTCGTGGGCGCGGGCGATGCCGAAGACGGTCGCGGCCTTCAGGTTGGGAGTGTTGGCGTCAGGCTCGTCCGGCAGGGTCGCGCGGATCGTCGTGTGCCCGTCCGGGGTGACGTGGGCGACCTGCCGGGCGGATGCGAAGGTCAGGTCGGCGGAGCCGTCGGGCTCGACCGTGATGTTCTCCGGTGACTGCCCAGCCGCGAGGTCGAAGTGGGCGACGATGTGCGGCTGGGACACGGTCGGTTCGTCGGCGACCGCGGGCGACGCCGCGAGCACGACGGCGGCGACGACGGCCGTGGCGACACCGGTCGCGAGTCTGAGACGTGTGAGTCGGGGCACGAACCTCTCCTTGGGACAGGGAACATGGACCTTTCTCTTGGACGCAGATGTGCCGTTGTGGGTTGACTGGGGCTGGGGGGACTGTAGTTGACGGAGCGTCAGGCGATGGACGGCCTGCGGCGGGGTCGCGACGCCACCGTCCGGCCTCCCTGCGGGCTCACCCGGCGAGGGGCAGCCGGAGCGCCGTCCGCTCCCTGCCCTTCTCCCACTCGGCCAGCAGATCGGCGAGCCGGTCCAGGTGCTGGGCCGCGAGCCGGCCGGAGTCGTCGAGATGGACGGCGCAGGCGGTGGTCGTGTCCACGAGCCGTTCCAGGACGTCCGCGACGGTGTCCGTGCCCTCGGTGTGCCGGGCCAGGGCCGGCAGTTCGGCGGCGGCGAGCGCGATGGCGGTACGGGCCTCGGCGAGGGTGCGGTAGGCCTCCCGGCGCAGCGCCCACCGCTCGGCGCGGTCGCCGGACTGGCGGGACACACCGGATTCGCGGGACTCGCGGGGCACGCCGGACTCGCCGAGAACGTGCACGAGATAGGCGTGGGCGGCACCGCCGGCCTCCGCGAGCCGCGCCCGCACTCCGCCGCCGCGCTCCCCCGGCATCGGCAGATGCCCGACGACCAGCACGAGCGCACAGGCCAGCAGGGTCTCGCCGATCCGGCTGACCGAGGCCTGGGGTTCGCCACCCGTCATGACCAGGGCGAGGACGAGGACGGTGACGACGGCGGTAAGCGCGGCGAAGTGCCGGGTGGCGACCGGGACGAGCGCCCCGCACACGGCGACCAGCGCGATCAGTCCGGCCGGCCGCGGCAGCAGCGCGGCGAGCCCGGCGAAGACCAGGGCGCCCAGCACGGTCCCGGCGGCCCGGCACAGCACCCGGGAGGCGAGCGGTCCGAGGTCGGGCTTGACGAGGAAGACGGTGGTGGCGGGCAGCCAGTACCAGTGCTGGTGCGGGCCGTACCAACGGGTGTGGTGCAGCGCCTGGGCGATGGCGGCGCCGGCCCCGAAGCAGACCGCGACGCGCAGCCCGTACTCGCGTCCGCCGGCGCCGAACGCGGCCCGTACGGCGTCCTTCGTGCCCCGGCGCCGGGTGAGCAACCGCCGCTGCGTGCCCTCGGCCCGGTCGAAGGCGTCGGCGGCGCGCAGCAGGGCGTCGTCGAGGGCACGCAGGGCGGGTGCCGAGCGGTGAGGGGCCGGCAGCGGGCCGGGGGAGGTGTTGCCGCGGACGGCGGCGGCGAGCCGCCGGGGCCCTTCCGCGTCCCGCGCCGAGACGGGCTCCCCCGTCCAGAACAGGGCGGTGGCGGCCTCGGCGAGGGGCAGCGCGGCCAGGTACTGGGCGTGCAGCCGGCGTTCGGCGGTGGATGACGCGTACCTGCGCAGCCGGGGTCCGGCGAGGGCGTCCTGGGCGTGGTCGAGGGCGGCGGTGAGCGCGGCCCGCCGCGCGGTGGCGTGCGGACCGCCGACGGCGTCGAGCAGCGCGGCGACGGCGTCGTACACCTCGGCGACCGCCGCCCGCTCCCCGTCGAACCGGAAGTCCCCGGCGAGCGATCCGGGCGTGGGCAGGGCGAGCCGCAGCACCAGCAGCCACCCGGCCCCGGCCAGGAAGGCGAGGGCTCGCTGCCAGCCGCTGTCGGCCGCCGGCATCCCGGCGCCGATGGCGGCGGTGACGAGCAGCTGGGTACCGGCCGCGGAGGCGACCGGCCCGACGGCGCTGACGGCTCCGGCGACGAGCCCGAGCACGGTGAGCACCAGGGTGAGCGGCACGGCCCCGAGCAGCTGTCCGGCGTACGACCCCATGGCCAGCCCGAGCGCCCCGGACAGCGCGGGTGCACCGAGCCGTTTGACGGCGGCGCGCCGGCTGCCCGGACGGTCGTTGATGCCGGCGAGCATCGCGGCGATGGCGGCGAGGACGCCGGACGAGAGCCGGCCGGCCGCCACACCGGCGAGCAGCAACGGCCCGGCGGCGAGCGCACCCCGGGTCACCGCACTCCAGGGCACGGGACCGCGCTGGGCACGGAGGGCATGGGCGAGCCAGGGGGGTACGGCGGGCCGGGACACGGGGCTCCTGTTCATACGAGGGCGGGACGGGCCTTCGGACGACGGTGGCCGGTGGACGGTGTCTCCACGGTAGGTCGCGTTCCCGGTGCGAACGGGACGATCACGTTTCTGGCAGGTGAAAGATGGCGGGGCGGGCGGATTCTTTATGAACGCAATGCCTCGGGTTCTCCAGGGACGCCATGCCCCCGGGTTCTCCGGAGACGCCATGCCCCAGGTTCTCTAGGGACGCAATGCCCCGAAGAGCCCCTCGGCCTCGGTCACGGCCCGCACCAGCACGTCGGGCTCGGCCCGCAGCGCGCCCACGATCGCGTCGACCGCGCGCAGACCGGCCCGCTCCAGCAGCCGCTTCTCGTTCGTCACCCACTCCCCGCGTGCGGCCAGCACCCCGTGTCCCGCGTGCACGGCGGCCGTGGCGATGGAGCCGGCAGTTTCCGTGAGACGGCCGTGGGGGGCGTGGTTGGCCTTCGCGTAGGCGAGGATCGCGCCGGCGGTGCCGTGCCAGCGCTCGGCGGCGGTGCGGCGGAGCTTGTCCGGGTAGGCGGCCGGGCGGGGCGGCCGGCCGCGCAGCACCTGGTTGACCGCCAGCTCGGCCACGACCAGGTAGGTGGGGATGCCGGCCAGGTGGAAGAGCAGGGGCTCCACCCGGAAGCGGCCCTCCTCCGCCTCCGCCAGCTCGTGCTCGACCACGTCCAGGTCCCGGTAGTGCACGTCGACCCGGCGTCCGTCGATCGTCAGCCAGGCCCCGCCGTTGAACACCCCGCCGCCCCAGCCCCCGACCTCGCAGACCTCACCCTCCCAGCCGACGGCCCGCAGGTCGCCGGGGTCGAAGGGGCCGCGGTAGTAGATCGCCATGTCCCAGTCGCTGTCGGGGCGGTGGGTGCCCTGCGCCCGGGAGCCGCCGAGGGTGACGGCCTGGACGGTGGGAAGGGCGGCGAGGCGGTCGGCGGTGGTGTCGAGGAACACGGGGTCCGGAGACGGGGGCATGTGCTCAGCCTGCCGCAGCCGCCCCGAAGTCCGCTCCTGAGATTTCGGCGAGCCCTTCGGCGATGCGCAGCAACGGCTCCCGCAGAACGGCAAGGTGCAGCCGCATCTCCCCCGCCTCCGACCAGGCCAGCTCATGGTCGAGGGCGGGAACGTCGGCTGGGCGCCGCGCCTCGTACGCCGCCAGCCGGGGGTGCCAGGTGGTGGTGAAGGGCCGGAGGGTGTCGTTGATCAGGGCGTAGGCGAGGCCGCGGACGGTGGGCGATCCGGCCGGCGCCGCCTGTTCCAGGCTGATGCTGTAGGTGTGCAGCGTGGCGCGCGTGAAGTCGATGAGCGCCTTCAGCGACGAGAGCGCCTCGCGCAGGCTTCCGGTACCGGGCGCCAGTTCCTGCACTCCGATCCGGGTGACCAGCTCGACCTGGAGGTCGAAGGCCGCCATCCGCTCCGAGTCGCTCGGTGCTGTGGACACGGGGGCCTCCCTTCGGCTTCCGGGGAAGGCCAGCGTAACCGCCTCCCGGTGCCCGCACAGGGTCCGCAGGGCCGCGTGCCGCAGGGCTTCGGTGCGGGCGGGCGCGGGGTCGTGCTGGTGCCAGGCGTGCAGGGTGACCGGGTGGAGGGACCAGCGGTCGCCGTCCAGGGGGCCCGTTTCCGCGGCCGGCGTCAGCAGGCTGCGCGTGCGCAGTTCGGCGATGCCGTTGCCCGCGCGCCGGCCCGCCACGATCTGCGGCACCCGGTCGGCGGCGGCCAGCACCCGGCTCACGTCGTCGGCGGTCACCGGCAGGGGGTGCAGCACCGCCGCACAGCGCAGCACGTCCGCCGCGTCCGGGGTGTCCACGTCGTGCACGACGGCCGCCGTGACCTCGTCGCCGGCGAGGGTGTCGAGGAGTGATCCGCCCCGGGCGTGCCACCGGTCGTACAGGTCGGGGGCGCGGTGTCCGGCCTGGAGTGCGCGGCCCAGCAGGGAGAGGGCGAGGGGATGGGCGCCGACCGCCCGGGCCAGCGACGTGTCGCCCGCGACGAGGTCACGGGCGTGGACGTCGTCCAGCGGCCCCAGGTCGACGGGGGTGCCGAGGGCGTCGTAGGCGCGGCTGCGCAGGGTGAACACGGTGTAGCCGAGGGGGTGGGGTGCGGCCATCGTGGCGATCGTCCGCAGCGGCACGGGGCCCCGGGCGACGGCGTCGACGATCCAGAGGAACGGTTCGCCGACGGCGCCGAAGTGGTCGAAGAGGGTCTCGGTGGCTCCCAGGCCGAGCGCGTCCACCGACTCGTCGTAGGCGCCCGCGTCGAGCCAGAACACGCCGCCCGGATACGCCGCCTCGAAGCGCACCGCGTACTCCTGGGCCAGCAGGGACTTTCCGATGCCCGCCATGCCGCGGATCTGCACCGTACGGACGGCGGCCGAGCGGCCGACGGTGAGGGGCGCGGCATCGGCGTGCAGGGCCGAGTGCACCCGCCAGAGCTCGGAGAGCCGGCCGACGAACTCCGGGTGCGGTCGCGGGGCCCGGTGGCGGCTGCGTCCGGGAACCCGTTCCCGGACGGCCATGGGCCCGTCCAGCCGGGCGACGTGCTTGCGTACGTCGGCCACGAGGACGGCCAGGTCGTCGGTGGAGGCGTGCCGGGCATCGCGGAGTTCGACGGGATGGATGTGCCCGGCGGAGGCCTCCGGGTTGACGACCATGACCCGGCGCCGCGGATCGCCCTCCTCGAGTCCCGAGAGGTAGGCGGTCGTCAGCTCCCACTGGCAGGCCTCCCGCTCGGGGTAGGCGGCGGAGTAGTAGGCCAGCAGCGCCTTGGAACGGCCCAGTTCACGCCGGATGGTGTCGCTGATGCCGGCGAAGGACACGACGCCGGTCTCGTCCGTGAACACCGTCAGTCCGCCGTCGCGCAGCGCACGGACGAGCGGACGGACCCGCTCCACATCACCGCGGCTGTAGCTGAGGAAGACGTCCCACACGGCGACTTACCCTACTGTGGGTACCGGGGAGGGCGATCATGGCACACAGGCAGCGCAGGCGACGGCGACCCAGCGGTCCCACACAGATCACGGCCAAGCTCACGATCCCGTTCGTCGGCGAGCTGTCCGGCACCTGGGAGCCCGCCGACGCCGAGCGCGGCGCGGCCTGGGAGCTCTACCTGGAGCTGGTGACCCGGGTGTCGGTCGAGGAACTGGGCCGCGATGAGGGGATGTTGCGCGAGGCCCTGTCGTCGCTGTACACCTTCTTCACCACCACGCGCGAGATCCTCCGCCGCTACGGACCCGAGGTCGCGCCGCCTCTGTCCCCCGGCCATGTGAGCTTCGGCGTCCTCGCGGTCACCGTTCTCAACCGCGTCCTGCGTCCGCTGCTCGGCACCTGGCATCCGCGGCTCACCGCCCATGAGTCGAGGCGGCCCGAGGGCAGCGATCCGGTGGCCTGGGAGCGGGACTGGGAACACGCGGACGCGCTGCGCGCGCAGATCGCGGCGGTGCGCGGGTCCCTGACCTCGCTGGCGGGGACGTTGCAGGAGGTGGCCGGGGTCAGTGATCTCATCAACCTCCCGGCCTCCCCCTCGCCCGGGTCGGATACGGGGCACCCCCCCCGCAGGTCAGAGGGGTCGTGAAGGCTGACACGGCCGAGCGCACGCTGCTCCTGCTCGCGGCCTGAAGCCCGCTGGAACCGTGCGCCGGGCCAGGGAGCACGGCCCGGGCGGGCCGGCCCGGTGGACCTTCCAGGTGCGGCCCCGGGTCCGGATGTGCGGTACGGCCGGCGGCCGTGAGCGCCCGTGTTCCGGGTCGCCGGTCTCCGATCGCCGGTCTCCGCTATGGCCGCCCCCACCTCCTCTCCTTCGGCAGCGGCCTGCCGTAGCTGCCCGCTCGGCTGGTGGTCAGACCCAGGGTGACGAGGGACTCGGCGAGTTTGACCGCCGCCGCCACGCCGTCGACCACGGGCAGCCCGAGCTTGTCCCCCACGGCCCGCTGCAGCCCCGTCATCCCCGCGCAGCCCAGGACCAGGACCTCGGCGCCGGCGTCCCGGGCCCGTTCGGCCGCCGCCAGGAACGCGGACTCCATGCGCCCGGGGTCGTCGGCCAGGCCGAGGACGCCGAGGCCGGTGCCCACGACGGCGGCACAGTTGCGGGCCACACCGGCGCTCTCCAGGCTGTCCTCGATCTGGCCGCGCGAGCGGTCGAGGGTGGTGACGACGCCGTAGCGGCGGCCGAGGAGGCACGCGAGGTGGGCGGCGGCCTCGGTGATGTCCACGACCGGGGCGTCCACCAACTCCCGTACGCCCTCGCGCCCGTGCTCGCCGAAGCCGGCCAGGACGACGGCGTCGTACGGCGGCCCGTCGTACGTCCGCAGTGTGTCGAGGACGGCGGCGGCGGAGAGATAGCTGTCGAGCCAGCCTTCGGCGGACGCCGGGCCCCAGGCGGGGGTCAGCCCGGTCACGGTGGTGCCCGGCCCCGCGGCGGCCCGGGCGCCGCAGACGATCTCCTCGGTCATCTCCTGCGTGGTGTTGCAGTTGGTGACGATGATCCGCACGCCGTCAGGCCTCCACCGCCGTCGTTGCCGTGCGCTCCCGGCGGCCCGGCACCGCGTACAGGGCGGCGGCGAGTGCGGTGCCGATGAACCAGGAGTACGGCGCCACATCGCTGAAGCTCCTCACCAGCGCCAGTACCGCGGCGACCGCGGCGGCGGGCAGGAACGCACGCAGCGCCCTCGGGTTGACGCCCTTGCGGTAGTGGTACGGAGTGCCCGGCCGGGCGTCGAACAGCGCGTCGACGTCGATCCTGCCGCGCCTGACCCAGTAGTAGTCGACCATGATCACGCCGAACAGCGGGCCCAGGAAGGCGCCGAGGCCACCGAGGAAGTAGTTGACGACGGTCGGGTTGGAGAAGAGGTTCCAAGGGGTGACGACCAGCGCGGCGACCGTGCTGATCATGCCGCCGACCTTGAAACTGATCTTCTGCGGCCAGACGTTGGCGAGGTCGTACGCCGGTGAGACGAAGTTGGCGACGATGTTGACGCCCATGGTGGCGACCGCGAAGGTGAACGCGGCGATGACCAGTACCCAGGTGTCGCCGACCTTGGCGACCAGTTCCGCCGGGTCGGTGATGGTCTGTCCGAACGCCTTGAGCGAGCCGGCCGTGACGATCACCGACACGACGACGAAGGCGGTGGAGTTGACGGGCAGGCCCCAGAAGTTGCCTCGCCGGACCGTCTTGTAGTCGGGTGCGAAGCGGGAGAAGTCGCAGAAGTTGAGCATCAGGGTGCCGTAGGTGGCGAGGATCAGACCGATCGCACCGAACCACTGCCGCCACTGCTCGCCCGTCGAGACCGGGTGCGGGGTGGAGGTGAGGGAGATGCTCCAGCCGGCCTTGGCCAGGACCCAGACCGCGAGCGCGATCATCACCAGCCAGATGGCCGGACCGCAGATGTCCTGGAACTTCCGCACGGCCTCCATCCCCTGGCTGATGATCACCCACTGGAGCAGCCAGAGCGAGACGAAGGAGATCCAGCCGAGCGCGTCCAGGCCGAGGAAGGAGTGGTGGGTGAGGGACGCGAGGCCCGGCCAGGCCGCCAGCAGCATCACGTTGACGGCGACGGAGGCCAGATAGGTCTGGATGCCGTACCACATGATGGCGATCACGGCCCGGATCAGCGCGGGGATGTTGGCGCCCCAGACGCCGAAGCTGATACGGCTGACCACCGGGAAGGGCACGCCGTGGCGCTGGCCGATCCTGCCCATCCGGTTCATGCCGACGTAGATGAGCACGAAGCCCACGAGCAGGGCGGTGAAGACCTGCCAGACGTTCATGCCGAGCACCAGAAGACCGGCGGCGAAGGTGTAGTTGCCGAGGTTGTGGACGTCGGACATCCACAGGGCGAAGAGATCGAAGACCTTCCAGTTCCGCTGCTCGGCGGGGGCGAGGTCCTCGTTGACGAGACGGGGGTCGGGGACGAACGCGGGGGCGCCGGTGGCTTCGGCGCGGTCGGCGAGGGACACGGGGCCTCCAGGACAGGGACGAAGGGGCCGTACCGCAGGAACTCGGACGGGCTGCGGGCCGGAACACCCGGAGCGAGCCGCATTTGGTATACCAAACTGCGGACATGGTGCCGTCGTCAAGCGTTCGGACCGATGTCGTTGCCGTTACGACCCCGTAAAAGCCGCCTCGCGTCGGCGAAGATGGGCCCATGACGAAGATCGAACCCCTGGGCGCCGTGCGCGAACGGGTCCTGGCGAGCCTGCGGGAGGACATCATCGCCGGGCGTCTGGCCCCCGGCGACCGGCTCGTCGAGCGGGAGCTGGCCGAGCGGTTCGGTGTCTCGCGGGTACCGGTGCGGGAGGCGATCCGGGCGCTGGTTGCCGAGGGCTTCGTCCTCTTCGAGTCGGCGCGCCGCACGGTCGTGCGCCGGCTGACCCCGACCGACGTCCGGGAACTCTTCGAGCTGCGCGAGGCGTTGGAGGTGTACGCGGCGGGACTGGCGGCGTCCCGGGTGACCCCCGAGGCCCTGGCCGAGCTGCGGGACCTGCTCGACCAGGCGGCGCGGGCGACGGAGGAGGGGGATGCCGAGGCGATCACGGACATCAACACGCGCTTTCACGACCGCATCCGCGCCCTGGCCGGCAACAGCCTGCTGATCTCGGTCATGGAGCCGGTCGACGGCCGCCTGCGCTGGCTCACCCGGCGGAACGAGGAGTGGCCCCAACTCCTCTCCGAGCACCGCGAGTTGTACGAGGCGATCGCCTCCGGCGACCCCGACCGCGCCCGGGCCCACGCGCTCTGCCACGTCCGCTCCAACTATCGCTCGACGGTACGGCACCTCTTCGGGACGGATCCTGAGGACGGCGACTGAGCCTGCGGGACCGACACCGACTGGGTCTGCGGGACCGACACCGAGTGGGCCGTCGGGACCGACACCGGGAGGGGATGACCGGTATCGGGTGCGGGCCGGTTACGGCAACCCGGCCGCCTCCGCCGCCGTGCGCAGCACTTCGCGCAGCATCTTTGGGGTCAGCCGGCCGGTGAAGGTGTTGCGCTGGCTGACGTGGAAGCAGCCGAAGAGGTCCAGGCCGTCGAGCGGGACCCGGATGCCGTGGGCGAAGGCCGGACGGGGGCGGGGCACGGTCCAGCCCGCCTCGGTGAACGCGGGCAGCGCGGCCTGCCAGCCGAAGGCACCGAGGACGACCACGGCCTTGAGGGTGGGGCGCAGCAGCTTCAGCTCCTGGACCAACCAGGGGCGGCAGGTGTCGCGCTCGCCGGGGGTCGGCTTGTTGGCGGGCGGGGCGCAGTGCACGGGCGCGGTGACGCGGACGCCGTACAGTTCCAGCCCGTCGTCGATGCTCACGGAGGTGGGCTGCGAGGCGAGCCCCACATCGTACAGCGCCTGGTAGAGCACGTCCCCGGAGCGGTCGCCGGTGAACATCCGGCCGGTGCGGTTGCCGCCGTGCGCGGCGGGGGCGAGCCCGATGATCGCCAGCCTGGCGTCAGCGGGGCCGAAGCCGGGCACCGGCCGCCCCCAGTACGTCCACTCGGCGAACGCGGCCCGTTTCGTCCGGGCCACCTCCTCGCGCCACTCGACCAGCCGAGGGCAGGCCCGGCAGCCCGCGACACGCCGGTCGAGCCGGGCGAGGGCACTGCTGTCGTCCATACGGCCACCGTATGCCCGGGACGGGCCACCGCCTCTCCGGCCCACGTCACCGCGGCTCTCCGCTCACCTGCTACCCCGCGCCCCGGAAATCGCCTCCGGCTCGCCCCACCCGGGGAGCTAAGGTCGGGGCATGGCTTCCGAGGATGCGGACGAGTACGTGAACGGTGGGACCGGCAGCGCCGTCGGGCAGGTCGGGGCCGGCTCCGCCCAGGACGCCCAGGACACCGGCGCCGGTACCTCCGCTGACGAACCCGTCGATCCGAAGATCGCCGCCGCGGTGGCCGCCGCCGGGGCCGCCGGCCCGGCCCAGGGCGAGACGGTCCGGATCGACAGCTGGATCTGGGCCGTGCGCCTGATCAAGACGCGTTCCCTGGGCGCCACCGCCTGCCGGGGCGGCCACGTCCATGTGAACGGGGAGCGGGTGAAGCCCGCCCACTCCGTGCGCGTCGGCGACGAGGTGCGGCTGCGGCAGGAGGGCCGCGAACGGATCGTGATCGTCAAGCGCCTGATCCGCAAGCGGGTCGGCGCCCCCGTGGCCGCACAGTGCTACATCGACAACTCCCCTCCGCCCCCGCCCCGCGAGGCCTTCGCACCCGCCGGCCTGCGCGACCGGGGCACCGGCCGCCCCACCAAGCGCGATCGCCGCGAGATGGAACGCCTCCGCGGCCTCGCGGGCCCAGGTGCCCCGGGCGGCTTCGCCGCGTCGGGCAACGCCGCAGGCCCCAGCGGCTTCGCCGGTCCTGGCAGTCCGGGTGGATCCGGCGGGCGGGCCGGATCCGGCTCCAGCGGGCACGGCCGATCCGCCGGGAAGACCAGGCGCGGTGGATCCCGCGCCGGCGATCCCGGCGGGCGTGAGGAAACCCCCTTCGGCGAACCAGGCGGTCACGGCGGCTCCAGACCCGGCTGAACCGCAGGGCTCAGTGGATCCCAGCCCCCTGGGAGCAGCGGACGCGAGGGATCCGGGCCCGGCGATCCCGGCGGGCCTGATGGATCCCCGTCCATGGATCCCCGTCCATGGATCCCCGTCCATGGATCCCCGTCCGCGCAGCAGACGGGTGCGGTGCGGTGGATCGCGATCCGGCGGGAACGGTGGAACAGCCGGGCTCGGTGCCTACGGAGCCGGTGGGACCGGCAGGCGCAGTGGATACGGAGCCGGTGGGACCGGCGAGCGCACCCGGCACGGAGCCGGTGGGAGCGGTGGGCGGCCGCGGGGCGGTGAGCCGCCGGCGATTGCCCGCACGGCATCCGCCGGCTCCCTCGGCCGCGCCCCTCGCCCGGTCCCCCGTGCCCGGGCGGCGGTGTCGGCGGTGTCGGCGGCGCGGGGTGGTGTCACCGCCGCCGGGCCAACCGCAGCAGTTCCCCGTTGTGCTCGCGTCGGGCCCAGGCGATCAGGGTGAGCGGCACCAGCAGGATCAGCGGGGTCGCCGCGTTCTGGCCGTCGAACACCGTGAGCTGGACGATGAACGCGCCGACCATGAGCGCGCTGAGCGCAATCGCCGCCACGGACTGCAGCACGGGGACCAACAACGCCACTGCTCCGGCGAGTTCGAGCGCACCGATGGTGTACATGGCTCCGCTGCCCCAGCCGATCTTGTCGAAGGACTCGACGGCCGAGGGGTGCGCGATGAGCTTGGGCAGCGCGCTCGCGATGCCGTAGAACAGCGCCAGCAGCACCTGCACGGAACGCAGGGCGACCCGGGCCGCACGTCTCCCGCCACTGACGGAGGCGGTGGGGGTGACGGGAGCGGTGGTCTCGGACATGAGGGTCTCCTGGGGAAGCGGTGTTGGTTGCTTTCACCGAGGCAGACCCGGCACGGTCCGCAAACTCATCGCTCTCCGGATCGCCCGATGCGATCGCATGCCGACCGACGAGCGACGGACGAGAGCCGTTGATGGGTGTCGTCACCGAGGAGTACGTTGCAGGGAGGAGTGGTGATCCGGATGCGTACGGGCAGTGAACCGGTGACCGCGCGCAGTCCTCTGCGGGCGCGGTTCTGGCTGAGCATGTGGGGCGTGGTCTGGGCGGTCTTCGGCACGGCGGCGTTCGCGCTCGTCGGCCGGCCCGGGTGGGCGGCGGCCTGCGGGGTGCTGTGGCTGGTGGCCACCGCGGACATGGCCATGGTCCTCAGGCACATCCGGCAGGGCCCGCACTACCAGCCGGGCCGTGACGTTCCGCCGTACCGGCCGCCGGAGAGCGGACCGCCGTACCCGGGGCCGCCTTACCCGGGGCCGCCGCGGCACCGGCATCCGTGATCGGCCGATGCAGCACGCCCTCAGTCGTCGAAGCGCGCCGCTTTCAGGTACTGCGGGTTCGGGTCCAGCGCGGCCGCCAGGCGGAAATGACGTTTTGCCTGGTCGGGGCGGCCCTGGCGTTCATAGGTGCGGGCCAGCGCGAAGTGCGCGAACGCGTTGTCCGGCTCGCGCTCCAGGACGATCGTGAACTCCAGTTCGGCGGGTCGCAGTTGTGCCGCGGCGAAGAACGCACGCGCGCGGAGCAGACGGGCCGCCGTGTTCTCCGGGTGCGCGGCGATGACGCCGTCGAGCAGCTTCACCGCGCCCCTCGGGTCCCGTGAGTTGAGCAGATGCTCGGCTGCGCGGAAGTCGATGACATGCGTTTCCGGAGTACGTCCGGTGGAACCGCTCATCTCGGGCACGGCAGAGTCCTTCCCTCACTCGCGCGGTTCAACGCCCGCGGAGGGGGCGGCTATTCCGAGCGCTGTTCCCCGGAGCTCGCGCCCGCCCGCCGTACGAGCTCCTCCCACACCTCGGCGACGCGCTTGTGCAGCGTGTCCAGCGGGACGTCGTTGTCGATCACGATGTCCGCGATCTCCCGGCGCTGCTCACGGGCCGCCTGTGCGGCCATCCGCGCGCGTGCGTCCTCCTCCGTCATCCCGCGCAGCCGGACCAGGCGGTCGAGCTGGGTCTCGGGGCTCGCGTCCACGACGACCACGAGGTCGTACAGCGGGGCCAGACCGTTCTCCGTGAGCAGGGGCACGTCGTGGATCACGACGGCGCCGGGGGCCGCGGCCTCCTCCAGCTCCCGGGAGCGGGCGCCCACCAGGGGGTGCACGATCGAGTTCAGGACGGCGAGCTTGCCGGGGTCGGCGAAGACGATCGAGCCGAGCTTGGGCCGGTCCAGGCTGCCGTCGGCGGTGAGGACGTCCTCGCCGAAGGCCTCGACCACGGCGGCGAGGCCGGCGGTGCCCGGCGCCACGACCTCGCGCGCGATACGGTCCGCGTCGATCAGCACGGCCCCGTGCTGCACGAGCAGCCGTGACACCTCGCTCTTGCCGGCGCCGATCCCACCGGTCAGGCCCACCTTCAGCATGAGCGTCAGCTTAGGCCCTGCCACTGACAGCGGGTCCGGCGGAGGTCAGTTGTCGCCTTCCCGCTCCGCCAGGAACCGCTCGAATTCGCGCCCGATCTCGTCGGCCGACGGGATCTCCACGGGCTCGGCGAGCATGTTGCCCCGGGTCTCGGCGCCCGCGGCGGCGTCGTACTGGTGCTCCAGGCCCTGGACGAGCGCGGTGAGTTCCTCGTCGCCCTCCTGGATCTGCCGGTCGATCTCGGTCTGGGTGCGGTGCGCGTCCGTGCGCAGTGAGTGCGCGACTCCGGGCAGGACCAGCCCGGTGGCGGCCGTGATGGCCTCCAGGACGGTCAGGGCGGCGTCCGGGTAGGCGGAGCGGGCGATGTAGTGCGGGACGTGCGCGGCGACGCCCAGGACGTCGTGGCCGGCCTCCATCAGGCGGTACTCCACCAGGGACTCGGCGCTGCCGGGCACCTGGGCCTCCTGGAAGGGACTGCGGTGGCCGGGGACGAGTTCGGTGCGGTTGCCGTGCGGGGTGAGGCCCACCGGCCGGGTGTGCGGGACGCCCATGGGGATGCCGTGGAAGTTCACGGACAGGCGGACGCCGAGCCGCTCCACGATCTGCCGTACGGCCGCCGCGAACCGCTCCCACTCCACGTCCGGCTCGGGCCCGGACAGCAGCAGGAAGGGGGCGCCCGTGGTGTCCTGGACGAGGCGGACCTCGAGGGCCGGGACCTCGTAGTCGGTCCAGCGGTCCCGCTTGAAGGTCAGCAGGGGCCGGCGCGCCCGGTAGTCCACGAGCCGGTCATGGTCGAAACGGGCGACGAGCTGGTGGGGCAGTGAGTCGAGCAGCCGGTCGACGATCTGGTCCCCGGTCTCGCCCGCGTCGATGTATCCGTCGAAGTGGTAGAGCATGACAAGGCCGGCCGACTCCTGGGCGAGCGCCATGTCGACGACGGCCAGGCCCTTCGGCTCCCATGCGTACAAACCCTGCGGATCAAGCACTGTGACCGCTCCTCCTCGTGTTCGTCGTCGTCAACACGCCCTGGAGCGGGGGCATTCCCGCGACACGCCGCTGATCAGGATCTTACGGCGCGGGTACGGACAGGGGGCACAAGCAACTCCCCGGGCGCGGGCTGTGTCGATGTGCGGCTCCGCCGCGTGGGCGCGACAAGCCACAGACGGCCCGCACCCGGAGACGACGAGCAGCCTCGACAGACGGCGAGCAGCCTCGAAAGACGCCCTGAGGGGCCGCACCTCGAAAGGTACGGCCCCTCGGGACCAGCTATCGGCTGAGCCTCAGCGGCTGGGGATCCCCCCGCTGGGGGAGATCAGCTCTGGCCGCCGGCCAGCTTCTCGCGCAGCGCGGCCAGCGCCTCGTCCGAGGCCAGCGCACCGGAGGTGTCCGCGCCCTCGGAGGAGTACGAACCGCCGGTCGCGGCCGGAGCCGCAGCCTCGCCACCCTCGGCCGCAGCAGCGGCGTCGGCCTCGCGGGACTTGATGACCTGCTGCTGGTGCTGCTCGAAGCGGGTCTGCGCCTCGGCGTACTGGCGCTCCCACTCCTCGCGCTGCTTCTCGTAGCCCGGCAGCCAGTCGTTGGTCTCCGGGTCGAAGCCCTCGGGGTAGATGTAGTTGCCCTGGTCGTCGTAGGACGCGGCCATGCCGTACAGGGTCGGGTCGAACTCGACCGAGGCCGGGTCGGCACCGAAGGACTCGTTGGCCTGCTTCAGCGAGAGGCTGATGCGACGGCGCTCGAGGTCGATGTCGATGACCTTGACGAAGATCTCGTCGTTGACCTGGACGACCTGCTCCGGGATCTCCACGTGGCGCTCGGCCAGCTCGGAGATGTGGACCAGACCCTCGATGCCCTCGTCCACGCGGACGAACGCACCGAACGGAACCAGCTTCGTGACCTTACCGGGCACGACCTGGCCGATCTGGTGGGTGCGGGCGAACTGCTGCCACGGGTCTTCCTGGGTCGCCTTCAGCGACAGGGAGACGCGCTCGCGGTCCATGTCGACGTCGAGGACCTCGACGGTGACCTCCTGGCCGACCTCGACGACCTCGGAGGGGTGGTCGATGTGCTTCCAGGAGAGCTCGGAGACGTGCACCAGACCGTCGACGCCACCCAGGTCCACGAAGGCACCGAAGTTGACGATCGAGGAGACGACGCCGGAGCGGACCTGACCCTTCTGCAGGGTCGTGAGGAACGTCTGGCGGACCTCGGACTGGGTCTGCTCCAGCCAGGCGCGGCGGGACAGGACCACGTTGTTGCGGTTCTTGTCCAGCTCGATGATCTTGGCCTCGAGCTCCTTGCCCACGTAGGGCTGGAGGTCGCGGACACGGCGCATCTCGACGAGGGAAGCCGGCAGGAAGCCACGGAGGCCGATGTCGAGGATGAGACCACCCTTGACGACCTCGATGACGGTACCGGTGACGATGCCGTCCTCTTCCTTGATCTTCTCGATGGTGCCCCAGGCACGCTCGTACTGGGCGCGCTTCTTCGAGAGGATCAGGCGGCCTTCCTTGTCCTCCTTCTGGAGGACCAGGGCCTCGATCTCGTCGCCGACGGCCACGACCTCGTTCGGGTCGACGTCGTGCTTGATCGAGAGCTCTCGGCTCGGGATGACACCTTCGGTCTTGTAACCGATGTCGAGCAGGACCTCGTCCCGGTCGACCTTCACGATGACGCCGTCGACGATGTCGCCGTCGTTGAAGTACTTGATCGTCTCGTCGATCGCGGCGAGGAAGGCTTCCTCGTTACCGATGTCGTTGACCGCTACCTGCGGGGTGGTGGCGGTGGTCTCGGTGCTGCTCGTCATGTGGGAAAGGGCTCCGGTACGGACATTGAAGTCGTAGGCACTGCTTACGCCGGGAGCCCGTTTCGCTCTGCAGAAGCCGGACAGCCAAGGAAGCGCCACCAAATGGACACCGGGTGCCCGGTGGCGCCTCGACAACCGAGGGGACATACAACAGATGCGAGCGCAGCCTGCTACGTCTGAGGTGCGCAGGCCCGCAGCGCAACTTGTAGCATACGGGGGCAGCCGGACAGGGTCAATGCGCGAAGGCGCACACCCGGGACAGAACGCCGCACAACCGGCAGAAGAAACGTCCTTTGAGGCCACATGGCCTGCGGGACCGCCTCCGTCACGGACCCCTTCCGGGTTGGACGGAAGAGTACGACGAGGGAGCCGATCATCCAAGAGCCGGAAGCGTATGAGCCCCAGGAATCCGAGGGCTTCGAGCCGGAGGCCACGCGCCGTGACGCCGGCGTCGCGGAGAGCGCACGGGCCAACCGGGGCTGGTGGGACCGCAACGCCGACGAGTACCAGGTCGAGCACGGCACGTTCCTCGGCGACGACCGCTTCGTGTGGGGTCCGGAGGGCCTGGACGAGATCGAGGCCGAGCTGCTCGGCCCGCCGCAGGAGCTGAAGGGCAAGGACGTCCTGGAGATCGGCGCGGGCGCGGCGCAGTGCGCGCGCTGGCTGGCGGCCCAGGGCGCCCGCCCGGTGGCGCTGGACCTCTCGCACCGCCAGCTCCAGCACGCCCTGCGGATCGGTGGATCGTTTCCCCTGATCTGTGCGGACGCCGGCGCGCTGCCGTTCGCGGACGGCTCCTTCGACCTGGCCTGCTCGGCATACGGGGCGCTGCCCTTCGTCGCCGACCCGCGGCTGGTGCTGCGCGAGGTGCGCCGGGTGCTGCGGCCGGGCGGCCGGTTCGTCTTCTCGGTGACGCATCCGATCCGCTGGGCCTTCCCGGACGAGCCGGGCCCCGAGGGCCTGTCGGTGTCCGCGTCCTACTTCGACCGCACTCCCTACGTGGAGCAGGACGAGGAGGGCCGCGCGGTCTACGTCGAGCATCACAGGACGCTGGGGGACCGCGTCCGGGACATCGTGGTGTCCGGTTTCCGGCTGGTGGACCTGGTGGAGCCGGAGTGGCCGTCCTGGAACACCGCGGAGTGGGGCGGCTGGTCCCCGCTGCGGGGCAACCTGATACCGGGAACGGTGATCTTCGTGTGTGAGCGGGACTAGGGCCTGTCCGCAGACGCTTTGTCTACGCGCACGCGCGCGTGAGGGCCGAGCCGCGCCGTCGTACGACACTGGGGGCGTGATCCGTTACGACGCCCTGGACGCGCTGCCCGTGCGCTCCGCCCTGCCCGCTCTGACCGAGGCCCTGGAGGGGGCCGGCACCGCCGTGCTCGTGGCCCCGCCCGGCACCGGCAAGACCACGCTGGTGCCGCTCGTGCTGGCGGGGCTGGTCGGCGGCGGGCCCGCACGGCGCGTGGTGGTGGCCGAACCGCGCCGGATCGCGGCACGGGCGGCGGCCCGGCGGATGGCCTGGCTGCTGGGTGAGAAGCCCGGTGAGAGCGTGGGGTTCACGGTGCGCGGCGAACGGACCGTGGGACGGCACACGCGCGTGGAGGTCGTGACGACCGGGGTGCTGCTGCAGCGGCTGCAACGGGACCAGGAGCTGCCGGGCGTCGATGTCGTCGTCCTCGACGAGTGCCATGAGCGGCATCTGGACGCCGACACGGTGGCGGCGTTCCTGTGGGACGTGCGGCAGACGCTGCGGCCGGAGCTGCGGCTGGTGGCCGCGTCGGCGACGACGGACGCGCAGGGCTGGGCCCGGTTGCTGGGCGGGGCACCCGTGGTCGAGGCGGACGGGACCGCGCACCCGGTGGAGGTGGTGTGGGCGCCTCCCCCGCGCCCGGTACGGCCCCCGCACGGGATGCGCGTCGATCCGGCGCTGCTGGCGCACGTGGCGTCGGTGGTGCGCCGGGCGCTGGCCGAGCGGGACGGGGACGTGCTGTGCTTCCTGCCCGGCGTGGGTGAGATCGCGCGCGTGGCGGGGCAGCTCGGGGATCTCGGGGCGGTGGACGTGCTCCAGGTGCACGGGCGGGCGCCGGCCGCCGTACAGGACGCAGTGCTGGCGCCGGGGACGCGGCGCCGGGTGGTGCTGGCGACCTCGGTGGCGGAGTCGTCGCTGACGGTGCCCGGAGTACGGGTGGTGGTGGACTCCGGGCTCGCGCGGGAGCCGCGGGTGGACCACGCGCGCGGGCTGAGCGGGCTGACCACGGTACGGGCCTCGCGGGCCGCCGGGCGGCAGCGGGCGGGGCGGGCCGGGCGCGAGGCGCCGGGGGCGGTGTACCGGTGCTGGCCGGAGGCCGAGGACGGGCGTCTGCCCGCGTTTCCGGCGCCGGAGATCAAGGTGGCCGACCTGACCGCCTTCGCCCTGCAGGCGGCTTGCTGGGGCGATCCGGACGCCCGCGGGCTGGCGCTGCTCGATCCCCCGCCGGGTGGGGCGATGGCGGCGGCGCGCTCCGCGCTGACCGCGGTGGGGGCGGTGGACTCCGCCGGCCGGGTGATGCCGGTCGGGGTGCGCCTGGCCCGGCTGGGGGTGCATCCCCGGCTGGGGCGGGCGCTGATGGACACCGCCGGTGAGGGTGCGGAGGTGGTCGCCCTGCTCTCCGAGGAGGTGCCGCGGGACTACGGGGATGATCTTGCCGGTGCGTTGCGGCGCGCCCGCCGTGGGGGTGACGCCTACGCGGGGCGGTGGACCGCCGAGGTGCGGCGGCTGCGGGCCGTCTCTTCGGGGTTTTCGCGCGCGTCCGCCCACGGCCTTCCGGCAGAAGGCGGTGACCGGGTCGGACCGGGCGGCGGTGACGACAAGCTCGCCGGGTCTGTCGCCGCTCGCGCCTTCCCCGAGCGGGTCGCCAGGCTCGACGGGGGGTCGTATCTCATGGCCTCCGGGACCCGGGCCGAGCTCGTGGCGGGGTCCGCTCTGCGGGGAGCGCCCTGGATCGTCGTCGCCGTTGCCGACCGGCCCGCCGGGAAGGGGCACGCGCGTGTGCTGCTCGGGGCGGCCGTCCCGGAGGACGTGGCGCTCGCCGCCGCCGGGGCGCTGCTCGCCGAGCGGGAAGAGGTCCACTGGGCCGACGGAGACGTCGTAGCGCGGCGTGTGGAGCGGCTGGGGGCCATCGAGGTGGGCGTGCGGCCACTGCGGGACGCCGGTCCGGCCCTGGTGCGCGCGGCCTTGCTCGACGGGCTGCGGCAGGAGGGGCTCGGGCTGCTGCGCTGGTCGCCGCAGGCGGAGGTGCTGCGGCAGCGGCTGGCGTTCCTGCACGCGCACCTCGGGGAGCCGTGGCCGGACGTGGCCGACGACGCTCTGCACGCGCGCGTGGACGACTGGCTGGAGCCGGAGCTGAGCAGGGCGCGGCGGCGGGCCGATCTCGGCCGGATCGACGCCGGCCAGGCGCTCGCGCGGCTGCTGCCCTGGGCGAGCGGGGAGGCCGGCCGCCTGGATGAGCTGGCGCCCGAGCGGATCACCGTGCCGAGTGGGTCCGGAATCCGGATCGACTATCGGGATCCGGAGCGGCCGGTGCTCGCGGTGAAGCTCCAGGAGATGTTCGGGCTGCGCGAGACGCCGGTCGTCGCGGGCGTGCCGCTGCTCGTTCACCTGCTCTCCCCCGCCGGACGGCCCGCCGCCGTCACGGCCGACCTCGCCTCCTTCTGGAAGGACGGCTACAGGGGCGTACGGGCGGAGCTGCGCGGCCGGTATCCGAAGCATCCGTGGCCCGAGGACCCGGCGACCGCCGAGCCCACGCGGCACACCAACGCGCGGCTCAGGCGCTGACCGGTTCGGGCTCCGGCGTCCCGGCGGGCGCGGGGTCCTCGGGGCGGCGGGCGCGGGCCTCCAGGCAGAGGGCGAGCGCGAGGAGCAGCAGGCCGGTGATCAGGGAGCCCCAGGGGACGTACGAGGTGAGCAGCAGGACCAGGGTGCGGTTGTGCTCGACCAGGGCGACCGTGTGCTGGATGTAGTCCTCGCGCATCTTCACGTCGCCGGCGAACGCGGTGACCCTGTCGCGGCCGCCGAGCAGGGTGCCGCCGCGCAGCTCCTCCTTGTGCAGTTCCTCGCCGTAGACGGGTGCGCCGGTGACCGGTTCGACCCAGAACCGGCGGACCGTGCTGTACCAGCGGGTGGTACCGGTCCTGGCGACCGTTTCCGGGGTGATGCCCTGGACGGGCATGGTCTTCGGCATGGGGACCCTGGTCCAGGGGATGGTCTGTTCGAAGTAGTAGACCTTCAGGCCGCGGAACGTCCTGGTGCCCTGGTAGTGGATGGGGCTGGTGGTGCGGGTCTGCGCGTCGAAGTACTCGTAGTCGCGTTTCTGTGTCAGGAACGGCCACTTGAACTCGATGCCCTGGCGTGTGACGGGGTCGCCGTCGACCATCTCGCCGGTGGCGTGGACGGGGTCCTGGCTGTGGGCGTCGAAGATGTACCGCTCGGGGACCTTGGAGACCATCTTGCCGTCGGGGCCCTGGACGTAGGAGAGGCTGTCCCAGACCACGACCGGCCGGCCCGCGGTCCTCTCGATCCTCTTCGCGGCCTCCACGTCGCCCTTGAGGGTCTGCACGATGGTGACCTTGGAGACCTTCTTCGCGCGCATCGTGCCGTAGTCGAGGAGGGTGGCGCCCTTCGCCTCCAGGACCATGTCCTGGTACTGGTTCGCGGGGATCCTGGCGAGGCGCGGGAAGGCGTACCAGCGCATGAGCGGGGACAGCGCCGCGCAGAAGACGGCGAGGGCGAGCAGGACCAGGCTTGCCTTGCGGCGCATTGAAGGCCTCCCTCCCGGACGGGTGCGGCTACGGGTGCGCGGGCACCGTCGTCAGCAGCGGCTTGGGGGACGTCCGGCCCGACGGCGTACCCAGGGCGGTCATCGCCAGGACCAGGGCGAGCGCGAGGGCGAGGCCGGTCGCGGCGGCGATCAGGGCGCGCATACGGGCCTCCCGCGGGCGGTCGTGTCCTCACCGGTTCCTGATGGATCGTCAGGTCCGGCACCGTAGCAACGGGCGGGCGAGATGAGAACAGCGGTGCACGGACGAACGAGGGCGCCCTCCCCGCCGGTGCGGAGAGGGCGCCCTGCCGGTTCGCGTGGTGTCAGGAGGCGGACGGGCTCGAGGACGGGCTCGGCGAGGCGTCGGCGGCGGCGACCTTCAGCTCGACGGTGAGTGTCGCGCCGCCGGCGGTGGTGAGGCGCAGCAGGAAGGTGCCGGTGGTGTCGTCCGCGTACAGCTTCGGCAGGGTCAGCAGGCCCTTGGCGTCGGTCTGGAGGCCGGTCAGGGTACGCACGGGCTTGCCGTCGGCGTCCTTGAAGTAGGGGCCCTTGTCGTTCTCGGTGGCGTCCGTGTCGGACTTGACCAGGGTGGCCGTGGTCGCGACCTTGTCCGCGACGGCGCCCTTGTACGTCGCCTTCACCTGGACCTGGTCGGCGAACTCGCCGCCCGGGGTGCAGGTCAGCGGGGTGTCGTCGGTGCGGGCCAGGGTGTCGGCGGCGCGTTCGGTGACGGTGGCCGTGTAGTCGACGCCCGTGACCTTGCGGCCCACGACGGTCGCCGTCACCTTGAAGTCGCCGGTCTTCTCGCCCGCCTGGAGCGCCGGGGCGAGTGCGACACCCTTGGCGTCGGTGGCGACCGTGGCCACGGTCTCGCCGCCGGTGAAGGTGGCGTCGGTGTCGCCGCTGATCGTGAACCTGATCCTTACCTTCGCGACGGACTTGTCGGCCTTGGTCTCGGCGCGGGTGCCGATCTTCTCCGTGAAGGCGTGGCCGGCCATCGCGGTGAGCTTGGCGGTTCCCGCGTCCTCCAGGTGGTCCACCGTGTCGGTGGGGGTCTGCGGGGGCGCCGGCGGGACGGGCGGCTTCGGCGGCTTCGGACGGGGGCTCCCGCTCCCGCCACCCGGCTTGCCCGGCTGATCGGGCTTGCCCGGCTTGCCCGGCTGATCGGGCTTGCCCGGCTTGCCGGGCTTCGGGGTGGGCTTGGTCCTCGGCGGGGCGGAGTGCTTGGGGAACCGGGCGCGCGGGGTGCCGTCGTCGCTGCGGTGGCTGGGCACGGTGCCGGTGCCGTCGGGCACCGAATGGGTGCCCTTGCGGTAGTACTCCAGCCAGTTGAGGACCAGGTTCAGATAGTCCTGCGAGTTGTTGTAGCTGAGGATCGCGCTGTGCAGGCCGGCCTCGCCCGACAGGTCCCAGCCGTTGCGGCACAGGTAGTGACCGGCGGCGAGTGCGGCGTCGTAGACGTTGTTGGGGTCCTTCTTGCCGTCGCCGTTGCCGTCTCGGCCGGCCCAGGCCCAGGTCGACGGGATGAACTGCATGGGGCCGACGGCCTGGTCGTACTCGGTGTTGCCGTCGTACGCGCCGTGGTCGGTGTCCTTGATGAGCGCGAAGCCGTTGCCGTCGAGGGCCGGGCCGAGGATCCGCCCCAGGGTGGTGCCGTCCGCGTCCACCCGGCCGCCGCGGGCCTGCCCGGACTCCACCTTGCCGATGGCGGCGAGCAGTTGCCAGGGCAGGTTGCAGCCCGGCTTGGAGGAGCGCAGTTCCGCCTCGGCCTTCTTGTAGGCGTCGAGGACCGTCGCCGGAATGCCGGCGTCCGCGTCGCCTTGCGCGACGGGCGTGCCGACGGTCGCCGAGGGACTGGGGTTGGGGCTGTTGAGCGGCGGCAGGTCGGTGTAATAGGGGGAGTTGCCGGTGGCGTTGTCGTCGGAGGTCGCGTCGGGTACGGGTGTGGAGGCACCGGCCGTCGCCTGTCTGCCGTGGTCCTCGCCGGTCACTCCCGGAGCCTGGGACGCGGACAGGGCCGCGACCGCTGCCGCGGCCACGGCGGTGGTCGCCGCCCCCTTGCGCAGCCGCCTTCCGAAATGCGCCGCCATCGAGTGAACCCCTCCCGTGGACGCCGTGCGTCCGTCTCCGTCTGTCTGCCTTGCTCTGGTGTGACGGTTGACGTGGTGCTCCGGTTGCCCCTGTGCCGTCCTTCCGTCCGTGTGACGTGTGTTCGACCGTACGCGGGGCACGGCGAGACGCAGGTGACCCTACGACAACATTCCTGGTGCCGGGACCCGTTCGCGCCCGTTTTCACCGATTGGCCAACTCTCCTTACCATCCGGGGCCGCGGAGCGGGGTCCCGGATACCGGACGGGCTTGATCAACGGCTCGGCGCCAGGGCCGACGACCGTTCCAGGGGGGTCCGTTGCCGTTCACGCTCAGTCATGCGGCCGCTGTCCTGCCGGCCGTGCGCCGGGACGGGACGTGTCGTGGCCGGCTGGTACCGGCGGTGCTCGTCGCGAGCTCCTTCGCGCCCGACATGCCCTGCTACGCGGCGAATGTTTTGCCGGGTGGTAGGGAATTCGGCGCGGTCACGCACGCGTTCGCCGGGATCGGCACGGTCGGCGTGCTCATCTCCTGGACGCTGGTGGGGCTGTGGCTCCTCGTCCGCGAACCGTTGCTCGCGCTCCTGCCGCGGAGCCGGCAGGGCAAGCCGGCGGTGCTGCTGGGCTGCGGCGTGCCCCGCGCACGGGTACGCGCCGTCTCGGTGGGACGGTGGTACGTCTCCGCCGTGCTGGGTGCGCTGACCCATGTGGTGGGGGACGCGTTCACGCATCACGACCGGTGGGGGACCCGGCTGATTCCGGCCATCGGGCGCGACCGCCCGGCGGGCATGCCGCTGCTCTCGTGGTTGCAGTACGGCTCGTCCGTGGTGGGCGCGATCGTCATCGCCGTGTTCGCCGCGCGTGCGCTGCGACGGGCCCCGGCCGGAGAGCCGGTGGGGGTGCCCGTGCCGTCCGGGCGGGGCCGGTGGTGGGCCGGCGCGGTGCTCGGCGGTTGCGCGGTGGGCGGGGCGGTGCAGCGGGCGGTGCGCCGGTGGGCGTCCATGGGCGCATCGGAGCGGCCGTGGGAGCTGGTGCCCACCCTGTGCTTCGGGGTGGGCGCCGGGCTGGTCCTGGGGCTCGTGCTGTACGCCGTCGGCGTCAGGGTGTGGCGTCCGGGCCGGGTTGCGGACGGTCCCCGTGAGGTGGCCGGTGCGGGCCGGAAGAGGCCGGTCGCTCGGTGAGGGACGCGACGAAGACCGTGAGGGTGGGCCGGGGGCGCGATCTCGGGATCGCGGTCAGCGCGAGGGCGAGGTAGCCGCGGGCGAGGTCCGCCCACTGGCGCCAGTCCGGGGCGTGGTCCGCGTGGGCGGTCAGGCCGGCGAGTCTGTGCCGCAGGCCCGCGGCCGCTCTGCGGACCCTCGCGGCCAGGTCGGCGGGGATGCGGGCGGTGCTTGCGTCGGCCGCGAGGGCCGGGACCGGCGAGGCGGGCATGGCCTGCGCCGTGGCGGTGTCCGCCCAGGCCCGGGTGTCTGCCTCGGGCGTCCGGCGGTGAAGCATGCGTATACCCATGCCCGCAGTTTTGCGGCTGTGGGGGGTCCGGGGCGTTTTGGCGGGGGCCACGTGAGTGACAGCCCCTCCGGGGGATCTGCCGACTTGCTGGTACGGGCGCCGCCCCTGCCCGACGCTTGCTGCCCCGGCCGGTGCTTGCTGCCCCTGCCGGTGCTGGGGGGGGGGGGGGGGGGGGGGGGGGGGGGGGGGGGGGGGGGGCCCCCACCCGACGGCGTTGGGGGGGGGGTCGGGGTTTTTTTTGCTTGTCTCGCCGGCGTCTGTTGCGGCGGCGACGGCGAGGGCGGGATGCGAA
>NZ_JBVJVZ010000001.1:953855-1018552 GCF_055603245.1 Streptomyces sp. NPDC037290 | reverse complement strand
GGGGCCTCCACCCTCGCCCGACTTTTGCTGCCCCGGCCGGTGTTTGTTTCCCTTGTTGTGTTTGGGGAGGGGGTGCCCCACCCGGTGTCGGCTGCGCCCCCCCCTCCGCCGAAGTGCCCTTCGCAGGGGTGGGACGGCCCTAGTGGGCCGCTGACTCCCAGTCCGGGCCCACTCCCACCGACACGTCCAGAGGGGCGTGCAGCTGGACGGCGCTCGCCATCTCGCGGCGGACGATCTCCTCCGCGGCCGCCCGCTCGCCGGGGGCGATCTCCAGGACGATTTCGTCGTGGACCTGGAGGAGCATGCGGGACTTCAGGTCCGCTGCCCGCAGTGCGCCGTCCACCTTGAGCATGGCGATCTTGACGATGTCGGCCGCCGTGCCCTGGATCGGTGCGTTGAGGGCCATGCGCTCGGCCGCCTCGCGACGCTGGCGGTTGTCGCTGTTGAGGTCCGGCAGGTAGCGGCGGCGGCCGAAGAGCGTCGCCGTGTAGCCCGTCGCGCGCGCCTCGTCCACCGCACGGCGGAGGTAGTCGCGGACGCCGCCGAAGCGCTCGAAGTAGGCGTCCATGAGGGCTCGGGCCTCCGCCGCCTCGATGTTCAGCTGCTGGGAGAGACCGAAGGCGGAGAGGCCGTAGGCCAGGCCGTAGGACATCGCCTTGATCTTGCGGCGCATCTCCGCGTCCACCGCGGCGGGCTCGACGCCGAACACCTGGGAGGCGGCGGTGGTGTGCAGGTCCTCGCCGGAGGTGAACGCCTGGATCAGGCCTTCGTCCTCGGAGAGGTGGGCCATCACACGCAGCTCGATCTGGCTGTAGTCGGCGGTCATCAGGGACTCGAAACCCTCGCCGACGACGAAGCCGCGGCGGATGGCCCGGCCCTCGTCCGTGCGAACCGGGATGTTCTGCAGGTTCGGGTCCGTGGAGGACAGCCGGCCGGTCGCGGCCACCGTCTGGTTGAAGGTGGTGTGGATACGGCCGTCGCCCGCGATGGTCTTGATCAGGCCCTCGACCGTGACCCGCAGCTTCGCCTGCTCGCGGTGGCGGAGCATGATCACCGGCAGTTCGTTGTCGGTCTGGGTGGCGAGCCAGGCCAGGGCGTCGGCGTCGGTGGTGTAGCCGGTCTTGGTCTTCTTGGTCTTCGGCAGAGCCAGCTCCTCGAAGAGGACCTGCTGGAGCTGCTTGGGCGAGCCCAGGTTGAACTCGTGGCCGGCGGCCGCGTGTGCCTCCTTCACGGCCTGCTGCACCGCACCCGCGAACATCTGCTCCATCGCTTCGAGGTGCGCGCGGTCGGCGGCGATGCCATGGCGCTCCATACGGGCGAGCAGAGCGGACGTGGGCAGTTCCATGTCGCCCAGGAGTTCCGCGGCGCCGACCTCTTCGAGGCGGGTCCGGAAGACCGTGCCGAGGTCGAGGACCGCGCGGGCCTGGACCATCAGGGCCTCGGCCTCGGCGCCCTCGTCGGTGCCGAAGGCCAGCTGGCCGTCGGCCGCGGCGGCGGGCGCCAGCTCGCGGTGCAGGTACTCCAGCGACAGCGCGTCCAGGTCGAAGGAGCGGCGGCCCGGCTTGACGAGGTAGGCGGCGAGCGCGGTGTCCATGGCCACGCCCTCGACGGACCAGCCGTGCTCGGCGAAGACGCGCATGGCGCCCTTGGCGTCGTGGAACACCTTGGGCCGGGCGGCGTCGGCCAGCCAGGCCGCGAAGGCGTTCTCGTCGGCCTCGTCCAGCTCGGCCGGGTCGAACCAGGCGGCCGCTCCCCCGGCTGCGGCCAGGGCGACCTCGGTGACCGAGCCGGTGCCCAGCGCCCAGGTGTCGACGGTGGCGACGCCCAGGGTCTCGGCGCCGTGCCCGGCGAGCCAGGGGGTCAGCTCGCCGGTGCGGAGGATCGTGCCGTCCAGCTCCACGCCGTCGGTGGTGATCGGCGTGGCCTCGGCCTCCTCGGAGCCGGGGTCGACGGCGAAGAGGCGTTCGCGCAGCGACGGGTTGCGGATCTCCAGGGTGTCCAGGACCATCGCCACGGCCTTGCGGTCGTACGCCGTCCGCTCCAGGTCGGCGACCGCCCTCGGCAGCTCGACCTGGCGCTCCAGCTCGGTCAGGACGCGGTTGAGCTTGACCGACTCGAGGTGGTCGCGGAGGTTCTGTCCGGCCTTGCCCTTGACCTCGTCGACGCGCTCGACCAGCTCGGCGAACGAGCCGAACTGGTTGATCCACTTCGCGGCGGTCTTCTCGCCGACGCCGGGGATGCCCGGGAGGTTGTCGGAGGGGTCGCCGCGCAGGGCCGCGAAGTCCGGGTACTGGGCGGGGGTCAGGCCGTACTTCTCGAACACCTTCTCCGGGGTGAACCGGGTCAGCTCGGAGACGCCCTTCGTCGGGTAGAGCACCGTGATGTTCTCGGTGACCAGCTGGAAGGAGTCGCGGTCGCCGGTGACGATCAGCACCTCGAAGCCCTCGGCCTCGGCCTGGGTGGCGAGGGTGGCGATGATGTCGTCCGCCTCGAAGCCGTCGACGGCGAAGCGCGGGGCCTGCATCGCGTCGAGCAGCTCGCCGATCAGCTCGACCTGGCCCTTGAACTCGTCCGGGGTCTTGGAGCGGTTCGCCTTGTACTCGGTGAACCGCTCGGAGCGCCAGGTCCTGCGCGAGACGTCGAAGGCCACGGCGAAGTGCGTGGGCTCCTCGTCACGCAGGGTGTTGGCCAGCATCGACGCGAAGCCGTAGATCGCGTTCGTCGGCTGGCCGGTCGCGGTCGTGAAGTTCTCCGCGGGCAGCGCGAAGAACGCGCGGTAAGCGAGGGAGTGCCCGTCCATGAGCATCAGCCGGGGACGGGTGCCGCCGGGGATCTTGTCGGTCTTCTTCGATGCTGTCTCTGCCACGTCCCCGATCCTGCCACGCCGCACTGACAGTCCGGGTCGCGTCCCGCTGGTGGGGTGTGAGCACCGGCACACCGACCGAAGGCCGACGGCCGCAGGGCGGGCGGGCGGAGGAGGGGGCGGCCCCGTTGTCGGTGGCGCGTGGGAGGATCGTCTGCGTACTCGGACCGCGCAGTCAAAGGGGAGCGTGCGATGGCGACGAAGCCGCCGAAGGGTGATCCGGTTCAGGACGCGCCGCAGGTCACGGAGCCCAAGCACGCGGCCGCGGGGCTGCCCGCCATCGGGCACACACTGCGCATCGCCCAGCAGCAGATGGGCGTGCGCCGCACGGCGCTGACCCTGCTGCGGGTGAACCAGAAGGACGGGTTCGACTGCCCGGGCTGCGCCTGGCCGGAGCCGGAGCACCGGCACAAGGCGGAGTTCTGCGAGAACGGCGCGAAGGCGGTGGCCGAGGAGGCCACCCTGCGCCGGGTCACCCCGGAGTTCTTCGCCGCGCACCCCGTCGCCGACCTGGCGACGCGCAGTGGGTACTGGCTGGGGCAGCAGGGACGGCTCACGCACCCCATGTACCTCCCCGAGGGCGGCACCCACTACGAGCCGGTCAGCTGGGAGCGCGCCTTCGGCATCGTCGCCGAGGAGATCGCCGCCCTCTCCTCCCCCGACGAGGCCGTCTTCTACACCTCGGGCCGTACGAGCAACGAGGCCGCGTTCCTGTACCAGCTCTTCGCGCGCGAGCTGGGCACGAACAACCTGCCGGACTGTTCCAACATGTGCCACGAGTCGTCCGGCTCGGCGCTCAACGAGACGATCGGCATCGGCAAGGGCAGCGTGCTGCTCGAGGATCTCCACAAGGCCGACCTGATCATCGTCGCGGGCCAGAACCCGGGGACGAACCACCCGCGCATGCTCTCCGCGCTGGAGAAGGCCAAGGCGAACGGCGCGAAGATCATCAGTGTCAATCCGCTGCCCGAGGCCGGCCTGGAACGGTTCAAGAACCCGCAGACGCCGCAGGGCATGCTGAGGGGCGCCGCCCTGACCGATCTGTTCCTGCAGATCCGCATCGGCGGCGACCAGGCCCTCTTCCGGCTCCTCAACAAGCTCATCCTGGAGACGGACGGCGCGGTCGACGAGGAGTTCGTCCGCGCGCACACCCACGGTTTCGAGGAGTTCGCGAAGGCCGCCCGCGCCGCCGACTGGGACGAGACGCTTCGGGCGACCGGCCTCGCCCGGGAGGAGATCGAGCAGGCCCTCGGCATGGCGCTCGCCTCGCAGCGCACCATCGTCTGCTGGGCCATGGGCCTCACCCAGCACAAGCACGCGGTCCCGACCATCCGCGAGGTGGTCAACTTCCTGCTGCTGCGCGGCAACATCGGCCGGCCGGGCGCGGGCGTGTGCCCGGTGCGCGGCCACAGCAACGTCCAGGGCGACCGCACGATGGGCATCTTCGAGCGCCCCGCGCCGGCCTTCCTGGACGCGCTGGAGAAGGAGTTCGGTTTCGCGCCGCCGCGCGAGCACGGCTTCGACGTCGTACGGGCCATCCGTGCGCTGCGCGACGGCGAGGCGAAGGTGTTCTTCGCCATGGGCGGCAACTTCGTCTCCGCCTCCCCCGACACCGAGGTCACCGAGGCCGCGATGCGCCGCGCTCGGCTGACGGTGCATGTGTCGACCAAGCTGAACCGCTCGCACGTCGTCACGGGCGCGCGGGCGCTGATCCTGCCCACGCTGGGCCGCACCGAGCGTGACCTGCAGGCCGCCGGCGAGCAGTTCGTGACCGTCGAGGACTCGATGGGCATGGTGCACGCCTCGCGCGGGCGGCTGGCTCCGGCGAGCCCGCGGCTGAAGTCGGAGCCGGCGATCATCTGCGGCCTCGCCCGGCGCGTGCTCGGCGCGGACAGCGTCGTGCCCTGGGAGGAGTTCGAGAAGGACTACGCGACGATCCGTGACCGCATCGCGCGCGTGGTCCCCGGTTTCGAGGACTTCAACGCGCGCGTGGCCCGGCCGGGCGGCTTCGCGCTGCCGCACGCCCCGCGCGACGAGCGTCGTTTCCCGACCGCCACGGGCAAGGCGAACTTCACGGCGGCGCCGGTGGAGTACCCCGAACTGCCCGAGGGGCGGCTGCTGTTGCAGACGCTGCGCTCGCACGACCAGTACAACACCACGATCTACGGCCTGGACGACCGCTACCGGGGCATCACGGGCGGCCGCCGGGTGGTGCTGGTCCATCCCGAGGACGCGAAGGCGCTCGGATTCGCCGAGGGGTCGTACGTCGACCTGGTGAGCGAGTGGAAGGACGGCGTGGAGCGGCGGGCGCCCGGTTTCCGGGTCGTGCACTACCCGACGACCCGGGGATGCGCGGCGGCGTACTACCCCGAGACGAACGTCCTGGTCCCCCTCGACGCCACCGCCGACACCAGCAACACCCCGGCCAGCAAGTCCGTGGTCGTACGTCTCGAAGATCACACGGGTGACCCGGTGGGCCGTCTGGAACAATCGGCGACCGACTGAGCGTTTGCTCAGCCAGGAGACAGCTGGACCAAGAACGGAGCCGGGCCCATGGGTGAGCAGCAGCGAGTGAAGTTCCCGCAGGAGATCATCGACGAGTACGCGGCGCTCGGTGTCGACCTGCCCGCCCTGTTCTCAGCCGGACACCTCGGCACGCGCATGGGTGTGCAGATCCTGGAGGCCTCGCCGGAGAAGGTCGTCGGGACCATGCCGGTGGAGGGCAACACCCAGCCGTACGGCCTGCTGCACGGCGGCGCCTCCGCGGTACTGGCGGAGACCCTGGGCTCGGTGGGCTCCATGCTGCACGGCGGCAGCTCGAAGATCGCGGTCGGCGTGGACCTGAACTGCACCCACCACCGCGGGGTCCGCTCCGGCCTGGTGACGGGTGTGGCCACGCCGGTGCACCGGGGCCGTTCCACGGCGACGTACGAGATCGTGATCAGCGACGAGGAGGGCCGCCGGGTGTGCAGCGCCCGGCTGACCTGTCTGCTGCGGGAACTGAACAAGGACGACGCGGCACCCGCCCGGGGTGCGGACGCCTGACGGCGACTGGGCGGGGTCGGCGTGATCCCGCCAAACCGTCGCCACCGCCCATGATGTGAAGCCCGGTCGGTTGACGGGCCGCCAGATGTGCTCCGCCGCCCTGGCTTTCTTTCCACCGCGTAACTCTACGTAATACGCGTGCAATATACATTCGTGCATTCACTCCCGTCTCCGGATGCGGACAACACCCTTCGGGGCCCCCGGAAGTCGCCTGCAGCAACAGTGCTGTGTAATCACCAAATCGCCCGAGACACCTGAACGGATCATGGTGAGTCCTGCAGGTTCTCAGAATGCGGACGGGGTGAATCGGCCTGAATTCCTGTTTTCCACCCCACGCTGTACCGCTCTGCATTACCCCGTGTCATAACAAGAGCGTCACAGCCTTGGTCAAGCTCTCCTCCACGTTCCCTACACACGCTTAGAGTCACCGCCAGTCACCGCTCCATCGGGAGTTCGGTACCGGCGCGGCACCCGCCGTTCCCCTGCGAAGGGGCGGAATGTGCCTGCGGAAAGGATCGATTGTGCGACAGCGTTCTCTGGTGATTCTTACCTCCGTGCTGACCACCGGAGCTCTGGCCCTCACCGCGTGTGGCTCCCGCGACAAGGACAACAAGGGCGGCGACAGCGGCAACGTGACGGTCACGATCGGCGTCGACGCCCCGCTGACCGGCCAGAACTCCGCGACGGGCCTGGGTATTCAGTACGGCGCCCAGATCGCCGTCGACGACGCCAACAAGAACAAGGCCGTCCCCGGCGTCACCTTCAAGATCAAGGCGCTGGACGACAAGGCCATCCCCGCCACCGGCCAGCAGAACGCCACCCAGCTCGTCTCCGACAAGGACGTCCTCGGCGTGGTCGGCCCCCTCAACTCCGGTGTGGCCACGCAGATGCAGCAGGTCTTCGCGACCGCCAACCTGGTGGAGATCTCCCCCTCCAACACCGGAGTCGAGCTGACCCAGGGCAAGAACTGGCAGACCACCAAGTCCCGCCCGTTCAAGACCTACTTCCGCACCGCGACCACCGACGCCCTGCAGGGCGCCTACGCGGCGGACTACGCCTACAACGGCATCCACAAGAAGAAGGCGTTCGTCGTCGACGACAAGCAGACCTACGGCGCGGGCCTTTCCAAGATCTTCAAGGAGCAGTTCACCAAGCAGGGCGGCAAGGTCATCGGCACCGACCACGTCAACACCGGTGACCGCGACTTCTCCACGCTGGTCACCAAGATCAAGAACTCCGGTGCCGACGTGCTCTACTACGGCGGCCAGTACGACGAGTCCGAGGTGCTGACCAAGCAGCTCAAGGACGCCGGCGCCAAGATCCCGCTGTTCGGCGGCGACGGCATGTTCACCCCGACCTACATCAAGACCGCCGGCAAGGCCTCCGAGGGCGACCTCGTGACCTCGATCGGCGTCCCGGTCGACACCCTGCCCGCCGCCAAGGACTTCGTCGCCACCTACAAGGCCAAGAAGTACCCCGGTGACTACGGCACTTACGGCTCCTACGCCTACGACGCCACCACCGCCATCATCAAGGCCGTCGGCCAGGTCGTGAAGGACGGCAAGATTCCGTCCGACGCCCGCAGCCAGGTCGTCGACGCCGTCCAGAAGTCGTCCTTCGACGGCATCTCCGGCAAGATCTCGTTCGACGAGTACGGCGACACCACGAACAAGCAGCTGACCGTCTACCAGGTCACCAACGGTGTCTGGAAGTCCGTCAAGAGCGGTACGGCCAACCCGAAGTAACCCACCACAGCACATCGCACCCCCAGGGCCGCGCGGCGCAGACCACCGTCACCGCGCGGCCCGCCCTCTACCGCCCCCTTGACTCTCCCCACCACATGGAGGCCATGCGGTGAACACCCTGCCGCAGCAGCTGGCCAACGGGCTGTTCCTCGGCTCGATGTACGGGCTGATCGCCATCGGCTACACGATGGTGTACGGCATCGTCCAGCTCATCAACTTCGCCCACGGCGAGATCTTCATGACCGGAGGTTTCGGCGCCCTCACGGTCTACCTCGTCCTGCCGGACGGCATATCCATGTGGATAGCCCTGCCGGCGATGCTCATCGGCGGTGCACTGGTCGCCGTACTCATCGCCGTCGGCGCCGAGCGTTTCGCCTACCGTCCGCTGCGCGGCGCACCACGCCTCGCCCCACTGATCACCGCGATCGGCCTGTCGCTCGCGCTGCAGCAGGCGGTCTTCAACTGGTACCACGTCGGCGGCGACGCCAAGTCCGCCCGGGTCTTCCCGCAGTTGCCGTTCGGCCCGCTGCACCTCGGCTCCGTGACCGTGCAGAGCGGTGACGTCTTCCTGATCATCGCCGCCCCGCTGTGCATGGCGGCCCTCGCCTTCTTCGTCCGGCTCTCCCGCACCGGCCGCGCCATGCAGGCCACCGCCCAGGACCCGGACACCGCCCAGCTGATGGGCATCGACACCAACCGCATCATCGTCATCGCCTTCGCCATCGGCGGCTTCTTCGCCGCGGTCGCCGGCGTCTCCTACGGTCTCAAGTACGGCTCCGTCTCCTACGACATGGGCTTCCTCGCCGGCCTGAAGGCGTTCACCGCGGCCGTCCTCGGCGGCATCGGCAACATCTACGGCGCCATGCTCGGCGGGCTCGTCCTCGGCGTGGCCGAAGCCATGGCCACCGCCTACATCGCCGACGTCCCCGGCATGCACCAGCTCGGTGGCGGCAGCTGGGCTCCGGTGTGGGCCTTCGTCCTCCTCATCCTCGTACTCCTCTTCAGGCCACAGGGCCTGCTCGGCGAACGCGTCGCGGACAGGGCGTGAGCAGCATGACCGACACCACCACCCAGGCCCCGGCCGAAGCGGCCGCGGCCGGACGCGGGCCCGTCCCGCTGCCCCCCGCCGCCGCCCGCCTGCTCATCCTGACCGGCGCGATCGCCACCATCGCCAGCACCTTCCTCAGCTGGACCTGGACCTCCGACTTCCCCGGCGACCTGACGATCTACGGCTACCCGGCGGGGCTGCAGGTCATCGCTCTCGTGAGCGGCGCCCTCACCCTGCTCTACGGGCTCAGCCTCTGGAACGTCCGGGGGCTGGACTGGCTGAACCCGGCCAAGGCCACCACACCGGTCTTCCTGATCGCCCTCTCGGCCTTCGCCGTCTGCTGGTTCACCGGCATCGCCATCGCCGTGGACCTCGGCGGCCTGGTGAACCTGGACCCCGGCGCCTTCGTGGCGATGGCGGCCTCCGCACTGCCCGTCGTCGGCGCCCTCGCACTGCCGCACCCCGCCCCCGGCACGGGCCTGCGCGGCTACTTCGCCAAGCCCGACCAGCCTCGCCACGGCACGCTCCCGCCGCTCGCCGAACGCGCCGTCATCACCGTGGGCACCGCTCTCGCCCTCGTGGTCTTCACCTACGGCATCGGCATCAACGACGACGACAGCGAGACCTTCATCGGCTTCCTGCTCGTCCTGGTCTTCGGCGCCTGGGGACTCGTCCACGCCGGGCTGCTCGACCGCTACGCGACGATGTCCACCCGCCACAAGGGCTTCGCCACCACCCTGGCCTTCGTCGCGGCCGTGATCTTCCCCTTCACCCAGAGCGACGACCACAACGCCAACATCGGCGTCAACATCCTCATCTTCGCCACCGTCGCCCTGGGCCTGAACATCGTCGTCGGTCTCACGGGTCTGCTCGACCTCGGCTACGTCGCCTTCCTCGGCGTCGGCGCCTACGCGGCCGCCCTGGTGTCCGGTTCGGAGTACTCCCCCTACTCCGTCCACTTCCCCTTCTGGGCGGCGGCCCTCACCGGTATGGCCGCCTCGCTGGTCTTCGGCGTCCTCATCGGCGGCCCCACGCTGCGCCTTCGCGGTGACTACCTGGCCATCGTCACCCTCGGCTTCGGAGAGATCTTCCGCATCACCGTCAACAGCCTCGACGGCGACTCCGGACCGAACGTCACGCGGGGCCCCAACGGCATCACCCAGATCCCCGACATCAACATCTTCGGGTTCAACCTGGGCGACGCGCACGACGTCGCCGGATTCACCCTCGGCCGCTTCGCCAACTACCTCTTCCTGATGCTCGTCATCACGGCGATCGTCGTGCTCGTCTTCACCCGCGCCGCCGACTCCCGCATCGGCCGCTCCTGGATCGCCATCCGCGAGGACGAGACCGCCGCCACCGCCATGGGCATCAACGGCTTCCGCGTCAAGCTGATCGCCTTCGCCCTCGGCGCCTCCCTCGCGGGCCTCGCCGGCACCGTGATGGCACACGTCAACTACAGCGTCAACCCGCAGCCCTACCAGTTCGCCGGCGCCGCCCCGCCCAACTCGGCCTTCCTGCTGGCCGCCGTCGTCCTCGGCGGCATGGGCACCGTCAGCGGCCCGCTGCTGGGTGCGAGCGTGCTGTACCTGGTCCCCGAGAAGCTCCAGTTCCTGCAGAACTACGAGCTGTTCGCCTTCGGTATCGCGCTGATCCTGCTGATGCGGTTCCGGCCGGAGGGCATCATCGCCAACCGCCGCCGCCAGCTGGAGTTCCACGAGACCGGCCAGCTCGACGTACCGGCACAAGCGACGCTCACGGACGATCCGGCCGTCACCAAGGCAGGGGCGTAAGGAACCATGACGACACCTGTACTCGAAGCCCGTGACGTCACGATGCGCTTCGGCGGTCTGACCGCCGTCCGGTCCGTCGACTTCACGGTCAACAGCGGCGAGATCGTCGGCCTCATCGGCCCGAACGGCGCCGGCAAGACCACCTTCTTCAACTGCCTCACCGGCCTCTACGTCCCCACCGAGGGCACCGTCGCCTACCAGGGCCGGGTGCTGCCGCCCAAGCCGCACCTGGTGACGCAGGCGGGTATCGCCCGCACGTTCCAGAACATCCGGCTCTTCGCCAACATGACCGTCCTGGAGAACGTCCTCGTGGGCCGCCACACGCGGACCAAGGAGGGCCTGTGGTCCGCGCTGCTGCGCGGCCCCGGCTTCCGCAAGGCCGAGAAGGAGTCCGAGGCCAAGGCCATGGAACTCCTGGAGTTCGTGGGCCTCGCCGCCAAGCGCGACCACCTCGCGCGCAACCTGCCCTACGGCGAGCAGCGCAAGCTGGAGATCGCGCGGGCACTGGCGAGCGAGCCGGGCCTGCTGCTGCTCGACGAGCCGACGGCCGGCATGAACCCGCAGGAGACCCGGGCGACGGAGGAACTGGTCTTCGCCATCCGGGACAAGGGCGTCGCCGTCCTCGTCATCGAGCACGACATGCGCTTCATCTTCAACCTGTGCGACCGCGTGGCCGTACTCGTGCAGGGCGAGAAGCTGGTCGAGGGCACCTCGGAGGTCGTCCAGGCCGACGAGCGCGTCGTCGCCGCCTATCTGGGCGAGCCCTTCGAGGGCGATCCCGGGGAGGCGGAGGCCGCGGAGGTCGAGTCCGCGGAAGCGGCCGCCGCGGCCGAGACCGAACCCGAGACCGCCGACGCGGAGAGCACCGGTGACTCGGAGGACACCGCCGACGCGGAGGACACCGCCGACGCGGAGAGCACCGGCACCACCAAGGGAGAGGCCCAGTGACCGCACTGCTGGAGGTCGAGGACCTCAGGGTGGCCTACGGCAAGATCGAGGCCGTCAAGGGCATCTCGTTCAGCGTCGAGGCCGGCCAGGTCGTCACCCTCATCGGCACCAACGGCGCCGGCAAGACGACAACCCTGCGCACCCTGTCGGGCCTGCTCAAGCCCACGTCCGGCAAGATCGTCTTCGACGGCAAGCCGCTCACCGGTGTTCCGGCGCACAAGATCGTCGCGCTCGGGCTCGCCCACTCCCCCGAGGGCCGGCACATCTTCCCGCGCCTGACCATCGCCGAGAACCTCCAGCTCGGCGCCTTCCTCCGCAAGGACAAGGAAGGCATCGAGAAGGACATCCAGCGCGCCTACGACCTCTTCCCGATCCTCGGGGAGCGGCGCAAGCAGGCCGCCGGCACCCTCTCCGGCGGTGAGCAGCAGATGCTCGCGATGGGCAGGGCGCTGATGTCCCGGCCGAAGCTGCTGATGCTGGACGAGCCGTCCATGGGTCTGTCGCCGATCATGATGCAGAAGATCATGGCGACGATCGTCGAGCTGAAGTCCCAGGGCACGACGATCCTGCTCGTCGAGCAGAACGCCCAGGCGGCGCTCTCGCTCGCCGACCAGGGCCATGTCATGGAGGTCGGATCGATCGTCCTGTCCGGCTCCGGGCAGGATCTCCTGCACGACGAGTCGGTCCGCAAGGCGTACCTCGGAGAGGACTGAGCCCGGCTACGACGAGGCCCGCGCCCCCTTTCTCGGGGTGCGCGGGCCTCGTCGTACCACTCAGGCCTTCTTGGCCTTCTTCTCCTCGCTGTCCGCGATGACCGCCTCGGCGACCTGCTGCATCGACAGGCGGCGGTCCATGGAGGTCTTCTGGATCCAGCGGAACGCGGCCGGCTCGGTCAGGCCGTACTCGGTCTGCAGGATGGACTTCGCACGGTCGACCAGCTTGCGGGTCTCCAGGCGCTGGGTGAGGTCGGCGACCTCCTTCTCCAGCTGCTTCAGCTCGGTGAAGCGGGAGACGGCCATCTCGATGGCCGGGACCACGTCGCTCTTGCTGAAGGGCTTGACCAGGTAGGCCATGGCACCGGCGTCCCGGGCGCGCTCGACGAGGTCGCGCTGTGAGAAGGCGGTGAGCATCAGGACCGGCGCGATGGACTCCTCGGCGATCTTCTCAGCCGCGGAGATGCCGTCCAGCTTGGGCATCTTCACGTCCAGGATGACCAGGTCCGGCCTGTGCTCGCGGGCCAGCTCCACGGCCTGCTCACCGTCCCCGGCCTCGCCGACGACGGTGTACCCCTCCTCCTCCAGCATCTCCTTCAGGTCGAGCCGGATCAGGGCCTCGTCCTCGGCGATGACGACACGGGTCGTCAGCGGAGGCACGTGCGACTTGTCGTCGTCGGGCGCGTCTACGGGCTGGGGCGACTCGGCGGTCACGGGGGCTCCTCGTTCAGGCAGGGCACTGCTGACAAGAGCCTACCTAGCTACGGTATGGTGGACGCGCGGAGGGTCGGGGGAAACCTTGGATTCTGCGAGCCCCGGTAGCCCAATTGGCAGCAGGCAACGGATTCAAAACCCGTACAGTGTCGGTTCGAGTCCGACCCGGGGCACTTTCCTTGGATTCCAAGGTCACTCATGCAAGCGGAGGATCACGTTCGTGTGGTTCTCCGCTTTTTGTGTACACCCACGTCGGTCCCCAGCGCTGAAAAGGGCCCCGCAAGGGGGCCCGGCCGGTCACCTCGGGCTGTCGTCCTCGCCGATGTGGTGCACCCGGACCATGTTGGTCGAGCCGGAGACGCCCGGCGGGGAGCCCGCCGTGATCACCACGACGTCGCCCTTCTCGCAGCGGCCGTACTTCAGCAGCAGCTCGTCCACCTGCTCGACCATGGCGTCGGTGGAGTCGACGTGCGGTCCGAGGAAGGTCTCGGCGCCCCAGGTGAGGCTGAGCTGGGAGCGGGTGGCCGGCTCGGGGGTGAAGGCCAGGAGCGGGATCGGGGAGCGGTAGCGGGACAGCCGGCGGGCGGTGTCTCCCGACTGGGTGAAGGCGACCAGGAACTTCGCGCCCAGGAAGTCGCCCATCTCGGCGGCGGCCCGGGCGACCGCGCCGCCCTGGGTGCGCGGCTTGTTCCGCTCGGTCAGCGGCGGCAGCCCCTTGGCGAGCATGTCCTCCTCGGCCGCCGCGACGATCTTCGCCATGGTGCGCACGGTCTCGATGGGGTACTTGCCGACGCTGGTCTCGCCGGACAGCATCACCGCGTCCGTGCCGTCGAGGACCGCGTTGGCCACGTCGGAGGCCTCGGCGCGGGTCGGCCGGGAGTTGTCGATCATCGAGTCGAGCATCTGGGTGGCGACGATGACCGGCTTGGCGTTGCGCTTGGCGAGCTTGATCGCGCGCTTCTGCACGATCGGCACCTGCTCCAGCGGCATCTCCACGCCCAGGTCGCCACGCGCGACCATGAGCCCGTCGAAGGCGGCCACGATGCCGTCGAGGTTCGCCACGGCCTGCGGCTTCTCGACCTTGGCGATCACCGGGAGGCGGCGGCTCTCCTCGGCCATGATGCGGTGCACGCCCCTGGCGTCGTCGCCGCTGCGGACGAAGGAGAGTGCGATGACGTCGAAGCCGGTGCGCAGCGCCCAGCGCAGGTCGTCCTCGTCCTTCCCGGAGAGGGCGGGGACGGAGACGGCGACGCCGGGGAGGTTCAGGCCCTTGTGGTCGGAGATGACGCCGCCCTCGACCACGCGGGTGCGGACACGGGGGCCGTCGACGGCGGTGACCTCGAGGCAGACCTTGCCGTCGTCGACGAGGACGCGTTCGCCGGGGGTGACGTCGGCGGCGAGGCCGGCGTAGGTGGTGCCGCACTGGTGGCGGTCGCCCTCGACGCCCTCCTCCACGGTGATGGTGAAGGTGTCGCCGCGTTCAAGGAGTACCGGTCCTTCGGCGAAACGGCCGAGCCGGATCTTCGGGCCTTGAAGGTCGGCGAGAATTCCGACGCTGCGGCCGGTTTCGTCGGCCGCCTTGCGCACCCGCCGGTAGCGCTCCTCGTGTTCGGCGTGGGTGCCGTGGCTGAGATTGAAGCGGGCGACGTCCATTCCGGCGTCGACCAGTGCCTTGATCTGGTCGTACGAGTCGGTGGCGGGCCCCAGAGTGCAGACGATCTTTGCTCGGCGCATACCTTGAGCCTAGGCCTTACTGGTGGGTAGAGAATCGGGCCCACATGACCACTCAACAACCTTTGAGTGAAAGGTCATTGACAAGTGTTGAATTGTGCGACCACTCGCTCCGATGAGCGAATTCCGACTTCGTGAGCCTGGTACCTCAGGTCATGTTCAGGTCAGCACCGCCACGCGTCACCTGGACGCCGCTACCGCCCCTCGACGAGAGGGGTCGGCTCCTCCGCCCGTCGCGCCTGTGGCACCGGGGTGCCCGTCCCCTGAAGTCCGAAGGTGGTGAAGGCCGTTCGGGTGGGCAGCGGGTACGGCTCCTTCTCGGTGAGGGAGTTGAGGATGGTGGCGCTGCGCCAGGCGGCGAGGCCGAGGTCGGGGGCGCCGACGCCGTGCGTGTGCAGTTCGGCGTTCTGGACGTAGACCGAGCCGGTGACCGACGGGTCCAGGACGAGCCGGAACTCCTCGTCGACACGCGGGCGTTCGCTGCTGTCTCGGCGCACATAGGGGTCGAGGCCGGCGAGGAGGCGGCCGAGGGGGCGTTCCCGGTAGCCGGTGGCGAGGACGACGGCGTCGGTCGTCAGCCGGGAGCGGCTGTCCTGCTGGAGGTGTTCCAGGTGCAGCTCGATCTTGGTGGTGGCGATGCGGCCCGCGGTGCGGACGCGGACGCCGGGGGTGAGGACGGCGTCGGGCCAGCCGCCGTGCAGGGTGCGCCGGTACAGCTCGTCGTGGATGGCGGCGAGGGTGCCGGCGTCGATGCCCTTGTGCAGCTGCCACTGGGCGGCCACCAGCCGGTCGCGGACGGGTTCGGCGAGGGCGTGGAAGTAGCGGGTGTAGTCGGGGGTGAAGTGCTCCAGGCCGAGCTTGGAGTACTCCATCGGTGCGAAGGCCTCGCTGCGGCTGAGCCAGTGCAGCTTCTCGCGGCCGGCCGGGCGGTGGCGCAGCAGGTCGAGGAAGATCTCGGCGCCGGACTGTCCGGAGCCGACGACGGTGACGTGCTCGGCGGCCAGGACGGCGGACCGGTGGGCCAGGTAGTCGGCGGCGTGGACGACCGGCACTCCGGGGGCGTCCACGAGCGGCTGGAGTGCGTCGGGCACATGGGGGGCGGTGCCGATGCCGAGGACGATGTTGCGGGTGTAGGTACGGCCCAGGGTCTCGGCCTCGTCCTCGGCGTTCAGCTGGGTGAAGTCCACCTCGAACACGTCCTGTTCCGGGTTCCAGCGGACCGAGTCGACCTGGTGGCTGAAGCGCAGTCCGGGCAGGCTCTGCGCGACCCAGCGGCAATAGGCGTCGTACTCGGCGCGCTGGATGTGGAAGCGCTCGGCGAAGTAGAAGGGGAACAGCCGCTCGCGGTCTCTCAGGTAGTTCAGGAAGCTCCAGGGGCTGGTCGGGTCGGCGAGGGTCACCAGGTCGGCCAGGAAAGGCACTTGGATGGTGGCGCCCTCGATCAGCAGGCCGGGGTGCCAGTCGAAGCCGGGGCGCTGTTCGTAGAAGACGGCGTCGAGTTCGGCGAGCGGGTGGGCGAGGGCGGCCAGGGAGAGGTTGCACGGTCCGATGCCGATGCCGACCAGGTCACGGGGGGACGCCGGCTCGTGGTGTGGGGCGTTGGTCATGCGAGGGTGCCTTCTTCTACGAGTTTCAGGAGCTGGGCCAGGTCGTCCGGCCGGGTGTGGGGGTTGAGGAGGGTGGCCTTGAGCCAGAGGCGGCCGTCGAGGCGGGCGCGCCCGAGGACGGCCCGGCCCTCGTGCAGCAGCCTGCGGCGTACGGCGGCCACGGTGTCGTCGGCGGCGCCTGCGGGCCGGAACAGGACCGTGCTGATCACGGGCCGGTCGTACAGCTCGAAGCCGGGGTGGTCCTGGATCAGTGCGGCGAACTCGGCTGCCCGGGCGCAGACCAGGTCGACCAGGTCGCCGAGGCCGGTGCGGCCGAGGGTCTTCAGGGTGACGGCGATCTTGAGGACGTCGGGGCGGCGGGTGGTGCGCAGGGAGCGGTCGAGCAGGTCGGGGAGTCCGGCTTCGGTGTCGTCGTCGGCGTTGAGGTAGTCGGCGCGGTGGTGGAGCACGGCGAGTTCGGTGGGGCGGGCGACGGCGAGGAGGCCGGCGGCGACCGGCTGCCAGCCGAGTTTGTGCAGGTCGAGGGTGACGGTGTGGGCGGCTTCGAGGCCGGCGAGTTTCTCCCGGTGCCGGTCGCTGAAGAGCAGGCCACCGCCGTAGGCCGCGTCGATGTGCAGGCGGGTGCCGTGGGCGGTGCACAGGCCGGCGATCTCCGGCAGCGGGTCGACGAGGCCGGCGTCGGTGGTGCCGGCGGTGGCGGCGACCAGCAGGGGGCCGGAGAGCGTGGTGAGGGCCTCGTCGAGGGCGGCGGGGTCGAGGGTGCCGCCGGGGGCGGGGACGACGACGGGGTCGGGCAGGCCGAGCAGCCAGGCGGCACGGGGCAGCGAGTGGTGGGCGTTGGCCCCGCACACCAGCCGCACGCTGCCGCCGTGGGCCTCGCGGGCGAGCAGCAGGGCGAGCTGGTTGGACTCGGTGCCGCCGGAGGTGACGAGGGCGTCGGCGAGCCCTGCGGCGTGGGCGAGCGCGCGGGTGACGGCGGCTTCCAGGGCGGAGGCGGCCGGGGCCTGGTCCCAGGAGTCCAGGGACGGGTTGAGGGCGCTCGCGGCGAGGTCGGCGGCGGTGGCCACGGCGAGCGGCGGGCAGTGCAGATGGGCCGCGCACAGCGGGTCGGCCGGATCGGCGGCTCCCTCCGCCATGGCGTGCACGAGGGCGTGCAGGGCGTCGGGGTCGCCGTGGTCCGGCAGGACGTCCCCGAGGACGTCGGCGACGCGCACGGCGACGGTCTCGGGGCCCCCGGCGGGCAGCGGTCCGCCGCGCGCCCGGCCTCCCGTCGCGAGCGCGTCGAGGACGGTGCCGAGGAGGGGGCGCAGGGCGCCGGGGCCGTGCGGGCCCGCGGCGAGGGGCGGCGTGGGCAGGGGTTCTGCACCGCTCATCGGCTGTCCTCCCGCACTCATGGGCTCGTTCGGTATCCAGCTTGTACGGGAAGAGGACCGCTTGTCCCGAAAGACCGACGATCGGAACCCGAAAGTGGGTACTGCCGTGCGGGGAAAGCGCGTTGGGCAAGTGCCGGGGGCTTCGTGCGGCCCGATCAGCCCTGTTCGCCGAAGTCCTCCGCGTGATCACGGGCCCACTGGGCCAAGGTGCGGACCGGGGTTCCGCTTCCACGAACGTCAGCTCCCGGCCGACGGCCGCGCCGATCGCGGCGACCTGCTCGGCGTTGGTGGTCACGCCGGGCCCGGTCAGCCGGCGCACGTCGCCCTCGTGTCCGCCGTCGAGCAGGACCCGTTCGGCGACCGCCGCGATGTCGTCCTCGTGGAGGGGCGCGGAGAGCGCGCCCGCGAAGACCCCGCGGACCGTGTTCCCGGCGCGGATCCGCGGCGCCCACTGCAGGGCGTCGGCGGCGAAGGCGTTCGGCCGCAGGAAGGTCCAGTCGAGCCCGCTGTCGTGAATCTGCCGCTCGACGGTGGCGTGCATGGCGTGGAGGGGGTGGGTCTCGTCGGCACCCTCCTGGAACAGGCCGCTGGAGAGCAGCAGTGTTTGGATGGGCCGGCCCGTCGCGAGCAGACGGTCGATGAGGGCACGGCCGACGTTGCCGGTCGCGCCGGTCACCACGATCACGGAAGTCGCCTCCGAAGGCCCGGCTGGTCGCTCCTGACGGCTCGAGCCCAGGAAGGGCGCCCGGGCCGGCGCATCGTCGGCAGGGGCCAGCCGGGCCCCAGGTCACCGGACCTGCTCCGTGCGCGCCGTCTGTGCCTCCTGGTGCTGCTCGTCGCGGACCCGCAGGGCGCGAGCCAGGTCGTCGAGGCGGTCGGCGAGGGTGCGGCGCAGGGCCGGGGTGGGGTCGGCGTCGCGCAGACAGGCCTCGCCCAGTCGCAGGTTCTCGGTGTGGACGGCGTGTGCCGGGAAGGCCCAGCGGCCGGCGGCGACGGCTATGGCGGGTCCGCGCCGGGCACTGACGGCGACGGCGTCGTCGTAGAAACGCGGGACGTACTCCCGTACGAGATCGGCCTGTTCGGGCTGCCAGAAGCCCTGTGCGGTGGCCGTGAAGAGGTAGTTGGACAGGTCGTCGCCGGCGAACATCGCCTCCCAGGCCGCCCGCTTGGCCTCCGGGTCGGGCAGGGCGGCGCGGCAGCGGGCGGCGCCCTCCTGGCCGGTGGCGCTCGGATCGCGCTCCAGCTCGGCGGCGATGGCGGCCTCGTCGGTGGCTCCGAGCGCGGCGAGCCGGGCGAGGATGCGCCAGCGCAGCTCGGGGTCGAGTTCCGGTCCGCCGGGCACGGTGCCGTCGGCGAGCCAGGCGGCGATGGTGTCGGGGTGGGCGGACACACCGATCAGGTGCCGTACGGCGATGAGGCGCAGGCCGGGGTTGTCGCCGTCCTCGGTGCGCCGCAGCAGGTCGCGGCAGAGGGCGGCGAGGGTCGACAGGGCGGCCGGGCGGTCCTCGGGCTTCAGGTACTGGTCGGCGATCTGTCCGGAGGCGAACGCGAGGACGCCTTGGGCGAGGGCCAGGTCGGTCTCGTGCGGGAGGTGGGCGCGGGCCGTCTCCAGGTAGGCGGCGGGCTGGAGTTCGCCGTCGCGTACGGCGTCCCTCAGGGCGTTCCAGACGACCGCGCGGGTGAGCGGGTCGGGCAGGCCGGACAGGCCGGAGCGGACGGTCTCGAAGGAGTCGGCGTCGAAGCGGACCTTGGCGTAGGTGAGGTCGCCGTCGTTGAGCAGGAGCAGCGCGGGGCGCTTGCCGATGGGGTGCGGGGCGGTCTGCGGGACGTCGAGGTCGAGGCGTTCGCGCAGGTGCAGCCGGCCTTCGTCGGCGATGTCGTGGTCGTACAGGCCGGCGGTGAGGCGGTGCGGGCGGCTGCCGGCGCGGTCGACGGTCAGGGTGCAGGTGCCGTCGGCGGCGGAGATGACGGGCGTGAGCCGGTCGACGCCGGTGGTGCGCAGCCAGCGGTCGGCCCAGGCGGGCACGTCGCGGTCGGTGGCGGAGGCCAGGGAGTCGATGAAGTCGGCGAGGGTGGCGTTGCCGAACCTGTGGCGGGCGAAGTGGGTGTTGATGCCGGCGAGGAAGTCCTTCTCGCCGAGCCAGGCGGCGAGCTGACGCAGCGCGGAGGCGCCCTTGGCGTAGGAGATGCCGTCGAAGTTGAGCAGCGCGGAGGCCGTGTCGTCGACGTTCTCGGAGGCGACGGGGTGGGTGGTGGGCCGCTGGTCCGCGTCGTAGCCCCAGGCCTTGCGGGTGACGCCGAACTCGGTCCAGGGGCCGGTGAAGCGGGTGGCCTCGGCGGTGGTCTGGTAGCCCATGTACTCGGCGAAGGACTCGTTCAGCCAGATGTCGTCCCACCACTTGAGGGTGACGAGGTCGCCGAACCACATGTGGGCCATCTCGTGCGCGATGACCATGGCGCGGGTCTGCCGCTCGGTGTCGGTGACGGCGGAGCGGTAGACGAAGTCGTCGCGGAAGGTGACCAGGCCCGGGTTCTCCATGGCGCCCGCGTTGAACTCGGGGACGAACGCCTGGTCGTAGGAGTCGAAGGGGTACGGCTCCTCGAACTTCTCGTGGTAGCGGTCGAAGCACGCGCGCGTGATGTCCAGGATCTCGTCGGCGTCGGCTTCGAGGTGGGGGGCGAGGGAGCGACGGCAGTGGATGCCGAAGGGCAGTCCGTGGTGCTCGGTGCGCACCGAGTGCCAGGGGCCGCCGGCGACGGCGACGAGGTAGGTGGAGATCGGCGGGGTGGGCGCGGCCTGCCAGACGCCGTCGGCGCGCTGTTCGGTGATGCCGTTCGCGAGCACGGTCCAGCCCTCGGGCGCCCTGACGGAGACCTCGAAGACGGCCTTCAGGTCCGGCTGGTCGAAGGCGGCGAAGACCCGCTGGACGTCGTCCATGAACAGCTGGGTGTAGACGTACGTCTCGCCGTCGCTGGGGTCGGTGAAGCGGTGCATGCCCTCGCCGGTGCGGGAGTAGTGCATGGCGGCGTCGACGCGCAGCTCGTGTCCGCCCGCGGCGAGGTTCTTCAGCACGAGCCGGCCGTCCTGCAGCGACTCGGGATCGAGCGGCTCCCCGTCGAGCGTGACGGCGCGCAACTCGGCGGGCTTCAGCTCCACGAACGTGTCCCCGGCGGACCGCGCGGTGAACCGGATCACGGTGCGCGAGTCGAAGGTCTCGCCCCCGGTCGTGAGGTCCAGCTCGACCGTGTAGCGGTGGACGTCGAGGAGCTGTGCTCGGAGCAGCGCTTCATCACGCGTGAGAACGGACATGCAGGCCATGCTGCCTGATGACACTGACAGCGCACAGAGGGTGTACGGCTTCACACCTTATATCCGACTCGCCGGGGGCCGGGGTCCGCGGGGGTCAGGCGTTCGGCTGCTCGCCGTTGGCGGTGTCCTCGGCGATGCGCTCGTGGTGCCTGATCACCTCGGCGATGATGAAGTTCAGGAACTTCTCGGCGAAGGCCGGGTCGAGCTTGGCGTTCTCCGCGAGGCGGCGCAGACGCTCGATCTGGCGGGCCTCGCGGGCCGGGTCGGCGGGCGGGAGTTGGTGCACGGCCTTGAGCCGGCCGACCTGCTGGGTGGCCTTGAACCGCTCGGCGAGCAGGTGGACGACGGCCGCGTCGATGTTGTCGATGCTGTCGCGCAGCCGCTCCAGCTCCTGACGGACCTCGGGGTCCACGTCACCGGTTCCGGTGTTGCTGGTGGTCATGGACCTCAGCCTATGGGTTCGCCGGACCGGGTTCCGGCGGTGTCCGGAGAGTGGATCACCGGCGGATCGCCGGGGTCCGGCACGCGGTCGCTCCAGCCGCCGGGCACGCTGCGGCCCTGCTGGGCGCGGAAGCGGACCGGGGCGAGGCCCACGCGGCGGGTGAACAGCCGGGAGAAGTACGCGGGGTCGTCGTAGCCGACGCGGCGGGCGACGGCGGCGACGGGCAGCTCGGTGGCGGCGAGGAGTTCCTTGGCGCGGCCGAGGCGGATGCCGAGGAGGTAGTCCTTGGGGCTGCAGCCGGCGGCCCGGCGGACGGCGCTGCGCAGCTCGGCCGGGGTCATGCCGTGCACGCGCGCGTGGTCGGCGACGCTCATCGGTGTGCAGGCGTCCCGCGCGAGCGCCTCCAGCACCTGGTCGCCGTCCGGGGCGAGGTCGGCGCGGGCGCGGCGCAGGGCGACGAGGAGTTCGTGCACGGCGGCGCCGGTCTCCACCTCCAGCAGCGGATTGCCGCGGCGGGCGGCGCGGGCGATGCGGGCGACCACCGCGCGGGGCCCGGAGGCGTCCGAGAGCGGGACGACGGGACGCCCGGGTTCGATGTAGCCGAGTTCGGTGTACGTCGCGGTGGCGGGCCCGGCGAAGTCGACGAAGCCCTCGTCCCAGCCCGTGCCCGGATCGGGCGCGTAGTGGTGGGGCACGCCGGGGGTGAGCCAGAGCAGCGCGGGCGCGGTGACGGTCGTACGGCGGCCGTCGGCGCCCCGGTACCAGCCGCCGCCCGCGCTGATCACGACGGCCACGTGGTGGTCGAGGGTGCGCGGGCCGACCGTGGGCAGTGCGCCGTGCTGCAGGCCGACACCGAGACAGACCAGGCCGAGCCGGTGGTGTGCGGGGCCGGGGCTGAAGAACCTCATCCAGGTCTGGTACATCGGCGCTCCTCCCGGCGTCGGCGGCGGACGTGCCCCGGACACTCTGACCAAACGTTTTGTCCAAGCAGCGCCGATCTTCGTCCATGGCGCCGGTCGCCGGAAGGGGCTGAGGCTTGGGCGCATGAGCGAGTTCACGGTGGGGGAAGCCGACTTCCTGCTGGACGGTCGTCCGGTACGGCTGCTGTCCGGGGCGCTGCACTACTTCCGGGTGCACGAGGAGCACTGGCGGCACCGGCTGGCGATGCTGCGCGCGATGGGCCTGAACTGCGTGGAGACGTACGTCCCCTGGAACCTGCACCAGCCGGTCCCGGGCGGCTACCGGGACGTGCGGGCCCTCGGCCGCTTCCTCGACGCGGTACGGGAGGCCGGCCTGTGGGCGATCGTGCGGCCGGGGCCCTACATCTGCGCCGAGTGGGAGAACGGCGGGCTGCCCTCCTGGGTCACGGGCGCGGCGGGCACGCGCGTACGCACGCGTGACGAGCGCTGGCTCTCCGCCGTGGAGCGCTGGTTCCACCACCTGATGCACGAGATCGTGCCCCGGCAGATCGACCGCGGCGGCCCGGTGGTCCTGGTGCAGGTCGAGAACGAGTACGGCAGCTACGGCAGTGACACCGGCTATCTGGAGGAGCTGGCCGCTCTGCTGCGCGCCAAGGGCGTCACGGTCCCGCTGTGCACGTCGGACGGTCCCGAGGACCACATGCTGACCGGCGGTTCGCTGCCCGGGGTGCTCGCCACGGTGAATTTCGGCTCCCACGCGCGCGAGGCCTTCGAAACGCTGCGCCGCCACCGCCCCGGGGGCCCGTTGATGTGCATGGAGTTCTGGTGCGGCTGGTTCGACCACTGGGCCGGCGAGCACGTCGTACGGGACCCCGAGGAGGCCGCCGGGGCGCTGCGGGAGATCCTGGAGTGCGGGGCGTCGGTGAACCTCTACATGGCGCACGGCGGCACCAGCTTCGGCGGCTGGGCGGGGGCCAACCGGGGCGGCGGCGAACTGCACGAGGGCCCGCTGGAACCCGATGTGACCTCGTACGACTACGACGCCCCGGTGGACGAGTACGGCCGCCCGACCGAGAAGTTCTGGCGCTTCCGCGAAGTGCTGGCCGCCCACCACTGCGGGCCCCTGCCCGAACTCCCCCAGGCGCCCGCCTCGTTGGCCCGTCCGACGGAGGTGACCCTCGACGGCTGGGCGCCCCTGGGCGACGTCCTGGAGACACTGGGCGGCGAGGAGACGGTCGCGCCGCTGCCGCCGGCCTTCGAGGACCTGCACGTCACCCGGGGCCTGGTGCGCTACGAGGTGGAGGTGCCCGGCCCACGGCGGCCGTACCCGCTGACCCTGCGCGGGCTGCGGGACCTCGCGGTGGTGTACGTCGACGGAGAGCGGGCCGGGGTGCTCACCGAGGAGGAGCCGCGCCTGAAGGAGCCCGTCGCGGGCCCCGCGCGCGTGGAGGTGTGGGTGGAGTCCTTCGGGCGGGTGAACTACGGTCCGCGCTTCGGCGAGGCGAAGGGGATCACCGGCGGCATCCTGCACGAGCGGCAGTTCCTGCACGGGGTACGCGCGCGTGGGCTGGATCTGGACGCGTTCGAGGGCGGCGTGGACGCGGTGCCGTTCGGCGCGCTGCCCGAGGAGGGCGCACCGGGCCTGTACCGGGGCCGGGTGACCGTCCGCGGGGCCGGGGACGCCCGGCTGGAGCTGCCCGGCCAGACCCGCGGATTCGTCTGGATCAACGGCTTCAACCTGGGCCGTTACTGGTCGGTGGGTCCCCAGCGGTCCCTGTACGTCCCCGGGCCGGTACTGCGGGAGGGCGAGAACGCGGTGTGGGTGCTGGAGCTGGACCAGTCGGACCGGAGCCGGGCGGCGCCCCGTCTGCTGCCCGTGTGACCGGCGGTCCGCCCCGCCTACAGTGGAGAGGAGTTCAGGCGTCTTTGGGGGTGCGGACGTGGCGAACGGCGGACCGGTCCAGCACGGCTACCCGCACCTGGAGACGGTGCGGGCAGCGATCACCGCGCTGTACAGGCGCCTGTCCTACGCCACCGTCCAGACGTTCTCGACCAGCGTGGTCCCCGCCGACGTGGCCTTCTGCGACACCGACGACCTCCATCTCGGCGCGCAGCGGGTGGCCCGCGAGATCGTGCGGCACTTCCGGTTGCCGGACGCGCGGCTGATCGTCGGCTTCCGGGAGATGACCCATGCGGCGAACGTCGAACTGGCGGCGGGACCCGAGTACTTCGTGGAACTGAACGACCGTTTCCGCACCCACCGAAGGGACATCGGCGCGGCGCTCGCCCACGAGGTGGCGCACGTCTATCTGCACCGCCTGGACCTCTCCTTCCCGAGCACGGCGGAGAACGAGATCCTCACGGACACGGTGACGGCCTACCTGGGCGCGGGCTGGCTGCTGCTGGACGCCTACCGGGAGGACGCGGTCTCCTCGCAGAAGCTCGGCTACCTCACCCCGGAGGAGTTCGGGTACGTGTTGGCCAAGCGGGCGCTGCTCTTCCACGAGGACCCCTCGGTGTGGTTCACCAGTGCGCAGGCCTACGACGCGTACGTCAAGGGGCTGGCCCTGGCCCGCCGGGACGAGCAGCAGCCGCCGCTGACGGGGGCCGGCTGGGCGGGGCGCCGGCGGTACGCCCACGACAGGCGGCACGCGCCCGGTGTCCAGCCGGAGGGCCCCTACGCCTTCAGCCCCGACCCGTCCGGCCACCTCCGCGTGTCCTTCCCCTGCCCGACCTGCCACCAGCGGATCCGGGTGCCGGTGAAGGGGCGGGTACGGGCGCGGTGCGGGCTGTGCCGGACGGTGCTGGAGTGCGACACCTAGGGCCACCCGGGCGTCGCGGCGGGTCAGCCGAGGTGTCCGGCCGACCCTCGCCGGGGAAGCGCCGCGCACAACCCCCCGCACGCCACGAACGCCCCCACCACCCACGGCATCGCGTCGCCCAGGGCCCCGGTCATCCCCGTGGACACCCGCCCGAAGAACACCGTGCCGACCACGGCGGCCCCCAGCGCTCCCCCGAACTGCTGGGCCGTGGAGAAGATCCCGGACGCCCCGCCGGCCAGTTCCACCGGCACCGCCGACAGCACCACGTTCACCAGCGGCACCACCAGGAACCCCAGCCCCGCCCCGGCGATGAGCAGCCCAGGCACGAGCGGCCACGCCCCGGTGTGCGCGGCGGCCGCGCCGTCGACCACGGCCCCGACCCAGCCGAAGCCGCCCGCCATCATGAGCGCTCCCGCCCCGAGCACCAGCCGCCCGTACCGTACGGCGAGCCCGTCCGCGGCCGGCGCAGTGAGGAAACCGCCGGCCGAGAAGGCGACCGTCACCAGTCCGGCCTGCATCGGCGTGTACCGCTCGCCGGCCTGCAGCCAGACCGCGAAGACCAGGAAGAAGCCCTGCATGCCGACGGAGAACAGCAGCTGGACGAGGACGCCCACCGAGAAGGCCGGGAGCCGGAAGGCACGGGCCGGCAGCAGCGGCACCGTCCCGGGCCGGTGCCGTCGGGCCTCGTACACCCCGAGCCCCACCACGGCCACGACTCCCGCGCCCAGGCAGATCCAGCCCCACAGCGGCCAGCCGTTCTCCCGGCCCTGCACCAGCGGCAGCACGATCGCGACCAGGCCGCCGGCCAGCAGCAGACTGCCCAGGGCGTCCGGCCGGCCCGCCGACCGCTCCCGCGTGGAGGGGACGAGCAGCAGCCCGCCGGCGAAGGTCGCAACGGCCACCGGGACGTTCACCAGGAACACCGAGCGCCAGCCCCAGCCGAACAGGTCGGCGTCCGTGAGCACCCCGCCGAGCAGCAGTCCGACGGCGGAGGCGAACCCGGCGACGGCGCCGTACATCCCGAAGGCGGCCCCGCGTTCCCTGCCCTGGAAGAGGGTGCGGAACGAGCCGATCACCTGCGGCACCAGCACGGCCGCGAGGACGCCCTGGACGGCGCGGGCGGCGATCAGCTGTCCCGGTGACTGGGCGATCCCGCAGGCCAGACCGGCCAGTCCGAAGCCGGCCGTACCGGCGAGGAAGAGCGGGCGGCGGCCGATGCGGTCACCGAGGTGTCCGGAGACGATCAGGGCGGCGGCGAAGCCGAGCAGATAGGCGGAGACGACCCACTGCAGGTCGCTCGCCGAGGCGTGCAGATCACGGCTGATGGACGGCACGGCGACGTTGACGATCGTGCCGTCGAGCAGGTCCATCAGTGCCGCGGCCATCATCACGACGGCGGCGGCCCAGCGGCGGGGATGGGGTGTGGTCGCGTGGGCGGGTTGTTCGGCGAGCGTTGCGGACATGAAGGTCTCCTCGGCTCCTCGGCTCGGATTTATTTCGTTCGACCAAACGAAAGAGTTGCACCCAGGCACCCGTCTCCGCAAGTCGTTAGTTCGACCGAACGAAATTTTTGATAGCCTTGGGGCATGGCCGAGACAGACGAGAAGCGGGATGAGGCGGCGCGGTCCGAGGTGCTGGACCAGCTCATGACGGTGGGCCGGACCCACAGCGCGGTCACGGTGATGTTCCACTCGGCGGTCGCCGCCAAGCAGGGCCTGAACGCGACGGAGGAGAAGACCCTCGACCTCCTCCAGCGGCACGGCCCGCTCACCGCGAAGGACCTCGCCGAGCTGACCGGACTCGCCCCGGCCTCCGTCACGGGGCTGCTCGACCGGCTGGAGGCCAAGGGTTTCGTCCGCCGGGTCAAGCACCCGACGGACAGGCGCCGGGTGCTGGTCGAACTGAACGGGGACAAGCTCGCCGAACTGGCCGTGTTCTTCGAGGACTGGGCGCGGGACATCGTCGACGCCTGCGAGGAGTTCAGCACGGAGGAGCTGAGGACGGTGATCCGCTTCCTGTCGGTGATGAGCGAGCGGCAGCACGCCGCGGCGGCCCGCCTGACCAGCTGACCGCCTGACCGGCCGACCGTCCCTACGATCCGTAGACGGCCCCCGCGGGCTCCGCCGCCGCCAGCAGCTCGCGCGCCGCCTCCCCGGCCTCGGCCGGTGTCCACCGCGTGCCCTTGTCGGCGGTGGGGCCGGGCCGCCAGCCCTCCATGACGGTGATCCGGCCGCCCTCCGCCTCGAAGACCCGGCCGGTGACCCCCGCGCTCGCGGCCGAGCCCAGCCAGACCACCAGCGGGGAGACGTTCGCGGGCGCCATGGCGTCGAAACCGGCGGCCGGGGGCGCCATCGCCCCGGCGAAGGTACGTTCCGTCATACGGGTGCGGGCGGCGGGCGCGACGGCGTTGACCTGCACGCCGTAGCGGGCGAGTTCGGCCGCCGCGACCAGGGTCAGACCGACGATCCCGGCCTTGGCGGCGCTGTAGTTGCCCTGCCCGACCGAGCCCAGCAGACCGGCCCCGCTGCTGGTGTGCACAATCCTGGCCTCGGGGGCACGGCCGGCCTGGGCCTCGGCCCGCCAGTGCGCGGCCGCGTGCTTGAGGGGCAGGAAGTGCCCTTTGAGGTGAACGCGGATCACGGCGTCCCAGTCGTCCTCATCGAGGTTCACCAGCATCCGGTCGCGCAGGAACCCCGCGTTGCTGACGAGCGTGTCGAGCCGGCCGTACGTCTCCAGAGCGGTCCGGACCAGTGCGGCGGCGCCGTCGGTCGTGGCGATGTCACCGCCGTGCGCGACCGCCTCACCGCCGGCGGCCCGGATCTCCGCGACCACGGATTCGGCAGGATTGTCCGCGCCGGGCGCCCCGTCCAGTCCCACACCCAGGTCGTTGACGACGACCCGGGCGCCCTCGGCCGCGAAGGCCAGGGCGTGGGCGCGGCCGAGCCCGCGGCCGGCTCCGGTGACGACGACGACCCGGCCGTCGCAGAGTGCGCTCATCTCACTTCTCCCGGTTGGCTGTTGTGGCGTCGAGGAAGGCGGGCCGCTCCCCGCCCCCGTGCACGTGCAGACTCGCTCCGGTGATGTAGGCGGCCGCGTCGGACGCCAGGAAGACGGCCGCGGCACCGACGTCGGCGGGGGCGGCGAGCCGGCCGAGCGGGACGGTGCGGGAGACGGCCGCGACGCCGTCCGGGCCGCCGTAGTGCAGAGCGGACAGCTCGGTGCGGACCATGCCGACCACGAGCGTGTTGACGCGCACGTCCGGCGCCCACTCCACGGCCATGGAGGCGGCCAGGTTCGCGAGACCGGCCTTGGCCGCGCCGTACGCGGCCGAACCGGGCGAGGGCCGGGTGCCGCTGACGCTGCCGACCATCACGACCGAACCCCGGCTGCGCCGCAGGTGCTCGTACGCGGCGAGGGACGCGGTCAGCGGGGTGAGCAGGTTCAGCTCGACGACCTTGGCGTGCCGCTCGGCGTCGGCGTCGGCGAGCAGCCGGTACGGTGTGCCGCCGGCGTTGTTGACGAGCACGTCGAGCCGGGGCAGCGCGGCGAAGAAGGCCCGTACGGCGGGCGGGTCGCGCAGGTCGACGGGCGCGAACTCCACGCCGTCGAGGGCGTGTCCGGGCGGGCGGCGGGCGCAGACCAGGACGCGGGCCCCGGCCTCGGCGAACGCCCGGGCGATCCCGGCGCCGACGCCCCGGGTACCGCCGGTGACCACCACGGTTGTGCCGCCGGCCCTGTCGTCGGCCCTGCCGCGTGGCGAGTTGTCCACAGGCCCTCCCGCTTGTCTGCGTCGACTGCTAGCTTCGAAGCCTCACACCTAACAAATGTTTGGTGGAAAGGTAGCTGATGCGCCCATGGGTGTCTCCCGTTCGTCCCCGGAAAAAGGGATTTCCGTGGTCACCGTCGACTTCCCGCCGGTGAACGCACTGCCGGTGCGCGGCTGGGCCGCCCTGGCCGACGCCGTGCGCGCCTGCGGCCGCGATGCCGGTGTCCGGTGCGTGGTGCTGGCCGCCGAGGGCCGCGGGTTCAACGCGGGCGTGGACATCAAGGAGATACAGGCGCAGGGGCAGCAGGCGCTGATCGGTGCCAACCACGGCTGCGCCGAGGCCTTCGCGGCGGTCTACGAGTGCGCGGTCCCCGTCGTCGCGGCGGTGCAGGGCTTCTGCCTGGGCGGCGGGATAGGCCTGGTGGGCAACGCGGACGCGATCGTGGCGAGCGAGGACGCCGCCTTCGGGCTGCCCGAACTGGACCGGGGCGCGCTGGGGGCCGCGACCCACATGGCCCGGCTGGTCCCGCAGCACCTGATGCGCGCCCTGTACTACACGGGCCGTACGGCGAGCGCCGAGGAGCTGCACCGTCACGGCTCGGTGTGGCGCGTGGTGCCGCGCACGGAGTTGCGAGCGGCGGCTCTGGAACTGGCCCGCGAGATCGCCGCCAAGGACGGGCGGCTGCTGCGCATGGCCAAGGCCGCGATCAACGGCATCGACCCGGTCGACGTCCGCCGGAGCTACCGCTTCGAGCAGGGCTTCACCTTCGAGGCGGGCCTCAGCGGAGTGGCCGGCCAGGTACGCGACACGTTCGGGAAGGAGGGCGCGTAGATGGGCGACAAGACGATGACCGCCGAGGAGGTGGCCTCACGGCTGGAGAGCGGCATGACCCTCGGCATCGGCGGCTGGGGCTCCCGCCGCAAGCCGCTGACGCTGGTCAGGGCCCTGCTGCGGACGGGGATCAGCGACCTTACGGTCGTGTCGTACGGCGGACCGGACGTCGGGATGCTGGCCGCGGCCGGCCGGATCCGCCGGCTGGTCACCGCCTTCGTCACCCTCGACTCCATCCCGCTGGAACCGCACTACCGGGCGGCGCGGGAGCGCGGAGCCTTCGAGCTGACGGAGGTCGACGAGGCGATGTTCATGTGGGGGCTGCGCGCCGCCGCGAACCGGCTGCCCTTCCTGCCGGTCCGGGCGGGCCTCGGATCGGACGTCATGCGGGTCAACCCCGGCCTGAGGACGGTGACTTCGCCGTACGAGGACGGCGAGATGTTCGTCGCCATGCCCGCCCTGCGGCTGGATGCCGCCCTGGTGCACGTCAACCGCGCCGACCGGCTGGGAAACGGCCAGTGTCTGGGCCCGGACCCGTACTTCGACGACCTGTTCTGCGAGGCGGCGGACACGGCGTACGTGTCCTGCGAACGGATCGTCGACACGGCCGAGCTGACGAAGGCGGCGGCGCCACAGACCCTGCTGCTCAGGCGGCACGTGGTGACCGGGGTCGTGCAAGCCCCGGGCGGTGCGCACTTCACGTCCTGCGTTCCCGACTACGGCCGGGACGAGGCGCTCCAGAAGCGGTACGCGACCACGCCCTGGCCCAGGTTCGCGGCGCACTGGCTGGGCGGGGACGCACATGACCACCGGGCGGCCGTGGAGGAGGAGTCATGAGCGAGTCCGCACTCTCCGGACACCGCGTCGCATCCCGCGCCGAGTACTGCGTCATCGCCTGCGCGGAGGCCTGGCGGGACGGGGGCGAGATCCTGGCGAGTCCGATGGGGCTGGTTCCGTCCGTCGGTGCCCGTCTCGCCAGGCGGACCTTCGCGCCCGACCTGCTGCTGACCGACGGTGAGGCGATGCTCGTGGACCCGGACGGCACGGTGGAGGGCTGGCTGCCGTACCGCAAGCATCTGGAACTGGTCACCGGGGGCCGGCGGCACGTGATGATGGGTGCGAGCCAGATCGACCGCTACGGCAACCAGAACATCTCCTGCATCGGCGACTGGGCGAAGCCGACGCGGCAGCTGCTCGGGGTGCGCGGAGCGCCCGTCAACACGCTCAACAACCCCACGAGTTACTGGATCCCGAAGCATTCCCGGCGGGTCTTCGTCGAGAAGGTCGACATGGTGTGCGGGGTGGGGTACGACCACGCGGCCGGTGCACCGCACCACCGCATCCCCCGGGTGGTCTCCGACCTCGGGGTCTTCGACTTCGCCACGCCGGGCCGCACGATGCGGCTGGTCTCGCTGCATCCGGGCGTGACGGTGGACCAGGTCCGGGAGGCGACCGGGTTCGAGCTCGTGATCCCGGACGAGGTGCCGTGCACCCGCGAACCGACCGCCGCCGAACTGCGCCTGATCCGCGAGGTGATCGACCCGGGGAACACCCGGGCCAGGGAGGTTCCGGTCTGATGGACACGGCACTCACCCGGCTGGTCGGGGTCCGGCACCCGATCGTGCAGACCGGGATGGGCTGGGTGGCCGGACCTCGGCTGGTCTCGGCGGCGGCGAACGCGGGCGCGCTCGGCATCCTGGCGTCCGCGACGATGACACCGGACCGGCTGCGCGAGGCGATACGGGAGGTGAGGTCCCGCACCGGCGCGCCGTTCGGGGTGAACCTGCGCGCCGACGCGGGCGACGCCGCCGACCGCGTGGAGATCATGCTGGCGGAGGGCGTCCGGGTGGCCTCGTTCGCGCTGGCCCCCTCGCGTGAGCTGATCACCCGGCTCAAGGAGGCGGGTGTGGTCGTCATCCCGTCCGTCGGGGCGCGCCGGCACGCCGAGAAGGTGGCCGCCTGGGGTGCGGACGCGGTGATCGTGCAGGGCGGCGAGGGCGGCGGGCACACCGGCGAGGTGGCGACGAGCGTGCTGCTGCCGCAGGTGGTGGACGCGGTGGACATCCCTGTCGTGGCGGCGGGCGGCTTCTTCGACGGACGGGGGCTGGTGGCGGCCCTGGCCTACGGGGCGGCCGGGGTGGCGATGGGCACGCGGTTCCTGCTCACCTCCGACTCCACGGTGCCGGAGGCGGTGAAGGCCCGGTATCTGGCGGCGACGGTCCGGGACGTCACGGTCACCCGTGCCGTGGACGGCCTGCCGCACCGGATGCTGCGCACGGATCTTGTGGACACGCTGGAGCGGTCGGGCCGGGTGCGGGTCCTGGCGCACGCGATACGGAGGGCGGCCGGCTTCCGGCGGCTGTCGGGGCTGACCTGGCGGCAGCTGGTGCGGGACGGACTCGCGCTCAGGCACGGCAAGGAGCTGTCCTGGAGCCAGGTCGTGCTGGCCGCGAACACGCCGATGCTGCTGAAGTCCGCCATGGTGGACGGCCGTACGGACCTCGGGGTGATGGCGTCCGGGCAGGTCGCCGGGGTGATCGACGACCTGCCGTCCTGCGCGGAACTGGTGGAGCGGGTGATGGCACAGGCCGGGGAAATCATCGGTGCGCTGCGGACAGGGGGTGCTTCAATGCGCGCATGACTGAGGCGATCAACGAGCCGTGGGGGCTCAGTGTGTTCGGAGCGGGCAGCGTGCGTGCGGAGCCGCAGCTGGTCCGGGTGAGGCTGACGGTGGACGCGCTGGAGCCCGGTGCGGACCGGGCGTTCCAGGAGGCGGGCGCGGCCGTGTCCCGGCTGCGGGAGACCTTGCGCCGGCACGGCATACCGGATGCGTCGGTGTCCGGGTCCCGGCTCAAGCTGGACTCGGAGTACGAGGGTTACGGGGCCGACCGGAAGTTCCTCGGCTACCGGTGCCGGGCCTCGTACGCCGTGGAGACCGAGGCGCTCGACGACCTGCGGCAGCTCATCGTGGACGCGGTGGACGCGGGCGCCCACCACGTCGACCAGGTCGAGTTCGACGTGCGCGACAAGCCGGCGCTGCGGGACGAGGCGCGCCGCAGGGCGGTGGCGGCCGCCCGCCGCAAGGCCGAGGTCTACGCGGAGGCGGCCGGGGTCTCGCTGGGTTCCGTGGTCCACATCCAGGACGTGGACTCGGAGTCGTACGAGTTCCGCCAGCGCCGCGGGCACGGCGGCGGTGGCGGTGCCTCGGCGGGCGACCTGGCCCCGGGCATGGTCGAGGTGTCCGCCGGGGTGGTGCTGGGGTTCGCGCTCGGCACCTGAGCCCCGCACGGCGAGGCCCGGTGCCGGGCCCCGCCCTCAGAGCCGTTCGATGATCGTCACGTTCGCCTGGCCGCCCCCCTCGCACATGGTCTGCAGGCCGTAGCGTCCGCCGGTGCGTTCCAGTTCGTGCAGGAGGGTGGTCATCAGGCGGACGCCGGTCGCGCCGAGGGGGTGGCCGAGGGCGATCGCGCCGCCGTTGACGTTGACCTTGGCGGGGTCGGCGCCGGTCTCCTTCAGCCAGGCCAGGACGACCGGCGCGAAGGCCTCGTTGATCTCGACGAGGTCGATGGCGTCGATGGTCAGGCCGGTCTTCTTCAGGGCGTGCGCCGTGGCCGGGATGGGGGCGGACAGCATCCGGATGGGGTCCTCGCCGCGCACGGAGAGGTGGTGAACGCGGGCGCGCGGGCGCAGCCCGTGGTCGCGTAGGGCGCGCTCGGAGGCGAGCAGCAGGGCGGCCGCGCCGTCGGAGACCTGGGAGGAGCAGGCGGCGGTGATGGTGCCGCCGTCGAGGACGGGTTTCAGCGCGGCCATCTTCTCCAGGGAGGTGTCCCGGCGCGGGCCCTCGTCCGCGCCGACGTCGCCATGGGGGACGGTCTCGCGCGCGAAGCGGCCGGTGTCGATGGCGCGGACCGCCCGCCGGTGCGAGCGCAGGGCGAACTGCTCCTGGTCCTCGCGGCTGATGCCCCACTTGGCGGCGATCATCTCGGCGCCGGTGAACTGGTTGACGGGCTGGTTGCCGTAGCGGGCGCGCCAGCCGGTGCTGCCGAGGAAGGGCCCGTCGGTCAGACCGAGGGGTTCGGCGGCCTGCCGGGAGGCGAAGGCGATCGGTATCTGGGACATGTTCTGCACCCCGCCCGCGACCACCAGGTCCTGGGTGCCGGACAGCACGGCCTGTGCGGCGAAGTGCACGGCCTGCTGCGAGGAGCCGCACTGCCGGTCGACGGTCACGCCCGGCACCTCCTCGGGCAGCCCGGCGGCCAGCCAGCAGGTACGGGCGATGTCCCCGGCCTGCGGCCCGACCGCGTCCAGGCAGCCGAAGACCACGTCGTCCACGGCGGCCGGGTCGATCCCGGTCCGCTCCACCAGGGCCGTCAGCACATGCGCGCCCAGGTCGGCGGGGTGGACTGCGCTGAGCCCTCCCCCGCGCCGTCCGACGGGCGTGCGGACCGCTTCGACGATGTAGGCCTCGGCCATGGCAACTCCCTGGCAGGAAAGGGGTGGTGTTCCACAGGTGTCACTCGCGTACGGCGATCCCGTCCAGCACCATCGACAGGTACTGGCGGGCGATCTCCTCGGGGCTGTGCTGTCCGCCGGGCCGGTACCAGGAGGCGGCGACCCACACGGTGTCGCGCACGAACCGGTAGGTGAGGCGGACGTCGAGGTCGGCGCGGAAGGTGCCCTCGGCGACACCGCGTTCCAGCGTGCTGAGCCAGGCCTTCTCGAACCGGCGCTGGGACTCGGCGAGGAAGGCGAACCGGTCCTGGGCGACGAGTTGCCTGCTCTCCTTCTGGTAGATCGCGACGGCCGCGCGGTGCCGGTCGATCTCCCGGAAGGACTCGGTGACGAGCGCCTCCAGCGTCTCGCGGGGTCCGAGCCCCGCGGCGAGGACGGTGTCGTAGCCGCCCCACAGTTCGTCGAGGAAGGTGCGCAGGATCTCCTCGAGCATCGACTCCTTGGAGTCGAAGTGGTAGTACAGGCTGCCCGCGAGCATTCCGGCGTGGTCGGCGATCCTGCGGACGGTGGTGGCGTTGTAGCCGTGCTCGGCGAAGACCTCGGCAGCGGTGCTGAGGAGTTCGCCGCGCCGGGCTGCTGCCGCGGTCACCTGGGGCTTCTTCTTGGTCGGCACGCTCCCATTGTGGTCTGTCCCGGCCCTCAAGGATGTTGGCTGCTGACGGCGACGACCTCGCCGGTCAGGTAGGAGGAGTAGCCGGAGGCCAGGAAGACGATCACGTTGGCCACCTCCCAGGGCTCGGCGTACCGCCCGAAGGCCTCCCGTTCGGTCAGCTCCCGCAGCAGTTCGGCCGAGGTGACCCTGACCAGGTGCGGGTGCATGGCGAGGCTCGGGGCCACCGCGTTGACCCGCACGCCGTACGCGGCGGCCTCGATCGCCGCGCACCGGGTCAGGGCCATCACCCCGGCCTTGGCGGCGGCGTAGTGCGCCTGCCCGGCCTGGGCGCGCCAGCCCACGACGGAGGCGTTGTTGACGATCACTCCGCCGCCGGTCTCCCGCATCGCCCGCAGGGCGGCGCGTGTGCACCGGAAGGTGCCGTTCAGGGTGACGTCCAGGACCCGGGACCACTGCTCGTCGGTCATGTCGACGAGGTCCGAAGTGCCCCCGAGACCGGCGTTGTTGACGACGACGTCCAGCCGTCCGTGCCCGGCCACGGCCGCCTCGAACAGGGCCCGTACCTCGCCCTCGTCGGTGACGTCGCACGGCACGGCCGTCACCCGGCCCGGGAACTTGCGGCCCAGTTCGGCCTCGTGCTCCTTCAGGCGGCGCGCGTGGGCGTCGCTGATGACCACGTGCGCGCCCTCCTCCAGGAAGCGGCGGGCGGTCGCTCCGCCGATGCCGGCGCCGGCCGCCGCGGTGATGACGGCGGTGCGGCCCCTGAGCAGTCCGTGCCCCGGCACATAGGCCGGGCTCTCGACGCCTGTCATAGGGGCACGCTAACCTACCAAACACTTGTTAGGGAAGCTGCCGGAAGGGACCGGAAGGGAGGCGACGGCGGTGGATCTGTCCCACTCCGAGGCGGACGAGGAGTTCCGCGCCGAGGCCAGGGCCTGGCTGGAGGCGCATGTGCCGCGCACGCCACTGCCGTCCCTTGAGACGGCCGAAGGCTTCGCGGCGCACCGCGCATGGGAGGCCGAACTGGCCGCGGACCGCTGGTCGGTGGTGTCGTGGCCGGAGAAGTACGGCGGCCGGGACGCGGGGTTGCTGCGCTGGCTGGTCTTCGAGGAGGAGTACTGGGCGGCGGGCGCGCCGGGCCGGGTCGGCCAGAACGGGATCAGCCTGCTCGCCCCGACGCTCTTCGACCACGGCACCGAGGAGCAACGCGCGCGCGTGCTGCCGTCGATGGCCACCGGCGAGGTGGTCTGGGCGCAGGCCTGGTCCGAGCCGGAGGCGGGCTCCGACCTGGCCTCGCTGACCTCCAGGGCGGTGCGGACGGACGGCGGGTGGCTGATCAGCGGGCAGAAGACGTGGTCCTCACGGGCGGCCTTCGCCGACCGGGCCTTCGGACTGTTCCGCAGCGACCCGGACGCCCCGAAGCCCCATCAGGGGCTCACGTACGTGATGTTCGGCCTGCGGGCCCCCGGTGTCACGGTCCGCCCGATCGGCCGCCTGGACGGCAGACCGGCCTTCGCCGAGCTCTTCCTGGACGATGTGTTCGTGCCGGACGAGGACGTGATCGGCGAGCCCGGCCGGGGCTGGCGGATCGCGATGTCCACGGCGGGCAACGAACGCGGGCTCACCCTGCGCTCGCCGGGCCGTTTCCTCGCCTCGGCGCACCGGCTGGCCGAGCTGTGGCGAGCGCGCGGCTGCCCGGAGCACGCCCGCGCCCGGGTGGCCGACGCGGTGATCGGCGCCCGCGCGTACCAGCTGTTCACCTACGCGGCCGCCGCCCGCTTCCTGGAGGGCGAGGAACTCGGCCCCGAGTCCAGCATGAACAAGGTGTTCTGGTCCGAGCTGGACCTCGCCCTGCACGAGACGGCACTCGATCTGCTGGGCCCGGAAGGCGAGCGGGCGGACACGGGCTGGGCCGAGGGGTACGTCTTCGCACTCGCCGGTCCCCTCTACGCGGGCACCAACGAGATCCAGCGTGACATCATCGCCGAGCGGCTGCTCGGCCTGCCGAAGGGACGCCGCTGATGCGCTTCCTCCTCGACGCCGAGCAGCGCGCCTTCGCCGGCTCCCTGCACGCGATGCTGTCGGCCGCAGACACCCCGGCGGTGATCCGGGCCTGGAGTCGCGGCGACCACGCGGGCGGGCGCGCGCTGTGGGCACGGATCGCCGAGGCGGGGGTGTTCGGCCTCGCGGTACCCGAGGAGCACGGCGGGCTGGGCCGGCATCCCGTGGAACTGGCGCTCGCCTTCGTGGAGTTGGGGCGGCACGCCGTACCGGGCCCACTGGTGGAGACGGTCGTGGCGGCCGTGCTCGTCCAGGACCTCCCGTCGGCCGAGCGGTTCCTGCCGGGGCTGGTGGCGGGGAGTGACCTTGCGACGGTGGCGATGCCCGCCGGGACTGCGCCCGGTACCGAGGCGCTCGCGCACAGGTCCACGGGACCGGCCCTCGACGGCGACGTGGCCACCCTCCGTCTCGTTCTCGGCGCCGACGGACTCCATCTGTCCACCGCGGCCGCGGGCCCCCTGCGCCGCTCCCTCGATCCCTCCCGCCGGCTCATCCCGCTCACCCCGGACGGCGGACTCCTCACCGCCGATCCCCCGCGCGACCGTGCCCTTGCCTGGGCCCGTCTGGCCACGGCCGCCCAGGCCCTCGGTGTGGGGCTCGCCCTTCTCGACCGCACGGTCACGTACGTCCGCCAGCGCACCCAGTTCGGCGTGCCCATCGGCTCCTTCCAGGCGGTCAAGCACCGTCTCGCGGACGCCAGGACGGCCCTGGAGTTCGCCCGGCCCCTCCTCCTCGGCGCGGCGACATCGCTCCGCGCCTCGGACGTGGCGGCCGCCAAGCTCACGGCGTGCGAGGCGGCGTACACCACCGCCCGCACCGCACTCCAACTGCACGGCGCGATCGGCTACACCGCGGAGTACGACCTGTCCCTGTGGCTGACCAAGGCCCGCGCGCTGCGCACGGCGTGGGGCACGCCCGAGGAGTGCCGGGAGGTGGTGCTCGAAGACGCGCTCAAGGCACCGGCACAGGCGTGAGCGAGGTCCGGGTGGGGCTCAGGCCGACCGCACGATGCCTGCGGCGCGCGCGGCCGCGAGCCACTGCGGGAACTCGCCGACGAGCCGGTCGTACAGCTCGGTGTCACCGACGCGCCGCGGGTCCTGGCCGGCGTGGAAGAAGCCCGCGTTGTCGACGATCCGCTTGCCCGGCACGGCCAGTTCGTCGAGTTTGCGCAGGAAGTCGAACTGCCGGCTGCCGGGGTCGCCGAAGCCGACGAACTGCCAGAACATCGGCAGCCTGGCCGCCTTGCACAGATAGCGCTCGGCGGCGAGCTTGCTGACGGGCCCGCCGTCGGTCTGGAAGACGACCAGGGCGGGGTCGGTGGCGCCGCTGTCCAGGTAGTGGTCGATGACGGCGTCCATCGCCAGGTGGTAGCTGGTCCTGCCCATGTGCCCGAGCCCGGCCACGATGCGCTCGACGCTGCCCGCATGGCTCGCGAGGGAGATGTCGGTGACCGCGTCGACGTCCGTGGAGAAGAACACCACCGGTACCCGGCCGTCGTCGTCCAGGTGGGCGGACAGGCCCAGCACCCGGTCGGCGAGCGCCTGCACGCTGCCGTCCTCGTAGTACGGCTTCATGGAGCCGGAGTAGTCGACCACGAGGTAGACGGCGGCCCGCAGCCCGTCCAGGCCGTGCTTGCGCAGGGACACCGCGGCCGACCGGTAGGCACCGGCGAGCGCGGGTGCGGTCTCCTCCACCTTGCGCAGACTGATCGCGGCCATGATCCCCCTCGGCTGTGCGGACATGCGGCGGCGCCTGCCCAGGCGTCCGGTCGGGGACAGTAGGGCAGGCGCCGTCAGTGTTCCGTACGCCGTTGTACGGGACGTCTTCAGGGGGCCGTCAGACCGCCAGGGCGCGGTCCGTCGGGCGGATCGGGGCCGGCAGGTCGCTGGCACCGGTCAGGAACCGGTCGACTCCGCGGGCGGCCGAGCGGCCCTCCGCGATCGCCCACACGATGAGGGACTGGCCGCGGCCGGCGTCACCGGCGACGAACACACCCGGCACGTTGGTCTGGAAGTCGGCGTCGCGGGCGATGTTACCGCGTTCGTCGAGGTCCAGGCCGAACTGGTCGACCAGGCCGTTCTCCCGGTCGGTGCCGGTGAAGCCCATGGCGAGGGTGACCAGCTGGGCCGGGATCTTGCGCTCGGTGCCCGGCTTGGACGTCAACCTGCCGTCGACGAACTCCACTTCGGCCAGGTGCAGCCACTGGACGTTGCCGTCCTCGTCGCCCTCGAAGTGGGTGGTGGAGGCGGAGTAGATCCGCTCGCCGCCCTCCTCGTGGGCCGAGGTGACCTTGTAGAGGATCGGGAAGGTCGGCCAGGGCTGGTTGGTCGGGTGCCGCTCGTCGTTCGGGCGGGGCATGATCTCCAGCTGGGTGACGGAGGCCGCGCCCTGGCGGTGGGCGGTGCCCACGCAGTCCGCGCCGGTGTCACCGCCGCCGATGACGACGACGTGCTTGCCCTCGGCCGAGATCGGGGGCGCCACATAGTCGCCCTCCTGGACCTTGTTGGCCAGGGGCAGGTACTCCATCGCCTGGTAGATGCCCTTGAGCTCGCGGCCGGGGACCGGCAGGTCGCGGGCGGTCGTGGCACCGGCGGCGATCACGATCGCGTCGTACCGCTTCTTCAGGTCCCGGGCGCCCAGATCACGGCCGATCTCGACACCGGTGCGGAAGCGGGTGCCCTCCGCGCGCATCTGCTCGATACGGCGGTTGATGTGCCGCTTCTCCATCTTGAACTCGGGGATGCCGTAGCGGAGGAGACCTCCGATGCGGTCCGCGCGCTCGTAGACGGCGACCGTGTGACCGGCCCGGGTCAGCTGCTGGGCGGCGGCGAGACCCGCCGGGCCCGAGCCGATGACCGCGACCGTCTTGCCGGACAGGCGCTCGGGGATCTGCGGGGCGACGTCCCCGGTCTCCCACGCCTTGTCGATGATCGAGACCTCGACGTTCTTGATGGTGACCGGCGGCTGGTTGATGCCGAGCACGCACGCCGACTCGCAGGGGGCCGGGCAGAGGCGACCGGTGAACTCCGGGAAGTTGTTGGTCGCGTGCAGCCGCTCCTGGGCCGCGGCCCAGTCCTCGCGGTAGGCGTAGTCGTTCCACTCGGGGATCAGGTTCCCCAGCGGACAGCCGTTGTGGCAGAACGGGATGCCGCAGTCCATGCACCGGCTGGCCTGCTTGCTGATGATCGGCAGCAGGGAACCGGGGACGTAGACCTCGTTCCAGTCCCGGACGCGCTCACCGACGGGACGGGTCTTGGCGACCTCACGGCCGTGGTTCAGGAAGCCCTTCGGGTCAGCCATTGATCGCCGCCTCCATCATCTTCTCGGTGATCTCGGTCTCGGGGAGACCGGCTCGCTCGGCGGCGTCCTTGGCGGCGAGCACTGCCTTGTACGTGCTGGGGATGATCTTGCTGAACCGCTCCGCGGCCACGTCCCAGTCGGCGAGCAGCTTCTCGGCGACCGTCGAGCCGGTCTCCTCGGCGTGGCGGCGCACCACGTCGTGCAGCCACTGCTTGTCCGCCTCGTCCAGCGCCTCGACCGACCCGGCGTTGCCGGCGTTGACGTTGTCGCGGTCGAGGTCGATGACGTAGGCGACACCGCCGGACATGCCCGCCGCGAAGTTGCGGCCTGTCGGGCCGAGGACGACCGCGTGACCGCCGGTCATGTACTCGCAGCCGTGGTCGCCCACGCCCTCGGAGACGACCAGTGCCCCGGAGTTGCGGACGCAGAACCGCTCACCGGTACGGCCGCGCAGGAACAGCTCGCCGCCGGTGGCGCCGTAGCCGATGGTGTTGCCCGCGATGGTCGAGTACTCGGCGAGGTGGTCGGCGGCCCGGTCCGGGCGGACGACGATCCGGCCGCCGGACAGGCCCTTGCCGACGTAGTCGTTGGCGTCGCCCTCCAGGCGCAGCGTGACACCGCGCGGCAGGAACGCGCCGAAGGACTGGCCGGCCGAGCCGGTGAACGTGATGTCGATGGTGTCGTCGGGAAGGCCCGCACCGCCGAACTTCTTCGTCACCTCGTGGCCGAGCATGGTGCCGACCGTGCGGTTGATGTTGCGGATGGCGACCTGGGCGCGCACCGGCTGTGCCTCGGTGGCGTCGTTCGCGGCCAGGGCGTCGGCGGCGAGCTTGATCAGCTCGTTGTCCAGCGCCTTCTCCAGGCCGTGGTCCTGGGCGACCAGCTGGTGGCGCACCGCGCCCTCGGGCAGGTCCGGCACGTGGAACAGCGGCGCGAGGTCCAGGCCCTGTGCCTTCCAGTGGTCGACCGCGCGCTCGACGTCCAGCACCTCGGCGTGGCCGACGGCCTCCTCGATGGAGCGGAAGCCCAGCTCGGCCAGGAGCTCGCGGACCTCCTCGGCGATGAACCGGAAGAAGTTCACCACGTGCTCGGCCTTGCCGGCGAAGCGGTCGCGCAGGGTCGGGTTCTGGGTGGCGATGCCGACCGGGCAGGTGTCCAGGTGGCAGACGCGCATCATCACGCAGCCGGAGACGACGAGCGGCGCGGTCGCGAAACCGAACTCCTCGGCGCCGAGCAGCGCGGCGATGATCACGTCACGGCCGGTCTTCAGCTGACCGTCGGTCTGCACGACGATCCGGTCGCGCAGGCCGTTGAGCAGCAGGGTCTGCTGGGTCTCGGCGAGGCCGAGCTCCCAGGGGCCACCGGCGTGCTTGAGCGACGTCAGCGGCGACGCGCCCGTACCACCGTCGTGACCCGAGATGAGCACGACGTCCGCGTGCGCCTTGGAGACACCCGCGGCGACCGTGCCGACGCCGACCTCCGACACCAGCTTCACGTGGATACGTGCCGCCGGGTTGGCGTTCTTGAGGTCGTGGATCAGCTGGGCCAGGTCCTCGATGGAGTAGATGTCGTGGTGCGGCGGCGGGGAGATCAGGCCGACACCCGGCGTCGAGTGACGCGTCTTGGCGACCCAGGGGTAGACCTTGTGGCCGGGCAGCTGGCCGCCCTCGCCGGGCTTGGCGCCCTGGGCCATCTTGATCTGGATGTCGTCCGCGTTGACCAGGTACTCGGAGGTGACGCCGAAGCGGCCGGAGGCGACCTGCTTGATGGCGGACCGGCGGGCCGGGTCGTACAGGCGCTCCGGGTCCTCGCCGCCCTCACCGGTGTTGGACTTGCCGCCCAGCTGGTTCATGGCGATGGCGAGGGTCTCGTGCGCCTCCTTGGAGATGGAGCCGTACGACATGGCACCGGTGGAGAAGCGCTTGACGATCTCGCTCACCGGCTCGACCTCGTCGACGGAGATCGGGGCGCGGTCGGACTTGAAGCCGAACAGGCCGCGCAGCGTCATCAGGCGCTCGGACTGCTCGTTCACACGGGACGTGTACTTCTTGAAGATGTCGTAGCGGCCCGTGCGCGTGGAGTGCTGGAGGCGGAAGACCGTGTCCGGGTCGAACAGGTGCGGCTCGCCCTCGCGGCGCCACTGGTACTCGCCACCGATCTCCAGCGCGCGGTGCGCGGGAGCGATGCCGGAGGCGGGGTAGGCCTTGGCGTGGCGGGCGGCGACCTCCTCGGCGATGACGTCGATGCCGACGCCGCCGATCTTGGTGGCGGTGCCGTTGAAGTACTTCTCGACGAAGGCCTCGTCCAGGCCGACGGCCTCGAAGACCTGGGCGCCGCGGTAGGAGGCGACGGTGGAGATGCCCATCTTGGACATGACCTTCAGGACGCCCTTGCCGAGGGCGTAGATCAGGTTCTTGATGGCCTTCTCGGGCTCCAGGCCGTTCAGGAACGTGCCGGCGCGCAGCAGGTCCTCGACCGACTCCATGGCCAGGTACGGGTTGACGGCGGCGGCGCCGAAGCCGATCAGCAGGGCGACGTGGTGGACCTCGCGGACGTCACCGGCCTCGACCAGCAGGCCCACGTGGGTGCGCTGCTTGGTGCGGATGAGGTGGTGGTGCACGGCCGCGGTGAGCAGCAGCGACGGGATCGGCGCGTGCTCGGCGTCCGAGTGCCGGTCCGAGAGGACGATCAGGCGGGCGCCGTTCTCGATGGCGGCGTCGGCCTCGGCGCAGATCTCCGCGATGCGCGCGGCGAGCGCGTCACCGCCGCCGGAGACCCGGTACAGGCCGGAGAGGGTCGCGGCCTTGAAGCCGGGCATGTCGCCGTCGGCGTTGATGTGGATGAGCTTGGCCAGCTCGTCGTTGTCGATGACCGGGAAGGGCAGCACGACGGACCGGCAGGAGGCGGCGGTCGGGTCGAGCAGGTTGCCCTGCGGGCCCAGCGACGAGCGCAGGGAGGTGACCAGCTCCTCGCGGATCGCGTCCAGCGGCGGGTTGGTGACCTGCGCGAACAGCTGGGTGAAGTAGTCGAAGAGCAGCCGCGGGCGCTCGGAGAGGGCCGCGATCGGCGAGTCCGTGCCCATGGAGCCGATCGGCTCGGCGCCGGTGCGGGCCATCGGGGCGAGGATGACGCGCAGCTCCTCCTCGGTGTAGCCGAAGGTCTGCTGGCGACGGGTGACCGAGGCGTGGGTGTGGACGATGTGCTCGCGCTCGGGCAGGTCGCCCAGCTCGATCTCGCCGGCCTCCAGCCACTCGGCGTACGGGGCCTCCGCCGCGAGCTGGGCCTTGATCTCGTCGTCCTCGATGATGCGGTGCTCGGCGGTGTCGACGAGGAACATCTTGCCGGGCTGCAGGCGGCCCTTGCGGACGACCTTGGCCGGGTCGATGTCGAGGACGCCGACCTCGGAGCCGAGGACGACGAGGCCGTCGTCGGTGACCCAGTAGCGGCCGGGGCGCAGACCGTTGCGGTCGAGTACGGCGCCGACCTGGGTGCCGTCGGTGAAGGTGACGCAGGCCGGGCCGTCCCAGGGCTCCATCATCGTGGAGTGGAACTGGTAGAAGGCGCGCCGGGCCGGGTCCATGGACTCGTGGTTCTCCCACGCCTCCGGGATCATCATCAGCACGGAGTGCGGCAGCGAACGGCCGCCCAGGTGCAGGAGTTCGAGGACCTCGTCGAAGGAGGCGGAGTCGGAGGCGTCCGGCGTACAGACCGGGAAGACGCGCCCGAGGTCGCGGTCGCCGAAGAGGTCGGAGACCAGCTGGGACTCGCGGGCGACCATCCAGTTGCGGTTGCCCTTGACGGTGTTGATCTCACCGTTGTGCGCGACGAAGCGGTACGGGTGCGCGAGCGGCCACGACGGGAAGGTGTTCGTGGAGAAGCGCGAGTGCACCAGCGCGACGGCCGACGCGAAGCGGCGGTCGGACAGGTCCGGGAAGAAGGGCTCCAGCTGGCCGGTGGTCAGCATGCCCTTGTACACGATCGTGCGCGCGGACAGCGACGGGAAGTAGACACCGGCCTCGCGCTCGGCGCGCTTGCGCAGCACGAACGCCTTGCGGTCCAGCGCGATGCCCTCGCTGGCGCCGCCGTCGGTGACGAAGACCTGCCGGAAGACCGGCATGGTGGAGCGGGCGGTGGCGCCGAGGAGCTCGGGCGCGACCGGGACCTCGCGCCAGCCGAGGACCGTCAGGCCCTCCTCGCCGGCGATCGTGTCGATCTGCGAGACGGCGTCAGCGGTCCCTTCGTCCGGCAGGAAGGCGATGCCTACGGCATAGGAGCCCGCCGCGGGAAGCTCGAATCCGGCCACCTCGCGGAAGAAGGCGTCGGGCACCTGGGAGAGGATGCCGGCGCCGTCGCCCGAGTCGGGCTCGGAGCCGGTGGCACCGCGGTGCTCCAGGTTGCGCAGGACGGTCAGTGCCTGCTCGACCAGCGTGTGGGACGCCTCGCCGGTGAGAGTGGCGACGAAACCGACGCCGCAGGCGTCGTGTTCGTTGCGGGGGTCGTACATACCCTGCGCAGCAGGGCGAGCATCCATGAACGACCAGTTCTGGCCATTCGCGGAATGCTGGGACGGCTGGCGCGGCGTACGCATCGGCTCTCCCGTCGTCGTCATGAGGCATGTGGCAGGTGCCGAGGGACGACGTTGGCCCTCTGCGTGGAGTGCAAAATTTCGTGCAGATTACATGATGGGGCGGTTCCCGAGAAGCGGATACTCCGTTCCAACATGCGGACGCCACGGGGTCCGTGGCAACGGTGCCGCACGGTCCGCGGCGGGGTGCCGCACAAGGCGGCGGGGGGTGCCGCACAAGGCGGCGGGGGGTGCCGCGCGGTACGCGGCGGTGCTGCCGCGCGGGGGCGGCGGGTGCCGCGCACGGCGGCAGCAGACATTCGAGGGGGACCGTCATGGACAAGATCGGTCGGATCGGCGTCCAGCGGCCCGAGGGGGGCAGGGGGAGCGGCTTCACTCTCCCCACAAGGGTGCGGCAGGCGTCGTTGCCTGCGGCGCTTACGGCTCATGCCCGCTGGACACGCATCTGAAACCAGCGAGTAACGGCTATTTATGCGGCCCGTCGCATAAATACCGGCGGCGCTATCCTACGGCCGTTCCGAACAGGTTACCCAGGGCGTACGTCACACCGGCCGCCGCACCGCCCAGCATGAGCTGCCTGAGGCCGCTGTACCACCAGCTCCGCGCGGTCACCTTGGCCACCACGGCACCGCAGCCGAAGAGCCCGGCGAGTGCGAGCAGCAGGGCGGGCCACAGGACGGTCGCGCCGAGCAGGTACGGCAGCACCGGCAGGAGGGCCCCGAGGGCGAAGGAGCCGAAGGAGGAAACGGCGGCGACCAGCGGCGAGGGGAGGTCACCGGGGTCGATGCCCAGCTCCTCCCTGGCATGTATCTCCAGGGCCTGCTCGGGGTCCTTGGACAGCTGTCGCGCGACCTCCCGGGCAAGCTCGGGCTCCACGCCGCGGGCGACGTACAGCGCCGCCAGCTCGTCCTCCTCGTCCTGCGGGTGCTTGCGCAGCTCACGGCGCTCGACGTCCAGCTCGGCCTCGACCAGCTCCCGCTGCGAGGCGACCGAGGTGTACTCACCGGCCGCCATGGAGAAGGCACCCGCCGCGAGCCCCGCGAGCCCGGTGATGACAATGGTCTGCTGACTCACCGCGCCGCCGGCCACACCGGTCATCAGGGCGAGGTTGGAGACGAGGCCGTCCATCGCGCCGAAGACCGCCGGGCGCAGCCAGCCGCCGTTGACGTCGCGATGCGTGTGGTTGTCGCGATGCGCCTCATGCAGCGCGGCCTGCGTTTCGATGACGGCCATGGGGACCCCCGGATAGCTTAGCCAAAGCTAACTTTGGACGAGTTCTACTTTTCGACAACCCTGAACTTACGCCCATTCTTCCGGTGCCGCCAGCAAGGAAAGGCTGGGCTAACCTGCGCCTTTACCTGTTTCCGCACCGTTTTGCTCATCCGTGCATGATCATGCTCAGATGCCGTGCGGGTGACTCCAGCCGTGCGGAGGCTCGCGCGGGCGCACACCGTGGGACACATCCGCAAAGGGTCTTCGGGGTCCCTCTGAAGGAGGCCGCCCATGGCATCGATCGCCTGCACTCCCCCGCTCCCGGCACCCGACGACGCGGCCGGACTCCGCGGCAGGGCGCGCGGCGCGCTGCTCGGCCTGGCCGTCGGGGACGCGCTGGGGGCGCCGGCGGAGAACCTCAAGCCGTCCGAGATCCGCGCCCGCTGGGGCCGTATCACCGGGTACGTGGCGGAGAAGCCGTGCGGCACGGACGACACGGAGTACGCGATCTTCTCGGGGCTGCTGCTCGCCCGGCACGGTTCGGCGCTGACCCCGGCGCACGTGGAGGCGGCCTGGCACGAGTGGATCGCCGACCGTGCCGAGGGCCCCTTCCGGGGCGCGGGCTTCAGCGAACGCGGCACCCTGGAGAACCTGCGCCGGGGCCTTGCCGCCCCCATCTCCGCCCAGCACCGGCACGCCTGGAGCGACGGCCTCGCGATGCGGGCGGCTCCCTCCGGCGTCTTCGCGGCCGGCCGCCCCGCCGAGGCGGCCCGGCTGGTGGCGATCGACGGCTCGGTCAGCCACGAGGGCGAGGGACTCTACGGCGGCCAGGCGGTCGCTGCGGGAGTGGCGGCGGCGATGACCGGCGCTCCGGTGCCGGTGGTGATCGCCTCCGCCCTGGCCGTGATCCCCGAGGACTCCTGGACGGCACGCTCCCTGCGCCGCGCGGTGGCCGTGTCCCACCGCGGCGAACGCGCGGTCCGCTCCGCGGTCGTCATCGGCGGGTACCCCTGGACCGACCTGGCCCCCGAGGCGGTCGCCCTGGCCTTCGGCGCGTACGCGGCGGCCGACGGCGACTTCGTCCAGGCCGTCCTGACAGCCGTCAACATGGGCCGCGACGCGGACACCACGGCGGCGGTGGCCGGCGCCCTCGCCGGCGCGACACACGGCATCACAGCGATCCCGCCCCACTGGGCCACCCCCATCGGCCCGGCCCGCGGCCGCTGCCTCCCCTCCATGGCCGGCCACCACATCCTGGACGTGGCGGAACTGCTGGTCCCCGGAGAGGGCGGGAAGTGGGGGACGGGGGCGGCCCTACCGGGCTTGCTTCCGGAGGGTGCGGGAGTTGCCCTGCCGGGGCCGCCCGCGCAAGGAGCGCAGGCCGCCCCACCCAGCTCGCCCGCGGAACGGACAGCGGTCGCCCTGCCGGGCACCCCCACGCAAGGGGCGGAGATCGCCCTCCACGGCACGCCCACGGAAGGGGCGGAGATCGCCCCACCCGGCACACCCCCGGAGGAGGCGGGAACGCCTCTGGCCGGCTCGCCCAGGCAAAGGGCGGAAGTCACCCTCCCCGACTCCCCCACAGAACGAGCAGAAGTCACCCTCCCCCACTCACCCACAGAACAAGCGGAAGCCGCCCTCCCCTGCTCCCCCGCAGAACAAGCGGAAACCGCTCCACCGGGCTCGGCCGCGGAGCGGGACGCAGGGGCGGCGGAGGTGGGTCGGGGTGAGGCAGCCTGCGCGTTCACGTCCGCAGCCCAACCGGCCGAGTCGGGTGGGTGGGGGTTCAAGGGGCGGAGCCCGCTGGTGGGGGCCGGTAACGCCGGGCAACAGGACAGGGAGGGCCGGCCATGACACGGCGCCGTATCGAGGGGCTCCTGCTCGGCCTGGCCGCAGGCGACGCCGCCGGCTGGCCCGCCGCCCGGCACCGAGCCGCCCGTATGCCCGAGTGGACCCGCCGGCTCACCCGCGAGCTGGACACCTTCGCCGAGCAGAACGCCACCACCACCCTCCCCGTACCGATCGCCCTCAACCAACCCCCCGAACCCCTGCGCCTGGGCCCGTCCGACGACGCCGAGTGGGCGGCCTTCGCCGCGGAGGCGGTGTTGCGGGCCGGCGCCGACGACGTCCTCGGCGACCTCAGCCGAGAGCGCCGTACCCGCGCCGCCATCGACCTCACCTGGACCGCCGTGGCCGCGGAAGTCGCCGCGGCGGCGGAGCGCGCCCCCGAGGTCGAGTCCGCCGTACTGCCCCTGCGCGCCCGCATCTCCGTACGCGCCGGCCTCGGCAACCTCGCCACCGGTCTGCGCCCGCCCGCCACCGGCCACGACAACCCCCACTACTTCGACGACGCCGCCTGCGTCCGCGCCTGCGTCCTCGCCGTCGCCCACCCCGGTGACCCCGAACGCGCCGCCGCCCTCGCCGAGTTCGACGCCCGCTACACCCAGGACGGCGACGGCGTGCACGGCGCCCGGGCCATGGCCGCCGCCCTCGCGCTGGCCCTCGCCGACGCCGACACGGACACCTGCGTGACCGCCGCCCTCGCGGAACTCCCCGCCGACACGGAGATCGGCCGCAACACGCGCCACGCGCTCGCCCTCGCCGCGGACGGCGAGTCCGCCTTCGCGCTCGTCCCGCTCCTCGAGCACCAGATCGTCGACCACGTCTACAGCTATGGCATCGCCGCCGCCGAGACCGTTCCGGTCGCCCTCGCCCTCGCCACCGCCGCCGGCGGCCGTATCGCCGAGGCCGTGCCCGCCGCCGCCTGCCTGTCCCGGGTCGCCGACTCCGCCCCCGCCCTCGCGGGCGCCCTCACCGGGGCTCTCGGCGGCGGCGCGGCCATCCCGCAGACCTGGCGGGACGCCTGCCGCACCCTGTCCGGCTGTGCCCTGCCCCGTCTCACCGGCACCGACCTGGTGGAACTCGCCGGACTCCTGGAAGCCGCACAACCGGCCCACCCAGGGGGATGATTCGGGGCATGACGCCCAAGGAGTCCAAAGGACTCGAAGAAGAAGAAAGCAGCCGGCCGCCTTCGGACAGTCCCGGGCACAGCCTCGCCGAACGGATCACCGGCGCCCTGGTCGGAGCCGCGGTCGGCGACGCACTCGGCGGGCCGGTCGAGGGGTACACCCCCGAGCAGATCAGCGAGCGCCACGGCGGCCGCGTGCACGGCGTCGTCGGCCCCTGGCACGGCGAGGACTGGCGCACCGCCCGGCCCATCGCCCCGTACCACAAGGGCGACGGCCACGTCACCGACGACACCCTGATGACCCACGCGCTGATCAGGGTCTACGCCCGCGTCCGTGACCACCTCGACGCGTACGCCGTCGCCGACCACCTGGTCCCGGACCTGATGACGAACCCGCGCTGGATCCCGGAGCTGGAGGCCGAGACCCTGCCGCTGCACCGCATCTTCCTCGCCGAGAAGTGGCTCGTGGCCCGGCTGGCCCACGGCCACGCCGACCCCCGGGAGGCGGGCGTCGGCAACATCGTCAACTGCGGCGCGGCCATGTACATGGCCCCCGTCGGCCTGGTCAACGCGGCGAACCCGGCCGCCGCCTACGCCGAGGCGCTGGACGTCGCCGGCGCGCACCAGTCGTCGTACGGCCGTGAGGCGGCCGGTGTCCTCGCCGCGGCCGTCGCCGCCGCCACGACACCGGGCGCGACCCCGGACTCGGTCGTCACCGCCTGCCTGACCCTGGCGAAGGACGGCACCCGCGAGGCGATCGAGAAGGTCTGCGAAGTGGCCGTACGGCACCGGGACTTCGAGTCGGCGCTACGGCCCCTGCGCGCGGCGGTTGCCCCGTACGACACCGTCGGCCCCGACTACCGCGCCCCCTCCCTCGCCGCCCGCCGCCCTTCCCGGCTGCACGCGATCGAGGAGCTGCCCATCGCCCTCGGCATGCTGCTGGTCTCCGGCGGCGACTACCGGCACGCCGTCCTCGGCGCCGTCAACTACGGCCGCGACTGCGACTCGATCGCCACGATGGCCGGTGCCCTCGCGGGCGCCCTCGGCTCGGCCGTCCCGGAAGACTGGGCGAAGACGGTGGCGGAGGCCAGCCGCCTGGACCTGTGGGCGCCGGCCCGGACGCTCACCGAGGTCGCGCGGGAGGTCTTCGCACGCGACGTACGCCGGCGCCGCGCCCACGAACGGGCGTTCACGGCCCTCGGAGGAACCGCATGCTCCGACTGACCTGGGTCCAGCCGGAGGACCTCATGGGCCACGAACTCCGCCAGGCCCGCCTCGACGGCCGTGAGCCGTCGGCGATCGAGGCACGCTGGCGGGCGGCGGGCGGCCCGGACGCCCCGCCCCGGGCGGGCGCGTCCACCCACCGGGCATCCCGCTACCTGCGCCTCCTGGCGGAGGACCTGCTGGACGAACTGGCCGACCTGCCCAGCGCGTTCAGCGAGGACGAGCCGACGGACCTCGCCCGTATCAAGTCGCTGTGCGCCGACTGGCCGACGCCCCGCGACCCGCGCGCCCCTTCGGGACGCCCGCACCCCGCACCGGCCGGCTTCGAAGCAGCCTGGCTGGGCAGAGCCATCGGCTGTCTCCTTGGCAAACCGGTCGAAAAGCTTCCCCTCGACGCCATCCGCGCCCTCGCCAGGGCCGCCGGGAACTGGCCCCTCGCCACCTACTTCACCGCCGTCGGCGTCCCGGACGGTCTCCTCGCCGCCCACCCCTGGAACCGCCGCTCCGCCGCCACCTCCCTCGCCGAGAACATCGACGGCATGCCCGAGGACGACGACCTCAACTACCCCCTCCTCAACCTGCTGCTCCTCCAGCGCCACGGAAGGGGTTTCGGCACCGTCGACGTCGCGCGGCTCTGGCTGGACGAACTCCCGCCCGGCCGCACCTTCACCGCCGAACGCGTCGCCTACCGCAACCTGCTCTCCGGCATCGAACCCCCGCACACCGCCCGCCACCGCAACCCCTTCCGCGAATGGATCGGCGCCCTGATCCGCGCCGACGTGCACGGCTGGACCAACCCCGGCGACCCGGCCGCCGCCGCCGAACAGGCCTACCGCGACGCGGCCTTGACCCACACCGCCAACGGCGTCTACGCGGCGATGTTCACGGCCGCCGTCATCGCCGCCGCCGCGACCGGAACCCAGGACGTGCACGCCTGCCTGCGCACCGGCCGGAGCGTGATCCCGCCCCGCTCCCGGCTCGCGCGGGCGATCGACCACGCCGTCCGGCTGGCCGGGTCCCACGAGGACTTCGACGACGTCGTGGACGAACTCCACGCCCACTACTCCCCCACCCACCACTGGGTGCACGCCATCCCCAACACCGCCCTGCTCACCGCGGCCCTCACCCACGCGGACGGCGACTTCACCGGCTCCGTCCGCCGTGCGGTGTCGGGAGGCTGGGACACCGACTCCAACGGCGCCACGGCCGGCAGCGTCGCCGGGCTGCTCGCGGGCACCCCCGCCGCCCTCCCCGACCGCTGGCGGGCCCCGCTCAAGAACCGGCTCGCCAGCACCGTCGGCGACTTCGACGGCACCGGCTTCGACACCCTCGCCCACCTCACCCATCTGGAGGCGACCCGCTCATGACCCACATCGTCGTCCTCGGCAGCACGAACATGGACCTCGTCACCTATGTCGCGAAGGCCCCCCAGCGCGGCGAGACCGTGACGGGACGCTCATTCCACACCGTCCCCGGCGGCAAGGGGTCCAACCAGGCGATCGCCGCCGCCCGCGCCGGCGCGACCGTCTCGATGATCGGCGCGGTCGGCAACGACGCCTTCGGGGGGCGGCTGCGCGACACCCTCGAACACTCCGGCGTGGACACCGACTCCCTGCGCACGGTCGAGGGCCCGTCCGGCACCGCGCACATCGTGGTGGACGACGAGGGCGCCAACTCCATCGTCGTCATCTCCGGCGCGAACGGCACCGTCGACCACCTCTCCCCCGGTGACGAGGGGGTGATCGCCTCCGCCGACGCCCTGCTGCTGCAGCTGGAGATCCCGCTGGCCGCGGTCGTCGCGGGCGCTCAGGCGGCGCGCCGGCACGGGGTCCGTACGGTCCTCACCCCGTCGCCCGCCCAGCCGCTGCCGCCCGAACTCCTCGCCGCGACCGACCTGCTGGTGCCCAACGAGTTCGAGGCGGCCACCCTCACCGGCCGCACCGACCCCCGCGAGGCCGCCGCCGCCCTGCTGGACCAGGTGCCCGAGGTCGTCGTCACCCTGGGCGCGACCGGCAGCCTCTACCTGTCCCGGGGCGCCGAGCCGCTCGTGATCCCGGCGCCGAGCGTGACGGCCGTCGACTCCACGGGCGCCGGAGACACCTTCGTCGGAGCGCTCGCGGTGGCCCTCGCCGAGGAGAAACCGGTGCGGGAGGCCCTGTCCTGGGCGGCGGCCGCCGCGGCGATCTCCGTCCAGCGGGCCGGGGCGTCGGCGTCGATGCCGTACCGCCCGGAGATCGACGCCCAGTGCACCGCATGAGTGCGGCACGTGTGAGTACGACGGCACCGCCGCTGACCGGTCTGCGGGTGCTGGACCTGGCGACCCTGTTCGCGGGCCCGATGGCCGCCACGCTGCTCGGCGACTTCGGCGCCGAGGTGATCAAGGTCGAGCATCCTGACCGGCCCGATCCGTCCCGCGGACACGGCCCGGCCAAGCACGGCGTCGGCCTGTGGTGGAAGGTGCTCGGCCGCAACAAGCGGACCGTCACCCTGGACCTGTCCACGCCCGGCGGCCGTGCCGTCCTGCTCCGGCTCGCCGGCACCGCCGACGTGGTGATCGAGAACTTCCGTCCGGGGACCCTGGAGAAGTGGGAGCTGGGCTGGGAGGAGCTGGCGGCCGTCAATCCCCGGCTGGTCCTCGCCCGGGTGACGGCCTTCGGTCAGTTCGGGCCCTACGCCCATCGCCCCGGCTTCGGCACCCTGGCCGAGGCGATGAGCGGCTTCGCCGCGATCACCGGCGAGCCGGACGCGCCGCCCACGCTTCCGCCGTTCGGGCTCGCGGACTCGGTCGCGGGCCTGGCGACCGCCTATGGCGTGCTCACCGCGCTGGCCGCGCGGGAGCGCACCGGCGCCGGGCAGGTCGTCGACATGGCGATCATCGAACCGATCCTGTCGGTCCTCGGCCCGCACCCCACCTGGTACGACCAGCTCGGGCATGTGCAGGTGCGCACCGGCAACCGCTCCGCGAACAACGCCCCGCGCAACACCTACCGCACCGCCGACGGCCTCTGGGTCGCCGTCTCCACCTCCGCCCAGTCGGTCGCGGAGCGGGTGATGCGCCTGGTGGGCCGCCCCGAGCTGATCGAGGAACCGTGGTTCGCCACCGGCGCGGAGCGGGCCGCGCACGCCGACGTCCTGGACGGGGCGGTCGGCTCCTGGATCGCCGCCCGCACCCGCGCGGAGGTCCTCGCCGCCTTCGAGAAGGCCGAGGCCGCGGCGGCCCCCGTCCACGACGTCCGGGACGTCATGACGGATCCCCAGTACCAGGCCCTGGACACGATCACCACGGTCACCGACCCCGAACTCGGTCCGCTGCGCATGCAGAACGTCCTCTTCCGGCTCTCCGCGACCCCCGGTGAGATCCGCTGGGCCGGCCGCCCGCACGGCGCGGACACCGAAGCCGTGCTCACCGAGCTGGGTCTGACCCCGGCCGAGATCGCCGCCCTGCGCACGGAGGGAGCCCTGTGACCCGGGCCCCGCTCACCTGGCTCTACGCCCCCGGCGACCGCCCTCACGTGGTGACCAAGGCGCTGGCCGCGGGCGCCGACGTGGTGGTGATCGACCTGGAGGACGCCGTCGCCCAGGACCGCAAGGAGTACGCCCGGGCGGCCACGGCCGACCTCCTCACCGAGCCCCAGCCGGTCCCGGTGCACGTCCGTGTGAACGCCCTGGACAGCCCCTGGGCCACCGCCGACCTGGCCGGCCTGGCCGCGCTCCCCGGCCTCTCGGGTCTCCGTCTCCCGAAGGTGACCGCCCCGGACCAGATCAGACGGGTCGCCGCGGTCACCCCCGTCCCCCTCTACGCCCTGCTGGAGTCGGCTCTCGGCATCGAGCACGCCTACGCCGTCGCCACCGCGCACCCCGCCCTGCGGGGCATCGCCCTCGGCGAGGCGGACCTGCGGGCCGACCTGGGGGTACGGGCCGACGCGGGCCTCGACTGGCCGCGCTCCCGGGTGGTCGTCGCCGCCCGTGCGGCCGGCCTGGCCCCGCCGCCCCAGTCGGTCCACCCCGACATCCGCGACCTGGACGGCCTCGCCGCCTCCTGCGCCCACGGCCGCACCCTCGGCTTCCTGGGTCGCGCCGCGATCCACCCCCGGCAGCTGCCGGTGATCGAGCGGGCCTATCTGCCCACCCCGGCGGAGATCGAACACGCGGAGACGATCCTCAAGGCGGCAGCCACGAAAGAGGGCGCCCAGGCCCTTCCCGACGGCCGCTTCATCGACGCGGCGGTGGTGGCGATGGCCCGGCGCACCCTGTCACTGGCTTTCCGAGGCTGACGTTCGTTCTCCGGGTGGCCCCTACGACACCGAGGGCGCCCGGAGCAGTTCCGGGCGCCCTCGGTGTCGTACCACCAGCCGTCAGCTCTTCTTCGTCGTGGACGTGGATTCGGCCTCGTCCTTCGCCTCGTCCTCCGCCTCCACGGCATCCGGCCCGGCCTTGCCCTCGTCCCCGGTCTCGGCGGCGACGTCCGTGTCGTCGGCCGTGTCGTCGGCCGGAGCGTCGTCTTCGGAGACCTCGGCTCCGGGTTCCACCACGGCCTCACGACCCGGCCGCTTCTTCGACGACACCACCATGTACACCACCGCCAGCAGGAACACGATCAGCGCGGTCCAGTCGTTCAGGCGGAGGCCCAGGATGTGGTGCGCGTCGTCCACGCGCATGTACTCGATCCAGCCGCGGCCCACGCAGTACGCGGCGACGTACAGGGCGAACGCCCGGCCATGGCCCAGCTTGAAGCGGCGGTCGGCCCAGATGACCAGGAGGCCCACACCGATGCACCACAGGGACTCGTAGAGGAACGTCGGGTGGTAGTAGCCCGGCACCCGGCCGCCCTCGGAGGAGGTGATGTGCAGGGCCCAGGGGACGTGGGTCTCACGGCCGTAGAGCTCCTGGTTGAACCAGTTGCCCCAGCGGCCGATGGCCTGCGCGAAGGCGATGCCGGGCGCGACGGCGTCGGCGTACGCCGGCATCGGGATGCCCCGGCGCCGCGCGCCGATCCACGCGCCGAGCGCGCCGAGCGCGATCGCGCCCCAGATGCCCAGGCCGCCTTCCCACACCTTGAAGGCGTCCACCCAGTCACGGCCGTTGCTGAAGTACAGCTCGTAGTCCGTGATCACGTGGTACAGCCGGCCGCCGACCAGACCGAACGGCACCGCCCAGACCGCGATGTCGGCGACCGTGCCGGCCCGCCCGCCGCGGGCGATCCAGCGCCTGTTGCCGAGCCAGACGGCCACGAAGACGCCGATGATGATGCAGAAGGCGTAGCCGCGCAGCGGGATGGGGCCGAGGTACAGCACCCCGCGCGACGGGCTGGGAATGTAGGAAAGTTCCATGGCAGGTCCGACGCTACCGTGCCGGGCCGTGGGGACGGCAAGCAGCCCGGCTACGGGTCCATAACAGGGGCGTGAGAAAAACGGACGGGACCGGGGCAGGTCCTTACCCGTGGTCGGCCGCCTCCACCATCTGCTTGAGCTTGGCCGGGGTCATGGTCTGGTCCTGGTAGATGTTCTTCCCGCCGAGCAGGACCGTGGGCGTGCCGGTGAAGCCGCCGCCCTGGAAGGCCTTGTGGGACTTGTTCACCCAGCTGTCGTGGGTGCCGTCCTTGACGCACTTCTGGAAGGCGGGGGTGTCCAGACCGCCGGCCTTTGCGGACAGCTGGATCAGCTTGGCGTTGTCGGCGAACGCGTCGTCGGTCTCCTTGGGCTGGTTCGCGTACAGCACGTCGTGGTAGTCGCGGAACTTTCCGGCGTCCTGGGCGCAGGCCGCGGCGTTGGCCGCGCGCAGGGAGCCGGTGCCGCCGAGGTTGCCGTCGATCAGCCGGACCAGGTGGTACTCGATCCTGAGCTTGCCGGAGTCGACCAGTTGGTGGAGCGTCGGACGGTAGGCGACCTCGAAGGCCTGGCAGGCCGGGCAGCGGAGGTCCTCCCACACGGTGAGCGTGGACCTGGCGTTGTCCTTGCCGACCGGGATCGCGAGGCTGTCCTTGCCCTGTGCGCCGGAGGGCGCCACGACCGGTCCCGCCTTGTTGCTGCCCTTTTCCTTGCCCGAGTTCGCGGCGACCACGCCGATCACCGCCGCGAGGCCCAGGACGCAGACCACGCTCGCGGCCACGATGAGCGTGCGCCTGCGCTTGTCAGCGGCCTTCTGCTTCTCGCGCTCAACCGCCAGCCGCTCCCGGGCGGTGCGCTTTCCGTCACGGTTCTTCTCACTCACACCCCCAGAACGAACCGGGGAGGCGCAGCGCGCCTCCCCGGTCCCAGGTCCACTCGTTCGAGTGACCGAATGTTCTGATAGGAAAACGTCCGGCCGTTACGCCTGGCCGCGCACGCCCTTCGCCAGCTCACCGGCCAGCTCGCGAACCGCCGAGAGACCCGACGCGTGGTCGGGGGCGTCCAGCATCCGCTTCACGAACGCCGAGCCGACGATCACACCGTCGGCGAAGCCCGCGACCTCGGCGGCCTGGGCGCCGCCCGAGACACCGAGTCCGACGCAGACGGGCAGAGCGGTGCCGGTGGCGCGGGTGCGCTCGACCAGGTTCTGGGCCTGTGCGCCGACGGATTCGCGGGTGCCGGTGACGCCCATCAGCGAGGCGGCGTAGACGAAGCCGCTGCCCGCCGCCGTGATCTGGGCCAGCCGCTCGTCCTTGCTGCTCGGCGCCACGACGAAGACCGTCGCAAGACCGTGCTTCTCGGCGTGCTCCCGCCACAGGGCCGACTCCTGCACCGGCAGGTCGGGCAGGATGCAGCCCGCGCCGCCCGCCTCGGCCAGTTCGGCGGTGAACCGCTCGACGCCGTAGCGGTCGATGGGGTTCCAGTACGTCATGACGAGCACGGGCTTGCCGGTCGCCGTGTACACCTCGCGGACCGTCCGCATCACGTCGGCGATCCTGACCCCGCCCCGCAGGGCGATGTCGTCGGCGGTCTGGATGACGGGACCGTCGAGGACGGGGTCGCTGTGCGGCAGCCCCACCTCCACGACGTCCGCCCCGCCCTCGAAGACGGCCTTGATCGCCTCGATGCCGCCGTCCACGGTCGGGAACCCGGCCGGGAGGTAGGCGATGAGCGCGGACCGGCCCTCGGCCCTGGCGCCCGCGAGGGTGTCCGACAGCAGCTGGATGTTCCCGCTCACTTGGCGTCCCCCTCGATCTCGGCGGTGTCGGCCTGGTCGGCGGCCACCTCGGCGTCGGTGTCGTACAGGCCGAAGTAGCGGGCGGCGGTGTCCATGTCCTTGTCGCCGCGGCCGGAGAGGTTGACGACGATCAGGCCGTCCCTGCCCAGCTCCTTGCCGACCTCCAGCGCGCCGGCCAGGGCGTGGGCGCTCTCGATGGCCGGGATGATCCCCTCGGTGCGGGACAGCAGGCGCAGGGCCTGCATGGCCGCGTCGTCGGTGACCGCGCGGTACTCGCCCCGGCCGGAGTCCTTCAGGTAGGAGTGCTCCGGGCCGATGCCCGGGTAGTCCAGACCGGCCGAGATCGAGTACGGCTCGGTGATCTGGCCCTCCTCGTCCTGCAGCACGTAGGAGCGGGAGCCGTGCAGGATGCCGGGCTCGCCCGCGGTCAGGGTGGCCGCGTGCTCCCCGGTCTCGATGCCGTGTCCGGCGGGCTCACAGCCGATGAGGCGGACGCCGTCGTCCGGGATGAAGGCGTGGAAGAGGCCGATGGCGTTGGAGCCGCCGCCGACGCAGGCGACGGCGGCGTCCGGGAGGCGCCCGGCGCGCTCCAGCAGCTGGCGGCGGGCCTCGACGCCGATGACCCGGTGGAAGTCGCGGACCATGGCGGGGAAGGGGTGCGGGCCGGCGACCGTACCGAACAGGTAGTGGGTGTGGTCGACGTTCGCGACCCAGTCGCGGAACGCCTCGTTGATGGCGTCCTTCAGGGTGCGGCTGCCGGACTTCACCGCGACGACCTCGGCGCCGAGCATGCGCATGCGGGCCACGTTCAGGGCCTGGCGCTGGGTGTCGATCTCACCCATGTAGATCGTGCAGTCGAGGCCGAAGAGGGCGCAGGCGGTGGCCGTGGCGACGCCGTGCTGGCCGGCGCCGGTCTCCGCGATGACCCGGGTCTTGCCCATGCGCTTGGTGAGCAGGGCCTGGCCGAGCACGTTGTTGATCTTGTGGGAGCCGGTGTGGTTGAGGTCCTCGCGCTTGAGGAACACGCGAGCGCCGCCGGCGTGTTCGGCGAAACGGGGGACCTCGGTGAGCGCCGAGGGGCGGCCGGTGTAGTTCACCAGCAGGTCGTCGAGTTCCCGGGCGAACTCGGGGTCGTGCTTGGCCTTGTCGTACTCGACGGCGACCTCGTCCACGGCGGCGACGAGGGCCTCCGGGATGAACTTGCCGCCGAACGCGCCGAAGTATCCCTCGGCGGTGGGGACCTGACCCTGTGGGTCAGGGAAGAAGAAATCGCTGGGCATGCCAGAACCTCACGGTGAGTGCGTGAAAAGACACTGTTCGCCGTGGGGGCGGAGCTGATGGAACGACCTCAGGCCGGGTGCGGCTGGTCGCGCAGTTCCCCGCGCCCCTGTGGGGCATGCTGCCATCGACGACCGTTTACCTGTCCCGGCTCGTCACCGATGACATAGCGCACCCTGCGGCCGTGGACACGCCTCGCCGGGGCGCGGCAGCCCCTCGGGCGGCAGCCGCGCGCGAGGCGGGCGTACCGGTCCACGGTCGTCATGGTGGGAGTCATCGGGATCAGCCTACCGGGTGATCAGCTCCGGCCGTGCCGCAGCGCGGGGTGTTCGCCCGCGGCGACCAGGTCGGCGACGGCGGTCTTCGGGTCGCGGCCGGTGACCAGGGACTCGCCGACCAGGACCGCGTCCGCGCCGGCGTTGGCGTAGGCGATCAGGTCGTGCGGACCGCGGACGCCGGACTCGGCGACCTTGACCACGTGGTCCGGGATCTCCGGCGCGACCCGCTCGAACGTGCCGCGGTCGACCTCCAGCGTCTTCAGGTTGCGCGCGTTGACGCCGATGACCTTGGCGCCCGCGTCCACGGCCCGCTCCACCTCGTCCTCGTCGTGCACCTCGACCAGGGGGGTCAGGCCGATCGACACCGCGCGCTCGATCAGCGACTCCAGGGCCGGCTGGTCCAGGGCGGCCACGATCAGCAGCGCGAGGTCGGCGCCGTACGCCCGGGCCTCCCACAGCTGGTACGAGGTGACGATGAAGTCCTTGCGGAGGACCGGGATGTCCACGCGCGCGCGGACGGCCTCCAGGTCGGCCAGCGAGCCGCCGAAGCGGCGCTGTTCGGTGAGGACGGAGATGACGGCCGCACCGCCCGCCTCGTAGTCCGCGGCCAGCCCGGCCGGGTCGGCGATCGCCGCCAGCGCGCCCTTGGAGGGGCTGGAGCGCTTGACCTCGCAGATCACCTTCACGCCGTCGCCCTTGAGCGCGGCCACCCCGTCCTTGGCGGCACGGGCCTTGGCCGCGCGCTCCTTGAGCTCGTCGAGGCTGACGCGTGCCTGCCGCTCCGCGAGGTCGGCACGGACTCCGTCGATGATCTCGTCGAGCACACTCACGCGAGCGGCCCCCTTTCAGACGGTGGTTCCTTCAAGGTTTTGAAAACCCGTGGTCACTGCGATGGTATCCGCAGCGGCGCGGAGCCCTCGCATCCGGTGGACGCCGGTCCCACTACCTGGACGTCCCCGCTTGATCAGGGATGCAGCCAGCCGCCCCACGGCAGGTTGCGGACAGCCGTGAACAGCGCCAGCACCGCACCGGCCGCCCACAGGTGCGCCGGCCCCAGGTCCACGCGCATCGGCCGGCCCCGCGCCGCGCGGACCACCCACACGGCCCACAGCACGGCGAAGCCCAGGTAGGCGGCCACGCCGAGTGCGTTGTCGCGCAGGGCGGTGAGGAGGTCGCCGTGCACGAAGGCGTGCGCGCTGCGCAGGCCGCCGCAGCCGGGGCAGTACAGGCCGGTGAGCCGGTACAGCGGGCAGACGGGGTAGTGCCCGGGCCGGTTCGGATCGACGGCGCCGACGTACGCGAAGGCTCCGGCGACGGCCGTGAGGACCCCGGCCGGGACGGCGAGCCGCCGCCACACGGGAGCGGACGGCATGGGTGCCCAGGGCAGGGCCGGCGGGGCCGGGCGGCTGTCGGCGTTCACCCGAGCATTGTCCCCTGCGGGCCGGCACCGCGCGCGTCAGGCCGTGGGGTGGGCCGGCTTCCCGGTACACCACGAAGGGCGGCCCCGCAGCCTGTGGCTGGCGGGCCGCCCCTCGGGGAAGCAGGAGGTGCGCTCAGCTCTCCACGCCGGCCGGCTCGCGGGTCACGGCGGGCACGCCGGCGACCTTGAGGGGCTTGGGGTCCGCACCGAGGCCCATGGCCTTCATGATGCCGCCGACCACCGCGCCGCCGAGGATGAGCACCATGCCGGCCCAGAAGCCGACGGGGTTGGCCATCACCATGAAGGCGCCCGCGACGCAGAAACCGATGAAGGAAATGATGACACCGGTCCAGGCGGCCGGGGTGTGACCGTGGCCGTGGCTGCTGCCCGCCATGTGTGTGCTCCTCGTTGCTGTGTACGTGTCCCAGGGGAGCGTCGCACGTTTCGTACCGCTCCGAGCCCGCCCGTCACTGTCCGAGCCGGACGCTCGTCGTCCATTGTCCCGTACGCGCACGCGTGCCGGACGCGGGGGTGGCGTCTGGTTCGCCACACCCGCCACGGGGGTCAGGCTCCCGTCGGGTCCTCGCCCCGGTCCAGGGCCTTCCAGATCTCCTCGGGCCGCTCGGGGTCGACCGGCCGGGCCCTGCGCCGGGGCCGGTCGGTGCCCCGCTCGTAGCGGCCGGACATGGCGGGCCACAGGCTGCCGTAGCGCAGCGCGAGCAGGCCTGCCAGCAGGATCAGCGCGCCGCCGACGGCCGCGACGTACGGCCACCCGGTGTGGCTGAGCGCGGTGACGGTCGCGGAGGTGTCGCCGCTGGCCTGGGCGGCCTTCTCGTCCAGCGCGGAGGTGTCGGAGGCGGCCACGAGGGCGGCGGCGACGATGCCGGCGCCGGAGAGCGCGAGCACCCCGGCGACGACGAAGCGGCCGGCCCTGCGGACGGCGAAGACGGCGACGAGCGCGGCGAGACCCACTATGGCGAGGGCCGCGGGGACGCCCGTGACGTCGCTGCCCTTGGCGGTGAGCGGGAACGCGCCGCCGGCCACCGTCGCGGTGCCCTCCGCCCAGCGCTGTCGGGTCGCGAGCAGCGCCACGGCCGCGCCGAGCGCACCGCTCAGCAGGGCCACGGCGAGGCTGCGGCGGCCGGAGCGGGCGGGCGCGGCGGCTTCGGTACGGGGGTGAGGTACAGCAGTCACGTACTCCACTATCGCCTGAACCCCGGGCGAACCGTCACCCGGGGTTCGTATGAGAAGCGCCCCACCTACCCGGAAGCGCCCTGTCTGCCCAGCCGGTTGGCCGTGTGCACCGCGCGCAGGACCGCCGCCGCCTTGTTGCGGCACTCCTGGTCCTCCGCCACCGGGTCGGAGTCGGCGACGATGCCGGCTCCGGCCTGGACGTAGGCCGTGCCGTCCCTGAGCAGGGCGGTACGGATGGCGATCGCGGTGTCGGAGTCGCCCGCGAAGTCCAGGTAGCCGACACAGCCGCCGTACAGGCCGCGGCGGGACGGCTCCAGTTCGTCGATGATCTGCATCGCGCGCGGCTTGGGAGCGCCGGACAGGGTGCCCGCCGGGAAGCAGGCGGTGAGCACGTCGAAGGCGGTGCGGCCCTCGGCCACCCTGCCGGTGACGGTGGAGACGATGTGCATCACGTGCGAGTACCGCTCGATGGACATGAAGTCGACCACCTCGACGGAACCGGGCTCGCAGACCCGGCCCAGGTCGTTGCGGCCCAGATCCACCAGCATCAGGTGCTCGGCGCGCTCCTTGGGGTCGCCGAGCAGTTCCTCGGCGAGCGCCTGGTCCTCCTGGGGGGTGGTCCCGCGGGGCCGGGTGCCGGCGATGGGGTGGACCATCGCCCGCCCGTCCTCGACCTTCACCAGGGCCTCGGGGGACGAGCCGACGACGTCGAAGCCGTCGAAGCGGAACAGGTACATGTACGGCGAGGGGTTGGTGGCCCTCAGGACGCGGTAGACGTCGAGCGCGCTCGCCGTGCACGGGGTCTCGAAGCGCTGGGAGGGCACGACCTGGAAGGCCTCGCCCGCGCGGATGCGCTCCTTGATGTCCTCGACGGCCACCCGGAAGTCCGGGCCGCCCCACAGCGCGGTGTACTCGGGCAGCTCGGAGGGCGGCAGGACGGCCGGTGGCTGGGCGACCGCGCGCGTGAGGTCGGCCTCCATGGCGTCGAGGCGGGCCACGGCGTCGGCGTGGGCCTCGTCCACGCCGGTGTCGAGGTCGTTGTGGTTGATCGCGTTGGCGATCAGCAGGACCGAGCCCTCCCAGTGGTCCATGACGGCGAGATCGCTGGTCAGGAGCATGGTCAGCTCGGGCAGCTCCAGGTCGTCGCGCTCGCCGGGGCCGACCTTCTCCAGGCGGCGCACGATGTCGTAGCCCAGATAGCCGACCATGCCGCCGGTGAAGGGCGGCAGGTCCTCCTGGTGCGGGGTGTGCAGGGCCTGGATGGTGGCGCGCAGGGCCTTCAAGGGGTCGCCCTCGACGGGCACGCCGACCGGTGGGGTGCCGAGCCAGTGGGCCTGTCCGTCGCGTTCCGTCAGCGTGGCGGCGGACCGGACGCCGACGAAGGAGTACCGGGACCAGGAGCGGCCGTTCTCCGCGGACTCCAGCAGGAAGGTGCCGGGGCGTTCGGCGGCCAGTTTGCGGTAGAGCGCGACGGGGGTGTCGCCGTCGGCGAGGAGCTTGCGCGTGACCGGGATGACACGCCGGTCGGTGGCGAGCTTGCGGAAGGTCTCGAGGTCCATGGCGGCTGACCTTACTGATCGGATGCCGGAGCGGCGGAATCCGCGTCCTTGAGGAGCACGTCCTCGTCGAAGCAGGTGCGCGCGCCGGTGTGGCAGGCCGCGCCCACCTGGTCGACCCTGACCAGCACGGTGTCGGCGTCGCAGTCCAGCGCGACCGACTTCACCCACTGGACGTGGCCCGAGGTGTCGCCCTTGACCCAGTACTCCCGGCGGCTGCGGGACCAGTAGGTGCAGCGGCCGGTGGTCAGCGTGCGGTGCAGCGCCTCGTCGTCCATCCAGCCGAGCATGAGCACCTCACCGGTGTCGTACTGCTGGGCGATGGCGGGCAGGAGGCCGTCGGCGCTGCGCTTGAGGCGGGCGGCGATCTCCGGGTCGAGGCTGCTGGGCCGGGGCATCCCGGTCGTACTGGTCATGGGTGCCATTGTGCCGCGCGGGTACGACAGTGCCGCTGCCGTGTCCACTGCGCGGACTCGCCGCCTGGTCGTAGGCTGACCCCATGTCGACCTTCGCCAAGCGTGAACGGCTGCTGCTCGCCGACCTCTTGGAAACCGTCGGTCCGGACGCGGAGACCCTCTGCGAGGGCTGGCGCACCCGGGACCTGGCCGCGCACGTGATCGTGCGCGAGCGCCGCCCGGACGCGGCCGGGGGCACGCTGATCAAGCAGCTCGCGCCTCGCCTGGAGAAGGTGATGGCCGAGTACACCGCGAAGCCGTACGAGGAGCTGATCCAGCTGATCCGTACCGGCCCGCCGCGCTTCTCGCCCTTCCAGCTCAAGCAGGTCGACGAGGCGGCCAACATCGTCGAGTTCTACGTCCACACAGAGGACGTCCGCCGCGCCCAGCCGGACTGGACGCCGCGCGAGCTGGACCCGGTCTTCCAGGACGCCCTGTGGTCCCGGCTGGAGCGCACCGCCCGGCTGGTGGCCCGGGGTGTGCCGACGGGTCTGGTGCTGCGCCGCCCGGACGGGCAGACGGCGGTGGCGCACCGGGGAGCCCCGGTGGTGACGGTGACCGGAGAGCCGTCGGAGCTGCTGATGTTCGCCTTCGGCCGGCAGGACGCGGCCAAGGTGCAGGTGGACGGCGAGGCGGACGCGATCAGCAAGCTGCACGAGTCCAGGCAGCTGGGCATCTGAGGGGCCGCACCCCCACGGCCCGGCCGAAAGGGTGAGGGTCAGCGGGGAAGTTCCGCACGGCGCAGCGCGCCGGAGCACAGGACGACGATTCCACCGAGCGCGTCGACCGCGGCGCAGGCCGCGAACACCGGCGCGATGCCCCACAGGGCGGCGGCACCGCCGACCAGGGGGAAGGTGAGCGGTGCGACGCCGAAGCCGACCAGGGTGGTGACGGCGGTGACCCGCCCCATGTAAGCGGCGCCGGCCCGGCTCTGCACCAGGGCCCCGGCCAGTGCTCCGGCCGTCCCGGCCGACAGTCCGATGAGCAGCGCCACGCCGGTCGCGGCGGGAACGGTCGGCACCTGGGCGAGCAGCGCGATGGCCCCGGCCCCGACGAGCCCGCTGGCGGCGGCGACGGCGCCCGCGCGGGGGACCCGGCCGCGCCAGGTGAGCAGCAGCGAGGCGGGACCGGCGCCGGTGCCGAAGAAGGCCAACACCCCACCCCCCCCCCCCGCACCCCACCCCCCCGCCTGCCCGGAGAAGGGGCGGCCGAGGTTTATCCGGATCACCAAGAACAAAACGTCT
>NZ_JBVJVZ010000001.1:901183-953845 GCF_055603245.1 Streptomyces sp. NPDC037290 | reverse complement strand
CGTTTTCCCCCCTCCCCCGACTCCCCTGTTTGAGGGGGCCGGCGCCCACGGGGGGGTCCACCTCCCGCGCTAGGGGCCCACCCGGCACCCCACCCCCCCCCCCCCCCCGAAGCCGGCCAGCATCCAGCCCTGCCCGGCGGAACCCCAGCCCCGCGCCTGCGCGAGGAGGGTCAGGCCGAGGTTCATCGGGCCCACGAAGCCGAGGTCGCTCAGGGCCGCGGCGAGCACCAGCGGGCGCAGGACGGCGTCCTCGCGGATGCGGCGCAGCCCGTCCCGCAGCTCGGCGAGGACGGCACGCCGGGTCTGCCGCTCGTCCGGAGGCAGCGGTCCGACCCGGACCCCCGACAACAAGGGCAGGGACATGCCAACCAGGAGCGCGGCGAGCCCGAACGCGCCGGCGGTGCCGCCCAGGGCGATGCCGAGGCCGCCGAACGGACCGCCGAGGACGTTGGCGAGCCGGGTGGCCAGACCCCGCATGCCCTGCACCCGCGCGAGCTGGCCGGGCCCGGTGAGCCGGGCCGGCAGCGCACCGGCGGCGGGCAGGAACACGGCGTCCACCACACCGAAGAGGACCGCGACCGCGCCCAGGGCCCACAGGCCGGGAGCGGTGGCGTAGAGCAGGACGGCGGCGGTGACGATCAGTGCACTGCGGACAGCGGTACTGCCGAGGATCACGCGGCGCGGGCCGTAGCGGTCGGCGACCACTCCCCCGCCCAGCATCAGCAGGGCCCTCGGCAGCGCGCTCGCCGCCGTGACCAGACCGGCCTGAGCGGGAGTGCCGGACTGGACGGCGGCCCAGGACAGGGCGACGTAGTAGACGTTGTCGCCGATCGCCGAGGAGAGGTACGCGCCGAGCCAGCGCAGGACGTTGGGGTCGCGGTGGGCCGGCCTGTCGTCCAGGCCGGGCGGGGACGTGAGCGTGCCGGTCACGGTGCGGACCGTCCTCTCAGAGGCGGAAGGGGAAGCCGTACGTGTGCACCGCGACGTTCTCGCGGCCCTCGGTGTCGCCGGCGGCGACGGCGGCCCGGCCCCGCTCCTCGTACGTGCGCACCAGGTCGTTCATCCGCTGCCGCAGCTCGGCCAGTTCGTCCGCCGTGAGCTTCAGCAGCCACTCCGAGGAGTCGGACGCCGCCGTCCACGCCTCGCTCCAGTGGGCCCGCTCGTCCAGGTGGCGCCGGTACATGTCGGCGCGCTGCTCGAAGAAGAGGCGGCTGGCCGCGGTGTGTGCGGCGGCCTTCTCGGGGGCGTCGCGGAAGTCCTCGTCATGGATGGAGACCCCTTCGGACGCGGGCTGCCACCAGCGCTCCCGGCCGTCCGCGCTCCGCGCCTTAGCCTCCTCGATCAGCCCGTGCCCGGCCAGCTTGCGCAGGTGGTAGCTGACCAGCGAGACGGCCTCGTCGACCTGCTCGGCGAGCTGGGACGCGGTCGCCGTCCGCGCGATGATCAGGAGCCGGTACAGCTGCGCCCGCAGTGGATGCGCGAGCGCCTTGAGCGTGCCCACGTCCTTGATCCGGCGGTCCCTCTCACGTCCTGCCTCGGGTTCTGCCATGCCGCCACGCTAGGTAGGAAGGGAAAGTTGCGCAATCTGTTTTGCGCAACTTTCCTTTCCTATTCGCGATCAAGGGGGCCCCGGCCACCCAGGGGCGGCCGGGGCCCTCGCGGCTACCTGACGGGGTGCCCCGCCTCCCGCAGCGTCTGCTTCACCTCGCCGATCCGCAGATCCCCGAAGTGGAAGACCGAGGCGGCGAGCACGGCGTCGGCGCCCGCCTCGATGGCCGGCGGGAAGTCCGCCAACTTGCCGGCGCCACCGGAGGCGATCACGGGGACCGTCACGTGCTTGCGGACCGCCGCGATCATCTCCAGGTCGTAGCCGTCCTTGGTGCCGTCCGCGTCCATGGAGTTGAGGAGGATCTCGCCGGCGCCCAGCTCGGCCGCCCGGTGCGCCCACTCGACGGCGTCGATGCCGGTGCCCTTGCGGCCGCCGTGGGTCGTCACCTCGAAGGAACCCGACTCGGTGCGGCGCGCGTCCACCGACAGCACCAGCACCTGCCGGCCGAAGCGTTCGGCGATCTCACGGATCAGGTCGGGGCGGGCGATCGCGGCGGTGTTCACGCCCACCTTGTCGGCGCCCGCCCGCAGCAGCCTGTCCACGTCCTCGGCCGTGCGGACACCGCCGCCGACCGTCAGCGGGATGAACACCTGCTCCGCGGTGCGGCGCACCACGTCGTACGTCGTCTCCCGGTTGCCGGAGGACGCGGTGATGTCCAGGAACGTCAGCTCGTCGGCGCCCTCGGCGTCGTACACCTTGGCCATCTCGACGGGGTCACCCGCGTCGCGCAGGTTCTGGAAGTTGACGCCCTTGACGACCCGGCCGTTGTCCACGTCCAGGCAGGGGATGACTCGGACCGCCAGGGTCATGAGGTCACGGCTCCTTAGAAGGCCCTACTGGCCTCTGAATGCTTCTAGTTCCACTTCGACCAGGATGCGCGGGTCGACGAAGCCCTCCACGACCAGCAGGGTCGAGACCGGGCGTACGGAGTCGAAGATCTCCTTGTGCGCCCGGCCGACGGCGTCCACGTCCCGCACATGGGTCAGGTACATCCGCGTCCGGATCACGGACCCGATACCGAGCCCGAACTCACCGATCGCCTCGAGGGCGCTGGTGAAGGCCACCTTGGCCTGTTCGTACGGATCGCCCTCGCCGTAGAGCACATCGCCCCGGAAGGACGTCGTGCCGGCCACCAGCACCCGGTCGCCCGCCGCGACGGCACGTGCGAAACCGAAACTCTCTTCCCAGGGACTTCCGCTCTGCACGCGCCGCACGGCTTCGGACGTCATGACGACACAGCCTCCAAGGCCTCTTCCAGGGTGAACGCCTTCGCGTACAGGGCCTTCCCGACGATGGAGCCCTCGACACCGAGGGGTACCAGCTCGGCGATGGCGCGCAGGTCGTCCAGGGACGACACGCCGCCGGAGGCCACCACCGGGCGGTCCGTCGCCGCGCACACGTTCTTCAGCAGCTCCAGGTTCGGGCCCTGCAGCGTGCCGTCCTTGGCGATGTCGGTGACGACGTAACGGGCGCAGCCCTCCTTGTTGAGGCGCTCCAGCGTCTCGTAGAGGTCGCCGCCGTCACGGGTCCAGCCACGGCCGCGCAGGGTGGTGCCGCGCACGTCAAGACCGACGGCGATCTTGTCGCCGTGCTCGGCGATGACCTTGGCGACCCACTCGGGGGTCTCCAGGGCGGCGGTGCCCAGGTTCACGCGCGTGCAGCCGGTGGCGAGGGCCGCGGCGAGGGAGGCGTCGTCTCGGATGCCGCCGGACAGCTCCACCTTGATGTCCATCGCCCCCGCGACCTCGGCGATCAGGTCGCGGTTGTCGCCCGTGCCGAAAGCCGCGTCCAGGTCGACCAGGTGCAGCCACTCGGCGCCGGACCGCTGCCAGGCGAGGGCGGCCTCCAGCGGGGAGCCGTAGGACGTCTCGGTCCCGGACTCGCCGTGCACGAGGCGGACGGCCTGGCCGTCGCGGACGTCGACGGCGGGGAGGAGTTCGAGCTTGGCCATGGTCTACAGGGTTCCGATCCAGTTGGTGAGGAGCTGGGCGCCGGCGTCGCCGGACTTCTCGGGGTGGAACTGCGTGGCCCACAGGGCGCCGTTCTCCACGGCGGCCACGAACGGCTTGCCGTGCGTCGACCAGGTGACCCTGGGGGCCGCGATCACCGGGTTGTGCGACTCCAGCTGCCAGTCGTGGACGGCGTAGGAGTGCACGAAGTAGAAGCGCGCGTCGGCGTCCAGGCCGGCGAACAGCTCCGAGTCGGCCGGGGCGTCGACGGTGTTCCAGCCCATGTGGGGGACGACCTCGGCCTGGAGCGGCTCGACGGTGCCCGGCCACTCGTCCAGGCCCTCGGCCTGGACGCCGTGCTCGATGCCGCGCGCGAACAGGATCTGCATACCGACACAGATGCCCATCACGGGCCGGCCTCCGGACAGCCGCCGGTCGACCACCCAGTCGCCGCGCGCCCCGCGCAGGCCCTGCATGCAGGCGGCGAACGCGCCGACGCCCGGCACCAGCAGCCCGTCGGCGTTCATGGCCTTGTCGAAGTCACGCGTTATCTCGACATCGGCGCCCACGCGCGCGAGGGCGCGTTCGGCGGAGCGGACGTTGCCGAAGCCGTAGTCGAAGACCACGACCTTCTTGGTGCTCAATTCCACACCTCCAGCCGCATGACGCCCGCGACGAGGCACAGGCCCGCGCCGATGGAGAGCAGCACGATCAGGCTCGCGGGCATCTTCTGCTTGACGAAGGAGACGATGCCGCCGACCAGGAAGAGGCCGACGACGATCAGCAGGGTGGAGAGGCCGTTCATGGCTTTACAGCGCGCCCTTCGTGGAGGGGAGGATGCCGGCCGCGCGCGGGTCACGCTCGGAGGCGTAACGCAGAGCCCGGGCAAGGGCCTTGAACTGGCACTCCACGATGTGGTGCGCGTTGCGCCCGTAGGGCACGTGCACGTGCAGCGCGATCTGCGCCTGGGCCACGAAGGACTCCAGGATGTGCCGGGTCATCGTGGTGTCGTACTCGCCGATCATCGGCGCCATGTTCTCGGGCTCGGTGTGCACGAGGTACGGGCGGCCGGACAGGTCCACGGTGACCTGGGCGAGGGACTCGTCCAGGGGGACCGTGCAGTTTCCGAACCGGTAGATCCCCACCTTGTCGCCGAGCGCCTGCTTGAAGGCGGCGCCGAGCGCGAGGGCGGTGTCCTCGATGGTGTGGTGCGAGTCGATGTGCAGGTCGCCGTCGGTCTTCACGGTCAGGTCGAACAGACCGTGCCGGCCGAGCTGGTCGAGCATGTGGTCGTAGAAGCCGACGCCCGTGGCGATGTCGGTCCGGCCGGTGCCGTCGAGGTCTATCTCGACGAGGACCGAGGTTTCCTTGGTGGTGCGCTCCACGCGTCCAACGCGGTTCATGCCTCAAGCTCCTTCTTCAAGTCCCGTACCGCGTCGAGGAACGCGTCGTTCTCTTCGGGGGTCCCCGCGGACACCCGCAGCCACCCCGGTACGCCGTTGTCCCGCACCAGGACGCCCCGGTCGAGGATCTTCTGCCAGACCTCGTGGGCGCTGGCGAACCGGCCGAACTGCACGAAGTTCGCGTCGGACTCGGTGACCTCGTAACCGATCGCGCGCAGCTCGGCGACCAGCCGGTCCCGCTCCGACTTCAGCTGCTCGACATAGCCCAGCAGCGTGTCGGTGTGCTCCAGCGCGGCCAGGGCGGTCGCCTGGGTGATGGCCGACAGGTGGTAGGGCAGCCGTACGAGCTGGACGGCGTCCACGACCGCGGGGTCGGCGGCGAGGTAGCCGAGGCGGAGGCCCGCCGCGCCGAACGCCTTCGACATGGTCCGGGAGACGACCAGGTGCGGGCGGCCCTGGAGCAGCGGCAGCAGCGACTGACCGTGGCTGAACTCGACGTAGGCCTCGTCCAGGATCACCATCGACGGCTTGGCCGCCTGGGCCGCCTCGTACAGCGCGAGGACCGTCTCCGGCGCCACCGCGTTGCCGGTGGGGTTGTTGGGGGTGGTGATGAAGACGACGTCCGGTTTGTGCTCGGCGATCGCCCGCTCGGCGGCGGCGAGGTCGATCGTGAAGTCCTCGCCCCGCGGACCCGGGATCCAGCCCGTGCCCGTGCCGCGTGCGATGAGCGCGTGCATCGAGTACGACGGCTCGAAGCCGATCGCCGTACGGCCCGGTCCGCCGAAGGTCTGCAGCAACTGCTGGATGACCTCGTTGGAGCCGTTGGCGGCCCACACGTTCTCGATGCCGAGGGGGTACTTCCCGGTCTTCGTCAGGTACTTGGCCAGCTCGGTGCGCAGCTGGACCGCGTCCCGGTCGGGATAGCGGTTCAGGTCACGGGCGGCCTCCCGCACCCGCTCCGCGATCCGCTCGACCAGCGGCTCGGGCAGCGGGTAGGGGTTCTCGTTGGTGTTCAGCCGTACGGGGACGTCCAACTGGGGCGCGCCGTAGGGGGACTTGCCGCGCAGTTCGTCCCGTACGGGAAGATCGTCGATCCTCACGTCGCTCACTTGCTCTCGGGTACCTTCCAGCCGAACCGCGCCTTGACCGCCGCGCCGTGCGCCGGCAGGTCCTCCGCCTCCGCCAGCGTCACCACGTGATGCGCGACCTCGGCCAGCGCGTCCTTCGTGTAGTCGACGATGTGGATACCGCGCAGGAAGGACTGCACGGACAGGCCCGAGGAGTGGCAGGCGCAGCCGCCGGTGGGCAGGACGTGGTTGGACCCGGCCGCGTAGTCGCCGAGCGAGACGGGGGCCCAGGGGCCGATGAAGATCGCGCCCGCGTTGCGCACCCGGTCGGCGACCCGGGCCGCCTGGGCGGTCTGGATCTCCAGGTGCTCGGCGCCGTACGCGTCGACGACCCTGAGGCCTTCCTCGACGCCGTCGACCAGCACGATCGCGGACTGCCGGCCCCTGAGGGCGGGCACGATCCGGTCCTCGACGTGCTTGGTGGCCGCGACCTGGGGCTCCAGCTCCTTCTCCACCGCTTCCGCCAGCTCGACGGAGTCGGTGACCAGCACGGCCGCCGCGAGCGGGTCGTGCTCGGCCTGGCTGATCAGGTCCGCGGCCACGTGCACCGGGTCGGCGGTGTCGTCCGCGAGGATCGCGATCTCCGTGGGGCCGGCCTCCGCGTCGATGCCGATCCTGCCGGTGAAGAAGCGCTTGGCGGCGGCGACCCAGATGTTGCCGGGGCCGGTGACCATGCTGGCCGGCGGGCAGGACTCGGTGCCGTAGGCGAACATCGCGACGGCGGTGGCGCCGCCGGCCGCGTAGACCTCGTCCACGCCGAGCAGTGCGCACGCGGCGAGGATCGTGGGGTGCGGCAGCCCGCCGAACTCCGCCTGGGGCGGGGAGGCGAGCGCGATCGAGGGGACGCCGGCCTCCTGCGCCGGGACGGCGTTCATGATCACGGAGGACGGGTACACGCTGCGGCCGCCCGGTGCGTACAGCCCCACGCGGTCGACCGGCACCCATTTCTCGGTGACGGAGCCGCCGGGCACGACCTGCGTGGTGTGCGTGCTGCGGCGCTGCTCGCGGTGGACCAGACGGGCGCGGCGGATGGACTCCTCCAGCGCGGCGCGCACGGCCGGGTCGAGGCCTTCCAGCGCGTCGGAGAGGGCCTGGGCCGGGACACGGACGGATTCCAGCCGTACTCCGTCGAACTTCTCGGCGAAGTCGATCAGCGCCGCGTCGCCCCGATGATGCACGGCCTCGCAGATCGGGCGCACCTTCTCCAGGGCGGCCGAGACGTCGAAGTCGGCTCGGGGCAGCAGGTCGCGCAGGGCGGGGCCCTCGGGAAGGGCGTCGCCGCGCAGATCGATTCGGGAAATCACAGTCCCAATTCTCTCAGACCGACGTCGCGAGCCGTTGGCGCGTATCAATGGCTGATACAGAACGTGGCCGAACTCGGAAGATCACCTTCACCTCTAGTGTTCCGGGCGTCACCCAGCGGGCATGAACGGCTGTACGAAAGCACTGGGACCGGGAGAGGAGAAAGGTGACCGAGGGGGCGGGCATCGTCGCCGGGGAGCTGCCGGACGAGCTGACCGCGGCCGAGGCGGGCATGTGGCAGGCCTTCCGCAACGGCACCGTGTACGACCTGAGCAGCGGGGATACCGTCGTGGACGACCCGCACGGCGGGCACCCCTGGGGCCCGGAGCGCTCGGTGCGGGCGCGGATCGTGGCCTGGCTGCTGCTGGACGGGCCGCCCGCGCTGGCGGGCCGGGTGTCCTCGCTGAAGCTGACCGGCGTACGGATCACCGGCACCCTGGACCTCTCGGGCGGCACCGTGCAGCCCTACCTCGAGCTGCGCGGCTGCCGCTTCGACCAGGAGGTCCTGCTGCCCGAGGCACGGTTCACGACCGTACGCCTGGTGGACTGCGCGGTGCCCCGGCTGGAGGCCGCCCGGCTGCACACCGAGGGCGATCTGCATCTGCCGCGCTGCCGCTTCCAGCACGGCGTCCGGCTGACGGACGCGCACATCGGCACCGACCTGCTGCTCAACCAGTCGGTGGTGCACCGTGACCGCAGCGGGCGGTCGATCGCGGCGGACGGTCTGACCGTCGGCCAGGACCTGCAGGCGGAGCTGCTGGAGTCGCACGGCGAGCTGAGCCTGCGCGCCGCGCAGGTCGGCGTCTCGCTCAGCCTGCGCGGCGCGCGCCTCGACAACCCGTACTCCCGCTACGCGCTCAACGCCCCCCAGCTGACCGTCGAGCGCACCCTGTACCTGACCCCGGCCGGTGTGGGCAGCCCCCTGCTGAGCGGCACGACACCCGCACGAGGGACACGGATTCAGCCGTTCGAGTGCCGGGGCGGGCTGCGACTGGACGACGGGCGGTTCGGGGACGCCGTCGACCTGGAGCGGGCCCGGTTCGTCCTCACCGACGACCAGGTGCTGTCGATGCGCCGGATGCAGACGCCGGAACTGCGCTTCCTCGGGGACGCGCCGCAGCGCGGTCAGGTGCTGCTGTCCGGCGCGCGGATCGTCAACCTGGTGGACCGGGCGGCGAGCTGGCCGGGCCCCGGCAGTCTGCACATGGGCGGTTTCGTGTACGAGAACCTGGTCCCGCGCGGCCCGTTCCCGCTGACCGGCCGGCTGAACTGGATCGCGGCGGCCACCGCCGAGTACGCCCCGGAGCCGTACGAGCGCCTGGCGGCCGTGCTGCGGGCGGCCGGGGAGGACGAGGACGCCCGGGAGGTGCTGCTCGCCAAGCAGCGCCGGCGCCGCGAGACGCTGCCGCCGGCCGCTAAGGTCTGGGGGTTCGTGCAGGACTGGACCGTGGCCTACGGCTACCGGCCGGGGCGGGCCGCCGTGTGGATGGCGGTGCTGTGGGCGGCGGGCACGCTGGCGTTCGCGCACGCGGACCACCCGCCGATGAACCACGACGGCCACCCGTACTGGAGCCCGGCCCTGTTCACACTGGACCTGCTGCTGCCGGTGATCGACCTCGGCCAGGGCGGCCAGTGGCAGCTGCGCGGCGGCTGGCAGTGGCTGGCGGCCGCGATGATCCTGCTCGGCTGGATCCTGGCGACGACGGTGGCGGCGGGGGCGACCCGGCTGCTGCGGCGTGGCTGAGGGGACAAGGGTGACGGTTGCGCCCGGACGACTCAAAAGTTGACCTATCACCTTTACCGGTCCTTGACCGTCGGCCATACAACTTTCCATGACTTGCCCGAAGCCTCTGGCGCGCGGCCGACCTGCGGACTTTCAATGGTCGGCACCATGGCTCTGCTGCCCTCGTTCATCCGCCCCACCCGGATGACCAAACGCTCCGCACGCCCGGCCGGGCGTCCTCCGGCCGGGGACGAGGCCGTGCTCGACGCGCCCGACGACCGGCTCTCGCCCGCGCTGGTCGCGGCCGGCCGGGGCGAGTACAACGCCGCGGCCCGCCTGCTGGCCGACACCCGCGCCGCAGCCTTCTGGGAGAACCACGACCGGTACGTACGGCACCTGGCCGCCTTCGCCCGCTCGCGCTCCGAGTGGTTCGACGCCTGGCGCACGGCCGCCCCGGACGACCCCGGCGTCCTGCTGGTCCAGGCACAGCTGGCGGTGGACCGGGTCTGGGCCTCACCGGCCCGCGCCGAGCTGCTGCGCGAGGTGAGCCCGCTGATCACCGCCGCCGCTCGCGCCGACGACCGTGACCCGGTGCCCTGGCGGATCGCCCTCGACCACGCGCGTGGCTCACGGGCCGGCCACCGGTACTTCGAGGAGCTGTGGGAGGCGGCCGTCCGGCGCGCCCCGCACCACTACGGCTGCCATGTGGCCGCGCTGCGCTACCTGGCCGCCTCCTGCTGCGTCCTGTGGGGGGACACCCCGCACACCGCCCGCGCCTCGCACCACGAGTGCTTCGACTTCGCCGAACAGGCCGCACAGGACGCCCCGGCCGACGCGCTCGTCCAGGCCCTGCCGGCCCGGGCCGCCTTCAGCTATCTGACCGACGGCTGTGGTCCCGAGGTCCCGCGCCCCCGGCTGGAGGCCGCGGCCGACCGGGCGCTCGACCTCTCCGCCCGCTTCCCGTCGGCCGACCCGTGGCCCGCTCAGATCCGCAACAAGCTCCTGTACGTCCTGATGCGCCTGGACCGCTGGGAGGACGCCCGCGCCCAGCTGCGTCTGATCGGCCCGTACGCCACGTCCTTCCCCTGGGAGCGGTTCTCCGAGGACCCGCTCGGCCACTTCCTGCGGCTGCGCGAGCACCTGCTGACGCCGGGTCCCCGGACCGTCCCCGCGGGGCTGATGACCTGGGCCGGGGCCCCGCTCGGCGAGCACGGCGGACACGCCCGCGCCGGTGACCACTAGGCTGGGGCGCCGTGACCACCGCCCGTCTCCCGCTCTTCCCGCTGAACACCGTGCTGTTCCCGGGACTCGTGCTGCCGCTGAACATCTTCGAGGAGCGCTATCGCGCGTTGATGCGCGAGCTGCTCAAGACACCGGACGACGAGCCGCGCCGGTTCGCCGTCGTGGCCATCCGCGACGGCTACGAGGTGGCGCCGAGCTCCCCCGGCATGCCGGACCCCACGGCGCAGCCCGAACGCGGGCCGGCCGCGGGCTTCGGCCCGGACCCGCTCAAGGCCTTCCACGGCGTGGGCTGTGTGGCGGACGCGGCGACGATCAGGGAGCGGCCCGACGGCACCTACGAAGTGCTGGCGACGGGTACCACCCGGGTGCGGCTCCTCTCCGTCGACGCGTCGGGCCCGTTCCTGACGGCGGAGCTGGAGGAGCTGCCGGAGGAGCCGGGCGACGAGGCGGGGGCGCTGGCCGAGGGGGTGCTGCGCTCCTTCCGCCAGTACCAGAAGCGGCTGGCGGGCGCGCGTGAGCGCTCGCTGTCCACGGGCGCGGACCTGCCCGACGACCCGTCGGTGGTGTCCTACCTGGTGGCGGCGGCGATGGTGCACGACACCCCGACGAAACAGCGGCTGCTGCAAGCCCCCGACACCGCGTCCCGCCTCCGTGACGAGCTGAAACTTCTTCGCTCCGAGACGTCCATCATCCGTAGTCTGCCGTCGCTGCCCGCGTTCGAGCTGACGCGGGCGCCGACGAGCCTGAACTGACTGGCGGAAGACGGATGGCGAAGAAGTCGAAGAAACAGCAGCAGTCCGGGGGCACCCCCGCGACGGTCGCCCTGACATCGGCCGGCACGGACTTCACGGTCCACGCCTACGACCACGACCCCTCCCACCCCTCCTACGGCGAGGAGGCTGCCGAGGCCATGGGCGTCTCCCCCGACCGCGTCTTCAAGACCCTGGTGGCGGACGTCGACGGAGCCCTCACGGTGGCGGTCGTCCCGGTGTCCGGCTCCCTCGACCTGAAGGCCCTGGCGGCGGCGGTCGGCGGCAAGCGGGCGACGATGGCCGACCCCACCCTGGCGGAGCGGACCACGGGGTACGTACGGGGCGGCATCTCGCCGCTCGGCCAGCGCAGGAAGCTCCCGACGGTCCTGGACGACTCGGCGGCGGCGCACGAGACGATCTGCGTGTCGGCGGGACGGCGGGGCCTCGAGGTGGAACTGTCCCCGGGGGACCTGGCGACGCTGACGAGCGCGGTACTCGCCCCCATCGGCCGAGGCTAGCCGCACCGCGTGCCGATACGGCCGGCCGAGCGGGGGACTGCCTGCGACCGGCCGAGCGGGCGGGACTGCCTACGGCCGGCCGAGCGGGTGAGACTCACGGGCCCGGGCGCTTGACGGCGGGGCCGGTGTGTGCGGCGTGGGGCGCGGCCTGGCCGGTGCCGTTTCGGCCGGCCGAGGCGGGTGCGTCGCTACGGCTGCTGCGGGTAGGGCGTCTCAGGGTCCCGGGGCCCGAACAACGCCGTGAGCCCGAGGTGCACCAGCATCGCCCCCAACGGCCAGGCCAGCAACGCCCCCTTCGCCCCCAGCTTCAACGGCGCGGAGAAGGTGACCCCCTTCCCCACCTCCTTCGCATGCGCGAGCACGTCGGACTCGGGCCCCAGCCACGCGCCCAGCCGCCACGCCAGCAACGACCCGAGCAGCGCCCCGACGCCCAGCGCGACCACGACCGGCACACCCCCGCGCCGCCGCAGCAGAAAGACGACCGCCGCGCTCACGACCCCGAAGCCCAGCCCCAGCAGGGTGAACGTGCCGTCCACCCCGACCGCCTGCTCGCCCTCGCTGTCCTTGAGGTAGACCACCCAGCCGTTCCCGACCCGGTCGCCGACCAGCGGCACATGCGGCGCCAGCCACCACCACAGCAGCCCCAGCAGCACCCCGCCCAAAGCCACGGCCACCGTGATCACGGCGGCGTCCCGCACTTCGGTCTTCATCCCGGGGCCGTCCTGTTCGTACCTGCCCTCACCCGGCGCCCCGGCAGGCGGCGGCGCCTGCCAGACCTGGTGCGGGGAGTTGTCGTGCGGTGGCGGAGTCAACGGTGCGGTCACCCTGCCATCGTGCCAGGTGGTGCTGTGCGCCGCGTCACCGGACGGCGGCCCTGCGGTACGCCCAGGTCGCGACGGCCAGCGAGACGACTCCGACACCCGCGCACACCCCCAGGTCGACAAGCACGACGGCCCAGTCCGGGTGTGCCCCGAAGGTCCGTGCGTACGCCTCCACGCCGTAGGTCGACGGCAGCAGATCGCGCGCCAGCCGTACGACCTCCGGCATCCGGTCGGCCGGCAGCACCCCGAGCAGCAGCGCCGCCGACATGCCCAGCTGTCCGAGCAGCGTGGCCAGCTCGGGCCGGGGCGCGAGCAGTCCGCAGGCGGCCCCGAGCCCGGACAGTGCGGCCCCGGCGAGCGGGATCACGGCCAGCAGGATCCACAGGTTGGACAGCGGCAGCCCGAACAGCACGCACCCGAAGACGGCCGTCACCAGGGTCCCGGGCACCGTGAACGACGCGTAGGCCGCCGCCGCGCCCAGCACCACAGCCGCCGGCGGCACGGGCAGCGTGGCGTAGTGATCGAGCCCCCCGCTCGCCCGCAACTGCCCGAAGTACTGCGACAGCAGGTTCAGCGCCACATACGCGACGACCAGCACCGACGACCCCGCCACCACGGACTGGGCCTCGCTCCCGCTGTCGACGACGCCCCGCATCATCACGGCGATGCCGACGGACTGGAAGGTGGCCACGAACAGCAGCGGGATCCGCGCCACCCGGGCCCGGGACAGCTGCGCCCGGTAGACGGCCGCCAGCGACGGCCACAGCCGCGCGGGCGGTCCGAGTTCGGCCGCGCCCGGCGCCGTCCTCGGCACGACCCGGCCGCCGCCCGGCAGAATCTCGGCGGGTACGACACTCACGACGAGCTGCTCCTCTTCCCTACGGCAGGCACGCAGACCCCCACGGTGGTCGCGCAGACCCATACGCATGGCACGGCCGCCGCGCTCATGCCTTCACCAGCCCCTGCCGCGCCGCGCCGCCCAACGCCAGGTAGACGTCCTCGAGGCTGGGCGTGGCGAGCGTGAAGTCGTCCAGGGCGGCGAAGGCGGCCCCGCCGGTGACGGTCGCGACGGCGGCACGGGCCTCCTCGGGCGCGAGCCGCAGCGTCCAGCGCCGTCCGGACTCCACCGCGCGCTCACGCAGCACGGCCACCTCGGGCACCTCCAGCGGCGCCCGCTCCCGCCACACCAGCTCGACCCGCACCTCTCCGGCGACCTGTTCCTTCAGCCCGGCCGGGGTGTCGCAGGCGATGACCCGGCCCTGGTCGAGCACGGCGACCCGGTCCAGCACGGTCTCGGCCTCGATGACGTTGTGGGTGACCAGCAGCACGCTCGTACCCCGCTCGGCCCGCCGCCGGTCCACGGCCGCCCAGACCGCGCGCCGGGCCACCGGGTCCATGCCGGTGGTGGGCTCGTCCAGCACGAGCAGCGGCCGCTCCCCGACGAGGGCGGCGGCGAAGCAGGCGAGCCTGCGCTGCCCGCCGGACAGTTTCCTCAGCGCCCGCCCGGCGATCGGCGTGAGCCCCAGTTCCTCCAGTACGGCATCCCGCTCGGCCCGTGCCCGCCGTACGTCCAGGCCGCGCAGGCGGCCGGTGGTCTCGGCGGCGAGGGAGACGGTCAGCTCGTCCAGCGCGGAGGACTCCTGGCCCAGGTAGGCGAGGATGCGTGCGGCCCGTTCGGGGTGCCGGACGATGTCGTGCCCGAGGATCTCGACGCTGCCGGTGTCGGGCCGGAGCAGTCCGGTGAGCTGCCGTACGAGCGTGGACTTGCCGGCGCCGTTCGGCCCGAGCAGCCCGAACACCTCGCCGCGCCGCACGTCCAGCTCGACCCCGTCGGTGGCCCGCACCTCGGGGGTCCCCGGCGCTCCGCGCCGTCCCTTCACGGCCGGATAGGTCTTCCCGAGCCCGCGCACGCGTACGACCTCGTCATGCCGAAGTGCCTGTGCCGCGCGCGTACTCACAAGGGACGAGAGTACGGGGTCGGGGGCCTTTACTCGTCTTTGGGGCCTCTTCTGTCCGTGACCGGTAAGAAACGGCCTCAGTCCCCGGTGCCCGCGTGTTCGGCGGCGGCCGGAACGTCGATCTCCCGCCAGAACCCCGCCCGAATGGCGTAGCGGTCGTGCTCGTCGATCTGGTCGTCCTTGTGGGCGAGCAGCCCGAACCGCGCGGCGTAGCGCAGCAGCTCCCCGTCGATGCGGTGCGGGACGCGCGGATACATCTGCGACAGCTTCTGCAGATGTGTCTGGTCACCGAGCCGGGACATCCAGCGGCGGGCGAAGACCTGTCCCACCTCGTACGGGTCGCCGCCGACGGTGGTGATGTCCTCCTCACGGTCGGCCCAGCGCTGCTCGGCCGTGGTGAGCTGGGCGAGTGTCGGCATGGAGGCGACGTCGGGTGGCTCGGCGACCACGCCCGGCCGGTCCACCCAGCCCTTGTCCGAGGACCAGCGCAGGGTCGCGGACGCGGGGTGCTGGACCGGCTGGGCGCCGGGGGCACGCAGCGCGGCCAGGTCCTTCGGCGTCGGTACGCCCTTGGAGGCGGCGGCCCGCTCCTGGGTGCCGTTGGCCGTCACGCCGACGGCCGACGAGGGCGCGTCCTGCTCGGCCGGCCGCTCGGCCGCCGCGGCGAGCGCGGACTCGGGCAGGGGTGCGGAGAGGATCGCGGCGATCTCGGGCCGGGGCGCGGGCGGCGAGGCGCAGACGCCGGTCAGCTCCTTGGCGCGGACGGCCTGGGTGATCCAGGCGCGGTCCAGCACACGCCGCTCGTCGGCCTCGGCGACCAGGTCCTCTGACTGGTTGTAGTCGCCGTCGGCTGCCTGGACGGCCCACAGGTGGACGGCGACGCCGTGTTCCTTGGCTGCCATCATGCCGGGCAGCAGATCGCCGTCGCCGGTGACGAGGACGACGTCGGAGCAGGCGCGGTTACGGGCCAGCTCGGTCAGCTCGGCGTGCATGGCGGCGTCCACGCCCTTCTGCGCCCAGCGCCCGTCGCTGCGGGTGAGGGCGCCGAGCCGGACGGTGACCCGGGGCATCACGCGCAGTCGGCGATGCTCCGGTTGGGGGACACGGTCGGGGGCGCCGTCGAACCAGTAGATGCGCAGCAGCGGCCGCTCGGTCTCCGACTCGGCGCGTTCACGCAGTGCCTGGATCAGCGCGGTGTGGTCGACGGTGATCCGGGACCGCGAGGGCTCACCGGCGAGGAGGCTGGCGGCGGCTCCCAGCAGGTACCCGGCGTCCACCAGGACGATGCAGCGGTCCACGCGACTCACCCTCTTCCCGGGAGGTTTTGCTTCGGACTTCCTTCGAGTCTGCCCGACGGCGCGGAGGTTAACGGCCCGAACTCGATCTTCGGCGTGGCGTTTGCGGATCCCGCCCATCCACCACCCCTGTCACACACGGTAATTATCCGACATGCGCCTGATGTCGGCATATGTGAATCTGATCCCGGCCCTGGCCCCTAGATCCCCCACAGGAGGCAGATCACCATGGCCAAGAACAAGAACCGCAAGCAGGGTGGCCCGCAGAACCGCGCCCCGCAGACCGAGCAGGCTCACGAGCACGCACAGCGGTCGCAGGAGAGCCACGAGTCTCCGGTGACGCACATCCAGGGCAGCCCCGCGGAGGTTGCCCGCAAGAAGCAGAAGAGCTTCGGCCACAACTAAAGGGCAGTTGAAGCCCAGGCACAGCGAAGGGGCGCACCCGACGGGGGTGCGCCCCTTCGCACGTCATCAGCTCAGCCCGCCAGGCAGGACGGGCCGAGCAGCACCTTCAGGTCGCCGAACAGTGCCGGGTCGGGCTTGACCCGGTGCCGGTCCAGGCGCAGCACGGTGGTCTTGCGCGGTCCCTGGAGCTTGATGCGGACCTCGCTGTCGCCCTTGTGATGGCTGAGGATCTCGCCGAGGCGGCTGACCATCGGCGGAGTGACCCGGGTGGCCGGGATGGTGAGGATCACCGGCGCGTTGGTACCCGCGTTGGACAGGTCGGGGACCATCAGCTCCATGGCGACGAGCCGGGGCACGTCCTCGCGCTTGTCGAGGCGGCCCTTGACGAACACGACCGCGTCCTCGACGAGTTGGGTCGACACCAGCTGGTAGGTCGCCGGGAAGAACATGCACTCGATGGAGCCGGCGAGGTCCTCGACGGTGGCGATGGCCCAGGCGTTGCCCTGCTTGGTCATCTTCCGCTGCAGGCCCGAGATGATGCCGCCGATGGTGACGACCGCGCCGTCCGCGTGCTCGCCCCCGGTGAGCTGGGCGATGCCCGCGTCCGCCTTGTCGGCGAGGACGTGTTCCAGGCCGAAGAGCGGGTGGTCGGAGACGTACAGACCGAGCATCTCCCGCTCCTGGGCGAGCAGATAGGTCTTGTCCCACTCGTCGGGGGAGAACTCCACGTCGAGGCCGAAGCCGGGTTCACTGCCCGTGTCCTCGCCCATGCCGCCGAAGAGGTCGAACTGGCCCTCGGCCTCCTTGCGCTTGACCGCGACCACGTTGTCGATCATCGGCTCGTACTGCGCCATGAGGCCCTTGCGGGTGTGGCCCATCTCGTCGAAGGCGCCGGCCTTGATCAGCGATTCCGTGGTGCGCTTGTTGCAGACCACCGCTTCGACCTTGTCGAGGTAGTCCGGGAAGGAGGCGTACTTCCCCTTGGCCTTGCGGCACTTGATGATCGACTCGACGACGTTGGTGCCGACGTTGCGGACGGCGGAGAGGCCGAAGAGGATCACGTCGTCGCCCTGGGCGGCGAAGTTGGCCTCGGACTCGTTGACGTTCGGCGGGAGCACCCGGATGCCCATGCGGCGGCACTCGTTGAGGTAGACCGCCGACTTGTCCTTGTCGTCCTTGACCGAGGTCAGCAGCGCGGCCATGTACTCGGCCGGGTAGTTCGCCTTCAGATAGGCGGTCCAGTACGAGACCAGGCCGTACGCGGCCGAGTGGGCCTTGTTGAAGGCGTAGCCGGCGAAGGGGACCAGCACGTCCCAGAGCGCCTGGATGGCCTCGTCGCTGTAGCCGTTCTTGCGGGCGCCGGCCTGGAAGATGGTGAAGTTCTTCGCCAGCTCGTCGGGCTTCTTCTTGCCCATGACGCGGCGGAGGATGTCGGCCTCGCCGAGCGAGTAGCCGGCGATGATCTGGGCTGCCTTCTGCACCTGCTCCTGGTAGACGATCAGGCCGTAGGTGACGGCCAGGACCTCTTCGAGGGGCTCTTCCAGCTCCTTGTGGATCGGCGTGATCTCCTGCTGCTTGTTCTTTCGCAGCGCGTAGTTCGTATGGGAGTTCATGCCCATCGGGCCCGGGCGGTACAGGGCCGACACGGCGGAGATGTCTTCGAAGTTGTCGGGCTTCATCAGCCGCAGCAGCGAGCGCATGGGGCCGCCGTCGAACTGGAAGACGCCGAGGGTGTCGCCGCGCTGGAGCAGCTCGAAGGTCGTGGGGTCGTCGAGCGGGAGGGCCAGGAGGTCGATGTCGACGCCCTTGTTGGCCTTCACCATCTTGACGGCGTCGTCCATGATCGTGAGGTTGCGCAGGCCCAGGAAGTCCATCTTCAGCAGGCCGAGCGATTCACAGCTCGGGTAGTCCCACTGGGTGATGGTCACGCCGTCGGTGTGCCTCACCCACACGGGGACGTGCTCGGTGATGGTCTCGCTGGACATGATCACGCCGGCGGCGTGCACACCCATCTGCCGCACCAGGCCCTCCACACCGCGCGCGGTGTCGATGACCTTCTTCACGTCCGGCTCGTTCTCGTACATCCCGCGGACCTCGCCGGCCTCGCTGTAGCGGGGGTGGCTGGGGTCGGTGATGCCGGACAGCGGGATGCCCTTGCCGAGGACGTCGGCGGGCATGGCCTTGGTGATGCGGTCGCCCATCGCGTACGGGTAGCCCAGCACGCGCGCGGAGTCCTTGATCGCGTTCTTGGCCTTGATGGTGCCGTAGGTGCCGATCATGGCGACCTTGTCGGCGCCGTACTTCTCGGTCACATAGCGGATCACCTCGACGCGCCGGCGCTCGTCGAAGTCGATGTCGACATCGGGCATCGAGATGCGCTCGGGGTTGAGGAACCGCTCGAAGATCAGGCCGTGCGGGATCGGGTCGAGGTCGGTGATGCCCATGGCGTAGGCGACGATCGAGCCGGCCGCGGAGCCTCGGCCGGGGCCGACCGCGATGCCGTTGTTCTTGGCCCACATGATGAAGTCGGCGACCACGAGGAAGTAGCCCGGGAAGCCCATCGAGATGATGACGTCCATCTCGTAGTCGGCCTGCTTCTGGCGGTCCTCGGGGATGCCGCCGGGGAAGCGGCGCTCCATGCCGCGGCGCACCTCCTCCTTGAACCAGGTGACCTCGGTGTAGCCCTCGGGGATGTCGAACTTCGGCATGAGGTCGCGCTTCTCGAACATGCCGGTGGTGTCGACCATCTCGGCGACGAGGAGCGTGTTGGCGCAGCCCTCCTGCCAGGCGTCCGAGGAGTCGATGGCGTACATCTCGTCGGTGGACTTCAGGTAGTAGCCGGTGCCGTCGAACTTGAAGCGGTCCGGGTCGGAGAGGTTCTTGCCGGTCTGGATGCACAGCAGCGCGTCGTGGGCGCCCGCCTCGTGCGCGTACGTGTAGTGCGAGTCGTTGGTGACCAGCGGGGGGATGCCGAGCTTCTTGCCGATCTCCAGCAGGCCGTCGCGGACCCGGCGCTCGATCTCGATGCCGTGGTCCATCAGCTCCAGGAAGTACTTGTCCTTGCCGAAGATGTCCTGGTAGTCGGCGGCGGCCTTCAGGGCCTCGTCGAAGTGGCCGAGGCGCAGCCGGGTCTGCACCTCGCCCGAGGGGCAGCCGGTGGAGGCGACGATGCCCTCGGACCACTGCGCGATGGTCTCCTTGTCCATCCGCGGCCACTTCTGCAGCCAGCCCTCGGCGTAGGCGTCGGAGGAGAGGCGGAAGAGGTTGTGCAGACCGGTCCTGTTCACCGCCCACATCGTCTTGTGGGTGTAGCCACCGGAGCCGGAGACGTCGTCCCGCTTCTGGTGCGGCTGGCCCCACTGGATCTTGCGCTTGTTGCGCCGGGACTCGGGGGCGACATAGGCCTCGATCCCGATGATCGGGGTGATTCCGGCCTTCTTCGCGGAGTGGAAGAAGTCGTACGCCCCGTGGAGGTTGCCGTGGTCGGACATGGCGATGTGCGTCATGCCCATCTCGTTGCAGGCGTTGAACATGTCCTTGAGCCGCGCGGCACCGTCCAGCAGCGAGTACTGGGTGTGGACGTGCAGGTGCGTGAAGGGCGGCTTTGACACGGTATGGCCTCCGGCGGAAACACTCGGTAGCGGGCGGGCGGACGGTTCTGGGGTCAGCGTCGAAGTCTATGCCCCGGCACTGACACACGGCGGGCTTCCCCGCGTACCTTCATGCGGGAACCGGGCACTCCCGCGTGGCGTCGCCCGTTGGAGACGGCGGAAGCGCTGTCGTACCCGTTCATGCACATTCATGCACCGCACCAGGAGGCACCCAGCGATGTCGGTCCCCCAGCTCAGCGACGAGCAGCGCGGCGAGGAGATCCTCGCCGTCTTCGACACCGCGTTCGGCCGGCTCCTGGCCGCCGACCCGGCCGCGTTCCGGGTGAAGTTCCGGAAGATGGCGGCCTCGGCCTTCGCGTTCTACCGGGGCACGGCGTGCCTCTTCTACCACGACCTGGACGCCGAGAAGCGCGGTGGTCCGTTCCTGGACGACCGCACCTCGCGCGTGTGGATCCACGGCGACCTGCACGCGGAGAACTTCGGCACGTACATGGACTCCAACGGCCGCCTGGTCTTCAACGTCAACGACTTCGACGAGGCGTACGTCGGCCCGTTCACCTGGGACCTGAAGCGCTTCTCGGCGTCCATCGCTCTCATCGGGTACGCGAAGGCGCTCAGTGACGAGCAGATCACCGAGCTGGTGACGGTCTTCGCGGCGGCCTACCGCGAGCGTGTCCACGCCCTCGCCACGGGCGCCAAGAGCGACGAGGTGCCGCCGTTCACCCTGGACACCGCGGAGGGCCCGCTGCTGGGCGCGCTGCGTGCCGCCCGCTCCCTCACCCGCTTCGAGCTGCTGGACTCGATGACCGAGATCCGCGACTTCGAGCGCCGGTTCGCTCCGGGTGGCGGCTCCATCGAGCTGGACGCCGCCACCCGCTACAAGGTCCTCGCCGCCTTCGACGGCTACCTGGAGACCCTGCCGGACTCCTCCCTGGCCCGCCCGGACTCCTACCGGGTGAAGGACGTCGTCGGCCGCCGGGGCATCGGCATCGGCTCGGCCGGCCTGCCGTCGTACAACATCCTCCTGGAGGGGCACAGCGACGCCCTGGAGAACGACGTCGTCATCTACATCAAGCAGGCCCAGACCCCGGCCGTCTCCCGGCACATCACGGATCCGGCCATCGCCGGCTACTTCCAGCACGAGGGCCACCGGACGGTGATCTCCCAGCGCGCCCTGCAGGCCCACGCCGACCCCTGGCTGGGCTGGACCGAGCTGGACGGCGCCGGCCAGCTGGTCGCCGAGGTCTCGCCGTACGCCGTCGACCTGGACTGGGGCGACATCGACGACCCGGAGGAGATCGCGGCCGTGGTCGCCGACCTGGGCCGGGCCACCGCCACCATGCACGCGGCGGCGGACGACCAGTCCGGCGAGTCCCTGGTGCCGTTCTCCACCGAGCGCGCCATCGACGCGGCGCTCGCGGCCGACGAGGAGGGCTTCGCGCCCCTCCTGGTGGAGTTCGCGCACAGCTACGGCGCACGCGCGCGTGCCGACCACCAGATCTTCGTCGACCTGTTCCGCAACGGCCGCATTCCGGGGCTGTAACCTTCGCGCCCCCACAGGCACCCTTTAGGGGTCTCTTAACCGCCTACGTGACAGACTCTCCTCTCGCTATGGACATATCCGGGACCCAGCTCAGAGCCGTGCGCGCGGCGCTGTTCACGGCCGTGGCCGTGACGCTCAGCACCGCGTCGCACGTGCTGCTGTCGCGGGCCCCGCTGCCGGCGGCGACCGTGCTGGCGGTCTGTGCCGGCGTGTTCGTCACCGCGTACGCGCTGGCGGGCCGCGAGCGCGGCTTCGGCCGGATCGCGGCCCTGCTGGTCCCGCTGGAACTGGCCGCCGACACGGTGTTCACCACCGGCCAGCACGCCTGCTACGGCCGGGCGGGCGGCCCGGTCGCCGGCCCGCTGCACGCCTTCGGCTTCAAGGTGCTGTGCGAGGGCGGTGCCGTCGGCACCCCGCTGGCGCAGGTGACCGAGGCCCAGGGCCACCCCGAGGCGCTGCTGGCACACGCCAGTCCGGCGGCCGCCTGGCTGCTGCTGGCCGCCCACATCGGTGTGGGCCTGCTCGCCGCCGCCTGGCTGCGCCGGGGCGAGCGGGCGCTGGTCCAGCTGGTGCGGGCGGTCGCCGCCACCACCTTCCGGCCCCTGTTGCTCGCGGTGGCCGCGGTCAGCGTCCGGCTGATCCCGGTGCGCCGGCTGCCGCGTCCGGCCCCGCGCCGGGCCACCGCCCGCGACCGGCTTCTCGTGCACTCCCTGGGACGGCGTGGACCGCCGTGCTCGCCCGCTGCCGCCGCCCGCTGAGCGGCGACGCCTGAGCACATCCAGTCCCCCACACGTATCCCGCGTACGACGTGTGCGCGTCCCACATGGAGAGCATCAACATGAGCAAGCGGAACACCCAGACGGCGAAGACGGCGGCCCGGGAGCGGCTGCGCCAGGAGCGCGAGCGGCAGGCCAAGCGCGACAAGGCCAAGCGGCAGGCCATCGTGGCCGCCTCGGTGGTGGCCGTGCTGGGCGCGGTCTTCGGCATCAGCTATGCCGTCGTCCAGATGAGCAAGCCCACCGGGTGGGACGCGGCGAAGACCAAGAAGCTGGTCAAGCCGGCCAACACCAGCGGAGCGGACGGCACCACCGTCGTCCTCGGCAAGAGCACCGCCAAGAAGACCCTCACCATCTACGAGGACCCGCGCTGCCCGGTCTGCGCGGCGTTCGAGCAGAACGTCGGCTCGACGGTGAAGAAGGACCTCGACGACGGCACGTTCAAGCTCCGGTACGTCGGTGCGACCTTCCTCGACAGGAACCTGCCCGGGGTGGGCTCCAAGAACGCGCTCAGCGCCCTGGGGGCCGCGCTCAACGTCAGCCCGGAGGCGTTCCTCGAGTACAAGTCCGCGATGTACTCGGCGAAGTGGCACCCCGCGGAGACCGACGACAAGTTCAAGGACGACTCCTATCTGATCCAGATCGCCGACACGGTCCCCGCCCTGAAGGGCAACGCGGCGTTCCAGAAGGCCGTGAAGGACGGCACCTACGACAGGTGGGCGCTGGAGGAGTCGAAGATCTTCGACAAGGACGGCATCCACGGCACCCCCACCCTGAAGATGAACGGCAAGACGCTGACAGGCCCCGACGGCCAGAACGCGCCGTCGAACCCGGCCGACTTCAACAAGGCCCTCGACGCGGCCCTCAAGGGCTGACGGCTCGTCGGAAACCGGCCTTCGCGTGAAGAGCGGGCGAACTTTGGGAGTTCGCCCGCTCTTGCTCATACCGATCAGTAACCTGATCGGTCGTGACCAGTCGATACAGAGCATCCGAGGCATCCAAGGGCCTCAACTCCCTCTCGCCCCGCCGCCGTACGGTCGTCAAGGCCGCGGCGGCGACCGCTGTGCTGGCGGGCCCGCTGGCCGCCGCCCTCCCGGCGCGCGCCGCCGGCCAGGCCCCGGCCTTCCTGCACGGTGTCGCCTCCGGCGACCCGCTCCCCGACGGCGTCCTGCTGTGGACGCGGGTGACCCCGACCCCGGACGCGATACCCGGCTCGGGCGTCGGCCCGGACACCGAGGTGGACTGGGTCGTCGCCAAGGACAAGGCGTTCACCAGCATCGTCGCCAAGGGGTCCGTCACCGCGACCGCCGTCTGCGACCACACCGTGAAGGCCGACGTCCGCGGACTGGAGCCGGCCACCGACTACTGGTTCCGGTTCTCGTCCGGCGGCACCGACTCCCCGGTGGCCCGCACCCGCACCGCGCCCGCGGCCGACGCGAACGTGTCCGGTCTGCGCTTCGGCGTGGTGACCTGCGCCAACTGGGAGGCCGGGTACTTCGCCGCCTACCGTCATCTCGCGGCCCGCAACGACCTGGACGCGTGGTTGCACCTCGGTGACTACATCTACGAGTACAAGTCCGGCGAGTACGCGGCCCGGGGCACGGTCGTGCGCCCGCACGCACCCGCGAACGAGATCATCACCCTCGCCGACTACCGCATCCGGCACGCCGCGTACAAGACCGACCCCGACCTGCAGGCCCTGCACCTGAAGGCGCCGGTCGTGGCGATCTGGGACGACCACGAGTTCGCCGACAACGCCTGGTCCGGCGGTGCGGTCAACCACACCGAGGGTGCCGAGGGCACCTGGACCGCCCGCAAGGCGGCCGCCAAGCAGGCCTACTTCGAGTGGATGCCGGTCCGCCCGGCGATCGAGGGCACCACCTACCGCCGGCTGCGCTTCGGCAAGCTCGCCGACCTGTCCCTGCTGGACCTGCGCTCCTTCCGCTCCCAGCAGGCGTCCGCCGGCAGCGGCTCGGTGGACGACCCGAACCGTACGATCACCGGCCGGGTCCAACTGGACTGGCTGAAGGCGGGGTTGAAGGCCTCCGACACCAAGTGGCGGCTGGTCGGCAACTCCGTGATGATCGCGCCGTTCGTCATCGGCTCCCTCACCGCCGACCTGCTCAAGCCGCTCGCCAAGCTGCTCGGCCTGCCCCAGGACGGCATCGGCGTCAACACCGACCAGTGGGACGGCTACACCCACGACCGCCGCGAAGTCCTCGACCACCTGCGCTCGAACGCCATCGGCAACACCGTCTTCCTGACCGGTGACATCCACATGTCCTGGGCCAACGACGTGCCGGTGGACGCGGGCACCTATCCGCTGTCGCCGTCGGCGGCCACCGAGTTCGTGATCACGTCGGTTACCTCCGACAACCTCGACGACATCGTCAAGGTCCCCGAAGGCACGGTCTCCGCCGTCGCCGCGCCGCTGATCGAGGCCGCCAACCGGCACGTCCACTGGGTGGACACCGACCGGCACGGCTACGGCGTGCTGGACATCACCGCCGACCGCGCGCAGATGGACTACTACGTCCTGTCCGACCGCACCGACGCGAACGCCACCTCCAAGTGGGTCCGCTCCTACCGCACCCGCAGCGGCACCCAGAAGGTCGAGCGGACCTACGACCCGGTGTAGCCGGCGGCTACTGCGCGCTCAGGCCGTCGAGGAAGCCGAGCGCCACCCGCCAGGTGGCCTCGGCGGCCTCCCGGTCATAGTCCGGCAGGCCGGGGTCGGTGTAGAGGTGCCCGGCGCCCGCGTACCGGTAGACCTCCACGTCGGCGCCGGTGCGGCCCATCTGCAGATACCAGGCGGTCAGCCAGTCGTCCGTCTCGAACGGGTCCGGCTCGGCCACATGCAGCTGCACCGGCAGCCCGTCCACATGCGCGGTCGGCGCGATGTCCGAGGTGCCGTGCAGGAGCAGCAGCCCGCGCGCCTTGTCGTCGCCGAGGGCGAGGGTCTGCGCGACGGAGGCGCCGAGCGAGAACCCGGCGTACACCAGCCCGCGGTCCGAGTACGGCGCCGCCGCCAGCACGGCCCGCTTCAGCAGCTCCTCCTTGCCGATCCGCTCCTTGAACTCCATGCCCTCCTCGACGGTGTCGAACGTGCGCCCCTCGAAGAGGTCCGGCGTCCACACCTCGTGGCCCGCCGTGCGCAGCCGGTCCGCGGCGTCGCGCACCGCCGGCCTGAGGCCGTACGTCGAGTGAAAAAGCATGATGTTCATGAGGCCATGGTGCCAGCCGGTGCGAGGCTGCCGGAGCACGCCGTACCCGGGAACCCGCCGAACTCACATGTTCATGCCCGCCGAGCGCCGGTTAGAAGCGGAGGCATGGAGAACCTGCTCCGACCTGTGATCGTGCTCGGCGGCTCGGTGCTGCTCACCCTGGCCATCGGCTGGGCCACCGACCGGTTGCTGCACAAGGCCGACGAACGTGACCACGGCACCCCGCTGTGGGGGCTGCTGCGCCGCGCTCGCGTCCCCTACCAGCTCGTGCTGTGCGCCGCCCTGCTCCGAGGCTCCTACGACCAGGCGAAACTGCTGGAGCAACACCAGGCCGGCATCGGCCGGACGCTGACGCTGGTGCTGATCGGCTCCGCCGCCTGGCTGGTGATCCGTATCGCGGCGGCGATCGTCGAGACCAGCTACAGCCGCTACGCCCGGGCGCACCGGGACCCGGCCCGCGTGCGCAGGGTGCGCACGCAGGTGGAGCTGATCATGCGGGTGGTGTCCGCGATCGTCATCGTCGTGGCGATCGCCGCCATGCTGCTGACGTTCCCGGCGATGCGCGCGGCCGGCGCCTCGCTGCTGGCCTCGGCGGGCATTCTCGGCATCGTGGCGGGTGTCGCCGCCCAGTCGACCCTGTCCAACATGTTCGCCGGGCTGCAGATCGCCTTCGGTGACATGGTGCGTATCGGGGACACGGTCGTCGTGGACGGCGAATGGGGCACGGTCGAGGAGATCACGCTGACCTTTCTGACGGTACGGACCTGGGACGAGCGCCGGATCACCATGCCGGTGTCGTACTTCACCTCCAAACCCTTCGAGAACTGGTCGCGGGGCACCCCGCAGATGACGGGCATCGTCTACTGGCACCTCGACCACAGCGCGCCCGTCGAGGCGATGCGCGAGCGGCTGCGTGACATCCTGCGCCAGTGCCCGGCCTGGGACGGCCGTGCCTACGGCCTGGTGGTGACCGACACCACACCGAACACCATCCAGGTGCGCGCCCTGGTGACCGCGAAGGACGCCGACGACATCTGGACGGTACGCGTCACGGTCCGCGAGCAGATGATCACGTGGCTGGTGGACGAGCACCCCTACGCGCTTCCCCGCGTCAGCCACTCCGACGCGGTGCTCCCGCCGCGCCGGCTGCCGTCCCCCGACGGCACCTCGCTCCACAAGAACCACGAGTTCCCGCGCGCCCGCCGTGGCTGACACCGGACCTCAACGGCCTCGCTCGGCACCGCCGTTGACCTGGATGACCTGTGAGGTGACGTGCCCGGCGGCGGGCGAGGCCAGCCAGTGCAGGGTCGCGGCCACGTCACCGGGTATGCCGGCGCGCCCGGTCACCGTGTCGGCGATGAGCCGAGCCCTGCGGGCCTCGTCCATGGTGTCCCCGAAGAACTCGGTGTCCTCGATGTACCCCGGCGCGACCACGTTCACGGTGATGCCGTGCGGTCCCAGCTGCCGGGCGAGGTCGTGCGCGTACGGATGCAGCCCGGCCTTGGCCGACGCGTAGGCGCCGCTGCCCGAACCCCGGTGGGCGGCGATGGAACTGACGAAGAGCACCCGGCCGCCGGGTGAGGCGAGCCGGTCCTTGAGCGCCTCGGTCAGGAGCGCGGCGGTCAGGGTGTTCTGCCGGAAGTTGACGGTCCAGTCGTGGGCCACGCGGTCGAGGGGGTCGTCACTGCCGGCCGGGGGCTCCAGGTGCCCGGCACCGCCGGCGCTGTTCACGAGGACGTCGACCGTGCCCAGTTCGCGGGCGACGAACCGGGCCACCCCGCGCACCTCCTCGGGCTCCGACAGGTCCGCGGCGACGGTGAGCGCCCCGGGCACGCCCGCCTTCTCCAGCACCTCCGCGCGCCGCCCGAGCAACAGCACCCGGTCGCCGTCCGCCGCGAACGCCCGTGCCGCCGCCAGTCCGATGCCCGTACCGCCACCACTGATCACGATGTTGCGAGTCATGATCCGAGCGTAGGAGCGGGACGCCGACGGCGCGCGGAGTTATCCACAGGACCGGCATGTTCATATGACAAACAGTCATCGTCACCGCAGGCTGCGCACGTCCAGATGTCTGAGCACCCGGTCCACGATCTCCGGATCCGCCCCCGGCTCGCTGCGCGCGGCGAGCACCTCGTGCCGCGCCGCGCTCAGCATCTCGTTCTGGATGTGCCGGATCCGCCTCAGCCGTCGGGCCCGCTGGTGCTGCGCCTCCCTGCGCTCCTCCTCGCCCATGTCGGGGCTGATCCGGATCCCGATGTCGAAGGCGCGCCGCAGCATCTGTTCGGACAGGTCCTCGGGCAGGTCCTCCACCTGCTCGATCTCCCGCAGCCGGCGCTTGGCCGCCTTGGCCGCGCGCACCGCCAGGTCCTTCTCGAACTCCTTCTCCCGCTCGGAGTCGGCCCGCACCCCGAGCCTCTTCACCAGCCACGGCAGGGTGAGACCCTGCAGCACCAGTGTGACAACGATCACTCCGAACGCGACGAAGATGATCTCGTCCCGGTCGGGGAACGGGGATCCGTCCCGTGTCTTCAGCGGAACGGCCAGCGCCAGCGCCACCGAGGCCACCCCGCGCATCCCGGACCACCACATCACGACGGTCTCCCGCCAGCTCACCGGGATCTCCTCGTCGTAGTCCCGCCGCGCGTGCAGCCGCTTGGTCAGCCAGGTCGCGGGCATCAGCCACAGCAGCCGTACGACGATCACCACGCCCACGACGGCGGCGGCCCAGCCGAGCATCTCGCCCCAGCGCCCCTGGGCCGTGCGGATGGCGTTGTGCAGTTCGAGACCGATGAGCCCGAAGGCGACTCCGGTGACCAGGGTGTCGATGATGTCCCAGAAGGTGTGTCCGGCCAGGCGGGTCATCACGTCGTCGGCGTCGGTCGCGTACTCGGCGAGGAAGAGCGCCGTGGTGAGCACCGCCAGCACCCCCGAACCGTGCGTCTTCTCCGCGAGCACGTAGGAGGCGTACGGCACCAGCAGGGTCATGCCGATCTGCAGGGTCGGATCGCCCAGCAGGTCCATCAGCTTGTTGGCGCCCCAGCCGAGCACCAGGCCCACCGCCACCGCGACGACGGCGGACAGCACCAGGTCCAGGCCGGCCCGCCACGGCGAGAACGAGCCGCTCACGGCCGCGGCGATCGCCACGTGGTACAGCACGATGGCCGTGACGTCGTTGAACAGACCCTCGCCCTCCAGGATCGACACCAGCCGGCGTGGCAGCCCGAGCTGCCCGGCGACACTGGTCGCGGCGACCGGGTCCGGCGGGGCGATCAGCGCGCCGAGCGCGACGGCCGCGGCGATCGGCAGCCCCGGCACGATCGCGTTGGCGACGAACGCCACGCACACCGTCGTGACGAACACCAGGGCGACGGCGAGCAGGAGGATCGGGCGGACGTTGGCCGCGAACTGGCGCCAGGAGGTGCGTCGTACGGCGGCGTAGAGCAGGGGCGGAAGCAGCCCGGGCAGGATCAGCTCCGGCGGGATGTCCACGTTCGGCACGAAGTCGGCGACCGCGAGGATCCCGCCGAACAGCGTCATCAGCACCGGCGCCGGGACCCCGAAGCGGTCCCCCACCGGGACGCTCACCAGGGCCCCGAGCAGCAGTACGAACAACAGGGCCAACTGATCCACGGCCGGCGCTCCGGAGGTCGACGATCACACGGCAGACCTCAAGCCTGCCATCCGGCCGGCGGGTACGCCTGCCGCCCGACGGCCGTGCGCCAGGCCTACAGGGCCCGGCGCATCGCCCGGTGCGGGATGCCCGCGTCCGGGAAGCGCGGGCCGTAGGCCTCGTAGCCGAGACGCTCGTAGAAACCCGATGCCTGGGTCTGCGCGTGCAGGTCCACCGCGGTGAGGCCGCGCGCGCGTGCCGCCTCCTCGATGGCCCGCACCAGGGCCGCGCCGACGCCGAGTCCGCGGGCCTCGCGGGACACGGCGAGCCGGCCCAGGGAGCCCACCGACGCGTCCCCGCCCGTCTTCGCCGCCGCGGCCTCGCCGTGCAGCAGCCGCCCGGTGCCGAGCGGCACACCGTCCGCACGGACCGCCAGCACATGGACGGCGACCGCGTCGTAGGCGTCGTACTCGATGTCCTCGGCGACGCCCTGCTCGACGACGAAGACCTCCTTGCGGACCGCGAAGCAGGCCTCGCGGTCGGCGGAGTCCTCGGCGACCCGGACGGTGTACGGCGCGCTCACGCGTACGTCTCCTCGCGGACCTGGTCGAGGGCCTGCTGCAGGTCCGCGGGGTAGTCGCTCTCGAACTCCGCCCACTGGCCGTCCCCGGGGTGCTCGAAGCCCAGGCGCACGGCGTGCAGCCACTGGCGGGTCAGGCGCAGCCGCTTGGCGAGGGTGGGATCGGCGCCGTAGGTGAGGTCGCCGACGCAGGGGTGGCGGTGGGCCGACATGTGCACGCGGATCTGGTGGGTGCGGCCGGTCTCCAGCTTCACGTCCAGCAGGGAGGCGGCACGGAACGCCTCGATGAGGTCGTAGTGCGTCACGGAGGGCTTGCCGTCGGCCGTGACCGCCCACTTGTAGTCGTGGTTCGGGTGGCGGCCGATCGGCGCGTCGATCGTGCCGCTCGTCGGGTCCGGGTGGCCCTGGACCAGGGTGTGGTAGCGCTTGTCGACCGTGCGCTCCTTGAACTGGCGCTTGAGCGACGTGTACGCCCGCTCCGACTTGGCGACCACCATCAGGCCCGAGGTGCCGACGTCCAGGCGGTGCACGATGCCCTGGCGCTCGGCGGCGCCCGAGGTGGAGATCCGGTACCCCGCGGCGGCGAGACCGCCGATGACGGTGGGGCCGCTCCAGCCCGGCGAGGGGTGCGCGGCCACGCCGACCGGCTTGACGATCACGACCACGTCATCGTCGTCGTGCACGATCTCCATGCCCTCGACCGGCTCGGCCACCACCTGCACCGGCGCGGGCGCCTGCGGCATCTCGACCTCGAGCCAGGCGCCGCCGCGCACCCGCTCGGACTTGCCGACCAACGTGCCGTCGACCTGCACCTTGCCGGCCGCGGCCAGCTCCGCGGCCTTCGTGCGGGAGAAGCCGAACATGCGGGAGATGGCGGCGTCGACGCGCTCGCCCTCCAGGCCGTCGGGCACGGGCAGGGTACGGATCTCGGGAATCGTGCTCACCCGTCGAGTATGCCGGACGGGCCCCGGCCCCCCGAATCCGCCTGTGGACAACTCCCGCGAGGCTCAGTCCTTGTGGATCGTGCCGTCCGGGTCCAGACCGCGGAAGGACAGCAGCACGATCAGGATGCCGCCGCACACGATCGCCGAGTCCGCCAGGTTGAACACCGCGAAGCCCTTGGGCGCGATGAAGTCCACGACCTTGCCCTCGAACACCCCGGGCGAGCGGAAGATCCGGTCGGTGAGGTTGCCGAGGGCGCCGCCGAGCAGCAGGCCGAGCGCGATGGCCCAGGGGTAGCTGTAGAGCTTGCGGGCCAGGCGCATGATCACCACGATCACGGCCGCCGCGATCAGGGTGAAGATGATCGTGAAGGCCGCGCCGAAGCCGAAGGCCGCGCCCGGGTTGCGGATGGCGTTCAGCTCCAGCCAGTCCCCGATCAGCTTGATCGGCGCGTGACCCTCCAGCTTGGCGACCACGAGCGTCTTGCTGATCAGGTCGAGGGCGTACGCGAAGGCGGCCACCGCGAACAGCAGGGCGATCCGGCGCCCGCGGGGACCCCGGGCGGGCGCCTGGCGCCCGCCCGCGCCGGAAGGACCGGGCGCGGCGGAGGCGCCGGTGCCGGCGGGTGCTCCGGCCGCCGACGTCTGCTCGCCGCTGTCGTCCGGGGTGTCCGGCGTACCGATGATGCGCTCCGCCTCTGCCACGTGAGTCCCTCAACCTAGGTGCCTGACTGAGGACGAGACTACGGCACGGCCGCTCCCGCTCAGGAGCGGCGTTCCTGCTTCTGTTTGCACTCCACGCACAGCGTGGCCCGCGGGAAGGCCTGCATCCGGGCCTTGCCGATGGGGTTGCCGCAGTTCTCGCACAGGCCGTAGGTACCCTCGTCCAGCCGTTCCAGGGCGTGCTCGTTCTGGATCAGCATCTCGCGCGCGTTGGCGGCCAGCGCCATCTCGTGCTCGCGCGTGATGTTCTTCGTGCCCGTGTCGGCCTGGTCGTCTCCCGCGCCGTCCCCTGAGTCCCGCATCAGGCCCACCAGGGACGCCTCGGAGGAGCTGATCTCGTTCTGCAGCCGCTCCACCTCGGACAGCAGCTCGGTACGGGCCGAAGCGACCTCTTCCGGTGTCCAGGGGTCCTCGCCGGGGCGCACCGCCAGTTCGCCGGGCTCCGCCGCGGCGACCCGCGCCTTGGGAACGGCGGTCTGCGCCGTGGCCGTGCCAGGAGTCTTCTTCGCAACCACTGTCGTGGCTCCCGTCTGCTTCGCGGCCCGCGCCGCGCCCGCTTTCTTGGCCCTGCTCGTGTGGGCCGCCTCCGTGGAGACGCCCTCGGCGCCCGTCCTTGCGCCGCCGGCCTTCTTCGCCGCCGGCTTCCTGACGGCCGTCTCCTCCGCCTCCACCACCCCCTTCGTCCTCGCCGTGGTCCTCTTCCCGGCGGCCTTCTCGGCCACCGCCTGCTCCAAGGCCGCTGCCTCGGCCGACGCCCCCGCGTCGGCGACCGCCCTCCTGGCCGCCGCCTTCCCGGCCGGCGTCTTCTTTGCCGTGGCCTTCTCGGCGGCGGTCTTCTCGGCAGCAGTCTTCTTGGCAGCGGCCTTCTTCGCTGACGTCGCCTCCTTGACGGCGGTCCTGGTCGCGGCACCCGCCCCGGCGGCCCTTTTCTGCATGGCCGCCTTCCCGCCTGCCGCTTTCCCGCCCGCCGTCTTCGCCGCGGCCGTCTTCTCGGCAACCGCAGCCGCCTTCTTGCCGGCTTTCTTCTCAACGGCCGCTTCGTCCACCACCGCCTTCTTGCCGGCCGTCCCCCTCGCCTCGGACTTCTTGGCGGCGGTCCTCTCGGCGACCGTCTCCCCGGCGGCTGTCGCCCTGGCCGCGGACTTCTTGCCGACCGTCCCCTCGGCCGCACCCTTGGCCACAGCCTTCCCCGCGGCCTTCTCCCTGGCGGCCGTCTGCTTCACGGCCGGCTTCCCGGCGGCCGGCTCCGCGTTCTTTCCCCCGGTGCCCTTGCCCCCGGCCAGCGTCTTCTTCCCGGCCCCCGTCTTGGCCCCACCGCCGGTGGCAGCCGCGCCGGAGGCGGCCGCGTCCCTGCGCCGGGCGGTCGCCGGCTGCTGTACGGCGGTCTTTTTCGCCACCATGGCCGCGGCCCCTTCACATATTGTGATCTTGCTCGCGAATCGTGCTGGGACGATAAATCGACTTGAGTCCCGCGGCAACGGGGCACACCGCCCGATTCGCCCGCCCGCACCCCCCGCGCAGCGGGCCTGCATCCGTTGTGCCCAGCTCCCCGCCGGGTAATCCGCCGGAGCCGGTCCTCGCCGGACCCGAGCGGCCACCCCCTCGCCATTCGGGTCATCCCGGCCCCTCGCCCCGCGCGCCGCGACACCGTACGGAAATCCGGTCGGCCGCTGTCCGCGAGGCGCCGTACACTGGGCGGAGCGAAAAGCGTGGATGGGGACGAGTAGCGGCGTACGCAGCCCAGAGCGACCCGGGGACGGTGTGAGCCCGGGGGCGAGCGCGACGTGAAGATCACCCCGGAGCCGCCGGAAGAAAGCCCGTCCCGGGTCCGTAGAACCGGCTTCGCGACCCCAATGAGGGGGCTCACCGGCGCGTACGGCGCGACGGAGGGCCAAGGAGGGTGGTACCGCGGGAGCGCGCCGCACACGGCGTAGACAGGATCGAAGGCTCTCGTCCCTCCGACGGAAGGCAGCAAGTCCGTTGGAGGATGCTCGCAGATGACAGCGCCGACGTACCGCCAGGTGCCCGCACAGGTCGACCTGCCCGCTCTTGAGCACGCCGTGCTCGACTTCTGGCGCGACCAGAAGATCTTCGCCAAGAGCCTGGAGCAGTCCGAGGGCCGCCCGGAATGGGTCTTCTACGAAGGCCCGCCCACCGCCAACGGCATGCCCGGCGCCCACCACATCGAGGCGCGCGTCTTCAAGGACGTCTTCCCCCGCTTCCGCACCATGCGCGGCTACCACGTGGCCCGCAAGGCCGGCTGGGACTGCCACGGCCTGCCCGTGGAGCTGGCCGTCGAGAAGGAGCTGGGCTTCTCCGGCAAGCAGGACATCGAGGCGTACGGCATCGCCGAGTTCAACGCCAGGTGCCGCGAGTCCGTGACCCGGCACACCGACGCCTTCGCCGAGCTGACGACCCGCATGGGCTACTGGGTCGACCTGGACGACGCCTACCGGACCATGGACCCCGAGTACGTGGAGTCGGTCTGGTGGTCCCTGAAGGAGATCTTCGGCAAGGGCCTGCTGGTCCAGGACCACCGGGTCGCCCCCTGGTGCCCGCGCTGCGGCACCGGCCTGTCCGACCACGAGCTCGCGCAGGGCTACGAGACGGTCGTCGACCCGTCCGTGTACGTCCGCTTCCCGCTCACCTCCGGTCCCCTCGCCGGCGAGGCCGCGCTCCTGGTGTGGACGACGACCCCCTGGACCCTGGTGTCCAACACGGCGGTCGCCGCGCACCCGGACGTCACCTACGTCGTCGCGACCAACGGCGAGGAGAAGCTCGTCGTCGCCGAGCCGCTGCTCGCCAAGGCGCTCGGCGAGGGCTGGGAGAGCACGGGCCAGACCTTCACCGGCGCCGAGATGGAGCGCTGGACGTACCAGCGTCCGTTCGAGCTCGTGGAGTTCCCGGAGCCGGCGCACTTCGTCGTGAACGCCGACTACGTCACCACCGAGGACGGCACGGGTCTGGTCCACCAGTCCCCCGCCTTCGGTGAGGACGACCTCAAGGTCTGCCGTTCCTACGGCCTGCCGGTCGTGAACCCGGTCCGCCCGGACGGCACCTTCGAGGAGGACGTCCCGCTGGTCGGCGGTGTCTTCTTCAAGAAGGCGGACGAACGGCTCACCGAGGACCTCCAGCAGCGTGGCCTCCTGTTCAAGCACATCCCGTACGAGCACAGCTACCCGCACTGCTGGCGCTGCCACACCGCGCTGCTCTACTACGCGCAGCCGTCCTGGTACATCCGCACGACGGCGATCAAGAACCGCCTCATCCAGGAGAACGAGAAGACCAACTGGTTCCCGGACACGGTCAAGCACGGCCGCTTCGGCGACTGGCTGAACAACAACATCGACTGGGCGCTGTCCCGCAACCGCTACTGGGGCACCCCGCTGCCGATCTGGCGCTGTGAGGACGACCACCTCACCTGCGTCGGCTCCCGCGCGGAGCTGACCGAGCTGACCGGCACGGACCAGTCGGGCCTCGACCCGCACCGCCCGTTCATCGACGAGGTCACCTTCGCCTGCCGCCACGACGGCTGCGGCAAGACGGCCACGCGCGTGCCCGAGGTCATCGACGCCTGGTACGACTCGGGTTCGATGCCGTTCGCACAGTGGGGCTACCCGTACAAGAACAAGGAGCTGTTCGAGAGCCGGTACCCGGCGCAGTTCATCTCCGAGGCGATCGACCAGACGCGTGGGTGGTTCTACACGCTGATGGCCGTCGGCACGCTCGTCTTCGACCAGTCGTCGTACGAGAACGTCGTCTGCCTCGGCCACATCCTCGCCGAGGACGGCCGCAAGATGTCCAAGCACCTGGGCAACATCCTGCAGCCGATCCCGCTCATGGACCAGCACGGCGCTGACGCGGTGCGCTGGTTCATGGCGGCCGGCGGCTCGCCGTGGGCGGCCCGCCGGGTCGGCCACGGCACCATCCAGGAGGTCGTCCGCAAGACCCTGCTGACGTACTGGAACACGGTCGCCTTCCAGGCGCTGTACGCCCGTACGTCCCAGTGGGCGCCCAGCGCGGCCGACCCGGCCCCGGCCGAGCGCCCGGTGCTCGACCGCTGGCTGCTGTCCGAGCTGCACGCGCTCACCGACCAGGTGACCCAGGCGCTGGAGGCGTACGACACCCAGCGCGCCGGCAAGCTGCTCTCCGCGTTCGTCGACGACCTGTCCAACTGGTACGTCCGCCGCTCGCGCCGCCGCTTCTGGCAGGGCGACAAGGCCGCGCTGCGCACGCTGCACGAGGTGCTGGAGACGGTCACCAGGCTGATGGCGCCGATCACCCCGTTCATCACCGAGCGGGTATGGCAGGACCTGGTCGTGCCGGTCACCCCGGGCGCGCCGGAGTCCGTACACCTGGCCTCCTGGCCGGAGGCGGACCTGTCCTCCATCGACCCGGAGCTGTCCAGGCAGATGGTCCTGGTCCGCCGGCTGGTGGAGCTGGGCCGGGCCACGCGCGCGGAGTCGGGCGTCAAGACGCGTCAGCCGCTGTCCCGCGCGCTGATCTCCGCGGCCGGCTTCGAGTCCCTGGACCGCGAGCTGCACACCCAGATCACCGAGGAGCTGAACGTCTCCTCGCTCGCCTCGCTGTCCGAGGTCGGTGGCTCGCTGGTGGACACGACCGCCAAGGCCAACTTCCGTGCGCTGGGCAAGCGGTTCGGCAAGCGGGTGCAGGACGTGGCCAAGGCCGTCGCCGGCGCTGACGCCGCCGCGCTCTCCCTCGCGCTGCGTGAGGGCACGGCCTCCGTGGAGGTCGACGGTGAGACGGTCACCCTCGCTCCGGACGAGGTGATCATCACGGAAACCCCGCGCGAGGGCTGGTCGGTGGCCTCCGACTCCGGGGCCACGGTCGCCCTGGACCTGGAGATCACCGAGGAACTGCGGCAGGCGGGCCTGGCCCGTGACGCGATCCGGCTGATCCAGGAGGCCCGCAAGAACAGCGGGTTGGACGTGGCCGACCGGATCGCTCTGCGGTGGACGTCCACGGACCCGGCGGTGGTCGCCGCGCTCGGCGAGCATGCGGAACTGATCGCCGACGAGGTCCTGTCGACGGACTTCCGGCAGGGTGAGGCCGACGGCAGCTACGGCGAGCCGTTCACCGACGAGGGGCTGTCCCTCACGTTCCGGCTGCGCACGGCGTAAACGCCAACGCTCCGAGAAGGGCCCGGTCTCCACCGAGGAGGCCGGGCCCTTCTCACACCTACAGGTCACACCGACCGGTCACACCCGCGGTGCCACACCTACGGGTCACGCAACCCGCGTAAAAAGGGCGGGCCCCCGGACCGAAGTCCGGGGGCCCGCCCTATGGAGCGCTGCCGACGCCGTTGTCGTACTAGTGCCCGGTGCTCAGTTGTCGTCCTCGTCGATCAGGAACCCGCGCATCGGCGAGGGTGCCTGGCCCATCGGGGACGGGCCCTGCGGACGGACCGGGGCCATCGGCTGGGTCATGGCCGGGGTCATCTGCTGCTGGCCGCCGTAGGACGGGGCGGACGGGGCGGGGTTGCCGCCCATCGTCTGGTTGCCCCCGTACGACGGGGCGCTCGCGCCGGCCGGAGCCATGGAGGGCGCCGGGGACGGCGGCAGCGACGCGGTGGCCGGGGTGCGCGGCGGGGCCAGGGAGTCGTCGGCCTGGGTCTCCAGCTGACGCAGCTGGGACTCGAGGTACGACTTCAGACGCGTGCGGTACTCGCGTTCGAAGCCGCGCAGGTCCTCGACCTTGCGCTCCAGCGTGGCGCGGGCGGACTCCAGGGAGCCCATCGCGACGCGGTGCTTCTCCTGCGCGTCCCGCTCCAGGGCGTCGGCCTTGGCACGGGCGTCACGCTCCAGACCCTCGGCGCGGCTGCGGGCCTCGCCGACGATCTTGTTGGCCTCGGAGCGGGCCTCGGCGATCGCCTGGTCGGCGGTCTGCTGGGCCAGCGAGAGGACTCGGGCGGCGCTGTCGCCACCAGGGCCCTGACCGGGGCCGCCCATCGGACCGCCCATGGGGCCGCCCATCGGACCACCCATCTGCTGCTGCATGGGCGGCTGACCACCCATCGGGCCCTGACCCATCGGACCCTGGCCCATCGGACCGGGACCCTGAGGGCCGCCCTGGCCGCCGGGACCGGCGGGCAGCTGCGGGGCACCGCTCGGCAGCTGGGGCGGGCCACCCATGGGGCCACCCATCTGCTGCTGCGGCGGGCCCGATATGCCGGCGGGCACCGGCGCGCCGGGACCTCGCATGCCCTGCTGCTGCGGGTGCTGCTGCTGGTCCTGCTCCGGCGGGCCCTTGCGCATGTTCTGCTGGTTCTGCGCGGCCGCACGGGTCGCCGCGGCCAGCTTGGCGCGCAGGTCCTCGTTCTCGCGGAGCAGACGGGTCAGTTCGGCTTCGACCTCATCGAGGAAGGCATCGACCTCGTCCTCGTCATAGCCTTCTCGGAGGCGGACGGTCGTGAACTGCTTGTTCCGCACGTCCTCGGGGGTCAACGGCATCTCTTCACCTCAACGTAGTCATCGGCAGTCGGCAAGACCGTATCGTCCACCCTCATCACATGAAGCTCCCCGTGATGGAGAGGAGGATGTAGACGATGATCATCAGCACGAAGAAGGACAGGTCGAGCGCCACGCCCCCGAGACGCAGCGGCGGGATGAACCGCCGCAGAAGCTTCAGCGGTGGATCGGTGACAGTGTAGGTGGCCTCCAGTACGACCACCATCGCCTTGCCGGGTTGCCACGAGCGGGCGAACTGGAACACGTAATCCATGACCAGCCGGAAGATGAGCACGGCGAGGAACACCAGCAGCGCGGTGTGGACCACCGTGACGAACACGCTCATCGCCTGCGCTTCCCTCTCCCCTGTTCCGTGCTCTTCCGAGCTTCGATCTGGTTGTGCGTCTCAGCTCTGGTTGAAGAACCCGCCCTCTGCGATGCGGGCCTTGTCCTCCGCCGTGACATCGACGTTAGCAGGAGACAACAGGAACACCTTCTGCGTCACCCGCTCGATGCTGCCGTGAAGACCAAACACCAAACCGGCCGCAAAGTCGACAAGTCGCTTCGCGTCTGTGTCATCCATCTCAGTCAGATTCATGATCACCGGGGTGCCCTCACGGAAGTGTTCCCCGATGGTACGGGCTTCGTTGTAGGTCCGCGGGTGAAGCGTAGTGATCCGGTAAGGCTCTCGTTCCGACACGACCTTGGGCATGATCACCGGCGCGTTCTTCTCCAGGGACTGACGTTCTTGTGTGATGGACGCCACGGGCGCGATCCGCGCCGGACGTCCGGATTCCGCGGCGAGCGCCGTTGAACGGGCCACCGATTCGCGCGGCGCGGGCGGTTGCACGATTCGCACCTCTTCGTCCCTTTGGGACTGATGTGCGCTGTGCGCTTGGTGTGAAGATTCATGCCGTCGGTGGTCCCGCTCGGGCTCGGGGTCCAACTCGGGCTCGAAATCGTCGTCGGGGTCGAATCCGCGGCCGTCGTACCCATCGTCCTCCACGAGGCCGAGGTAGACCGCCATCTTGCGCATCGCGCCGGCCATGCTCTGAGTCCTCCGCTCTGTGGTGGATCGGCTGACGACTGCCAAGTGCCCGCGATCCACGTGGTCGTTGTGCCCGCCTTCGCAGGTACTGACCATATTTTCTGCTGTGGTCCGACTTCCTGGCGACGTTACCCGAGCCTGGGGCGGACTCCGAGTACCGCAGTGCCGACGCGCACATGTGTCGCTCCGGCGGCCACGGCCTGTTCGAGGTCCGCGCTCATCCCTGCCGACACCATGGTTGCAGCCGGATGAGCGCGGCGCAGGTCAGTCGACAAATCCATGAGCCGCCCGAACGCCGCCTGTTCGCGTCCCGCGTATTCACCGGTGAGCGGAGCGACGGTCATCAGCCCGTCGAGCCGCAGCCCCGGCGCCTCGCCGACGAGGTCGGCCAACTCTTCGATTCCGTCCGGCGCGATGCCGCCGCGCTCCCCCCGGCCGCTCGCGCCCGCGTCCAGCGCGACCTGGATCAGGCAGCCCACCTCACGCTCCGCCCGCACCGCCTCCTTGGACAGCGCGGTGACGAGCCGGGCACGGTCGACGGACTGCACGACATCGGCGTAACCGACCACCGAACGCACCTTGTTGGTCTGCAACTGGCCGACAAAATGCCATGTGAGCGGCAAATCCGAGCATGCGGCGGCCTTCGGTGCCGCGTCCTGGTCACGGTTCTCGGCGACCTGACGCACACCGAGTTCCGACAGGATCCGCACATCACTCGCCGGGTAGGTCTTGGTGACCACGATCAGGGTCACCTCTTCCCGCTTGCGCCCCGCCGCCACACACGCGGCGGTGATGCGCTCCTCCACTTTCGCCAGATTTGCGGCGAGTTCGGTCTTACGGTCCGTCATGCCCCATCAGTCCAGCCACACATAGCTCGCGAGCCGCCCCGTCGTGCGGTCACGGCGGTACGAGAAGTGGTCGCCCGACTCCAGCGTGCACACCGGCGACTGCGCCCGGTCGCGCACCCCGAGCCGGTCGAGCTGCGCGTGCACCCCGGCGCTCACGTCGACCGCCGGCGTGCCCCAGCTCGTTTCAGCGTGCGCCGCCGGCTCGACGGCTGCCACTTCGGCGCGCATCCGCTCCGGCACCTCGTAGCACCGCCCGCAGACGGCCGGTCCGGTGCGGGCGGTGATCCGGCCCGGCTCGGCGCCGAGTTCGACCATGGCCCGTACGGCGGCGGGGACGACCCCCGCGACCATGCCGGGCCGGCCGGCGTGGGCGGCCGCCGCGACCCCGGCGACGGGGTCGGCCAGCAGCACCGGCACGCAGTCGGCGGTGAGGACGGCGAGGGCGAGGCCGCGGCGGGCGGTGACGATCGCGTCGACCTCCGGCGCCGGCCGGTCGCCCCAGGGCTCGTCCACCACGACCGCGTCGGCGCCGTGCACCTGGTTCATCCAGACGACCAGGTGCGGGTCGAGGCCGAGCGACTTGGCGGCGATGTCCCGGTTGGCCCGTACGGCCTCCGGTCCGTCGCCGACCGCGCCGCCCAGATTCAGCTCCTCATACGGAGCGGCGCTCACCCCGCCCCACCGGTCGGTGAAGGCGAAGTGCGCGCCGCTCACGCTCTCGCGCTGTCCTATCACTTGAGGAAGTCCGGGACGTCCAGTTCCTCGGCCGCGCTGTCCGAGTACGCCCGGGGCGCCGGCGTCACCGGCGGGGTGACCGGGATGTCGGGCACCGGCTCCGGCGCCGGCTCCGGCTCCTCCTTCGGCGTCACGCTGCCGAGCGAGCCGAAGGCCGGCCGGCTGGGCTCGGCCGGCCGCGCCGGGGCGGGCTCCTCGCGACGCGGGGCCGTCGAGGACGAGGCCGAGCCGAGGACGTTGTCCCGGCGGGCCGGAGGCTGGCCGCCGTCGAAGCCGGCCGCGATCACGGTGACCCGCACCTCGTCGCCGAGGGCGTCGTCGATGACCGCGCCGAAGATGATGTTGGCCTCGGGGTGTGCGGCCTCGCTGACCAGCTGGGCGGCCTCGTTGATCTCGAAGAGGCCCAGGTCGGAGCCGCCGGAGATGGAGAGCAGCACGCCGCGGGCGCCGTCGATGGACGCCTCGAGCAGCGGCGAGGAGATCGCCATCTCGGCGGCGGCCACGGCGCGGTCGTCGCCGCGGGCCGAGCCGATGCCCATGAGGGCCGAACCGGCCTCGGACATGACCGACTTCACATCGGCGAAGTCGAGGTTGATCAGGCCAGGGGTGGTGATGAGGTCGGTGATGCCCTGGACACCGGAGAGCAGGACCTGGTCCGCGGACTTGAAGGCGTCCAGGACCGATACCTGGCGGTCCGAGATGGACAGCAGCCGGTCGTTGGGGATCACGATGAGGGTGTCGACCTCTTCGCGCAGCTCGGCGATGCCGTCCTCGGCCTGGTTCGCGCGACGCCGTCCCTCGAAGGTGAACGGGCGCGTGACCACGCCGATGGTCAGGGCGCCCAGCGAGCGTGCGATGTTGGCCACGACGGGTGCGCCGCCGGTGCCGGTGCCGCCGCCTTCACCGGCCGTCACGAAGACCATGTCGGCCCCCTTGAGGACCTCCTCGATCTCCTCGCGGTGGTCCTCGGCGGCCTTGCGGCCGACGGCCGGGTTGGCTCCGGCGCCGAGTCCGCGGGTGAGTTCGCGGCCGACGTCGAGCTTGACGTCGGCGTCGCTCATCAACAGCGCCTGTGCATCGGTGTTGATGGCGATGAACTCGACACCCTTGAGACCGACCTCGATCATCCGGTTGATGGCATTGACACCACCGCCGCCGACACCGATGACCTTGATGACTGCGAGGTAGTTCTGCGGTGCTGCCACGTCGAAGGCCTCTCGCCTCGAATTACGTTGTCGCCGCCGTGCGGTGCCCCGCGCCGGGACGACGGATGCCGAATGGGACGGTCCGTAGCGCCGACCCGAACCCTAACGCTGAAGTTTAGGGTTACCAGTGTGTCTGTTCCCTGGAGTCTTCTGAACAGGACACTAAGTCGACAAGTGGCGCCCGTTCAACGAACACGCCGAACCTCCCGTTTTTCTTTTCACCCTATGTGATCAGCCGTAGCAGTGCCCAACCAGGGTGCTGGCCTGCGCTGATGTGCGTCAACTCCCCGATGACGCAGGCGCGGTGGGAACGCTGACATCGAAGTGCCGCGCGCGGGGAGCTGCTTTCATGAGAGCTGTGAGGGTCCGTGCCTTGGCGCGGCCGTTCTCGCCGCTGCCCCACCCCACCGTGCGGCCGTCGGCCAACTGCAGCGAGATGTCGTCATAGGAGCGGACTTGGACGGTCCGGGCCTGTTTCGCAACGGCGGCCGGGAGGGCGCCGGTCACCCGGACCGCCTCGCGCACCAGCCGGTCGGTGCCGAAACGCCGGAAGCTGGCGGCGCCGGGACCCGTGCGGGAAGCGGACAATTCCAGCATCGGAACGGCGTTCGGCGCCCGCGAAACGGTAGCGAAACGGACACCTTCGTCATCGACTTCGACGAAGTTCCCGCCCTTTCGGAGCAGCAGAACCGGAGTGCGCTCAGTCACTTTCAGTCCGATTCCACGGGGCCAGGAACGGACCACGTCGACCGTGTCGATCCGGGGCAGTTTCCGGCGCAGTCGGGCTTCGATGCCCTCGGTGTCGACGGAAATCATCGGCGCCCCGACGGGTACGGCCGCCGCGTCGCGCACCTCGGCGGGGGTCAGCACGCCGGTGCCGGACACCGAGACGTGGTCAACGCGCAGCCATGAAGAGCCGTACAACACCCAGGTCGCACCGGCGCCGAGAAGCACGACGGCCAGAGCCAGAATGACGATCGTACGAAGGCGCAGTCTTCCCAGCCGGCGGGCGGACGGCGGGCCGGACGACTCCTGCTGGCGTTCACCGCGCTCGGCGGTCGTCGGTCCGGCCACGCTCACTGCCCTTTCGTCATACGGTCCTATCGGCGCGAGGCAATCGCCTCGTACACCATGCCGGCGAGCAGCTCGTCGGCGTCCCGGCGGCCGAACTCGCTTGCCGCGCGGGACATCTCGTACAGCCGGTGCGGGTCGGCGAGCACGGGCAGGACGTTCTGCTGCACCCACTCGGGCGTGAGTTCCGCGTCGTCGACGAGGAGTCCGCCGCCGGCCTTCACCACCGGCTGGGCGTTGAGCCGCTGTTCGCCGTTGCCGATGGGCAGCGGGACATAGGCGGCCGGGAGCCCGACGGCGGAGAGTTCGGCGACGGTCATCGCGCCCGCACGGCAGAGCATCATGTCGGCCGCGGCGTACGCGAGGTCCATCCGGTCCAGGTAACTTACCGGGACATAGGGCGGCATTCCCGGCATCTGATGCACCTGCGGCAGTTCGTTCTTCGGGCCGACCGCGTGCAGGATCTGGATGCCGGCCTGCTGGAGCCAGGGCGCGACCTGCTGGACGACCTCGTTGAGGCGCCGGGCGCCCTGGGAGCCGCCCGAGACGAGCAGCGTGGGCAGGTTCGGGTCGAGACCGAAGCGGTGCCGGCCCTCGGGGCGGGCGGCGGCCCGGTCCAGGGTGGCGATGGAGCGGCGCAGCGGGATGCCGATGTAGCGGGCGTCACGCAGCTTGCTGTCCGGGGTGGAGACGGCGACCCGGGCGGCGTACCGGGAGCCGATCTTGTTGGCCAGGCCCGGCCGGGCGTTGGCCTCGTGGATCACGATGGGCACCCCGAGCCGCTTGGCGGCCAGGTAGCCGGGCAGGGCGACGTAACCGCCGAAACCGACCACGACGTCCGCCTTGGTGCGTTCCAGGATCTGCTCGGCGGCCTTGATCGTGCCGCGCAGCCGGCCCGGGACGGTGATCAGCTCGGGGGTTGGCTTGCGGGGCAGCGGCACCGCCGGGATGAGCGCCAGCTCGTAGCCGCGCTCCGGGACCAGCCGGGTCTCCAGGCCGCGCTCCGTGCCCAGGGCCGTGATCCCCACGGTCGGGTCCTGCCTGCGCAGGGCGTCCGCGAGGGCGAGCGCGGGCTCGATGTGGCCCGCGGTGCCCCCGCCGGCGAGTACGACATGCACCGAAATTCACCGCTCTCCGGACGAACGCGCCGCCGAGGCACGCCGTCGCATCGTGTTCCATCTCCGAGGCGCCCGGCCAAAACCGGAGCCTCCCGCCCGCTTTCTACCAAAGCGAGGTTGCCGCATCGCAAGCGCCGCCCGCGCAGCGGGCTCGTCGCGCGCGAAGGCGATCAGCAGCCCGATGGCGAACATGGTCGGCAGCAGGGCGGACCCTCCGTAGGAGAACAGCGGGAGGGGGACGCCGGCGATCGGCAGCAGACCGAGCACCGCACCGATGTTGATCACCGCCTGGGCGGTGATCCAGGTGGTCACGCCTCCCGCGGCGTACCTCACGAAGGGGTCCTCCGTGCGTCCGGCCACGCGGATACCCGCATAGCCTAGAGCCGCGAACAGGGCGAGCACCGACAGTGTCCCCGCCAGGCCCAGTTCCTCACCGGTGACGGCGAAGATGAAGTCGGTGTGGGCTTCGGGGAGTTGGCCCCATTTTTCCACACTCGCGCCGAGCCCGGAGCCGAAGAGTCCGCCGGAGGCGAGGGCGTAGATGCCGTGCACGGCCTGCCAGCAGTCGGCGGCGCCCGCCTTGGGCTCGGTGGCGCCGATGCAGGAGAGCCGGGCCATCCGGTTGGGGCTGGTCTTGATGAGGACGAACCCGATCAGGGCGGCGATCTGCAGCACCACGGCGAACAGCCGCGTCGGCGCCCCGGCGAGCCACAGCAGGCCGAACAGGATGGCCGTGAGGATGATCGCGGTGCCCATGTCACCGCCGAGCATGATCAGCCCGAGCAGCAGGAAGGCGACCGGCACCAGCGGCACCAGCATGTGCTTCCACTGGTTGAGCAGCTTCTTCTCCTGCTTGCGCGCGATCAGGTCGGCACCCCACAGCACCAGGGCCAGCTTGCCGAACTCGCTCGGCTGGATCTGGAAGGAGCCGCCGAGGGCGATCCAGTTCTGGTTGCCGTTGACCGCCACTCCTATCCCCGGCACCTGCACCAGGGCCATCAGGAAGACGGCACCGGCCAGGATCGGGTAGGCCAGCGCCCGGTGCAGCTTCACCGGCATGCGGGAAGCGGCGAACAGCAGTACGCCGCCCATCACAGCGGCCAGCAGCTGCTTGCGGAAGAAGTACGACCCCGGCAGCGACATCTGCAGCGCGGTGATCTGGGAGGCCGAGTAGACCATCACCAGGCCCAGCACGATGATGAGCACGCTGCCGCCGAGGATCAGGTAGTAGGCGGTCAGCGGACGGTCCCAGGCCTTCCGCGCGCGCGTGTACAGCCGTAGTGCGGGGTTGTCGCCCGAGGGCCGGGGAAGGGTGGGGCGCCCGGACGCCCGCTGCACGGGTGGCCGGCCGGTACGGCTACTGGGCATCGGCGCCTCCACTGAACGTCGACCGTCCCACGCGTCCCTCCCAAGATCCGCCCGGCAGGCGGCCGGGGTCAGGCTTCGAGTTCGCGGACCGCCGCCGCGAACGCGTCACCGCGCTGGTTGTAGTTGGTGAACATGTCCATGGAGGCGCAGGCCGGGGCCAGCAGCACCGTGTCACCGGGCTGCGCGAGCCGCTTCGCTTCCGTCACCGCCGTGAGCATCGCCCCAGTGTCGGTCCGGTCGAGGTCCACGACGGGTACTTCCGGGGCGTGTCGCGCGAGGGCCTCGCGGATCAGGGCACGATCGGCACCGATCAGAACGGCCCCGCGAAGTCGCTTCGCCGACTTGGCGACCAGCTCGTCGAAGGTCGCACCCTTCGCCAGACCCCCGGCAATCCATACAATCGACTCATATGACGCCAACGACGCTTCCGCGGCATGCGTGTTGGTCGCCTTGGAGTCGTCCACGTACGCCACCGCGTCGATGTCGGCGACGTGCGCGATGCGGTGGGCGTCCGGCTGGAAGGCCCTGAGACCCTCGCGTACGGCCACTGCGGGCACCCCGAAGGCGCGCGCGAGGGCTGCCGCGGCAAGGGCGTTGGCGATGTTGTGCGGGGCCGGCGGGTTGACGTCGGAGACCTCGGCCAGCTCCTGCGCCTTCTTCTGCCGGTTCTCCACGAAGGCGCGGTCGACCAGGATGCCGTCCACGACGCCCAGTTGGGAGGGCGCGGGCGCACCGAGGGTGAACCCGATGGCCCGGCAGCCCTCCTCGACGTCGGCCTCGCGCACCAGGTCCTCGGTGGCCTTGTCCTCGACGTTGTACACGCAGGCGACCCGATTGCCCTCGTAGATGCGGCCCTTGTCGCGGGCGTAGGCCTCCATGGAGCCGTGCCAGTCCAGGTGGTCGGGCGCGAGGTTGAGGACCGCGGCAGAATCGGCCCGCAGGGAGGGCGCCCAGTGGAGCTGGTAGCTGGACAGCTCCACGGCGAGTACGTCGTACCGCTCCTCGCCGAGGACCGCGTCCAGCAGGGAGACGCCGATGTTGCCGACGGCGGCCGTGCGCAGGCCGGCCGCCCTCAGGATCGACGCGAGCATCTGCACGGTCGTGGTCTTGCCGTTGGTGCCCGTGACGGCCAGCCAGGGGGCGGCGTCAGGGCCGCGCAGGCGCCAGGCCAGCTCGACGTCGCCCCAGACCGGCACGCCTGCCTTCTCCGCCGCCAGGAACAGCGGCTTGTCGGGCTTCCAGCCGGGCGCGGTGACGATCAGCTCGGTGCCCTCCGGCAGGGTCGCGCCGTCGCCGAGGCGCACGGTGATGCCGAGCGCCTGGAGTTCGGCGGCCTGCTCACGCGCGCGTGCGTCGTCGCCGTCGTTGACGACCGTGACGACCGCCCCGCGCGCGTGCAGCACTCTCGCCGCCGGGACGCCGGATACACCGAGCCCGGCGACGGTGACGTGCTTGCCCTGGAAGTCGAAGAGCTCCGAGGTGGAGGTCACTTGTCCGCTGCCCATCCTGCATAGAAGAGGCCCAGTCCGACAATCACACAGATGCCCTGAATGATCCAGAAGCGGACCACCACCAGGACTTCGGACCAGCCCTTGAGTTCGAAGTGGTGCTGGAGTGGCGCCATCCGGAAGACGCGCTTGCCGGTGAGCCGGAAGGAGCCGACCTGGATGACGACCGACATGGTGATGAGGACGAACAGGCCGCCCATGATGGCCACCAGCAGCTCCGTGCGGGAGAGGATGGCCAGGCCCGTGAGGACGCCGCCGAGGGCGAGCGAACCGGTGTCGCCCATGAAGATCTTGGCCGGCGAGGTGTTCCACCACAGGAAGCCCAGGCAGGCTCCCATCAGCGCGGAGGCGATGACGGCGAGGTCGAGCGGGTCGCGCACCTCGTAGCAGGCGGCCGGGTTGGTCAGCGTCTGCGCGTTGGCGCAGGACTCCTGGAACTGCCAGACGCCGATGAACGTGTAGGCGCCGAAGACGAGCACGGAGGCGCCGGTGGCGAGGCCGTCCAGACCGTCGGTGAGGTTCACGCCGTTCGACATCGCGAGGATCATGAACAGCGCCCAGACGACGAACAGCACCGGGCCGATCGTCCAGCCGAAGTCGGTGATGAAGGACAGCTTGGTGGAGGCCGGGGTGTTGCCGCGCGCGTCGGCGAACATCAGGGACAGCACGGCGAAGGAGATGCCGACGATCAGCTGGCCGGCCATCTTCGCCTTGGCCCGCAGACCCAGCGAACGCCGCTTGACGATCTTGATGTAGTCGTCGAGGAAGCCGACCAGGCCCATGCCGAACATCAGCCCGAGGACCAGCAGCCCGGAGTAGGTGGGCGGGTAACCGGTGATGAGCTTGCTCAGGAAGTACGCCGCGATCGTCGCCAGGATGAAGGCGATACCGCCCATGGTCGGCGTACCGCGCTTGCTGGCGTGCTCGCGCGGGCCGTCGTCACGGATGTACTGGCCGTAGCCCTTGCGGGCGAGGAGCTTGATCAGCAGCGGGGTGCCGATCAGCGTCAGGAAGAGGCCAATGACTCCTGAGAACAGGATCTGCTTCATCATCGGGCGGCAACCTCACCCTCGGCACCGGTCTCGACGAGCGCCTGGGCAACGCTCTCCAGACCCACCGAACGGGACGCCTTCACGAGTACGACGTCCCCCGGGCGCAACTCGCTGCGCAACAGGTCGACCGCCGCCTGTGCGTCGGACACGTGCACCGACTCCTCACCCCACGAACCCTCGTTATATGCGCCCAGTTGCAGCCAGGAGGCCTCAATCCCCCCGACGGCGACGAGCTTGCTGACGTTGAGCCGGACGGCGAGCCGTCCGACGGCGTCGTGCTCGGCGAGCGCCTCGTCCCCCAGCTCGGCCATCTGGCCGAGCACCGCCCACGTGCGGCGCCCCTTGCCCATGGCCGCGAGCGCCCTCAGGGCGGCCCGCATGGACTCGGGGTTGGCGTTGTAGGCGTCGTTGACGATGGTCACGCCGTCCGGGCGCTCGGTGACCTCCATGCGCCAGCGGGAGAGGGAGCCCGCCTCGGAGAGCGCGGTGGCGATCTCTTCCGCGGACATGCCCAGCTCATGGGCGACGGCGGCCGCGGCGAGCGCGTTCGACACGTGGTGCTCACCGTACAGGCGCATGGTCACATCGCATGCACCGGAGGGTGTGAGAAGCCTGAAGGAGGGCTGTCCGCTGTCCGTGAGTCGTACGTTCTCGGCGCGTACGTCCGCTTCGGTCGACTCTCCGAAAAGGACCACCTTCGCCTTGGTACGCGAGGCCATGGCCCTGACCAGCGGGTCGTCGGCGTTGAGGATCGCCGCCCCGTCCTCCGGGAGCCCTTCGACGAGCTCGCCCTTGGCCTCGGCGATCTGCTCCCGGCCGCCGAACTCGCCGATGTGGGCGGTGCCGACGTTGAGGACCAGGCCGATCTTCGGCGGGGTGAGGCCGGTGAGGTAGCGGATGTGCCCGACGCCGCGCGCGCCCATCTCCAGCACGAGGAACCGCGTCTCCTCGGTGGCGGACAGGGCGGTCAGCGGCAGCCCGATCTCGTTGTTGAACGAGCCGGGCGTGAACACGGTCGGCGCCTTGCGCTGGAGCACCTGCGCGATCAGGTCCTTGGTGCTGGTCTTGCCCGCCGAGCCGGTCAGGGCGACGAGGGTCGCGCCGAGCCGCCTGACGACGTGCCGGGCTAGGGCGCCGAGGGCCGTCTGGACGTCCTCGACGACGATCGCGGGCACGCCGACCGGGCGCGACGCCAGTACGGCGACCGCGCCCGCCTCGACGACCTGCGCCGCGAAGTCGTGGCCGTCCACGCGCTCGCCGACGAAGGCGGCGAACAGGCTGCCGGGCTCCACCTCTCGGGAGTCCCGGACGACCGGTCCCGTGACCTGCGTGGACGGATCCGGTATGTCGTGCGTCTGCCCGCCGACGACTGCTGCGATCTCGGCGAGGGAGAGGGCGATCACAAGTTCATCCCCTGGGTCTTCTGGATTTTCATCCCTGGGTCTTCTGGATGGCTTCGCGGAGCACCTGGCGGTCGTCAAAGGGACGGACCACGCCGGCGATGTCCTGGCCCTGCTCGTGGCCCTTGCCCGCGACCAGCACGGTGTCGCCGGCCTGGGCGCGGCCCACGGCGGCGGCGATCGCAGCGGCCCGGTCCTCGAAGAGGAGCACCTCGCCGCGCTCGTGCGCGGGCACGGAGGCCGCGCCCTGGAGCATGGTCGCGAGGATCGCGAGGGGGTCCTCGGAGCGGGGGTTGTCGGAGGTCAGTACGGCCGTGTCGCTGAGCCGGGCCGCGGCCGCGCCCATCGGGGCACGCTTGGTCCGGTCGCGGTCGCCGCCGCAGCCGAGGACCACGTGCAGCCTGCCCTTGGTGACCTTGCGCAGCGCCTTGAGCACCGACTCGACCGCGTCGGTCTTGTGGGCGTAGTCGACGACCGCGAGGTAGGGCTGCCCGGCGTCCACGCGCTCCAGGCGGCCGGGGACGCCCGGTACGGCGGCGATGCCGTCGGCGGCGGCCTGCGGGTCGAGGCCGGCGGCGGCGAGGGCGACGATGGCGGCGAGGGTGTTCGCCACGTTGAAGGGGCCCGGCAGCGGGGACTTGGCGTGGACGCGCTCGCCGTTCGGACCGACGACCGTGAACGTCGAGTCCATGGGGCCGACCTGGACGTGTTCGGCGCGCCAGTCGGCGTCGGGGTGGCCCTCGGCGGAGAAGGTGACGACCGGGACGGTCGCCTCCTCGGCGAGCCGGCGGCCGTACTCGTCGTCGGCGTTGATCACGCCGAGCCGGCTGCGGTCCGGCGTGAAGAGCTGTGCCTTGGCCCGGAAGTAGTCCTCCATGTCGGAGTGGAACTCCATGTGTTCCGGGCTGAGGTTGGTGAAGACGGCGATGTCGAAGACGCAGCCGTCGACCCGGCCGAGGACCAGGGCGTGGCTGGAGACCTCCATGGCGACCGCCTGGACGCCGCGCTCGCGCATGACGGCGAACAGGGCCTGCAGGTCGGTGGCTTCGGGGGTGGTGCGTTCGGACTTGATGCGCTCGTCTCCGATGCGCATCTCGACCGTGCCGACGAGACCGGTGGACTTCGCGGTCCGCAGACCGCCCTCGACCAGATAGGCCGTGGTGGTCTTGCCGGAGGTGCCGGTGATGCCGATCTGGAGCAGGTCGCGGCCCGGGTGGCCGTAGATGGTGGCCGCGAGTTCGCCCATCCTCGCGCGCGGGTCGTCCACCACGAGGACCGGCAGTCCGGTGGCGGCGGCACGCTCGGCGCCCGTCGGGTCGGTGAGCACGGCGACCGCGCCCAGCCCGGCGGCCTGGGTGACGAAGTCGGCGCCGTGCAGACGGGCACCCGGGAGGGCGGCGTACAGGTCGCCGGGGCGCACGGCGCGCGAGTCGTGGGTGATGCCCGTGACCTCGGCGGCGGCGTCCGGGACGGCGGCACCCAGCTGATCGGCCAGTTCCGCGAGGGGTGTGGCGGAGACCTCGACCGGTCGCGGCGGTCCCGGATATGTCACGGAAGCGCCCTTCTGGGTGGTTTGGGACTGATCAGCGTGTGGCACGGCGGTGAGCGTACCCGGCGCACCCGCTCCGGAGCGAAGTGAGGGGCGCACGGCGCCTTGGTTCCCGGGTTCCGGGGTGATCGTTGTCACGGGCTGGTTCCTGGTGTTTCCGAGGTGCTGATCAGGGCTTGTAGTCGACGGGCAGGTTGGCGGGCTGCGCGCCGGTCGGCGGCACCTGCAGGGTCTTCAGCGCGAACTCCATCACCTGTTTGTAGATGGGACCGCAGATCTGGCCGCCGTAGTAGCTGCCGGAGGTGGCGTTCTGGATGGCGCAGTAGACGGTGATGCGGGGGTTGTCCGCGGGCGCGAAACCGGCGAACGACGAGGTGTATCCGTGGTACCTGCCGGTGGCCGGATCCACACGGTTGGCCGTGCCGGTCTTGCCCGCGACCCGGTAGCCGGGGATGCGGGCCCTGATGCCGGTGCCCTGTTCGTCGTCCACGACGGACTCCAGCATCTGGGCGACGGACGTGGCGGTCTTCTGGCTGACGACCCGTGTCTGCTTCGGCTTCGGTGCGGGGGTGAAGCGGCCGTCGGGGCCCTTGGTGCCGCGCACCAGGGTCGGCTCGATCCGGACCCCGCCGTTGGCGATGGTCGAGTAGACGGACGCGGCCTGCAGGGCGTTGAGGGAGAAGCCCTGGCCGAAAGGAATCGTGTACTGCTGCGAGGTGGACCACTTCTGGTACGGCGCGAGGATGCCGGGGGTCTCGCCGGGGAAGCCGAGCCCGGTGTAGCTGCCGATGCCGAACTTGCGCAGGTAGGAGTAGAGGACCTTGTTCGCCTCGGCCTGCGTCCTGCCGAGCTGGCCGGTGGCCAGGATGGTGCCGATGTTGCTGGACTTGGCGAGGACGCCGTTGAGGGTGAGGTACCAGGTGTCGTGGTCGACGTCGTCCGAGAAGAGCCGGTCGCCGCGGTGCAGCCGGTTGGGTACGACGACGTGGGTGAGCGGGGTCGCGGCGTTCTCCTGCAGCACGGCCGCCATGGACATGATCTTGGCGGTCGAGCCCGGCTCGTAGGCGTCCTGGACGGCGGCGTTGCCCATGGCCTCCGCGTCCGCCTTGGACAGGTTGTTCGGGTCGAAGCCGGGTGCGTTGGCCATGGCCAGGATCTCGCCGGTGCGGGTGTCCTGGACGACGACGTACCCGCGGTCCGCCCTGGACTTCCTCACCTGTTCGGTGATGGCGGTCTGCGCGGCCCACTGGATGTCGCGGTCGATGGTCAGCTCGACGTCGGAGCCGGGCACGGCGGGGGTCTCGTTGGACCCGACGGTGGGCACCTCACGTCCGCCGGACTGGGCATAACGGATCTTGCCGTCCTTGCCCGCCATCTGCTTGTTCAGCTCCTGCTCGATACCGCCGCCGCCCTGGCCGTCGGCGTTGACCCAGCCCAGTATCCCGGCGGCGAGGTCGCCGTTGGGGTACACGCGCTGACTGCTGGGGTCGGCGAAGACGCCGGCCAGCACGTTGGCGGTGTTGTGGTCCGTCTCGGCCTTCTTGGCGAGCGCGTTCCTCAGGTCCTTGATCTGCTTCCAGACCTGCGGGGTCTGCCTGGTGGCGAGCCGGGTGTACCGGGAGTTCGGGTTCTCGGGCCGCAGCTTCTTCACGAGCTCGTCCTGGCTCTGCCCGAGGATCGGCGAGAGCAGCGCGGCGGCCTGCTCGGGCCCGTCGCCGATCTTCAGCTGCTTCCTGGTGAACATCGTGGGGTCGGCCGTGATGTCGTAGGCGTCCTCGCTGATGGCGAGGGCCACACCGTTGCGGTCGGTGATCCCGCCGCGTGCGGCGACCAGCGTGTGCGCGACATACCGGTTCTGCTCGGCCCGCGCGGCGTAGGCGCTGGCGTCGACGGCCTGCACCTGGAGCAGCCGTACGACGAAGGCGAGCAGGACCAGGGTCAGGGCGAGACTGACCATGCGCAGCCGGGGCCGCGCGCTGCCGAGCCGGAGGGGGCGCTGGGCCGGCGGCCGTGCGCCGCTCGGCCGCCGGGCGGGACGCGCGCCGGGCCCGGGCTGCCGCCGCACGGCACTCCTCGGCCGCGGCGGCTTGGCCGGCCCGGGCACACGACGGCGTGGCGCTTCCCTGTCGGACACTTCCGTCACCTGCCGGGGGTCGGGGTAGGAATGGGCTGGCAATGCGA
>NZ_JBVJVZ010000001.1:893015-901085 GCF_055603245.1 Streptomyces sp. NPDC037290 | reverse complement strand
GAGAACGGCGCCACGACACCCGCCGGAGCGCAGGCCCGGGCGGCGCCGACCCCGCACCGGAACCGGCAGCCGCCCCCGCCGGCACCCCGGCCGAGCACATACGCGGGCCCGGGCACACGACGGCGTGGCGCTTCCCTGTCGGACACTTCCGTCACCTGCCGGGGGTCGGGGTAGGAATGGGCTGGCAATGCGAGAACGGCGCCACGACACCCGCCGGAGCGCAGGCCCGGGCGGCGCCGACCCCGCACCGGAACCGGCAGCCGCCCCCGCCGGCACCCCGGCCGAGCGCATACGCGGGCCCGGGCACACGACGGCGTGGCGCTTCCCTGTCGGACACTTCCGTCACCTGCCGGGGGTCGGGATGGAGGGGGGCTGGAGGGCGGCGGACGGTGGGGACACGGCCGTCGCCGGGGCGGAGGGCGCGGAGGCGGGCTGTCCCTGCGCCGGGGCGGAGGGCGGGGAGGCGGGCTGGGGCTGTCCCTGCGCCGGTGTGGGAGAGGCGGGCGCGGAGGGGGCGACGGCCGGGGTCATGGCCTCGGGAGGGACCGGGCCGGTGAGGGCGGCGGGGGCGGGGCTCGCGACGCCCGGTACGCCCTTGACGGTGCCGTCGGGGCCGAGGAAGGCCGGGTCGCCGCCGGGGACCATGCCGAGTTCGCGGGCCCGTCGCTGGAGGGCGTCAGGGGCCGAGTAGGCGTCGATGTCCCGCTGCAGGGACTGTTCCTCGTCGGTGAGGCTCTTCGTCCGCTTCTGCAGGGCGTCGAGTCTGAAAGAGCCTTCGCTGAGCGCGGAGTTCAGCACCAGCAGTCCGATGAGGCCGCCGCCGAGCAGCAGGACGACGAGGAGGACGAACGGGGCTCGGGCGGCCCGCGCGCGACCGGCCGGCAAGAGCTGGGCGAGCCGCGCGGCCCGCCCCCTCAGTTCGGGTTTCCTACGCACGGCTCCCCCGGTCAGCTCGGGAATCCCACCGGCCCGTCCCACTCACTCGGCGTCCTCCCTGATGCGCTCGGCGCCGCGCAGCCTGGCCGGTGCGGCCCGGCGGTTCTCGGCGACCTCTTCCTCGGTGGGAAGTTCGGCACCCCGGGTGAGCAGCTTGAGCCGCGGCTGGTAGCGCTCCGGTACGACCGGGAGGCCGGGGGGCGCCGTGGACGCCGCGCCGGCCGCGAAGACCTGCTTGACCAGGCGGTCCTCCAGCGAGTGGTACGACAGGACGGCGATCCGGCCGCCGACGTCCAGGGCCTTCACCGCCGCCGGGACCGCCCGCTCCAGGACGGACAGTTCCCCGTTGACCTCGATCCGCAGCGCCTGGAAGGTGCGCTTGGCGGGGTTGCCGCCGGTGCGCTTGGCGGCCTGCGGGAGCGCGTCCCGGATCAGCTCGACCAGCCGCCCGCTGTTGCTGAACGGCTCCTTCTCGCGCTCGCGCACGATCGCGGCCACGATCCGCTTGGCCTGCTTCTCCTCGCCGTACGCGCGCAGGATCCGCACCAGTTCGCCCGCCGGATAGGTGTTGAGGACCTCGGCGGCACTGACGCCGGTCGTCTGGTCCATCCGCATGTCCAGCGGCGCGTCCTGGGCGTAGGCGAAGCCGCGGTCGGCCTCGTCCAGTTGCATGGAGGAGACCCCGAGGTCGAACAGGACGCCCTGCACGCGCGCGATGCGCAGCCTCTCCAGGACGTCGGGCAGCTCGTCGTAGACGGCGTGCACCAGGGTGGCGCGCTCACCGAAGGGCGCCAGCCGCTCGCCGGACAGGCGCAGCGCCTCCTTGTCCCGGTCGAGGCCGATCAGCCGCGCCTCGGGGAACCGGGTCAGCAGCGCCTCGCTGTGCCCGCCGAGGCCGAGTGTGCAGTCGACGACCACCGCTCGCGGGCGCTCCAGGGCGGGCGCCAGCAGGTCCAGGCACCGCTGGAGCATCACCGGGACGTGTCGACTCTGGCTCAAGGGGGCCTCTCATCTTCCGACGGGCCCGCACGAACGGCCGGGTCCCCGTCAGCTCGTGAAGGGTCAGGCCTGCCGGCGCCGGAAGCGTCAGCCGGACCGGGAGCGGAAGGAGGCCGAGCCGTACGTACGCGCCGCGCACGCGGGGAGACGGCCCGGGTGTGAGCCGGGGTCTCCGGGGGTTTCACCAGCTGGGAGAGCCACGTCTCCCGCTTCGCGCCACTTTAGTCCACCGTGTCTCGCGGTCAATCAACCGGCCTGCGCGTCGCCTACCGCATCCCGGCGGAAGCCGCAATTCGACAGTGTTCACCCGTCCGGACCAGGTTTGCCCCCCTGTGGGTTGGCTCACAACAAGCCGTGATGACGTTCTTTGTCCCCCCTCACAGCGGGCCAGGACCGGGCGTGACCAGTAACGTCATGAGTATGACGACTTCCGCAGCAGTTCCCACTGGATCCGAAGGCGCCATAGCGAACGGCGACACCGTGACGAATCGCCTGGTGGAGGCCAACCAGCGGTACGCCGCCGAGTTCACCGATCCCGGCATGGACGCCCGTCCCGTCCTCCAGGTCGCCGTGGTGGCCTGCATGGACGCCCGCCTCGACCTCCACAAGGCGCTCGGCCTGAAGCTCGGCGACTGTCACACCATCCGCAACGCGGGCGGCGTGGTCACCGACGACGTGATCCGCTCCCTGACCATCAGCCAGCGGGCGCTCGGCACCCGCAGCGTCGTGCTCATCCACCACACCGGGTGCGGCATGGAGGCCATCACCGAGGAGTTCCGGCACGACCTGGAGATGGAGGTCGGCCAGCGCCCGGCCTGGGCGGTGGAGGCCTTCCGGGACGTCGACCAGGACGTGCGCCAGTCCATGCAGCGCGTACGCACCTCGCCGTTCCTGCTGCACACCGACGACGTACGCGGTTTTGTGTTCGACGTGCGCACCGGTGCACTGCGCGAGGTCGACCCGGCCTGACCGGGCACACCGGCCGGCCGCCCCGAAAGCATCCCGCCGTCCCCGCATCGAAAACGCGGTCGAAAAAGCCGTAAGACCGACATCGTGCGGGCAGTTGTCCACAGGCGAGTGACACGAATCGGTAACGACGGCAAGAATGCGGGGTGTGGCATCACGCGGAACTTTTCCCGCGTGGTGTCCGTGTTTCGGGGTGGGCCGGTTTCGCAAGCAGCGTCGGCCCGGAAAGTACGGGCCGAGGAGGGCCGGGTGACGACCTATGACGATCGAGCGAGCCTCACAGATCTGACCGCCACGGTGGAGCGGGTGCGCGGTTCGGTGGAGGGCGTGATCGAGGGCAAGCCCGAGGTCGTACGGATCGCGCTGACCGTGCTGCTCGCCGAGGGCCACCTGCTGATCGAGGACGTCCCCGGGGTGGGCAAGACGATGCTCGCCAAGGCGCTGGCGCGGTCCATCGACTGCTCGGTGCGGCGCATCCAGTTCACGCCCGACCTGCTGCCCTCGGACATCACCGGCGTGTCCATCTGGGACCAGCAGCGCCGCGACTTCGAGTTCAAGCCGGGCGCCATCTTCGCGCAGATCGTGATCGGCGACGAGATCAACCGCGCCTCGCCCAAGACCCAGTCGGCGCTGCTGGAGTCCATGGAGGAACGGCAGGTCACCATCGACGGGCAGACGTACGAACTGCCCAGCCCCTTCATGGTGGTGGCGACGCAGAACCCGGTCGAGATGGAGGGCACCTACCCGCTGCCCGAGGCCCAGCGCGACCGCTTCATGGCCCGCGTCTCGGTCGGCTATCCCAGTGTGGAGGCCGAGTTGCAGATGCTCGACATCCACGGCGGGGCCAGCCCGCTGCAGGACCTGCAGCCGGTGGCGCACGCACACGAGATCGTGAAGCTGATCGAAGCGGTGCGCACCGTGCACGTCTCCGAGCCGGTGCGGCGGTACGCGGTGGAGCTGGTCGCCGCCACCCGCACCCACCCCGACCTCAGACTCGGCGCCTCACCGCGCGCGACGCTGCATCTGCTGCGCGCGGCGAAGGCGTCCGCGGCCCTGGCCGGCCGGGAGTACGCGCTGCCGGACGACGTCCAGGCGCTCGCCGTCGCCGTCCTCGCACACCGTCTGCTGCCCACCGCGCAGGCCCAGCTGAACCGCCGTACGGCCGAGCAGGTCGTGCAGGAGATCCTCCAGCGCACCCCCGTGCCCGCGGCTCCGGGACAGCAGGCACCGGGCCTCGGCGGGCTCGGCCGCGGCGTCCCTGCGTATCCCCAGCAGCCCCCGCGGAGTCTGTGATGAACACCGGGGGGACCGGGCAGGCGGAGGCCGACCGCGGGGAGACGGGCGGCGTCCGTACGGCCCTGGCGGGTCTGACGACCCGTGGCCGTTCCTTCCTCGCGGCCGGGATCGCGGCCGCCATCTGCGCGTACGTCCTGGGCCAGGGCGATCTGCTGCGGGTCGGCCTGCTGCTGGCCGCGCTGCCCCTGATCTGCGCGACGGTGGTCTACCGCACGCGTTACCGGGTGGCCGGCACCCGACGGCTCGCCCCCGCGCGCGTGCCGGCGGGCAGCGAGGCCCGGGTGCACCTGCGGATGGACAACGTCTCCCGGCTGCCCACCGGCCTGCTGATGCTCCAGGACCGGGTGCCGTACGTCCTCGGGCCGCGCCCCCGGTTCGTGCTGGACCGGGTGGAGCCGGGCGGCCGCCGCGAGGTGTCCTACCGGGTCCGCTCCGACCTGCGCGGCCGCTACCCGCTGGGCCCGCTCCAGCTGCGGCTGACGGACCCCTTCGGGATGTGCGAACTGACCCGCTCCTTCTCGGCGTACGACACCCTGACGGTCATCCCGCGCGTGGAACCGCTGGCACCGGTCCGCTTCGGGGGCGAGGCCAAGGGGTACGGCGACGGACGGCAGCGCTCGCTGGCCCTGGCGGGCGAGGACGACGTGATCCCGCGCGGCTACCGCTACGGCGACGACCTGCGCCGGGTGCACTGGCGGTCCACCGCGCGCTACGGCGAGCTGATGGTGCGCCGCGAGGAGCAGCCCCGGCGCTCGCGGTGCACCGTGCTCCTGGACACCCGGGGCGGCGCCTACGAGGGTGCGGGCCCCGACTCGGCCTTCGAGTGGGCCGTCTCCGGTGCCGCCTCGGTACTGGTGCACATGCTCGAACGGGGCTTCTCGGTACGGCTGCTGACCGACAGCGGCAGCGTGGTGCCCGGCGAGGGCGCCGACGGGTTCGCGGGCACCGGGCAGGAGACCGCGGAGGCGGCCGGGCTGATGATGGACACCCTCGCGGTGATCGACCACTCCGACGGCGCGGGCCTGTCCCGGGCGTACGACGTGCTGCGTGGTGGCAACGAGGGGCTGCTGGTCGCCTTCCTGGGCGATCTGGACGAGGAGCAGGCCGCGATGGTCGCCAAGATGAGCCGGCGCAGCGGCGGTGCCGTCGCCTTCGTGCTGGACCCGGACACCTGGGTGCGCGAGTCGACCGACGTGCCACGGCCGGGCGACCGGCACGCCGAGCGGCTGCGCCTGCTGCGCGAGGCGGGCTGGACGGCGCTGAGCGTGCCGCGCGGCGCCGCGCTGGACGCACTGTGGCAGCAGGCGGACCGTGAGCGCTCGGGCCTGGCCTCGTTCAGCGGGGAGGCGACGGCATGAGCGGGCGGGCACGACTGGCACTGTGCGCGGCCGCGGCCACGCTGATGGCCTGCTGTGCGCTGCTGCCCCTGGTGGCCGAGCCGACCTGGCTGCTCCTGCTGGTGCCGCTGGTGGCCGTGCAGAGCGGGGTGGGTGCGGCGGCCCGCCGGGTGCCGCTGGGCCGGCCGCTGACCGTGGCGGCGCAGGCGCTGGTCACGCTGGTGCTGCTGACCCTGGTCTTCGCGCGGCAGCACGCGATCATCGGGCTGATCCCCGGCCCGGACGCCTTCCGGCACTTCGGCGACCTGCTGCAGCAGGGCTCCAACGACGTCAGCGAGTACGCCATACCGGCGCCGCTCACCGACGGCATCAAGCTGATGCTGATCGGTGGTGCCCTGCTGATCGGCCTGCTGGTGGACACGCTCGCGGTGACCTTCCGCAGCGCGGCCCCGGCCGGGCTGCCCCTGCTCGCGCTGTACTCGGTGGCCGCGGGCCTGTCCCACGGCGGTGCCGACTGGCTGTGGTTCCTGGTGGCGGCGGCCGGCTATCTGATGCTGCTGCTCGCGGAGGGCCGGGACCGGCTGGCCCAGTGGGGCCGGGTCTTCGGCGGCGCTCCCCGTTCTCCGGGCTCCCCCGACTACGGTGCGGTGGCCCCGGTGCGCACCGGGCGCCGGATCGGCGCGGTCGCGCTGGGCGCCGCCCTGATGGTCCCGCTGGCCCTGCCCGCGATGCAGGGCGGACTGCTGGACGCCGCCGGCGCGGGCGTGGGAGTGGGCAGCGGCCGGGGAACCGGCGGCGGCGCGGTCAACCTGCTGGTGGCGCTGCGCGACAGCCTGAACACGGACGACGACCGCCAGGTGCTGTCCCTGAAGACCAGCGGCAACGACGTCTCGGACCTGTATCTGCGGATCGCCTCCCTGGACGACTTCGACGGCACCACCTGGAAGCCGGCCCAGCGGCGCATCGTCGACGTACCGGACCAGTTCCCCACCCCCATCGGGCTCGGCGCGGACGTCAGGCGCAGCACGGTGACGACCACCGTCACGGCGGCGGACTGGTACGCCCAGGACTGGCTGCCGATGCCGTATCCGCCGAGCGGGGTGAAGATCGGCGGACGCTGGCGCTACGAGCCGGTCGGCATGGCCGTCGTCGGTGACCGCGGCCAGACCACGCGCGGGGCGGCCTACCAGGTGACCAGCCTGGACGTGCAGCCGACCGCGGAGCAGCTGTCGTCGGCGCCGGAGCCGCCGGCGGCCCTGAAGCGCGAGTACACGCAGGTGCCGTCCGCCCTGCCGAAGGTGGTGGCCAAGACCGCCGAGGAGATCACCGCGGGCGCCAGGAGCCACTACGAGGAGGCGGTCAAGCTCCAGGACTACTTCGCCGTCACGGGTGGCTTCCAGTACGACACCCAGGTGGAGGTCGGCCGCGGTCCGGGCGCCATCGCGAACTTCCTGAAGAAGAAGGAGGGCTTCTGCATCCATTTCTCCTTCGCCATGGCGGCGATGGCCCGGACCCTGGGCATCCCTGCCCGGGTCGCGGTGGGCTTCGCGCCGGGCACCCCGCAGGCGGACGGCACGGTCGCGGTGAACGAGAAGGACGCGCACGCCTGGCCCGAGCTGTACTTCGAGGGCGTGGGCTGGACCCGCTTCGAGCCGACCCCGACCCGCGGCACCACGCCGTCGTACACGGTGCCGAAGACGCCCGGCACCTCGCTGCCCGACCCGGCTCTGCCGTCGCAGGAGTCGTCCACGGCGCCCTCGGCGTCGGCCGCGCCGAGCCGGGGCTGCCCGCCGGCGCTGGTGAAGCTGCAGGAGTGTCACACGCCGTCCGCCGCCGCGGCGGCGCGCAGCGGCGGCGGTGGTGCCGGCCCGGGGTGGTATCTGCTGATCGGCCTGGGGGTGCTGGTGGCACTGGCGCTTCCGCTGTCGCCGCTGCTGTGGCGGCTGCGGGTGCGCTCGGTGCGGCTGGGTGCGCACGCCCGTACCGAGCAGGGCGCGGCGGCCCACGCCATGGCGGCCTGGCAGGAGCTGACGGACAGCGCCTGGGACCACGGCATTGCGCCGGACGGGTCTCTGACCCCGCGCAGGGCGGCCGCCCGGATCGTCGAGCTCGGGAAGCTGGACGCGGCGGCCGGTGCCGCGGTGCACCGGGTCGCGGACGCGGTGGAGCAGGTGCTGTACGCGCCCCGGCCACGTCCGGCGGCCGGTGTGGCGGAGGACGTGCACCGGGTGATCGAGGGGCTGCGCGGCGCGGTGGGCACGGGTACGCGGCTGCGGGCACTGTTCCTGCCCCGCTCGTCGGTGCGGGTGCTGTGGGCGGTGGCGACCCGCTGTTCGGCGGTGCGGGCCCGGGCTGCGGCGGCCAGGCCGAGCCTGCGCCGGCCCTCGCAACAGCGGGGTTGAGAGCGACAGCAGGGCTGGGACAACGTCGAGGGGGGGGGGGAGGGGGGGGGTGCGCCCTTGCGGTGGGTTGGGGTGGTGGTTGTGTGGGGGGTTGGGTGGAGGAAGGGGGAGAAGGACGGAAAGAGAACGGCGCC
>NZ_JBVJVZ010000001.1:775541-893005 GCF_055603245.1 Streptomyces sp. NPDC037290 | reverse complement strand
AGGCCGCGTACGGCCGCCCAGTGGTGCAGCCAGGCCTCGGGCCCGCACAGCCCCCCCAACCCCCGCGCGGCACCCCCCCCCCCCCCCCCTGCGCCCCCCCCCCCCTCGACGTTGTCTGCAGGTGTTGTCTGCGGGCGCTGTCGGTCGGCGGCCGTGAAAAACCGCCGGACGGCTAGCGGCCCTGCTCGTCCCGGCGGCGCTGCCAGCGCTCCTCGATCCGATCCATCATGGAGCGCTTCGGCCGCGCCTGGCGGCGGACGGCGCCCGCGGGCTGCTCGCCCGGTTTCGGGGCCTTGCGCCAGCCTGTGACGGCGAGTACGGCACAGCCCAGCATGACGAGGAAACCCACCACGCTGACCCAGATCAGCTGCGCGACCATTCCGGCCATGAGGAGCGCGATACCCACGAGGAAGCCCGCGACCGCCTGGTAGACCCGCCGCCGGGTGTACGTGCGCAGCCCGCTTCCCTCAAGCGCCGACGCGAACTTGGGATCTTCGGCGTACAGCGCTCGCTCCATCTGCTCGAGCATGCGCTGCTCGTGCTCCGAGAGCGGCACGGAGTCCTCCTCATCGTGCAGTCGCCGGGGCGACCGGGGGGGTCCCTTCAGGATAGGCAGGGAATCGCCCCCGTGAAACCCGCCCCTCTACGCCAATTGGCCAACCGAAATCCGTCATGGCCGTCCCGGCTCGCTGAGGCTTCCATTCCCCGGCGGCCGACCCGTCATGCCGGGTGGTGTACCTCGATCATACGGCGCAAACCCCACGATCGGGGGTCTTGTGGCGTACTCCATCCGCTGCCAAGGCCCTGATCAGCAGCGGGTCACGGCAGTCGGCTCAGCCCTCGGCGGCACCCTGGGTCTCGCCGAGCACATGCAGCTGGGTCGCGACGGAGTGGAAGGCGGGCAGTTCGGCCGCGGCGGCCTCCAGCTTCAGGAGCGCGTCGAGGGCGCCGGGCTCGGTGTCCACGAGGACGCCGGGGACGAGGTCGGCGAAGACCCGCACGCCGTGCACGGCGCCGACCCGCAGACCCGCGCCCTCGACCAGCGCGGTGAGCTGCTCGGCGGTGAAGCGGCGCGGCACCGGGTCACCGGCGCCCCAGCGGCCGTCGGGGTCCGTCAGCGCCTGCCGGGCCTCCGTGAAGTGGCCGGCGAGGGCGCGGGCGAGCACGGCGCCGCCGAGGCCGGCGGCGAGCAGGCTGAGGACGCCCTCGGAACGCAGCGCGGCGACGGCGTTGCGGACGCCCTCGGCCGGGTCGTCCACGTACTCCAGGACGCCATGGCACAGCACGGCGTCGTAGCCTCCGGGCTCGACCACGTCGAACAGGCCGTGCGCATCGCCCTGGACGCCCCGGACCCGGTCGGCCACGCCGGCCTCGGCGGCCCGGCGCTCCAGCGCGAACAGTGCGTTCGGGCTGGGGTCGACCACGGTGACACGGTGGCCGAGCCGGGCGACGGGGACGGCGAAGTTGCCGCTGCCACCGCCGGTGTCGAGGACGTCCAGCGACTCGCGACCCGTGCCCTTGACCCGGCGGTCGAGGGCGTCCTGGAGCACCTCCCAGACCACGGCGGTACGGAGGGAGGCGCGGGGGCGGCTCGGGTCCGACACGGCAGTTGACTCCTCGGCAGGGCTGGAAGGCTTCAGGCGACCTCCACCCTATTGCCTCCGGTGCGCCCCCGGTCACCGTGCCCGGGTACGGCCGTGTCCGTCTCGCACGGCGGACCAACCGGTGATCAGCCGGCGTCCGGGAGGTCGCTGCGCGTTCTCGGCCCGGCCGCTTCACCGGCTTCCCCGGCCTCCTGACGGGGCTGGGGCAGGACCGGCTGGAGGACGAGCATCCGCTCGACGATGCGCAGGAACATCCCCACGTCCCGTATCAGGTCGTCGGCGTCCCGCCGGCTCGCCGCACCCCGGATGCCGGCCTCGGCGCGGGCGCGCCGAGCGGCGCCGGAGGCGAACAGCGCGCTCCACTCGGTCAGTTCGGGGGTGATCTCGGGCAGCACTTCCCAGGCGCTGCGGATGCGGGCGCGGCGGCGCGGGGAGGTCTCGGGACGGCCGCGTGCGGCGAGCACGGCGGCGGCGGTGCGCAGGGCGGCGAGGTGGGCCGTCGCGTAGCGCTCGTTCGGTGTTTCCAGGACGGTGGCCTCGTCCAGTGCGGCGCGGGCCTGGGCGAGCAGGTCGAGGGCGGCGGGCGGAGCCGTGGCCCGGCGGAGCACGGGGTGCACATCGCTCGCCGGGCCGGTCAGTGAGGGGGCAGGGCCGGTGGCGCGGCGCCGGCGGGCGGCGGCTGCGGACGGGTTGGCCATGACGAACCTCCTGTCGTCTGGGTGACGGCACGAATGCCGTATGTGCCCATCGTGAGGTATGGCACTGACAATCCGTTCTGACCTGGGCCTTTGCCTCGATCGTAGGTTCGGGCGTATTTTTGCACTGACCAGTCAGTTCAAAAACGCGGAATCTACAGGGGGGCTTGTGGACGGCGTGCACGTCAGGGCCGAGGGCCTCGGACTCAAGGGGCCGCGGGGGTGGGCCTTCCGAGGCATCACGCTCGATGCGGAACCCGGCTCACTCATCGCGATCGAGGGACCGTCCGGCTCCGGCCGCACCTGTCTGCTGCTCGCGCTCACGGGACGGATGAAGCCCACCGAAGGAGTGGCCACCGTCGGCGGGTTCAAACTCCCCCGGCACATGGCGGGGCTGCGCCGCGTCAGCGCGGTCGCCAACGTGGCCGGGGTGACCGACCCGGAGCCGGCCCTGACCGTCGGCGAGCACCTGCGCGAACGGGCCCTCCTGCAGAGCCGCTTCGGCGACTCCCTGCGCGATCTGCTGCGCCCGCGCGCCCAGCGCGTGCACGAGGCGCGCCTGCGTGTCGACGCGGCCCTGGCCGCCGCCGGACTCGACCTCGAAACGCTGCCCAAGGGATCCCGGACGGCCGTGCGCGACCTGGGGCGGCCGCAGGAACTGCGCCTGTCCGTCGCCCTGGCCCTGCTCGGCCGGCCCGGTCTGCTCGGCGTCGACGACATCGACATGAAGCTCTCGGACGCCGAACGCGCCCAACTGTGGGACCTCATGCGCTCCCTCGCGCGCGCGGGGACGACGGTGGTGGTCGTCTGCCGCACGGCCCCCGGTGACTGCGTCGTCGTACGGACCGCGCCGGACGCCACCGGCGCGCTGAGCGGCAAGGACGAGAGCCGCGAGAACAGCGGCGAGAACAGCGAACCGAAGGAGGACGCCGATGCGCTCGCCTAGGCTGGCCGCCCTCGAGCTGAGGCGCTTCGGACGCGGGAAGCTGCCGCGCGCCGCCCTGGTGGCACTGCTCGTCCTGCCCCTGCTCTACGGCGCCCTGTACCTGTGGTCCTTCTGGGACCCGTACGGCCGTCTGGACCGCATCCCGGTGGCACTCGTGAACGACGACAAGGGCGCCACGGCGGGCGGGAAGAAGATCAGCGCCGGTGACGACATCGTCGACGGGCTGCGCGACAGCCGGACCTTCGAGTGGCACGAGGTGAGCGACGCCGAGGCCCGCGCGGGCGTCGAGAACGGCACCTACTACCTCTCGCTGACCATGCCGGCCGACTTCAGCCGGCGGATCGCCTCCAGTTCCGGTGCCTCACCGGAGACCGGCGCCCTTCGGGTGCGCACCAACGACGCGAACAACTACATCGTCGGCCAGATCTCCCGCACCGTCTTCAACGAGGTCCGCTCCGCCGCCTCCAGCAAGGCGTCGCGCACCTTCCTGGACAAGATCTTCGTCTCGTTCTCCGGCATCCACGACAAGACCGTCACGGCCGCCGACGGCGCCGACCGGCTGAACACCGGCATCGGGAAGGCGGAGAAGGGCTCGAAGGACCTCGCCGACGGGCTGAAGGACGCCAGGAGCGGCAGCGGCAGGCTGGCCAAGGGCCTGACGAAACTGAACACCGGCGCGGGTGACCTGCAGGACGGTTCCCGGCAGGTGGCCGACGGCACGAAGGCGCTCGCCGACAAGGTCAACGGCGTCTACGCCAAGGCCGGTCCGTTCCTGAAGGACAACGAGAAGACCATCGGGGACACCGCCCGCCTGGTCGCCGACTCGGCCAGGACCGTCAAGGACAACCTCGACGTCCTCGTGAAGGTCGCCCCGGGCGCCGCGAAGGCCGCCCACCTGAACTCGGCCGTCCTGGACGAGGTCTACACGAGGCGCTGCGAGACGGCCACGATCCCCGACCCGGTCTGCCCCGACCTCAAGAAGGCCAGGAACGCCGCCGCCGAGGTGGCCACCGTCGCCGACGACCTCAACACGCTCATCGCCGATCAGGACGGCGACCTCAAGACGATGCGGGACAACCTCGGCACCCTCCAGAAGCAGGCCACGGCGCTCGAAGAGCGCGCACCGCACCTGTACGACGACGTCGACGACGCCGTCGCGAAGATCAACAAGCTGAACGACGGCGCCCAGCAGGTCGCCGCCGGCGCCAAGAAGCTGCACACCGGGATCGGCACCGCCCAGACCGGCGCGACCGCTCTGGACCAGGGCATCGGCACGGCCGCCTCGGGCGCCGAGACCCTCAACGGCGGCCTGTACAAGCTGTCCGACGGCTCGGACAAGCTCGCCGGCGGACTGCACGACGGCGCCAGGAAGATCCCGGACTACGACAAGAAGGACCGCGACCAGCGCACCGGCGTGATGGCCGACCCGGTCCAGCTGGCCGCCCACGACCTGCACAAGGCACCCAACTACGGCACCGGCTTCGCCCCGTACTTCATCCCGCTGTCGCTGTGGGTGGGCGCGATGGTCGCCTACATGCTGATCCCGCCGCTCAACCGGCGTGCCCTGGCGGCCGGTTCGCCGGCCTGGCGGATCGCGCTCGCGGGCTGGCTGCCGGTGGTCGCGGTGGGCGTGCTCCAAGTGGCGGCCCTGATGGCCGTCCTGCACTGGGCGATCGGTCTGCAGATGCTGCGCGCGGCGGGCACGATCGGCTTCCTGTGCCTGGTCACGGCGTGCTTCGCGGCGATCGTGCAGTGGCTGAACGCCCGCTTCGGCGCGGCCGGCCGGATCCTCGTGCTCGCACTGCTGATGCTGCAGCTGACCTCGGCGGGCGGCACGTACCCGGTGCAGACCAGCCCGGGCTTCTTCAACGCGATCCACCCGTTCCTGCCGATGAGCTACATCGTGGCGGCGCTGCGCCGGCTGATCACGGGCGGCGGGCTCGGCCCGGTCTGGCAGGCGTGCGCCGTGCTCACGGCGTTCACCGCGGGCGCCCTCGCGCTGACCGCCCTCGCGGCCCGGCGCCGCCAGGTGTGGACGCTGGACCGGCTGCACCCCGAGCTGAGCCTGTGATCGGCAAGCGGCCACCGCACGCGCGCGTACCTGTGAGAATCAGGGCCATGGAAAGCAGCAGCGCCAGGTCAGGCGGCAGCACCCGCCGCGAGGCCACCCGGCAGAAGCTCTACGAGGCGGCCGTCACGCTCATCGCCGAGCAGGGATTCTCCGCGACCACGGTGGACGAGATCGCGGAGCGGGCCGGGGTCGCGAAGGGCACGGTCTACTACAACTTCGCGAGCAAGTCGGTCCTCTTCGAGGAGCTGCTGCGGCACGGGGTGGGCCTGCTCACCGCCTCTCTGAAGGAGGCGGCGGAGGAGACCGCGCGCGTGGGCGGCAGCAAGGTGGACGCGCTGGACGCGATGGTCCGCGCGGGCCTGGTCTTCATCGACCGCTACCCGGCCTTCACCCAGCTGTACGTGGCCGAGCTGTGGCGCACCAACCGGGCCTGGCAGTCCACGCTGATGGTGGTGCGGCAGGAGGCCGTCGCGGTCGTCGAGGGCGTACTGCGCGAGGGCGTGGCGGCCGGCGAGTTCAGCGACGAGATCGACGTCCAGCTGACGGCGGCCGCGCTGGTCGGCATGGTCCTGGTGGCCGCGCTGGACTGGAAGTCGTTCCAGCCGGAGCGCTCCCTGGACGACGTCCACGCGGCTCTGTCCCGGCTGCTCCAGGGGCGCGTGAGCGGGAAGGGCTGAGCAGACGAGGAAGGCGCCGGTCCGCTGCCGGACCGGCGCCTTCGCACTCCCCGTACTCCCCCGTACGGTCTTCCCCCGATGGTCCCCCGGGTGGTCGTCCCCGGGTCCCCCGACTCGCTTCCGCCGACGGATCGGCGGAAGGAGCGGCCAGGTGGCGGGCGCCGTTCCGCCGCCCCGTGCCGGCGGTGCCGGGCCGCGCCCCTTGCCGTGTCTCCACTCTCCCGTCCGCACCGGTCCCGGCTCATCCGTGCGCGTACTCATCTCGCGATCTGAGTACGCGTACTCAGCCGGCCACGGGCGTGCCCGGACCGGCCGCGCGCCCCCCTGACCTGCCCGCGGAGCGGACTGTCAGTGGCGGTCGATAAAGTCGCAGGCATGGCACGGATTGCGGTGATCGGCGCCGGGATGGGCGCGATGGCGGCCGCTGCCCGGCTGGCCGTCGCGGGCCACCGGGTGGCGGTGTACGAGCGTACGGAGACGTACGGCGGCGCGGTGCGCCGCCTCGAGCGGGACGGTTTCGCCTTCGACACCGGCCCGGGACTGCTGACGCTGCCCGCCGTGTACCGCGATCTGTTCGTCAAGACCGGCAAGGAGCCGCTGGAGGACCGCGTCGAGCTGGTCCAGGTCGATCCGTCCGCGCGGCATGTCTTCCCGGACGGCAGCGTGGTGTCGCTGCCGAACGCCTCGCGCGCGGGTGTGGTCGCGGCCCTGGACGAGGCGCTGGGCGCGGGCGCGGGTGAGCGCTGGGGCGCGTTCCTGGTGCGGGCCCGGGAGGCCTGGGACCGCACGCGCAGGCCGCTGCTGGAGGAGCCGCTGTGGCCCAACTGGCAGGTGCTGGCCGAGAAGGAACCGTATCCGGCCGTCCCGCACCGGCGTCTGCTGCGCACGCGGTCGGCGCGCACGCTGTCCGGGATCGGCTCCCTCGAGCTGCGCGACGAGCGTCTGGCGGCCGTGCTGGAGAGTTCCGCACTCGCCCACGGCCTCGATCCGCGCACCGCTCCCGCGAGCGCGGCCGTGCTCCCCTACATGGAGCACGCCTTCGGCACCTGGTACGTGCGCGGCGGGTTGCGGGAGTTGGCGCGCGCGGTGTACGAGCGGTGCGTGGAGCGCCGGGTCGAGTTCGTCTTCGGCGCGGAGGTCGTACGGATCCTGGAGAAGGACGGCCGTGCGGCGGGCGTGGAGTTGAGGGACGGCGAGGTGGCCGAGGCGGACTTCGTGGTGGCCGGTGTCGCCCCGGACGTCCTCGGCCGGTTCGTCGCGGGCACGGCCGTGCGCGGCGACGACGGGGTCACGCCGCAGCGCGGGATGCCGAGCCGGCTCACGGTGCTGCTGGCACTGCGCGGCGAGCGGCCGCAGGGCGCGGCCCACCGGACCGTGGTCCACGCGGAGGACCGGGAGACCGAGCGGGAGCTGCTGTTCGGCACCCCGGGCGGGGTGGTGGCCCGCCCGACCGTCACCGTGCTGCGGCCCGACGACCCGGCGCTGGTGCCGGACGCCGCCCATGAGGCGGTCGTCCTGTCCTCGGTGGTCCCCGCCGTCCTCCAGGAGGAGGGCCGGGCCGGCGGGGAGGCCTTCGACGGCCACGCCGAGGCCATGATCGAGGTGGCGGAGCGGGCCGTGCCCGGCCTGCGGGACCGGGTCCTCTGGAAGGAGGTGCGCACCCCTGCCGCCATCGAGGAGGCCACGGGCGCGGTGGGCGGCGCAGTACCGGCCCCGGCGCTCGCGGCCGGCGCCGGACGCCTGCTGCACCCGGGCAACACCACCGAGCTGGCCGGCCTGTTCACCGTCGGCGGCTGGTCGCACCCCGGCGGTGGCCTGCCGCACGCCGGCATGTCGGGCGCGCTGGTGGCGGGGCTGATCGTGGAGGGGCCGGAGTTCCGCGGCTCCCGGTGAGCGGGGCTCAGCCCTCAGAAACGGTACTGCTCGTCGTACCCGGCACCGGGCTGCGGCTGCTGGGCATGGCCCTGGTAGGGGTAGGGCTGCTCCTGCGGGAGTTCGCCGCCGTAGGTCTCGTCGGTGCGCTGCTGCGGCACCCACACCCCGCCCGCGGGGGTCGCGCCGTAGTCGCCGCCGGCGTACGGGTCCTGGGTGTAGCCCTGCTGGCCGTACTGCCCCGAGTAGCCGGTGTCGTAGGAGGCACCGTCGTAGGACTGGCTGCCGATGTACGGGTCGGAGTAGTTGGCGTAGGCCTGCTGCTGCCCGCTGGTGTCGTAGCCGTAGCCCTGCTGCTGGCCGTAGCCCGAGTAGTCGTAGGCGTAGTTCTGCTGCTCGGCGCCCTGGGACTGGGCGGCGCTCGCGTACGCGGCGGTGTCGCCGTAGACGCCGTAGGAGCCGGTGTCCTCGGGGAGAGGCTGGGGCTCGTAGACGGTGGTGGCCTCGGCCGCGGTCGGCTCGCCGGGGCGCGGGGCCGGGGTGAAGACGTCGTCGCGGTCGTAGTCGTCGTAGGCGCCGTGGTCCTGCGGGTAGGCGGCCTGCCCGTGGTCCCGGTCGTCGGCCGGGCCGTCGGCCTCCAGGCCGGCTCCCTCCGGCTCCGCCTCGTGCCGGTCCGACCTGCCGCGGCGGCGCTTGCTGGCGCCGCCGGTCTCGGCGTCGGGGCGCTTGACCGCCCAGCCGGCGGCGAAACCGCGGCGGAACGAGAGCGTGACGTAGGTCTGGCCGATCGCGAAGGCGATGGCGCCGACGCCGATCACGATCACGGACGGCATCAGCACACCGACCACGACACCGAGGAAGCCGGCGAACGCGAGCAGCCGCCAGCGCAGGCGCGCCTTGTACTGCAGCAGCACCTCGCCGAGCAACCACAGTGCGACGACGCCGAACGCGATGTAGAGGACCGTCCAGCCCATGTACGCCCCTCTCCCAGTGACCGCTACGCAGTGTGTCGTATCGCGGTGCGGCCGGTCTAGGCCTGCGGGGGATGGTGCAGGCCCAGGTTCTCGTAGATTTCCAGGGTCGCCGTGGAGTTGTTGAGCGTGATGAAGTGCAGTCCGGGCACTCCCTCGGCGAGCAGCCGAGCACAGAACTCCGTGGCGAAGTCGATACCGATGGAGCGTACCGCCGCCGGATCGTCCTTCGCTGTGAGGATCCGCTCTTTCAGGGCGTCCGGGAAGACCGCGTTGGAGAGTTTGGGCAACCGTTCCAGCATCTTCACGCTGGTGACCGGCAGGACCTCGGGGATCACCGGGGTGTCACAGCCCGCGGCCACCACACGGTCGCGCAGCCTCAGATACGACTCCGGCTGGAAGAACATCTGTGTGATGGCGTAGTCGGCGCCTGCACGGCACTTGTCCACGAAGCGGGCGACGTCGGTGTCCCAGTCCGTGGAACGGGGGTGCATCTCCGGGAACGCGGCGACGCCCACGCAGAAGTCGCCCGACTCCTTGATGAGCCGGACGAGTTCGGCGGCGTAGGTCAGGCCCCGCGGGTGCGGGACCCACTCGCCCATGGGGTCGCCGGGCGGGTCGCCGCGCACGGCGAGCATGTTGCGGATCCCGGCGTCCGCGTACTGGCCGATGATGTTGCGCAGCTCGGCGATGGAGTGGTCGACCGCGGTGAGGTGGGCGACCGGGGTGAGCGTGGTGTCGGCGACGATCTGCTGGGTCTCCTTGACCGTGCCGGCGCGGGTGGAACCGCCGGCACCGTAGGTCACGGAGACGAAGTCGGGCGCGACCGCCTCGACCCGCCGGAGCGCGCTCCACAGGTTCCGCTCGCCCTTCGGGGTCTTCGGTGCCGAGAACTCGAACGAGTACGTCGTCTTGCCGGTGGCGAGGATCTCGCGCACGGTCCGTGCGCGATCAGTCCTGGTGGATGCGGTTCCGAGGGCCATACGGGCAGGTTAGCCAGGGGTGGGCGGTCCCCCAACCGGATGCCGGAAATTTGCCCGAATTGTCGCCCCCCTGTCCATCCCTTGGACAAAAAGATGGACAGCGGGCCTCGCTAGGCCTGCCGCAGCCGCTTGGCGAACTCCGCGGCGGCCGCTCCCGGGTCGGCGGCCTCGGTGATCGCGCGGACGACGACCACCCGGCGGGCGCCCGCGTCCAGCACCTCGTCGAGGGTGCCGAGGTCGATGCCGCCGATCGCGAACCAGGGGCGGCCGGTGCCGAGGCCGGCGGTGTACCGGACCAGGTCGAGGCCCGGGGCGTGGCGGCCGGGCTTGGTGGGGGTGGGCCAGCAGGGGCCGGTGCAGAAGTAGTCCACGCCGTCCTGCACGGCGGCCGCGGCGGCCTCGGACTCGGCGTGCGTGGACCGGCCGATCAGCACGCCCTCACCGAGGACGGCCCGGGCCGCGGGAACGGGCAGGTCGCCCTGGCCGAGGTGCAGCACGTCGGCGCGGGCGGCGTGGGCGACGTCCGCGCGGTCGTTCACCGCGAGGAGCTTGCCGTGCCGGGCGCAGGCGTCCGCGAAGACCTCCAGGTGCTCCAGCTCCTCGGCGGCCTCCATGCCCTTGTCGCGCAGCTGCACGATGTCGACACCGCCGGCCAGGACCGCGTCCAGGAACTCCGGCAGGTCGCCCTGGCGCTTGCGGGCGTCCGTGCAGAGGTACAGACGGGCGTCGGCGAGCGCGGCGCGTGCGGTGTCGGACATACGTGGTCCCCCTGACGGGTGTGCGGGCGGCTGGCACGGGGGCGTGCGGATCACGACGGTCCGCACGCCACCGCTGATGCTGCGGGTCGGCTCAGACGGCGAGCGCCTGGGCCCGGCGCTTCACCTCCGTGCCGCGATTCTCGCTCAGGGCCTGCGCGGGGGTGCCGGGCAGGGTCGGGTCAGGGGTGAAAAGCCACTCGATCATCTCTTCGACCGTGAAGCCGTCGTCCCGCAGGAGCGTCAGGGTGCCGGACAGGCCCTTCACGACCTTGTCCCCGTCGATGAAGGCGGCGGGGACGTGCAGCGCACGGTTCTCACCCCGGCGTACGGCGATGAGCTGGCCCTCCTTGACCAGCTGCCGCACACGCGTCACCTCGACGCCGAGCTGTTCGGCGATGTCGGGGAGGGTGAGCCAGGCGGGGACGAGAGCATCGATCTTTGCGTCAATCTCGGTCACGGCACCAAGGGTAGGCGCTCCGCCGGACTGGCCGCGATGTGGTGGGGGCCGGGTGGTGTCGGCCGGGTGCGGCGCCGTTGCGGCTGGTCGCGCGGTTCCCCGCGCCCTGGGCACGCTGCCGCCCAGGGCGTTGATCAGTCGGCCGTTGCGTCCTTCAGCGGTCTGCCCGGGTCCGCCAGCGCCTCGGAGTCCATCCTGCGGCCCGCTTCGATCAGCCTGCGGCCCTGCGCCAGATCACGCGGTCGGCCCACCGCCAGCAGGGCCACCAGGCGGTCCTCGCGCAGCCAGCACACCGTCCACGCCGGGCCTGCCGGATCGCCGCGCCACACCGTGCGGTCCGCCGCGGCGTGGTGGCCGGCGTACTGGACGAAGCGGCCGAACTGCTCGGACCAGAAGTACGGCACCGGGTCGTAGACGGCCGGGGTCTCGCCGAGGATGTTCGCGGCGACCGTGCGCGGGCCCTGGAGGGCGTTGTCCCAGTGGTGGACGAGCAGCCGTTCGCCGTAGCGGGCGGAGGGAAAGGAGGCGCAGTCGCCGACGGCGTACACGTCCTGCTCGGAGGTGCGCAGACGGTCGTCGGCGAGGACGTCCCCGTGCGGGCCCAGCTCGATGCCGGAGCCGGCCAGCCAGGCGGTGGCGGGGCGGGCGCCGATGCCGACGACGACGGCGTCCGCGGGCAGCCGGGTGCCGTCCGTGAGGACGACCGCGCCGGGCTCGACGTGCTCCACGCGCGCGTGGGTGCGCAGTTCCGCGCCCGCGTCGGCGTACCAGGCGGCCATGGGGGCGGCGACCTCGGCGGGCAGGGCTCCGGCGAGCGGCCGGTCGGCGGCCTCCACGACGGTCACCGCGCAGCCGGCCTCGCGGGCGGCCGTGGCGAACTCGGCGCCGATCCAGCCGGCGCCGACGACCACGATCTCGTGCTGCCGGGCGAGCACCGGCCGCAGCCGTTCGGCGTCGTCCAGGGTGCGCAGCAGATGCACGCCGGGCACGCCTTCGGTGCCGGGCAGCGCGATCGGTTCCGCGCCGGTGGCGAGGACCAGGACGTCGTACGGCACCGGGCCCGCCTCGGTGTCCAGCTCGTGCGCGGCGGGGCGCACGCCCAGCACCTCGCAGCCGAGCCGCAGCTCGACGTCGAGCGACTCGAAGTCCACGTCGAAGGCGGAGCCCTCGGCCGTGCCGAGCAGCACGGCCTTCGACAGCGGCGGCCGGTCGTAGGGCTGGTGGGGCTCGGCGCCGATGACGGTGACGGTGCCCTTGAAGCCCTGTTCCCGCAGGGCGACCGCGGTCTGCACGCCGGCCATGCCCGCGCCGACCACGACCACGCGCCGCCCCTGTGACGTGCCCTCTTGCGTTGTCTGCTCGCTCACCCGATCACCATAGACAACTGACGGGTATCGTCTACCTGCAAATGGGCCACGCGATGCCCTCGTCACCAGGGATGAAGCACTCGTTGCCTGTTGTTGTCTGTCGTCGCCGGCCACCCCCGGACGGCCCACAGACGGCCCGGCCCGGAGCAAGCGACACGGTCGGCAGCCTGTCGTCCCGCTTGTCGTTTGTCTTGTCTTGTCGCTTGTCGGCTCGCAGGTCAGGCGTGGTTTTCGCGCCCAGAACGAGTCTGCGGGCGTCCTTGTTCTGCGGGCGACAAGCGACAAGACAAGCGGGCGCCGGCAGAGCAGGGCGCCAGGCCGTCGACGGAGAAAAGCAAGAAGGACCGCCCTTCGGGCGGACGACCCTTCGGTCGTCTTCCCCGGTTGCCACGTCGCCGCCGTGGGCGGCTCTACTGGGCAGTGGGTAGTGGGGTGCCGTGCCCCACTACCCAGTAGAGCCCGGCGGCGCACCCTGCCTGCCCTGACACCCGCCTAACGCCTAACACCGTCACGGCCGCCTGACACCCAAACCCCTAGACAGGCGCGGGTGTCACGCTCCCTGACAGCGCGCGCTGACACTTCCTGACACCTGGCCCTAGGTAGTGTCCGATAGGTCGTGTGACAGTGCCCTCTGGGGCAGTTCCGTCCCGACTAGGTCATCTGTCGGTGGGTCCAGGGTCACTGCATGGCGTAGCCGAGGAGTGATTCGGCGGGGTTGTTGCCCTCGCAGTCGGCGCGTGGCGATACGAAGTGATCGCCGCTGGAGGGGAGGTAACAGCGGTAGAGGGGAATGGCCCCGGGTACTGGGTTGGTGTTGATGTAGCCAACGGGTCCCAAGGGGAACTGGCCCTCGCATCCTGGGTCTCGGGTCAGCATGGAGTGTCCGCCGACCTTGCACTCGTAGAGCATGACTGTTCCGGGTCGTTCTTCACGGAAGAGATGCCAGTTCATTTCGACGCTGAATCCGGGCGGCAGCGCCCGGGAAGAAGCGACATGACCGCGGCTTGGGTTGTAGCCGCGCATCAGCACGGTGTAGGGAAGGTGCTCGAAGCCGCAGGAGAGTTTCGCTGGGGACAGATCGTTGCGGTTGGCCAGTGCCCAGACCGACCACGCGGGCTTGGCCGAGCCGTCCGTTCGGCGCATACCGAGCTGGAGACCACCCTCACCCGGATTGTCTTGCATGCGGTGGTAGATGTAGCTTTCGATGCCCGGTGTGCCGAGCACGTTGAAGAGGCTCCAGCACAGCATGTTGGCCTGGGCCGCCTCGTTGGACTGGGTGCCGGAGTTGATCCCGTTCTCGGTGAGCTGGACGGTCCAGGCGTGTGGCTTGTCCGGGAAGCGCTGGTGCAGCCACCCCAGGAGGACGCCGATGTTGCCGAAAGTAACCATGGGGTAGTCGTCGGCGGAGAAGGACGGGCTGAACAGGTTCGAGGGGTAGGCGTGGTAGGCCACTCGCCACTGTCGATTCCCCGCCCGGGCGGCCAGGCCGTCCAGTACGGTCATGCCGGACAGCATTCCGCCGGCAGGGTTGTCGAATTCCCGGCCGAAGTGGTGTTCCAGTGAGGTCAGCACCTTGGCGTTCGGCTGCTCGGCAGTGATGCGGTCGTAGGCGGCGTTGTAGTTGGCCGCGATCTGGTCGAGCCACGCGTTGGCGTCACAGGGGGTGCCGTTGCCGCAGCCGATGTTGAACCACGTGTTGGTGTTGACCTCGTTGTCGATCACGAAATCCGCGATCCGGCCGTGCCCGTGCAGTCCGTCGTAACGCTGGGCCAGCATGCCCGCGAAGCGAGCGAAGTCTGCCGGGTTGTTGGGTACGCAGAAGATGTCCATCGGCGGGGCCTGGGGGCACGGGCGCCCCTGGCGTGCCCATGCGGGGGTGCCGTAGACGATGGCGGTGACTACCAGCCCGCGATCGCTCCACTCCTTGATGGCCGAGTCCGCTGCCCCGTCGATGACAAAGCAGAGCCCGTCGTACTCCTGCTCGTTCGGGGCGCACGGAGCGGCCTTAACGCTCGGCTGCCACAATGCCCAGACCAGGTTCATCGACACACCGCCGGCGTTGTTGCCGGCGATCTCGTCCTTGTTCGGCCAGAAGTCAGGCTGAATTCCCTTGATGTGATAGTCCGACCGGGTGGGATACGGCAGCGGCGTCGACTGGCTGGCAAGGGCCGGGACCGCTAAGGACAGGATGAGAGTGAGCGCGGCTAATAATGCTGCGACGATGCGCCGCGGGGGCTTGGCCATGATCCTCCTCAGAGGTAATCCTTGGGGTCTGCGTCCCTTTCGTGCTCGTCGAGCGGGACCCGGCAGCTGATCGCTGCTTGATCAGAATCGTGAGGCTGGGCAGATTCGATTGCAATACAGATCGCTCCGGTTACTCCGACTGACTACCGGAAGACCGGACTGCTAGGAACGATCGCGGGCGTGGAATCCCACCACCACCATGTAGGCACCCTCCAAGCGCACCCTCGGGCGGCTTGGGCTACCTGTTGGGTACCTGTCCCCGCAGCCTAACCCGTGGAGGAATTCCCGGAATCGATCGAAGGATGTCTCGATCAGGATGAACCTCTCACCCGCTGAGCCGAACCCCCGTCACATGTTGGAATTTTTGCGCTCTCTCCAGAGAAGGAACTCCTTTGCGCCCTGTTCTGAGGGATGCCAGTCCGCTGAAGTCAGCAAAGGAGGGATGAGTGTTCGGCTGATCGGGACCTCGCCGATCAGCAATTCTGAACGAGATGGAGACAGCTGTGACAGTTAGACGAACTTCAAGCATATTCACCGCGTTGACGTTCGCTGCAGCGCTGACCGCGGCGGCGATCGGTGCATCGGGATCCGCGGCGGCGGCCCCGGCAAGCATCAGCGCCGTGTCCGGCGTGGCGTTACGAAGCGCAGATGGCCTAACCGCGGTGCCCGGCTCCGAGAATGAGGCACGGCGACGCACGCTCGAGCCCTCTTGCGCATCTGTACGAATGAAGGCGGTCAGGCCCGACAGTAAGCTGCCATCGGTCCAGACTCGATCTGCCCGTCCAGCGAGCATGCGCATTAATCCGCACGGGGCCCAGGGCCGGGTCAAACCCGCCACTCCCACCGAGCACAGGGGCACGCTGCGGGCCGCCACTCCATTTGAGGGGGCGTTCCAGGCCAATACCGGCGAGCTGTGGGTGGCCGGCGAAGGAGCACCAGCCCGCCCCGCCGGCCTAGGTATGATGCGTGGCACCAGCCCCAGTTTCACGTCCTTTTTCGGCGGCCATGAAGTCGCGTTTCAGGCCAACACCGGCCATCTGTGGGTGACCGGCAGTCTCGGAACCGCAGACCTCGGTCTGGGCATGATGCCAGGCACCAGCCCCAGCATCACGACCGTCGATGCCGGTGGCGGTTATGGCTATGAAGTCGCGTTCCAGGCCAACACCGGCCATCTGTGGGTGACCGGCAGTCTTGGAACCGCAGACCTCGGTTTGGGCATGATGCCAGGCACCAGCCCCAGCATCACGACCGTCGATGCTGGTGGCGTTGATGGCTATGAGGTCGCGTTCCAGGCCAACACCGGCGACCTGTGGGTAACGGGCAGCCTCGGAACCGGTGACTTCCACCTGGGCATGGCGGCACGCACCAGCCCCAGCATCACGACCACCACTGGCGCTGGCTATGAAGTCGCGTTTCAGGCCAATACGGGTCACCTGTGGGTGACGGGCAGTCTGGGAACCGCGGACCTCGGCTTGGGCATGTTGCCAGGCACCAGCCCCAGCATCGCGACCGCCCCTGGCGGTGGCTATGAAGCCGCGTTCCAGGCAAACACCGGCAGCCTGTGGGTGGCCGGCACACTCGGAACGGGAGATCTCCACCTGGGCATGGCGGCAGGCACCAGCCCCAGCATCATCGGTGGGCAAGTCGCCTTCCAGGCCAACACCGGCAGCCTGTGGACGACTGGGACCGGAGACCTCGGTCTGGGCATGATGCAAGGGACCAGCCCCAGCATCTGATACTGAACGTCCTACGACTCCAGTGAGAGTTCTCCGCTTGTCCTGGCCAGTTGATGAGGACGGTCGAAACGAAATTGGCCAGGGGCGCTGTTCGCCTCAGTTCGTCCGCTGGTCAAACGAAGTGCGGATGCTGGGGAGCGACCAGCGACATGCCGAGGGCCCGGCGACGTCAGGTCGCCGGGCCCTGGGGTGCGGGAGGTGGCCGCTTCGGACCGCCCTTCGGGCGGACACCCCTTCGGCCGCCTTCCCCGGTTGCCACGACGGCGCCGTGGGCGGCTCTACTGGGTACTGGGTAGTGGGTAGTGGGGTCCCCAGTAGAAACACGCCGGTAGAAGCCTTCTGAGCGCGCTACTGGGGTGTCTACTGGGTAGTGGGGTGCCGTGCCCCACCACCCAGTAGACCCCGGCGCGCACCCTGGCCTGACACCCGCCTAGGTGATCTGCCCGGGGAGGTCGTGGACGGGTCTCGCTGCGAGAGACGCCGCGCTGAAGTCACAGCCCTGCCCGCCATCCCGCAGCAGCGGGCCACCCCGTCCATCGGAACAGAGCCCCTCGTCCTCCCCTAGAGGACGACGCCGGCCAATCACCATCTGGCTTCGCCGGCCGCCATAATCGCGTTGATGAGGTCGCCGCCGCTCTCTTTCAAAGCCTTGACCGCGACCGCCCTTGACTTACCGGTCTGGGCCATGACCAGTTCGATGTCCTTGGGGTCAACCCCGGTCTCGTCGAGGGTGTCCTCCTCGACCTCGACCTCGACCTCGACCTCAGGGATGTCGTCAAAATCTTCCGGCACGAAGTCCTCCAAAGAGCAAAGAATTGCCCATCAGCCCTTCCACGGCTCAGGCACCGTGAAACAGGTGCCCATCCCGCGTCGCGAACATGGTTCCTAGGCGCTGTCCAGCAGGAGCCTGTGGCCCCAAGGCGTGTCCGATGGGTCAGTGGGGCTGACCCATCGGATGGCACCCAGGCTTGCGCTAGCACGAGGACTGCCGGAATGACCTCCGTTATATTGGTTTTTCGCTCTTTCACTGTATGGGCGTTTCCTGTCGATGAATGCGACGCAGTCATCAGGCGATCGCTGTTCACACGAGGGAGAGAATCACGCGAGCTCGTTCCGTCCTGGCCACCATCGCTCTGGCCACTGTCGTAACAAGGTCGTGGGCCTCCTGAACCCCGCGGTCGGCACCCGCTGCTAAACGCATGAGCGCTCACGACTGATTCAAGTGGGCCGCATGACCCACCGGACATGCCCAGCCCATCAGTGACGCCTCAGGGGCCCGCCACGAGCGGGCCCCTCCACTTCGAGTGGTCCAGCGCTGCATCGGAACACGTTCAACCTCAGTGTCCGGAAACCTGCTCTCGTGGCCGCAGGGGTCATCCCGAAGCCTGAGCGGGGCAAGCGGGCCCAAGCGTCGCGTGAGGACGGCATGCACGCGCTGAGGCACTTCTACGCCTCCGTGCTGCTGGACGCGGGAGAGAGCATCAAGGCTCTAAGTCAGTACCTCGGGCACAGTGATCCGGGATTCACACTGAAGGTCTACACGCACCTCATGCCGAGCAGCGAAAGCCGCACCCGGTCAGCCGTGGACGGCATGTATGCAGCGGCCGGGAAAGCTCACGACGGCCCAAGCGGCCTGAGCGACGCTGCTACCAGCGGCAAAACCGCTAGTAGCAGCACGTTCGACATAGCTCCGTCAATAGATCACCATAGACACGTGACGGAGCGTCAGTCAGCGGGCTTGCTCGGTGAGCTGTTCCACAACGCTCGTGCCGGAGCCCGCCCGGGACTCCCACTCCCAGGTCTCCTCCAGCCGCACCCGCCCGTCCGGCAGCTCGACGACCGTGGACACGCAGTGCCCGCAGGCGGTCGTCCCGTCGGTCCTGAGCTGGACGTAGCGGAAGTCCAGCCGGTCGCCCTCCCGGGTGCCGACCAGATGGCCGCGTACGACGTCGCCGCCCGTGTACTCGGCCCAGATCTCGCCGTCCTTCTCGTGGTACGCGAACCGGGTGCGGGTGCCCACCTGACCTGGGGCTTGGTCCGCCACGGGGGCGAAGGTCAGTCCGTCGAGCGAGCGGGGCATCGGCAGGGGCTCCCTTACGGGTGAGGAGTGCGGCGGGCTAGGGTGGCCACCGTACAAGCACTCGCGGGAGCCCGGACGCACCGGGCTGAGAGGGAGGCTGGCGGCCTCCGACCGTACGAACCTGATCCGGGTCATGCCGGCGAAGGGAGGGGCTGGACGCCCATGTCGTCACGTACGTCCGATACGCCCGATGTCCTGGTCATCGGGGGCGGAATCATCGGCCTGGTCACGGCCTGGCGCGCGGCACAGCGCGGGCTCGCCACGGCCGTGGTGGACCCCGAGCCCGGTGGCGGGGCCGCGCGGGTCGCGGCCGGAATGCTGGCCGCGGTCACCGAACTGCACTACGGCGAGGAGAGACTGCTCGCCCTGAACCTCGAATCGGCCCGCCGCTACCCGGACTTCGCGGCCGAGCTGACCGAGCTGACTGGCCATGACCTCGGCTACCGCCGCTGCGGCACCCTGGCGGTCGCGCTCGACGCCGACGACCGCGCCGATCTGCGCGAGCTGCACGCCCTGCAGCGGCGCTCGGGCCTGGAGTCGGAGTGGCTGTCCGGGCGGGAGTGCCGGCGCCTGGAGCCGATGCTGGCACCCGGGGTGCGCGGCGGCCTGCGGGTGGACGGCGACCACCAGATCGACCCCCGCCGGCTGGCGGCGGCCCTGGTGGTCGCGTGCGAGCGGGCGGGCGTCACCTTCCACCGCGCGTGGGCCGAGCGGCTGGACGTCGCGGGTGGCCGGGCCACCGGGGTCACCACGGCGGACGGGACCGAACTGCGCGCCGGACAGGTGGTGCTCGCGGCCGGGAGCATGAGCGGACGGCTCGCGGGCGTGCCTCAGGCGCTGCTGCCACCGGTGCGGCCGGTGAAGGGCCAGGTGCTGCGCCTGACGGTGCCGCGCCGGTACGCGCCGTTCCTCAGCCGTACCGTACGGGCCGTGGTCCGCGGCAGCCATGTCTACCTGGTGCCCCGCGAGAACGGCGAACTGGTCGTCGGCGCCACCAGCGAGGAGCTGGGCTGGGACACGACGGTCACCGCGGGCGGGGTGTACGAGCTGCTGCGCGACGCCCATGAACTGGTGCCGGGCATCACCGAACTGCCGCTCACCGAGACCCGGGCCGGCCTGCGCCCCGGCTCCCCGGACAACGCGCCGCTGCTCGGCCCGTCCGGGCTGGACGGGCTGCTGCTGGCCACCGGGCACTACCGCAACGGGGTGCTGCTCACGCCGGTCACCGGCGATGTGCTGGCCCGGTTGCTGGCCGACGGCGAACTGCCGGAAGAGGCCCGTCCGTTCACGCCGCAGCGCTTCGGCGCCGTCCTCATGGAGCAGCCCGCATGAGCATCTCGATCTCTGTCAACGGAGAGCGCCGGGAGATCGTTCCGGGTACCGCCCTCGACATCGTCGTACGGTCGCTGGCCCCGTCACCGTCCGGGGTGGCCGCCGCCGTCAACGAGACCGTCGTCCCGCGCGCGCAGTGGGCGTCCACGGCGCTGGCCGAGGGCGACCGGGTCGAAGTCCTCACCGCGGTCCAGGGAGGCTGAGCCATGGCCGACGATTCCTTCGTCCTCGGGGGTACGGCCTACTCCTCGCGGCTGATCATGGGCACGGGCGGCGCGCCCAGCCTGGACGTGCTGGAGCGGGCGCTGGTCGCCTCCGGTACGGAGCTGACGACGGTCGCGATGCGGCGGGTGGACCCCTCCGTGCACGGCTCGGTGCTGTCGGTGCTGGAGAAGCTAGGCATCCGGGTGCTGCCGAACACGGCGGGCTGTTTCACCGCGGGCGAGGCCGTGCTGACCGCGCGGCTGGCGCGGGAGGCGCTGGGCACGGACCTGGTCAAGCTGGAGGTCATCGCCGACGAGCGGACGCTGCTGCCGGATCCCGTGGAACTGCTGGAGGCGGCGGAGACGCTGGTCGACGACGGGTTCACGGTGCTGCCGTACACCAATGACGATCCCGTGCTGGCGCGGAAGCTGGAGGACGTCGGGTGCGCGGCGGTGATGCCGCTGGGGTCGCCCATCGGGTCGGGGCTCGGGATCCGCAACCCCCACAACTTCCAGCTGATCGTCGAGCACGCGCGCGTGCCGGTGATTCTGGACGCGGGGGCCGGTACGGCGTCCGATGTCGCGCTGGCCATGGAGCTGGGGTGTGCGGGGGTGATGCTCGCCTCTGCCGTGACCCGGGCGCAGGAGCCGGAGATCATGGCCGCCGCGATGAGGCATGCGGTGGAGGGGGGCCGGCTGGCCCGGTTGGCGGGGCGGATCCCGCGCAGGCACTTCGCGGAGGCCTCCTCCCCGGCCCAGGGCCGCGCCCACCTCGATCCCGAACGCCCGGCCTTCTGATCGCGGGGCGTCACAGCTGTGCTGCATTCCGTCCCCGGAACAGCACAGCGTGCGGCACTGTCGGTCGGCCCTCGTAGACTCCCCTGCGTGGATACGACCCTTCAGGACCCCCTCGTCGGGCAGGTGCTCGACGGCCGATACCGCGTCGACGCACGGATCGCGGTCGGCGGGATGGCCACGGTCTACCGGGCCCTGGACACCCGCCTGGACCGCGTTCTCGCGCTGAAGGTGATGCACCCGACGCTCGCGGCCGACGGATCCTTCGTGGAGCGGTTCATCCGCGAGGCGAAGTCCGTCGCCCGGCTCGCGCACCCCAACGTGGTTCAGGTCTTCGACCAGGGGACCGACGGGTCGTACGTGTACCTGGCCATGGAGTACGTCGCCGGGTGCACCCTGCGGGACGTGCTGCGCGAGCGGGGCGCGCTGCAGCCCCGCGCGGCCCTCGGCATCCTCGAGCCGGTCCTCGCCGCGCTGGGCGCCGCGCACCGGGCCGGGTTCGTGCACCGGGACATGAAGCCCGAGAACGTGCTGATAGGTGACGACGGCCGGGTCAAGGTCGCCGACTTCGGGCTGGTCCGGTCCGTGGACACGGTGACCAGCACGACCGGCGCCGTCCTCGGGACCGTGTCGTATCTCGCGCCCGAGCAGATCGAGCAGGGCACTGCCGATCCGCGCGTCGACGTCTACGCCTGCGGTGTGGTGCTCTACGAGATGCTGACCGGCGCCAAGCCGCACTCCGGGGACTCCCCCGCCCAGGTGCTCTACCGGCACGTCCACGAGGACGTGCCGCCGCCCTCGGCGCTGGTACCGGGCCTGCCGTACGAGCTGGACGAGCTGGTCGCGTCGGCGACCGCGCGCACCCCGGACGTCCGGCCGCACGACGCCGTGGCACTGCTCGCCCGGCTGCGCGAGGCGCGCCAGGGGCTGGGCGACGAGCAGCTGGACGCGGTGCCCCCGCAGGCGCTGTCCGCGGAGCACGACAACGCCGGTGACCGTACGAGCGTGATCCCGCGTTCGCTGACCGTGCCCCGGCCGCTGCCCGTGAACGAGGACGAGACGGCCGGGGGTGCCGGGGGTGCCGTCCAGCACACGAGCCGGCTGCAGGCGCCGCCCGTGCCCGCGCGGCGGTCGCGGCGCCTGGTCCTGACGATCGTCGCCGCCGTGCTGGCGGTGTTCGGCGTGGGCGCCGGGGTCTGGTACATCAACTCCGGCCAGTTCACGAAGGTCCCGCCGCTGCTGTCGAAGACGGAGGCGCAGGCGCGGGACCGGCTCGAGGCCGCCGGTCTCGAGGTCGGCCAGGTCAAGCGCCAGTACGACGACACCGTCCAGCGCGGCACGGTCATAGGCACCGACCCGGCGCCCGGCGCCCGGATCCGCGACCACGACTCGGTGACGCTCACCCTCTCGCTGGGCCCGGAGACGGTGAACGTGCCGGATGTCGCGGGCCGCCCGCTGGCCGGGGCACGGGCCCGGCTGAAGGCGGACGGGCTGGAGCCGGGCATGGTCACCCAGGAGTTCAGCGAGGACGTCGCCAAGGGCTCCGTGATCGGCACGACCCCGCCGGCGGGCACCAAGCGGCACGCCGGCTCGGCCATCGCGCTGACCGTCAGCAAGGGCAGCCCGGTCGACGTCCCGGACGTCACCGGTGACGACGTGGACGAGGCCAGGCAGGAGCTGACCGATGCCGGGCTGAAGGTCGTGATCGCCCCGGCTCAGGTCAACTCCGACGTCGACAAGGGCAAGGTGGCCCGGCAGAGCCCGGGCGACGGCAGCCAGGCCGCCGAGGGCGACACGGTGACGCTGACGCTGTCCAAGGGCCCGCAGATGGTCGAGGTCCCGGATGTGGTCGGGGACAGCGTCGACGACGCCCACAAGGCGCTGGAGGGCGCCGGCTTCCAGGTGGACGAGGACCGTGGGCTGCTCGGGCTGTTCGGCGACACCGTGAAGAAGCAGTCGGTGAAGGGCGGCGACACGGCGCCCAAGGGGTCCAGCATCACGATCACCATCCGGTGACGGGGGTCACCGCGGACCGTGGTCCGGGGGAGGTGCGGGCATGACACCCTGAACAGGTGAGTCCCGTTCAGCCCCCGTCCGTTTCATCCGTTCCGTCCCCTGCGGCTCCGTCCCCTGTGGCACTCCTTCCGCGCAACCCCGTCGGCGGCCACGTCCCGGTGGCCGGGGGCCTGCACTCCGTGGGGCTGTCGTACGCCCGTGAGCTGCGGGCGGAGACCGTGCAGGTCTTCGTCGCCAATCCGCGCGGCTGGGCCACGCCCGCCGGTAACCCGCGGCAGGACGAGGCGTTCCGTCAGGTGTGCGCCGAGCGGTCGATCCCGGCGTACGTGCACGCCCCCTATCTGATCAACTTCGGCTCACACACCGAGGCGACCGTCGAGCGGTCCGTGGAGTCGCTGCGGCACTCGCTGCGGCGCGGGCGGGAGATCGGCGCGCTGGGCGTGGTCGTGCACACCGGGAGCGCGACCGGGGGACGGGCCAGGGACGTGGCGCTGAAGCAGGTGCGCGAGCACATGCTGCCGCTGCTGGACGAGCTGACCCGCGACGACGACCCGTTCCTGCTGCTCGAGTCGACCGCCGGCCAGGGCGCCTCCCTGTGCTCGCGCACCTGGGACTTCGGGCCGTACTTCGACGCGCTGGACGCCCATCCGAAGCTGGGCGTGTGCCTGGACACCTGCCACATCTTCGCCGCCGGGCACGACCTGACCGGGCCGAGCGGGATGCACCAGACCCTGGACCTGCTGGTGGACACGGTCGGCGAGGGCCGGCTGAAGCTGATCCACGCCAACGACTCCAAGGACGTGGTCGGCGCACACAAGGACCGGCACGAGAACATCGGTGCCGGCCACATCGGCGAGGACCCGTTCCGGGCGCTCATGACCCACCCCGCGACCGAGGGCGTACCGCTGGTCATCGAGACGCCCGGCGGCAGGGAGGGGCACGCGGCGGACGTGGAACGGCTGAAGAGGCTGCGCGACGGGCAGCCGGCCGCCGAGCTCTAGAGCTCCGGCCCCTCCCCCGGCTCCTCCTGGTAGGAGTACCGCTGTTCCTTCCACGGGTCGCCGATGTTGTGGTAGCCGCGCTCCTCCCAGAAGCCGCGGCGGTCGGCGGTCATGTACTCCACGCCGCGGACCCACTTGGGGCCCTTCCAGGCGTACAGGTGGGGGACGACCAGGCGGACCGGGAAGCCGTGCTCGGCGGTGAGGAGTTCGCCGTCCTTGTGGGTGGCGAAGATGGTGCGGTCCGAGGTGAAGTCGGACAGGCGCAGGTTGGAGCTGAAGCCGTATTCGGCCCAGACCATCACATGGGTGACGTCCGGTGCCGGCGGGGCGAGCTCGAGGATGGCGCGGGCGGGGATGCCGCCCCATTCCGCGCCGGTCATGCTGAACTTCGTCACGCAGTGCAGATCGGCCACCACGGTGGTGTACGGCAGGGCCGTGAACTCCTCGTGACCCCAGGTGTGCTTGTCACCGTCGGCGGTGGCGCCGAAGACCCGGAACTCCCAGCGCTCGGGCCGGAACTTCGGGACGGGGCCGTAGTGCGTGACCGGCCAGCCGCGCTGGAGCCGCTGACCCGGCGGAAGCTCGGACCCTGCCGCTGCTCCAGACTCTCGCTCCACCGGATGACCCATGTATCCATCCTGACAGACCTCGGGCAGTGCCCTTGACCACCCGTCCATGAATCGGACAAGTGACATCAACCCTGCACGTACTTACTAAGTACGCACTTACTGGACGATCTTCGCCGCCGGTGCAATCATGCGGCCGCACCCCTTTCCCGTACCGCGTTTGGAAGGAGCCGCCGCGATGCAGGGCGACCCCGAGGTCATCGAGTTCCTCAACGAGCAGCTCACCGGCGAGCTGACCGCGATCAACCAGTACTTCCTGCACGCGAAGATGCAGGAGAACTTCGGCTGGTCCAAGCTCGCCAAGTACACGCGGCACGAGTCGTTCGACGAGATGAAGCACGCGGAGGTGCTCACCGACCGGATCCTGTTCCTGGAGGGGCTGCCGAACTACCAGCGGCTGTTCCACGTCCGGGTCGGGCAGACGGTGAGGGAGATGTTCGAGGCCGACCGGCAGATCGAGGTCGAGGCGATCGACCGGCTCCGGCGGGGCGTCAAGGTGATGCGCGAGAAGGGGGACATCACGTCCGCCAACATCTTCGAGGAGATCCTCGCCGACGAGGAGCACCACATCGACTACCTCGACACCCAGCTGGAGCTGGTGGACAAGCTCGGCGAGGCGCTCTACATCTCCCAGATCATCGAACAGCCGGAGAGCTAGGCCGCCTCGTCCAGCGCCGTGAGAACCGGCCTGCCCTGGTCGGCCAGCTCACGGCGCGGGCACGCGCCGCGGCCGAGGAGAGCCTGGATGCGGCGCACACAGGAGCCGCAGTCGGTGCCCGCCTTGCAGGCGGAGGCTATCTGGCGGGGGGTGCAGGCACCGTCCTCCGCGTGCTGCTTGACCTGGGCCTCGGTGATGCCGAAGCAACTGCAGACGTACACGCGGGTTCACCTCCCGGGCCGGGATCGCTGTCTTTGCTGCCATCCCGTTTCTCGGTGAGGCAAACCTAACCTTACCCATCCCGTAGCAGTCGCAAAAGAGGGAGGGGCGCGGACCGGGTGTGATCCGCGCCCCAGAGCGACTACGGGTGACCGGTCACTGGTCCCGGTACATCTCCGCGACGAGGAACGCCAGGTCCAGCGACTGGCTGCGGTTCAGCCGGGGGTCGCAGGCGGTCTCGTAGCGCTGGTGCAGGTCGTCGACGAAGATCTCGTCGCCACCGCCCACGCACTCGGTGACGTCGTCGCCGGTCAGCTCCACGTGGATGCCGCCCGGGTGGGTGCCGAGCTCCTTGTGGACCTCGAAGAAGCCCTTGACCTCGTCGAGCACGTCGTCGAAGCGGCGGGTCTTGTGCCCGGAGGCCGCCTCGAAGGTGTTGCCGTGCATCGGGTCGGTCACCCAGGCGACCGTCGCGCCGGACGCCGTGACCTTCTCCACCAGCTCCGGGAGCCGGTCGCGGATCTTGTCGGCGCCCATCCGGACGATGAAGGTCAGCCGGCCCGGCTCCCGCTCGGGGTCGAGGCGGTCGACGTACTTCAGCGCCTCCTCGGCCGTCGTCGTCGGGCCGAGCTTGATGCCGAGCGGGTTGCGAATGCGCGAGGCGAACTCGATGTGCGCCCCGTCCAGCTGCCGGGTGCGCTCGCCGATCCACACCATGTGCGCGGAGACGTCGTACAGTTTGCCGGTGCGCGAGTCGACCCGGGTCAGGGCGGACTCGTAGTCCAGCAGCAGCGCCTCGTGCGACGAGAAGAACTCGACGGTCTTGAACTCCTCCGGGTCGGTGCCGCAGGCCCGCATGAAGTTCAGCGCGTTGTCGATCTCCCGGGCGAGCTGCTCGTAGCGCTGGCCGGACGGGGAGGTCTTCACGAAGTCCTGGTTCCAGGCGTGCACCTGGCGCAGGTCCGCGTAACCGCCGGTGGTGAAGGCGCGCACCAGGTTCAGCGTGGACGCCGACGCGTGGTACATGCGCTTGAGGCGCTCGGGGTCCGGGACGCGGGTGGCCTCGGTGAAGTCGAAGCCGTTGACGGAGTCGCCCCGGTAGGTCGGCAGCGTCACGCCGTCGCGGGTCTCGGTCGGCTTGGAGCGGGGCTTGGAGTACTGCCCGGCGATGCGGCCGACCTTCACCACCGGCACCGAGGCGGCGTAGGTCAGGACGGCGCCCATCTGGAGCAGCGTCTTGAGCTTGTTGCGGATGTGATCGGCGGACACCGCGTCGAAGGCCTCGGCACAGTCGCCGCCCTGGAGGAGGAACGCCTCTCCCTTGGCGACGGCCGCCATCCGGGCGCGCAGCTGGTCGCACTCGCCCGCGAAGACGAGCGGCGGATACGACTCGAGGTCCGCGATCACTGCGCGCAGAGCCTCGGGGTCGGGGTACTCGGGCTGCTGCGCCGCGGGCAGGTTGCGCCAGGTGTTGCCAGCGCTCGGGCTGGTCTTAGCGTTCACGGTCACCCGGTAAACATTACGGGGTCGTGTCGCATGCCCCCTCCCCTGGCTCGAAGAGTGAGACGCCGCGCTTGTCCTGTGGACGGGGGACGGGTGCGGTAGGGTTCCTGCCATGTTCGCGCTTTCGATCCAGAACTGGTGGTGGACCGCTTCTCCGGCGGCCCACTGACTGCGCGTACGCAAGACTTCGCGAAGGCCGCCCGAGGGGCGGCCTTCGGCGTGTCCGGGGTCGTTCCTCACCGACATCGACGGAAGAGGACCCATGGACCTGGCACAGCTGCTGCACGACGACCGCCCGTTCGCCCTGCTGCGCCGTCGTACCCCGGGCCGCGACGAGCACCCGGTCGAGGTGCTGATCGGCCCGGTGAGCAGCCGCGACCGGCTCGCCGACCTGCCCGGCGAGGGCCTCGCGCTGGTCCCGTTCCGGCAGATCCGCGAGCGCGGCTTCGACGTCCGCGACGACGGCACCCCGCTGCTGGTACTGACCCCCGAGGAGTCGTACGAGATCCCGCTCGGCACGGCGCTGTCGCGGCTCCCGGCACACCAGGTGCGCGTCGAGGGCGGCGGCTTCGACGTCGGTGACGAGGAGTACGGCGAGATCGTCGGGCGGGTGCTGGCGGAGGAGATCGGCCGGGGCGAGGGCGCGAACTTCGTGATCCGGCGCACCTACGAGGGCGAGATCCCGGGGTTCGGCCGGGCCGACGCGCTCGCGCTGTTCCGGCGGCTGCTGGAGGGCGAGCGCGGCGCCTACTGGACCTTCGTCGTGCACACCGGGGACCGCACCCTGGTCGGGGCCAGCCCCGAGGTGCACGTCCGGATGTCGGGCGGCACGGTCGTGATGAACCCGATCAGCGGGACGTACCGCTATCCCGCCGACGGCCCGACGCCCGAGCACCTGCTGGACTTCCTCGCCGACGGCAAGGAGACCGAGGAGCTGTCGATGGTCGTCGACGAGGAGCTGAAGATGATGTGCACCGTCGGCGACAGGGGCGGGGTCGTCGTCGGGCCGCGGCTGAAGGAGATGGCGCACCTCGCGCACACCGAGTACGAGCTGCGCGGGAAGTCCTCCCTGGACGTGCGGGAGGTGCTGAAGGAGACCATGTTCGCGGCGACGGTCACCGGGTCGCCGGTGCAGAACGCGTGCCGGGTCATCGAGCGGTACGAGCCCCTCGGGCGCGACGGTGCGGGCCGTGGCTACTACGCGGGGGCGCTGGCCCTGCTCGGCCGGGACTCCGGCGGTGCGCAGACCCTGGACTCCCCCATCCTGATCCGCACCGCCGACATCTCCGCCGGGGGGCACCTGCGCGTTCCGGTCGGCGCCACGCTGGTGCGCGGCTCGGACCCGGCGGGCGAGGTCGCCGAGACGCACGCCAAGGCGGCGGGCGTACTGGCGGCCCTCGGGGTGGGGCCGTCCCGGCCCCGCGAGGAGCGGGAACGGCCCCGGCTGGCCGACGACCCCCGGGTGCGGGCGGCGCTGGACGGGCGGCGGGCCGCGCTCGCGCCGTTCTGGCTGCGGATGCAGGAGCCGGCCCAGGAGCTGACCGGACACGCCCTCGTCGTCGACGGCGAGGACACCTTCACCGCGATGCTGGCGCACGTGCTGCGCTCGGCCGGCCTGGACGTGACCGTACGGCGGTACGACGAGCCGGGGCTGCGGGCGGCCGTGCGCGCGCACGGGGGCCCGCTGGTGCTCGGTCCCGGTCCGGGCGACCCGACGGACCTCGCCGACCCGAAGATGCGGTTCCTGCGGGAACTGACCGCCACGGTGATCAGGGAGCACCGGCACGGGGTGCTGGGTGTCTGCCTGGGCCATGAGCTGATCGCGGCCGAGCTGGGCCTGGACATCGTCCGCAAGGAGGTGCCGTACCAGGGGGCGCAGACCACGATCGACCTGTTCGGGCGGGCCGAGACCGTCGGCTTCTACAACAGCTTCGTCGCCCGCTGCGACGACGAGGCGGCCCGGGAGCTGGCCGCGCACGGCGTCGAGGTGAGCCGCGCGGCCAACGCGGAGGTGCACGCGCTGCGCGGGCCGGGCTTCGCGGGCGTGCAGTTCCACCCGGAGTCGGTCCTCAGCCTGCGCGGCGCCGCGGTCGTACGGGAACTGGTGGGTCAGCTGCGCGGGACGAGCACGTTCTCCGAGCGGCGGCCGGCCGTGTAGTCCAGGACGTCGCGTGCGCCCGTGCATGTCGCGGCCCATGAGTCCGTCGAAGCCTGTCGCAGGGGGCCATGGGCCGCGGGTACGGCCCATGGCCACGCGGTGCCGGGCCGGCGTCGGCGTCGGCGTCGGCGCGTCAGCCGAAGAACACGCCGGCCTCTTCGTAGAGCTTCGGGTCCACCGTCTTCAGCCGGGCCGTGGCCTCGGCGAGCGGGACGCGGACGATGTCGGTGGAGCGCAGGGCGACCATGGTGCCGAAGTCGCGGTCGTGGACGCAGTCGATGGCGTGCAGGCCGAAGCGGGTGGCGAGCCAGCGGTCGAAGGCGCTGGGCGTGCCGCCGCGCTGGATGTGGCCGAGGACGGTGGTGCGGGACTCCTTGCCGGTGCGCTTCTCGATCTCCTTCGCCAGCCATTCGCCGATGCCGGACAGGCGGACGTGCCCGAAGGAGTCGAGCGACTCGTCCTTCAGGACCGCGTCCCCGTCCTTTGGCATCGCGCCTTCCGCGACGACCACGATCGGTGCGTACGACGCCTTGAACCGGGAGGTGATCCAGGCGCACACCTGGTCGAGGTCGAAGCGTTGCTCGGGGATGAGGATGACGTTGGCACCGCCGGCGAGACCGGAGTGGAGGGCGATCCAGCCGGCGTGCCGGCCCATCACCTCGCAGACGAGGACCCGCATGTGGGACTCGGCGGTGGTGTGCAGGCGGTCGATGGCCTCCGTGGCGATACCGACCGCGGTGTCGAAGCCGAAGGTGTAGTCGGTGGCGGACAGGTCGTTGTCGATCGTCTTGGGTACGCCGACGCACGGCACGCCGTACTCGTCGGACAGCCTCGCGGCGACCCCCAGCGTGTCCTCGCCGCCGATCGTGACGAGGGCGTCGATCTCCTGCTTGGCGAGGTTCTCCTTGATACGGCGGATGCCGTTCTCCACCTTGAGGGGGTTGGTGCGCGAGGAGCCGAGAACGGTGCCGCCGCGCGGCAGGATGCCGCGCACGGCCGGGATGTCGAGGCGCACGCTGTCGCCTTCGAGAGGTCCGCGCCAGCCGTCCCGGAAGCCGACGAAGTCATAGCCGTACTCCTGCACGCCCTTGCGGACGATGGCCCGGATGACGGCGTTGAGCCCGGGGCAGTCGCCGCCTCCGGTGAGTACTCCGACCCGCATGAAATGTCCCTTCGCCGCAGTTGCCTGACGAATGGTCACGCTAATGGTGATTCACGTCACACAGCGAGAGGCATGAAGGGCAATTCAGTTGAACGGGTCACTCGTCGTCGAGGCCGCGCTCTATCGCGTACCGCACCAGCTCGACCCTGTTGTGCAGTTGCAGCTTGCCGAGGGTGTTCTGCACGTGGTTCTGGACCGTGCGGTGGGAGATGACGAGGCGTTCGGCGATCTGCTTGTAGCTCAGGCCCTTGGCGACCAGCCGCAGCACCTCCGTCTCGCGGTCCGTCAGCCGGGGCGCACCCGGCTCGTCCGTGTCGGGCGCGGGCGTGGGCTCGGCGGCCAGGCGGCGGTACTCGCCGAGGACCAGACCGGCGAGGCCGGGCGTGAACACGGGGTCGCCGACGGCGGTACGGCGCACGGCGTCCAGCAGTTCCCCGGTGGAGGCCGACTTCAGCAGATAGCCGGTCGCGCCGGACTTCACGGCCTCCAGCACGTCGGCGTGCTCACCGCTCGCCGACAGGACCAGGACGCGCAACGCCGGGTTGTGGCCGACCAGTTCCTTGCACACCTGGACGCCGGGCTTGGCGGGCAGGTTGAGGTCCAGCACGAGGACGTCGGGGGCGGCGGCCTTGGCGCGGCGCACCGCCTGCTCGCCGTCGCCGGCGGTGGCGACCACCTCGAAGCCGGACTCGGAAAGGTCCCGGGCGACCGCGTCGCGCCACATCGGGTGGTCGTCGACCACCATGACCTTGATCGGGTCCTGCTGCTCGCTCATCGCTGCCCCGCCTTCTTCCCCCGCGCCCGTCCGGCGCCCTTCGGTACCTTCAGTTCCACTTCCGTGCCCTGCCCGGGCACGGAGACGAGGTCGGCGCTGCCGCCCAGGTCGCGCAGCCGCCCCCGGATCGACTGGGCCACACCGAGCCTGCCCTCGCCCTCGGCCTGGGCGAGCCGGCCCTCGGGGATGCCGGGGCCGTCGTCCCGGACGGTCACGACGATTTCGTCCGGCTCGTCCTCGACCAGGATCCAGGCCCGGGCCCCGTCCCCGGCGTATCTGCGGACGTTGTCCAGGGCGGCGCCGACCGCGGCCGCCAGCTCCCGGGCGGCCGGCCGGGGCAGCTCGACCGGCGCACCGGGCTCGGCCAGGCTCACCCGGGCGCCCGCGTACGGCGCCAGCAGGGAGCGCAGATCGAGCGGGCCGTCCGGTTCGTCCTCGTACGGCTCCTCGACGACCCGTACGACCGCTCCGGCCGAGGCGTCCTCCGACACCCGGGAGACCGGCACCAGACCGCCGGAGACCAGGGTGCGCAGGGCCACTTCCTGCTCCCCGGCGAGCCGTCCCAGCTCCGCCGCCTCGCCGCCGATGACCGCGCCGCGCCGCTGCACCATCGCCAGCACCTGGAGCACGCCGTCGTGGATGTCCCGGGCCAGCCGCTCGCGCTCCCGGGTCGCGGCCTCGATCTCCAGCGCGCGGGCCAGGGTGCGCTCGGAGGCGCGGGCGACCTCCACGACGTAGCCGATGGCGATCGAGGCCACCCAGACCAGGATCACGTTGTGCACGGTGTCCCGGGCGGGGGTGCCCCGCTCGACCAGGTTCACGGCGGCCACGGCCGTGGAGGCGGCGGCCGCCCAGCGCCAGCCGCCCTTGAGGGCGAAGGCCAGTACCGAGCCGGCGGTCCATATCGACGGCAGGGTGGGGCCGCCGCTCATGATCCGCTCATGGTTGTCGGCGAGCGGTGTGAGCAGGATGCCGACGAGGGCGACGGTCAGGTCGGTGGCCAGGAAACGCCTGGTGCAGCTCGCCGCGTTGCGCACCCAGGGCAGGGTGGCGAGGGTCCACACGAACAGGACGGCGAAGTAGGCGACGGCGACCCAGGGGCGGACGAAACGGGAGTACGCGGTGGCGCACAGGCCGATGGCGTACAGCATGGTCAGCACGCGGTAGCCGGTGAGCGCGCGCCACAGCGGCAGCTCGACCGACATCCTCATGACGCGCTCGCGCTCGGGCATGTCCCCCGGCCCCCCGATTCCCCCGGCTCCCCGCCTACCCCTGCGCCTTCTTCTCCGCTTCCCTGGCCTTCTCGGCTTCCTTGGCCACCTTCGCCGCCTCCGCGATCTGCCGCTTGGCCGCCGTGGCGTAGATGTCGACGTACTCCTGGCCGGAGAGCTTCATGATCTCGTACATGACCTCGTCGGTCACGGCGCGCAGGACGAAGCGGTCGTGCTCCATGCCGTGGTAGCGGCTGAAGTCCAGCGGCTTGCCGATCCGGATGCCGGGCCGCATCAGCTTCGGCATCACCTTGCCGGGCGGCTGGATCTTCTCGGTGTCGATCATGGCCACCGGGATGACCGGAGCGCCCGTGGCGAGCGCCACGCGCGCGAGGCCGCCGGGCTTGCCCCGGTAGAGCCGCCCGTCGGGCGAGCGGGTGCCCTCCGGGTAGATGCCGAAGAGCTCGCCGCGCTCCAGCACCTCTATGCCGCTCTTGACCGCGGCCTCACCGGCGCCGCGCGCCCCGGACCGGTCCACCGGGAGCTGTCCGACACCCTTGAAGAAGGCCGCCGTCAGCCGCCCCTTGACGCCCGGGGTGGTGAAGTACTCGGCCTTCGCGATGAAGGTGACCTTGCGGTCCAGCACCGCGGGCAGGAAGAACGAGTCCGAGAAGGAGAGGTGATTGCTCGCCAGGATGGCGGCTCCCTCGGCAGGTACGTTCTCCAGGCCTTCCACCCAGGGCCTGAAGGCGACCTTCAGCGGCCCGCCGATGGCGACCTTCATCGTCCCGTACAACACCCGTGTGCCTCCTGTTTCCGTCGAACAGACCTTAACCCGGAGGACCGTCAATGGCCCCGACGACCCTGGTCGGTGTCAGTGCGGTCGCGTACGGTGAACCACATCCGCGCGTTGTCCCTCGCCTCTGCCGGCCACCGGTGGGGGCCCTTTCAGAAGACAGGAGCGTCAAAGGTGCCGGTCCTCCCCGGAGCCGAGCCGTACCGCCACGAGGGCGGGGAAGTGGGGGTCCTCCTCTGCCACGGCTTCACCGGCTCACCCCAGTCGCTGCGCCCCTGGGCGGAGCACCACGCGGCGCACGGCCTGACAGTGTCGCTGCCGCTGCTGCCCGGCCACGGCACCCGCTGGGAGGACATGCAGCTCACCGGCTGGCAGGACTGGTACGCGCAGGTGGACCGCGAGCTGCGCGTCCTGTCCGAGCGCTGCTCCCGGGTGTTCGTCGCGGGCCTGTCGATGGGCGGCGCCCTGGCGCTCAGGCTGGCGGCGCGGCACGGCGAGCGGGTGCGGGGCGTCGTGGCCGTCAACCCGGCGAACAGGGTGCACGGCCTGTCGGCGTACGCCCTTCCGGTGGCCCGGCACCTGGTGCGCACGACGAAGGGCATCGCCAGCGACATCGCGAAGGAGGGCGCCGCCGAGCTGGGCTACGACCGGGTGCCCCTGCACGCGGCGCACTCGCTGCGGGTGTTCCTGCGCCGGCTGGACGGCGAGCTGCCCCAGGTCACCCAGCCGCTGCTGCTGCTGCGCAGCGCGCAGGACCATGTCGTCCCGGCGGCCGACTCGGCGCGGGTGCTGAGCCGGGTGTCGTCCACGGACGTGACGGAGATCGTGCTGGAACACAGCTACCACGTGGCGACGTTGGACGAGGATGCGGACCGGGTCTTCGAGAAGAGCCTTGCCTTCATCGGCCGGCTCGCACCCAGTCTCGGCGAGGAAGGGACGGCCACAGTTGGCTGAGCACGAGTCCGACCGCGAGGACCGCGAGCCGGACGAGCAGAAGGTGCCCTTCGACGAGGACGCCGTCTGGCGCGCCATCGTCGCCGGGTACGGCGAGGAGCCGCCGGATCCGCCGGGCGCCAGGCCCTACAAGCCGGTGGAGGACCTGGTGCTGCCCGAGCCGGAGAAGGACGGCGAGAGCGACACCGGCAAGGCACCGGTCCGGCCGCTGGGCAGCTCCGTCTCGTTCGCGCCCGGTGTGGGCCCGCGCGACTACACGGCCCCGGAACCCTCCGAGGACGACTTCGACGAGGACGACGAGGGTCACTTCGTACCGCCGGAGCCGCCGCCGCTGCCGACCGCCGACACCACGGCGAAGTTCGCCTGGCTGGGTGTGGTCGGCGGGCCGGTCCTGCTTCTGCTGGCGGTGCTGTTCGGCTGGGAGATGACCTGGTGGCTGACGACCCTCGGCATCGGGGGCTTCCTCGGCGGCTTCGCCACGCTGGTGATGCGCATGCGCACGGGCGACGAGGAGGACGACGACCCCGGGCGCGGGGCCGTGGTCTGAACTTTGTCCAGGCTCCGTGGGGCTCACCTCTCGTGAGCCCGTGCCGCGCGACACCCTGAGCTGCCGGAGCTCTACACGCCGGACTGGCGCGGCACCGTCCGTGGCTGGTGCGGGCGACCGGCTCCCACCTCCTTGGTTCAAGCGGGACTCAGGCCGCCGGTACCCGCAGTGCCGCAAGGACCGGGAGGTGGTCCGTGGCCGCGTTCAGGTCGGCCCGGGTGACGCCCGGCTGGCCGAGCGGGACCCCGCAGCCGAGGACCTCGATGCCCTTCGTCGCGAAGACGGCGTCGATGCGCTGCGGGGGCTCGCTGTGCGGCCAGGTGTCCCCGCCGCCCCAGGGAGCCGCGGCCCGGCAGTCCTGGAGGCTCGCGGAGAGCAGCCGGAAGGCGGGGCCGTCGGGGCCCTCGTTGAGGTCGCCGCCGGCGACGGCGTGCTGCACGCCCAGGCCGGCGAGCCGGTCGAGGAGCATGCGGCCCTGCTCGTACCGCTCCTTGCTCTCCAGGCTCAGATGGCAGCTGAGCACGCCCAGCCGGACCCCGCCGAAGCGGATCACCGCCGTGGCGAAGCCGCGCCGGTGCAGGCCGGGGGTGAGGGGCAGCAGGACGTCTTCCGTCCGCTCCACCGTGGCCCGCAGCGAGCAGAGGATCGCCGGGCCCGCTGCGGGGGCCCCGCCGGTGAGGATGACCTGGCCGGATGCCGCCGCCAGCCGGGCCAGCTTCTTGCGCCAGCGGAAGAAACGGGGGGCTTCCTGGATCAGGACCAGGTCGGGGGCGCAGGCCGTGATCACCCGGGCTAGGGCGTCGGTGTCGTCGCGCATCGAGCGGACGTTGTAGCTCAGGACGCGGATGACCGCGGAACCGTCGGGTTCTGTACGGGAGTTGGGAAGCAGCGTGCTGGTCGCCATGCCGATCAACATACGACGATGCCCGCCCGTCCCGGGACCGGACGCGGCGGGCACCTTCGTACGGCCTCACTACATGATCGGGTCGGGCTCCCGGGCCAGGTCGGCCGCGCCCACCAGGCCCGCCTTGTTGCCGAGCTGGGCCGCGATCACGTCGGCCACCGGGCGCCAGTTGCCGCCCACCAGCCAGCGCTTGTAGGACTTGCGGATCGGGTCGAGGACCAGCTCGCCCTCGTCGGAGAGACCGCCGCCGACGATGAACGCGGACGGGTCGAAGAGCGAGGCCAGGTCGGCGAGGCCGGCGCCGGCCCAGCGGGCCAGCTCACGGTAGGAGTCGACGGCGACCGGGTCGCCCTGGCGGGCGGCCATGGAGATGTGCTTGCCCTCGATGCCGTCGGGGGTGCCGTCACCGAGGCCGAGCAGGATCTCGGCGCTCTCGGGGGTGGCGTTGGCGCGCTGCTTGGCGTAGCGGACCAGGGCGCGGCCGGAGGCGTACTGCTCCCAGCAGCCCTGCGAGCCGCAGCCGCACAGCAGGCCGTCCGGCACCATGCGGATGTGGCCGAACTCGGCCGCGACCCCGAAGTGACCGCGGCGCAGCTTGTTGCCGATGATGATGCCGCCGCCGAGGCCGGTGCCGAGGGTGATGCAGATGACGTTGCGGTGGCCCTTGCCGGCGCCGAACTTGTACTCGCCCCAGGCGGCGGCGTTGGCGTCGTTCTCGACCACGACCGGGAGGCCCACGCGGGCCTCGACCTTCTCCTTCAGCGGCTCCTGGCGCCAGTCGATGTTCGGCGCGAAGTACACCGTCGAGCGCTGCCGGTTCACGTAACCGGCCGCACCGATGCCCACGCCGACGATCTCGTGTCCGGCACGCGCACCCTCCACCGCCGAGGCGATGGCGTCCACGATGGCCTCGGGCGTGGTGGGGGTCGGCACCTTGAAGGTCGAGAGGATGTTGCCTTCCTCGTCGACCACGCCGGCCGCGATCTTGGTGCCGCCGATGTCGACGCCGATGGTGAGTCCCATGAATCCCTCAGTTTCGGTCGAGCCCCGCTACGGCCAACCGTACCCGAGGCCCTGCTGGAGGGGGGCTTCAGTCCAGGTCGATGCGTTCCCCTGGGCCGGTGCCCTCGCCCCCGTCGCGCCGGCCGTCCGGCCCCTTGCCGGTGAGGTCGTCGGCGGTGCGGGCGGTCCAGCGGCGCTCCTGGGCCTGGACGGCGGAGCGGTAGGCGGCGAGCAGCTCACCGCCGGCCGCGGCCAGGTGGTCGAAGACGTCCGGGTTGCGGTCCACGACGGGCTCGACGGCGGCCTTGGCCTGCTGGACAACCTGGCGCACCACCTGCTGGGCGGCCGGCCCCGCAAGGCTGCCGAGGAGCGGTGACGAGAGGCCGGACAGCTTGTCGGCCACCGTGTCCACGAGTTTCTTCAGTTCCTCGGCGGCCGAGCCGGGCTCGGGGCCGTACTCGGCGCGGCGGCGGGCCTTCTCGGCGGCGAGGTCCTCGGCGCAGGCCGTGGCCCAGGCGTCGGCGTCGGTCGCCCGCCCCTGTTCCTCATGTCCCTCGGACGAGTCGGCTGCGGGACGCTCTTCGCTCATGGCGGACTCCTGACTACGGTTCGCCTTTACGACGTTACCCGAACAGGCGTATCCGGTTCACCGTCCGCCGGCGGGCCACAGGCCGGGGTCCGGGGCGAAGCGGATGCGCAGTTCACCGTCGCGGAGGGCGGCACCGGCGACGGTGCAGCGGCGCAGGGCGGACGGCAGCGGCACGAGCCGGCGGAAGGGGCCCGCGGTGATGACGAGTTCGTCGCCCCGCCGGATCAGGTCCAGCTCCTCCCGTATCACGCCGGGCAGCGGGATGTGCCAGACCAGTACGCCGTCCTCGGCGATCCGGTCGGCGACGGGCCACTCGACCGGGGCGGGTGAGGGGTTGACGGCGGGCAGGGTGAGGGCGGTGAGGTCGTCGGTGCCGCGCGGGTCGCGGCCGAGGTGGGGGACGGGGTGGACGCCGTACGGCTCCTCCTGCCAGTCGGCGAGCGTCTTGCGCTGCTGGGCGAGGAGGGAGGACAGCCAGCTGTCGGGGGCTGCCTCGGGGAGGGTGCGGTTGGCGATCAGGGCCTCGGTCCGCAGGCCGCGCAGGGCGAGGCCGAGGCGGGCGGCGCGTACGGCGTCGGCACCGGCCGGGCCGGGTTCGGCGACCAGGCGTACGGCGGTGCTCCGGTCGGTGAGGACGGCCTCGACGGCGCCCAGTTCGACGTCCCAGCGGGCCGCGGTCTCGTACAGCCAGTCGGCGGGCATGGGGACGCCGGCCAGCCGGCCGAGGACCGGGCGCAGGGCACGGGCCGCCTGCCGCTCGGGCGGGAGCAGACGGCGCAGATAGCGGTGCAGCTCCTCGGGGAGGGCGAGCAGGGCGAGGGCCTGAGGAAGGGGCGGGAGGTCGACGACCAGGAGGTCGTAGCGCTCGGAGAGGGCGGCGTCCCGCAGGGCGCGCAGGAAGGACAGCTCCTCGGCGCCGGGCAGCGGGGTGACCTCCTCGGCGTCCAGCCGGGCGGCGCCGAGGAGGTCGAGGACGTTCGCCGCGCGGCTCTGGAAGGCGGTGAGGTCCTGACGGAACCGTTCGGCGGCGTCCGGGCGCCAGGTGGTGAGGTTCGAGGCGGCCTCGGCGGGGGCCGGTCCTGTCGCGGAGCCCAGCGCGGCGCCCGGGGTGTCGGTGCGGTCGGCGCTGAGGAGGAGGGTGCGGGTGCCCTCGCGGGCGGCGGCGAGCGCGGTGGCGGCGGCGATCGTGGTACGACCGCTGCCGCCTGGGCCCGTGATCAGGATGGTGCGCATGGGGGTGAACGGTACCGTCGTGCGCCGGGTCCGAACGGGGTGACTACTTCTCCCCGGACTCCACCCTCTTCTTCAGACCCGCGAGCGCGCGGTCGATGATGACCTTCTCCGCCTTGCGCTTGATCATGCCGAGCATGGGGATCTTGACGTCGACCGTCAGGAGGTAGGTGACCTCGGTGGCGCCGGGGCCGCTGGGCTTGAGGAGGTACGAACCGTCCAGGGAGCGGAGCATCTGGGACTTGACCAGGGTCCAGGAGACCTCGTTGGCACCGGTCCAGGTGTAGGCGAGCGTCTGGTCGTCCTTGATCGCCCCCGCGTCCATGACGAGGCGGACCTGCTCGGCGCGGCCCTGGTCGTCGGTCTTGAGGACCTCCGCCTCCTTCACCTCACCCGTCCAGTCCGGGTAGCGGGCGAAGTCGGCGATCACCTCCATGACGTCGGCCGGTGCCGCCTCGATCGTGATGCTCGAGCTGGTGTGTTCCGCCATCGCCGTGGCTCCTCCAGATGCGGGCCGGTACAGAGGTCGTCGTGCGCACGTGTGTGCAGCGTGAAGGCTACCGCGCCGCCGACCAGCCGCCTTCACCCCATGTCCCCCACAGCACCGGGCGCCGGCCTGCGGATCACCATTCGAGCGCCCAGGGGCGGCCCGTCCCGGCGAAGTGGCCCACGTTCACGCACTCGGTCGCACCGATCCGCATCCGGTGCGCGAGCGGCTGGTGGACGTGGCCGAAGAGGGAGTAGCGGGGTCTGGTGCGGCGGATCGCGGCCAGCAGGGCGCGGCTGCCGCGCTCGAAGCGGCGGGCGACGGTGTCGTAGACCAGCTCGGGAACCTCCGGCGGGATGTGCGTGCACAGCACGTCGACCTCGCCGACGGCCTCGATCTTCGCCGCGTACTCCTCGTCACTGATCTCGTACGGCGTCCGCATGGCCGTCCGCAGGCCGCCGCCGACGAAGCCGAAGGTCCAGCCGCCGATCTCCACCCGCTGGCCGTCGAGGACGGTGGTGCCGGGCCGGGCGTACTCCGGCCACAGGGGCGGCATGTCGACGTTGCCGTAGGTGGCGTACGTCGGGGTGGGGAACGCGGCGAACAGCTCGGCGTACTGCTTGCGCACCGCCTTCTCGATGGCCGTGGCCCGGTCGGTGCCGATGCCGCCCCACAGCCGGGCGCCGAACTCCCGGGCCTCCTCGAAGCGGCGGGCGGTGCGCAGCTCGACGATCCGGTCGGCGTTCTCCTCGCCGAACAGGTCGGGGAAGATGCCGCGCGAGTGGTCGGCGTAGTCGAGGAAGAGGACGAGGTCGCCCAGGCAGATCAGGGCGTCGGCACCGTCACCGGCCCGGGCCAGGTCGCGGGCGTTGCCGTGCACGTCGCTGACCACGTGCACGCGCGTCCTTCGGTTGCCGGAGCGTGTGGATGCCATGGCGATCAAGGGTAGGCCTGTGGGTTGTGCGTGAACAGTGTCGGCCCCGCCTGCGGTTACTCGCCGGTCGGTTCAGCCGTGGACTACTGTGCGCGAAGGAACGCCAACATGTGTGACGCAGCGAACATCTCACCGGGACCCCCTGTCGGGAACGCCATACCGGCGGGTAACGTCCGGGCAGTCCAGTCGTGCTCTGGATTTCAACAGCTGAATTCCCGAGCACCTGCCCGAGCCTTGGACCGCACCGTCGCATCACACAGTGTCGTGGCGCCGGCGCCCTATGAGGAGCAGCAGTCTTGCGCGAGTTCAGCCTTCCGGCTTTGTACGAGGTCCCCGCGGACGGCAATCTGACCGACATCGTCCGCAGAAACGCCGCGCAGCATCCCGACGTCGCCGTCATCTCCCGCAAGTCCGGCGGTGCCTGGCAGGACGTGACGGCCCGGGAGTTCCTGGCCGAGGTGCACACCGCCGCCAAGGGTCTCATCGCCGCCGGGGTGCAGCCGGGCGACCGGGTGGGCCTGATGTCCCGCACCCGGTACGAGTGGACGCTCCTGGACTTCGCGATCTGGAGCGCCGGCGCGATCACGGTGCCGGTGTACGAGACCAGCTCGCCTGAGCAGGTGCAGTGGATCCTGTCCGACTCGGGCGCGACCGCGTGCATCGTGGAGCTCGACAACCACGCGGCGGCCGTGGAGTCGGTGCGCGAGTCGCTGCCCGCCCTCAAGCACGTCTGGCAGATCGAGGCCGGGGGCGTGGAGGAGCTGGGGCGGCTCGGGCAGGACGTGTCGGACGAGACCGTCGAGGAGCGCAGCTCGCTCGCCAAGGCCGACGACCCGGCGACCATCGTGTACACGAGCGGCACCACCGGCCGCCCCAAGGGCTGTGTGCTCACCCACCGCAGCTTCTTCGCCGAGTGCGGCAACATCGTGGAGCGGCTGCGCCCGCTGTTCCGTACCGGCGAGTGCTCGGTCCTGCTCTTCCTGCCGCTCGCCCACGTCTTCGGCCGGCTGGTGCAGATCGCGCCGATGATGGCGCCCATCAAGCTGGGCTGCGTCCCGGACATCAAGCACCTCACCGACGAGCTGGCCGCCTTCCGGCCGACGCTGGTCCTCGGTGTGCCGCGCGTCTTCGAGAAGGTCTACAACTCGGCGCGCGCCAAGGCGCAGGCGGACGGCAAGGGCGCGATCTTCGACAAGGCGGCGGACACGGCGATCGCCTACAGCAAGGCGCTGGACAGCCCGTCCGGGCCGGCGTTCGGGCTGAAGGTCAAGCACAAGGTCTTCGACAGGCTGGTCTACAGCAAGCTGCGCGCGGTGCTCGGCGGCCGGGGCGAGTACGCCATCTCCGGCGGTGCCCCGCTGGGCGAGCGGCTCGGCCACTTCTTCCGGGGCATCGGCTTCACCGTACTGGAGGGCTACGGCCTGACCGAGTCCTGTGCGGCCACCGCCTTCAACCCGTGGGACCGGCAGAAGATCGGCACGGTCGGCCAGCCGCTGCCCGGCTCGGTGATCCGGATAGCGGACGACGGCGAGGTGCTGCTGCACGGCGAGCACCTGTTCAAGGAGTACTGGAACAACCCGGGCGCGACGGCGGAGGCCCTGGCCGACGGCTGGTTCCACACCGGGGACATCGGCACCCTGGACGAGGACGGCTACCTCAGGATCACCGGCCGCAAGAAGGAGATCATCGTCACGGCCGGGGGCAAGAACGTGGCCCCGGCGGTGATCGAGGACCGCATCCGGGCGCACGCGCTGGTCGCGGAGTGCATGGTGGTGGGCGACGGACGGCCGTTCGTGGGCGCGCTCGTCACCATCGACGAGGAGTTCCTGGGCCGCTGGGCCACCGAGCACGGCAAGCCGGCGGGTGCCACCGCGGCGTCGCTGAAGGACGACCCGGATCTGCAGGCGGCGATCCAGGCGGCGGTCGACGACGGCAACGCCGCGGTGTCGAAGGCGGAATCGGTGCGGAAGTTCCGCATTCTGTCCTCCCAGTTCACGGAGGAGTCGGGCCACCTCACCCCGTCGCTGAAGCTCAAGCGGAACGTGGTGGCGAAGGACTACGCGAACGACATCGAGGCCATCTACGCCAAGTAGCCTCCTTCCTGGAAGAGCGTCATGGCGCGGTGTCCTCGGCGAGGACCCGCGCCATCGTGCGTTCGGCGAGCGCGGTGATGGTGACGAACGGGTTCACGCCGATGTTGCCGGGCACGAGCGAGCCGTCGGTGACGTACAGCCGTGGATACCCCTTCACCCGGCCGTAGTCGTCGGTGGCCCTGCCGAGGACGCAGCCGCCCAGCGGGTGGTAGGTGAAGTCGTCCGCGAAGACCTTGCTGGTCGGACCGAACAGGTCGTAGCGGTAGATGGTCGCGTTGGCCAGGTTGATCCGGTCGAACAGCTTCTTGGCCATGCTCACCGACACCGCGCTCTGGGCCGCGGTCCAGCCGAGCCTGACCGCGCCGGTGGCGGAGTCGTAGGTGAAGGCGGCCCGTTCGGGGTTCTTGGTGATCGCGAGGTACAGGCTGATCCAGTGCTCGAAACCCATGGGCAGCGGGGCGATCTCGGCGAAGACCGGGTTGTCGGCGTTGGCCCAGTCGTCGATGCCCATCACCGGCATGGTGGCCTCGTTGGCGCCGACGGTGTCCCAGACGTGGTTGGCGCGGCCGAGCATGGTGTTGCCGTTGGTGCCCCAGCCCGCGCCCACGGCGGAGTTCAGGTCGGGCAGGGTGCCGGTGTCCCGGGCGCGGACGAGGAGTTCGGTGGTGCCGAGGCTGCCACCGCCGAGGAAGAGGTACCTGCAGCTGTACTGCTTGGTCTCGACGACCGCACCGGTGGCGTCGATCCGGTCGGCGGTCAGGACGTACGACCCGTCGCTCGCCCGGCTGACGGACCTCACCCTCTCCAGGGTGTGGATGGTGACGTTGCCGGTGCCGAGGGCTGCGGCCAGATAGGTCTTGTCGAGGCTCCGCTTGCCGTGGTTGTTGCCGTAGATGACCTCGCCGGCGAGCGCCGACTTCGTGGCCGTACCGGCGGCCTCCTGCTGCATGTAGCCGAAGTCGTAGACGTTCGGCACGAAGGTCGTCTTCAGGCCCGCGTTGCCGGCGGCCTTGCGGGAGGTGCGGGTGAACCGGTACCACTCGGTGGACTCGAACCACGCCGGGTCGATCGTGTTGACGCCCAGCATGGCGCGGGCGCGGGGGTAGTAGGTGCCGTACATCTCGTCGGCGTCCACGGTCGGGAACTGCTCGGTGAAGTAGGACCTCAGGGGCGTGACCGCCATGCCGCCGTTGACGAGGGAGCCGCCGCCGACGCCGCGGCCGACGTAGACGGACATGTTGTCGTAGTGCACGCGGTCCAGGACGCCGGGGTAGGAACTGATGTCCTTGTTGACCACGTCCAGCCAGAGGAACGCGGCGAGCGGGGCCTCGGTGCGGGTGCGGAACCACATGGAGCGCTGGTCGGGGGCGGCGGTGGAGCAGAAGATCCTGCCGTCGGTCCCGGTGGTGTTCCACAGCCGGCCCATCTCCAGCATGAGCGTCCGGATACCGGCCTGGGCCAGGCGGAGGGCGGCGACGGCACCGCCGTATCCGGTGCCCACGACGATGGCGGGGGCGGTTTCGACCGCGTCGGGCTGCGCCGCTTGGGCCGACTTCAGGCTGATGCGGGTGAAGCCGAGGGTGGCCGCGGTCTGCAGTGCGGCCATGCCGAGTATGTGACGTCTTGTCAGCTGACGTCTTATCAGGTTTGCTGTCATGGGCGCAGCATGGGCGGATTTTTCGGTTCCGCCAAGAGGAAGAGCGCCTTGTGGGGTGCCAGGTGCTCGTCGTCGGCGACCGCGGGTTCGTTGTGGTTGATCGCGCAGTTCCCCGCGCCCCTGGGTTGGCTGCCCCTACAGCAAGTTCTTGAGTTCCTCGGCGAGCAGGTCCCAGCGCCACTTCTCTTCGACCCACTGACGCCCTCGCTCGCCCATGCGGCGCCGCAGCTCGGGGTCGCGCAGCAGGGCCACGATGCGGTCGGCCGCCTCCGCCGGTTCGCCGCCCCTGACGACCCAGCCGGTCTCACCGTCCAGCACCGCGTCCGGTGCGCCGCCCGAGTCGCCCGCCACCACCGGCAGGCCCGTCGCGGAGGCCTCCAGGTAGACGATGCCGAGGCCCTCCACGTCCAGGCCGCCCCGCCGGGTCCGGCAGGGCATGGCGAAGACGTCGCCGGCGCCGTAGTGGGCGGGCACGTCGGACCAGGGGACGGTGCCGGTGAAGCGTACGGAGCCGGCGACACCGGTCTCGGCCGCCATCCGCCGCAGGTCCCGCTCGTAGGGGCCGCCGCCCACGATCAGCAGGACGGTGTCCGGCTCGGCGGCGAGGATGCGGGGCATGGCCTGGATGAGCGTGTCCTGGCCCTTGCGCGGGACCAGCCGGGAGACGCAGACCACGACCGGGCGGTCGGTGAGGCCGAGGCGGGCGCGGACCTCGTCGCCGCCGGAGGCCGGGTGGAACGTCTTCTCATCGACCCCGGGCGGCAGCTGGACCATCCGCCCGGCGGCCTCGGGGGTGAGCGCGGTGGCGATGCGGGAGCGGGTGTACTCACCCAGATAGGTGAGCGTGTCCGTCGATTCGCCGATCCGGCGCAGCAGTTGCCGGGCGACGGGCAGCTGGGCCCAGCCGGCCTCGTGGCCGTGGGTGGTGGCCACCAGCCGCTCGGCACCCGCCCTGCGCAGCGCCGGGGCCATGAGGCCGAGCGGGGCCGCCGCACCGAACCACACCGAGGTGCACCCGTGCTCACGCAGCAGGTCCACCGTCCGCCGGGTCACCCGCGGGGTCGGCAGCAGCATCGTCGTACGGTCGCGTACGACGGTGAAGGGCTGCTCGGCGTCGAAGGCGGCCGTGGCCTGGGCGCCCTCCCGTCCGCGCTTCCAGGTGGAGGCGTGGACGACCAGCCGGCCGGGGTCCAGGCGGAGGGCCATGTTGTGCAGGAAGGCCTGGATGCCGCCCGGCCGGGGCGGGAAGTCGTTGGTGACGATGAGGGTCTTGTGCATCGCCGCCGACCCTACCCAATGGGCCGGGCGAGGCCGAGCGTGTGGCAGGCGCACCGCCGGGCAGGACATCATGGTCCCCGACGCGTCCATCGAAGCGAGAATCGAACGGCAGGGGAACACGTGGAGACGAAGGGCACCGCGCGGTCCCTGGCATGGCTGCTCGCGATCTGGGGCGTCACCCGCGTGGCGTTGCTGCTGTTCGTCTTCCGGGTGTACACCTTCCCGGGGCCGGACGTCACCTCCGACGTGTCGGTGATCTACCGGGGCTGGTACGAGGTACTGCGCCAAGGAACGTTTCCGCTGGACGACGTGACCTGGCAGTACCCGCCGGTCGCGGCCCTGGCGGTGCTCTCCCCCGCCGTGCTGCCGTTCCTGTCCTACGCACACGCCTTCTTCGTGCTGGCGTTCCTCGCCGACGTGGTCGTGCTCGCGCTGCTGCTGTACCCGGGCCGGCACTCCGGCCGGTCGCTGCGCGGGGCCTGGCTGTGGGTCGCGGGCGTCGCGCTGCTCGGGCCCACGGTGTACGCCCGCTACGACCTGATGGTGACCGCGGTGGCCGTGGCGGCGCTGCTCGCCGGGGTCCGGCGGCCGCGGGTGATGGGGGCGCTGACCGCGGTCGGGGCGCTGCTGAAGGTGTGGCCGGTGCTGCTGCTGGTCGGGGCCGTGCGGCGGCGGGCGTGGGCGGCGGCGGTGGTGACGGCGGCCGGGCTCGCGGCGGTGTTCGCGGTGTCCATGCCGGGTGCGTTCGCCTTCCTGACCTTCCAGCGGGACCGGGGCACCGAGGTGGAGTCGCTGGGCGCGCTGGTCTTCCATGTGGCCCGGCACTTCGGCTGGAAGGGCCAGGTGCTGCTGAACTACGGGTCGATCGAGTTCGTGGGCCCGCACGTGGACCAGGTCAGTGCGGCGGCGCTGGTGCTGACCGGGACGGCGTTCGGCTGGCTGCTGCTGTGGCGGCTGCGGGCGACGCGCAGGGCTCCGCACACGCTGGCGGACGCGGCCTTCACCGCCGTGCTGCTCTTCACGGTCACCAGCCGGGTGATCAGCCCGCAGTACCTGGTGTGGCTGATCGGGCTGGCGGCTGTCTGCCTGTCGTACCGGGCGAGCCGGATGGGGGCACCCGCGCTGATGGTGGCGGCGGCGTGCTTCGTGACGGTCCTGGAGTTCCCGCTCGGCTTCTCGCACGTGGTGATGAGCGACTGGTACGGCGTCCTGCTGATGCTGGTGCGCAACGGCCTGCTGGTCGCGGCCTCGCTCTCGGCGGCCCGCCGGCTGTGGCGCTCGACCGTCCCCCCGGCACCCACCGCCCCGCTCCCGCCCCAGCCCACCCACCCCCGCCAGACCCCGGTCTCCTCCTGACCCAGCCCGCCTGGCCCCGGGCAGCCCGCGGCCTCCTGTCGGCTCGGCCCGCCTGGCCCCTGCAGAACCCGACCTCCCGGCTCAGCCCGCGTGGGTCAGGGACGGATCGGGGGCTTTGCGGTGCTCGGGTCGTCGTAGCAGGGCCGTCACGGCCGCGCACTGTACAGCCATCGCCAGCGCCAGGGCCAGGCAGATACCGGGCAGGCCGAGACCGCACAGGGCGTGCGCGAGGGGCAGTTGGACGGCCGTGCCGAGCAGGGTGATCCGCAGCAGCGCCGGTGCTCCCCCGCTGCCCTCGAAGACACCGCCGAGCGCGATGAAGCAGGCCATCAGCAGCAGATAGGGGCCGACCCAGCGCAGGAACAGCACGCCCTGGTGGGCGACGTCGGGTCCGGCACCGAAGGCGGCCATGATCCAGGGGGCCGCCGCGGCGCACCCGGCGGCGGCGGTCAGGCCCAGGGCAACGGAGACCAGCACCGCCTGCCGGCCGATGTCCCGCCGCGCGTCCGCGCCCGCGCCTCGGGTGTGCGCGGTGTGGATCGCGGCGGCCTGCCGTACGGCGTAGAAGGCCATGGTGGCGACGTACAGGGCCTTGTAGGCGATGGCATAGGCGGCCACCGCCGTCACCCCGAGCCGGGCCACGATCGCAACCAGGGCCAGCGCCGCGCCCTGGCGCACCGTGAAGTCAGCGGACATGGGCAGGCCGGTGGTGAGGGTACGGCGCAGGGCGGCGCCGGCCGGTTCGGCGGGCGGGACCCGGGCCGCCGATCGCAGCAGGGCGTTGCGCCGCAGGGCGCGCAGGCCCGCAGCGAGGGCCACCGAGCGGCACAGCACGGTGGAAACCGCCGCGCCCCGGACACCGTGGAGATGGATCAGGACGGGGTCGCACAGCAGGATCAGCCCGTTGGCGAGGAGGGCGAGCCGCATCGGTGTGCGCGTGTCGCCGGTGCCTTTGAGGATGCCGTCGACGAGCTGCTGGGCGAAGAAGACGGCCATGCCGGGCAGGGAGATCGCGAAGTAGCCGGCGGCCAGGCTGCGGGCCGCTCCGCCGTGGCCGCCGAGGACCAGGCCGGCCAGGGGCTCCCGCAGCAGCAGGCCGCCCACCACGACCACGGGCGTCACCAGCCCGCACAGTGCCCAGCCGCCCCGCACGGCGGTGCGTACGGCGGCCGGGTCCCGGGCCCCTCGGGCGTGCGCCACCAGCACCGTCGTACCGGAGGCGAAGACCAGCGCGACGCCGAGCAGCACGTTCTCGGTGTTGGTGGCGACGGCCACGGCGGCGACGGCCGCGCCCCCGAGCCGGGAGACCCAGACGGTGTTGATGATCCCGGAGGCGACCGAGGCGAGCAGGGAGAGGTAGACGGGCCGGGCGAGTGCGGTGAGCTGCTTGCGGTGGGCGTTCACACGGATTCCCCTCGTCGAGCCACCCCGCTTCGACATAGCTCGAATAGAGGTAGCTCGAATAGAGGTAACATGGCGCCCGAGGCCGTCGCAAGGAGGAAATCGCGTGCTGGAGTTGTCGATCCTCGGATTCCTCGCCGAGGAGCCGCTGCACGGTTACGAGCTGAAGGAACGCATCAGGGCGCTGAGCGGCCATGTCCGCCCGGTCAGCGACGGCGCGCTCTACCCGGCGATCAACCGGCTCCTCGCCGCCGGACTGCTCGACCAGCGCACCGAGGACGGCGCCGGCGCCGCCCCGCGCCGGGTGCTGTCCCTGACCGCCGAGGGCCGCAAGGAGCTGCTCGCTCGGCTGCGCGGTCCGAAGCAGGCGGAGATCACCGACCAGGTCCGCTTCAACACGCTCCTTGCCTTCCTGCGGCACCTGGACGACCCCGCCGAGCAGGCCGCGGTACTGCGCCGGCGGCTGGACTTCCTCCAGACCCCGGCGAGCTTCTTCTACCGGGAGGGCGAGCCGGTGTGTGCCGAGGGCGCCGGGGACCTGTTCCGGGAGGGCATGCTGCGGGTCGCCCGGGCCACCGGGGAGGCGGAGCGGGCCTGGTTGCGCGAGGCCGTCGACGCGCTCAGCCGAGCTGCGCCCTGACGTACTGCCGCCACCGCTCGGTGAAGGCTCCGGGAGTCGTGCCGAGCACCGTCCTCAGGGCGCCCTCGACCGCGCCCGCCCGCTTCTCGTGGGCGCCGACGGCGCGGTAGAAGGCGCCGAGCCGGGCCGTGCCCCAGTGGGCCGCGATCATCCGGCAGGCCAGCCAGCCGCCCTCGTAGGCCTGCGCCAGCTCGGCCGGGTCGCTGGTGAAGCGGAAGTCCTTGTCGGAGGGGAGTGCGGTGGGCACGTGGCCGCCCTGGACGGCGCGGGTCAGTTCCGGCGCGGCCTCGGTGGGGGTGCGGCCGGTGCCGAGGTAGCCGATCCAGTCCGCGTAGCCCTCGGAGAGCCACAGCGGGGTGGCGGCGGTGGTCTGCGCGCGGGTGGCCACATGGGTGGCCTCATGGGTGAGCACCACCTGTTTGCCGACGTCGCCGAGGACGGCGTACGCGTCCGGGTTGACGACCACCCGGTCCGCGGGCGCCCGGCCGGACCCTCCCGCCTCGCCGGTGGTGACGGCCGCGATGCCCCGGTAGTCGGCGGCGGGCGAGTCCAGCAGTGCCCCCATGTCCTTGAGGGACCGCGGGACGAGGACGACGACATGGCGGCTCCAGCCGGTGCCCCAGGCCCGGGAGACGGCCGGGACCGCGCGGTCGGCCAGGGTGACGTAACCCCGCAGCCCGGTGGCCGTCCGGCCGGTGCCCAGCACCAGGCTGTGCGCGCCCCGCACGGCGGTCACCGGACCCTGGTCCCACAGCTGCTGCCCGGCGCCCTTCGCGGGCTCGTCGGAGGTGACGTACCACTTGCCGTCGACGGTGCGGCCGAGGGTGAGGGTGCGCCGGGCGTCGACCGGAGCCCTGTCGTACCCGGCGACGCGGTAGTTCAGGTCGGCGTCGGCGGTGGCACCGGAGGAGGTGCGGCGCAGGGCGGTGACCCGGTAGCTCCAGGAGGCCAGCGGGAGGGCGCGCAGCCGGATGTACTCCGCCCGGGTGCCGGTCGCGTCGTAGGCCGTCTCGTCGTGGCCGAGGAGGGCGGCTGAGCGCCGGTCGAGCAGGTGCTGCACCTCGCCACGGGCCGTGTCGTTCCCCGCGACCCCGCATCCGGCCAGGGGCAGCACCAGACCGAGGCCCACGGCCCCGATGCTCCACCCCCGTCTGCGACCTGCCACTTCCCGATCGTAACGGCGCGCGGCGCGGTCAGGGCCGGGTGACCGACGAGATGGGCATCATCCCGACCGGGTCGTAGCGCACCGGCGCGCCCGGATAGGGGGCGTGGATGACCTGTCCGTTGCCGACGTACATCCCCACGTGGCTGGCGTCGGAGCGGTAGACCACCAGGTCGCCGGGGCGGGCCTCGGACAGCGGGATCTGCCGGCCGGCGAAGCGCTGCTCCTGCGAGGTGCGCGGCAGCTGGATCCCGGCGTGCGCGTACGACCACTGCATCAGGCCCGAACAGTCGAAGCCCGCGGGGCCGTTGGCGCCCCACACGTACGGGCGGCCGAGTGCGGAGCGGGCGGCGGCCACCGCGGCGGCGGCGCGGGCGTCGGGCAGGACGGCACCGGCCAGGTCCGGAAGGCCGGGCAGGTCGATGCGGTCGGGGCCGTCGGAGCGCGAGGCCCGGCCGTAGGCGGCGCGGTCGGCGGCGGACATCGAGTTGAGCAGCTGCCGGGCCTTGACGAGCTTGGTCTCCACGGTCCGCTTGTGCGCGGCCACCGCCTTGCGGCTGTTCTCCAGCGCGGCGAGCTTCCCGGCCGCCTCCGTGCGCTCCTGGGCGAGGTTCCTGAGCGCGGACCGCAACTCCCGCAGCCGGCCGGCCTGCTGGGCGCCGATGCGGTCGAGGGTGGACGCCTTGTCGAGGTAGTCGGCGGGGTCGTCGGAGAACAGCAGCGCGACGGCCGGGTCGATGGCGCCCGCGCGGTACTGGGCGCCCGCCAGCGAACCGAGCTGCTCGCGCAGGGTGTTGATGCGCTCCTGCAGCCGGGCGATGTGGTCCTGGGCGTCCCGCACCTCGCGGCGCAGGGTGCCCTCCTGCTCCTGGGCCCTGTCGTAGGCCTGGGTCGCCCGCTCGGCCTCGTGGTAGAGCCGGTCCACCTCGGCACGGCTGTCGGCGCGCGGCGCGGCGTGCGCCGGTACGGCGCCGAGCGCGGCGGCCGCGGCCGACAGCACACACAGGGCGGCGGCGCCCCGGTCGAACCCGGACGAGGCAAGGCGGCGATGAGACCCCACGGCAGTCCTTCTGCTGGCGGACGGATACCGCTCCCCCGGCGCCTGGGGACGGGGAGGCCCCGGCGCCGGGGAAACGCGGCAGACAGTAGCCGCAGGGAAGGGCGCCGGCGAAAGCCGGCGACGGCGCAAAACGGTGACGCCCCGCCACTGACGCAGGTCATGGGCGGGGCGTGGGGTCAGTTACGGTCCGCGGGATTCGCCCGTTCGGACGTCACCGTTTCCGGGTGTCGCAGTTGCCTCAGACCCGGACGCCGAACTGGAAGGGCATGTCGGACATCGCCTCGTAGCGGACCACGGCACCGGTGTGCGGGGCGTGCAGCACCTGGCCGTTGCCGGCGTACAGACCCACGTGGTGCAGGTCGCCGTAGAAGAAGACCAGGTCGCCGACCTGCAGGTCGTTGACGGAGCTGATCCGGGTGCCGATGTTGGCCTGCGCCTCGGAGGTGCGCGGGATGGAGACGCCGGCCTGGGCGTAGGCCCAGGAGGTCAGGCCCGAGCAGTCGAAGGAGGACGGGCCGGTGGCGCCGTAGACGTAGGGCTTGCCGATCTGGCTCTGGGCGGCGGAGAAGGCCGCGCCGGCCCGGCCGGAGGCGGGCGGGGTGTCGCCGAGGTTCACCCGCGCACTGGAGGAGCGGTCGGCGCGCTGCTGCTGGGCGGCCAGGTCCGCCTTCTCCTTGGCCGTGAGGCTGTTGAGCAGCTTCTGCGCGTCGGCGAGCTTGCCCTGGACTTCCTTCTTCTTGTTCTCCAGCTCGGTGCGCGTGGAGGAGAGGTCCTTGAGCTTCTCGGCGGCCTCGGCGCGCTCCTGGGCGAGTTCGCGCTGTTTGTCCTGAATCTTCTTCAGGGCGTCGACCTGCTGGGCGCTCAGCTGGTCGAGCGTGGAGGCCTTGTCGAGGAAGTCGTCCGGGTTGGAGGACAGGAAGAGCTGGACCGAGGGGTCTATGCCGCCCGAGCGGTACTGCGAGGTCGCCAGCGAACCCAGGCCGTCGCGGAGCTTGTTGAGGTCCTGCTGACCCCGCGCGACGTTGTCCTGGATCGTGGATATCTCCTTCTGCAGCTTCTGCTGCTTCTCCTTCGCCCCGTCGAACTTCTCGGTGGCCTGCTCGGCCTCCTGGTAGAGCTTGTCGACCTTGGCCTTGACCTGGTCCTTGCTGAGCTTCGGCGCGGCATTGGCAGCGTTCGCGCTCAGTACGACGGCAGCGGCGGCTGCGGTGGTCAGCACGGTCACGCGAGCGCGACTCTGCTGCTTGGGTCGACGGTGGGACGCCACGGGGGACGAACTCCTTCTTGTGAGTGAGTGAGTGATCACCCGTTCGGAGGTTCGAGCCCAGACCCTAGTGACCCAGTTGTGATCAGTTCAAATCCTCACACCAGAAAATCCCATCACGCAATGCATTCTTTGCACTTGACTCACATGCAGTGATGCGCGATCGACACTACGTTGCGTGATGATCCGGACCAATTCGGGCATTGCATATGCCCGTTGGACCTTCAGGACAACCGCTTGAGAAGCACCGCAGAGGCGACGGGACGGGCACCCGCCCTCGCGACCCCGTCGGCCACCTCCCGGTCGGTGGAGGCGACGATGACCGGACGGCCCGGCGGCTCCGCACGCACGAGCTGGCGGATCAGCTCGTCGGCCGTCACACCCGGCTTGGAGAACAGCACCCTGACCCCGCGGGGCGGCGCGAGCAGCACGGGGGCGGCCAGTTCGGCACCGTCGAAGACACACGTGACCTCGGCGCCGCTCTGCGCGGCGAGCGCCGAGAGCTGACCGAGCAGCCTGAGCCGCTGCTTCTCCAGCGGCATCTGCGGATAACCCGTCTTGGTGACGTTGTAGCCGTCGACCACCAGATGCGCCTGCGGCAGCGCGAGCAGCTGGTCCAGGATGGCGGGATCGTTCTCCGACAGGGCGCGCGCCGCGATGTCCTTCGGGGTCATCCGTCCCGGTTCGACCGCGTCGACCGTCTCGGCGGGCCGTACGGACACGGGCGGCAGGGCGAGTTCGCGTCTGAGGCCCTGGGTGGCCTCCAGCAGGGTGTCCAGCAGCAGCCGCACCCGCATGTCCTCCACGCTGCGGCCCTCGCGGGCGGCGCGGCGGGTGGCCTCCAGCGCGGCCTCGGCCTCTCCCAGGCGCGCCTTGAGGCGGCGGGACTCGCTCTCGGCGGCCGACGCCTGCCGGTGCGCCTCCGCGCGGACGGCGTCGATCTCGCCCTGGACCTTGCGCAGGGCGGCCTCGCCGCGCTTGACGTCACTGAGGGCGGCCCGGAGTTTACGGTGCAGCGAGTCGGCTTCCCTCTTCGCCGAATCCAGCTCCGCGCGCAGCCGTTCGGTCTCGGCACGGGTGTGGTCGCGGGCCTGGGCCAGCTCGGCGCGCAGCCGCTCCAGCTCGGCCCGGCTCTCCTCGTCCGCCCGCTCGGCGTCGGCGCGCTGGGCCTCCTCGCCGGCCGCGGTGACGAGCTTCACCCAGCCCGCCGGGCGCATTACGTAGGCCGCGGCCGCCACGTCCAGCGGGTCCGCGGCCGGGGGCGGGGAACCGGAGTCGAGGGCGCCGGCGAGTTCCGGCTGGGCCTCTCTGAACTTCTCCCCGATCCGCTGCCGGAACAGCGGATCGGTCTCCAGAGCCGCCGCCATCGCGTTCCCGGCGAACTTGACCCGGCGATTGGGGGCGAACCGGGCGTACTGCCGCAGCTGCGCGGGCAGTTCCGCCACGGTCAGCCCGCCGAAGCCGTCCGAGACGATCTGCACGACCCGTCGTCGCACGCCGTCGGGCAGCGGACGGTCAAGCACCTCAGCGGTGCCGTCGCCCGGCCCCCCGCCTGCGGTCTCCGCCATCCGTCACACCCCACTACGTCTGTCACTTCTCCGGGGCGGCTCCGCTCAGGAGCCGGCACCCGGCCTGTCCACGAGTTCCACCTGGTCCACGGCGTTGCACCAGCGGCAGCGCACCGACTCGATGGTCTCACTGACCACCTCGCGCTCCTCCACCTTCGGCTCACCCGCCAGGTCGAGGTGGACGTACTCCACGACCTTGGAGGAGCGGGTCACGTCGAACCGGGTGAGGTTGCCGCACAGGGTGCAGCGCCATCGGGTCGTCGCGGTCGGCAGGGGAACCGTCATCGTGGCTGTCCGCTTCCTTCTCGTCCTCGCACCCGCGCCGCCGGCCGACGCGTGTGGCCGTAACCCTACGGCCTGCCGGGGACTCGCCGCCCGTCCGTCCACGGCGGCGAGGCAGTCTGTTGGCTTGCGTCCCGTTACGTCATGCTCTGTGTTCATGATCAGCGAGTGGAGCACGGCGGCCGGCAGGACCCTCAGAGCGGTCCGGAGCGCACCCGCACCCATGACCTACGTCCTCATCGGCCTGTGCTGTCTGCTCTTCGTGCTGGGCCCGGCCTCGGGGCTCACCCCGGGATACGGCTCCGGGGACGCCCTGCTCGCCGCGCAGCGGGTGTACTTCCGGCGCTGGGGCGTGGTGCCGGCCGAGCTGTTCGCCAGACCGGCGCGCGCGGCCCTCACCCCGGCCACGGCCCTGTTCGTGCACGGCAGCTGGGTGCACCTGCTCGGCAACATGCTCTTCCTCTTCGTCTTCGGCGCGATGACCGAGGAACGGATGGGCCGGGTCGAGTTCACCCTCTTCTACGTCGGCTGCGGCTACCTGGCCCTGCTCGGCTACGCGGCCGCCAACGCCACCTCCGAGCAGTCGCTGGTCGGCGCCTCCGGGGCGATCTCGGCGGTCCTCGGAGCGTTCCTCTACCTGTTCCCCCGCGCCCGTGTGACCAGTCTTCTTCCCTTCCTGTTCTTCCTGCCGCTGCGGTTCCCGGCCTGGGTCGTGCTGCCGTTCTGGGCGGCGCTGCAGTGGGCGGCGGCGGAGCGGGCCTCCGACGGGCCGGGGGTGGCGTATCTGGCCCACCTGGTCGGCTTCGGACTCGGCTTCGGCTACGCGTGGGTCCGTTACGGCCGTACAGCTAGAGTGAGGTCCGCCCCAGCTCCGGCACCCGAGGGAGAGAACCAGCCGTGATCAGCGCGATCGTCCTCATCAAGACCAGTGTGGACCGGATCCCCGAGATCGCTGAGCAGATCGCCGCGCTGGAGAGCGTCAGCGAGGTCTTCTCGGTCACCGGCACCTACGACCTGATCGCCATGGTCCGGGTCCGCCGGCACGACGACCTGGCCGAGGTCATCCCCGGCCGGATCAGCAAGATCCCCGGTGTGGAGGCCACCGACACGCACGTCGCGTTCCGCACGTACTCCCAGCACGACCTGGAGGCCGCGTTCTCGATCGGCCTGGACAACTAGGCGGTCCGGTACTGCCCCGCTCCCTCGGGGGCGGTCCTCACACGGCCGGCACGCAGCGGCCGTCCTCCGTGCGGTACGTCCACCGCGCACCCTCGGTCACCAGTTCCTTCACCGCGGTGACGAAACGCTCGACATGCTCGTCGGGGGTGCCCGCGCCGAAGCTCACGCGGATGGCGTTGAGGGACTTCTCGCCCGGCGCGGCCTCGGGGGCGCCGCATTCACCCTGGGTCTGGGGGTCGCTGCCGAGGAGCGTGCGGACCAGGGGGTGGGCGCAGAAGAGGCCGTCGCGGACGCCGATGCCGTACTCGGCGGAGAGCGCGGCGGCGAAGTGGGAGCTGTTCCAGCCCTCGACGACGAAGGAGATGACGCCGACGCGCGGGGCGTCGTCACCGAAGAGGGAGAGGATCTTCACCTGCGGGACCTCGGCCAGGCCCGCGCGGACCCTGGCGATCAGGTGCTGCTCACGGGCGACCAGGGAGTCCCAGCCGGCCTCGGTGAGCGCCTTGCAGGCCGACGCGATGGAGTGGACGCCGATGACGTTCGGGGAGCCGGCCTCGTGCCGCGCGGCGGTCTCGTGCCACTCCACGTCCACACCGCCGTCCTGACGCCGGGTCACCTTGCGGCTGGCGCCGCCGCCCGCGAGGTACGGCTCGGCCGTGCGCAGCCAGTCGGCACGGCCGGCCAGGACGCCGGAGCCGAAGGGGGCGTACAGCTTGTGGCCCGAGAAGGCGACCCAGTCGACGTCCAGGTCCCGGACCGAGACGGGGTGGTGGGGGGCCAGCTGGGCGGCGTCCAGGACGATACGGGCGCCGTGCGCGTGGGCGGCGGCGGCCAGCTCGCGCACCGGCCACAGCTCGCCGGTGACGTTGGAGGCTCCGGTGACGCAGACCAGGGCCGGGCCGTAGGGGTCACGGTCGGCGAGGGCCCGCTCCAGGGTCTCGACGGCCTGCTGCGGGGTCCGCGGGGCGTTGAGGTAGGTGACGCGGGCGTCCTGCCAGGGCAGCAGGGAGGCGTGGTGTTCGGTCTCGAAGACGAAGACCTGGCAGTCGGCCGGGATCGCCCGGGCCAGCAGGTTGAGGGAGTCGGTGGTCGACCGGGTGAAGACCACCTGGTCGTCCGGCCGGCAGTCGAGGAAGCCGGCGACCGTCCTGCGGGCGTTCTCGAACAGGTCGGTGGAGAGCTGGGAGAGGTAGCCGGCGCCGCGGTGGACGCTGCCGTAGTAGGGGGCGTAGGCGGCCACGTCGTCCCAGACGCGCTGGAGGGCGGGGGCGCTGGCCGCGTAGTCGAGGGCCGCGTAGGTGACCTCGCCACCGGTGACGAGCGGGACGGTGACATCCCGTCCCAGAACGGGCAGCGGGGCACAAACGGACTGGTCGGCGGCAGCGGTGAAGACAGACATGGGGAACTCCCGTGAGGACGTACGCGAAAAGACGTACGGGAAGAAGAGAAAAGGGTGTGCGGAGGCGGGGCTCTGCGGCCCTATCGCATTCGCTTGCTCACGGAAGGCTCCTCGACGACCAGGATCCCTGGTCCCACACTCTTCGAGAGTGTGCGAGGGATCCGCGCTTGCCGTGGACCTCGCTGCCCACGACCTGGTCCTCACCCGGGGCACCCCGCCACGGACGGAGGGTTGCCGGACAGCCGGCCGGGGCCGAATGGCTGTCACTCATGACCTGGTTCAGTATCCTGCCATACGATCTTCGGCGCGCAAGGCGCAGTCCGTCATCTGGACTGCGCCCCGCGTCACACGGCCGCGGCCGTCAGCGGTTGCTCGCCGCCACCCACCGCTCCAACGCCCGCTTCGCCGCTCCCGAGTCGATCGACTCCGCCGCCCTGGCCATACCGGACCGAAGCTGCTCCGCGAGGGACGCGTCGGTCGGCGCGAGCGCGACCAGCGCCGCCGCCGAGTTCAGCAGCACCGCGTCGCGCACCGGGCCCTTCTCACCGTCCAGCAGGCGCCGCGCCACCTCCGCGTTGTACGACGCGTCGGCGCCGCGCAGGGCCTCCACGGGGACGAGGCCGATGCCGACGTCCCGCGGGTCGAAGATCTCCTCCGTGACCTTGCCGTCCCGGACCACCCACACCCGCGAGGTGGCGGTGACGGTCAGCTCGTCCAGTCCGTCGTCGCCACGGAAGACCAGCGAGGAGTTGCCGCGCTCGGCGAGGACTCCGGCCACGATCGGGGCCATCCGGGGGTCGGCCACACCGACGGCCTGCGAGCGCACGTTGGCCGGGTTGGTCAGCGGGCCCAGCACGTTGAACGTCGTACGGATGCCCAACTGCCCGCGGGCCGGGGCGACATGGCGCAGCGAGGGGTGGAACCTCACCGCGAAGCAGATGGTGATGCCCGCCTCTTCGGCGACCTCGGCGACCCGCTGCGGCGTCAGGTTCAGATTGATCCCGAGCTTCTCCAGGACGTCGGAGGACCCGGACGCGGAGGACGCGGCGCGGTTGCCGTGCTTGACGACCTTGGTGCCCGTGCCCGCCACGACGATCGACGACATCGTGGAGATGTTCACCGTCTTGGCGCCGTCGCCGCCGGTGCCGACGATGTCGACGGCCGGTCCCGGGACCTCGATCACGTTCGCGTGCGCGTACATCGTCCGGACGAGCCCGGTGATCTCCTGGACCGTCTCGCCCTTGGCCCGCAGCGCCACCATGAACCCGGCGATCTGCGCGTCGGTCGCCTCGCCGCGCATGATCAGGTCCATCGCCCACGCGGTGTCGTCGGCGGACAGGTCCTGCCCGCCGAGCAGACCGTTCAGCAGGGCGGGCCAGGAGCGGTCCGCCGCGGTGTCGCCTCCAGCGGGGGTCACAGCGCTCATCAGCCGCTCCTTGTCGACAGTCCTGAAACGTCGTACACCACCCTATCCAGCCCGGCGCACGGCGAAGGGCCCCGTCCGGGGTACGGACGGGGCCCTTCGGCGTGGCGTGGCGACGCGACGCGGGATCAGTGGTGGCCGTGGCCGCTCGTGATCTCCTTGTACTCCTCGACGGTCGGCTTCGGGATCTGGTTGTCCTCGCCGTAGTAGGCGTTGGACAGCTTCACCCGGAACTTCTCCGAGGCCGGCACCTTGCGCTCGACACCGTTCTCGTCGACCGTCGGGCCGATCTCGGCCGGCTCGTACTGGTGGTGAGCGGTGAGGGTGTGCAGCTGCTCCTGGCTGAGCGGCTCGTGCACCTCGATGAACTCACCGTGCGGCAGGCGCTTGATGATGCCGGTCTCGCGACCGTGCAGCACCTTGTCGCGGTCGCGGCGCTGCAGGCCGAGGCAGATCCGCTTGGTGACGATGAACGCGACGACCGGTCCGACGAAGAAGCCGATCCGGACGAACCAGGTGACGGCGTTGATCGACAGGTGGAAGTGGGTGGCCCACAGGTCGTTGCCACCGCCGACCAGGCCGATCATGTAGACCGTCACCCAGGCGACACCGAACCCGGTACGGGTCGGGGCGTTGCGCGGGCGGTCCAGGATGTGGTGCTCGCTCTTGTCGCCGGTGACCCAGGACTCGATGAACGGGTAGACCGCGATCGCCGCCAGGACGACACCGAAGAGCACCAGCGGGATGAACACGCCCAGGACGAGCGTGTGACCCCACAGGTTGATCTCCCAGCCCGGCATGTAGCGGACCAGACCCTCGGCGAAGCCCATGTACCAGTCGGGCTGGGCACCGGTGGACACCTGGTCCGGGCGGTAGGGGCCCATGGCCCAGATCGGGTTGATCTGGGCGACCGCCGCGATGGCCGCGATGACACCGAAGACCAGGAAGAAGAAGCCTCCGGCCTTGGCCATGTACACCGGCAGCAGTGGCATGCCGACGACGTTCTTCTCGGTCTTTCCGGGGCCCGCGAACTGCGTGTGCTTGTGGTAGAAGACCAGGATCAGGTGCGCCACCATCAGGCCGAGCATGATGCCCGGCAGCAGCAGGATGTGGATCGAGTAGAACCGGGCGACGAAGTCGTGGCCGGGGAACTCGCCGCCGAAGAGGAACATCGAGATGTACGTGCCGACGATCGGCATGGACAGGATCGCGCCCTCGGTGAAGCGCACACCGGTGCCGGAGAGCAGGTCGTCCGGGAGCGAGTAACCGGTGAAGCCGGTGAACATGCCGAGGACGAACAGCAGGAAGCCGAACAGCCAGTTGATCTCACGCGGCTTGCGGAACGCGCCGGTGAAGAACACGCGCATCATGTGCACGAACATGCCCGCGAGGAAGATCAGCGCGGCCCAGTGGTGGATCTGCCGGACGAGCAGACCACCGCGCACGTCGAAGGAGATGTGCAGGGTCGAGTTGAACGCCTCGGACATCAGCTGTCCCTGGAGCGGGACATAGCTGCCGTGGTACTCCACCTCGTTCATCGACGGGTGGAAGAACAGCGTCAGATAGACACCCGTCAGGATGATGATGATGAAGCTGTACATGCACACTTCGCCCAACATGAACGACCAGTGGTCGGGGAAGATCTTGCGCATGTTGGCCTTGGCCAGGGAGTAGATCCCGAGCCGGCCGTCGGCCCAGTCGGCGATCCGCTCGCCGGCCGGGGCCTTCCCGCGAGAGCGGGGCGTCTCGTTCGCTGCAGTACTCATCCGCGCTCCCAGAATGCAGGACCGACGGGCTCCTCGAAGTCGCCGAGCGCCTGGAGGTAACCCTCGCTGTCCACACCGATGCGCAGCTGCGGCAGGGCGTGGCCGGCGGGGCCGAAGATCACTCGGGCACCGTCGGAGAGGTCGAAGGTGGACTGGTGGCACGGGCACAGCACGTGGTGCGTCTGCTGCTCGTACAGGGAGATCGGGCAGCCGACGTGGGTGCAGATCTTGGAGAAGGCGACGATGCCCTCGTGCGACCAGTCGAGCTCGCGCTTGTCCTTGATGTTGCCCGGCTGCAGCCGGACGATCATCAGGGCCGCCTTGGCGATCTCGTTCTGGAATTCCTCATCGGTCTCCTCCAGGCCGTCGGGCTTGGCGAAGGTGAGGGAGCCGACGGCGACGTCCTCGGGGCGCAGCGGCTGGTTGGTGTTCATGTTGATCAGGCGCTTGCCCTTGGCCCACAGGGTGTGCCGGAGCATGGTCCCGGGCTTCGGGCCCAGGCCGCCGAGCAGCATGACGCCGGAGAGCGGCACCAGGGCCAGCGCGCCGAACATCGTGTTGCGGATCAGCTTGCGGCGGCCGAGCGCCGACTCCTTGGCTCCCTGGCGGAAGTCCGCGTGGACCTTCGCACGGACCTCGGGCGAGGCCGCGATCGCGTGCCGGTCGTCGGCGACCTCCACGTCGGACATCAGGGTGCGGGCCCAGTGGACCGCGCCCGCGCCGATGCAGAACAGCGCCACGCCCAGGGTCAGGCCCAGGGCGAAGTTCATCGCGCTGATGTGCCCGATCGGGAAGACGAAGATCGACTTGTCGTTCGGGATCACCAGGTACGCGACGATGAAGCCGATGGTGGCCAGCATCGACACCGTGAACAGCAGGGCCACCATGCGCTCGGACCGCTTGGCGGCCCGCTCGTCGACGTCCTGGATGCGGTGCTCGTGCGGCGGCAGTCCCGGGTCGGCGAACGGGTTCTCCTCGTCCGCGACGCTTACCGCGCCGTGCGCGTGGTCCTGCTCAGCGGGCAGGTTCTCTTCTGGAATGTCTTGGCTACTCATGACTTCTTGGCCTTTGCGGTCCGAGCGGCGACCCAGACGGCGACGGCGATCAGCGCGCCGAGGCCGAAGATCCAGGCGAACAGACCCTCGCTGACCGGCCCGAGGCCGCCCAGCTCAAGACCGCCAGGATTCGTCGTCTCGCTGCTGTCGACCGAGTGCAGGTACGCGATGATGTCCTTCTTGTTCTTCTCCGTCAGCGTGGTGTCGGGGAAGGACGGCATGTTCTGCGGGCCGGTCTGCATGGCCTCGTAGATGTGCTTCGGGTCGACGCCCTCCAGCGTGGGCGCGAACTTGCCCTTGGTGAGGGCACCACCCTTGCCGGTGAAGTTGTGGCACTGCGCGCAGTTGGTGCGGAACAGCTCGCCACCCTTGGCGATGTCCGCGCCGTCCGGGCCGTACTGGTCCTTGGTGGGCACGTTGGGGCCGGCGCCCAGCGAGGCGATGTACGCGGCGAGCTGGTCGATCTGCGTCTGGTTGTAGACGACCTTCTTGCGCGGGACCTGGGCGCCCTGCGAGGTGGCGGCGGGCATACGGCCGGTGCCGACCTGGAAGTCCACGGCCGCGGCACCCACGCCGACCAGGCTCGGCCCGTCGGAGGAGCCCTGGCCACCGGTGCCGTGGCAGCTGGCGCAGCCGACCTCGTAGAGCTTCTTGCCCTCCTTGATGGTCAGGGACTGGGCGGAATCATCGGCCTGTGCCTTGCCCGCGGGTGCGAACGCGGCGTACAGCCCCCCAGTGGCCGCCAGCGCGAGGAGTAGGACGACGACCGCCGCCAGCGGATGGCGTCGTCGTGCGGAGAGCTTTTTCACGGATTACCCCGGTGTCAGGATCTTCTGCGTCGGTGCTTCTGGATGTGCGGGAGCCGGTCCCGCTACTTGATCAGGTAGATCGTGGCGAAGAGGCCGATCCAGACCACATCGACGAAGTGCCAGTAGTAGGACACGACGATGGCGGCGGTCGCCTGCTCGTGGGTGAACCTCTTGGCCATGTACGTACGGCCGAGGACCAGCAGGAAGGCGATGAGGCCGCCCGTCACGTGCAGGCCGTGGAAGCCGGTGGTCAGGTAGAACACCGAGCCGTACGGGTCGGAGGAGAGCGAGATGCCCTCGTCCTTCACCAGGCTCGTGTACTCGTAGATCTGACCGCCGATGAAGATCGCACCCATGATGAAGGTGAGGATGAACCAGCCACGGAGCTTCTTCACGTCCCCGCGCTCGGCCGCGAACACGCCGAGCTGGCAGGTGAGCGAGGAGAGCACCAGGATCGTGGTGTTCGTCGCCGAGAAGGGCACATTGAGCGCCTCGGCCATGTGCTTCCAGTGCGCCGGACCCGTCACCGATCGCAGGGTGAAGTACATCGCGAAGAGGGCCGCGAAGAACATCAGCTCGGAACTCAGCCAGATGATGGTTCCGACGCTGGTGAGGTTCGGCCGGTTGACCGACGGGTGCGCGTGCCCGGTTTCTACTGTCGTTGCTGTCGCCACGACCGACATTATGTCGGTCGCTTATCCCGCCCTCACTCCGGGGGGTGCCGTTCGGAGTGTTGCCCCCCGTCGAAGCGGTGTTGACGTGGTGTTCATGGGAGTAACATCCGCCCAAACGGCCCTGTCCGTCCCGTCCGTACGACGCTGACGTCCCGGAGGAACAATGCAGCCGACCGCCACGGTGCTGGTCTACAGCGACGACTCCAACACCCGCGAGCAAGTACGGCTGGCCACCGGCCGCAGGCCGGCTTCCGACGTCCCCCTCGTCGAGTTCGTGGAGTGCGCGACGCCCGAGGCGGTGCTGCGGGAGCTGGGCCGGGGGGGCATCGACGTGTGCGTCCTGGACGGCGAGGCCGTGCCCATGGGCGGCATGGGGGTGTGCCGGCAGATCAAGGACGAGGTGTTCAACTGCCCGCCGGTGCTGCTGCTGATGGGGCGGCCGCAGGACGCGTGGCTGGCCACGTGGAGCCGGGCCGACGCCGCGGTGACCCTGCCGGTGGATCCGGTGGAGTTCGCGTCCGCGCTGGCCTCTCTGCTCCGTCAGAAGCGGTTGCTGAGCGCCTAGGAGCCCGGGGCGCGGGGTTCGGGTGCGGCTGACGGGTCCTCCTGGCTCGTCGCGCCCGCCCGGCGGCAGCCGCACGCCGGACACGGCCCCGCGCCCCTGCAGGGCGCTCACACCGCCGTCGGCCGGAGGCGTACCGCGTCCTCGGGTGCCGGGCCGTCCGGGGCGCTGTTCGACAGCGCGCTGCCCGTGAGCCACTTCTTCCAGTCGACGTTCCAGTCGCCGAAGCCGTTGCCGAACGGTTCCATCGGGTCGCCGTTGGAGTTGACGACCCTGACGATGTCGCCCTCGTGGATGTGGTCGAAGAACCACTCGGCGTTGCCGGTGCTCATGCCGGTGCAGCCGTGGCTGACGTTCGCGTAGCCCTGTGAGCCCACGGACCAGGGTGCGGCGTGGACGTACTCGCCCGACCAGGTGACCCGGGTGGCGTAGTAGACGGGCAGGTCGTAGGAGTCGGAACTGTTCTCGGCGATGCCGACGGTGACCCCGCGCATCCGTACGAAGTACTGCTTTTCCAGTACGACCTTGACGCCGTTGCGGGTCTCGTAGCCGGGCTTGCCCGTGGTGACGGGCACCTGGTTGATCACCTTGCCGTTCTCGAAGAACGTCAGCTGGTGCGCCGAGGCGTCCGTGACGGCCTCGATCCGCTCCCCCGTGGTGATCTTCAGCGGCTTGGACCTGCCGCCCCACAGCCGGTCGCTGATCCGGACGCCGTCCAGGTTGCTGTGCACCTGGATGGTGGCGTGGGTGGGCCAGTAGTCCTTGGGGCGGTAGTGGAGTTCCTTGTTGCTCACCCAGTACCAGGAGCCCGGCACGGCCGGCGTGGCGTCCACCCTGAGGGCGCGTTCCACGACGGCCCGCTGCGCCTTGTCCCTGACCTCCTGGTCGAGTTGGGCGGTGATGGGCTGTCCCACGCCGTACTGGCCCGCGTCCGGCCCGAAGGTGACGTTCAGGCGCTTCTTGCCGCTGGGCTTGGTGGTGTCGAACGTGTAGACCTTGCGGCCGGGTGCGCCGTCGTCGTCCTCGGTGCTCACGGTGACCGTGTAGTGGGCGTTGGCGGCCAGCGGGGAGGTGCTGTGCCAGCGGCTGCCGTCGGCGGTGAGTTCGCCCGTCACATAGCGCCCTGTGGAGTCCTGGGCGGTGACGTCGGTGATGCGCCCGTCGTCGTCGACGGTGACCTCGAGGGGCTTGTCGGGATCGGCCCGCCTGCCCGCGTCGGTGGGGCCGTTGAAGGAGATCGAATCCGCTGCGTCGTACGGCTTGGCCGACAGGGGGTTGCCGTCCGAACCGCAGGCGGTGACGCCCGCGCCGAGGACGGTCACCAGCAGGGCGCAGCTGACGACGGTGCGGGTCCGCGGAGTGTGGTTCATATGATCACGCTATGAGACACCGCCCCTACTGGCGCGGCACGTAATCCGTACGAGTCATCGACACTACGGCAGAAGAAGGAAAGTGCGGGGGCCTCGCGGGCGCGGCGGCGGGAAAGGCCGGAAGCCCGGACCCTCCTGATGGAGTGTCCGGGCTTCCGGTGTGTGCGCTCGTGTGCTACTGGGTGCGGTTCTCACCGTGGTAGTACTCGAACACCCAGCCGAACAGGCCGACCACGATGAACGGGGCCGAGAAGTAGATCAGCCACCAGCCGACCGCGATGCTGAGGAAGGCGATCGCACCGCCGAAGCCCAGCATGAGGGGCTGCCAGCTGTGCGGGCTGAAGAAGCCCAGCTCGCCCGCGTCGTCCGCGACGTCGGCCTCCTTGTCGTCCTGGGCGCCCGCGTCGACCCGCCGGGCGGTGAAGCCCAGGTAGAAGCCGATCATGACGCTCAGGCCGAAGGCCAGGAAGAGCGCGGTGGTACCGGCCGGCTCCTTCGACCACACGCCATACACGATGGCCATGATCAGGATGAAGACGCTCAGCCAGATGAACATCCGACCCTGGATCTTCACTTGCCGGCCTCCTTGCTGCCCGCGACGGCGGTGCCGTGACCGGCGTACTCGAGCTGCTCGAGCGCGGCGATCTCAGGGTGGTGCAGGTCGAACGCCGGGGATTCGCTGCGGATCCGCGGCAGGGTGACGAAGTTGTGCCGGGGCGGCGGGCAGGAGGTCGCCCACTCCAGCGAACGGCCGTAGCCCCACGGGTCGTCCACGTTGACCGGCTTGCCGTACTTGGCCGTCTTCCACACGTTGTAGAGGAACGGCAGGATCGACAGGCCGAGCAGGAACGAGCTGATCGTCGAGATCGTGTTCAGGGCGGTGAAGCCGTCGGCCGCCAGGTAGTCGGCGTAACGACGGGGCATGCCCTCGGCGCCCAGCCAGTGCTGGACCAGGAAGGTGCCGTGGAAGCCGACGAACAGCGTCCAGAAGGTGATCTTGCCGAGGCGCTCGTCCAGCATCTTGCCCGTCATCTTCGGCCACCAGAAGTGGAAGCCGGAGAACATGGCGAAGACGACCGTGCCGAAGACCACGTAGTGGAAGTGGGCCACCACGAAGTACGAGTCGGAGACATGGAAGTCCATCGGCGGCGAGGCCAGGATGACACCCGTCAGACCACCGAACGTGAAGGTGATCAGGAAGCCGACCGCCCAGAGCATCGGGGTCTCGAAGGACAGCGAGCCCTTCCACATCGTGCCGATCCAGTTGAAGAACTTCACACCGGTCGGTACGGCGATGAGGAACGTCATGAAGGAGAAGAACGGCAGCAGCACACCGCCGGTGACGTACATGTGGTGCGCCCACACCGTCACGGACAGACCGGCGATCGCGATGGTGGCCGCGATCAGACCCATGTAGCCGAACATCGGCTTGCGGGAGAAGACCGGGATGACCTCGGAGATGATGCCGAAGAACGGCAGCGCGATGATGTACACCTCTGGATGGCCGAAGAACCAGAAGAGGTGCTGCCACAGTAGTGCGCCGCCGTTCGCGGCATCGAAGACGTGGGCCCCGAACTTACGGTCCGCCTCCAGGGCGAACAGCGCGGCCGCGAGGACCGGGAAGGCCAGCAGGACCAGGACGGCGGTCAGCAGCACGTTCCACACGAAGATCGGCATGCGGAACATGGTCATGCCCGGGGCGCGCATGCAGATGATCGTGGTGATGAAGTTGACCGCGCCGAGGATGGTGCCGAAGCCGGAGAAGGCCAGACCCATGATCCACATGTCGGCGCCGATGCCCGGCGAGCGGACCGCGTCCGACAGCGGGGAGTAGGCGAACCAGCCGAAGTCGGCCGCACCCTGCGGGGTGAGGAAACCGCCGACCGCGATGGTCGAGCCGAACAGGTACAGCCAGTAGGCGAACATGTTCAGCCGCGGGAACGCCACGTCCGGCGCGCCGATCTGCAGCGGCATGATCCAGTTCGTGAAGCCGGCGAACAGCGGCGTCGCGAACATCAGCAGCATGATCGTGCCGTGCATCGTGAACGCCTGGTTGAACTGCTCGTTCGACATGATCTGCAGGCCCGGCCGGGCCAGCTCGGCGCGCATCAGCAGCGCCATCACGCCACCGATCAGGAAGAACGCGAACGAGGTGACCAGATAGAGCGTGCCGATCGTCTTGTGGTCGGTGGTCGTCAGCCACTTCACCACGAGGTTGCCGGGCTGCTTGCGCCTGACCGGTAGCTCGTCGGCGGTGCCTTCAGCTGCCGCGGCACCCTGGGGTTCGTTGAGGATGCTCACAGGTTGTTCGTCTCCCGGTTCTTCTCGTGGCTCGTCTGCGCGATGCCGGCGGGAATGTAACCGGTCTGCCCCTTCTTGGCGAGGTCCTGGAGGTGCTTCTGGTACGCCGCCGGGGAGACCACCTTCACGTTGAACAGCATCCGCGAGTGGTCCACGCCGCAGAGCTCGGCGCACTTGCCGAGGAAGGTGCCCTCCTGGTTGGGAGTCACCTGGAAGGCGTTGGTGTGGCCCGGGATGACGTCCTGCTTCATCAGGAACGGCACCACCCAGAAGGAGTGGATGACGTCACGAGAGGTCAGCACGAAGCGGACCGTCTTGCCCTTGGGGAGCCAGAGCGTCGGACCGGGGTTGTTCGTCTGCGGGTTCCGCGTGCCGGGGGTACCGACGTCGTAGACACCGCCGGCGTTCGCCGGGAAGTCCTTCTTGAACCGGTCCGGAATGGCGTCCAGGTTCTTGTCGGTCTTCGCGTCACCGGAGACACCGGGGACGCTCTCGACGTAGTTGAAGCCCCAGCTCCACTGGAAGCCGACCACGTTGACCGTGACGTCGGGCTTCTTGGAGAGGTCCAGGAGCTTCGACTCGTCCCGGGCCGTGAAGTAGAAGAGCACCGAGATGATGATGATCGGGACCACCGTGTACAGGGCCTCGATCGGCATGTTGTACCGGGTCTGCGGAGGTACCTCGACCTTGGTGCGGCTGCGCCGGTGGAACATGGCGCTCCACAGGATCAGGCCCCACACCAGCACGCCGACGGCGAGCGCGGCAGCCCAGGAGCCCTGCCACAGGGAGAGGATCCGCGGAGCCTCTTCCGTGGTCGGGGTGGGCATGCCAAGGCGGGGGAAGTCCTTGTATGTGCAACCGGTTGCGGTCGCCAGGACCAGGCCCGCGGTCAGTGCCTGCAGCAGCTTCCGCCGCATCGGGCGCCGCGGCGAGCGGTCGGAGCCGTTGGGACTCACGTAGCGCCTTCCCGAGAGTCTCGCCCGCGCGGTCGGCTGCGGCCGTCTTCTCGCTGGTCGGTCGCCGCCCTGCGTCGGGCAGGGGTTTGGATGTTTATGCGGACCAAACCCTAGCCGACGCCCTCCGGGGGTTCGCGGGGAGGGGGGCCTACTAACCCGGGTGGTTCGCTGGATTGGCGGCGGCGGGCCTGCTGTGGCTGGTCGCGCCCCTTCGGGACGCCGCCCTGACCGGCGGTTTAGCGTTGCCGTATGGCCTACTTTGATGCTGCTTCCGCCGCTCCCCTCCATCCTGTGGCCCGTCAGGCGCTGTTGGCCTCTTTGGATGAGGGATGGGCCGATCCCGCGCGGCTGTACCGGGAGGGCCGTAAGGCTCGCATGCTGCTGGACGCCGCCCGGGAGGCGGCTGCCGAAGCCGTCGGCTGCCGGGCCGACGAGGTGGTGTTCACCTCGTCCGGTACGCGGGCCGTACACACGGGTGTCGCGGGGGCGTTGGCCGGAAGGCGCCGGGTCGGACGCCACCTGATCGTGTCCTCCGTCGAACACTCCTCCGTACTCCATTCGGCGGAGGCGTTCGAGGCGGACGGGGGCACGGTGACCCGGGTGCCGGTGAACCGGGCCGGTGCCGCGGACCCCTCGGGCTATGCGAGTGCCCTGCGGCCGGACACCGCGCTGGCGTGCCTGCAGTCGGCCAACCACGAGGTGGGGACCGTGCAGCCGGTGGGCGAGGTGGCCGAGCTGTGCCGGGCGGCCGGGGTGCCGCTGCTGGTGGACGCGGCCCAGTCGCTGGGCTGGGGGCCGGTCGAGGGTGCCTGGTCGCTGCTGACCGCGAGCGCGCACAAGTGGGGCGGGCCGTCCGGGGTCGGGCTGCTCGCGGTACGCAAGGGGGTGCGGTTCGCCGTCCAAGGGCCGGTGGACGAGCGGGAGTCGGGGCGGGCGCCCGGGTTCGAGCACATCCCGGGGATCGTGGCGGCCGTGGCCTCACTGCGGGCGGTACGGGCACAGGCGGCCCAGGAGGCGGTACGGCTGCGGGAGCTGACGGAGCGGATCCGGGCGCGGGTGCCGGAGCTGGTGCCGGACGTGGAGGTCGTCGGCGACCCCGAGCGGCGGCTGCCCGGCATCGTCACCTTCTCCTGCCTCTACGTCGACGGCGAGGCCCTGTTGCACGAACTGGACCGGGAGGGCTTCTCGGTCTCCTCCGGTTCGTCGTGCACGAGCAGCACCCTGACACCCAGCCATGTGCTGAAGGCGATGGGGGTGCTGAGCGAGGGGAACGTGCGCGTTTCGCTGCCGGCGGGGACGGCCGAGGAGGACGTGGAGCGGTTCCTCGCGGTGCTGCCGGGGGTGGTGGCGGGCGTACGGGAGAAGCTGGGCGCACCCGCGGCTCAGGCCGCTCAGCAGGGCCCCGGGGAAGTACTCGTCGACTCCCTGGGCAAGCGGTGCCCGATTCCGGTCATCGAGCTGGCCAAGGTGTTCGGGCAGGTGCCGGTGGGTGGGACCGTACGGGTGCTCTCGGACGACGAGGCGGCCCGTCTGGACATCCCGGCGTGGTGCGAGATGCGGGGGCAGGAGTACGTCGGGGAGGAGCCGGCGGACAGGGGAACGGCGTTCGTGGTCCGAAGGGTCTCCTGAAGGCGACCGGGAGGCAGCGCCCCGCAGGGGGCGCTGTGCTGTGTCCGATTCGGGCCTCAGCCCAGATGAGCCCGCACTTCCTGACCGGCGTCATCCCCGTACGCCTTCACGAACCGCTCCATGAAGTGCCCCCGGCGCAGCTGGTACTCCTGCGTGCCCACGGTCTCGATGACCAGCGTGGCGAGCATGCAGCCCACCTGCGCCGCGCGCTCCAGCGGGACACCCCAGGCCAGTCCCGACAGGAACCCCGCGCGGAAGGCGTCGCCGACACCCGTCGGGTCGGCCTTGCGCTCCTCCTCGGGGCAGCCGACCTCGATCGGGTCCTCGCCGGTCCGCTCGATGCGTACGCCCCGCGAGCCGAGCGTGGTGACGCGGTGGCCGACCTTGGCCAGGATCTCGGCCTCGCTCCAGCCGGTCTTGGACTCGATGAGGCCCTTCTCGTACTCGTTGGAGAACAGGTACGTCGCACCGTCCAGCAGTATCCGGATCTCCTCACCCTCCATCCGGGCGATCTGCTGGGAGAAGTCGGCGGCGAAGGGGATCCCGCGGGAGCGGCACTCCTCGGTGTGGCGGAGCATCGCCTCGGGGTCGTCGGCGCCGATGAGGACCAGGTCGAGGCCGCCCACGCGGTCGGCGACCGTCTTCAGCTCGATGAGGCGGGCCTCGCTCATCGCGCCGGTGTAGAAGGAGCCGATCTGGTTGTGGTCGGCGTCGGTGGTGCACACGAAGCGGGCGGTGTGCAGGGTCTCGGAGATCCGGACCGAGTCGGTGTCCACGCCGTGCCGGTCGAGCCAGGCCCGGTACTCGTCGAAGTCGAAGCCGGCCGCGCCGACCAGGATCGGCCCGGTGCCGAGCTGCCCCATGCCGAAGGCGATGTTCGCGGCGACGCCGCCGCGGCGCACGTCGAGGTTGTCGACCAGGAAGGACAGCGAAACCGTGTGCAGCTGGTCCGCGACGAACTGGTCGGCGAAGCGGCCGGGGAAGGTCATGAGGTGGTCGGTGGCGATGGAGCCGGTGACTGCGATGCGCACGTCGGCATTCTCCTGCGGGAGGCGGGATTGACAGTTCACGCTACCCGGTCGGCCGCCGGGGCTGTAGCTGGCGAAACTACCCGATAGTAGATCTTTCTTCGCGGGCGGAAGCAGGCCTACCGTGCGGTCATGACGAACCTCAAATTCCGCTCCGCCGCCCCGGCCGACCTCGAGGGCGACCTTGCCGCGCTGCGCGGCGACTGCGCCCGGATGGCTCCGCACTGGGCGGTTCCCGAGCACGCCGAGTCCCGGCCGGTGCCGCCGTCCCTGATCCACGGGGTGACCGTGCCGGCGCGCTCCGCGCGGCTGCTGGACGCGATGTCGGACTACGGCGACTGACGCTCGGGGCGCATTCCGCAGGGAACCGCACGCTCCCCTCGCGCGTCCCATCGCCGTCCCTCAGGTGGGGGATGCGGGATACGACCAGCGAGGAGCGATGCGGTGAACACCGAGCAACCCGAGAACCGCGAGCAACCCGAGGGCTCCGAGCCGGCCGAGAGCGCTGAGAGCCCCGGGAGCGGCGGGGGCATCGAGGGCTCCGAGGACTCCGGGAAGCCCGACTCTGACGGCGCTGTCGTTCCGGGGCACGACGGCGCGGAAGACGGTGCGGACGACGGGCGTGCGGCGCGGCGGAGGTCGCGGCTCGCCGTCGTCTGTGTCGCCGCCGCCGTGCTGCTGGTCGGCGGCGGTGGCGCCTATCTCGCGTCGAACAGTGACTCCGGCGGTCGTACGGCCGGCGACGGCGCCCCTCCCCCGCCGCTGGCCCTGGACGGCTGGAGCGGCACGGGCGGTGTCGCGCCGGGCGAGCCGGACCCGTACGGCGCGACCTACGTGGCCCGGGGCGAGCTGCCGGCCGGCCCCGGCTCCGCGCCGGTGTACGTGCCGAGGGGCGAGGTCGGCAAGGACGCCGTGGTCCGGCTGGCCAGGGCGCTCGGTGTCGACGGCGCTCCGGTGGCCGAGGGACGGATCTGGCGGGTCGGGGGCAGGGACGGCTCCGGGCCGAGCCTTCAGGTGAACCGGGACGCGCCGGGCAGCTGGTCGTACAGCCGGTACGCGCCGGGCACCGACGACTGCCGGAAGGGGCCCCTGTGCGCACACGACCCGATGGGTCCCACCGGCGGTCCGGTGAGCGTGGCGAAGGCGACGGAGGCCGCCGCGCCGGCGCTGAAGGCGGCCGGGCTGGACGCCGCGAAGATCGACGCGAGCCAGGTCATGGGTACCCAGCGGGTGGTCAACGCCGATCCGGTGGTCGGTGGGCTGCCGACGTACGGCTGGACGACCGGCCTGACCGTGGACCGGCAGGGCGAGCTGGCCGGCGGGCACGGGCTGCTGGGAGCGCCGGTGAAGGGCGCCGCGTATCCCGTGCTGAGCGCGACGAGGACGCTGAAGCTGATGAACGCGGCTCCCAAGGGCGACCACCGGATGGGGATCGGTGGCTGTGCCAGTCCGATGCCGCTGAAGGACCGGTTGGAGCAGCCCTGCGGGGCGTCCACGGGGGTGCCGAAGCAGGCGGCGGACCGGGTGACCGTGGACAAGGCGGTGTTCGGGCTGGCCACGCACTCCGTCGCCGGGCGGCAGACGCTGGTGCCGTCCTGGCTGTTCGAGGTGCGCGGGGCCGGGGGCCAGGGCACGTCCACGGTGACGTATCCGGCGGTCGATCCCCGGTATCTGGCGTCGGCTTCTCCCTCCGGCGGGCCGAGCACGGCGCCTGGGCCCCGCCGCACGCACACCGTGAAGGTCACCGGGTACACGGCCGACGACCGGGAGCTGAAGGTGAGCTTCTTCGGCGGGGTGTGCGCCGACTACCGGGCCACGGCCAAGGAGAGCGCCGAGCGGGTGACGGTCACGGTCACCGAGACGCCCTGGCCGGACAAGGTGTGCGTGCTGATCGCCAAGGAGTACGTGAAGACCGTACGGCTGGACGCGCCGCTGGACGGGCGGACGGTGGTCGGGGTGGACGGCGCACGGATCCCGCGGGCCCGGCCGGGCTCGCTGCGGCCGGACGCGTCACCCCAGGCCCGCTGACCCCTGGCCGGGCCCGGTCGCGGAAACGTGAAGGCGGCGGTCCCCGCGAAGGGGGCCGCCGCCTTTCTCACTCCGTCGGACCGTGAGGGCCCGCCGGCTCAGCTGAAGGAGTCGCCGCAGGCGCAGGAGCCGGTCGCGTTCGGGTTGTCGATCGTGAAGCCCTGCTTCTCGATCGTGTCCACGAAGTCGACGGTGGCGCCGCCCAGGTACGGAGCGCTCATGCGGTCCGTGACGACCTTGACCCCGCCGAAGTCCTTCTCCACGTCACCGTCGAGCGAGCGCTCGTCGAAGAAGAGCTGGTAGCGCAGGCCGGAGCAGCCGCCGGGCTGGACGGCGACACGCAGCGCGAGGTCGTCGCGGCCTTCCTGGTCGAGCAGGGCCTTGACCTTGGCCGCGGCGGCGTCGGTCAGGATGATGCCGTCGGTGACGGTGGTGGTCTCGTCCGATACGGACATCTACATCTCTCCCGGGTTGTACGGAGACTGCTTGCCGACGAGTGCAACCGGCACTTCCGCGGATTCATTCCGGGCCGGGCAGTCGCGTTGTCGCGTTCTTACTTCTGACTTCATGCTCGCACATGCCCGTCGGCAGCGGCAGCGGCCTGTGGAGGGACCCGAGCGGGATTCACGTCACATGGACGCTATGGCCATCGTCAAAGTGACGTGAACCGGTTATGATAGATAGCGTCAGTTAGACGAAAAGTAGAAAGGGTGCGTGTCGTGACCACCGCCCAGACCCCGGAGCTCGACGTGCAGCCGACTCCGCTCGCCCTGCTGCTGCTCGGCCGTGAGGCCGACCCGAAGAGCGAGCGGGGCGTCGAGTGCCCCGGTGACCTGCCGTCGCCGTCCGACCCCGACCTGGTCGAGCGCGCCCGCGCGGCCAAGGAGAAGCTCGGTGACAAGGTCTTCGTGCTCGGCCACCACTACCAGCGCGACGAGGTCATCCAGTTCGCCGACGTCACGGGTGACTCCTTCAAGCTGGCCCGGGACGCGGCCGCGCGCCCGGAGGCCGAGTACATCGTCTTCTGCGGTGTGCACTTCATGGCCGAGTCGGCGGACATCCTGACGTCCGACGACCAGAAGGTGGTCCTGCCCGACCTCGCCGCCGGCTGCTCGATGGCCGACATGGCGACGGCCGAGCAGGTCGCGGAGTGCTGGGACGTGCTGACCGAGGCCGGGATCGCCGAGCAGGTGGTCCCCGTGTCGTACATGAACTCCTCCGCCGACATCAAGGCGTTCACCGGCAAGCACGGCGGCACCATCTGCACCTCGTCGAACGCCAAGCGCGCCCTGGACTGGGCCTTCGAGCAGGGCGAGAAGGTCCTCTTCCTGCCCGACCAGCACCTCGGCCGCAACACCGCCGTCCGGGACATGGGCATGTCCCTGGACGACTGCGTGGTCTACAACCCGCACAGGCCGAACGGCGGCCTGACGGCGGAGGAACTGCGCGCGGCGAAGATGATCCTGTGGCGCGGCCACTGCTCGGTCCACGGCCGCTTCACCCTGGACTCGGTCAACGACGTCCGCGAGCGCATCCCGGGCGTGAACGTCCTGGTCCACCCGGAGTGCAAGCACGAGGTGGTCGCCGCCGCGGACCACGTCGGCTCGACGGAGTACATCATCAAGGCCCTGGAGGCCGCCCCGGCCGGCTCCAAGTGGGCCATCGGCACCGAGCTGAACCTGGTCCGCCGCCTGGCGAACCGTTTCGCGCCGGAGGGCAAGGAGATCGTCTTCCTCGACAAGACGGTCTGCTTCTGCTCGACCATGAACCGCATCGACCTGCCCCACCTGGTCTGGGCCCTGGAGTCCCTCGCCGAGGGCAACCTGGTCAACCGGATCGAGGTCGACAAGGAGACCGAGGCGTTCGCGAAGCTGGCGCTGGAACGGATGCTGGCGCTTCCCTAGCACGCACGAAAGGGCCGGATCTCCTGCGAGATCCGGCCCTTTCGCATGCCGTCAGACTCCGGCCGGCTCCGGCACCCGCTCGGTCCTCACCTCTCGCCCGGCCGCCCGCTTCTTCGCCCGCCGCTCCTTGCGGAGTTCGAGCATCGCGTAGAGCGTCGGGACGAGGAGCAGCGTCAGCAGCGTCGACGTGATCAGACCGCCGATGACGACCACCGCGAGCGGCTGGGCGATGAAGCCGCCCTCGCCGGTGACGCCCAGGGCCATCGGGAGGAGGGCGAAGATCGTCGCCAGGGCCGTCATCAGGATCGGACGGAGACGGTGGCGGCCGCCCTCCACTACGGCTTCCACCACGCCGTAGCCCTGCCTCCGGTACTGGTTGATCAGGTCGATCAGCACGATCGCGTTGGTCACCACGATGCCGATCAGCATCAGCATGCCGATCATCGCCGGGACGCCCATCGGGGTGCCGGTGGCCACCAGCAGGCCGATCGCGCCCGTCGCCGCGAACGGGATCGAGACCAGCAGGATCAGCGGCTGGGCCAGCGAGCGGAACGTCGCGACCAGCAGCATGAAGACGATCGCGATCGCCGCCAGCATGGCCAGGCCCAGGTTCTTGAACGCGTCGTTCTGGTCCGAGGTCACGCCGCCGATCTCCGCCTTCGCGCCCGCCGGGAGCTTCAGCGCCTTGATCTTCGACTGGAGCTTGGTGCTGATCGCACCCGTGTTGTCACCCGTCGGCTTGGCCGTGATGGTCGCGGCACGCCGGCCGTCGATCCGGGTCAGCGACACCGGGCCGTCCACCAGCTTCACCGTGGCGATGTCGGCGAGCTTCACCGGGCCGAGGCGCAGTGCCCTCAGCTGGGCCAGCGTCGTCGCGGGCTTCGCCGACCGCACGACGACATCGCGCTCGGTGTCGTCGAGGATCGCCTTCGCCGCCGTCGTCCCGCGTACCGCCTGGGCGACCGCGGCACCGAGCTTCTGGTCGTCGAACCCGGCCGCCGCGGCCTTGGCGTTGGCCTTCACGGAGATCCGCGGCACGCTGGTCGCGAGGTCGCTGGTGACGTCCGTGACGCCGTCGAGCCCGGCCACCGCGGAGCGGACCTGTGCGGCCGCCGTCCGCAGCGCCCCGGGGTCGGAGGCCTTGACCACCACGCTCAGGTTCTGGTTGCCGAAGCCGTCACCGGCCGACACGGTGGTCGTACCGATGCCCTTGAGCTTCTTCAGGCCGTCCTCGAGGTGCTTCTGCACGGTGTCGTACGACTTCGAGTCCTTCAGCATCACCTGGTAGGACGCCTGGTTGGTGTCGGTGCCGCCGCCGAAGGCCGCCATGAAGCCGGAGGAGCCGACGGTGACCTGGTAGTCCTTGACGCCCTCGGTGGAGGCCAGCAGCTTCTCCACCCGCTTCGCCTGCGCGTCGGTGGCGGCCAGGCTCGTACCCGGCTTCAGCTCCTGCTTGACCGTGAGGACCTCCTGGTCGCCCTGGTCGAAGAAGTTCGTCTTCAGCAGGCCGCCCATGCCGAACGTGACGACCAGGACCACGATCGCGATCAGCACGCTGGTGAGGCGGCGGCGTGTCGCGAAGCGCAGGACCGGGACGTACGCGCGCTGCAGGCGGCTGTTCGCCTCCTTCTGCTCGGCCCTGCGGCGGGCCTCCTCGGCGTCCTCGGGGGTGCCCTTCGGGGCGCGCAGGAACCAGTACGACAGCACCGGCACGACCGTCAGGGACACCAGGAGGGAGGCCAGCAGGGCCGCCGTCACGGTGATGCTGAACGAGCCGAACAGGGCGCCCACCATGCCGCCGACCAGGCCGATCGGCAGGAACACGGCGACCGTGGTGAGGGTGGAGGAGGTGACCGCGCCGGCCACCTCGCGCACGGCGTTCAGGATCGCGTCCCTGCGCTCCTCGCCGTAGCCGAGGTGGCGCTTGATGTTCTCCAGGACCACGATCGAGTCGTCCACGACCCGGCCGATGGCGATGGTCAGCGCGCCGAGCGTGAGCATGTTCAGCGACAGGCCGCGCGTCCACAGCATGATCAGGGCCAGGACGACCGACAGCGGGATGGAGACCGCCGTGACCAGCGTCGAGCGGATCGACGCCAGGAAGACCAGGATGACGAGGACCGCGAAGAGCAGGCCGAGCGCGCCCTCCGTGGTCAGGCCCTTGATGGACTTCGACACGGCCGGCCCCTGGTCGCTGACGACCGTGAGCCTCGCGCCCGCGCCGAGCTGCTCACGCAGGCCGGGCAGCTTGTCCTTGACCGCGTTCGAGATGGTGACCGCGCTGCCGTCGTGGTCCATCGTCACGTTGACGGCGAGGCTGGGCCTGCCGTCGGTGCGGGTGAGGGAGTCGGCCGGGGCCGGCTGCTCCCTGACGGTGGCCACGTCACCGAGGCGGACGGGCTTGCCGCCGCTCGGGCCGGTGACCATCAGGTCCTGGATCTGCCGCAGCGAGGTGAAGCCGCCTCCGACCTGGACGGTGCGGTTCGCGCCGTTCTCGTCGAAGGAGCCGGCCGGGACGGTCGCGCCGCCCGCCTGGAGGGCCTGGCCGAGCGCGGCGGAGGTGAGGCCGGCCCGGGCGAGCTTCGCGTCGTCCGGGGTGACCGTGACCTGGAGGTCGCGGACGCCCATGACCTGGACGCGGCCGACGCCGTCGATGTCCTTCAGGGTGGGTACGACGGTCTGGTCGAGCTGGTCCGCGAGCGCCTGCTGGTCCTTGTCGGAGGTGGCGGCGAGGACTACGGTCGGCATGTCGTCGGTGGAGCCGGATATGACCTGCGGGTCGACGCCGTCCGGGAGCTGGTTGCGGGCCCGGTTCACGGCCTGCTGGACGTCCGAGACGATCCGCTTGGTGTCGTTGCCGTAGTCGAAGGACGCCATGATCACGGCGTTGCCCTCACGGGCGGTGGAGGTGACCGAGGTGACGCCGTCGACGCCCTGGAGGTTGTTCTCGATCGGCTCGACGACCTGCTTCTCGACCACGTCGGGCGAGGCACCCTGGTACGGAGTGATCACCGACACCATGGGCAGGTTGATGGTGGGCAGCAGCTGCTGCTTGATCTGGGGTATCGCGATCAGCCCGAAGACGAGCGCGACGAGCGACATCAGGCCGATCAGGGCCCGTTGGCGAAGGCTGAATCTCGACAGCCAGGACATGGGTCAGGGTCTCTCTTCGGTGAGCGGCAGAAGCGGCGGAGGGACGCAGGTGAGCGCCCACCCCCACACCCTGAGCCATGACCGAGGGCCGATCCGTAGGCCCAGGGTCCATTTCCTTGTCCGGGGCCTACTCCGCCCGCAGTACACAAGGGTGGAGATCCGCAGTACGCCAGGGTGGAGATCCGCAGGAGGCCCGGGTGGAGATCACTCCGTCCTCGGACGTACCAGCCCCGACTCGTACGCGATCACCACCAGCTGGGCCCGGTCGCGGGCGCCCAGCTTCGCCATGGCCCGGTTGACGTGGGTCTTCACCGTCAGCGGACTGACCTCCAGGCGTTCGGCGATCTCGTCGTTGGAGTGACCTCCGGCGACCTGGACGAGCACCTGCCGCTCCCGGCCGGTGAGCGCGCCGAGCCGGTCGGAGCGAGCGGGGTCACGGCCGTCGTCGTCGCCCTGGGCGAGGAAGCGGGCGATCAGCCCCTTGGTGGCCGCGGGAGACAGCAGAGCCTCACCGCCCGCCGCGATCCGGATGGCGTTCAGCAGCTCCTCCGGCTCGCTGCCCTTGCCGAGGAACCCGGAGGCGCCCGCGCGCAGCGCCTGGACGACGTAGTCGTCGACCTCGAAGGTGGTCAGGATGACCACGCGGACCTCCGCCAGGGAGGGATCGGTGCTGATCAGCCGGGTGGCGGCGAGCCCGTCCGTGCCCGGCATCCGGATGTCCATGAGGACGACGTCGGCGCCCCGCTCCTTCAGCAGCCGGACCGCCTCGGCACCGTCGGGGGCCTCCCCCACCACCTCCATGTCGGGCTCGGAGTCGACCAGCACCCGGAACGCGCTGCGCAGCAGTGCCTGGTCGTCGGCGAGCAGGACACGGATCGTCATGCGGGCTCCCCCTGGGCCGTCGTACGGGTCTTGAGGGGCAGGATCGCATGGACGCGGAAGCCGCCGCCGTAGCGGGGCCCGGTGGTGAGGGTGCCGCCGAGCGCGGTGACCCGCTCCCGCATGCCGAGCAGCCCGTGCCCGCTCCCGGCGCCGGGCACACCGGCCGCCCCCGCGCCGTCGTCCAGCACGGTCACCTCGATGTCCGTCCCCACCCGTACGACGCTGACCTCGGCCTTCGCCTGCGGCCCGGCGTGCTTCTGCACATTGGTCAGGGCCTCCTGGACGATCCGGTAGGCGGCCAGGTCGACGGCGGCGGGCAGCTCGGTGCCCTGGTCGGCGCGGGCCACCTGCACCGGCAGGCCCGCGTTGCGGAAGGTGTCGGCCAGCTCCTCCAGGCGGCTGAGGCCGGGCGCGGGTTCGGTCGGGGCCTCGGGGTCACCGGACTGGCGCAGCAGCCCGACGGTGGCACGGAGCTCGTCCAGCGCGGAACGGCTGGCCTCACGCACGTGGGCCAGGGCCTCCTTGGCCTGGTCGGGCCGCTTGTCCATGACATGCGCGGCCACCCCGGCCTGCACGTTCACGAGGGCGATGTGATGGGCGACCACGTCGTGCAGATCGCGCGCGATGCGCAGCCGCTCCTCGGCGACCCGGCGGCGGGCCTCCTCCTCGCGGGTGCGTTCGGCGCGTTCGGCGCGCTCCCGGATGGCCTGGACGACCGCGCGCCGGCTGCGTACGGCGTCCCCCGCGGTGGCGCCGATGCCGGTCCAGGCGAGCACGCCGAGGTTCTCCTGCGCGTACCAGGGCAGCGGGCCGCCGAGCATGGCGGCGGCCGTCAGCACGGTCATGGTGAGCAGGCCGACGCGCCAGGTGGTGGTGCGGTCGGTGGTCGCGGCGACGGTGTACAGGGCGATGACGGCGGACATCGCGACCGGGGCGCGGGGGTCACCGGTGACGCACTCGAGCACGGAGAGGGCACCGGTGACGGCGAGGACCGTCTTGGGGGCGCGGCGGCGGAAGACGAGGGCGGCCGCGGCGAGCAGCATGAGCAGGAGGCTGAGCGGGTCGGGCGTACGGACGCCCCAGGTGACGCCGTGCGCTCCGCGGGGTACGACGAAGGAGCCGGCGACCATGCACACCAGCACACCTGCGGCGATGGACGCGTCCAGGGCCAGCGGGTGGGCCCTGAGACTGCAGCGGGCGCGGTCGAGGGTGCGGGCGGTACTCACGGATGGAACAGTACGGGTGCTCGGCGGTGCCCCGAAGGGGCGCGGGGCACTGCGCGACCCACCCCCCGCACCCGCGGGCGGGAACGGCGGGTGCTTGTGGCGCTACCCCGGGATCAAGCCGTCGTCGGCGAGCATCGCCCGTACCTCCTCCAGCGACGCGTCCGGCGCGGGGAGGATCAGTTCGGAAGGTTCCAGCGCGTCGTCCGGCAAGGGCGTGCCGAGCCGGCGGACGGAGTCGAGGAGGGCGGTGAACGTACGGCGGAAGCCCTCCTCGTCGCCGTTCTCCATCTCGGCCAGCAGCTCGTCGTCCAGCTTGTTCAGCTCGACGAAGTGGGAGTCGTCCAGCTTCACCTGGCCCTCCCCCATGATCCGTACGATCACGTCGGCCTCCTCGGCTCGGGTCCCGGCGCGGGCTACTGCTTGTCGAAGCGCGGGGTGTCCTGCGGCTGCTGCTGGGTCTGCCCCTGGCCGGTGCCGCCCTCGATGGCCTGCTGCGGCGAGCCTCCGGCCAGCTCGGCCTTCATGCGCTGCAGCTCCAGCTCTACATCACTACCACCGGAGAGCCGGTCCAGCTCGGCCGCGATGTCGTCCTTGGCCATGCCGGTCGGGTCGTCCAGGGCACCGGAGGCGAGCAGCTCGTCGATGGCGCCGGCGCGGGCCTGGAGCTGCTGCGTCTTGTCCTCGGCGCGCTGGATGGCGAGGCCGACGTCGCCCATCTCCTCGGAGATGCCGGTGAAGGCCTCGCCGATGCGGGTCTGGGCCTGGGCGGCGGTGTAGGTGGCCTTGAGGGTCTCCTTCTTCGTACGGAACGCGTCGACCTTGGCCTGCAGGCGCTGGGCCGCCAGGGTGAGCTTCTCCTCCTCGCCCTGGAGGGTGGCGTGCTGCGTCTCGAGGTCGGTGACCTGCTGCTGGAGGGCGGCGCGCCGGGACAGCGCCTCGCGGGCCAGGTCCTCACGGCCGAGGGCGAGCGCCTTGCGGCCCTGGTCCTCGAGCTTGGTGGACTGCTGCTGCAGCTGGTTGAGCTGGAGTTCCAGGCGCTTGCGGCTGGTGGCCACGTCGGCGACGCCGCGGCGCACCTTCTGCAGCAGCTCCAGCTGCTTCTGGTACGAGTAATCGAGGGTCTCGCGCGGGTCCTCGGCCCGGTCAAGGGCTTTGTTCGCCTTCGCGCGGAAGATCATCCCCATACGCTTCATGACACCGCTCATGGGCTTCGCGCGCCCCCTTCTGACGGACTCCAGCTCACAGATCCTGCGACAGGACCCACAGTACGGGCCCTGACTCCATTACCGCACTGTTCGGGGAGTGATGAGCTCATCCCCAAGGACGACTGCGGACGGTACCGCTCCGGCGTGAGGAGTAGGTGAACCCCTGCCGTGATCCGCTGCCGTAACGTCCCCTCTGTCCCCCTACAGACGTCCGGTGTTGCCGGATCGTTCCCCGCCGGGCTGGGGTCCATGCCGGAGGAGCCCTTACCCTTGGGTTTTGTGTTCCGTAGCCGTGCCAAGGAAGAGAAGGCTCCCGCCGACAAGTCGCCGGTGACCCTCTCCAAGCAGTCCCGTGACCCGCAGGCCCCGAAGGGCAGGCCCACGCCCAAGCGCAGTGAGGCCCAGTCCCAGCGGCGCAGCGTGGCCAACACGCCCACCACCCGCAAGGAGGCCGCGAAGCGCCAGCGCGAGGACCGGCGCCAGGCCCTGGAGCGGCAGCGCCAGGCGCTGGCCAGCGGTGACGAGCGCTATCTGCCCGCCCGGGACAAGGGCCCGGTCCGCAAGTTCGCCCGCGCCTGGGTGGACTCGCGGTTCAACGTGGCGGAGTTCTTCCTGCCGCTCGCCGTGGTGATCCTCGTGCTGAGCGTGGTGCGGGTGCCGGCGATCCAGTCGGTCGCGCTGCTGCTGTGGCTGGTGGTGATCGTGCTGATCGTGGTGGACGCGGCGTTCAGCGGCTTCCGTCTGAAGAAGCGGCTCAAGGAGCGCTTCCCGGACGAGAACACCCGTGGCGCGGTCGCCTACGCCCTGATGCGGTCCCTGCAGATGCGCCGGCTCCGGCTGCCGAAGCCGCAGGTCAAGCGCGGAGAGCGGCCCTGAGCGCTGAGGCTTTCACCGGGGGTGCGGCAAGCGCCTGGCTGAGCAGGCTGGGCGGGCTGCGTGATGTCGTACGGCAGGAGCTGGTGGCCCGCCAGCTCGACGAGCAGATATCCGGGCGCTTCCCGGTCGGGCAGCGGCTGCGGGTGCTCGACGTGGGCATGGGCCAGGGCACGCAGGCGCTGCGCCTGGCCCGGCTCGGCCACCAGGTGACCGGCGTCGAGCAGGACGCGACGATGATCGCCGCCGCGCGTGAGGCGCTGGCCGCTGAGCCGGAGGGCATCCGGGAGCGGGTCCGCCTGGTGCAGGGCGACGGGCGGGACACCGGCGTGCACTTCCTGCCGGGCAGCTTCGACGTGGTGCTGTGCCACGGCGTCCTGATGTACGTGGAGGACCCGGACCCGCTGGTGGCCGGCCTGGCCCGGATGCTGGCGCCGGGCGGACTGCTGTCCCTCCTGGTCCGCAACGGCGACGCGCTCGCCGTGCGCCCGGGCCTCGCCGGCGACTGGGCGGGGGCCCTGGCCGCCTTCGACACCACCGCCTACCGCAACCGCCTCGGACTGGACGTACGGGCCGACCGGCTGTCGGCGCTCACCGCCACGCTCGCCGGGATCGCGGCCCCCCTGCACGCCTGGTACGGCGTCCGGGTGTTCACGGACACCGCGGCGGACGACGCACCGCTCCCGGACGACCTCCCGACGCTGCTCGCGGCCGAGGAACGGGCCGGGCGCACGGACCCCTACCGCGGGGTGGCGGCGCTGCTGCACCTGTGCGGCGTACGCGGCTGAGACCGTTCGGAGGAGCAGCGCGGGCCGGATGATCATCGCGACGTGAGACTCGGGGCATGGACGCTTCCCGCACCCGTGCCCTCCACAAGGCCCTGTCCGCCGTCGCGCTGGCGTGCTGCGTGGCCCTCGGCGCCGGCTGCACCGGCTCCGCCGCCCCGGCCGGCCAGGACACCGACGCTCCCGCGCGGGCGGCCGTGCCGATGGCCGCGAACGATCTGCAGGCCCAGTACCAGAAGGTCATCAGGGAGGTCCTGCCGTCGGTCGTGCAGATCCAGGCGAGCCACGGCCTGGGCTCCGGAGTGGTCTACGACGACAAGGGGCACATCGTCACGAACGCGCACGTGGTCCAGTCGGAGAAGACCTTCCGGGTGACCACGGCCAACACCGAGGAGCCGCTGACCGCACACCTGGTCTACTCCTACCCCGAGCAGGACCTGGCCGTGATCAAGCTGGACAAGGTGCCGGCCGGGCTGAAGGCGGCGGAGTTCGGCGACTCCGAGAAGGTGGAGGTCGGCCAGATCGTGCTGGCCATGGGCTCGCCGCTCGGGCTGTCCTCCAGCGTGACCCAGGGCATCGTCTCGGCGACCGGGCGGACCGTCAGCGAGGGCAGCTCGGGCGGGGGCACGGGCGCGACGATCGCGAACATGGTGCAGACCTCTGCCGCCATCAACCCCGGCAACAGCGGTGGCGCGCTGGTGAACCTGGCCGGGCAGGTCATCGGGATCCCGACGCTCGCCGCCGCCGATCCCGACCTCGGGGGCAGTGCGGCGCCCGGCATCGGGTTCGCCATCCCCGCGTCGATGGTGAAGACGGTCGCCGACCAGATCATCAGGAGCGGCAAGGTCGTCGACTCGGGGCGGGCCGCGCTCGGCATCACCGCGCGGACCGTCGTGGACGACCGCTACCAGCCCGCCGGGGTGGCGGTGGTCACGGTGAAGAGCGGTGGTGCGGCCGGCAGGGCGGGTCTGCGGCCCGGCGACATCATCACCAGGGTGGGTGACGAGCCCATCACCACCATCACCTCGCTCTCGGAGGCGCTGGCGGCGGACAAGCCGGGTCAGCGCACGACGGTGACGTTCCAGCGGGACGGCGCCGAGCGGACCGCGGAGGTGACGCTGGGCGAGCAGTGAAGGAGCCACGGCCCGGGGGCTCACCCGGGCCGTGCCCCTCCCCGCCGGCCGGCCGGACTACGCCGCGTCGGCGTGCAGGCTCATCGGTCCGTAGATCTCGGAGTTGTCCTCGTACAGCCGCACCTGGTCGGCCCCGCCCTCGAGCAGCGCCTTCCAGTGCTCCCCGATCCAGGACTCGGCATCCCCCTGCGTGGTGAACTCCTCGGGCTGCACCGCAGGCTGGACCTCCGTCCCGTCGGCCTTCTCGAACCGCCACGTCCATGCCGTCATGTGGGCCTCCTTGTGATCCAAGTTGCTGGAAGACTAGCCGGAAGCGCAAGAGCTGATCAGACAGGCGAAAATCGATCCGTGGAAGTGACTCTGCTCGGTACCGGCGCCCCGCCCGGACTGCCCCGGCCCGACTGCCCCTGCGCCGCCTGTGCGACCGCGCTCGGGCCCGGCGCGCGGGCGGCCACCGCCGTGCTGGTGGACGGGGCGCTGCTGCTCGACCTGACGCCGGGCGCGGCGTTCGCGGCGGCGCGGGCCGGGCATTCGCTGGGCGGAGTGCGCCAGGTGCTGCTGTCCCATCCGCACGACGGGCCGGCGGTGGAGGTGCCGGCCGGGCTGCCGCAGCCCGGGCGGGTACCGGACGGGCGGGAGTTGGCCCTGCTGACGGGGCATCGGGTGCGGGCCCTGGCGATGGACGCGGGCGGCACCGGATACGCGGTGACCGGCCCGGACGGCCGGCGGCTGCTCTACCTGCCGCCGGGCGGCGTACCGGCAGGTCTGGAGGAGGCGCGGGCGGAGTCGTACGACATGGTTCTCGCGGACGTCGTGGGCCGCCCGGACGCGCTGGCCCGGCTGCGGGCGGTCGGGTCCGTCGGTCCGACCACGGACGTGATCGCCGTCCATCTCGACCACGACGTGCCGCCCGGCCCGGAGTTGCGGCGCCGGCTGGCGGCGGCCGGGGCACGGGCGGTCGCCGACGGTACGACGCTGGTGGTCGGCGTGTACGAGGACGTGCCGGACGTGCCGCGCCGCACGCTGGTGCTGGGCGGGGCGCGCTCGGGCAAGTCGGTCGAGGCCGAGCGGCGTCTGGAGACCTTCCCGGACGTGCTGTACGTGGCGACCGGCGGGAGCCGGGACGGGGACGGCGAGTGGGCGCAGCGGGTGGCCGCGCACCGGGAGCGGCGGCCGGGGTCGTGGCGTACGACGGAGACGACGGACCTGGTGCCGCTGCTGCGCGAGGACGGGCCGCCGCTGCTGATCGACTGTCTGTCGCTGTGGCTGACGGACGTCATGGACTCCGTGGGGGCGTGGGACGACGCGGAGTGGGCGGGCGGGGGCGAGAAGGTGCTGCGGGAGCGGGTGCGGGAGCTGGCCGAAGCGGTGCGCCGTACGCGCCGGACCGTTGTCGCCGTGTCCAACGAGGTGGGCTCGGGAATCGTGCCGGCGACCGCGTCCGGGCGGCGGTACCGCGATGAGCTCGGCCGGCTGAACGCGGCGTTCGGGGCGGAGTGCGAGCAAGTGCTGCTGGTTGTCGCGGGGCAGGCCGTGGTGCTTCGCGGCTGACGGGGTGCCCGGTGCCGGTACCGGGCGGGGGTGCGGTCAGACGGCGGCCTTGCGCGCCACGATCCGGTACGCGTTGGAGAACGGGGTGTGGCGGAACAACGGTGCCAGGGCGTGGTCCAGGGCCGAGGCCAGCGCCCGCACCGGCGCCGCGGCGGCTCGCAGCAGCGGATGGTGGGCCAGGACGAGGGCGAGTGCCGCCGACAGGTCGTACGGCACGTGCGGATCCGTGCGGTCGGTCACCAGAACCGTGCAGCCCAGGCTCTCCAGCTCCGCGCGCAGGTTGGCCAGGGGCACCAGGTGCAGATGGCGGGGCTGGCCGTACGGGAGCCACCATCTGCCGAGCAGGGCGGCGAACGCGCAGCGCGGATCGGCGGTCTCCACGACGAGGTGGCCGCCGGGACGGAGCACCGTCAGCGCCGCGCGGAGTTCGACACGCGGGTCGGGCGCGTGCTCCAGATGGCCGAACATGCTGACCACGTCGTAGCGGCCGCGCAGCCGGGCCGTCATCCCGGGCGTGGAGAGGAAACCCCGGTGGGCCTCCTCGACCCGCTCCTCCAGCTGGGCCTGCTGCACCCGGGCCGTCGGGTCCAGCCCGTCGAAGCTCGTGTACGGGAAGAACTCCTTCGCCGCTTCGGGGAAGCGGGCGTGGCCCGTGCCCACGTCCAGCCAGCTCTCCGCTTCGGCCAGCGCCGACAGCCTGCGGGCGGCGGCGCGCTGCCGGCGCCGGGTCGCGCGGTCGGACAGGACGAGGGCGGTGAACTCCTCCAGGTGCCGTTCGTAGAAGTCCCGGTGGAAGAAGGCGAACCCCTCCGCCGTGAGCCGGGGGTTCTGGAAGACGTGGGCGCAGTCACGGCACCGGTCGACGACGAACCTGCCCGGCCGGTGGCGCAGGGGGTCGCTCGGGCGCACCCGGGTGCGCAGCCGGTCCGAGCCGCACCAGGGGCACGTCTCACGGCGCGGCTCCAGGAACGGGTCGGAGGACCGCGAGGGGGTCGTCGGCGTGAAGGGCGAGGTCGGCATGGGCGCTCCCTGTGCGACATTCCGCTGCAAACCGGAACGTATGGGATCCCGATCTTGGGTGCAATGATGTCGTCGGGGTGTGGTGGCGATGTGGCACGGAAGCGTTCGTTCTCTGGCGGTACTGTTCGGCGAATGAGCAGGCTTAATCTGGACGACTTCACCGATCTGATCGAGCGCCCGGACGGGGGCGTGCGCCGCGACGCCGAGGCCCGGCGGGAGCGCCAGATCGTGCCGCCCGGGGCACTGGGCCGCCTCGACGAGCTGGGCGAGTGGCTGGCCGCCGCGCAGAGCGCCGTACCAGTACGGACCGTGGAACGGCCGCGGGTGATCCTCTTCGCCGGTGACCACGGAGTCGCCGGGCTGGGCGTCTCGGCGCGCCCCGCGGGCAGTGCGGAGCAGTTGGTGCGCGCGGTGCTGGAGGGCGCGAGCCCGGTGGCGGTCCTCGCGCGGCGGCTGGAGGTGCCCGTGCGGATCGTGGACATGGCTCTGGACTGCGCGCCCGACGCCTTCCCGGAGGACGTCGTACGGCACCGGGTGCGGCGGGGCAGCGGCCGTATCGACATCGAGGACGCGCTCACCCTGGACGAGGCCGAGGCGGCGCTGCGCGCGGGCGTCGCCGTCGCCGACGAGGAGGCGGACTCGGGTACGGACCTGGTGGTGCTCGGCGACATCAGCGTGGGCGGGACCACGGCCGCGGCGGTGCTGATCGCCGCGCTGTGCGGGACCGACGCGTCGGTGGTGACCGGACGGGGCGGGCTCGCGATCGACGACCTGGCGTGGATGCGCAAGTGCGCGGCGATCCGGGACGCGCTCAGGCGGGCGCGGCCGGTGCTCGGGGACCAGTTGCAGCTGCTGGCGACCGTGGGCGGGGCGGACCTCGCGGCGATGACCGGGTTCCTGCTGCAGTGCGCGGTGCGGAAACTGCCGGTGATCCTGGACGGTGTCGTGGCTGCCGCGTGCGCGCTGGTCGCCCAGCGGGTCGCGTTCCGGGCGCCGGACTGGTGGCTGGCCGGGCACGGCAGCGGGGAGCCGGGGCAGGCGAAGGCGCTGGACCGGATGGCCCTGGAGCCGCTGCTGGAGCAGGGCGTGAAGGTCGGCGAGGGGGCGGGTGCGCTGCTGGCGCTGCCGTTGGTCCGGGCGGCGGCGGCGCTGGCCGCGGAGCTGCCCGAGAAAGAGCCGGAAGAGACGAAGCAGTAGTCGGGTTCCGGCCGGTTCGACGCCCCGGGAGCACGCACGCCACAGGGAGCTGAATAGTACGGTTGGCCCGGGCAGCGCCCATATCATCCTGCCCCATGGGAGATGCCCGAATTGCCGTGCAGCAGGCCGAGCCGGGGAGCCCGGGTGAGGAGAGGCGGCGGTTCACCGGGGGCTCCCGACGGGCCGCCGCCTTCGCCGTCTGGTATCTGCGGACCGTCGCCTTCATCAACTTCCTCAGCGCGGTCTGGGTCTCGCTGGGCCAGGACGTGCGCCGGCACAACCAGGACGACTTCTTCACGCCGTACCTGCTGACGGCCGGCTTCGCCTCGGGCGTCTTCACCGCGTTCCTGGCGATCACCATGCGGCGCAGGAAGCGGGCCGCCTGGATCCTCAACCTCGTCCTCAGCGGCTCCTTCCTCGCCCTGTTCGCACTCGCCATGGCGTTCCCGGAGCTCCGGCGGTACCCGCAGAACTGGATCTCCCTCGTCCTCACGGCCGCGTTCGTCGCCGCGCTGCTCGTGGGCCGCCGGGAGTTCTACGCCAAGGGCGACCGGTCCAACCCCCGGCTGGCCGCGACCGTCGCCCTCGGCGGCGGGCTCGTGGCCAGTCTGCTGGCCGGGATGCTGGTGACCGTCACCAACCAGGCGCCGGACGCGGCCCGTTCGACCTTCCTGGAGCGCTGGCACTACGGCACCCTGCGCCTGGTGTCGGTGGCCGCCGACGAGTCCCGCTTCCAGGGCATCGAACCGCCGAACTGGGCCAACGTCGCCGTCAACGTGCTCAGCACCGCCCTCGTCCTCGCCGTGCTCTACGCCGCCTTCCGCTCCCGGCGCGCCGTCGACCCGCTCACCGAGGACGACGAGAAGCAGCTGCGGGCCCTGCTGGAGCGGCACGGCGAGCGGGACTCGCTGGGCTACTTCGCGCTGCGCCGGGAGAAGAGCGTGGTGTGGTCGCCGACCGGGAAGGCGGCCGTCGCCTACCGGGTGGTCGGCGGGGTGAGCCTGGCCTCCGGTGATCCGCTCGGGGATCCCGAGGCCTGGCCGGGCGCGATCGCGCCGTGGCTCGCCCAGGCACGGGCGCACGGCTGGATCCCGGCGGTGATGGGGGCGAGCGAGGAGGCGGGCACCGTCTACGCCCGGCACGGGCTGGACGCCCTGGAACTCGGCGACGAGGCGATCGTGGAGGTCGCCGACTTCACGCTGGAGGGCCGGGCGATGCGGACGGTCCGGCAGGCGTACAACCGGGTGAAACGGGCCGGGTACGAGGCCCGGATCCGGCGCCACGAGGACATTCCCGCGCAGGAGTTGGCGTACCTCGTCGAGCGCGCGGACGACTGGCGGGACGGGGCCACCGAACGCGGGTTCAGCATGGCGCTCGGCCGGCTCGGGGACCCGGGGGACGGGCAGTGCGTGATGCTGGAGTGCACGGACGCCGAGGGCCGGCTGCGCGCCCTGCTGTCCTTCGTGCCCTGGGGCCCGCACGGGCTGTCCCTGGACCTGATGCGCCGCGACCGGCACGCCGAGAACGGGCTGATGGAGTTCATGGTCCTCGAACTGCTGCGGCGGGCCGGAGAGATCGAGATCACCCAGGTGTCACTCAACTTCGCGATGTTCCGTTCGGTCTTCGAACGTGGCGCGCGCCTCGGTGCCGGTCCGGTGCTGAGGTTGTGGCGGTCGCTGCTCAGTTTCTTCTCACGCTGGTGGCAGATCGAGTCGCTGTACCGCGCCAACGCCAAGTACCGGCCCATCTGGGAGCCGCGGTTCCTGCTCTTCGAGAAGAGCGCGGACCTGCTGCGCATCGGCCTCGCCTCGGCCCGCGCGGAGGGCTTCCTGGAGGCGCCGGGACTGCCCAAGTGGCTGCACCGCAGGCACCTGGACACGCACAGATGACCGCACGGGGGATGAGGAACCGTTGATGAGAGAGCTCGCCCGCTGGGCCCGCGAGGAGTGGGGCCTGCTGTACGTCACGGTACGGGAGGCCCTTCTGAAGCGGCGCCTGCGGGCGATCCCGATGACGGTCTCGGCGGTGTGCCTGACGGCCCTGCTCCAGTACGTGCAGAACCAGTCGTGGGGCTACCAGTTCGTGCAGTACGCGGGCGCCGTACGGGCCGAGGACCCGCTGTGGCTGGCCCTGCTGCGCACCCCCCTGTCGCTGTTCGTTCCGGCGCTGGACCTGCCGGTGTGGGGCGCGCTGGCACAGATCCTGCTGGTCTTCGGGATCGCCGAGATGTGCATCGGCTGGTGGCGGACGCTGGGCATCGCGTACGTCGCCACGCTCGCCGGGACCCTGTACGCGCGCATCGGCATCTCACTCGGCACGCACGCCGCGTTCGGGCTGCCGTGGACGGACGCGCAGGTGGTGGACACCGGCCCGTCGGCGGCGGTGGTGGGCCTCGCGGTGTTCGTGAGCTGGCGGTACGGCGCCTACCTCACGGCGGGCGCGGTGACCCTGGCGATGGTCGTCGAGGTACTGCTCAAGGAGAACCTGGCGGGCAAGGAGCACCTGGCCGCGCTGATGGCCGTGGGCATGCTGTGCCTCGCGGTGGCCCTGCGCAGCCGCCACGGACACCGGCTGCGCCGCGCGTACGGCCACGCACTGCGGCGCGGCCAGCGCCGCCCGGCCAGCCGGGCCGGCCGCGGCTCGGGCTTGCCACCGATCCAGTCCTGAAGGGCACGGCGGCGGTGGCGCGGGGACGGCGGCGGGGCCCCGCAGAGTCGCCGCAGGCACCCGGCTGCGGCGCCGTCAGCGGCGGTCCGGCAGGTCGGTCGGGCGGGGGTCGGGCTTGCCGGCGATCCAGTCCTGAAGGGCACGGCCCCTCCCGGCCCAGCGGCGGTCGTGGCGGTAGGCGCGCAGGGCGGCCCTGGCGCGGGCGCGGGGGCGGCGGCCGTAGAAACGGCGGGCCCACGGGGAGCCGGGGCGGGCGAGCCGGATCGCGCCGAAGAGCGCGACCAGCGGCACGATCGCACCGAAGAGCGCGATGCGGGTCTTGCCCTTGCTGAGGGCGATGAGCGCGAAGAGGAAGTTCACGGCGACGGTGCCGAGGACACCCCCGCGGTCCTGCAGCTCCTGGTCGGTCAGGTCGTTGACACCGAACGGGGCGAACCCGGCGAGCAGCAGCCCGACGAGCGCGGCGGTGACCACGACGACCTCGACGCTCTTGCGGCCCTCCTCGGTCCAGTAGACGTCGGCCAGGTGCAGGATCAGCGCGAACTCGTCCAGGACCAGACCGACACCCATCCCGAACAGGACGGCGGACACGCCCCCGCCCACACCGTGCCGGTCGCTGGCGACCGCGCCGAACCCGCCGACGACGGTGAGGACGACCCCGGGGACGACGTGGTGGACGTGCAGCCCGCCCGCCTTGACGTTGCCGAACGGCCCCTTGCCCGCCCGGATCAGACGGGTGATCACCCGAGTGACCAGGAAGGTCAGCAGGAGGGCGACGAGGGCGAGCAGCAGCGGGAGTTTGCCCGGTTCGACGATGTCCCGTTCCCACCAGTGCCCCATATGCGCACCTTATCCCCGGCCACGGAGAGCGGCTCCGCGACCGCCGGGTAGCCTTCGCCGGTGCTCAAGTCCCCCCGCCTCGACGGCCTCCGCTTCGCTTTCGGCACCCTCACCGTGCTGCCCGTCCGGGTGCACCGCTGGGACCGGCCGGCCGCACGCGGCGGCATGCTGGGTGCCCCGGTCGCCGGGCTGGCCGTCGGCGCCTGCGCGGCCGGACTCGGACTGCTCCTGCTCGCCCTGGGCGCCGGCCCGCTGCTCGCCGCCGTCGCCTCGGTCGCCGTTCCGGCGGCCCTGACCCGAGGTCTGCACCTCGACGGACTCGCCGACACCGCCGACGGCCTGGGCAGCGGCAAGCCCGCGGAGGACGCGCTGCGGATCATGAAACAGTCCGACATCGGCCCGTTCGGCGTCCTCACCCTGGTCCTGACACTGCTGGCCCAGGCCGCGGTCCTGGCGCAGCTGTACGGCGACTCCTGGGGCCGGGGGGCCGCGGCGGCCGTCACCTCGGCGGTCACGGCCCGGCTCGCCCTCACCCTCGCCGCGCGCGCCGGGGTGCCGGCCGCCCGGCCGGAGGGGCTGGGGGCGGCGGTGGCCGGGGTGGTGCCGGCGCCGGGCGCGCTGGCGACCGCGGCGGCCGTCACGATCGGCTCGGCCGCCTGCGGCACGGCTCTCGGCCCGTACGGTGCCGTGCGTGCCGCAGCCGCGGTGGTACTGGCCCTGGCGACGGCCGAACTCCTGCTGCGCCGCTGTGTACGCCGCTTCGGCGGGGTCACCGGGGACGTGTTCGGCGCGCTGGCGGAAACCGGGGCGACGGCGTCGCTGGTGATCCTGGCGCTGGGTCGCTGAAGGCGGCCCCGGACGGGCGCGGACGCCGAGCGCTAGGCTCTCTGCCCGTACACGGACAAAAGAACCGCACCACAAAAGAACCTACAAAAGAACCGCACCAAAGCACTGCACATCGGGGGAATTCCGTGCTGAAACTGCGCCGCACCGTGGCCTGGTCCATAGACTTCGCGCTGGTCGTGGCGGCAGCCACCCTGCTCGCCGTCCTGACCTTCCACAGAATCAGCGCGCTGGTGACCGACGTACCGGAACTGGCCACGAAGGGCGGCCTGGACCTGGTGACCTCGCGCGGTGACGTCATCGGCGCCTCCGAGCACCTCGGACTGTCCCTGTGGGACAAGGTGGTGCTGGATGTCGAGGAGGCCTTCGGCGCGCTCGTCGTCGTGACGTTCCTCTACCAGTGGGCCTGCCTCACCTGGCTCGGCCGCACCCTCGGCAAGGGCCTGCTCGGCCTGCGGGTCACCCCGCGGCTGTCCCGGCACGCCCTGCGCCGGGCCGCCGTCACCACCGCCGCCGACGTCGCGGTGTACGCGCTGGCCTGTGTGCTGCTGGTCGAGGGGCGGTTCGCGCTGTCGGTGCTGGTGTGGGCGGTCGCGGTGGTGCTGTTCCTGGTCAACGCGCTGACGGTGTTCTTCCCCGGCCGCCGCTCCCTGGCCGACCGGCTGGCCGGCACCTCGGTGGTGGGCGCGTTCAAGCGGGCGGAGTCCGCGCTGGGCGGCACCACCCAGGGCTGAGCCGGGACGCGGCGGCCGTGGCCGGTTCCCGGGCTCCGAGCAGCCGGAAGTGGCCACGACGCCACGCACAGGTGAACACCCGAAGGAATGAGCGAACGGGCACACGCGCGTAGTCTCGTCCCGGGTGTTCGCCGACAGGGTGAAGGCCCCGGTTGCCACCTGCGCCCAGGTTTGGACCTAGGGTCGGCTCTCGGGCCCGGTCGACCCACCCCCACATCGGCCACAGAAACTTCACATCGGAAGCGAGATTTCACCACCGTGACTGCTCTGACTCTCAGCACCGCCGCGGCGCCCGGCCTGCGGGCCGACGCGATCGTGATCGGTGTCGCCAAGGGCGCCAAGGGACCCGTCGTCGCGCCCGGCGCCGAGGCCGTGGACAAGGCGTACGACGGCAAGCTGGCCGGCGTCCTGGAGACCCTCGGCGCCTCCGGTGCCGAGGGCGAGCTGACGAAGCTGCCCGCACCGGCCGGCTTCAAGGCACCGCTCGTGGTGGCGGTGGGCCTGGGCGCGGAGCCGGACGCCAAGAGCGAGGACGCCGGTTACGACGCCGAGGCGCTGCGCAAGGCCGCCGGCGTGGCGGCCCGGGCGCTGGCCGGCTCGAAGAAGGCCGCGTTCGCGCTGCCCGTCGACGGCCCGGGCGCCCTCGGCGCGATCGGCGAGGGCGTGCTGCTCGGCGCGTACTCCTTCGACCTCTACAAGGAGAACGGCCGCCAGGCGAACGGTGCCGCGAAGGCCGGCAACGGCAAGGCGCCGCTGGCCGAGGCCGCGCTGCTCGGTGGCAAGCCGCGCGACGCCGCCCACAAGGGTGCCGTCGCCCGTGCCGTCGCGGTCGTCGAGGAACTGAACCGGGCCCGCGACCTGATCAACACTCCGCCGAACGACCTGACCCCGGCCATCTTCGCGGGCATCGCGCAGACCGCGGCCAAGGAGCACGGCCTCAAGGTGCAGGTGCTCGACGACAAGGCCCTGGCCAAGGGCGGCTACGGCGGCATCCTCGGCGTCGGCGGCGGCTCGGCAGCCACCCCGCGCCTGGTGAAGCTGTCGTACCGGCACCCGAAGGCGGCCAAGCACCTCGCCTTCGTCGGCAAGGGCATCACCTACGACTCGGGCGGCATCTCGCTGAAGCCGGCCGGGCACAACGAGACGATGAAGTGCGACATGAGCGGTGCGGCCGCCGTGTTCGCCGCCGTCGTCGCCGCCGCGCGGCTCGGCCTGGAGGTCAACGTCACCGGCTGGCTGGCGCTGGCCGAGAACATGCCGTCCGGCTCCGCCGTGCGCCCGGGTGACGTGCTGCGCATGTACAGCGGCAAGACGGTCGAGGTGCTCAACACCGACGCCGAGGGCCGGCTGGTGCTCGCCGACGCGCTGTGGGCGGCCTCGCAGGAGAACCCGGACGCGATCGTGGACGTCGCGACGCTCACCGGCGCGATGATGCTGGCGCTGGGCAGCCGGACGTTCGGTGTCATGGCCAACGACGACGCGTTCCGCTCTGCGGTGCACGAGGCGGCGGAGGAGGTCGGCGAGCCGGCCTGGCCGATGCCGCTGCCGGAGCACCTGCGCAAGGGCATGGAGTCGCAGGTCGCCGACATGGCGAACATGGGCGAGCGGATGGGCGGCGGCCTGGTCGCCGGTCTCTTCCTGCGCGAGTTCGTGGGCGAGGGGATCACCTGGGCGCACCTGGACATCGCCGGCCCGGCGTTCAACGAGGGCGGTCCGTTCGGGTACACGCCCAAGGGAGGCACGGGTTCCGCGGTGCGGACGCTGGTCCGGCTCGCGGAGCTCACCGCCGCGGGTGACCTGGGCTGAATCGCCTGATGGCCCGGTCCGTTCGGTAGGACGGATCCGCCGCGTGGGGGCTGTGCGCGCCCACGCGGCGGAGCCGCACATCGGACACGGCCCCGCGTGCCCTGCTCTCCCGCACGTCGTTTTCAGCTGTACGTGGGGTGTCTCACACTCCAGCCCGGCGTCTCGTCCGCCTCGAACAAGTGCAAAGATGGAGCCCGGCAGGACAGGGCCCCCACCGAAGGGCCGAAGCATCAAGCGGCCGGACACCAGCCGCCCGCCGGTCATCGGAGACCGGCGCAAGGCGCACATGCATGGAGGACGTGACGTGGCGAACGACGCCAGCACCGTTTTCGACCTAGTGATCCTCGGCGGTGGTAGCGGTGGTTACGCCGCGGCCCTGCGCGGGGCGCAGCTGGGCCTTGACGTCGCCCTGATCGAGAAGGACAAGGTCGGCGGCACCTGCCTGCACCGGGGTTGCATCCCCACCAAGGCCCTGCTCCACGCGGGCGAGATCGCCGACCAGGCCCGCGAGAGCGAGCAGTTCGGTGTGAAGGCGACCTTCGAGGGCATCGACGTCCCGGCCGTCCACAAGTACAAGGACGACGTGATCTCGGGCCTGTACAAGGGTCTGCAGGGTCTCATCGCGTCCCGGAAGGTGACGTACATCGAGGGTGAGGGCCGGCTGTCCTCCCCCACCTCCGTGGATGTGAACGGCCGGCGCGTCCAGGGCCGCCACGTCCTGCTGGCGACCGGCTCCGTGCCGAAGTCGCTGCCGGGCCTGGAGATCGACGGCGACCGCATCATCTCCTCCGACCACGCCCTCGTCCTGGACCGCGTGCCCAAGTCCGCGATCATCCTGGGCGGCGGTGTCATCGGCGTCGAGTTCGCCTCGGCGTGGAAGTCCTTCGGCTCGGACGTCACGGTCATCGAGGGCCTGAAGCACCTCGTCCCGGTCGAGGACGAGAACTCCTCGAAGCTTCTTGAGCGCGCGTTCCGCAAGCGCGGCATCAAGTTCAACCTCGGCACCTTCTTCCAGAAGGCCGAGTACACCCAGGACGGCGTGAAGGTCACCCTCGCCGACGGCAAGGAGTTCGAGGCCGAGGTCCTCCTCGTCGCCGTCGGCCGCGGCCCCGTCTCGCAGGGCCTGGGCTACGAGGAGGCCGGGGTCGCCATGGACCGCGGTTACGTCCTCGTCGACGAGTACATGCGGACCAACGTCCCGACCATCTCCGCGGTCGGTGACCTCGTCCCGACGCTCCAGCTCGCGCACGTCGGCTTCGCCGAGGGCATCCTGGTGGCGGAGCGTCTGGCCGGTCTGAAGGTCGTTCCGGTCGACTACGACGGTGTCCCGCGGGTGACGTACTGCCACCCGGAGGTCGCCTCCGTCGGTATCACCGAGGCCAAGGCCAAGGAGATCTACGGCGCGGACAAGGTCGTCGCTCTGAAGTACAACCTGGCGGGCAACGGCAAGAGCAAGATCCTGAAGACCGCGGGCGAGATCAAGCTCGTCCAGGTCAAGGACGGTGCCGTGGTCGGCGTCCACATGGTCGGCGACCGCATGGGCGAGCAGGTCGGCGAGGCCCAGCTGATCTACAACTGGGAGGCGCTGCCGGCCGAGGTCGCCCAGCTCATCCACGCCCACCCGACGCAGAACGAGGCGCTCGGCGAGGCGCACCTGGCGCTGGCCGGCAAGCCGCTGCACTCCCACGACTGAGCCTTCGGTCAACGGGCGCGACGACACAGACTTCCGCAATTCGTTAGGAGCAACCGAAACCATGGCGGTTTCCGTAACCCTTCCGGCGCTCGGTGAGAGCGTCACCGAGGGCACTGTCACCCGCTGGCTGAAGGCCGAGGGCGAGCGCGTCGAGGCCGACGAGCCGCTGCTCGAGGTGTCGACCGACAAGGTCGACACCGAGATCCCCTCGCCGGCCGCCGGTGTGCTGGCCTCGATCAAGGTCGCCGAGGACGAGACGGTCGAGGTCGGCGCCGAGCTGGCCGTCATCGACGACGGCACCGGTGCCCCCGCTGCCGCCCCGGCTCCCGCCGCTGCCGAGGCTCCGGCCCCGGCCGCTCCGGTGGCCGAGGCCCCGGCCCCCGCCCCCGAGGCTCCGGCCGCCCCCGCCCCCGCTGCCGCCCCGGCCGGTGGCGCCGAGGGCACGGACGTGGTCCTGCCCGCGCTCGGTGAGTCCGTCACCGAGGGCACCGTCACCCGCTGGCTGAAGTCGGTCGGTGACTCCGTCGAGGCCGACGAGCCGCTGCTCGAGGTCTCCACGGACAAGGTCGACACCGAGATCCCGGCGCCCGCCTCCGGCGTGCTGCTGGAGATCGTGGTGAACGAGGACGAGACCGCCGAGGTCGGCGCCAAGCTCGCCGTCATCGGCGCCCCGGGTGCCGCCCCGGCCGCCGCCCCGGCCGCCGCTCCGGCCCCGGCCGCCGCTGCCCCGGCGGCTCCGGCTGCCCCGGCTCCGGCTCCGGCCGCGCCCGCCGCTCCGGCCGCGCCCGCCGCTGCCGCCCCGGCTCCGGCCCAGCCCGCGGCTCCGGCCGCTCCGGCGCCCGCCCCGGCCCCGGCCCCGGTCACCCCGACCACCGCGCCGACCTCGCCGACCGCCACCCAGGCGACCGACGAGGGTGCCTACGTCACCCCGCTGGTGCGCAAGCTCGCCGCCGAGAACGGCGTCGACCTGTCCGCCGTCAAGGGCACCGGCGTCGGCGGCCGTATCCGCAAGCAGGACGTCCTCGCCGCCGCCGAGGCCGCGAAGGCCGCCGCCGCTGCCCCGGCTCCGGCCGCCGCTGCTCCGGCCGCCGCGAAGAAGGCGCCCGCGCTGGAGGTCTCCCCCCTGCGCGGCCAGACCGTCAAGATGCCCCGCATCCGCAAGGTCATCGGCGACAACATGGTCAAGGCGCTGCACGAGCAGGCCCAGCTGTCGTCGGTCGTCGAGGTCGACGTCACCCGCCTGATGAAGCTGCGCGCCAAGGCGAAGGACTCCTTCGCGGCCCGTGAGGGCGTCAAGCTCTCCCCGATGCCGTTCTTCGTCAAGGCCGCCGCGCAGGCGCTGAAGGCCCACCCGGTCGTCAACGCCAAGATCAACGAGGCCGAGGGCACGATCACCTACTTCGACTCCGAGAACATCGGTATCGCGGTGGACTCCGAGAAGGGCCTGATGACCCCGGTCATCAAGCGCGCCGGCGACCTCAACATCGCGGGCATCGCCAAGGCCACGGCGGAGCTGGCGGGCAAGGTCCGCGCCAACAAGATCACCCCGGACGAGCTGTCCGGTGCGACCTTCACCATCTCCAACACCGGTTCGCGTGGCGCGCTGTTCGACACGATCATCGTGCCGCCGGGCCAGGTCGCGATCCTCGGCATCGGTGCCACGGTCAAGCGTCCGGCCGTCATCGAGACTGAGGAGGGCACGGTCATCGGCGTCCGCGACATGACCTACCTGACCCTCTCCTACGACCACCGCCTGGTCGACGGCGCCGACGCGGCCCGTTACCTGACGGCGGTCAAGGCGATCCTGGAGGCGGGCGAGTTCGAGGTCGAGCTCGGTCTGTAACCCTCGGGTCCTGTGCCTGTACGACACCCCGTCCGGAGCCTCTCCGGGCGGGGTGTTCGTGTTTGTCGGCACCCGGAGCGTGTAAGCCTCGTCTCACCTGCGCAAAAGCACCCCCAGAGGTCCTACCCGCCAAGCGAACCCGCCGTATTGTCTAAACGTCAGCCCTCCCGAAGGAGCCCTCAATGACCGCGCCCGTCGTCCACTCGCTGCGCGAACAGATCCGCGAGCACATCGTGGAGGGGATCGTCAGCGGGCGCTGGCAGCCGGGTGAGCGCATCGTGGAGCGGCGGATCGCCACCGAGCTGGAGGTCAGCCAGACCCCGGTCCGCGAGGCCCTGCGCGAGCTGGAGTCGCTGCGCCTGATCGAGTCGGCCCCCAACAAGGGCGTACGGGTCCGCAACCTCACGGCGGCGGACCTGGAGGAGAGCTACCCGGTCCGGGCCGGCCTCGAGGCCATCGCGGCGGAGCTGGCGGCCGACCGCCTCGCGGTGGACTGCTCGGCCCTGGAACCGCACGTCTTCGCCCTGTACGAGGCCGACCGCAACGCCGACGGCACCGGCCAGGTCCGCCACACGGTCGGCTTCCACCGGGAACTCGTGCGCGCCGCGCGCAACTCCGTGCTCCTGCACACCTGGGAGGGCCTCGGCATCGAGGTCTTCACGGCGCTGTCGATCCGCTGGCTGGGGACGGTCCAGCAGTCGTACGCCGAGGAGCACGAGGAGCTCGTACAGGCGTTCAAGCGCCGGGATCCGCGGATCGCGGAGCTGGTGAAGGCGCACGTCCTCGGCTGCGCCCCCCGCCCTTGATTTCAGTCGAGCACACCCCCGCTCATACGCCTCCCCACCTGCGAAAACAAGGCGCTTCAGCGTCACCCGGTGCCATCGTCGAAGGCACCGCGTGCCTACTTTCTCGGAATCAAGACTTTTTCACCCTCAACCCTTTGATCGATCATCGATCAAGGAGTTACAGTCGCCGACGGACTTCCACCGAAGTCCAGCCCTGTCCTGCCAAAGACCTAGGGCACCCCCGAACCCTTACCGATGAGGGAACCCCCTTCGACTGAGGAAGGCGGCGACATGACCGACCCCAACGCCATCCAGCCGAGCGCGCTCGACCAGCTCCCGGACCGCGACCCGGAGGAGACCGCCGAATGGCAGGCCTCCCTCGACGCCGTCGCCAGGGAGGCCGGGCCGCACCGCGCCGCGTACCTGATGCGGCGCACGCTGGAGCGCGCCGAGGCGGGCGGCATCGCGCTGCCGAAGCTCCTCGAGACGGACTACGTCAACACCATCCCCACCTCCGCCGAGCCGGGCCTGCCCGGTGACCCGGAGCTGGAGGCCCGGATCACCGCCTGGAACCGCTGGAACGCGGCCGCCATGGTGACCCGCGGCTCGAAGCACGGCGTCGGCGGCCACATCGCCACCTTCGCCTCCGCCGCCTGGCTGTACGAGACCGGCTTCAACCACTTCTTCAAGGGCAAGGAGGGCGACGGCTCCGGCGACCAGCTGTACATCCAGGGCCACGCCTCCCCCGGCATCTACGCCCGCGCCTTCCTCGACGGCCGCCTGAACGAGGCGCACCTGGACAACTTCCGCCAGGAGGCCGGCGGCAACGGCCTGCCGTCGTACCCGCACCCGCGCCGGCTGCCCTGGCTGTGGGAGTTCCCGACGGTGTCGATGGGCCTCGGCCCGCTCTCCGCCATCTACCAGGCGCGCTTCAACCGCTACCTCACCAACCGCGGCATCAAGGACGTCTCGGCGTCCCACGTCTGGGCCTTCCTGGGCGACGGCGAGATGGACGAGCCGGAGTCGACGGCGGCCCTCGCGCTCGCGGCCCGTGAGGAGCTGGACAACCTCACCTTCGTCATCAACTGCAACCTGCAGCGCCTCGACGGCCCGGTCCGCGCCAACTTCAAGATTGTGCAGGAGCTGGAGGCCCAGTTCCGCGGCGCCGGCTGGAACGTCGTCAAGACGCTGTGGGGCTCGGCCTGGGACGAGCTGTTCCGGCTCGACACCACCGGCGCGCTCGTACGCCGGCTGCGCCAGGTACCGGACGCGCAGATCCAGACGTACCAGACCCGCGACGCCGCCTACATCCGCCGGGACTTCTTCGGCGCCGACCCGGCGCTCGTCGAGATGGCGAAGCTGCTGAGCGACGACAAGATCCTCGAGGTCTTCCACCTCTCCCGCGGCGGTCACGAGGCCCGCAAGGTCTACGCCGCGTACAAGGCCGCCGTCGAGCACAAGGGCGCGCCGACCGTGATCCTGGCCCAGACGGTCAAGGGCCACACCCTCGGCGAGGGCTTCGCGTCGAAGAACGCCAACCACCAGATGAAGAAGCTGACGGTGGACGAGTTCAAGGCGATGCGCGACCTGCTCGACCTGCCGATCAAGGACAGCGACTTCGTCGACGGCGTGGTGCCCTACGGCCACCCGGGCGCCGACTCGCCCGAGGTCCGCTACCTCCAGGAGCGCCGCGCGGCCCTCGGCGGCCCGGCCCCGGCCCGCCGCACCCACGCGCTGGCCCCGCTGCCCGCCCCCGCCGAGAAGGCGTTCGCCTCCTTCGACAAGGGCTCCGGCTCGCAGAACGTGGCCACCACCATGGCCTTCGTCCGCCTGGTCAAGGACCTGGTCCGCGACAAGGAGACCGGTAGGCGCTGGGTGCCGATCGTCCCGGACGAGGCGCGCACCTTCGGTATGGAGTCGCTGTTCCCGTCCCTGGGCATCTACTCCCCCAAGGGCCAGACGTACGAGCCGGTCGACCGCGACCAGCTGATGTACTACAAGGAGGCCAAGAACGGCCAGATCCTCAACGAGGGGATCACCGAGGCCGGTTCCATGGCCGACTTCATCGCCGCGTCCACCGCGTACGCGACGCACGGCGAGGCGATGATCCCGTTCTACATCTTCTACTCGATGTTCGGCTGGCAGCGCACCGCCGACCAGATGTGGCAGCTCGGCGACCAGCTCGGCCGCGGCTTCCTCGTCGGCGCGACCGCCGGCCGTACGACCCTCACCGGTGAGGGCCTGCAGCACGCCGACGGCCACTCCCCGGTCATCGCCGCGACCAACCCGGCCGCGCTGACGTACGACCCCGCGTTCGCCTACGAGATCGCGGTGATCGTCCGTGAGGGTCTGCGCCGGATGTACGGCGAGGCCAAGCCGGGCGAGGACCAGAACGTCTTCTACTACCTGACGGTCTACAACGAGCCGCTGCCGCAGCCCGCCAAGCCGCAGGGCCTCGGCATCGACGAGGGCATCGTCAAGGGCCTGTACCGCTTCAGCACGGCGGAGTCCGCGGGCGTGACCGCCCCGGCGGGCGCCCCGCGCATCCAGCTGCTGGGCTCCGGTACGGCGATCCACTGGGCCGTCGAGGCGCAGAAGCTGCTCGCCGAGGAGTGGGGGGTTGCCGCCGACGTGTGGTCCGCCACCTCCTGGTCGGAGCTGCGCCGGGACGCGATGGAGGCCGACGCGGCGCTGCTGCGCGGCGAGGAGCGCGTGCCGTACGTCCGCCAGGCGCTCCAGGGCGCCGAGGGCCCGGTCCTGGCCGTCTCCGACTACATGCGCCAGGTCCCGGACCAGATCGCGCAGTGGGTCGAGCAGGACTACTCCTCGCTGGGCGCCGACGGCTTCGGCCTCTCCGACACCCGCGAGGCCGCCCGCCGCCACTTCGGCGTCGACGCCGAGTCGATCGTCGTCGCGGCCCTGGCCCAGCTGGCCAGGCGCGGCGAGGTGAAGGCCACGGCGGTCAAGGAGGCCCGGGAGAAGTACGGGCTGTAGGCACCGAGGTGCTGCGAAGGGGTACGGCTGCTGCCGTACCCCTTCGTTGTCGGTGGCGCCCGGCATGATGAAGGACATGCGTGCGGCCCGGCTCATCAAGATGGTGCTCCTGCTGCAGTCCCGGCCGTCCATGACCGCCGCCGAGCTGGCCCGCGAGCTGGAGGTGTCGGAGCGGACCGTGACACGGGACGCGCAGGCCCTGTCGGAGGCGGGCGTGCCGGTGTACGCGGACCGCGGGCGGGCCGGCGGGTACCGCCTGGTCGGCGGATACCGGACGCGGCTGACGGGACTGGCCAGGAGCGAGGCGGAGGCGTTGTTCCTGAGCGGGGTGCCAGGGGTGCTGCGGGACATGGGACTGGAGGACGCCCACTGTGCCGCCCGGCTGAAGGTGTCCGCGGCACTGCTGCCGTCCCTGCGCGACGCCCCGGACAGCGCCGCCCAGCGGTTCCACCTGGACGCTCCGGCCTGGTTCCGGGAGCCGGAGACGCCGGCGCTGCTGCCGGTGGTCGCGGAGGCGGTGTGGGACGACCGCCGGGTCACCGCCCGGTACCGGCGGGCCGAGGACGAGGTGGAGCGGCTGCTGGAGCCGTACGGGCTCGTGCTGAAGGCGGGCGTCTGGTACCTGTGCGCGCGGGTGGCCGGCGGTGGCTCCTTCCGGACGTACCGGATCGACCGGTTCAGCACGGTGGATCCACTGGAGGAACGCTTCACCCGTGATCCCGGCTTCGACCTGCCCGGCCACTGGTCCGAGCAGGCCGAGCGGTTCGCACGCTCGCTGCTGCGCGCCGAGGTGGTCGTACGGCTGTCCCCGGAGGGTGTGCGCGGGCTGCGGTACGCCGTCGAACCGATGTCGGCGCGCGAGGCGCTGCGCGAGGCGGGCGAGCCGGACGGGGCGGGCTGGGTGACGGTGACGGTGCCGGTCGAGTCGGAGGAGGTCGCGCACGCGCAGCTGACGGCGCTCGGCGCGGACGTCGAGGTGCTGGCCCCCGGGAGCCTGCGCGAGCGGTTCGCGAGGGACGCGGCCCGGCTGGCCGCTCTGTACGGCCGTACGAGCGCCGGCGCGGACACCGGTGTGGACACCGGATAACGATCCGCCGCACTCCGGCGCACTCCGCGTGCGTCCCTCCGGTGGAGGCCCGATGCTGGTGCCGTGATGGACGAGACGGAGTTCTGGGAGCTGATCGACGCCGCCCGCGAGAGTGCCGAAGGCGATCCCGAGGAACAGGCCGACGTGCTCGTGGACCGGCTGCTCCAGCTGGACCCCGACCTGGTCCTGGACTTCGCCCGTCACTTCGAGGCCCGGTACAACCGCGCCTACCACTGGGACCTGTGGGGCGCCGCCTGGGTGCTGCTGGACGGGGCCAGCGACGACGCGTTCGACTTCTTCCGGTGCTGGCTGATCGGCCAGGGCCGGGAGGTCTACGAGGGCGCCCTGCACGATCCGGACTCGCTGGCCGAGTTGCTGGACGAGTTCGACGAGGAGATCGACGGCGACGGCGAGGAACTGGGCTACGCGGCGGACGAGGCCTACGAGCAGCTGACCGGCACCGTCGCGCCCGACCTGGGCATCGCCCCGGCGCCCGCCGAGCCGGAGGGCACGCCGCTGGACTTCGAGAACGAGCGGGCGCTCGCCGAACGGTTTCCCCGGCTGTGGGACCGCTTCCGGGAGTAGCCCGCCGCGGCTCAGCCGGCCGTGCGGTCCGCTCCCACCGCGTGGTGCAGCGGGGCGGCGTTGGCGAGCGCGGACGCGGTGACCGCGGCCGGGCCGAGGACGACGGTCGCGACCGCGCGGCATCGGCTCGGTGACGTGCACGACCGTGGGGCGCGGGGCTCGGAGGAGGCTGCGTGGCGGCTATGGCGTTGCTGAGGACGTCGGCGCCGGTGCGGTCCGGCGCCGGAGGACGGTCCGGCCCTGCAGGCGGGCGGCCTGCTCCCTGATCTCGGGGAGGCGGGCGGCGAGGGCGGCGCCGGGGCAGTTCGTCATGAACCCGGCGTTGTGACCGGAGACGGCGGGCAGGGTGGCGGTGGTGCCGGCGTGGTAGCGGCTGTGGCTGCTGCTGGACACCAGGCGGACGGTGGTGCGTGGGTCGACGTCGGCGAGGCCGAGTTTCCAGGCGGTCAGTGCGGCGATCGCGTCGGTCATGGCCCGGGGCACGGGGACACCGGCGGTGAAGGTGCCGAGGGCGGCGATACCGGCGGTGCGATGGTTGAAGCCCAGGGTGTGGGCGCCGGTGACGGGCCGTTCGACGCCTCCGGCACGGCCCTCGTAGATGGTGCCGCAGCGGTCGACGAGGAAGTTGTACCCGATGTCGTCCCAGCGGCGGTCGCCGGTCTGCCCGGCGTACAGGTGCTGGATGATGCGCGGCGCGTCGGCGCAGTCGTACGTGCCCGGCGAGTCGGTGTGGTGGACGAAGACCGCGACCACCTTGTCGTCGTAGCGCGGGGGCGGCTGGGTGCGCTGTGCCGTGCCCAGCCACACGGAACGGGGCACGATGCGCGGCCGGGCGGCGCGGTGGGCCGGGGCGCGGGCCGGCCCGGGCCGGTCGAGACGGACCGCCTCGGGGCGCTCGGCACCACGGGCGCACAGCACGAGCGTGAGGACGGCCACGAGCCCGAGCAGACAGCCGAGCAACACCAGCAGAACCCCTGGCCCCCGCCCCCGAGCCCGCCTCCCCCACCCCACCGCCTGACCGGCCTCGCCCGACTCGGCAGGCTCGGGAGCGGGGCGCTCGGGCGGACCGGGGGTGTCGGCGGTGCCCGATGGCGCGGCGGCGTCCGGGGACCGGGGGGTGTCCGGGGGGTGGGGGCCGTCGGCGGTGCCCGATAGTGAGGCGGCGTCCGGAGACGGGGCAGTGTCCGGGGACCGGGGGGTGTCGATGGTGCCCGGAGAACGGGTGGTGTCCGGGGGCTGGGGATTGTCGGCAGCGTCCGGGGGCACGGAGGTGTCGAGGGTCTCGGTGGGCCCCGGCGTCTGCTGCGCTCCGAGCGTCTCGGGGCTGGCCGACGAGCCCGGTGTGGGCGGCGTCCCGAGGGTCTCGGAGGCTGCCGGCCGATCCTCCGGCACCTGCGGCGCCCGCGTCTCGGAGACTGCCGACGGCCTCGACGGCTCCGGCGGCGGCCCGGAGGTGTCGGCGGTTTCCGAAGGCCCGGGTGTCTCCGGCGTCCCCGCACTCCGCGTCGGCCCAGAGGCCTGCTCCGTCTCCGGTGTCCTGTGCCTCTCCTGGCCGTGCGTCTGCCTCTCTTGGCCCTGCGCCGCCAGGTTCCCGTCTCCGTCCGCCGCCAGACTCCTGGCCGCCTCCGCGCTTCCCGGCGCCTCCCGGCTCCCCGGCGTCTCCAGGCTCCGCTGCGCCTCCCGGCCCCCCGACGACTCTGGGGTCCCCCGCGTATCCGGCCTCCCCGGCGTCTCCCCGCTCCCCGGCGTCTCCCCGCTCCCCGGCGTGTCCAGGCTCCGCTGCGGCTCCCCGCTCTCCGGGGGCTGTGGGGTCCGGCGGGTTGTGGGTTTGCGCAGTGTTCTTCGGACGGCGTGCATGGTCCCACTCTCGGGGCGTCGGGGTGTGCCCGCGATGTGCGCTGTGCCACCCGGCGGAACCATCGTCCTGGTCCGGGACGTTTCTGGGGGTACACACATACGTGGCCGGTTCGCCGTCCGGTGGCCGTGCCCGTGTGTGGGTGACTGATCACCGGGCCCGTCCCGTCCGTACTGAGGGGTCCGAGAGAAAGGCGGCTCCGTGGACCTGCTCGACCTGGTGCTTGTGCTGGTCATCCTCGTCTACGCGGCGTCCGGATACCGGCGCGGGCTGGTGGCCGGCTGTGTCTCGCTGGCCGGGTTCGTCGGCGGTGCCGTCGTCGGCGTATGGCTGCTGCCCTGGGTGACCGGCCTGGTGGACCGCGGTACGGCCCAGGCGACGGTGCTCGCCGTGGTGACGGTGCTGGTGCCGGCGGTCGTGGGGCACGAGCTGGCGGGCCGGCTGGCGCTGCGGCTGCGCGGGGAGCTGGACCGGGGCCCGCTGCGGGTGGCGGACGGGATAGGGGGCGCGGCGGCGAACTCGGTCGCGGTACTGATCGTGGCCTGGGTGGCGGCGAGCGTGCTGTCCGCGGCCCCCTCCCAGACCCTGACCTCGGCGATACGGAACTCGGCGCTGCTCGGCGCGGTGCAGGAGGCGATGCCGGACACCACGCCCGCATGGTTCTCGCGGGCCACGTCGGCGCTGACGGAGGCGGGATTCCCGCAGGTCTTCAACCCGTTCGAGAACGAGTCGACGGCCCAGGTGGCCCGCCCCTCGGGTGACAGCGTCACCCCGGCCGCCACCCGCGCCGCGAAGCTGAGCACGGTGAAGATCGAGGGCGTCTCGGGCAACGAGGGCCGCGAGGGCAGCGGGTTCGTCTTCTCCGCGCGGCACGTGATGACCAACGCGCACGTGGTGGCCGGCATCGACCACCCGAGCGTGCGGGTCGGCGGCGTCGGGCGGTCGTACGAGGCCCGGGTGGTGCTCTTCGACCCCGACCGGGACGTGGCGGTGCTGTATGTGCCCCGGCTGCGTGCCCCGGTGCTGCGGTTCGACACGAGCGCGGTACGCGGCGCGGCGGCCGTGGTGGCGGGCTATCCGCAGGACGGCAGCCTGAACCTGCAGGCGGCGACGGTGGCGAGCCGGGTGCGGGCGACCGGGCAGAACATCTACAACGACGGCGCGGTCACCCGGGACATCTACTCGATCCGGTCCACGGTCCGGCCGGGCAACTCCGGCGGCCCGCTGCTGACCACGAACGGCCGGGTGTTCGGCGTTGTCTTCGCCCGCTCCACCTCGGACACCGAGACGGGGTACGCGCTGACGGCGGACGAGGTGGCGGCCGACGCCCAGCGCGCGGCCAGGGCGACGGCACGGGTGGACACGGGCCGGCTGGTCAGCTCCTAGCGGTCCAGGACGGTCACACGCGCCGGCCCATGAGCACGTCGTCGACATAGGTGCCGTCGAGGAGGAACTCCTCCGGCTGCACGCCCTCGACGGTGAACCCCTCGGACTCGTACAGCGCGCGTGCCGGGGCGTTGTGGCCGAGCACACGCAGGCTCAGCCGCCGTGCGCCGCGTTCGCGCGCCTCCCCGACGGCGGCCCGGATCAACGCGCGCCCGAGCCCCTGGCCGCGCGCCTCCTCCGCGACGGCGAGGCCCTGGATCTGCAGGACGTGCGCGTTGGAGGGGAGCGGGGTCGGGCGGGCGATGCGGACGTAGCCGACGAGCCGTCCGCCGGCTTCGGCGACCAGGTAGTCCTCCGGGAGGTGACGCTCGTCGAAGAAGGGCCGGTACGGCGGGGCCGGGCGTGGGGACACGGCGTGCAGGGTGGACCAGGTGGCCCGGTCGAGGGCGGCCAGTCGCTCTTCGTCGTCGGCCACGGCGATGCGTATGTACGGCTCCGGCATGACGATCACCCTACGGCGGGTGCGGGAGCGCCTCACAGCGTTTTCGCACGGGCATGCTGGGGCCATGGAGCGTATGCGAATCGCCGTGGCCGGTGCGTCCGGGCTCATCGGCAGCGCCCTGGTGCGGTCCCTGACCGCGGACGGGCACGAGGTGGTACGACTGGTGCGCCGGGCGGCCGTGGGCCCGCAGGAGGTCTGCTGGGACCCGGAGGGGCGGTACGTGGACGCGGCGGGGCTGACCGGCTGTGCCGCGGTGGTCTCTCTGGCCGGGGCCGGGATCGGCGACCGGCGCTGGACGCCGGCGTACAAGCGGGTGCTGCGGGACAGCCGGGTGCTGGGCACGGCCGCGCTGGCGGAGGCGGTGGCCGCGTTGCCCGAGCCGCCACGGGTGTTCGTCAGCGGCAGCGCGATCGGCATCTACGGCGACACCGGCGACCGGGTGGTGGACGAGCGGACGCCGCCGGGCGACGGCTTCCTGCCCTCGCTCTGCGTGGAGTGGGAGGAGGCCGCGGCGCGTGCGCAGGAGGCGGGCGTGCGGACGGTGTTCGCGCGTACGGGGCTGGTGGTGGCGCGCGGCGGGGGCGCCTGGGGGCGGCTGTTCCCGCTGTTCCGGGCGGGGCTCGGGGGACGGCTGGGTGACGGGCGGCAGTACTGGTCGTACATCGCGCTGCACGACGAGGTCGCCGCGATCCGGTATCTCATCGACCACGACACGCTGTCCGGGCCGTTCAACCTGACGGCCCCGCAGCCGCTGACGAACCGTGAGATCACGGCGGCGATGGCCCGGGTGCTGCACCGTCCGGCGCCGTTCGCGGTACCGGCGCCGGTGCTGCGGGCGGCCCTGGGTGAGCTGGCCGGGGACGTGCTGGGCAGTCAACGGGTGGTGCCGAAGCGGCTGCTGGAGGCGGGCTTCCGTTTTGCGTTCCCGGGGATCGACGACGCCATCCGGGCGGCCTGACGGACAGGGCGGACCTCCTGCGACCTCCTGCGACCTCCTGAGATCTGTTGTGACCGCATGCGACCTCCATGCGACCGTGCTCTGTTGATGCGCGACTGTTTGTGACCGATCACGGCCCTAACCTCGACCCGAACTCGGGTATCCCCGGAGCCAGTTGGGGGCATGACGTCTCCACCGGCCGCGCAACCACAGGAGGGGCCTCGTGCTTGAGCCCGCGTACCAGGTGGACGTCGTCATCGTGGGAGCCGGCATCGCCGGACTCTCGGCGGCTCATCGGCTGACCAGCGCAGGAATCTCGACCGCAGTCCTCGAGGCCGCCCCGTACGTCGGCGGCCGCATGTCGACGGAGAAGGTCGACGGCTTCCGGCTCGACCGCATCGGACAGCTGCTGTCCACGTCCTACCCCGAACTCCGCACGACCCCGGGCCTGGACTCCCTGGTCCTGCGCACCTTCGCGCCCGGCGTCCTGCTGCACCGCGACGGACGCGCGCAGCGAGCGGGCGCACCGGCGGCCGGAGGGAGCGCAAGGGGCGCACTGCATGCGGTGCGCGCTCTCGCGAGCGCCCCCCGAGGGCCGGCGGCCACCCCCGGCCGGGTCGGCGCCCCGGTGGGCGGCGCGGTCGACCAGGCGCGGCTCGGCGCCGCTTTGGGCCGGCTCGCCACCACCCCGGTCGAGCGCATCCTGGCCCGCCCCGAGATGCCCGCCGGCCAGGCCCTCGCCCAGCGCGGGATGCCCGGGCGCACGATCGACGGCTTCCTGCGCCCGCTGCTGGCCACTCTGCTGTGCGACCCGGAACTGACCACCTCCAGCCGGTGCGCCGACCTCGCGCTGCGCGCCTTCGCGAGCGGCCGGCTGTGTGTGCCGGAGGGCGGCGCCGAGATGCTGCCGGAGCTGCTGGCGCGGACGCTGCCGCCCGGTACGGTGCACACCGGGGTACGGGTCACCTCGGTGGCCACGACCGCGGTGACGACCGCCGAGCACGGCGAGATCCGCTGCCGGGCGGTGCTGCTGGCGACGGATGCGCGGGCCGCGGCGCAGCTGCTGCCGGGCCTCAGGGTGCCCGACTTCCACGCGGTGACCGTGGTCCACCACACCACCGACGATCCGGCGCCGGCGTTCCGCACGGGTACCTCGCTGCTGCTGGACGCCGACCGGGGCGGGCCGGTGGCGCACACGGCGGTGCTCAGCAACGTGGACCCGAGCCGGGCGCCGGCCGGCCGGGTGCTGATCTCCTCCACGGTGCTGGGCACCTCGCCGGAAGGGGTCGACACGGCCGTCCGCATCCACCTCTCCCGCCTCTACGGCACCTCGACACGCCGCTGGGAGACGCTGGCGGTGCACCACACCGCGGAGGCGGTCCCGGCCATGCGCCCCCCGCACGACCTGCGCCGCCCCGTACGCCTCCTGGCGGGCCTGTACGTCTGCGGCGACCACCGCGACACCAGCACGGTCCAGGGCGCACTGCACTCGGCCCACAGGGCGACGGCGGCGATCCTGGCCGACCTGGGCGCAGCGGGTTCGCTCAATCGCGCGGAACCGGCGCCCTCTCTGCCGAGGGCGGCGTGAACGCGCCCCGGCAGGGGCGGGCTCACCCCAACGCCGCCACCTTCTCCCGGTACCCCCGCACCGGAGCCGCGTCCCGGTACGGCTCCAGCCGGCGCTCGAAGTCCCGCACGTACTCGACGGCGCGGGCGGAGCGCATCTCCGCGGCCTGGCCCGCGGCCTCCGCGGCCAGCGCGCACGCCTGGTCGAGTTCGCCGAGGCCGAGCCGGGCCGTGGCGAGGACGACACGGCAGAAGAGGCGGCTGCGGGCATAGGAGGGCGCCCGGAGCTGGAGCGAGCGCTCGGCGTGCTGGGCGGCCGCCCGGAACTGCTGCAGGTCCCGGTGGCAGTGCCCGAACTCGTCGGCGAGCTGCGCCTCGTCGAAGAACTTGGCCCAGTACGGCACCTCGTCCCCGGGCCGGGCCGCCTCCAGGGCGCGCTCGGCCCGCACGAGCGCCGCCGTGCACGCCCGCACCTCGCCCAGCACGCCGTGCGCCCTCGCCTCGGAGGCGTGCAGCAGCGCCTGCACGACCGGCGGGCCACCGGTCCCCACGCCCTGCTGGGCGACGCGGGCGAGCTGCACGGCCTCCCTGCCGTGGCCGAGGTAGACGGCCTGACGGCTCATGGTGACCAGGACGTAGGAGCCGTACGCGCGGTCGCCGGCCGCCTGGGCGAGCCGCAGGGCCTGCACGAAGTAGCGCTGGGCGAGCCCGTGCGCGGCGATGTCGTACGAGGTCCAGCCGGCGAGGCGGGTGAGGTCGGCGGCGGCGCCGAAGAGGCGGCGGCCGGTCTGCTCGTCGTAGGTGCCACGGAGCATCGGCTCGCACTCGTGCTCCAGGTAGCGCACCAGGGCCTGCCGGGCGTGGCCGCCGCCGAACCGGTCGTCGAGGGTGCGGAACAGCTCGCCGACCGAGCGCAGCGCGTTGATGTCGCCGCCCGTGACCCTGTGGCCGGGGGCGCGTTCGGCCTGCCCACGCACCCGGGGCGGGACCGCGAGCACCGCCCGCCCCTGGGCCTTGGCCGGGCCCGGACGGCCCTGCGGGGGCACCCGGAGCACCTGGTCACGGGCCACCTTGTCGTCCGGCTTGCCGATCAGCCAGTCCCGGCTGGGGACCACGAGTCCCGCCGGGGTGAAGGCGATCTTGCGCAGCTCGGCGTGGCTGCCGGAGTCCTTGCGCCACAGCCCGCTGACGATGTCGACGGCCTCCTCCGGGGTGGCCGCGAACTCCAGCCCGGCGTACACCGGAGCGCACGCGTCCAGGCCGAGATCCTGGGCGGTGAGCCGGCGCCCGAGCCGGCGCGTGAACACCTCGGCGATCAGGGCGGGCGTCGTACCGCGCGGCTGCTGCCCGCGCAGCCAGCGGGTGACCGAGGTCTTGTCGTATCTGAGGTCCAGCCCGTGCTCCAGGCCGAGCTGGTCGACGCGACGAGCCAGACCCGCGTTGGAGAACCCCGCCTCTGCGATGAGCGTGGCGAGCTGGCGGTTGGGGGTGCGCTGCGCGGGTCGGTCCGTCATCTGCGGTGCGGTCTCCTGCCTTCCGTGCCTCTGAAGTGCCGGATTGCCTTTGAGCAGCCCTTACGGCCGCACGAACGGCGTGAATGTAGCGGAGAGTGAGCAGGCGATCACAGCCTTCGCGAGGCATTCATCCGATCGTGTGAGGAAAGCCCGCGGGGCTGACGTACGCCGGTCGGTCGTACAGTGGCGTGGGCGCGTTATGTGCCTGACACGCCGGTCGCTGAGGGAGGCGCTTGCCGTGAGTGAGTTGCGGTTCGTCCGCATGGGGTTCGGTGCGGATGCCGTCGATTACCAGGAGGCCTGGGACGAGCAGCGCAGGGTGCACGCGGCCCGGTTCGCCGACGAGGGCCCGGACACCGTGATCCTCCTGGAGCACCCGCCGGTGTACACGGCCGGCCGCCGCACCGAGGACAGCGAGCGCCCACTGGACGGCACCCCCGTCGTCGACGTGGACCGCGGCGGCAAGATCACCTGGCACGGCCCGGGCCAGCTGGTGGGCTACCCGATCCAGAAGCTCCCGCGCCCGGTGGACGTGGTCGCGCACGTACGGCGCCTGGAGGAGGCGCTCATCCGCACCTGCGCGGAGTTCGGCCTGGAGACGACCCGGGTCGAGGGCCGCAGCGGTGTGTGGGTGCTCGGCGACCCGGTCGAGCAGCGGCCCGCGCTCGGCGGCCTGTCCCTGGACTTCGACCCGCGCCTCACCGACGAGGAGTTCGACCCCCGCCTCAACGGCCCCGAGTACGCCCCCTCCAACGCGGGCCAGCGGCGCGAGGACCGCAAGATCGCCCAGATCGGCATCCGGGTGGCCAAGGGCGTCACCATGCACGGCTTCTCGTTCAACGTGAACCCCGACATGAAGTGGTTCGACCGGATCATCCCGTGCGGGATCCGGGACGCGGGGGTGGCCTCCCTCGCGGGCGAGCTGGGCCGGGACGTCACGATCGAGGAGGTCCTGCCGGTGGTCGAGAAGCACCTGAAGGACATCCTGGAGAACGCGCACCTCAAGCCGAGGGTGATCGAGAGGGCCTCCGCCTGACCGGGGAATGCGCCCTGCGACAGAGAGGTTGATCTCCCGGGCAGGGCGCAGTGAACACGGGCGTACCCTGGTGTGCGCCGAGGAATCAAAGCTTAGGGAGCCGGTCGTGTCCGCAGTCGCACCCGACGGACGCAAGATGCTGCGCCTGGAGGTCCGCAACAGCCAGACCCCCATCGAGCGCAAGCCCGAGTGGATCAAGACGCGGGCGAAAATGGGTCCCGAGTACACGAAGATGCAGAACCTCGTGAAGAGCGAGGGCCTGCACACGGTCTGCCAGGAAGCCGGCTGCCCGAACATCTACGAGTGCTGGGAGGACCGCGAGGCGACCTTCCTCATCGGCGGCGACCAGTGCACCCGGCGCTGTGACTTCTGCCAGATCGACACCGGCAAGCCCGAGGCGCTCGACCGTGACGAGCCGCGCCGCGTCGGCGAGTCCGTGGTCACCATGGACCTGAACTACGCCACCATCACCGGCGTCGCCCGTGACGACCTGGAGGACGGCGGCGCCTGGCTGTACGCCGAGACCGTGCGCCAGATCCACCAGCAGACGGCGGACCGCGAGGGCGGCCGTACGAAGGTCGAGCTGCTGGCCCCCGACTTCAACGCCGTCCCCGAGCAGCTGGCCGAGGTCTTCTCCGCCCGCCCCGAGGTCTTCGCGCACAACGTCGAGACGGTCCCGCGGATCTTCAAGCGGATCCGCCCCGGCTTCCGCTACGAGCGCTCCCTGAAGGTCATCACCGAGGCCCGCGACTTCGGCCTGGTCACCAAGTCCAACCTGATCCTCGGCATGGGTGAGACCCGCGAGGAGGTCAGCGAGGCGCTCAAGCAGCTGCACGACGCGGGCTGCGAGCTGGTCACCATCACCCAGTACCTGCGCCCCTCCGTCCGGCACCACCCGGTGGAGCGCTGGGTGAAGCCGCAGGAGTTCGTGGAGCTGAAGGAGGAGGCCGAGCAGATCGGCTTCTCCGGTGTGATGTCCGGCCCCCTGGTGCGGTCGTCGTACCGTGCCGGGCGCCTGTACCAGATGGCGGTCGAGAAGCGCGGAACCTACATCGCCACGCAAGCCGTGTGAATTCGCGCACAAGCAATTACTGGCCAGTAATGGCCGAGACGACGCGGTCCTGACCGTCCTCGCTGATGAGGGCGGACATCAGGGCCGCGTCAGCGTTTCAGTGCTCTGCATCAAGGCTTCATTGGTGTTTGACCGGTCGGACACGCCCTGGTAACACCAATCAGTGACTCTGGTATCACGCCTCGTACACCACCCGATCCGAGGGGGGACCTCGATCATGCAGGCCGCGCCCGTACGCGCCACCGCCATCCCGTCCTTCACCGACGCACTCCGCGCCGTCGAGTCCCTGCTCATGAGCGGCGGTCAGCGCACCGCCCGCCGCAACGCGTGGACCTCCGTGCTGGAGGACCGGCGGCGTGCCAAGGACCGGGTCGAGGCGCAGCGCGTCCTGGAACAGGCCGCCGACCGCTCCTGACGCCGTCGCCCCGGGCACTGCCGTCGTCCGCACTCCCGGGGACACGTAGACTTCGTGGCATGGCGAGGAAGGAAACCGCGGCGGACGCCGCGAACGCAGGGCGACTGAAGCAGATCGCTCTCACGTACAAGATGACCCGCAAGGCCGACAAGAAGATCGGTCTTGTACTCGCGGCCGTCGGCATCGGCACCCTCGGTGTCTTCCTCGCGATCGGCTTTCTGCTCGGTCACCCGATCTACCTGGGCATCTTCGGCCTGCTGGTCGGTCTGCTGGCGACGGCGATCGTGTTCGGCCGCCGGGCCGAGCGGGCCGCCTTCGGCCAGATGGAGGGCCAGCCGGGGGCAGCGGCCGCCGTGCTGGACAACGTCGGCCGGGGCTGGACGACCACTCCGGCGGTGGCGATGAACCGCAGCCAGGACGTGGTGCACCGGGCGGTCGGGAAGGCCGGCATCGTGCTGGTCGCCGAGGGCAACCCGAACCGGGTGAAGAGCCTGCTGGCCGCCGAGAAGAAGAAGATGAACCGCATCGTCGCGGACGTACCGGTGCACGACGTGATCGTCGGCAACGGCGAGGGTCAGGTCGAGCTGAAGAAGCTGCGCACGACCATGCTGAAGTTCCCGCGGGTGCTGACCGGTCCCCAGGTGACGGCCACCAATGACCGGCTGCGTGCCATGGGGGACCTGATGAGCAACATGCCGCTGCCCAAGGGGCCCATGCCCAAGGGCATGCGGATGCCGAAGGGCCGCTGACGGACTGCCGGTCCGGCCTGCCTGATCACCGGGCGGGCCGGAACTGGGGGCCGTAGCTGCCCGGGGCGTCCGCAAGAGGCGTCTCCATCAGCTCCACCGCCGGCTCCTCCATGCCGCGCATGGCGCGGGTCGCCGCACCCAGGCTGCGGCCGCCACCGCCGCTCCATGCCTCGTCGAGCGCGTCCAGCACCGCGGAGTAGGTGCTGTCGAACTGGTCCAGCAGCCGTTGGACCTGTGCCGGGGGGCGGTCCCAGCCGCCGGGCGGGACCGGGGCCATGGGGCGTGCGTCGGGGAACGGCACGGGCGCGCCGGTGTACTGCCAGCCGCTCGCGGTGCTGCGCAGCCGCCGGCCGTGGTAGATCTCCGCGAAGGCGTAGAAGTGGGCCGGGTGGTCGTCCTGGAAGGCGTCGGCCGGGGAACTCGCGGTGCCCTCGCCCTGCTCCCTGACGATCTCGAGGGACCGCTCGACGTCGTCCAGGCCGGTGACCGGCTCCAGCACGTCCGCGCCGATGCGGTCGGACAGCTGCCCCTCGGCCGACAGATACGGCGCCGTGCGCCGGAACGCCGCCTGCAGTTCGCCGTAGAAGCCGCCGATGGTGGGTGAGTCCGCCGCGGTCCGGGCGAGCGGGGCCTCGGGGGCCTCGATCGCCATCATCACGTCGTGCACGAAGTCCCTGGTGAGACCCGAGAGGTACACGTGCACCCCGGTGCGCACCCCGCCGGGCAGGGAGCAGGGGTAGCGGGGTGCGGCGTCCTTGATCCGGGGCCGTCCGCCGACGGCCACGAGCAGGTTGCAGACGACGCCCAGGTGGTACATCTCGTCGCCGACGATGCGCCGGATGAGCTGCGCCGCCTCGCTGCGGCGGTCCCTGACCGACCACCAGCCGCACAGGTAGGGCGGGATGGTGGCGAGTTCCAGCTCCACGGCGAGCTGCAGCGCCGCCCGCAGCCAGTCGACGCCGCGGTCGCGTCCGGGCACCGCGAGCAGACGGGCCACGGAGCCGTGCCCGGGCACGGCAGCCGGCATCTCGACGCCCTGCGCGGCCGCCACGACGGCAGGCACGGCAACCGGAACCGGGGCGGCAGCGGCCAACGCAGCCGACGCCAAAAAATCCCGCCGCCCAACGGACACACCCCCTGGCCCACCCGAACCAACCGGGACGCCCGCTGCCCCGACCGCAGCGCCCACAAGCCCCTCCGGGACCCCCGCCGGCCCGGCCGGGGCCCCCGCCGACCCGACCGGAACACCCGGGGCACCCGCCGGCCCAGCCGAGGCGCCCCCCGACTCATCCGAGGCGACGCCCGACCCGACCGAGGCACCCGCCGGCCCAGCCAAAGCCCGCGCCGACCCGGCCGAGGCGACCGCTGCCCCGTCCGAGGCCGCTGCCCCGGCCGAGGCGACCGCCTCCCCGTCCGAGACCGGCGCCCCAGCCGAGGCGACCACCGGCCTCACCAGGGCAGCCGCCGCCAGGTCCAAGGCGCCCACTGCCCCCGCCGGAGCAACCGCCAACCCCACCGGGGCACCCGCCGGCCCAGCCGAGGCCGCCGTCGGTCCGTTCGGATGTGTGTTCGTGTCCGTCACATTGCCTCCGCTTCGGCATGGTCCCGGCTCGGCGTGAGGTGTCGGGCCCTTCGACAGCTGGCGAAGCTAGCAGCCGGGGTGACCTTTCCCGGGGCGCTCGGGCCTCGGTGTGGCGCGGGCCAGGGCCTGACACGCCGCCGAACGGAGCATCCTGCCGGTTATCGGCTCATGCGCTCCTAGCCTTCGGAATGTGACAAAACGCCATATCCCGTACGTTGTCTGCAGTACCGCCCTTCTCGGCGCACTCCTCGGCACCACCCCGGCGTCGGCCGCCCACGCGGTGCATGTCGTGCATCCGGGTGAGTCGATCCAGCAGGCGGTGGACGCCGCTCAGCCGGGCGACACGGTGTTCGTGCAGGCCGGCACGTACCACGAGAGCGTCAAGGTGACCACCTCCGGGATCACGCTGCGCGGCGTGGGCCCGGCCACCGTACTCGAACCGTCCGCCGAGGCCGCGGCCACCGCGCAGGCCGACAGTGGCGCCAAGGCCCAGAAGAGCTGCGCGGAGCAGGGCAACGGCATCTGTGTCGTCGGAACCAAGACCCAGCCCGTCCAGGACGTCACCGTCGCCCACCTGACCGTGACCGGTTTCTCCAGGATCGGCGTCGTCGCCGTGGGCGCCGATCGCCTCACCGTGAGCGGAGTGACCGCCGACAAGAACGGCCAGTGGGGCATCGCGGAGGAACGCTCCACCCGCAGCGTCTACCGCAACGACACCGCCCGGTCCAACGGCGACGCGGGCCTGTTCCTCGCCAACACCATCTCGGCGGAGCAGGGCGCCACCGACACCGGCGGCACCGTCCTCGACCACAACCAGCTGGAGGGCAACCGGATCGGCATCACCGTCCGCAGGCTGCGCAACCTCACCGTCCAGCACAACGTCCTCACCGGCAACTGCGCGGCCGTCTTCGTCGTCGGCGACGAGAACAAGCCGAAGGCGGGCGCCCTGACGGTCAGCCACAACCTCATCGAGCAGAACAACAAGTACTGCGCGGCGACCGCGCGGCTGCCCTTCCTGCAGGGCTCCGGCATCATCCTGACCGGCGCCGACGACACCCTGGTGACGCACAACCTGGTCAGGAACAACTCCGGCGCGTCCCCGCTGTCGGGCGGGATCGTCCTGTTCAAGAGCTTCGTGGGCGCCACGAGCGAGCGGAACCGGATCAGCGGCAACTCGCTGGCCGGCAACGGCCCGGCGGACCTCGTCAACCAGGAAGCCACCAAGAGCAGCAACGTCTTCCAGCGCAACGCCTGCGGGGCTTCGAAGCCCGCGGGTCTGTGCTGACCGGACGGCCGTACCCAGGCCCAGGCGCCGTAACCCACCCAGGCAAGGAAGGAAGGCGGCACATGACCGCACCATCCCCCGAGCTCTCGGCTCCCCCCGCGCAGGGGGCACCCCCGTCCCCGCCGCCGTCGATGCGGCTGAGAGAGCTCGTGTTCGGAGCGGCGTGCGCCGCCGCCGTCCGCGCGGCCGCCCGGCTCGGGGTCGCCGACGCACTCGGGGACGCTCCGACGGCCGTGGAGGACCTCGCGGCCGCGGTGAAGACCGAGCCGAAGCCGCTGCGCCGGCTGCTGCGCGCCCTGTCCTGCTACGGCGTCTTCGCCGAGCACCCGGACGGGACGTTCGGCCACACCGAGATGTCCCGGCTGCTGCGCGAGGACGACCCGCACAGCCTGCGCGACATCTCCCTGTGGTGCACCGAGCCCTGGACGTGGGACGCCTGGCCGAAGCTGGACGAGGCGGTGCGCACCGGCCGGAACGTGGTCGAGGGCCTCTACGGCAAGGAGTTCTTCGCCTACCTGAACGAGGACGCCCCGGAGTCGGCCGACGTCTTCAACCGGGCGATGACCACGTCCAGCGAGCAGTCGGCGCGCGACGTCGCCGCACTGCTGGACCTGTCCGCCAGCAGGTCGGTGGCGGATCTGGGCGGCGGGCAGGGGCATGTGGTGGCCTGCCTGCTGGACAAGTACCCGGCGATGCAGGGCTGGCTGCTGGACCTGCCGCGGGTGGTGGAGAACGCCCTGCCCCGGCTGCGTCCGGGCGGCGACCTCGCGGACCGGGCGCGGATCGTGCCGGGTGACATCCGCGAGTCGGTCCCGGTCGAGGCCGACGTGTACGTCATCAAGAACATCCTGGAGTGGGACGACGAGTCCACGGCCAGGCTGCTGCGCAACGTCGTCGAGGCGGGCGGCCCGGGTGCACGGATCGTGGTCATCGAGAACCTCGTCGACGACACCCCCTCGATGCGTTTCAGCACCGCGATGGACCTGCTGCTGCTCCTGAACGTCGGCGGGGCCAAGCACACCACGCAGAGCATGGTCGGACGGCTGGAGGCGGCGGGCCTGAGGGTCGGCGACATCCGGCCGGTCAACCCCTATCTGCACGCCTTCGACTGCACGGTCCCCATGTGAGTGCCGCTCCCCCGGAGAACACCGGTGGCGGGGGGGGGGGGGGGGGGGGGGGGGGGGGGGGGGGGGGGGGGGGGGGGGGGGGGGGGGGGGGGGGGGGGGGGGGGGGGGAGGGGGTATAGGTGTTGCTTC
>NZ_JBVJVZ010000001.1:768048-775531 GCF_055603245.1 Streptomyces sp. NPDC037290 | reverse complement strand
TCCCCTCCCCCCACGTCGCCCCCCCCCTACCCGGAAATCTCTTCCCCCCCCCCCCCCCCCCCCCCCCCCCCGCCACCGGTGTCCGGAAGGGGGTCAGGCGCCGGCGTCGCGCTCCCAGAGGTAGAAGCGCTGCGCCATCGCGTCCTTGGGGGACCGCCAGGTCTCCGGGTCGTACGCGCTGACGTACGCCGAGAGCCGCTCGCTGACCTCCTTGAACTGGGGGTGCGAGGTGACCTTGGCGATGGCCGGTCCCGGCTCGCGCTCGGACTCGATGAGGTGCATGTACACATCGCCGAACTGGAAGAGGCTGCGCCGGACGACTCCGACGAGGTGCGGCAGCTCTCCGCGGTCGGACTCCGCGAACACCTTGGCGATGTCGGGGGCGGAACCCGGGGCCATGCGGGCGACGATCAGGGCCTGGTGCACGGTCTTGTCCTCCGTCCGGCTAGTCGGCCAGGGCCGGGGCGGGCCGGTGACCGGCGGCCGCCTTCTCGATCTTGTCGCGGATCAGGGCCATCTGGACCTTGGAGTTCTTGTTGATGTTGTCGGTCATCCAGGCGTCGTCGACGGGGGCGTCCGGCTTCATCGCGAAGTCCTGGGTCCACACCATCCGGGTGCCGGCCGGTACCTCCTCGTACCGCCAGTGGATGTTCATGTGGGCGAAGGGGCCGGTCTCGACGCGGCGGGCCGTGACGGTGAGGCTGTCGCGGTCCGGCTCGCGCTCGGAGACCCAGCTCCAGACGGTGCCGTTGTCGTCCGGGTGCATGGTGAGCCGGAACGTGGTCTTCGCGCCCTCTGTCTTGAGGATCTCCACCGACGCGTACTCGCTGAACAGCTGGGGCCAGCGCTCCAGGTCGTTGGTCATGTCCCAGACCAGGTCCAGCGGGGCGGCGATGGTGATCTCGTTCTGGGTGTGTCCTGCCATCTCAGGCTCCTGCCATCAGGGTGCTGTTGACGAGGTTGAGGAACTGCTGCGGCGTCTTGCAGCGCTCCGCGTCGACCGGCATCGGGGTGCCGTGCGCGTTCTCCAGCTCGCCGACGATGCCGAGCAGGCCCAGCGAGTCGACGCCCAGGACGTCGAAGCCGGTGTCGGGCTTCTCCTGGAGCTGCTGCGGGCTGACGGTGACCCCTGCGGCCTTCTTCATCAGCAGGGCGAGTTCTTCCACGGTGATCTGGGACATGTGCTTTTCCTCCTTTGCTGTGCTCACTGCGCGGCGCCGTGCCGCAGCACCAGCGCAGAGTTCGACCCCATGAGTCCGCGGCTGAGCACCAGTGCCGTACGCAGCTCGGCGGGCCGGGCGCGGCCGGTCACGAGGTCGAGTTCGTGGCAGACGTCGAAGACGTTCGGCGTCGGCGGGATCAGGCCGTGCTGCATGGCGAGCACGGCGGCCGCGGTGTCGAGCACGGGGGCCGCGCAGTAGCCCCGGCCGATTCCGGTCTTCGGTGCCGTGACCGGCACCCGGGTGCCGTGCTCGCCGAGCGCGTCGGCGATGGCCAGTGCCTCGGCCCGGTCCGCCTCCGGCACGCCGAGGGCGTCGGCGAAGACGACGTCGACCTCCTCGGGGGCGCAGCCGGCCTCCCGCAGCGCATGCCGGATCGCGTGGGCGAGGCCCTCGCGGGACTTCGTCCAGCGGGAGGCGCCGGTGAAGGTGGCCCCGTGCCCGGCGACGACGGCCCGGACGTCGGCGCCGCGGTCCCGGGCGGGGCCCGCCGCCTCGATCACGAGCATCGCGCCGCCCTCGGCCGGTACGAACCCGCACGCCCCGTCCGTGAACGGCCGGTAGGCGCGGGCCGGGTCGGTCTCGCGGCTCAGTTCCTCGTAGCCGAGCTGGCAGACCATCGAGTACGGCGCGAGCGGCGCCTCGGTGGAGCCGGCCACGATCGCGTCGGTGCCGCGCCGCACCGCCCGTGCGGCGTGGGCGAGGGCGTCGAGACCGCCGGCCTCGTCGGAGGCGACGACCGAGCAGGGCCCCTTGAAGCCGCGGCGGATGGAGACCTGGCCGGTGCTGGCGGCGTAGAACCAGGCGATGGACTGGTAGGGGCCGACGAACCGGCTGCCCTTGCCCCACAGTTGCTGGAGTTCGCGCTGGCCGAACTCGCCGCCGCCGGACCCGGCGGCGGTGACCACGCCGATGGAGTAGGGCGCGTCGGGGGTGTCGGCCTGGCCGAGCCGGGCGTCGCCGAGCGCGAAGTCGGCGGCGGCCATGGCGTAGTGCGTGAACCGGTCGGTCTGGACGAGGAAGCGCTCCTCGATCGTGGCCGCCGGGTCGAAGGCACGGACCTCGCCGGCCACCTTGAGGGGAAGGTGCTCGCAGCCCTCGCGGGTGACCCGGTCGAGGACGCTGAGGCCTTCCTGGGTGGCCTTCCAGAAGGTGTCGGTGCTGGTGCCGTTGGGCGCGACCACCCCGATGCCGGTGACGGCCGCCTGCCGGTCCTGCGGTTCGCTCATCGTGTCCTCACTCCCTCGGCCGGGTCAGGATCACCGCGGACTGGAAGCCACCGAACCCGCTGCCCACGGACAGCACGCTGGTCAGCCGGCGTTCGCGGGCGACACGCGGGACGTAGTCCAGGTCGCACTCGGGGTCGGGGATCTCGTAGTTGGCGGTCGGGGGTACGACCTGCTTGGCGAGCGCCAGGACGCAGGCGACCAGTTCTATGGCGCCGATCGCCCCGAGGGAGTGCCCCACCATGGACTTGATGGAGCTCATCGGGGTGTCGTAGGCGTGGTGGCCGAGCGCCCGCTTCACGGCCGCCGTCTCGTGGCGGTCGTTCTGCCGGGTGCCGGAGCCGTGGGCGTTGACGTAGTCGATCGCCGTGGGGTCGAGCCGGGCCTGGTCGAGGGCGGTCTTGATGGCCCGCGCCATCTCCAGGCCCTCCTTGGTCAGCCCGGTCATGTGGTAGGCGTTGCCGAAGGTGGCGTAGCCGCCGAACTCGCAGTAGACGCGGGCGCCGCGGGCCCGGGCGTGCTCCAGTTCCTCCAGGACGAGCACCGCGCCGCCCTCGCCCATGACGAAGCCGTCACGGTTGTTGTCGAAGGGCCGGGAGGCGTGCTCGGGGTCGTCGTTGTTCGGGGAGGTGGCCTTGATGGCGTCGAAGCAGGCCATGGTGATCGGGGAGATCGGCGAGTCCGCGGCCCCCGCGATGCATATGTCGGCCCGGCCTTCCTGGACGGTGTGGAAGGCGTACCCGACGGCGTCGAGTCCGGAGGTGCAGCCGGTGGACACCGTCTGTACCGGACCCTGGGCGCCGAAACGTTCCGCCACCGCGGAGGCCGCGGTGCTCGGCGAGAACGCCCGGTGCAGCTGGGGCTCCGCCTTGTGGTGGTCCACGTCCCAGCGCTGCCCCCGGCTGCTCACCAGGACGTAGTCGTGCTCCAGGCGGGTGGTGCCGCCGACGGCGGTGCCCAGCGAGACCCCGACCCGCCACGGGTCCTCGCGGGCGATCTCGAGACCGGAGTCCCGGACCGCCTCGTCCCCGGCGACCATGGCGAACTGTATGTACCGGTCCGCCCGCTCCACCTGCTCGGCGTCCAGACCGTGCGCCGCCGGCTCGAAGTCGCACTCTGCGGCTATCCGCGACCGCAGCCCGGCGGGGTCGAAGAAGGTGATGCCGCGCGTCGCGGTACGGCCTTCGGCGAGCAGATCCCAGAACGCCGGCACGCCGATACCGCCCGGAGCCACGATGCCTATACCGGTGACCGCCACGCGCCGGGTCATGAGCGCGCCTGCCCCGCCTCGGCGGCGACGGCCACCGGCTCCGTCTCCTCCGTGTCGACGTGGCCGAGGCTCGGACGCGGGGCCAGCGGACCCAGGTGGAAGACGAGCCGCGCCTCCACGTTGCCGACGTTGCGGAAGCGGTGCCGCATGTTGACGGGGATCATCAGCCCCTGCTCGGGCAGCAGCGGGTGCGGCTCGCCGTCCAGGTCCACCTCCAGCTCGCCGCAGACGACGTACACGAACTCCTCGGAGTACGGGTGGTAGTGCTCACCGATGCGGTCGCCCGGCTGCACCAGGGCCACGCCCATGAAACCGCTGGTCGAGCCCACCGTGGCCGGGGTGAGCATGGCGCGCAGATCGCCGCCGCGCCGCGTGTTGGGCTCGACCTCGCTGAGGTCCACGATCTTCGGAAGGGGTTTGATCACGACAGTCCTCCGTGGGTGTGCTGCGGCTGGGTCTCAGGCGTCCGGCGAGCGCCGGTCGGTGACGAGCTGCATCCGGACGACCTCGCCGTCCAGCAGGGCGGTCAGCGGTGCCGCCGGAGTGACGTCCACGGCCACGCCGGCACGGTGGTCGACCAGCCGTACGACGACGTCGTCCCGCTGGAAGATCGTGCTGCGCAGGACCGGGCTGCCCGGGTCCTCCGCCGCCCGCTCGTCTCCTTGCGCGAGCAGTTGGGCCAGCTCCATCCCGCGGCCCGGCCGGGCCGGGTAGTACAGCGCGAGCCGCTCCCCCTCGACCAGTTCGTCGGCGGTGACGTGGTGCACGGCCGGCAGCGCCGCCCGGGTGAAGAACACCCGTGCGGATTCCTGGTCGTTCAGGTCCCGCTCCTGCTCCAGGTAGGGGTTGATGGCCTCCTCGACCGCCCGGACCTCGGGCTGCCGGGCGACGTGGCGCAGCGCCGCCAGCAGGTCGCCGCGCACCTCGATGGCCCGTACGACCCGGTTGCCGTGCATGAACAGGGAGGTGCGGCACAGCCGCGTGGTCTCGTCGACCCGTGCGTCGGGCGAGGCGTAGTCCGCGAGGATCTTCGCGACCTCGGCCTCGCTGCCCGGCTTCACCGTGAAGGTGAGCGCGTGCCGGATCACCCCGTCGCCGATCCGCGGGGAGGCCTGGAGCCGGCGCGTGGCCGAGGGGGCGGCCGCCGCCGCGCCGCCCGTCTCGCGGACGATGTGGAAGCGCAGCGACCGGGTGTCCCGGACGCAGCTGTGCAGCGGCTCCACCATGCGGACGTGTTCCTCGCTGTTGACCCAGGCGAGGAACGGCGGGGCGCTCTCCCACTCACTCGTGATGAGCCACTGGGACGGGTTCTCGATCGACTGGCAGAGCTGGTCGCTGACATGTCCGGGCACCGACGCGACCTGGTTGCACAGTTGTTCGTAGGCCTCCAGGAACTGCTGCTGGGCGCCGTCGTATACGTCCACCAGCAGGACGACCCGGAGGCGGGAGCCGTCGAAGACGGATTGCGAGACCCGTTTCGACACCTGCCGCGCCAGCTGTTCCGAAACCTTTTCCGACGTGGTGGTCATACTGCGCACATCTCCTTCAGGAGCAGAGGGGCAACGCCGCCCGTGACGCGACGTCAGCGTTCCTTGATCCTGTTCCTGTCCTCCGGAGTGCGCGACTCGTGTGAACCAGGAGGGTGATTGAGCACGCGAAGCCCTTCGAAGAGGGCATGGAAACTCCGAGGTGCTCCACACCCCCGCCCCTGCCTCTGGAGTCGTCGATGCAGCACAAAGCCGATCACCACGTGCCCGTCCTTGTCGTGGGCGGCTCACTGGTGGGTCTGTCCCTGTCCCTGTTCCTGGGCCGTCTCGGTGTACGGCACATGCTCGTCGAGCGGCACTCCGGGACCTCGGTCCACCCGCGTGGCCGCGGCAACAACGTGCGGACGATGGAGCTGTTCCGGGTGGCCGGCATCGAGCCGGACATCAAGAAGGCGGCGTCCCTGCTCGCGGACAACCACGGCATCCTGCAGACCCCGACGCTGGCCGGGGACGCCGGCGAGTGGCTGTTCCGGGAGATCGACCCCGGCGGGGGGCTCGCGCGGTTCAGCCCCACCGCCTGGTGCCTGTGCAGCCAGAACGACCTGGAGCCGGTGCTGCTGGACGGGGCCCGCGCCCTCGGCGGCGACCTCAGGTACTTCCACGAGCTGGAATCCTTCGCCCAGGACCCCGACGGAGTGACGGCCTACGTACGGGACCGCGACGGCGACGACCTCTACACCGTCCGCGCGGACTACCTCGTCGCGGCCGACGGACCCCGCAGCCCGGTCCGGGGCCGGCTCGGCATCGGGCAGAGCGGCCCCGGTGACCTCTTCGCGAACGTCAGCATCACCTTCCGCTCCAAACTCCTCGCCGACGTGGTCGCGGACCGCCGCTTCATCTGCTGCTACCTCACCGACCCCGAGGCCGACGGCGCCCTGCTGCCCGTCGACAACAGGGAACGCTGGGTCTTCCACGCCCCCTGGCACCCCGAACACGGGGAAAGACTGGAGGAGTTCACCGAGGAGCGGCTCACCCGGCACATCCGCCGTGCCGTCGGCGTCCCCGACCTCGACGTCGAGATCACCGGCAAGGCGTCCTGGCGCGCCGCCGAACGGGTCGCCGAGCGCTACCGGGACGACCGGGTCCTGCTCGCCGGCGACTCCGCCCACGAGATGTCCCCGACCGGCGCGTTCGGCTCCAACACGGGGATCCAGGACGCCCACAACCTGGCCTGGAAGCTGGCCGCCGTCCTCGACGGCTGGGCGGGCCCCGGGCTGCTGGACACCTACGACGCCGAGCGCCGGCCGGTCGCGCTGGCCACCAGCGCCCGGGCCTCGGCCCGCTCGGTGGAACACAGCCACCCCGGCTTCGCCCCCGCCCCCGGCTTCGGCGCCGGCAAGCGCGGCGGCATCCTCAACGTGGTGCTCGGCTACCGCTACCCGCAGGGCGCCGTCGTGGGCGCCGACCCGGACCAGCCGGTCGTACCGGACGGGCTGCGGCTGACCGGCGAACCGGGCAGCCGGGCCCCGCACCTGTGGCTGCGCCGCGCGGGCGAGCGGCTGTCCACGCTCGACCTGTACGAGCGGTCACTGGTGCTGCTCAGCGACGCGTCCGCGCCGGCGGGTGCCGCCTGGCACTCCGCCGCCCGGCGTATCGCCGGCACGCAGGGTGTACCACTGGAGGCCTACCGCATCGGCGCGGCGCCGGACGCCGGGCTGCGGTACGACGCGGAGGGCGACGACTGGGCGGCGGCCCACGGGGTGACGGCCGACGGGGCGGTGCTGGTGCGGCCGGACGGATTCGTGGCGTGGCGGGCGGACGGTGCGGCGGCGGATCCGGAGGCCGAGCTGCGGCAGGCGCTGCGCGCGGTGCTGCGGCGGGGGTGAGCCGCCGCGGCGCCCGGGGCCCGGGCGCCCCGGGCCTCAGCGCCGAGCCGGCGCCGGCACACCCCGCCCGGACATCAGGGCACCCAGGGGGTTGCGATCGGTCGACGGCGGGCCGGCGTCGTCGCGACCGTAGCCGCGTTCGACGTCCTCGGCGGCCGGGTCACCCGCCTCTGGGCGGTCCGCAACCGGGAGAAGCTGCAGCCGCAGGCGCGGCACGGTCAGGGCCCTCCCGGCGGATCGGACCGGCTCCGGGCAACGGCGTCGTGCCGGCGCAGGCGAGCGTGGGGGGGGGGGGGGCCAGGCGTCTAAGCCGGCACAACAGGGAGAGAAAAAAAAAGAAGAAAGAAACGGCGGCACCGGAAACAAACCCCCCCCACCCCCCACCAAGCTTCCC
>NZ_JBVJVZ010000001.1:719052-768038 GCF_055603245.1 Streptomyces sp. NPDC037290 | reverse complement strand
AGGGGCATACGGATCATTCTCCGCATTAGGGCCCGCCCCGGGCATGGACGCGGTCTTCATACCGGGGACTCCGGGCCTGGCGTCCCTCCCCCCGCCCCCCCCCCCCCCCCCCCCGGGACAGGCCCAGGCGAGCGACGGGCCCGTGGCTCAGCGGCGCCGGCTCACATCCGTACCTCGACGGTCTTCGCCAGCCGGTCGTGCAGCCCCCGGCCGTCCCGGTCCCAGATCAGCGCCGGAATCGCGAGGCAGAGCAGGATCGTGCGCAACACGGCCCGCAGCGGGTTGACCGTGCCGGTCTCAAGGGCCACCACCCGGATGCCGAAGAGCCGTTTGCCCGGAGTGAAGCCGATCGTGCCGACGGTCAGCACGCTCATCAGCAGGAACACCCCGAGCGCCCAGTTGCTCGTTGCCGGGACCTTGTAGCCGCTCGTGATCAGGCCGTATGCGATCAGGACGCTCAGCCCCCAGTCCACGGCGAGCGCGCCGACGCGCCGGCCGGGCCGGGCGATCGAGTTCGGGCCCTCCTGGGGCAGACCGAGCTGTTCGCCCCGGTACCCGAAGCCCGCGCCCGCCTCTTCCATGGCCGCGCGAGGCCCGGAGAGCCACGATCCGAGTGCTTGCCTGTTGTCCACGCGACCACGGTACTGTGCCCGAAATGACCCGGGTACGGCGGGGTGTCCCGGGGCTAGGGTGGAACCGTGGCCGGTTAACTTCTGCGAAACAAACGGGTCACGCCCGAGAAATCACCCGTCCCTAGGGTCGAGACCAGCGTGTGCCACCGCACTGGCCGCACGAACGATCTACCACCCCGGCGAGGACGGTCGGGAGTAGGAGGAGCTGGATGTTCCAGAACGCCGACGAGGCCAAGAAGTTCATCGCGGACGAGGACGTCAAGTTCATCGACGTCCGCTTCTGCGACCTGCCGGGCGTCATGCAGCACTTCACGGTGCCCGTTGAGGCGTTCGACCCGGACGAGGAGCTGGCCTTCGACGGATCGTCGATCCGCGGCTTCCAGGCCATTCACGAGTCCGACATGGCTCTGCGTGCCGACCTGTCCACCGCGCGTGTCGACGCGTTCCGCCGGGACAAGACCCTCAACATCAACTTCTTCATCCACGACCCGATCACGGGCGAGCAGTACTCCCGTGACCCGCGCAACGTGGCGAAGAAGGCCGAGGCGTACCTCGCGTCGACCGGTATCGCGGACACCGCGTACTTCGGTCCCGAGGCCGAGTTCTACGTCTTCGACAGCGTCCGTTTCGCCACGTCCGCGAACGAGTCCTTCTACCACATCGACTCCGAGGCGGGCGCCTGGAACACCGGTGCGGTGGAGAACAACCGCGGTTACAAGGTCCGCTACAAGGGCGGCTACTTCCCGGTTGCCCCGGTCGACCACTTCGCCGACCTGCGCGCCGAGATCTCCCTGGAGCTGGAGCGGTCCGGCCTGAAGGTCGAGCGCCAGCACCACGAGGTCGGCACCGCCGGCCAGGCGGAGATCAACTACAAGTTCAACACCCTGCTCGCCGCCGCCGACGACCTGCAGCTCTTCAAGTACATCGTGAAGAACGTGGCCTGGCGCAACGGCAAGACCGCGACCTTCATGCCGAAGCCGATCTTCGGTGACAACGGCTCGGGCATGCACGTGCACCAGTCGCTGTGGAGCAACGGCGACCCGCTGTTCTACGACGAGGCCGGTTACGCGGGCCTGTCGGACACCGCCCGCTACTACATCGGCGGCATCCTCAAGCACGCCCCGTCGCTGCTGGCCTTCACCAACCCGACGGTGAACTCGTACCACCGTCTGGTGCCGGGCTTCGAGGCGCCGATCAACCTGGTGTACTCGCAGCGCAACCGCTCCGCCGCGATGCGTATCCCGATCACCGGTTCGAACCCGAAGGCCAAGCGAGTCGAGTTCCGCGCCCCGGACTCCTCCGGCAACCCGTACCTGGCCTTCTCGGCCCTGCTGCTGGCGGGCCTGGACGGCATCAAGAACAAGATCGAGCCGGCCGAGCCGATCGACAAGGACCTGTACGAGCTGGCTCCCGAGGAGCACGCGAACGTCGCCCAGGTCCCGACCTCGCTTCCGGCCGTCCTCGACTCGCTCGAGGCCGACCACGAGTTCCTCCTCCAGGGCGACGTCTTCACGCCGGACCTGATCGAGACGTGGATCGACTTCAAGCGCACCAACGAGATCGCCCCGCTGCAGCTGCGCCCGCACCCGCACGAGTTCGAGCTGTACTTCGACGTGTGATATCGCTAAGGCCAGGCGGGCTTCCGCTCCCCTGGACCATCTGTGGGCCGTCGGCCGGCTCTCCCCCCAGGAGAGCCGGCCGACGGCCTTTCGTGTCCGTCAGGCGTCCTCCACCGCGGGTTTCCTCAGGGGAGGCCTGCGTGCGATCCGCGCCGTGAGCGCACGCCAGGACGGGGCAAGACCGCCAAACTGCTCAGGCCCCAATAACCCGACCACCCTGGTCACCGTTCATTTGGCTCTGGCTCACATCCGGTGGTAACGGATGTGAGCCAGAGCCGAATCGTCTCGAAAGAGCCGAACGATTTACAGCCCCGAGCGCCCCGCCGTCAGCGTCATATTGACCCAAGGACGCTCTCATATTTAAAAGGGTGCAGAAGACCTGAAAAGAGTGGTTGCGGATGCTGCAGAGCGATGTTTCGGCTTTCCGACGCGCGGTCGTCTGGTTGTCCGTTCTGGTTGTTGAGCTGTCGTTATCACTGGGTTGTACCGCGGGCGCTGCGGACGCCGCGGTGCCGGTGACGTATTACGTCTCTCCCGGTGGGAGCGGGTCGGCCTGTACGCCGTCGGTTCCGTGTGCATTGGAGACGGCGAAGTCAGCTGTGGAACAGCGGACCTCCGCCATGACAGGTGATCTGGTTGTGGAGTTACAGGCTGGTACGTATCAGCTTTCGTCCACTCTTGCGTTTGGGTCGTCCGACTCGGGCCAGAACGGCCACGATGTCATTTACAGGGCATCGCCGGGGCAGAAGGTGATCCTCAGCGGCGGTGTCGCCGTCACCGGCTGGAGTCTTCATGACGCGGCGAAAAACATCTGGATGGCTCCCGCCCCGGCTGGTCTGAGGACTCGGCAACTCTATGTGAACGGCCGCCGCGCCACCGTCGCGAGTATGCCGGCGAGTACGGTCTTCGGGTCGATGCAGCAGACGGGCGCCGGCTTCACGTACACCAGCGCCGTGCCCAATACCTGGCATGACACGGGCAGTGTCGACGTCGTGTACAGCCATTCCGCGTCACATCGCGGCTGGACGTATTCGGTCTGCCCGGTTTCCTCGATCGCCGGCGGCACGGTCACCATGAACAATGCCTGCTACGCCAACGTGGCCGGCATCAACCGAGTCACAGTGCCGACCGCCGTGGAGAACAACTACGCACTGCTCAGTTCACCGGGGCAATTCTATCTGGATACCAGCGCCGGGGTGATCTACTACATTCCGCAGAACGGCCAGGACATGCGGACTGCCACAGTGATCGCCGGAAAGTTGCAGACGCTCATGGAACTGGCCGGTACGCCGGACAGCCCAGTGGAACACATGCGTTTCACCGGCCTGAGTTTCGAGCACGCCACCTGGCTGCTCGGCGACCAGGGGCTCGCTGATCTGCAAGCCAACGTGCTCTTCACCCGGACTCAGGACCCCTCCGCCCACACGAAGCCGCTTCCGGCGAACGTGGCCTGTCACTCCTGCAACGACGTCACGTTCGCCGGGAACACATTCACCCATCTCGGCGGCGGCGGCCTCGGCTTCGACGGGGGTGGCCAGAACAACACCGTCACCGGCAACGTGATCACCGATGTCGCGTCCAATGGCATCCAGATCGGCGACGGCACGAACTACACCCCGCCAGACACATTGGAGTCCGGGTACTCGGTCCGCGACAACTACGTCCACAACGTGGCCACCGAATACTCTGGCGGGGTCGGAATTCTGGCCACCTGGGTCAAGCACACCCAGATCACCCACAACGAAGTGTGGGACACCCCCTATACAGGTATTTCACTGGGCTGGGGCTGGGGCGTCGCATCGTCCCAGCCCATGGTCGACAACCACGTCGATTCCAACTTCGTCCACGATGTCATGACGTCAGCGCTCGAGGACGGCGGTCCCATCTACGTGGTCGGGACCCAGGGAGCCTCTCCGCCCTCCACGATGACCGGGAACCACGTCGAGAACGACTCCCAGCGATACGCGGCACTGTACATGGATCAGGGATCCAGCTACTGGCACGTGGAACACAACGTAGTGAATGGCTACGCACCCGCCTGGCTCTTCGTACAGTCGATGGCACTGCCTGTCGCGGAGCACAACACGGTGCAGAACAACTACGCAGGCGCCGATGCGGGCGACATCTTCACTACCCCGCCCGGCACCAATACCGTGTCCAGCAACACCACCGGAGTCACGGAAGGGAATTGGAACGCCGAAGCCAAGGCCATCATGGACGACGCCGGCCTCGAGCCGGCGTACACCGGGATCAGGAAGGGCGGGCAGCAGCACAACCTCGCCTACGCACGGCCCGCCACAGCCTCCAGCACCTACTCAGCGCAGTACGCGCCGGCCCAGGCCAACAACGACCGGATCACCACGCCTGGAAACGGCCCCTACAGCACCCCCTTTGCATCGGCCGGCGATGACCCCTCAGCCTGGTGGCAGGTCGACCTCGGCGCTCCTTACCCCCTGTCGAAGATCCAGATCCTCTTTCGCCAGGACGGTGTCGACAACCCGGACGAAAGGCGGGACCTCCAGATCTGGGTGTCCAACTTCCGCGGCATGTCACAAGACCACACCCTCGCCTGTGTCATCGGTGCCGCTCCCCTGCCCTACCAGTCCAGCTACGATTGCCCCGCCCCACCGGGAATCTGGCGCTACGTAACCGTCACCAAACCCGGCCACCTCGTCCTGGGGCAAGTCCGCGCCTTCGGCGCCACGGCCATCATCCCGGACCCCTGTTCCCAGGGCGAGGAACAGCCAACCCCTCCGGCATGTGACGCTGCCGCAAGCAGCGGGCAGGCCATTTCAAACTGCCCGCCCACCTCCGCGCCATGTCTGCAGGACCTGGCCGGTGCCGGCACGGAAACACTGCAGCTCATTTCTCGAACAAATGAAGATATTGCGAACTTCGAACGGAAGACGCGTGATACCAGTCCGGACACCGCAGCCCAGGACCTCTGCCCCGTTGCCACATCGATCACATCCCAGAGCCAGGCAACAGACTTCTCATTCCCCCCGAGCTGGTGGTACTGCTGAGAAGCCATCCGCAACTCCCTCTGCGGGCTCCGTTGACTCCAGTGCTGCTGCGAAGTCGGATTGAGATCAGCCCAAGCGGGTGATGCATACCACGCGAAATTCAAACAACCATATTTGACGAGATCGGCCCCGGGCCTTTCCGCGGAACCATGGAGGGCCGCCGACGCCGCCCGGCAGACAGCGTTGAGGGCCGCCATCCGGAGATTTCCGGGTGGCGGCCCTCGCCCGTGTCCGGGTGTGGCCGCGGTCAGGGCACCGTGGTCCGGGTGCCGCCGCGGTCAGGGCGCCGCGGCTCCGTCAGGGCACCACGACCACCACGACGGAGTTGCCGAAGCCGTAGCCGCCGTAGCCGCCGTAGAAGCCGTTGTTGAAGAAGCCGTTGCCGAAGCCGTAGCAGTTCCACCCGCCGTAGAAGCAGCCACGGTTGGTGGTGACCTGGTTCGGGGTGGCTGCCGACGCGGTGCCTGCGGTGCCGATCGCCAGTCCGCTCGCCATCAGGACGCCGATGGCGGACGCTGCGGCGAGACGCCTCACGCGATGTGCCTTCATGGATCCACCTTCCTTCCACCCCTCGTGCGGCTTTCCGGGCACGAGACGGATGGCCGCGACCTCGGAGTGAAGAGTCCGGCGCGGTCGTAGAGGGTGCCGCACGGGTAGGGGAAAGCGGGGGCATACGACGATGGGCACCCCGCGGTGCGGCTCTGTGATAAATGCTAGCCGTCCGGCATCGACCCAGCATCCTGGGCAACCTTTGCCGCTTCCCACGCTTCCTACTCTTGGGGGATCATCCCCCTGGCTCTGTCCGACGAGAGAGGTTGAACGGGGATGACGGAAAGCGACAACTGGGAGCGGGAGTTCGATCATCGCTGGGCGAATTCCGCCGAGCACAAGGAGCCCTCGGCCCGGGCCCGGATGCTCGCCGCCCGCTGGAAGGAGAACCCGCCGAATCCGGCGCCCTTCCGCGCCGACCCAAAACCGGTGGCGCGCCGGGCGTCGTGGGCGTCGACGGCCATGGTCCTCGGCTGCGTGCTCGCGGTCATGGTGCTGATCGGGCTGCTGCAGTTCGGCTCGTCGTACTAGGCGGCCCACCGGTTACGTTTTGCTGCCCCTAGGGCCGTTCGGAACCACTTCATGGGAATCGGCAGGTGCACACTGGACAGCGGGACGAGTGCCTGACTGCGGGGTGATGCAAGATGCAGAGCCGCTTCCGGAGCGACCGACGGCTGACCGTGCGCATGGGTCTCACGATGTTCCTGCTCGGTCTGCTCTACGTGGGCTTCGTCGCCGCGCTGATCGCGCTGCTGAAGTCCTGGGTGCTGGTCGTCGTGGTGGTCGGGGCGATGTTCGTGGCGCAGTTCTGGTTCTCCGACCGGATCGCCATGTTCGCGATGCACGGCCGGGTCGTGGAGCGCGAGGAGTATCCGGAGCTGCACGCGGTGGTCGACCGGCTGTGCGGGCTCGCGGACATGCCCAAACCGGTGGTCGCGGTGTCCGACATGGACATGCCGAACGCGTTCGCGACCGGCCGGAACCCCGACCACGCGGTGGTCTGCGTGACCACGGGGCTGCTACGGCGGCTGGAGCCCGCCGAGCTGGAGGGCGTGCTGGCGCACGAGCTGTCGCACGTGGCGCACAAGGACGTCGCCGTGATCACGATCGCGTCCTTCCTCGGTGTGCTGGCGGGCCTGATCGTGCGCTTCGCCTTCTACTCCCAGGTCTTCGGCGGGGGCCGCAGGGACCAGAACACGGCCGCCGTCTTCGCCGCGATCATGGGTGTCTCGGCTGCGGTGTACGCGATCAGCTTCCTGCTGATCCGGGCGCTGTCCCGCTACCGTGAGCTGGCGGCCGACCGGGCGGCGGCGCACCTGACCGGGCGCCCCTCGGCGCTCGCGTCGGCGCTCACCAAGGTCTCCGGGGACATCGCCCGGATCCCGACCAAGGACCTGCGCACCGCCCAGGCCTTCAACGCCTTCTACTTCACCCCGGCGACCGGCAAGGAGCCCGGCATCGAGCGGTTCTTCTCCACGCATCCGACCCTGGAGCAGCGCCTCACGCAGCTGGGCCGGATCTCGGCGGAGCTGGGCGAGGCCGCCACCCCCGGGAAGGCGGGCTGAGCCCATGGCACCACGGAAGGCGGGCTGAGCGTTGGGGCTGCTGGACATCCTGCTGGGCCGTACGAAGCCGGTCGCACCCGATCTCGACCAGCTCTTCGCGCTGCCCTCGGCGGCCGTGACCCTTGAGGCCGCGGCCGGTTTCGCCCCGACCGGGGGCGGAGCGGTGTGCTTCGCCACGGTGGAGGGTGCGGCCTTTGAGCAGACCCACCGGGAGGTGCAGGCGCTCCTGGACGCGGACACCGACCGCACCGGACCGCCGGTGGAGCTGCGCAGGGACGACTACGGCTACTCCTGGCTGGTCTCCGAGCGCTCGCCGGACCAGCTGCCGGAGCTGGTCAACGACCTGCACGCGGTGAACAGCGCGATGGAGGTCAACGGTTTCGGCCCGCAGCTGCTGTGCTCACTGGCCGGCTTCACGGCCGACGACGGCCGCAAACTGGCGCTGGTCTACCTCTACAAACGGGGCACCTTCTACCCCTTCGCCCCGCTGCCCGGCGCCGGACAGCGCCGGGACGGCGCGCTCGAACTCCAGATGAAGGCGACCCTGGCGAACGACCTGCGGATCGAGCAGGACCTGAGCCGCTGGTTCCCGGTGTGGGGCGCCCCCGGTCTGTGACCGGGGGCGCCGGCGCTCACCTGCTCTTCTCGCGCTCCTGACGGCGGGTCTCGAAGGGGCGCTCCCGCCGGTAGCGGCGCTCCCACCTCGCCTGGCGGTCCCGGCGGTCGCGGTAGGCGCGATAGCTGTCGGGCACGGGCGGGGTGCCCGCTCCGGCGGGCGGTGGCGGGGTGCCCGGCGACCCGCGTCCGTGCGTCGCGTACAGGTACAGCAGCGCGACGGCGGCGAGCCACCACAGATGGTTTCCGATTCCGAGGATCACCAGGACGACCGTCCCGGACGCGACGATGCCACGCATGACGGACCTCCTCCGTGAGGTGAGGGTGGCTGGGGTGGAGTGTGTCGGCTTCGTGCCGTTTGTTCAGAGTAGGGAGGGCGCCGCCACGCCCGCACCTCGTTTTCCGCCCGCCGGCCCCGCCGTGAGTCAATGGCGCCCATGAACGAACTCCCGTCTTTCACGCAGGACTTCGACGGCGAACGGCTCAGCGTGGTGAGCGCCGGCCCGCCGGGCCGGGCCACGGCGGTGCTGCTGCACGGCGCGGGCAACGGCAGCAAGGAGCGGCTCCTGCCCCTGCTCACCGAGTTCGCCGAGCACGGCTGCCACGCCATGGCGTTCGACTTCTCGGGTCACGGCGCGAGCACGGGCGCACGGGCGGAGCTGAGCCTGCGCAGACGGTTCGAGCAGGCCGTGGCGGTGCTGGACGCGCGGGCACCCGCGGACGACCCGCTGATCCTCGTCGGCTTCAGCATGAGCGGCCAGACGGTCGCCGATCTGGTACGGCACTACGGCCCCCGGGTCGCGGCCGTCGGACTGTGCGCGCCCGCCGTCTACGCCCCCGAGGCCTGGGAGGTGCCGTTCGGGGACGGCCGGGGCCGGTTCAGCGAGATCATCCGCACGCCGGACAGCTGGCGGCGTTCGCGGGCGCTGGAGGCGCTCGGCACCTACGAGGGCCGGGCGGTGCTGGCGGTACCGGGCACCGACGCGGTCATCCCGCCGGCCGTGACCGAGGCCGTACAGGACGCGCTGGCGGCACGGGCCCAGTTCACGCGCTTCGAACTCGCCGCGGCGGATCACCACCTGGGGCTCTGGTTCCGTGACCACGCAGGGGACCGACGGGAGTTCGTGACGGCCCTGCTGAGCGGGGTCGACGGAGCGCGGGGCTGGTCGGCGACCCGGGCCTGGGTGGCCAAGCAGCTGCCCGCCGGACGTACGGTCGTGGACACGCGGCCGCTCGAGGGCGGCTGGTCGTCGCAGATGCGCGCGCTCACCCTCGACAACGGGGAGGAGCTGGTGCTGCGCAGCTTCGTGAAGCCCTTCTTCCGCCGGCACGCCCCCGAGCTGCTGTCCCGGGAGGCGGAGGTCCTCGGGCTGCTCGCCGGCCAGGAGGGCGTTCCGGCCCCGGCGCTGGTCGCCGTGGACGCCGCCACCGAGCACTGCGAGCACCCGTCCCTGCTGATGACCAGGCTGCCCGGCCGGGTCCGGGTGGACGACGCGGACGGGACGGCCCTGGACCGCCGGCTCGATCTGCTGGCGGCCCAGCTGGTACGGATCCACGCGGTCGTTCCCCGGGAACGGCCGCGCACCTACCAGGCATGGACGTCACCGGAACGCGTGCGGACCCCGGCGGGGGAGCCGTGGGAAGAGGCCGTCGAGGTGATCCGCCGGGACCCGCCGCCGCACCGGGGCCGCTTTCTGCACCGGGACTACCACCCGGGCAACGTGCTCTTCACGGACGACGGCCGGAGCACGCGGATCAGCGGGGTCGTCGACTGGGTCGAGACCTCCTGGGGCCCCGCCGATCTCGACGTCGCGCACTGCTCGACCGCCCTGGCCCTGCTGCACGGCCCGGAGCACGGCCTGGCCTTCCGGGACCGGTACGAGCGCCAGGGCGGCCATGGTCTCGCCGACGGCCGGGACCATCTCCACTGGCGGCTGCTGGACGCGCTCCACTACGCCCCCGGCGCGGACAAGCCGGCCGGGCCGTGGCGCGCCCTGGGCCGTACGGACCTGGGCCCCGAGGTGCTGGGCGAGCGCCTGGAGGCGTATGTGCGCGGACTGCTGGAGCGTTACGGCTGAGCGGTCCGCACGCCCTCCGGCGCCGGGTGCCGCCAGGGACACGGGGCACCCGGCGCCGGCGTCAGCGGCTGTACCGCATGAACGCGCGCACCATGTGGCACGTCGTGTCGGAGGGCGGGCGCATGCCGATCTCCTCGGCCGTGCTGCGGATCGTCTCGTCGCGGGCCTGGGCCGGCTGGTGGATCCCGGAGTCGAGCAGGGCTATGGCCAGGCGCATGGCCTTCAGGCGGCGGTTGTGGGTGACGTACCACTCGCGCGGCCGTCCGGCCGGCAGCGGCCGCTTGGTCACGGGCTCGTACGGCGAGTCGAACAGCACAGGGTGCTGGACGGTGGACTGGGTGGGCAACGGCTTCGGCTTCAGGGCGGCAGCGGGCACGGGCATCCTCCTGTCGCGGTCAGGGCAGCCGTCCGGGGTTCCGGCGACTGTCTCGAACACTGCTTCCAGTCTACCGGCGGCCACTGACAATCAAAGGTCCGGGACGGTCATCAAATGCCCAGGTGAAGAGGGTAATTGCCGGGTGTGACAGCAGATCGAGGTGGGACTGCCGAGGCATCAGAAAATCGAACAGAACCGGGGGCGAGTACCGTGTGCCGCATGGAAATCTGGATCAACCCGGCCTGCTCCAAGTGCCGCAGCGCCATCAGCCTGCTCGACAGTGAGGGCGCCGAGTACACCGTCCGCCGCTACCTGGAGGACGTGCCGAGCGAGGACGAGATCAGGGCCGTGCTCGACCGGCTGAACCTGGAGCCGTGGGACATCACCCGCACCCAGGAGGGCGAGGCCAGGGAACTGGGGCTCAAGGAGTGGGCGCGGGACGCGAGTGCGCGCGAGCGATGGATCACCGCGCTCGCCGAACACCCGAGGCTCATCCAGCGCCCGATCATCACCGCCGACGACGGAACGGCCCTGGTGGCCCGCACGGAAGAGGCGGTACGGGAAGCCCTCACGCACACCAAGAGCTGAGCAGGGCTCAACTCCGCTGTGACAGAGGCCACTTCACCGACTCCTGAAACCGCTGAGTAACCTCGTTCGGTATCTCGTACATAGCGGCGTACGCTCCCCTACCTCTTCAGGAGGCGCGCATGTCGCGCAGGAGAACTCTCGGCACGAAGAAGAAGATCGCGCTGCTCGTCAGTGCCGCGGCGGTGGCGGGCGGCGGGGCCTTCGCGCTGGCCACCACGTCCAACGCCGCCCAGCCCGCGCACAACGCGAAAACACTGTCCGCCGGGGACTCGACCGTCTGCCAGGGGCTGGCCACGGCCCACGGCAACAACGACAAGTTCATCACGGACCAGAAGGCTCATCCGGACGCGCAGTCGGCAGCCCGGATCGCCAACCGCGAGGCGGTCATCAAGCAGATCGAGGTCCAGCAGAAGGCCGCCGGATGCACCGTTGGGGAGTCGGCTCAGGGCTCCCAGGCGGCGCAGGGAGCGGACAACGCCGGACAGCAGGCCGGCGGCGCCCAGCAGAGCGCGGCACCCACCCAGTCCGCCGCCGCGGGTGACAACGCGGGCGGCGCCGGCACGGGAGCCGCCGCCGCGGGCTCCGGGCAGCAGGTCTGCAACGGCTCCACGGTCACGCTCTCCGGCGAGGGCGGCGCCCCGGCCGCGTCCAGCAACCAGTTCCCGGCCGGGACGACCCTGAAGGTCACCAACCTGGACAACAACAAGTCCACGACGGTGAAGGTCACCTCGGTCTCCGGCAGCTGCGTGCTGCTCAACAACGCGGCCTTCGAACAGGTCCGGGAGCCCGGCAAGTTCCTCATCCGCCACGCCGTGATCGAGAAGGTGGGGTGAGACTCAGGAACCGGACAGGAAGCCGGTGAGGTGGCGGGCCAGGACCTGTGGGGCCGCCTGCAGCAGCGCGTGGTGCGCGACGTCGTCGAGCACGGCGGTCGTCACGTGCGGCAGCAGCGCCTGCGCCCGGGCCGCCACCTCGCGGGCGTCATGGGTCCTGCTGTTCGCGGCCACGAGCAGCAGGACCCGGATGTCCAGGGCCCGCAGCGCGTCCGGCGCCGGGCGCGGGCCCGTCACCGGCTTCGCGGCCGGGAAGCCCGCGGCCGCCTCCTGGAGGGCGAGCCAGTCCGGGTCCACGGCCGCTCCCCCGCTCTCCCACTCCAGGAAGGCGCGGACCCGGCGGGGGGAGGGTCGCAGCAGCATCGGCAGCGCGTGCAGCAGGTACGCCGCCTTGAATCCGGCGAAGCACTGCGTCGGGTCCAGGAGGAACAGGCGGCGCACCCGGGCCGGGGCGCGCAGGGCGTAGTGCAGGGCGATCCAGCCGCCGTACGAGTGGCCGCCCAGGTCGGCCGAGCCGGCGCCCAGACCGTCCAGGAGGGCGTCCAGCCAGGCCGTCAGGTCGGCGACCGTGCGGGGGTGGCGGTCGCCGGCCCGGCCGCTCCGTCCGGGGGCGCCGGCCACATCGACCGCGTACACCCGCCGGATCCGGCCCAGCTCGGCGGCCTGGGCGTACCAGGAGACGGAAGTGGCCCCGCCGCCGCCCGGCAGCAGGAGCAGCGGGGGCGCCTTCCGGGGGCCGCAGGCGTTGACGCGGGTGTCGCCGAAGGGCGTGGCGACCGTCAGCGCCTCCCGCTCGGCGGGCCATTTCGCCAGCACCTTGTCGTACGCGGCCCCGAAGGCCTCGCTGTCGTATCCGGCCACGGTGACCCCCCTATTATCTCGTTCAGCGAGATATTCGTTGAGCGAGATAATAGCTTCGGAGGCGCCGCATGCAATCCGGCATGGAGACCGTCCACCTGCTGCGCGCCGTCACCGTCGAACTCGGCCTGCTCAGTGCCCGGTTCGCACAGCAGAACGGCATGCACGCCACGGACGTACGCGCCCTGATCGCGCTGATGGACGCGCGACGGGCGGGTGAGGAGACGACCGCCGGGCGGCTCGGGGCCGCGCTCGGGCTGAACTCGGCGGGCACGACCGCGCTGCTGGACCGGCTGGAGCGGGCAGGACATGTGCGGCGGGTGCGCGGGAAGGCGGACCGGCGGAAGGTCGTCGTGGAGGTGACGGACGGCGCCGTGGCCCTCGGCCAGGCCTTCTTCGGGCCGCTGATCGAGTGTGCGCTGGAGCTGCTGCGCGGCTACGACGACCACCAGCGCGCCGCCGTCCGGGAGTTCCTCGAAGGGGTCCGGAAAGCCGCGGCGGACGCTGCGCATACCTCACCCTCCGGCACCTCACAACGTGAGCCGTGACACAAAACCGCCAGGTAACACGGGGTTCACATACGGGCAACGGCCGGGAAATCGCCTGTTGACAGGCTGCCCGGCAGATCGAGCGGCGCCCCAGTGCCGCAGCGCCGCAGCACCCGCGACGACGAGTGCACCCGACTTATCCCTAAGGATGTGGCCCCGTGACCTTCAAGGCTGAGTACATCTGGATCGACGGCACCGCGCCGACGGCCAAGCTCCGTTCCAAGACGAAGATCATCACGGGTACCCCGGCCGGTCTCGACGCGCTGCCGATCTGGGGCTTCGACGGCTCCTCCACCAACCAGGCCGAGGGCCACTCCTCGGACCGCGTGCTGAAGCCGGTCTTCACCTGCCCGGACCCGATCCGCGGCGGCGACGACATCCTCGTCCTGTGCGAGGTCCTCGACATCGACATGACGCCGCACGCGTCCAACACCCGCGCCGAACTGGCCGAGGTCGCCGAGCGGTTCGCCGCGCAGGAGCCGATCTTCGGCATCGAGCAGGAGTACACCTTCTTCGACGGCTCCCGCCCCCTCGGCTTCCCCGAGGGCGGCTTCCCGGCCCCGCAGGGCGGCTACTACTGCGGTGTCGGCGCCGACGAGATCTTCGGCCGCGAGATCGTCGAGGCCCACCTGGACAACTGCCTGAAGGCCGGTCTCGCCATCTCCGGCATCAACGCCGAGGTCATGCCCGGCCAGTGGGAGTTCCAGGTCGGCCCGGTCTCCCCGCTGGAGGCCTCCGACCACCTGTGGGTGGCCCGCTGGCTGCTGTACCGCACCGCCGAGGACTTCGGCGTCTCCGCGACCCTCGACCCCAAGCCGGTCAAGGGCGACTGGAACGGCGCGGGCGCGCACACCAACTTCTCCACCAAGGCCATGCGCGAGGGCTACGACGCGATCATCACCGCGTGCGAGTCGCTCGGCGAGGGCTCCAAGCCGCTGGACCACGTCAAGAACTACGGCGCCGGCATCGACGAGCGTCTGACGGGCCTGCACGAGACGGCCCCGTGGGACAAGTACTCCTACGGCGTGTCCGACCGCGGTGCCTCGGTCCGCATCCCGTGGCAGGTCGAGAAGGACGGCAAGGGCTACATCGAGGACCGCCGTCCGAACGCCAACGTCGACCCGTACGTGGTGACCCGCCTGCTGGTGGACACCTGCTGCTCCGCCCTGGAGAAGGCCGGCCAGGTCTGATCCACCTCGTTTCCGACAGGGGCGCCCGCCATCACGGCGGGCGCCCCTGTCGCGTACCGACGGGGTGCCCGTCGCGTCAACTTCATGCCAAGGAAGCGTCCAAGCAGTGAGAGGAGACTCCTGCCCGGCGCCGGTGTCTGCTTCAATGGGCGCATGGCCAGCTTCCAGAAGTACACCGCGACGGGTCGCCATGACCTCGAGCCCTTCTGGCCTTCCCGTCAGCACCACGACTTCGACCGGGTGTGTTGCCGCGCGATGAACGCGCGGGCCCTCTAAAGCCGTAACCCCCGGCCTTCGGCCAGCGCGAAACGACGTACGTCCTCCGGCGCGCCCGACCACGAATCGCGGCCGTCGTTCCCACCGACGAACCTCTCGCGCGAAAGAGCTGACCTCTCATGGCGACCACTCGTTCTCTCTCCTCCGCCCCCACCCTCACCGCCCCCGCCCGGCACCGGCTGCGCGCCGTGGACCGGGACGAGGTGGTCGACGTCGCGGACCTCCTGCCGCCGGGCGCCACCTGGCTGCCCGCGCCGCAGCACACCCTGCCCACCCTCCCCGGCCAGCCGCCGATGGTCGGCTACCTGGTGCTGGTCCCCGCCGACCAGCACCCGCCGTTCCTGCCGGTCGCGGTGCCGGACCAGCCGGAGGCGGCCCCGGACACGGACGGCGCGCCGCTGGTGCGGATCGACCCGGTGCAGCGCACCGCCGACGTCGGCGGACGGGAACTCGACCTCACCTACCTGGAGTTCGAGCTGCTGGCGCACCTGGTGGCCCATCCGAACCGGGTGCACACCCGCGACCAGCTGGTCACCACGGTGTGGGGCTACGGCCACGTCGGGGACGGCCGCACCGTCGACGTGCACATCGCCCGGCTGCGCCGCAAGCTGGGCGCCGAACACCGTCAGTCGATCCAGACGGTGCGCCGGGTCGGCTACAAGTACACGCCGCCGACCGCCCGCTGACCCTCCCCCGGCTCTGCCCTCGGCAGAGTCCCGTACCGCCGGGCGCCCGGAGCGGGCAGGATCACCGGCATGAGGCTACTGGTGCTGGGCGGTACGGAGTTCGTGGGACGGGCTGTCGCCAAGGCGGCACGGGGGCGCGGCTGGGAGGTGACCGTATTCCACCGGGGACGAAGCCAACCCCCGCCCGGCGTACGGTCGTTGCACGGCGACCGGACCGCCCCGGACGGCCTGGCCGCGCTCGCCGCCGACCCCGGCACCTGGGACGTCGTGGTCGACACCTGGTCGGCAGAGCCCCGTGCCGTGCTCGCTGCGGCACGGCTGCTGCGGGGCCGTGCCGGGCGGTACGTGTACGTCTCCAGCCGGTCCGTGTACGCCTGGCCCTGGCCCAGCCTGGGCGGGGTCGCGGAGGCCGGGACGCCGGTCGGGGGCGCCGCCGCCGACGCCGGTCCGACCGACTACGCGCGCGACAAACGGGGCGGTGAGCTGGCCGCCGTCGAGGCATTCGGTGCCGAGGAGTCGCTGCTGGTGCGGGCCGGGCTGATCCTCGGCCCGCACGAGAACGTCGGCCGGCTGCCCTGGTGGCTGACCCGGATCGCCCGGGGCGGCCCGGTGCTGGCCCCGGGGCCCCGCGAACTGCCGGTGCAGTTCATCGACGCCCGGGACCTGGCCGGCTGGCTCCTCGGCGCGGCGGAACAGTCGCTGAGCGGGCCGTACGACCTGGTCGGGCCGCCGGGACACAGCACCATGGGCGAGCTGCTCGACCACTGTGTCCGGGTCACCGGCGCGGACGCCGGGCTGCGCTGGACGGACCCGGAGGTGATCCTGGCCGCCGGGATCGAACCGTGGACCGAGCTGCCGGTGTGGGTGCCGCCAGACACTGAGCTGTACGCCTGCGCCCACCGCACCGACGTGTCCCGTGCGCTGGCCACCGGGCTGGTGTGCCGGCCGGCCGCGGAGACCGTCGCGGACACCTGGCGGTGGCTGACCGGGATCGGCGGGGTGGCGCCGGTCCGGCCGGACCGGACGTTCAAGGGTGTCGATCCGGAGGTGGAGGCGAAGGTGCTGGCCGGCGGCGGGGGTGTACCTGGCGACACCCCCGAAGAGGGGTCCTCGGGCGAGTGACCCGCACGCCGCCCTCGGTGAGACTGGCGGCATGACGACCGACGCGACAAGAGACGACCTGCGCACCCGGGCCCGGGGCGTGGTGCTGGACGCCGTACGGGGGCTCGTGCTGGCCATCGTGGTACTGCCCTGCGGTGTGGCGTTCTTCGCCCTGACCCTCGTCTCGGTGGTGCTCATCCCGCTCGGCATCGGGCTCGTCACCACGCCCGCGGTGCTGACCGGCGTACGGGCGCTGGCGGACGCCCACCGGAGGTTCGCCGAGGAGTGGCGGGGGATCCGCATCCCGGCGGTGTACCAGCCGCTCCCCACCGGCGCCGGCCCCTGGACGCGCACCGTCGCGCTGCTCCGCGACCCTCAGGTGCGACGGGACGTGCGGTGGCTGCCGGTGCACATGACCGCGGGCTTCGTCACCGCGCTGCTGCCGGCGGTGCTGGTGTTCTACCCGCTCCAGGGGTTCGCAGTGGCGGCCGGGATGTGGCGCGTGGAGGACGGCCCGTACTGGTATCTCTTCGTGCCGGTCCACGGACCGCTGACCGCGCTGGCCGCCGCCGTGCTGGCTGCCGTGCTCCTGGCCGTGGCCTTCCGGTACACCGCCCGGCTGCTGACCGTGCACTTCCGGCTCACCGGCGCCGTGCTCGGCGGTGACGCCGAACTCGCCGAACGCATCCGGGTGCTGACCGAGACCCGGCAGGACGCGGTGGACACCTCCGCCGCCGAACTGCGGCGCATCGAGCGGGACCTGCACGACGGGGCGCAGGCCCGCCTCGTCGCCATGGGCATGGACCTCGGCACCATCGAGATGCTGGTGGAACAGGACCCGGCCCAGGCGAAGAAGCTGCTCGCCCAGGCCCGCCGGAACTCGGCCGAGGCCCTGGAGGAACTGCGCGACCTGGTGCGCGGCATTCATCCGCCGGTGCTCGCCGAACGCGGACTCGGCGACGCCGTACGGGCGTTGGCGCTGCGGCTGCCGCTGCCCACGGAGGTGACCGTGGAGCTGCCCGGCCGGGCGGACGCGCCCGTGGAGTCGGCGGCCTACTTCGCCGTCAGTGAGGTGCTCACCAACGCCGTCAAGCACTCCGGCGCCGAACGGCTCCGGGTGGACCTGCGCCACACCGACGGCCGGCTGCGGATCACCGTCACCGACAACGGCACGGGCGGCGCGGCGGTCGGCGCCGGCTCGGGACTCGCCGGGGTCGAACGCCGGCTCGGTACATTCGACGGCGTCCTGGCCGTCAGCAGCCCCGTCGGCGGCCCCACCCTGGTGACCATGGAGATCCCGTGCGCGTCGTCCTAGCCGAAGACCTCTTCCTGCTGCGCGACGGGCTGGTGCGGATGCTTACGGCCTTCGGTTTCGAGATCGCGGCCGCCGTCGAGTCCGGGCCCGAACTGGCCGAGGCGCTCGCCGAGCTGGACCCGGACGTGGCCGTGGTCGACGTACGGCTGCCGCCCACGCACACCGACGAGGGCCTGCAGTGCGCGCTCGCGGCCCGCCGGGCCCGGCCCGGGCTGCCGGTGCTGGTGCTCTCCCAGCACGTGGAACAGCTGTACGCGCGCGAGCTGCTCGCCGACGGCACCGGCGGCATCGGCTATCTGCTCAAGGACCGGGTGTTCGACGCCGAGCAGTTCATCGACGCCGTACGCCGGGTGGCGGCCGGCGGTACGGCGATGGACCCGCAGGTCATCCAGCAGCTGCTGTCCCGGCGGGCGGCCGACGACCAGCCGCTCGGCCGCCTCACGCCGCGGGAGCTGGAGGTGCTGGAGCTGATGGCGCAGGGCCGGTCGAACGCGGGCATCGCGGCCCAGCTCGTGGTGACGGAACGGGCCGTCGCCAAGCACACCTCCAACATCTTCGCCAAACTGGGCCTGGAGGTGTCGGACGACGACAACCGGCGCGTGCTGGCGGTCCTCGCCCATCTGGACCGGGACCGCTGACCTGCCAACTCCACTGTTTCTGCGAGGAATTTGTGAGACCGGTGAACACCTCTGGGACGACGTCCGTATGGAAGGGCGCCGCTTCACTCCTGTCGGGCGCCTCGATGCTGCCCCGCAAGGAAGTCAGAGGAGTTCCATGGGACGCAACACACGAAAACGCCGTACGCCGCTGGCCACCAAGGCCATAGCCGCATCGGCGGCCCTAGCGCTCGGTGGGGGCGGGCTGATCTGGGCGAACTTCTACGCCTCGGCGCACGAGTCGAACAACCAGACGTGGGGAGGCAACCAGACGAAGGCCGCGACGGCGCAGGTCGCGACGATCTCCTGCCCGGACGTCCAGCAGAAGCTGACGAACGTGCCCTGGCGGGCCCGCCAGGGTGTGGCGACGGAGCTGGCGAACCTCGACCGGCAGATCACCGAGGCCTACAACCGGCTCGCCTCCACCCGGAACACGCAGGCCAAGGATCCGAACTTCGTGCAGAACGCGATCGTCGGTCCCCTCAAGGACAAGCGGTCGGCGACGATCGACCGGATCAGGATCGACATCCAGCGCGTCGGCGGTTCCTTCGACAACGCGATCAAGCAGCTCGCCGCCTGCACCACGCAGGCCGCCAACCAGACCACCGCTGGGGGGAACACCGGTGGTCAGCAGCAGAACAACGGCGGCCAGCAGCAGAACAACGGCGGTCAGCAGCAGGGTGGCCAGCAGCAGGGAGGCCAGCAGCAGGCCAACAACGGTGGCCAGGGCGGTGACGGCCCGGCCGCGGCGGACTTCGTGGACATCACGAAGGTCGCCCCGAACGTCCAGGGCAGGCCGCGCCAGCTGCAGAACGCCTCGACGGGCACGTTCACCACGCGCTGCGGCGTGAACGCGAACCAGAACCACAACAGCGACAACGTGATCGTCGCGCCCGGCGTGAACAACGGTGCCCACCACGTCCACGACTACGTCGGCAACCAGAAGGTCAACGCGTTCTCCAGCAACCAGACGTTCCTGCAGGGCGGCACCAGCTGCCAGAACAGGAACGACCTGTCGGCGTACTACTGGCCGGTCATCCGCGAGCAGGACGGCACCCAGGAGAAGGACGCCGGCGCGGACGGCGGCGGCAAGGACCTCAACGTCGGCAAGATCCTGGTCGCCCAGCAGGCGCAGATCAAGTACGTCGGCAGCCCGGCGAGCAAGGTCGTCGCGATGCCGCAGTTCCTGCGGATCATCACGGGTGACGCCAAGGCCTTCGTCAACGGCCCGGCCAACGCCAACGCGCACTGGAGCTGCACCGGCTTCGAGAACAAGGTGCAGCTGACCGACAAGTACCCGATCTGCCCGCAGGGCAGCAACGTGGTGCGCTCGTTCGCCTTCCAGAGCTGCTGGGACGGTGTGAACATCGACAGTGCCAACCACCGTACGCACGTGGCCTTCGCCGATCCCGCGAGCGGCGTCTGCCCGAACGGCTTCAAGGCGATCCCGCAGCTGACGATGCGCCTGGTCTACAACGTGCCGCAGCCCGTCATCCAGGCGGACGGCACGGTGAAGAACGCCTACGCGGTCGACGGCTTCCCCGAAGAGCTGCACAAGGCGATCACCGACCACGACGACTTCATCAGCGTCACGACCGGCGGCCTGGCCAACAGGATCGCCAACTGCATCAACCAGGGCCAGAAGTGCGCATGACCCTCTGACCCGGGCCAGGAACGAGGCCGGTGACGGACCCCCCTCCCGTCACCGGCCTTCTGGCGGTCTCAGCCGCTGTGCCCCGAGTGGGCGGCGTGGTTCGTGCCGATCTCCACGTCCCCGCCGAGGGTGCCGCGCAACGCCTTGACGACCCCGTCGTCACCGACGGCGACCCACTTGCGGCCGACGAGGTAGTAGCCGCCGTAGTCCTTCGCGTCGTTGATCCACTCGCGCTGGCCGCGGTCGGTGGCGAAGGTGGCGAGGATGAACTTCCCCGCGCCGTTGGTGCAGATGGCCTGGCGCAGCTCGTCGGCGTCGGTCTGCATGTTCGGCTTGCACTTCACCTCGGCGGCCAGGCTCTCCAGGCTGCCGGTCGCGGTGGGCGGGACCGCCTCGGTGCCCCCGCCCGAGCCGCAGCCCGCCAGCGCGAGTACGGCCGCCGCACAGAGCACCGCCCTTGTCACCCTCATCTGTTCCTCCGGTCCTGTGGGCCAAGCATGCCTCAGCCCCTTCGGATACGGCTGCGGGCCGCCGGGCGCTCAAATCCGGTGCCGGACACGCACGGGTGTGCGAGGGTGACGCGGTGAACCAGAACTGGGAAGACCGCGTGGCCGCCGCCTGGGCCACCCTCGACGACTGTCCGGAAGAGCGCGCCCACGAGTTCCGCGCACTGATCGACAGCCTGGTCGCCGAACTGCCCGAGGACAGCCCGCTGGGCCCCTTCGAGCAGGCCTGCGCCTGGGACTCGACCGGGCACTCGGACAAGGCGGTGCCGCTGTACCGGGAGGCGCTGGCCCGGGGACTGAGCGGCTACAAGGGCCGCCGGGCCAGGATCCAGCTGGCCAGCTCGCTCAGGAACACCGGCCGGGCGGAGGAGGGCGTCACGTTGCTCACGCCCGAACTGGACGCCCCGTCCGACGAGTTGGACGACGCGGTACGGGCCACTCTCGCGCTGTGCCTGTCCAGTCTCGGCCGCGATCGCGAGGGCCTGTCCCTCGTCCTCGGCGCCCTCGCCCCGCATCTGCCGCGCTACCAGCGGTCGATGGCCAACTACGCCCGTCTGCTGGTCGAGCCGGAGGGGTGAATCACCCGTCCGGGGTGACCAACATCCGGCTCGCTCGTTTTCCCGGACGTGCAGTCACAGGATGTAGCCCAGCGTCACGCACCCGCCTCCACCGAAGGCACCGCACCGGTCGACCTCGAGCAGGCCGAGGCCGCGCTCGTCGAGCACTACCCACGGCTGGTCCGGATCGCCTACCTGGTGCTGCCACCGGGCCTGGGCCGCAGCCGCCGCGTGGTGACCGCACACGCCCTCGCCCAGCGGTCCCTGCCCCGGGGCCGGGGCCGGCAGCCCGCGATCCCGGCCCAGGCCTCGGGCCACGAGAGCGACCCCGGGTACGCCTTCCTGCGTGAGCGCGTCCTGCGGGCGGCCCTGGAGGCGGCCCGCCCCCGCAAGGGCCTGCCGCGGCTCGCCCAGCTGCCGCCGCTGCTGCCCCAGGTGTGGGGCCTCAAGCTGTTCCCGCGCTCGGGCGGCGCCGACGAGCTGGCCCTGGACCAGCGGCTGTCCGCCCTGTCCGGGCCGGCCCGCGCCGCCTATGTGCTGCGCGGCCTGGAGCAGCTGCCCGACGTCGGCATCCGCGCGGTCCTCACGGCCTGCGGGGTCGACGACGTGGGCGGCGCGCTGGCCGCGGCGAACGGCGTGCCCACGCAGCCCGCGCTGCTCGACTCCCCCGAGTTCGACCCCTGTCTGCTCCAGGCGCGGCCCACCGATCTGATGCGCCGCCGCCAGCACACCAAGGCCGTGCTCGCGGCCGCCGCGGCGCTCGCGGTGTGCGGGGCGCTGGTCGCACTGCCCGGCGACGGCTGGGGCCCGGACGGCGCCGCCGCACCCGCCTACGCCGGGAATCCGGCCGCCGAGGCCGCCCTCGACCCCGCCAGGCTGATCCGGGTCACCCCCACCGCCTGGGAGTCCGCCGCCCGTACCGACTTCTCGGTGTGGCCCGCGCGCGGTCCGCTCACCGGCGACACGGCCCTGCTGCGCCGCGCTCTCGCGGTATGGGCCCGCCCCGGCGGGACGGTCCATGTCTCGGCGACCCCCGGCACCGACACCGGCGGCCCGGCCGGCCCGCCCCAGCTGCTGTACGCGGGCCAGGTGGACAACGCCCGCGTGGTGATGCTGTACGACGGTCTGCGCATCGCGCGCTACGCCGAGCCGGTCGACGGCACCCAGGGCGCGGCCCTCGACCTCGCCCGTGCCGACGGCGCGACCGGCCCCGAGGCGAGCGCGCTGGTGCTGGGCCGCTCGGACGGCAACGTCCAGTACCTGACGGCGCCCTGGGTGAAGAAGGCGGCCGCGCGGGACCTGATGAAGCCGGAGGCGGCCGCGACGTCGCTGACGATCACCGACGGCATCACCGCCCCGCTGGCCAGCCCGGCGCTGCGTCCCGGCGCCTGCACCTCCTGGACGGTGCTCCAGCTGACCGATGCCTCCGGCACGCGACTCAGCACGGACCTGGGCGAGTTGGCCCCGGTCCATCTCACCGCGGGCCGGCCCGGCTCGACCGGTGAGGCGTCCGGCGCGGCCGGGCTGCGGACCTGGGCGCCGTTCGCCTGCTCGCTGGCGGTGGAGCGTTCCGCCGGGGTGCGCAGTGTCAACGCCTGGTCGTTCGCCGAGCAGCCGCTGCCCGACGGCAGTGGGGCGGCCGACTGGGTGTGCGCCAGGGCCGAGACCTGGCGCGGCGACGGCACGGGCGCGCTGGCCCAGTTCCACACGCCGGGCGGGCGGGTCGGCGCGGTGGTCGCCAGGGGCACGGACGCCCGGTCGTGCGGACCGCGTGATCCCCATGTGCTGGCCGGCGTGCTGTGGAAGTCCGCCGCCGGGCACTGGTACCTGCTGGCGGCGGGTGACAAGGACACGGCGTCGGTCCAGGCGGGGGGCGGGGTCACCGCCGCCGGGCAGGGCCGGTTCCTGGTCGCGCGGGCCAAGCAGGGGGCCCGGGCGGAGCTGCGGGGCACGCTGCAGGACGGGCGGCCGGTCACCGGGCTGCGGTAGCCACGGGCCTTTGTTGACACCGACGTAAACAAGGTCGGCCGCGGGGGTTCTCAGCACCCCTACTCGCCAGTACATTGACGCCATGTCTAACACGCAGGCCCGGGTGCCGCTCAAGGCACGCAAGGTGTCCTTCTCCTGGGACGGCACGCCGTTGCACTGGGTGCCGGGAGATCCCTTCACCACGCACACCATCAACGTGCTGCACCTGCTGCTGCCCGCCGGTGAGCGGTGGTTCGTGCACGTGTACAAGCAGGTGCTGCCGTACATCCGGGACGACCGGCTCCGTGAGGACGTCATCGGGTTCATCGGACAGGAGGCGATGCACTCCCAGGCGCACGACGAGGTGCTGCCGCACCTGCGGGAGCTGGGGCTCGATCCGACGCCGTACACCGCACAGGTCGACTGGTTCTTCGAGAAGCTGCTCGGCGACCGGACGCTGCCGCCCGGCAGGGCCCGCCGCTGGTGGCTGATGGAGCGGGTGGCGCTCATCGCGGCCATCGAGCACTACACCGCGTTCCTCGGCAACTGGGTGCTCAACGCGGACGAGCTGGACCGGTGCGGCGCCGATCCGACCATGCTGGACCTGCTGCGCTGGCACGGCGCGGAGGAGGTGGAGCACCGCTCCGTCGCCTTCGAGCTGTTCACGCACGTCGACGGGAGCTACAGCCGGCGGGTGCGGACCTGGGCCACGGCCTTCAGCGCGCTGGTGTTCCTGTGGCAGCGCGGGGCGCGGTTCTTCATGGAGAACGACCCGACCCTCGTCGACGGCAAGGCCGGCCTCAAGGACTTCTACGTCCGCGGCAGGCGGGGTCTGCTGCCCGGGACCGGGGACATGCTCAGGTCCATCCCCCGCTACCTCAGCCGTGGTTACCACCCTTCGCAGGAGGGCGACACCGAGCAGGCCGTCGCCTACCTGGCCTCCTCCCCGGCCGCCACGGCGGCGGAGAAGAGGGCCGCCTGATGCCGAAGCCGCGTACGGTCGCGCTCGTCGCGGGCGCGGCCCTGCTGACCCGGCGGGCCCTGCGCCGCCGGATCCAGGCCTCGCCGCTGTGGCCGCTGCCCGCACTCGACCCGCCGGTCTCCGGCCGGCCACGCTCCCGGGCCCTGCGGCTGCTGGTCACCGCGCACGAGACGGTGGCCGACGGTGTCGTCCGGCTCCGCCTGGAGGGACGGGACCTGCCGCGCTGGGAGCCCGGCGCGCACCTCGACCTCGTGCTGCCGTCGGGGCTCGTACGGCAGTACTCGCTGTGCGGCGATCCCGAGGACCCCTCCTCGTACACCGTTGCGATCCGGCTGGCCGAGGACGGGCGTGGCGGCTCGCGCGAGGTGCACGAGCAGGTGACGGAGGGCATGGAGCTGGAGGTGCGCGGGCCGCGGAACCGTTTCCCGCTCGTCGAGGCGCCGTCGTACCTCTTCGTCGCCGGCGGGATCGGGATCACACCGCTGCTGCCGATGCTGCGGGCGCTTCCGGCGGACGCCGACTGGCGGCTGGTGTACGCCGGTCGCGGCCGGGCCTCGATGCCGTTCCTGGAGGAGGCCGAGAAGCTGGGCGGCGACCGGGTGACCGTCGTCGAGGGGCGGCCGGACCTCGGCGCGCTGGAGGTGAGCGAGGGTGCCGCCGTGTACTGCTGCGGGCCCGAGGGGCTCATGGCGGCCGTCGCGGAACGCTTTCCGGACGCCCACCTCGAGCGGTTCGCGCCGCGGCTCCCGTCCGACGGCAACGCCGCGTTCGAGGTCGAACTGAGGCGCAGCGGGCGGACGTTGACCGTACCGGCGGACTCCACCGTGCTGGCCGCCGTGCGCCGGGAACTGCCGGGCACCGCCTACTCCTGTGAGCAGGGGTTCTGCGGGACCTGCCAACAGCGGGTGCTGGAGGGCGAGATCGACCACCGGGACGAGCTGCTGACGGACGAGGAGCGGGCCGACTCGATACTGATCTGTGTGTCCCGGTCCAGGAGCGATCGTTTGGTGCTCGACATGTGAACGCCTGCGGCCGGATCCGATCGGTAAGGTGTTCGCATGAGTACCGGGGTTCGCCGCAGGATGGGCGTCGAGGAGCGGCGGCAGCAGCTGATCGGTGTCGCCCTCGACCTGTTCAGCCGACGCTCGCCCGACGAGGTCTCCATCGACGAGATAGCGTCGGCCGCGGGCATCTCGCGCCCGCTCGTGTACCACTACTTCCCCGGCAAACTCAGCCTGTACGAGGCCGCGTTGAAGCGCGCCTCGGAGGATCTCGCGGGCCGCTTCACCGAGCCTCACCAGGGCTCGCTCGGCGCCCGGCTGCTGCGTGTGATGCGCCGCTTCTTCGACTTCGTGGAGGAGCACGGCCCCGGTTTCTCCGCGCTGATGCGCGGCGGCCCGGCGGTGGGCTCCTCGGCCACCAACGCCCTCATCGACTCCGTGCGCCAAGCCGCGTACGAGCAGATCCTGTCGCACCTCGGCGTCACCGACGCCTCCCCGCGCCTGGAGCTGGTCGTCCGCTCCTGGATCTCGCTCGCCGAGTCCACGGCCCTCATCTGGCTGGACGGCCGGCGCATCCCGCGCGCCGAGCTGGAGCTCCAGCTGGTGCACGACTTCGCCGCGCTGGCCGCGGTCAGCGCCGCCTACGACACGGACATGGCCGACCTGCTGCGCACCATGGTCAAGGACGAGCCGGCCGACGGCCCCTTCGCGGAGCTCGTCGGCCGGCTGATCGCCCTCGGTTCCTGAGCGTCCGCTAGCGCTCGGACTTCCGGTACGACGGGTCGAGGTCACGGACCTCGGCGGAGGCGTGCAGGGTGACGCCGTCCTCCGGCGGCACGTACGTTAGCAGCAGTTCGAGCGCCGTCTCCGTCAGTCTCGCCTTCGTCTCGTCGGTGCGTCCGGCGAGGAGCCCGAAGGTCACGTGGAAGATCGCGTGCTTCTCGGGGTCCTCGTACCCGAACGCGCGCCGGTCGCTGTACCGGAACAGCGTCTTGCACGCCTCGGGCCTCGCCCCGGCGATCTCGACGGTCGCCTCGTGCAGCGCCCGCGCGAAGCCGTCCAGGTCGAAGCGGTCCTCGGCCGGGGACGAGTAGTCGACGGTGATCTGCGGCATGGGCACTCCTGTTCTACGACGACGGCCCCGACCCTACTTCCCCGCCTGCCGGAACACCGCCACCGTCCGCGCCGGGACGCTGAAGGTGCCCGAGCCGGCCGCGTAGGCAGAGTTCTTCACCACCGGATCGGCACCCCGCGCCTGCACCGGGTGCAGCGTGTACCGCGTCCCGGCCAGGCCGCCGATCCTCTGCTCCTGCCGCTCCGGCGTGGCGTTGAAGACCACGACCAGGTCACCGAGCCTCATGGTGATCACCCCCGGGGTCTCGTCCTTCCCCGACAGCGGGAAGGACAGCCGGTCCTGCACCTGCGTGACCGTACCGAGCGAGAACGCCTTCTCGGTGGTCCGGATCCTCAGCAGGTCCCGGTAGGCGGCGGAGGCGCCGGTGATCTGCGGGCAGCCGACCTTCACGCTCGTGAGCAGCGGCCGGGCGTAGTCCCACGTGGACTGGTTGCCGGCCGCCATGGGCAGCCCGCGCCCGAAGCCGTTGCCGTCGGCGCAGTTCCAGTGGATGGCGTTGAACCAGTCCCCGCTGTCGAAGGAGTTGCGGTCCAGCGACTTCGAGCGCAGCAGGTCGGTGCCCGCCTGGGACAGGGCCGGCCCCTGCGACAGGGCGGCCGTGGCCATCGCCAGGACCTGCATCCGGGCCCGGTCGGACGCGGAGGTGTCCTTCGGGAGCTTGTAGGCCAGGGCGTCGAACAGCGACTCGTTGTCGTGCGCGTCCGCATAGGCGAGGGCGTCGCCGGGCGCGTCCGCGTAGCCGGCGGGCGAGCCGTTGTAGTCGATCTCCGCTCCCGTGACCTCCTTGCCGCCGGTGTCCGTGAAGTGGTACTTCGCGAGGTTCCCGGTGAGCCCGACCTTGATCAGGTCCTGGTAGTGCAGGAGGCGCGCCTTCTGCTCCTCCCTGGTTCCGTTGGCCGTGGACCCGTTGGGGTCGGTGTACAGCCCGGACGCGAAGCCCTGGATGCCGGGGTCGGAGTCGAAGGGGCTGCCGCCGCGCACCGCGTCACGGGCGCGGTCGGAGAAGGTGGCGACACCGGTGCCGGCCATGTTCTGCTGTGTGGCCTGCACGAACCGGGCGTCGTTCGCGACCTCGCCGAAGTTCCAGCCCTCGCCGTACAGGATGATCTTCTTGCCGTCGACGCCGTCCTTCTTCAGGGTCAGCGCGTCCAGGGCCTTCCTGACCGCCAGGATGTTGGCCTTCGGGTGGTGGCCCATCAGGTCGAAGCGGAACCCGTCGACCTTGTACTCCTTCGCCCAGGTGACGATCGAGTCCACGACGAGCTTGCCCATCATCGCGTTCTCCGGCGCGGTGTTGGAGCAGCACGTGCTGCTGGCCACCGAGCCGTCGGCGAGCAGCCGCTGGTAGTACCCGGGCACGATCCTGTCGAGCACGCTGGTGTCCGCCTGGCCGCTGGCCGCCGTGTGGTTGTAGACGACGTCCATGACGACCCGCAGGCCGTCCTCGTTCAGGCTCTGGACCATCCTGCGGAACTGCACCGTGCGGGCGGTGCCGTTCGGGTCGGTGGCGTACGAACCCTCGGGGACCGTGTAGTGGTACGGGTCGTAGCCCCAGTTGTAGGCGTCCTTCGCGGCGGTCTTCGCCACGCACGCCTGCTGCTCGCCGGAGTCGGCGGGGTAGGAGGCGAGGTCGCAGCCGGGGCTCGCCTGGTCGGCCTTCCTCTCGGGAACGGTGGCGAAGTCGAAGGCGGGCAGCAGGTGCACGTACGACGTCCCGGACCGGGCCAGTGCGCGCAGGTGCCTGGAGCCGTCGCTGTCCTTGTCGGTGAAGGCCAGGTAGGTGCCCGGGTGCTTGGATGTGCGGTCCTCGACGGAGAAGTCCCGGATGTGCAGCTCCTGGATCTGCGCGTCCCGCAGCGGTACGGCGGCGGGCTTGCGCAGGGCCGACCAGCCGCTCGGGGCGAGGGACCTGTCGTCCAGGTCGACGACGAGGCTCCGCCCGGAGTCGGCGGTGAGGGCGAGCGAGTAGGGGTCGGTGACCTTGTTGGTGACCATCGCGCGGACGCTCGGCGCCCAGACCTTCACGACGTACCGGTAGGGCTTGCCCTTCCAGGACGCGGGGCCGGTGACCGACCAGACGCCGGTGGTGTCGTCGCGGTGCATGGCCCTGACCGAGCCGTCCAGCTCCAGCGAGACGTCCTGTGCGGTCGGCGCCCACACCGAGAGGGTCGGCTTTCCGTCGTGGAAGACCGGTCCGAGCGCGGCCTTGGTGGCGCCGGGGTAGAGGTCGTCCAGCACACCGGCGATCTGCACGCCGGTCGCGGCCAGGACGGCTCCGTCGGCGGCCCGCTGCGAGGCGACCAGCTGGCCCTTCAGCGCCTCGCGCACCCGGTCCCGGTCCCGTGGGTCGACGGACCAGGCGGTGTAGTCCTTCAGGTGCGGGTACTTCGCCTTCTGTGCGTCGGTCAGCGTGGTCTTCTCCAGCCGGATCCAGCGCTCGTCGTCGCTGGTCAGCGTCCCGTCCCTGACGGTGATCGAGCCGTCGCCGGAGTACAGCAGCTGGGTGGAGGCGGCGCCGTCGACGCCGTTCCAGGCGAGGGTGTCCCGGTCGATCCAGATGGCCTTGGAGGTGCTCAGGTCCAGGGCCGCGGCGCTGGAGGCCGGCTGCGGCAGCAGGTACTTCTCCTGGCCGTTCAACAGCCACACCTCATGGCCGTCGGCCTTGAGGTCCAGAGACTGGTCGGCCGGGAGATCCTTGTCGTCGCCCTTGTGGAGGATGTAGCTGAGGCTGGTGGCACCCGTGGAGAGCGGCACCTCGAAGACCGCGCCATAGGCATCAGTCTTCACCGGCTTCAGCGGGGTCGACCAGTCGGTGGGGTTCGCGGCACCCGTCCAGACGTGCAGGCCCCAGCCGTCGTAGTCGCCGTCGGCGCGGTGGTAGTGGAGGACCGCCTTGGTCGTGTCCTGCGCGGGATAGTCGGGTTTCTGCATCAGGACGTCCGTCTTCCCCTGCTCGACCCACACCTCACCCGTCTTGGTGACGTCGATGCTCCGGTCGGCGGAGACGTCCTTGTTCCCGTTCTTGTCGATGACCAGGAAGCCGACGTTGGAGGCACCGGGCTTGAGCTTGACCCAGGCGAAGGCGCCGTAGGCGTCCCGGCCGGTGAACGGGTGGCTGGCCGGCCAGTTCGTGGCCTCGCCGTCGGCGATGTCGCCCCAGGCGTACAGGCCCCAGTTGTCGTAGTCGCCGTCGGTGCGCTTGTAGTGGACGATCGCGTAGTCGCGGGAGGAGGCGGTGGGGACCCCGGGCGGGGGCGGGGTGCCGGAGGTGCTGCTCGCGGTGGCGCTCGCGGTGTGCCCGGCCGAGTCGACCACGACGGCCTTGTAGCGCAGCGCGGTCCCGGCCGGGACGTCCTTGCCGAGGGTCTGGGTGACCTTGTACGGGGCGTGGTCGGCGGAGCCGAGCACCTGCCACTTGGCGTTTCCGACCTGGGCGGCGAAGACGACCCGGTTCAGCTGACCGCCGTCGGTGTCGGCGCCGATCTCCACGGTTCCGGTGGCTCCGTCGGCCGGGGCCCTCAGCGTGAGGACCGGCTCGGCGGCGGGCTTCGCGAGGGTGCCGGCGGCCCGGTAGACGACGGCGGACTCGGCCGGGACGGTGACGCTGACCCTGCGGTCACCGTCGGTCCTCACGGAGCCGGTGGCGCCGTAGACGCCCTGGTACGACATGTCGGCGGACCCCGTCGCGAAGGCCGCCGTCTGTGCCGAGCCGGCGTTGTTGAGGGCGACGACGTACTCCTGGCCGGTCCTGGCATCCGTCCGCGTGAAGGCGTAGACACCGGCGCCGTCGGCCGCGTAGCGCTCGGTCTGGACTCCGTCGGCCAGCGCCGGGTTGGCCTTGCGGAGCCTGGAGAGCGCGGCGATCTGCCGGTACAGGGGCGCGGACGTGTCGTAGGAGTCGTCCGCGTGGGTGCGGCCGGTGCCGATCTCGTCGTCGTCCAGGTAGTCGGCGACCTTGGAGGCGAACATGGTCTGGCGGGCGTCCTTGTCGCCGCCGGAGCCGGTGAAGCCCTGCTCGTCGCCGTAGTAGACGACCGGGTTGCCCCGGCTGAGGAACATCAGCTCGTTGGCCAGCTCGTCCTTCTTCAGGATCTCGGCGTCGGTGGCCTTCGGGTTGTCCTGCTTCAGGAAGTACCCGATACGGCCCATGTCGTGGTTGCCGAGGAAGGTGACCTGCTCGTACGCGTTGGCCCTGTCGGTCGTGTACTTGTAGTCGTCGCCGAAGACGCCCGCCAGCTTCCGGGCACTTGCGCCCTGGGAGGCGTAGGCGCGGGCCGCGTCCTGGAAGGGGAAGTCGAGGGTGGCGTCGAGGCGGCCCTGGGTGACGTACGGGGACGTGATGTCCGTGTCGGCGGAGTAGACCTCGCCGAACATGAAGAAGTTCTTCCGCCCGTGGGCCGCCGCGTACCTGTCGAGCGCGGTCGCCCACTGCGTCCAGAACGGCAGGTCGACGTGCTTGACGGTGTCGATCCGGAATCCGTCGACGGCGAAGTCCCGCACCCACCGCTCGTAGATCTTCTCCATGCCGTGCACGACCTCGGGACGCTCGGTCCACAGGTCGTCCAGGCCCGAGAAGTCACCGTAGGTCGTGGACTCGCCGGCGTACGTCGAGTCGCCCCGGTTGTGGTACATCGTCGGGTCGTTGAGCCAGGCCGGGACCTTGCTGTTGCTCGTGACCCTCGGGGTGTACGGGAAGGACCGGCTGGAGACGGCCGGGAACTTCTTGCCGCCGGCCGCGTAGTCGGCGTCGTCGAAGGGTCGGCCGTCCTCGGTCAGGTACGGGAAGGCACCCTTGGAGAGGTAGTCGGAGGACTTCTCCCCGTGGTCCACGACGTCGGCGGTGTGGTTGGTGATGACGTCGAAGAAGACCTTCATGCCCTTGGCGTGCGCCGTGGAGATGAGGGTCTTGAGGTCCTTGTTGGTGCCGAAGTGCGGGTCGACCTGGGTGAAGTCGGTGATCCAATAGCCGTGGTAGCCGGCGGAGGCGTTGCTGCCGGTGCCCTGCACCGGGCGGTTCTTGAAGATCGGCGCCATCCAGATGGCGGTGGTGCCGAGGCCCTTGATGTAGTCCAGCCGCTTGGTCAGGCCCTTGAGGTCGCCGCCCTGGTAGAAGCCCTTGTCGGTGGGGTCGTAGCCGGTGCTGAGCCGGGAACCGGTCAGTCCGCCCTTGTCGTTGGACGTGTCACCGTTGGCGAAACGGTCCGGCATGACGAAGTAGAACTGCTCGCGGGTGTCGTCGTGCCGGGCGGGCCGGGCGGCCAGGGCCGCGTCCGAGGGGGGCGCGGGCGGGGTGGCGGCGTGGGCCGCCAGTGGCTGGATCAGTGCGGCGGCGAGGGCTGCGGCGGCGATGGCCGCGGCCCGTCTCGCTCTCGTTATCACAGGCGGTAACTCCTAGCGAATGCGGCTCTGTTGGGTCCGACCCGGCGCGACCGTATCGCCGCCGAAAGCTTTACAGCAAGAGTCTTGAAACTCATAGCAAGAAGTTTCAACGTCAATCTTGACGCGCTTCTCAACCGCCGCACGGGAGTGGAACTGGGACTCGCTCAACAGTTCCTGGAACGTGGCGGACGCCCTCCCGCTGTCCTCGGCGTCCTACCCGAACTGGAGCGTCCGGGACGAACCGCCCATCCACGACGGGCAGCTCGTCCGGGTACACGACGGGCAACACCCGGAAGGGACGCTCCGGGTTCAGCAGCTCGACTTGCCGGCGTAGACCGCGAGCGCCGTGTTCGAGCCCAGGGTGGCGGTGAACTGCCCGCTGGAGTTCACCGTCACCGTCGTGTTGTTCTGCACGTTGCAGTACGTGCCCGCGGGCAGGGACGTCTGGTACGTCCTGGTCAGGCTGCCGGACTCATGGTTGATCGCCACATAGCCCTTGCTCCCCCGCCCGAACGCGATCGCGTTGTTGCCGTCGTCCCACCAGTTGGTGACCGACTGGCCCCGGGTCGCGTTGCGGAAGGCGACCATGCGGATGATCTCCGGCCAGGCGTGCTGGCACTTCCAGCCGTCCTGCCAGCAGGCTTTGACCTGACCGCCGTTGGGCGGGCCGGCGTCCGCGTCGGACCACTCGTAGCCGGAGTTGATGTCGGGGGCGCCGTAGGGCCAGGCCAGCATGAAGACGTTGGCCAGGGTGTAGTTGGCGCCGTCCTTGTAGTTGAGGGTGCTGCCGTTGCGCTCGGTGTCGTGGTTGTCGACGAAGACGCCGGCCACGGAGCTGCTGAGGTAGCCCCAGCCCTCGCCGAAGTTGGTCAGGTAGGCCAGCTTCTCGCTGTTGAAGACGCGCTTGAGGTCGTAGGCGTAGCGGAACTCCTGGACGTCTCCGTTGCCGGTGTACTCGGAGGGCTGGACGGCCTCGTTCGCGCCGTAGATGACCTCCTGCTTCCAGTAGACGGAGGGGTTGGTCAGGCGGGACTTGATGTTCGCCAGGTCGTCGGCCGGGATGTGTTTGGCTGCGTCGATGCGGAAGCCGTCGGCGCCCAGCGAGAGCAGGTCGTTCATGTACCCGGCGATGGTCCTGCGGACGTACTCCTCGCCGGTGTCCAGGTCGGCCAGCCCGACGAGCTCGCAGTGCTGGACGTTCCAGCGGTCCTGGTAGTTGGTGACCTGGGAGGTGCAGTCGTCGAAGTCCGGGTACGAGTACAGGCCCGGGTAGTCGTACTTCGTGTACGCCGAGCCGCCGGTGCCGGTGCCGGTGCCGCTGCCCGCCGACATGTGGTTGACGACGGTGTCGACGACGACCTTCAGACCGGCCGCGTGGCAGGTGTCGATCATGTTCTTGAAGGCGGTGCGGTCGCCGAGCCGGCCGGCGATCTTGTACGACACCGGCTGGTACGAGGTCCACCACTGCGAGCCCTGTATGTGCTCGGCGGGCGGGGAGACCTGGACGTAGCCGTAGCCGGCGGGGCCGAGGGTGCTGGTGCACTCGCGGGCCACGGAGGCGTAGTTCCATTCGAAGAGGACGGCGGTGACGTCCTTGGTGCCGGGCGGGGACGCCTCGGCGGCACCGGTGGGGACGGTGAGGGGGACCGCCAGGCCGGCCACGAGGGCGAGCGTGGCGGCCAGCGTCTTTCTGGCCATGTGTGCTCCTGCACTTCGTTGTGCGTGGGGGGAGATTGACTGATCAACGACCCAGGGGTGGCGTGAACCTAACCGTTACGCCAACGTTTCAGCAAGATGCAGAAAGATTCCAACAACGCGTCTTGACAAGGTCAGTTCGGCGCCGGAGGGCAGCCTGCAAGAGCGCGCGGGCTCCCGGGGGACCGGGGAGATCGGTTACTTCCCGGTGGAACGAGTGGCGGGAGTGCCGGGGCACCCGTATCGCCGCAGCCCGGAGGGCATGCCGGGGTAACGGCGACGTCACACTTGAAGGATCTCGCGGAAATTTCCTTGCAACATCTTTCGCAAGGACTTGCAGCCTTGCTACGTTCCTCCCGCGCCCGGCGGCCGTCGATTGGGACAGACGGCACCCGCGGTCTTCCCAAGGGATGATCCGGGCAACCCTCTTCTAGGAGCTCATATGCGACGTGGCATATCGATCGCCGCCGCGGTCACCGTGGTCGCCCTGGCCGCCACCGCCTGCGGCGGCTCGGACGACAAGGCCAACGGCAAGCCGAAGGACCTGAAGGACGTCTCGGGCACGATCACCTACTGGGACACCTCCGACGCGGCGACCGAGGCCCCGACGTACAAGGCCCTGATCAAGCAGTTCGAGGCCAAGTACCCGAAGATCAAGGTGAACTACCAGAGCGTCCCGTTCACCGACGTCGAGCAGAAGTTCAAGTCGGCCGCCAAGAGCGGCAAGGGTGCCCCGGACGTGGTGCGCACCGACGTGGGCCTGATGGCCGAGTACGCCTCGCTCGGCTACATCGCCCCGCTCGACGGCACCCCCGCGCTGCAGAACACCTCGGACTTCAGCACGGGTGCGCTGAACACGGCCAAGATCAACGGCAAGACCTACGGCGTCCCGTCGGTCACCGACACCCTGGGCCTGCTGTACAACAAGGACCTGTTCAAGAAGGCCGGCATCGCCAAGCCGCCGGCCACCTGGGACGAGTTCATCGCCGACGCGAAGACGATCAAGAAGAAGACCGGTGCCTACGGCACCTACGTCAACCCGGACTCGTACTTCCTGCTCCCGCTGCTGTACAGCAACGGCGCGGACATGGCCGACACCTCGGCGAAGAAGATCACCATCAGCGACAGCAGCGCCGTCACCGCGCTGACCACCGCGAAGAAGATCTACGACGAGGCGTCGATGAAGGTCGACTTCGCGAACGCCTACCAGAACATGCAGACCGCCTTCAAGACCGGCAAGGTGGCCATGCTGATCCAGGGCCCGTGGTCCGTCAGCGAGGACCTGACCGGCTCGGCGTTCAAGGGCAAGGAGGCCAACCTCGGCTACGCGCCCGTACCGGCCGGCGCCGGCGGCAAGGCCCAGGCCCCGACCGGCGGCCACGACCTGGCCGTCTACCAGGGCTCGGGCAACCTGGACGCCAGCTACCTGTTCACGCAGTTCATGACGTCCACCGAGAGCCAGATCACCATCGCGGAGAAGACCGGCACCCTGCCGACCCGCACGTCGGCCTACACCGCCGCGGTCACCTCCAACGCCAAGATCGCCGGCTTCAAGCCGATCCTGGAGCAGACCGCCCGTCCGCGTGTCGCGCTCCCCCAGGTCGGCTCGCTCTTCACGCCGCTGCAGCAGAACTACGTGAAGATCCTGCAGGGCGACGCGTCGGTCAAGTCCGGCCTGGACGCCACCGCCAAGCAGTTCCAGACGCTCCTGCCCGGCTACTCCATCGGCTGACCTGAACGGTCGGCAGCCGCACCGTAACCGAAGGACACGCAGCCCCGGGGAACGTTCTTCCCCGCTGCCGCCCCGACCGGGGCTCCCCGGGGCTGCGGAACCACCCCATCTCTGCCGCGAACGAGCCGATAAAGAGTCGATGAGGATGAGCACCGCAGCGAGCACGGCACAGACCGACAAGACAGCGCGGGACGACAGGTCCCCGCGCCCCGCACGCGTTTCACGCCTGAGGCGGTCCTGGGACAAGTACTGGTACGCCTGGGCGATGGTGACCCCGGTCGCCGTCGTGATCGCCGTGCTGGTCCTGTATCCGCTGGGGTACGGCTTCTACCAGTCGCTGACCGACGCCAACGAGTCGAACGTCGCCAGCACCATCGGCGCCTTCCACCGGCCCGCGACCTACGACTTCGTCGGCCTCCACAACTACTGGCACGTCCTGTCGGGCGCGGACGGCGACTTCTACCCGCGCCTGGTGTGGACGGTCGTGTGGACGGTCTCCTGCGTCGCGCTGCAGGTCGGCATCGGCATGGGCCTCGCCGTGCTGCTCAACCGCAAGGTGCGGCTGCGCGGCTTCTACCGGGCGATGCTGATCCTGCCCTGGGCGGTCCCGTCGTTCATCGGCGTCTTCGCCTGGCGGCTGATGCTGAACTCCCAGTTCGGTGTGTTCAACGAGATCATCACCGCGTTCGGCCTGCCCGCGCAGAACTGGCTGGGCACCCCGCTCGCCCAGAAGATCGCCGTGATCATGGTGAACGTCTGGATCGGCATTCCCTTCAACATGGTCGCCGTGCTCGGCGGCCTGCAGTCGATCCCCAAGGAGCTGTACGAGGCCGCCGAGATGGACGGCGCCTCCCCCTGGCAGCGGTTCGTCAACGTCACGCTGCCCGGTCTGCGCCCGGTGTCCAACACCGTGATCCTGCTCGGCTGCATCTGGACGTTCAACATGTTCAACGTCATCTACCTGCTGCTGGGCAACAACACCACCGGCGACACCGACATCCTCGTCACCTACGCCTTCCGCAAGGCCTTCACCGGCATCTCGGACTACTCGGGAGCGGCGACCTACGGGATCATCATCCTCGCCCTCCTGCTGGCCTTCTCGACCTTCTACCGCCGCAGCACCCTGAAGTCCGAGCAGGCGTAAGGAGCAACCGCCATGACCGCAGCGACCCACGAGACCCCCGCGACCGCTCCCGCCGCCGCCCGTACCCCCGCCGCCCCCTCCCGCAGGGTGCGCGGGCGTGAGGAGCGCGGCCCCGCGGCGTCGATCGCCCTGCACGCCACCCTGATCCTGGCCACGGTCATCGCGGCCTTCCCGGTGGTGTGGATCCTGTTCATCTCGCTCGGCCCGAAGAACGCCTGGCAGCAGCCCGGCGAGGTGCTCAAGGACCTCAGCTTCCACAACTACACCGACGTGCTGGCCCATTCGGACCTGCCGAAGTGGTTCCTGAACACCGTCGTCGTGGCCGGCGGCACCACCGTCCTCGGTGTCTTCCTCGCGGCGACCGCCGGGTACGCGGTGTCCCGGATGAAGTTCCCGGGCAGCCGGCAGCTGATGTGGACGTTCCTGGTCACCCAGATGTTCCCCAGTATCGTGCTGATCGTGCCGCTGTATCTGCTTCTGTCCGAGTTGGACCTGCTCGACAACTACCTCGGTCTGATCCTGGCGTACGCGACCACGGCGGTGCCCTTCTGCGCCTGGATGATGAAGGGCTACTTCGACACGATCCCCAAGGAGATCGACGAGGCGGGCCGGGTGGACGGCCTCACCCCGTTCGGCACCTTCTGGCGCCTGATCGTGCCGCTGGCCAAGCCGGGCCTCGCGGTGACCGCGTTCTACAGCTTCCTCACCGCCTGGGGCGAGGTCGCGTACGCCACGCAGTTCATGCAGTCCGACCACTACACGCTCGCCGTCGGCATCCGCACCTTCGCACAGGACCAGCGGCCCGACTGGGCGTGGACCTCGGCCACCGCGATCATCATCACCATTCCGGCGGCCCTCGTGTTCATGCTCGTGCAGCGCAGCCTGGTCTCCGGGCTGACCGCCGGCGGCACCAAGTCCTGACCGTCCGGCCCAGCACCCCGCAAGCTTCTCTGTCGTTCCCCCCGCATCCTGTAAGGGAATCCATGACCCAGCACGTCACCGACGCAGTCCCCACCGACGCCTCCTCCGCCGCCTCCGGGCGGCGGGAGTGGTGGCGCGACGCGGTCATCTACCAGGTCTACCCGCGCAGCTTCGCCGACGGCAACGGCGACGGCATGGGCGACCTGCCCGGTATCCGCTCCCGGCTGCCGTACCTGAAGCGGCTGGGCGTGGACGCCGTGTGGCTGTCGCCCTTCTACGCCTCCCCGCAGGCCGACGCGGGCTACGACGTCGCCGACTACCGGGCCGTCGACCCGATGTTCGGCACCCTGACCGACGCCGACGACCTGGTGCGCGACGCCCATGGCCTGGGTCTGAAGGTGATCGTCGATGTGGTGCCCAACCACTGCTCCGACCAGCACGAGTGGTTCAAGCAGGCGCTGCGCGAGGGCCCCGGTTCGCCCTTGAGGGAGCGGTTCCACTTCCGGCCGGGCAACGGCGCGAACGGCGAACTGCCGCCGAACGACTGGGAGTCGATCTTCGGCGGTCCGGCCTGGACCCGGGTCACCGAACCGGACGGCACCCCCGGCGAGTGGTACCTCCACCTGTTCGCCCCTCAGCAGCCCGACTTCAACTGGGACCACCCGGCCGTGCACGACGAGTTCCGCTCCATCCTGCGGTTCTGGCTGGACCTCGGCATCGACGGCTTCCGCATCGACGTGGCGCACGGCCTGGTCAAGGCGGCCGGGCTGCCGGACATCGGCCACGACGAGCAGGTCAAGCTGCTCGGCACCGAGGCCGTGCCGTACTTCGACCAGGACGGCGTGCACGAGATCTACCGCGGCTGGCGGCGCATCCTCGACGAGTACGACGACGAGCGGATCGCGGTGGCCGAGGCGTGGACGCCGACCGTGGAGCGCAGCGCCCTGTACATCCGGCCCGACGAGCTGCACCAGGCCTTCAACTTCTCCTACCTGACCACCGGCTGGAACGCGGCGGACCTGCGCGAGGTCGTCGACCGCTCGCTCAGCGCCATGAACGCGGTGCACGCGCCCGCGACCTGGGTGCTGTCCAACCACGACGTGGTACGGCACTCCACGCGCCTCGCGGAAGGGGACGAGGCGCGTGGCCTGCGCCGGGCCCGGGCAGCGACCCTGCTGATGCTGGCGCTGCCTGGCTCGGCGTACCTCTACCAGGGCGAGGAGCTGGGCCTGCCCGAGGTCGTCGACCTGCCCGACGAGGTGCGCCAGGACCCGGCGTTCTTCCGCAGCTCGGGCCAGGACGGCACGCGCGACGGCTGCCGGGTGCCGCTGCCGTGGTCCGGTGAGGCGCCGCCGTTCGGTTTCGGTCCCGTCGAGGGCGGCCCGAGCTGGCTGCCGCAGCCCGCCGACTGGAAGGACCTGACCGTCGCGGCCCAGGAGGGCGACCCCACCTCGACCCTGGAGTTCTACCGCAGCGCGCTGGCCGTGCGCCGCGAGCACCCGGCGCTCGGGGCCGGCCGCCAGGTGACCTGGCTGGACACCCCCGAGGGCGTGCTGGCCTTCCGCCGCGACACCGCCGACGGCTCGTTCGTCTGCATGGTCAACCTCACCGCCACCCGGGTCTCCGTGGCCACTCCCGGCACGCTGCTGCTCGCCAGCGCCGATGTCGAGCCCGGCCCCGTACGCACCGAGATGCCCGCGGATTGCGCCACCTGGTGGGCAGTCTGAGATGCGACCGGTACAGTCCAATCCTGTGACCACACGGCTTTCCGACATCGCTGCGCAGGCGGGGGTGAGCGAGGCGACCGTCAGCCGGGTCCTCAACGGGAAGCCGGGCGTCGCCGCCACCACCCGTCAGTCCGTGCTGGCCGCGCTGGACGTGCTGGGCTACGAGCGCCCGGTGCGGCTGCGGCAGCGCAGCGAGGGGCTGGTCGGGCTGATCACTCCGGAGCTGGAGAACCCGATATTCCCGGCCCTGGCCCAGGTCATCGGCCAGGCGCTGACCCGCCAGGGCTACACCCCGGTGCTCGCGACCCAGACCCCGGGCGGGTCGACCGAGGACGAGCTGACCGAGATGCTCGTGGACCGCGGGGTCGCCGGGATCATCTACGTCTCCGGGCTGCACGCGGACACCACCGCCGACATGCAGCGCTATGAGCGGCTGCGAGCGCAGGGCGTGCCGTTCGTGCTGGTGGACGGCTTCTCGCCGAAGGTGCAGGCCCCGTTCATCTCCCCCGACGACCGGGCCGCGACGACGCTCGCGGTGACGCATCTGGTGTCGCTCGGGCACACCCGGATCGGGCTGGCCCTCGGGCCGAAGCGGTTCGTGCCGGTGCAGCGCAAGATCGAGGGCTTCGTGCGGGCCATGCAGGACCAGTTGGGGCTCGCCGCCGAGGTGATCGAGACGGAGCTGGTCCAGCACTCGTTGTACACCCTGGAGGGCGGTCAGGCGGCGGCCACGGCGCTGATCGAGCGGGACTGCACGGCCGTGGTGTGCGCGAGCGACATGATGGCGCTCGGTGCGATACGGGCGGCCCGGCAGCGCGGCCTGGAGGTGCCCCGGGACGTGTCGGTGGTGGGCTTCGACGACTCCCCGCTGATCGCCTTTACCGATCCGCCGCTGACCACGGTCCGCAAGCCGGTTCCGGCGATGGGGCAGGCCGCGGTGCGCGCGCTGCTGGAGGAGATCGGCGGGACGCCCGCGCCGCACAGCGAGTTCGTGTTCATGCCGGAGCTGGTGGTGCGCGGTTCAACCGCCTCGGCGCCGCATGTCGTCCGTTCGCCGTAGAAGGTGCGTCGCGGACCCGACCTTGGGATGATCTGTCGAGGAAGCCTTTTCTGGCAGACTTGATGGCTATGAGTGACTCGACCGTGACGCAGCCGGAAGGTCGCGAGGAGGTGGCCGTTCCGCAGGCCGTCACGGGCGAGGACAGACGGGGAGCACGGGGTGTCGTGGGCCGGCTGCGGCGGCCGCGGCGGCCCCGGCTGTGGTTCGAGATCCTTCTGATCGCGGTGAGTTACTGGACGTACTCACTGATCCGCAACGCCGTCCCGGAGCAGAAGGGCAAGGCGCTGCGGAACGCCGACTGGATCTGGGGTGTCGAGCACGATCTGGGCATCGCCGTCGAGCGATCCGTCAACCACGCCGTGAACTCGGCGTCTTGGCTGATCATCGGCATGAACTACTACTACGCCACACTGCACTTCATCATCACGATCGGCGTGCTGGTGTGGCTGTACCGGTGGCATCCGGGCCGGTACGCGGCGACCCGGATGGTGCTGTTCGCGACCACGGGTGTGGCCCTGGTCGGTTACTACCTGTTTCCGCTCGCCCCGCCCCGGCTGATGCGCGGCGGGCAGTTCGTGGACACCGTGATGGTGCACCACACCTGGGGCTCGATGGCCTCCGGCGATCTGAAACACATGTCGAACCAGTACGCGGCGATGCCGTCGATGCACATCGGCTGGTCGCTGTGGTGCGGGCTGACGATCTTCGCGCTGGCGTCGGTGCCGTGGGTGCGGGTGCTCGGCCTGCTCTACCCGACGACCACCCTGCTGGTGATCGTTGCCACCGCCAACCATTTCTGGCTGGACGCGGTGGGCGGTGTGCTGTGCCTGAGCTTCGGCTTCACGGTGGCCAGGGCGTGGTTCGGCGCACTGCCGTACCGGCTGCCCAGGGTGGTGCCGGTACGGGCGCCGCGGCCCGAGCCGGCCGGTGCCACGGCGTCGTAGCACCGGCCGGGGGCGTCACGCTCCGCCGCCGTAGAACAGCTCCTCCACCACCGTGCGCGCCCTGCGGGTGGTACGGCGGTAGGCGTCCAGCATGTCCCCGGCGTGCCCGGCGCCGTAGCCCAGGTAGCGGCCCACGGCGGCCAGCTCGCGGGGGTCGGTCGGGAAGGTGTCCCCGGCCCGGCCGCGCACCAGCATCACCGCGTTGCGCACCCTCGTCGCCAGCACCCAGGCCTCGTCCAGGATCTCCGCCTCCTCGGCGGACAGCAGGCCGGCTTCGCGGGCGGCGGCCAGCGCCTCGCGGGTGCGGGTGGTGCGCAGGCCGGGCCGGTCCCAGCCGTGCCGGAGCTGGAACAGCTGGACGGTCCACTCCACGTCGGACAGGCCGCCCGGGCCGAGCTTGGTGTGCAGCCTGGGGTCGGCGCCGCGCGGGAGGCGCTCGGACTCCATGCGGGCCTTCAGGCGGCGGATCTCGCGCACGGCGTCCTCGCCGAGGCCGTGGACCGGGTAGCGCAGGGGGTCGATCAGCTCGGTGAAGCGCCGGCCCAGGTCCTCGTCCCCGGCGACCGGCTCGGCCCGCAGCAGCGCCTGGGACTCCCAGACCAGGGACCAGCGGCGGTAGTACGCCTCGTACGACTTCAGGGTGCGCACCAGCGGGCCCGACTTGCCCTCCGGGCGCAGGTCCGCGTCGATGAGCAGCGGCGGGTCGGCGCTGGGCAGCTGGAGCAGCCGGCGCATCTCGGCGACGACCTTGTTGGCCGCCGCGGCCGCCTCGTGCTCGTCGACGCCGTCCTGCGGTTCGTGCACGAACAGGACGTCCGCGTCGGAGCCGTAGCCCAGCTCATGGCCGCCGAAGCGGCCCATCCCTATGATCGCGAAGCGGGTGGGGAGCGTGTCGCCCCAGCCGTCCCGGACCACCGCGCGCAGGGTGCCGGCGAGCGTGGCGGCGGTGAGATCGGAGACCGCCGCGCCGACCCGGTCCACCAGGGCGCCCTGGTCGGCCTCGGCCGCGCCGGCCTCGGTGCCGTAGGAGCCGACGATGTCGGCGGCGGCGGTGCGGAACAGCTCGCGGCGGCGTACGCCGCGGGCCGCCGTGACGCCCTGCTCGGCGTTCTCGGCGCGGCCCACGGCGGCCAGGATCTCCGGCTCCAGGTGGGCGCGCCCGCGCGGTTCGAGGCCGCCGCCGTCGCCGTCACCCAGCAGGGCCACCGCCTCGGGTGCGCGCATGAGCAGGTCGGGGGCGAGGCGGCCCGCCGACAGGACGCGCGCGAGGTTCTCGGCCGCCGCGCCCTCGTCGCGCAGCAGGCGCAGGTACCAGGGGGTCTTGCCGAGCGCGTCGGAGACCTTGCGGAAGTTGAGCAGCCCCGCGTCCGGATCGGCGGAGTCGGCGAACCAGCCGAGGAGGACGGGGAGCAGGGTGCGCTGGATGGCCGCCTTGCGGGTCACGCCGGAGGCGAGGGCCTCCAGGTGGCGCAGGGCGGCGGCGGGGTCGGCGTAGCCGAGGGCGACGAGGCGCTCACGGGCGGCCTCGGGGCTCAGCCGGGCCTCTCCCGGGGCGAGTTGGGCCACGGCGTCGAGCAGCGGGCGGTAGAAGAGCTTCTCGTGGAGTCTGCGTACGACGCCGGTGTGCCGTTTCCACTCGCGGATCAGCTCGGCCGCCGGGTCGGTGCGCAGGCCGAGGGAGCGGCCCAGGCGCCGCTGGTCCTCCTCGGCCACCGGGACGAGGTGGGTGCGGCGCAGGCGGTACAGCTGGATCCGGTGCTCCATCGAGCGCAGGAAGCGGTACGCCTCGTCCAGGCGGGCGGCGTCCTCGCGGCCCACGTAGCCCCCGGCGGCCAGCGCCTGGAGGGCGTCCAGGGTGGTGCCGCTGCGCAGGCTCTGGTCGGTGCGGCCGTGCACCAACTGGAGGAGCTGGACGGCGAATTCGACGTCACGCAGGCCGCCGGGGCCGAGTTTGAGCTCGCGCTCGATCTCGGACGCGGGGATGTTCTCGACCACGCGGCGGCGCATCTTCTGGACGTCGGTCACGAAGTTCTCGCGTTCCGCCGCCTTCCAGACCATGGGTTCGAGCGCGTCGACGTACGCCTGGCCGAGGGCCGCGTCGCCCGCGACCGGGCGGGCCTTGAGCAGGGCCTGGAACTCCCAGGTCTTCGCCCAGCGTTGGTAGTAGGCGAGGTGGGAGGAGAGGGTGCGGACGAGGGGGCCGTTGCGGCCCTCGGGGCGGAGGTTGGCGTCCACCGGCCAGATGGAGCCCTCCACGGTGGTCTCCGAGCAGATCCGCATGAGATGGCCGGCGAGGCGGGTGGCCGCGGGGAGCGCCTTGGCCTCGGTGGTGCCCTCGGCCGCTTCGGCCACGAAGATCACGTCCACGTCCGAGACGTAGTTCAGTTCGTGGCCGCCGCACTTGCCCATCGCGATCACCGCGAGGCGGCAGGCCGCGGCGTCCTCGGGAGCGTTCGCCCGCGCCAGGGCGAGGGCCGCGCGGAGGGTGGCGGTGGCGAGGTCGGCGAGCTCCGCGGCCGTCTCGGCGACGCCGGTGGTGCCGCAGACGTCACGGGCGGCGATGGACAGCAGGCAGCGGCGGTAGGCCACGCGGAGGGAGACGGGGTCGGTGGCCCCGGCCAGACCGCGCTCGAACTCCTCGACGCCGGGGTGCAGGTCCCGGGGCTCGTAGGTGACCAGGGCGTGCCAGTCGCCGGGGTGGCGGGCCAGGTGGTCGGCGAGGGCGGCGGAGGCGCCGAGGACACCCAGGAGGCGGTCGCGCAGCGGCTTGGCCGCGATGAGGGTGTCCAGTAGTTCGCGGGGGGCTGTGGGGCCGTCCTGGGCCTCCAGGAGGCGGACCAGGCCGTGCAGGGCGAGGTCGGGGTCGGCGGTGGCGCCGAGGGCTTCCAGGAGGACGGGGTCGTCGCGGACGGGGGCGAGCTCGGGACCGTCGAGGAGTCGCTCTGCGGCGGAGGGGTCGGTGAAGCCGTGCCGGAGCAGTCGGGTGAAGGTGCTGCTTCTGCGCCCCGGCGTCATCTCCGTGGCCTCCCCTGCGTACGTCGCGGATCGAAACCGTCCTGGCCAGAGCCTAACCGGCGGGGGCCGGGGGTGGGTGGGGTGACTTGGGGGCGGGGGTGGGGTGGCTTCGGGTGTGAGGGTGCGGGTGAGGCGGCGGGGGTGGTGTCCCGTGGGGGTGAGGGGCCGAGGGCGGGTGGGGTGCCGTGTCGGATGGGCGCGCGGCGCCGGGGCCGACGGGGAGCGGTGTCGGGTTCGCGGCGCCAGGGGCGGGTGCGGGGGCTTGTGGCTCGTCCGTTGTCGAGGCCGCGCCGGGGGCGGGGGGGCGTGTGCCTGCGGCGGCCTGTGGCTCCTCCGTTGTGGCTCGGGTCGCGCCTGTGGTCGTCGCGGGTCGGGGCCGCGCCCCCTTCCCGCCGTACGCGGCAGCTCCGCGGCGGCCTGGGTCAGCCCCTCCAGTCCTGCGCGAGGAGCCCGAACAGCACCTCGTCCAGGAACTCGCCCATCACCCAGGCCGAGGAGCGCAGCACACCCTCGCGGACGAAGCCGTTGCGCTCGGCGGAGCGCAGCATCGCGGTGTTGTCCGACAGCGTCTCGATCCGCAGCCGCTGCAGGCCGCGCACAACGACTCCTTGTCGTCCATCACGAGCCGCGGGTCCTTCGGGCCGGGCGTGATCGGACGCCACGGCCGGCTTTCGGCCCGCGAGGAGTTGACCGGGTCGAGGGGCGGCAAGCCGATAAAGGATCGCCTCAGTCGGTGTGGAGGCAGAGGCAGAAGGGATGGCCGGCCGGGTCCGCGTAGACCCGCCAGTTGGCCCCCGGGCGGAGCTCGTCCGTCCGCTCCAGCACGGTCGCGCCGAGGGTGAGCGCCCGTTTCTCCTCGCCGTCGAGGTCGTCCACGTCGAAGTCCAGGTGGAGCTGCTGCGGGCGCTGCTGGCCGGGCCATTCGGGCGCCCGGTAGCCGTCCACCCGCTGGCAGGCCAGCGGCGTCCCCTCGAACCCGTGCACCTCGACCCAGTCGGCGTCCTCCGGGTCCGCGACCACCCGCCCGCCGAGCAGGGCCGCGTAGAACTCCGCGAGCCGGACCGGATCGGCGCAGTCCAGCGCGACCGCCTGCAGCTTTCGAATCACTTCCGACACCTCTCGTTCCTCAGCCGCTTCAGCGGCGCCCCCGTACGGCAAGGGTCGTACCCGTCGCGGCGGCGGGCATGCGCGGCGGTCCCACGTACCCGTCGTTCACCCGGTCTTCACCCGTGAGGTTGGCTCACTTGGGGCGCGGGAATGTTGGCGTGTGCATGCTCTGTCCGCACCGCCAGCCCCGTCCCCCACCCCCGGAGGTTGATGTGTCCGGCAGTTCCGTGTACCGCCGTGCCCGTACCGTCGTGGCGTCCGCGGCGGCGTTCGCCGCGGCCGCGGTCGGGCTCTGGACCGGGCTCGGCGAAGAGTCCGCGCACGCCGCGGGCGCCGTGCCGAGTCCGGACCACGTGGTCGTCGTGGTCTTCGAGAACCACGCGTACAGCCAGGTCATCGGCTCGTCGAGCGCTCCGTACATCAACTCGCTGAAGGCACAGGGCGCCAACCTGACGCAGTCGTACGCCGAAACCCACCCGAGCCAGCCCAACTACTTCGCCCTGTTCTCCGGTTCGACGCAGGGCATCACGGACGACAGCTGCTACACGCCCGGGTTCTCGTCCGCCCCGAACCTCGCCTCCGAGCTGATCGCCGCCGGGCGCAGCTGGGCCAGCTACAACGAGACCCTGCCCAGCCAGGGCTCGACCACGTGCAGCAGCGGGAACTACGCGCGCAAGCACAACCCGTGGTTCGGGTTCAGCAACGTGCCGACGTCGAGCGCCAAGACGTTCGTCCAGTTCCCGACGGACTACTCGACGCTGCCCCAGCTGTCGTTCGTGACCCCGAACCTGTGCAGCGACATGCACGACTGCTCGGTGTCCACCGGTGACACCTGGCTGAAGAACAACCTGAGTGCCTACGCGAGTTGGGCCAAGACCCACAACAGCCTGCTCGTCGTCACGTTCGACGAGGACAACCGGCTGAGCGGGAACCGGATTCCCACGGTGCTCTACGGGCAGCCGGTGACCGCCGGGTCGTCCAGCTCCACGACGTACAACCACTACGACCTGCTGCGCACGCTCGAGGACAGCCAGGGTCTGACCTCGCACGCGGGCAACGCGGCCTCCGCCACGGACATCACCGGCATCTGGGCGTCCTGAGGTGTACGTAGCGGACAGCCGCGCGAGTACGCCGGCGTCCGCGGGCGGTGCCGTCCGGCCACTGGCCGGGCGGCGCCGTGCCGCGATCGCCCCGACCGTGCTCGCGCTCGGAACCGTCAGCCTGGTGACGGACGTGTCGTCCGAGATGGTCACGGCCGTGCTGCCCTTGTACCTGGTCACCGGGCTCGGTCTGTCCCCGCTGGGCTTCGGGCTGCTCGACGGCGTCTACAACGGGTTCTCGGCGGTCGTACGGCTGGTGGGCGGGCATCTCGCGGATCGGGGCGGTGGGCGGCACAAGTGGGTCGCCGGGTTCGGGTACGGCCTCTCCGCGGTGTGCAAGCCGTTGCTGCTGGTCGCGCACTCGCTCACGCCGATCGGGCTGGTGCTGGCCGCGGACCGCACCGGGAAGGGGCTGCGGACCGCCCCTCGGGACGCCCTGATCTCGCTGTCCGGTACGCCCGAGTCACGGGGGCGGGCCTTCGGGGTGCACCGGGCCATGGACACGGCCGGGGCGCTGCTCGGGCCGCTGGTGGCGTTCCTGATCCTGCGGGCCACGGTCGACGGGTACGACGCGGTGTTCACCGTCAGCTTCTGTGTGGCGGTGGCCGGGCTCCTGGTGCTGGTGCTCTTCGTGCCGGGCGGGCGCGCCGGTGTGGTCGCGGACGAGCGGCCCACCCTTCGGGGTGCGGTGGGGCTGTTGCGGCGGCGCGGGCTGCGCCGGGTCGCGCTGTGCGCGCTGCTGCTGGGTCTCGCCACGGTGAGTGACTCGTTCGTGTATCTGCTGCTGCAGCGGCGACTCGGGGTGCCGGACCGGTGGTTCGCACTGCTCCCGCTCGGTACGGCCGCCGCGTTCCTGCTGCTGGCGGTGCCGCTCGGGCTGCTCGCGGACCGGGTGGGCAGGTGGGCGGTCTTCGTGGGCGGCCACGGTGCCCTGCTGCTCGCGTACGCGTTGCTGCTCACGGCGTGGCACGGCTCGGCGCTGCCGTACGTCGTCCTCGCCCTGCACGGCGCCTTCTACGCGGCCACCGACGGGGTGCTGATGGCGGCGGCCTCGGACGGGATGCCGGAGGCGCTGCGCTCGTCGGGGCTGGCTCTCGTACAGACCGGGCAGGCGCTGGCCCGGTTCGCCTGCTCGCTGCTGTTCGGCGCCGCCTGGACGGTGTGGGGCGACCGGGCCGCGCTCGCGGGGGCGGCGGTGGCGCTGGCCGCGTGTGCCGCCTTCTCCCTCACCCTGCGCCCGAAGGGGACGGTGACCGCATGACCGTACGCAGCCGCGTCCTGATCCTGGTGGCGGCCGTCGCCGTGCTCGCGGCGGTCGGACTGGCGTCCGTGCTGCACGCCTCGGCCCGCGCCGACCGCCGCGACCACACCCGGGCGGGCGGCCCGCCGGTCGCGCCGGGGACGGTGACGCTGACCGGGCACGGCCGGATGGTGTTCCGGAACATGGCGTGGGGCCCGCACCGGGACGAGATCGTCAGCGTCGCGGCCGGCGATCCGTCCGGACCGCGTACCGCCTCCGGGGTCAAGTGCCTGCGTTTCCACGCCGCTTCGGGTACGGGGGTGTGCCTGCAGGCGGTGCACGGCCCGGTCTCGGACACCTACCGGGCGCTGGTCCTGGACGCCCGGCTGCGGATCGGGCACCGGTACGACGTCCCGGGCATTCCGTCGCGGGCCCGGGTCTCGCCGACCGGGCACTTCGCCGCCTGGACGGCGTTCGTGGGCGGTGACAGTTACGCCGGGACGGACTTCTCCACGCGCACGGCGATCGTGGACACCAGGAGCGGCGAGCTGATCCCGACGCTGGAGGACTTCCGGATCGTCAAGGACGGGCATCCGTACCGGGCGACGGACGTCAACTTCTGGGGCGTGACGTTCGCGCGTGACGACCGCACCTTCTACGCGACCCTGGCGACGAAGGGGCACACGTACCTGGTCCGTGGTGATCTGCGGGCCCGTACGGTCACGACGCTGCACACCGGCGTCGAGTGTCCGTCCCTGTCGCCCGACGGCACGCGGATCGCCTACAAGAAGCGGGTCGACGGCCTGCCCAAGGACGCCCCTTGGCGGCTGTACGTGCTCGATCTGCGCACCATGCACGAGACTTCGCTGGCCGAGCGGAGGAGCGTGGACGACCAGGCGCTGTGGCGGGACGCCCGTACGGTCGTGTACGCGCTGCCCGGTGACTACGGCGCCGACCTGTACCGGATTCCGGCCGACGGGTCGGGGCGGCCACGGCGGATCAGTACGGCTGCGGTGTCGCCGGCGTACGTGCCGTAGCGGCCCGGCGCGCAGTCTGATAGATCATGAAATCGGCGTGTCGATGTCCATTTTGGCGGATATTACCCCTAATCTCCGTTGCTGTAAGTGGAAGATCCGTGACAGATCGCATCCACACACTCACTCTATGGAGATGACATGCACAAGCTTCACAAGGCTGCCGTCATGGTCGCGGCCATCGGCAGCGTCGGGCTCCTGACCGCCGGTACCGCTCACGCCGGCGGCGAAGGGGGCAGCAACAGCGTCCTGCAGAGCTCGAACTGCCGGTCGCACGACCTGAACGTCGACGTCCTCGGCGAGGTCGGGATCCTCAACGGCGTACTCGGCAACGCGCTCAACGGCGAAGGCGACCCGGGTGCGCAGGCGACGCACATCGGCTCGACGATGGGCTGCGACAACAAGGCCTGGTAAGAGGCCGGTTCAGCACCCATAGACGGTGGGAAGTGGCTGGGCGGTGGCACCAGGGGCGCGCGATGCGCCCCGGTCCCCCCCCCCCCCCCCCCTTCGGGGGCGGCCCCCCCCCCTCCCCCCCCACACCCGCCGGGTTTTTCCCCGCTTCGAAGGCGTGGCCTCT
>NZ_JBVJVZ010000001.1:405648-719042 GCF_055603245.1 Streptomyces sp. NPDC037290 | reverse complement strand
GGGGTGGAAAAAAACACGTCGGGGAAGGGGGGGGTTCAAACACACGGAGGGGGGGGGGGGGGGTGGGGGGGTGACACGGGGGGCTCACAATCCCCCCCGGTACCACCCCCCGCGACCTTTGAGGGGCCGGCCACCGGCCTGCCGCTACAGCACCGGCAGGTTCTTCCGCAGCTCGAAGGCCGTGACCTCGCTGCGGTACTCCTCCCACTCCTGGCGCTTGTTGCGCAGGAAGAAGTCGAAGACGTGCTCGCCGAGGGTCTCGGCGACCAGGTCGCTGCTCTCCATGAGGGTCAGGGCCTCACCGAGGTTCTGCGGGAGGGGCTCGATGCCCATCGCGCGGCGCTCGGCGTTGGACAGGGCCCAGACGTCGTCCTCGGCGCCCGGCGGGAGTTCGTAACCCTCCTCGATGCCCTTCAGGCCGGCGGCCAGCAGGAGGGCGTAGGCGAGGTAGGGGTTCGCGCCCGAGTCGAGGGAGCGGACCTCCACCCGCGCGGAGCCGGTCTTGCCGGGCTTGTACATCGGGACGCGGACCAGGGCGCTGCGGTTGTTGTGACCCCAGCAGATGTACGACGGGGCCTCGCCGCCGGCGCCCGCCGTGCGCTCGGAGCCGCCCCAGATGCGCTTGTAGGAGTTCACCCACTGGTTGGTGACCGCGGAGATCTCCGCCGCGTGCCGCAGCAGGCCCGCGATGAAGGAGCGGCCGACCTTGGAGAGCTGGAACTCGGCGCCCGACTCGTAGAACGCGTTCCGGTCGCCCTCGAAGAGGGACAGGTGCGTGTGCATGCCCGAGCCGGGGTGCTCGGAGAAAGGCTTCGGCATGAACGTCGCCTGCACGCCCTGCTCCAGCGCCACCTGCTTCATGACCAGGCGGAACGTCATGATGTTGTCGGCCGTGGAGAGCGCGTCGGCGTAGCGCAGGTCGATCTCCTGCTGGCCGGGGGCGCCCTCGTGGTGGGAGAACTCGACCGAGATGCCCATGGACTCCAGCATGGTGATCGCCTGGCGGCGGAAGTCCATGCCGACGTTGGTCGGGGTGTGGTCGAAGTAGCCCGAGTTGTCGGCCGGGGTCGGGCGGGAGCCGTCCAGCGGGCGGTCCTTCAGCAGGAAGAACTCGATCTCCGGGTGGGTGTAGAAGGTGAAGCCCAGGTCGGAGGTGCGGGCCAGGGCGCGCTTCAGGACGTAGCGCGGGTCGGCGAAGGACGGGGAGCCGTCCGGCATGAGGATGTCGCAGAACATCCGGGCGGTGCCGGGGGTCTCCGCACGCCACGGCAGGACCTGGAAGGTGGAGGGGTCCGGCTTGGCGATCATGTCGGACTCGTAGACCCGGGCGAAGCCCTCGATGGCGGAGCCGTCGAAGCCGATGCCCTCGTCGAAGGCCTGCTCCAGCTCGGCGGGGGCCACGGCGACGGACTTGAGGAAGCCCAGCACGTCCGTGAACCACAGGCGTACGAACCGGATGTCGCGCTCCTCCAGTGTCCGGAGCACGAACTCCTGCTGCTTGTCCATCTTCCGCTACCCCATCCTTGCTGGTCAGGCCGCCTGCCCTGGTCCCACGGGAGGCGGTCGGGCACCTGAGCATCCCACCACAACACCATTTCATGCGCGTTGCGGACCTTGATCGCGGATGCGTCCTCGGCCTGAACGCCTCTCGTACGGCAGGTGTACTGCTCTCTCGCCCATCTTGCCTGCTCGGACCGACATTCGTCATGGCCGGCCCGTTTCCCGACGTGAGGGACGCCACGTCCATTAATTTGCATCTCAAATGCAAGTTTTCATACCGTCCTGATCAGTCGAGTCGTGAGGAGTCCCGATGCTGTCCGAGCAGTCCGCAGCCACCGTCCGCGCCACCCTTCCCGCCGTGGGCGCGGCCATCGGCGAGATCACCGAGCGCTTCTACGCCCGCCTGTTCGCCGCCCACCCCGTACTGCTGCGGGACCTGTTCAACCGCGGCAACCAGGCCTCCGGCGCCCAGAAGCAGGCCCTCGCCGGCTCCATCGCCGCCTTCGCCACGCACCTGCTGGAGCACCCGGAGCAGCGGCCCGACGCGATGCTCGGCCGCATCGCCCACAAGCACGCCTCGCTCGGTATGACCCCCGAGCAGTACGAGGTCGTGCACGAGCACCTCTTCGGCGCCATCGCCTAGGTGCTCGGCGAGGCCGTCACCCCCGAGGTGGCCGCCGCCTGGACCGAGGTCTACTGGCTGATGGCCAACGCTCTCGTCGCCATCGAGAAGCGGCTGTACGAGGAGAGCGGCAGCCAGGACCGGCGGCCGTGGGAGGTAGTAAAGCGCATCGAGGAGACGGCGGGCGTCGTCACCTTCCGGCTGCGCCCGGCCGACGGCGGCCCGGTGCGCGACTTCCGCGCCGGCCAGTACGTCTCCGTCCAGGTCGAGCTGCCCGACGGCGCCCGCCAGATACGGCAGTACAGCCTGTCCGGGGCGCCGGGCGAGAGCGTGCGCCAGTTCAGCGTCAAGCGCGTGACCGGCGACGACGCCACCCCCGACGGCGAGGTGTCGAACCACCTCCACGCACGCGTGCGGGCCGGCGCCGTCCTGGACCTGTCCGAGCCGTACGGCGACCTCGTCCTGGACACCGACGCCGCGACCCCCCTGCTGCTCGCCTCCGCGGGCATCGGCGTGACCCTGGTGATCGCGATGCTGGCCGACCTCGCGGCCGCCGGCCACCAGGGCCCGGTCACGGTCGTCCACGGCGACCGCTCCCCCGCCGGCCACGCCCTGCGCGCCGCCCACGAGACGTACGCCGGGAAGCTCCCGGAGGCGTCCGTGCACTTCTTCTACGAGCGGGACGCGGAGCCGGGCACCCGCACCGGCCTGGTCGACCTGGCCGGCATCGCCGTACGGCCCGGCACGCGCGCGTACCTGTGCGGGCCGCTGCCCTTCCTGCGCGCCGTCCGCGCCCAGCTGATCGAGCAGGGCGTGGCCCCCGCCGACATCCACTACGAGGTGTTCGGCCCCGACCTGTGGCTGGCCCGGGACTGAGCCCCTCCGGTCACTCCGCGCCGAAGTTGCGGGCGCCCTCCCGGCCGGTCTCCTGGTTCTGAGCCACGTACGGGCGCAGCTCCTGCTCGTAGGCGGCGAAGGCCTTGGTGTGGTCGCCCTGGGACTCGGCGAGGTGCCGGGCCAGGACACGGGCCCCGATCAGGGCCTGGGAGGTGCCCATGCCCGAGGTGGGGGCGGCGCAGTAGCCGGCGTCGCCCACCAGCACCACCCGGCCCTCGGACCAGTGGTCGAGGTGGACCTGGCAGGCCGAGGAGAAGTAGAGGTCCGCGGCGGCGGACATGTCGTCCAGCAGACGCGGCACGATCCAGCCCTCGCCGGCCATCCGCTCCCGGGTGATCCGCTCCTGCTCGGCGCGGTCCAGCAGGTCCAGCTCCGGCGAGTCGCTGGCGAAGGAGAGGCTGACGTTCATCCGCTCGGGGTCGGCCCCGCTGTACACGTAGACCGCCTGGCCGGGCGTCATGCGCAGCGCGCCCCGGTGGTCGAGGCCCAGCCGGTTCGGGGCGCTGAAGCCCACGCCGGACATGCCGAGGTGCCGGATGGCCTCGCCGTGCGGGCCGAAGACCAGGCGGCGCACCACCGAGTAGATGCCGTCGGCGCCGATCACCAGGTCGTAGGTGTCCGGGGCGCCGCGTTCGAAGCCGACCCGGACCCCGTCGGCGTCCTGCTCGATCGCGTCGATCGAGTCGGCGAAGACGTAGCGCACCGCGTCCGCCGTGCGCTCGTACAGGATGCGGGTCAACTCGCGCTTGGGCACCTCCAGTTCACCGGCGAACACCTCGGCGGGCAGCTCGCCCGTGCGGTTGCCGCCGGCGTCCAGCAGGTCGGTGCCGGTCATCCCGGTGGCGTGCCCGCGCACCTCCTCCAGAATCCCCAGGTCCGCCAGCGCCTCGAAGGCCGCGCCGCGGAAGTCGACGGCGTAGCCGCTGTCGCGCAGCGCGGGGGCCCGCTCGACCACGGTCACCTCGTGGCCGTCGCGGTGCAGGAGGAAGGCGAGCGCGGGACCGGCGACGCTCGCGCCGGAAATGAGGACCTTCATGACACACCCCGTCGTCGTGTTCACAGTCGGGGCCAGCCTTCATGAGGTCCGCCCGGCGATCAACGCACTTCTTTCGGCCACGGGGCACCGGCCACAGGCGTCAACTGCCTTGTGGCCCACGGGAGATGCCCAGCAGCAGGGCTCCGGTCGGCTCGGAGACGATGCCGGCGACCGTGACGGGGTCCAGCGCGGCGAAGAAGGCCTCCTGGGCCCGGCGCAGGGCGCCGCGCAGGCGGCAGCCGGAGTTCAGGGGGCAGGGGGTCGGGCCCTCGCAGTCCACGACGTCGCCGTCGCCCTCGAAGGTGCGCACCACCGCGCCCACCGAGGCCGTACGGCCCTTCTCGGTGAGGCTCAGACCGCCGCCCCGGCCGCGGCGCGCGTCGACGAGGCCGAGGTGCTGGAGTTCGGCGACGACCTTCGCGGCGTGCGTGTAGGGCACGTCCATGTCCTCGGCGACCTGGCGGGTGGTGGGCGTGGCGCCGGCGGCGACGGCCAGTCGCATCAGGACACGCAGGGCCAGGTCGGTGGAGCGCAGGAGCCGCATACCCCGAGCGTAAGTAATACGCATCCACGGTTCAAATTATCCCGCCGTCGGGTGCCCGCCGTGCCGTTCCTACGGAGGTTTGCCGTGCCCTCCCTACGGAGGTTTGCCGTGCCCTCCCTACGGAAGACGGCCCTTCCCCACTACGATCAGCGGGCCCACCCTTCCCGATGCCGTCCCTTTCCCCAGAAGGACACCTCATGGGTTCCGCCAAGAACAGCACCGCGGCGCGCAAGGCCCGCATAGAGGAGATGCGCCGCGCCGAGCGCTCCCGCGAGCGCCGCAACCGCGTGTTCACCGTCGCCGCGAGCGTGGTGGTCGTCGCCGGTCTCGTGGTCGGCGGTGTGATCCTCGTGAACTCCCGGTCGGATGACAAGGAGAACACCGCGAGCGACGCCAAGGGCTCCGGCAGCCCCAGGAGCTCCGCCAGTTCCCAGGGCCCCGGCGGCTCCAAGAGCTCTGACGCCGCCAAGGGCTCCGGTGACTCCGGGCACTGGGTCACCGGCGCCGGGGGCGTGCAGACCTGGAGCGGCAAGCTGTCGCGGATCCATGTGACGACGAAGGTGACGTACCCGATGCACCCGCCGGTCGGCGGCAACCACAACCCCGTCTGGGCGGACTGCAACGGCGACGTCTACACCGCGCAAGTGCCGGACGAGAACGCCGTGCACGCGCTGGAGCACGGCGCGGTCTGGGTGACGTACACGAGCCGGGCGAAGAAGGCCGACGTCGACGCGCTCGCGGCGAAGGTGAGGAAGACGCCGTACTCGCTGATGAGCCCCTACCGGAACCAGGCTGCGCCGCTGATCCTGTCGGCGTGGGGCCACCAGGTGACGGTGAAGAGCGCGACCGACCCGGAAGTGGACAAGTTCTTCGCCACGTACGTCCAGGGACAGCAGACGCCCGAGCCCGGAGCCCCCTGCACCGGCGGGATCATGAAGTGAGGCGGCGGTACGTCGGCTGGATCGCCGGGGCCGCGGCGGCGGTACTCTTCGCGGCCGGCGCCGTCACCTACGCGGTCGCCGAGGACTCCGGCGGCCCGGCCCCGAGGACCCCGCGCCCGTCGACACCGGGTCCAAAGTCGGCGGACGCCGGGTTCGCGCGGGACATGGCCGTCCACCACCAGCAGGCCGTCGAGATGTCGTACATCGTCCGGGACCGCACCAAGGACGAGGACGTGCGCAGGCTCGCCTACGACATCGCACAGACGCAGGCCAACCAGCGCGGCATGCTGCTCGGCTGGCTGGACCTGTGGGGGCTGCCGAAGGTGTCGGCCGAGCCGCCGATGACCTGGATGGGCATGGGCGGCATGGCCTCCGGCAAGGACGGCGCGCTGATGCCGGGCATGGCGACGAACACGGATCTCAGGAAGCTCCGGTCACTCAGCGGCAAGCAGGCCGAGATCCTCTACCTGCAGCTGATGACGGCCCACCACAGGGGCGGGATCCACATGGCCGAGGGGTGCGTGGCCAAGTGCACCGTCGGCGTGGAGAAACGGCTCGCGCAGGGCATGGTCGACGCCCAGCAGTCGGAGCTCCAGGTGATGGCCGGGATGCTCAAGGAGCGGGGAGCGGCGCCGCGTTCGTGACCTGTGGGACGTGAACAGACGCCAGGTCGTTCCGTTACAGAACCGTGAGGGATGAAAGGCGCAATTCGCCCCACCTGACGGGCACTTGAGCTTCTCTTGACCTTTACCTTCCCCTGGCATGAACCGTTCATCGAAAGAGTGACCCCCATCATGTGATCCATTCGTCAGGCCGAACCGCCGCGGGCCGGCGCGCGGACGCATGACGTACCGACCACTACATGCATGCGAACCGCATCGCAGGGGGTTCTATGAGATCCAACCGCGCCAAGCTGCGCGCCATGAGCATGGCAGCAACACTGCCCATGGTCGCCGGCGCGCTGGCGCTGGGCATACCCGCGGCACACGCCGCGGACAGCCCCGCTCGTGACGCACTGAAGGGCACCAAGCCGCTCTGGGCCACGGCCAAGGCGGACAAGGGCGCGACCTCGAACAGCGCCCCGGTGAACGCCCGGGTCTACCTGGCCGGCAAGGACGCGGCGGGCCTCGCCGCCTACGCCAAGGCCGTGTCCGACCCCAGCTCGCCGCTGTACGGCAAGTACCTGAACGCCAAGAAGGCGCAGGCCCGCTTCGGGGCCACCAAGGCCCAGGTGGCCGCCGTCAAGTCCTGGCTGACCTCGGCCGGTCTGAAGGTCACCGGGGTCACCGCGCACTACGTCGCCGTCTCCGGTGACGTGGCCGCCGCCGAGAAGGCGTTCGGCACCCAGCTGCACAACTTCGCCAAGGGCTCGGCGACCTACCGCGCCCCGGCGCAGACGGCCTCCGTGCCGGACAGCCTGAAGGGCGCCGTCCTGACCGTCACCGGCCTGGACAACGCCCCGCACAAGTCCAACCACGACGACCAGCTGCCGCCGCCGGACGCCGTGTTCAAGAACTCGGGCCCGTTCTCGTCGTACTACGGCTCGAACATCGCCACCACGCTCCCGGACGCGTACGGCGGCAAGATCCCGTACGCCATCAAGGGCTACACCGGCAAGCAGCTGCGTTCCGCCTACGGCGCGGGCAGCTACACCGGCAAGGGTGTCCGGATCGCCATCACGGATGCCTACGCCTCGCCGACCATCGCCTTCGACGCGGGCAGCTACGCGCAGAAGCACGGTGACGCGGCCTGGAACACCGGTCAGCTGCACCAGGTGCTGCCGAAGAACTACACCAAGACCAAGGAGTGCGGCGCCGCCGGCTGGTACGGCGAGGAGACCCTCGACGTCGAGGCCGTGCACGCGGTCGCCCCGTCCGCCGACGTCACCTACGTCGGTGCGGCCTCCTGCTACGACGCCGACCTGCTCGACTCGCTCAGCAAGGTCGTCGACAACCACCTGGCCGACATCGTCTCCAACTCCTGGGGCGACATCGAGGCCAACCAGACGCCGGACCTCGCGGCCGCCTACGACCAGGTGTTCCAGCTGGGCGCGGTGCAGGGCATCGGCTTCTACTTCTCCTCCGGTGACGACGGCGACCAGGCCGCCAAGTCCGGTACGAAGCAGGTCGACACCCCGGCCAACTCCGCCTGGGTGACCGCGGTCGGCGGTACCTCGCTGGCCGTCGGCAAGGACAACTCGTACCAGTGGGAGACCGGCTGGGGCACCGAGAAGGCGACCCTGTCGGCGGACGGCAAGAGCTGGACGAACTTCCCCGGCGCGTTCACCTCGGGCGCGGGCGGCGGCACCAGCAAGACCGTGCCGCAGCCGTACTACCAGAAGGGCATCGTCCCGCAGGCGCTGGCCACGGCCAACAACGCCGCCGGCAACCGCGTCGTCCCGGACATCGCGGCCATCGCCGACCCGAACACCGGCTTCCTGGTCGGCCAGACCCAGACCTTCCCGGACGGCTCGCAGCAGTACAGCGAGTACCGGATCGGCGGCACCTCGCTCGCCGCCCCGGTGATCGCGGCGGTCCAGGCCCTGGCCCAGGAGGCGCGCGGCGGCAAGGCGATCGGCTTCGCCAACCCGACGATCTACGCCAAGTACGGCAAGGAAGGCGTCTACCACGACGTCACGGACAAGCCGACCGGCACCGACCTCGCGGTGGCCCGGATCGACTTCGTCAACGGCCTCGACGCCTCCGGCGGCCTCGCGACCTCGGTCCGCAGCCTCGGCAAGGACAGCTCGCTGTCCGCGGTGAAGGGCTACGACGACGTGACGGGCGTGGGCTCGCCCGCGAACGGTTACGTCGCGTCGTACGCGAAGAAGCACTGACGCTCCGCTGAGCGGCAGGGGACCCGGGGTCATGAAGACCCCGGGTCCCTTTGCGTGATTGGCAGATTTGGGCCACGCCCAGCCGTCCCCTGGGCCATCCATCCGGCCCAAAGCCTCCCCTTGCCTCGGCCGCAAGCCTCCAAGCCCGGTACCGGCCGGGGCCACCGCCCTTCCGGGCCGCTCGCTCGGGCCGGGCAGGCCAGCCCCGCCCCGCCGAGCGCCTCAGTCCCGACCGCCTCAGTGCTGCAGCGCCCCCGACTCGCCGGGAACGTGGGACGTGACGACCCGCCCCTCCGACGGAGTCGCCCGGCGTCGGTCGACCGCGTACGCCACGCTCGCCACGCCCAGCCCCAGCACCGCCAGCATCGCGCCCGCCAGCGCGGGGGACGTCGTGCCGAAGCCCGCCGCCAGCGCCAGGCCGCCGATCCAGGCGCCGCCGGCGTTGGCCAGGTTGAAGGCCGCCTGGTTGGCGGAGGAGGCCAGGGACGGGGCGGCTGCGGCCTTCTCCATGACCATCAGCTGGAGCGGGGAACCGGTGATGAACGCGGCCATGCCCAGCAGTGTCACCGCCAGCGCCGCGCTCCACTCGGCGCGCATGAGGAGGGGGAACAGCAGGAGCACGAGTCCGAGGGAGGCCAGTCCGCCGAAGAGCGTCCCCCGGAGCGAGTGGTCGGCCAGGCGGCCGCCCAGCAGGTTGCCCGCCGTCGCGCCCACGCCGAAGAGGGCGAGGAGCAGGGTCACGTTCGTCTCGGCGTAGCCCGCCGCGTCCGTGAGCATCGGGGTGACGTAGCTGTACGCCGCGAAGAGCGCGCCGAAGCCCGCCACTGTCGTACCGAGGGCCAGCCAGACGGGGAGGGAGCGCAGGGCGGCCAGTTCGCCGCGCAGGCCGGCCGGCGCGGCGGCGTGCCCGCTGTCCCGCGGGACCAGCAGGGCCAGCGAGGCGATCGCCGCCAGACCGATCACGCTCACGCCGAGGAACGTGGCGCGCCAGCCCAGGTGCTGGCCGACCAGCGTCGCGACCGGCACCCCCGCGATGTTGGCGACGGTCAGGCCGAGGAACATCAGGGAGACGGAGCGGGCCTTGCGCTCCGGCGGCACCATTCCGGTGGCGACGACCGCGCCCACGCCGAAGAAGGCGCCGTGCGGCAGGCCGCTGAGGAAGCGGGCGGCGAGAAGGGAGCCGTCGCCGGGGGCGAACGCCGACAGGGCGTTGCCCGCGACGAACAGGGCCATCAGGGCGATGAGGACCGTGCGGCGGGGCATACGGGCCGTGAGCGCGGCCAGCAGGGGGGCGCCGATCACGACGCCCAGCGCGTACGCCGAGACCAGGTGCCCGGCGGCGGGGATCGAGATGTGCAGGTCGTCCGCGACGTCGGGGAGCAGCCCCATCATCACGAACTCGGTCGTACCTATTCCGAAAGCGCCGACGGCCAGGGCGAGCAGGGCCAGGGGCATGAAGGGCCTGTGCCTTTCGAGGGAGGGAGCGGAGTTCCGTACCAGCATATGTTCAGTAGCGGAACAAAGCCCCCGGGCCCCCTGTTCCCCGGGTTACGAGGACGTGTCCAGCTTCACACGGGCGGCCACCGGCAGATGATCGCTTCCGGTGCGCGGCAGCGTCCAGGAACTCTCCGGCTCCACGCCCCTGACCATGATCTGGTCGATCCGCGCCATCGGGAACGACGCCGGCCAGCTGAATCCGAAGCCACTGCCCGCCGCGCCCTGCGTGGAGCGCATCTGGGAGGTGACGGCGTTGAGTGAGCGGTCGTTCATCGTGCCGTTCAGGTCGCCGAGCAGGACGGCCCGCTTCAGGGGCTCGTCGGCGATGGCCTCGCCGAGCGCGTCGGCGCTCTTGTCGCGCTGCCGGGCGGTGAACCCGGCCTTCATCTTCACGCGCACCGAGGGCATGTGGGCGACGTACACCGCGATCGGGCCGTGCGGCGTCGTCACGGTGGCACGCATCGCGCGCTCCCAGCCGAGCTTGATGTCGACGGCCCGGACATCGGTCATCGGGTACCTGCTCCACAGGCCGACCGTGCCGACGACCGCGTGGTGCCCGTACGTCGGCGCGAGCGCCTTCTCGTAGACGGGCACGGCCGTGCCCGGGATCTCCTCCAGGGCCAGGACGTCGGCGCCGGAGGAGGCGACGGCCCGGGCGGTCGCGGCGGGGTCGGGGTTGTCGGCGTTGACGTTGTGGGTCGCCACCATCAGGTCGCCGCCCGAGCCGGCCTTGTCGGTGAGCAGCCCCCCGAAGAGGTTCAGCCACACGATCGCCGGCAGGAGTACGGCGATGAGCGCGGTCGCCGACTTCCGGACCAGACCGAGGAGCAGCAGCACCGGGATGGCCAGGCCCAGCCAGGGCAGAAACGTCTCGGTCAGACTGCCGAGGTTGCCCACCCGGTTCGGGATGCGCGAGTGCAGCAGCATCACCAGGGCCAGGAGCAGGGCCAGCGCCGCCAGCACGATGCCACGGCGCCAGATGCGTGGATCCCCGCGCCAGCCGGAGAACAGGCGGTGCATCAGGCGCCGAAGCCGGGATCCCGGTCGCTCGGGCCCCGAGCCGCCGTCCGCCGTCTCCGTCATGTACGCCTGCTGCGCCATACCGTCTGCCTCACTGCCTGCCGTGCACACCGTCGTTCCCCGTGTTCTTCCGACCCTAGGGGATGATCGGCCCTGTTCCCGCCGTCCCATGACGGCCGTACGGAAGACGAGGACGAACGAGGCGGGGCAGGGAGTTCCGTTCACCCCCGGACAGCCGAGGTCTGTGACAGAACCCGCACATCAGTGCTACGAGTCTGTCGAGCTGACGGGGCGTAGGCCGGCCAGGACCGTGTCGACGATCTGCTCCGCCAGACCCTCGGGCAGTTCGGCGTCCGGGCGCAGCACGGCCCGGGTGAGCATGGGGCCGACGATCATGTCGTTGGCCAGTTCCAGGTCGACATCGGTGCGGAGTTCGCCGTTGCGCTGCCCGCGGCGCAGTACGTCCAGACCGAGGGCGCGCCGTGGCGCCACGACGTTCGCGTGGTACGCGGCCCAGATCCTGGGGCTGCTCTTCATCTGGGCATGGGCGTTGTGCAGGATCGCGGACGTCCGGCTGGCGAGGCCGCGCAGGCGCAGGTTCTCCAGCAGGACGACGAGGTCGTCGCGCATACAGACGCCGGGGAGTTCGGGGTCGGCGGGCTCGACGGCGCGTACGACGTCGATGAACAGCTCCTCCTTGCCGCTCCAGCGGCGGTAGATGGTGGCCTTGCCGACCCCGGCCGTGCGGGCGATGCGCTCGATGGAGAGTTCGGCGAGGGGCAGGCCTTCCTCCAGGAGCTTCATCACGCCCTCGATGATGGCGCGTTCCACGGCCTCGCTACGGGGCCTGCCCCGTACCGGTCCGTCGGGCCGCGGCCGGCTCTCGGCAAGACTCACGTCGCTCCGTCCTCTCACTGTGCTGCGGGAATTGTCCCGCAGCCGCCTCCTTCCCCCGTGGAACCGCGGTCCGCGTCACTCGGCGGCCGCGACCAACTCCGTTTCCTTCTCGCCCCGCTCGGCCGTCGGCGGCTTGCCCGGCAGGAACAGGGCCGTCACGACGGCGCCGACGAGTGCGACGCCCACCCCGCACAGCGCGGTGACGTGCATGGCGTGCAGGAACGCGTCGTCGGCGGGCGCGACCAGGGCCTTGCCCTGCGGGCCGAGCCTGCCGGCGATGCCGAGGGTGGCCTCGATGGACTCGGCGGCCTTGTCGCGCAGGGCGGGCGGCAGCATGCCGAGCTTGCCCTCCATGCCGTTGCGGTAGGACGTGGCGAGCACCGAGCCGAGGACGGCGATGCCGAGCGCGCCGCCGACCTGGCGGAAGGTGTTGCTGAGCGCGGAGGCGGAGCCGGCCTTCTCACGCGGCAGCGCCTGCATGATGACGACCGAGGTCGGGGTCATGATGTGCGCCATGCCGGTGCCCATGAGGAAGAAGACGACCTCGAGCAGCCAGATCGGGGTGTCGGCCTCGAACGTGGCGAACATGGCCAGCGTCGCCGCGATCAGCACCAGGCCCGCGGTGGTGGTGGCCCTGTTGCCGAACCGGTCGACCAGCAGCCGGGCGCGCGGCGCGAAGATCAGCTGGGCGGCGGCGAGCGGCAGCATCAGCACACCGGACTCCAGCGGGGAGTAGCCGCGCACGCTCTGGGTGTAGAAGACGCCGAAGAACGTGACGCCCATCAGCGCGAAGAAGACCAGCGCGATGGCGCTCATGGCGGCCGAGAAGACCTTGTTCTTGAAGTAGGTGACGTCGAGCGACGGGTGGTCGCTGCGCTTCTCGAAGACGACGAAGGCGGCCAGTACGGCGAGTCCGGCGACGATCGTCGCGAGCACCTTGGCGTCGGTGAAGTCGGCCAGCTCGCCGCCCTTGATGATGCCGTAGACCAGCAGGACCAGGCCGACGACGGACAGGACGACGCCGACGGGGTCGAGGCGGCCCGGCCTGGGGTCGCGGGAGTCGGGCACCAGCCAGGCCATCAGGACCAGCGCGAGGATCACGATCGGCACGTTGACGAAGAAGACCGAGCCCCACCAGAAGTGGTCGAGGAGCGCGCCGCCGGTGATCGGTCCGATGGCGATGGCGAGGCCGACGCCGCCGGCCCAGATGCCGATGGCCTTGGGCTGCTCCTCGCGTTCGAAGACGTTCATCAGGACGGCGAGGGTGGCGGGCATGACGAAGGCGGCGCCGAGGGCCATCAGGGCGCGGTAGGCGATCAGCTGGGCCGGGGTGCCGGACTCGGCGGCCAGGGCGGAGCCGATGCCGAACACGGCGATGCCGCCGAGCAGCACCTTCTTGCGGCCGAGGCGGTCGCCGATGAGTCCTGCGGTGAACAGCAGGCCGGCGAAGACGAGCGTGTAGGCGTTGATCGCCCACTCGATCTGGCCCTGGGTGGCGCCGAGGCCGGTCGGCGCGGGGCTGGAGATGGTCTTGATGGCGACGTTCAGGATCGAGTTGTCGAGCACCACGATGAGCAGGCTCAGCATCAGCACGCCGAGGATCGCCCAGCGGCGCCGGTGCACCGCTTCCGGTATCCGGGAGGCAGGGACGGGACTTGTCATGAGTTCGACCCTACGATCATTTCGATACGGAACGGTCTCGTATCTTAGTTCTTTACCAAGGTCTTACACGGCGGGGATCACAAGGTGCCCCTCTGGTCCTGGCTGGCACGAGGTGCCACCATGGAGGCGATCCGGGGACGCCGTCAGGGCGCCTCGAGATGACTGAAGGAGCCGTTGCCATGACGCAGCTTTCGGCTGCCCAGAACAAGCCTTCCGACGGCAGCAAGGCGCTGTACGGGGGGAAGGGCACCCGCCGCATCACCGTCCGCGACATCACCCTCGCCAAGGAGCGGGGCGAGAAGTGGCCCATGCTCACCGCCTACGACGCGATGACCGCGTCCGTCTTCGACGAGGCCGGCATCCCGGTGATGCTGGTCGGCGACTCGGCGGGCAACTGCCACCTCGGGTACGAGACGACCGTGCCCGTCACCCTCGACGAGATGACGATGCTGTCGGCGGCCGTGGTCCGCGGCACCCAGCGCGCCCTGATCGTCGGCGACCTCCCCTTCGGCTCCTACCAGGAGGGCCCGGTGCAGGCGCTGCGCTCGGCGACCCGGCTGGTGAAGGAGGCCGGGGTCGGCGCGGTCAAGCTGGAGGGCGGCGAGCGCTCGCACGAGCAGATCCGGCTGCTGGTGGAGTCCGGCATCCCGGTGATGGCCCACATCGGGCTGACCCCGCAGTCCGTCAACGCGATGGGCTACCGCGTCCAGGGGCGCGGCGAGGAGGCGGCACAGCAGCTGCTGCGGGACGCGAAGGCGGTGCAGGACGCGGGTGCGTTCGCGGTCGTCCTCGAACTGGTGCCGGCGGAGCTGGCGGCCGAGGTGACGCGGGTGCTGCACATCCCGACCGTCGGGATCGGCGCCGGGCCCCAGACGGACGCGCAGGTGCTGGTCTGGACGGACATGCTCGGGCTGACCTCCGGTCGCGTCCCGAAGTTCGTCAAGAAGTACGCCGACCTGCGTGAGGTCATGGGCACCGCGGCGAAGGCGTTCGCGCAGGACGTCGTCGGCGGGACGTTCCCGCTGGAGGAGCACTCCGTCCACTAGGCCACTGCGGCAACACGGGCAGCCCGCCGATCTTCCCCCGTCGGCGGGCTGGCCCCTTTTCGCGGGGTGGCCGTCGGCACGGTGGCTGTCGGCACGGTGTCGGTGGCTGTCGGCGTCCTGTCGGTGGTTTGTCGGTGGGCCCTGGCACCGTCTTCCCCATGACGCGAATCGATGACAACCCCGGCGGCGCGGGCCACGCGGTGACGGTACGGGGACTGGTCAAGCACTACGGCGAGACCAAGGCGCTGGACGGTGTCGACCTGGACGTGCGCGAGGGCACCGTGATGGGCGTGCTCGGGCCGAACGGCGCCGGCAAGACCACCCTCGTGCGGATCCTGTCCACCCTGATCACCCCGGACTCCGGCCGGGCCACCGTGGCCGGCTACGACGTCGTACGGCAGCCGAGGCAGCTGCGCCGGGTGATAGGGCTGACCGGCCAGTACGCCTCCGTCGACGAGAAGCTGCCCGGCTGGGAGAACCTGTACATGATCGGCCGGCTGCTGGACCTGTCCCGCAAGGACGCCCGCGCCCGCGCCGACGAACTGCTGGAGCGGTTCTCGCTGACGGAGGCGGCCAGGCGGCCGGCGAGCACGTACTCCGGCGGTATGCGGCGGCGGCTGGATCTCGCCGCCTCCATGATCGGGCGGCCCGCGGTCCTCTACCTCGACGAGCCGACCACCGGCCTCGACCCCCGTACCCGCAACGAGGTGTGGGACGAGGTGAAGGTGATGGTCGGCGAGGGGGTCACCGTGCTGCTGACCACCCAGTACATGGAGGAGGCCGAGCAGCTCGCCTCGGAGCTGACCGTGGTGGACCGCGGCAAGGTCATCGCGACCGGCGGCATCGAGGAGCTGAAGGCCCGGGTGGGCGGGCGCACCCTGCGGGTGCGGCCGCTCGACCCGCTGGAGCTGCGCCCGCTCGCCGGCATGCTGGACGAGCTGGGCATCACCGGACTCGCCACCACCACCGTGGACACCGAGACCGGGACGCTGCTGGTGCCGGTCCTGAGCGACGAGCAGCTGACGGCCGTGGTCGGCGCGGTCACCGCGCGCGGCATCACGATCTCCTCCATCACCACCGAACTGCCCAGCCTGGACGAGGTGTTCCTGTCCCTCACCGGCCACCGTGCCGGTGCCCCGCAGGACACCACGGCCGCCGAGACCCGCCAGGAGGTCGCCGTATGAGCACCGCCACCGCCACCGCCGACGCCGACGTCCGTATCCCGCTGCGCGGGCACCTGCGGCACACCGGCGCGCTCATCCGCCGCAATCTGCTCTGGATCCGCCAGGACCCGGAGTCGATGTTCGACGCGCTGCTGATGCCGATCGTCTTCACCCTGCTGTTCGTGTTCGTCTTCGGCGGCTCGATCGGGCAGGCGCTGGGCGGCGGCCAGGAGCGGTACGTGCAGTACGTCATCCCCGGCATGCTGGCGATGATGAGCATGACCCTGTCGCAGGGCGTCGGCACCGGCTTCAGCCAGGACTTCAACAGCGGCGTCATGGACCGGTTCCGGTCGCTGCCGATCGGGCGCGGGTCCGTGCTCTTCGCGAAGATCGCCGTCGAGCTGGCGCGGATGCTGTTCGCGACGGTCATCCTGATGGTCGTCGCCGTCCTGGTCGGCTTCCACATCCACCACTGGGCCGGGCTGTTCGCGACGGTGGGCCTGTCCGCGCTGTTCGCCTCCTCGATCATGTGGGTGTTCCTCACCCTCGGCGTGATGCTGAAGAGCGCGCAGTCGGTGCAGGGCGTGGGCTTCCTGGTGCTGTTCCCGCTGCAGTTCGGGTCGTCCATCTTCGCCCCGACCAGGTCGATGCCGGGCTGGCTGCGGCACTTCACCGACTACAACCCGCTGTCGACCCTGGCGGACGCGGCCCGCGGGCTGATGACCGGCGGCCCGGTGGCGCACGATCTGTGGGTGACCGTGGCCTGGTCCGTGGCGATCACGGCGGTCATGGGGCCGGTCGCGATCCACAAGTTCCGCACGAAGAACTGACGTTCGCCGTGCCCTCAGATCAGGGCGGTGGCCTCCGCGAGGGAGAGGCCACCGCCCTCGGCGTACGCGGCCCGGTAGGCGGGGGCGTCCAGGGCCTCCCGGATCCGGCGCTCGGCCATGTCGTGGCAGCGGCGCTCGACCCCGGAGAGGATGTGCCCGGGCGGCAGCAGGGCGTGGGCGGCGCCCAGGCAGCGGGCGGCGTCGGCGGCGTGGCCGCCGCCGTCGAGGCGGGCGAGGGCCATCGACGCGGCGTAGAGGCAGATGGAGTCCAGGTGCGGGGCGACGGCCTTGGACAGCGGGTCCTGGGCGAGCCGCAGCGCCCCCCTGACCCGGTCCAGGGCGTCCTCGGCACGGCCGTCGAGTGCGTCCAGCCAGGCCTCCTGGACCCGGATCATGGAGTCGAAGACCACGAAGTGCGCGATCTTGAACTCCTCGCGCAGCAGGTGCAGTTGCTCGCGGGCCTCGGCGGTGCGGCCGGTCAGGCCGAGCCAGCAGGCGAGGAACAGCCGGGCGGCGGGCATGGCCTCGTTGAGGGAGCCGTCCTTGCTCGCGATGACGTCCCGGAGCAGTCGCTCGCCGCGCTCCGCGTCCCCCGACTCCATGAGCACGCTGCCGAGGCGGGCACGGAGGACGGCCATCTGACCGCGGGCGCCAAGGCGTTCGGCGTGTTCGATGGCCGCCCGGTAGTCGGCGGCCGCCTCGTGGAGGGCACCCTGGCGTTCATGGGCCTCGCCGCGGGCGGACAGCGCCTCGGCGGTGCCCCAGGCGTCACCGAGGCGGCGGAAGATCTCCAGGGCCTCCTCGGCGTCCCGGGCGGCGTTGCCGGCCGAGGCGGCGCGGTTGGCGAAGAGGTTGGCGCGCAGCTGCAGGGCGCCGGCCAGTTCCCACTCGAAGCCCGGCGTCTGCCGGCAGGTGCGCACAGTGGCGTCGGCGACCTCCTGTATGCGGTCCAGACCGCCGGTCAGCATCACGGCGTAGAACCACAGCATGCCGGGCGCCCGGCAGGTCTGCGGCATCCCGGCGTGGTAGACCCGGGTGATGGCGCGCAGCTTGGCCTGGGCCTCGGGGGTCTGCCAGGCCTCCAGTTCATGGTCCATGCAGGCGAGGTGGGCGAGGTGGACGCCACGCCGGGCCTCGGCGAGGACCTCGCCGCTGTACGGGGGCGGGGCGTCGGTGCAGCGCTGCCACAGCGGCTCGGCGGGGCGGACGGGTTCGGCGAAGGGGTCGGGGCCCAGCGGCATGACCTCCCGGCACCAGTGGCGGGTCTCGATGCGCTGGTCGCGCATCTGCCAGAACCACACCAGGGACAGCACCAGGCACAGCGCCTCCTGCTCGTCCCGCGTGGCGACGGCGTGCCGCAGCGCGGTGCGCAGGTTCTCGTACTCCAGCTGGAACCGGCCGATGGCGGCGCCCTGCCCGGGGCCGCGCAGCAACGGGTCGGTGGTGCGGGCGAGTTCCCGGTAGTACGTCAGATGGGCGCGCTCGGCGCCGGCGCGGCGGCCGGTCTCGTCCAGCCGTTCGCCGGCGTACTCGGCGACCGTCTCCAGGAGCCGGTAGCGCATCCCGCCGTCGGCCCCCTCGCCCGGCACAGGCGCGGCCACCACCAGGGACTTGTCGACCAGGGAGCCGAGCGCGTCCAGGGCGACGGGACCGCACACGGCCTCGGCGGCGGCCAGGTCGCAGCCGCCCGCGAAGACGGACAGCCGGGCGAGGACGTCCCGTTCGTCCGCGTCGAGCAGTTCCCAGGACCAGTCCACGACGGCCCGCAGGGTCTGCTGGCGGGGCAGGACGGTGCGGCTGCCGGAGGTGAGCAGCCGGAAACGGTCGTCGAGCCGGTCGGCTATCTGGCGCGGGGTGAGCATGCGCAGGCGCGCCGCCGCGAGTTCGATCGCGAGAGGCAGTCCGTCGAGCCGCCGGCAGATCTCGGCGCAGGCCCCGGGATCGTCCTCGACGCGGAACCCGGGGCGGGCCGCCGCGCCCCGGTCGGCGAGCAGCCGCAGCGCGACCGGCTCGGGCAGCGGCTCCACCGGGCGCACCAACTCCCCCGGCACACCGAGGGGTTCGCGGCTGGTGGCGAGGACGGTCAGCTGCGGACAGCGGGCCAGCAGACGCTCGGTGAGGTGGGCGGCGGCCTCGATGACGTGCTCGCAGTTGTCCAGGACGATCAGCATCCGGCGCCGGGCGCAGTGCTCCACGATCCGTTCGAGGGGGTCGTCGTACCGGTCGGTGACCGCGCGCATGCTCTCGGCGCCGGCTCCGTGCAGCACGGTGTCGCGGGCGCCGATCGCGGTGAGCACGGCCTGCGGTACGGCCTCGGGGTCGTCCACGGGCGCCAGTTCGGCCAGCCACACCCCGTCCCGGACGGTGTGCCGTACCGCCTCGGCGGCCTCCTGGGACAGCCGGGTCTTCCCGGCGCCGCCCGGACCGAGCAGGGTGACCAGGCGGGCGGCGGCCAGATCGGCGCCGATGGCCTCGATGTCGGTCTCCCGGCCGACGAAGGAGGTGAGCCGGGCGGGCAGATTGCCCACGGCCGCAGGTCCGGGTCGCGGCGCCGGGGGCTGCTCGGCCAGCAACTCGGCGTGCAGGGCGCGCAGTTCGGGGCCGGGGTCGGAGCCGAGCCGGTCCGCGAGCAGTTGTCGTACGTCGTCGTAGGCGGCGAGCGCCTGGGCCGGGCGGCCGGCGTCGCGCAGGGCGCGCAGCCGCAGCGCCTGCAGCGGCTCGTCCAGCGGGTGGTCGTCGCACAGCGCGGTCAGCTCGGGCAGCGACTGCCCGGCGTGCCCGAGGGCGAGGGCGGCGGTGTGCCGGGCGCGCAGGGCGTCGAGCCGGCGGCTCTCCCAGCGGGCCGCCTCGGCGGTGTGGTCGGGCAGGTCGGCGAGGGCGGGGCCGCGCCACAGGGCGAGCGCGTCGTCCAGGACGGCGGCGGCCTTGGCCGGGTCGCCGTCGGCGAGGGCCGCGAGGCCGTCGCCGGTGAGCCGCTCGAAGCGGGTGAGGTCGACGTCGTCGGGGGCCGCGGTGAGCCGGTAGCCGCCCTCGGCGGAGGCGACGGCGTCCGCGCCGAGGGTGCGGCGCAGCCGGCCGACGAGCGCCTGCAGCGCCCCCGCGGCGTCGGCGGGCGGCTCGGCGCCCCACACCTCGTCGACCAGCACGCCCGCCGGCACGGTCCGCCCGGCCCTGAGCGCGAGCACGCCCAGCAGGGCGCGCAGCCGCGCCCCGCCGACCGGGACGGCCGTACCGTCGGGGCGGAGTACCTGGGTGGTGCCGAGCAGCGAGAAGCGCACGGGGTCCATTGTCGCCGGAGCGGTCACCGGTGGTCACCGGGTCGCGGCGGCGTGCCGTCGGGGATGTCCAGGGTGACGAGGACGCCGACGGCGCGGCGGATCCGGTGGGGGCCCGGGGCCCTGCCGGGTTCCTCCTGCTCGAACCACTTGGGGCAGGTGCGGACGGCCTCCAGGGTGTGTGCGCCGGGCACCGCTTCCATGCTGTACGGGGACGGCAGAATGACCACCTCCGCGCCGTCCCGCTCCTGCGCACGGTCGAGGCGCTCGAGGGCCCGCTGGTCCGGGTACGCGAGGTACTCCTGCCGCACCAGCTCGATGGCGTGCACACGGCCCGTGGTCCGTACGCGGTCCGTGGTCTCCTCGTCCGGGCCGCCCCCGTGGCGCTCCACCCGGGCCCCGGCGCCGTAGCCCCACCCCTCCCGGATGTCCCCGGTGTCGTAGGGGACCAGCCGCCAGCTCACCTCGTCGCCCACCGCGAAGGGCGTGCCGCAGCACTCCATCTGCCAGTCCTCGTAGAACACCCTCATCCGTGGCATTCCCCCAGGGTCCAGGAACCGGACGGCGAGCGCGAGGCGTTTCCCCCATGAGTGCGCGGCCGGTACGGTCGCACTGCCGACCGTCCCCGTCGCACAGGAGTCCGCCGATGACCACCGCCACCACCCGCCGCAGCGAACGCCGAGTCAGTCCGGTGTTCGTCGGGATCCTGGCCGTGACGGCGGTGACCGGCTGGGCCACCTGGAGCGGGTACGCGGCGCAGCCGGGCGTCGCGGTGTTCCTGTTCGTGACGGCGTCCTGGATCGTCTCCCTGTGCCTGCACGAGTACGCCCACGCGCGCACGGCCCTGCACGGCGGGGACATCACGGTCGGCGCCAAGGGCTACCTCACACTGAACCCGCTGAAGTACACGCACGCCCTGCTGAGCATCGTGCTCCCGGTGCTCTTCGTGATCATGGGCGGGATCGGCCTGCCCGGCGGCGCGGTGTTCATCGAGCGCGGCCGGATCCGGGGCCGCTGGCGGCACAGCCTGATCTCGGCCGCGGGCCCGCTGACGAACGTGCTGTTCGCGGCCGTGTGCACCGCGCCGTTCTGGCTGCACGCCCTTGACGGCGTCCCCGCCGACTTCCAGTACGCGCTGGCGTTCCTGGCCCTGCTCCAGGTGACGGCGGCGATCCTGAACTTCCTGCCGGTGCCGGGCCTGGACGGCTACGGCGTCATCGAGCCGTGGCTGTCGTACCGGGTGAAGCGCCAGGTGGAGCCGTTCGCGCCGTTCGGCCTGCTGTTCGTGTTCGCGCTGCTGTGGGTGCCGTCGGTCAACACCGTGTTCTTCGACGTCATCGACGCGCTCCTGAAGCACCTGGGCGTGGGTGACTACGCGCGCTACTGCGGCCAGGAGCTGTACCGCTTCTGGCAGGGCACCCCCGAGATCTGCCAGGTCAGCCCGTGACGGACGGGTCCTGCGGGGCGGTGGCCCGGCCGCGCCTGACGTAGTACCAGGTCATGTTGGACGTCAGGCCCGCCAGCAGCACCCAGACGATGCCCAGCCAGCTGCCCTGGACGAAGGAGACGACGGCGGCGGCCACGGAGAGCACGCAGACGACGAGGGTGCAGAGGGCGATGCGGGGCATGACGGGTGGCTCCTTGCGGGGGACACTGCTACGACGAACAGTGTCCCCCATCCGCTCACACGTCGGTGATGCGGAGCCCGGCGTGTGCCTTGTAGCGGCGGTTCACGGAGATCAGGTTGGCGACCAGCGACTCGACCTGGTGGGCGCCTCGCAGCCGTCCGGCGAAGATGCCGCGCATCCCGGGGATGCGCCCGGCGAGGGCCTGCACGATCTCGACGTCGGCCCGCTCCTCGCCCAGCACCATGACATCGGTGTCGATCTGCTCGGTCTCCGGGTCCTGGAGCAGGACGGCCGACAGGTGGTGGAAGGCGGCGGTGACGCGGGAGTCCGGCAGCAGGGCGGCGGCCTGTTCGGCGGCGCTGCCCTCCTCGGGCTTGAGCGCGTAGGCGCCCTTCTTGTCGAAGCCGAGCGGGTTGACGCAGTCCACGACGAGCTTGCCGGCCAGTTCGTCCCGCAGGGACGTCAGCGTGTCGCCGTGGCCCTCCCACGGTACGGCGACGATCACGATGTCGCTGCGGCGCGCGGTCTCGGCGTTGTCGGCGCCCTCGACGCCGTGGCCGAGTTCCCCGGCGGCGGCCTGCGCGCGCTCGGCGGCACGGGAGCCGATGATCACCTTCTGGCCGGCCCGGGCGAGCCGGTAGGCGAGGCCCTTGCCCTGCGGTCCGGTGCCGCCGAGCACGCCGACGACGTACCCGGAGACGTCGGGCAGGTCCCAGGGGTCCTTGGCGGGGGCCTTGGCCGGGGTCTGTGCGCTGTCGGTAGAGGTCATGGGGCGACTCTACGTCCGTGGCGGCGACGGCACCGGCTCAGGTGAGCCGGTGTACCGGGACCCGGCGGAAGGTGATCGTCTCGTAGGCGCCGAAGTCACCCGTCTCGTAGAGGAGTCCGACCGTGTCCCTGTCGACGCGCACCAGGTCGGAGTAGGCGGCGGGCAGCCCGTCGACGGTGAACGCGGGGCGCCAGGTGGTGCCGCCGTCGGTGGAGACGCGGATCGTCATCAGGGCGCGGAAGTCCGGGTCGGCCGGGGCGGAGAAGAGCAGCAGGTCGGGGTCGCGGAGCTGGAGGACGGAGGCCTCGCAGACGGGGGCGGTGAGCCCGGCCTGCGGCCGGAAGGGTGTGACCAGGGTCCTCCCGCCGTCCCGCGAGTGGGCGTCGGCCCGGTTGCCGGGCGAGGGCGAGTCGTTGCGGGTGTTGAAGTAGACACGGCCGTCGGGGAGTTCGGCGGCGGTGGTCTCGTTGGCGTTGATGTACCCGTCGGTGTTCTCGTCGAGGTACCCGAGATACCAGGACTCTCCCCGGTCGTCGCTGAGCAGGCAGTGGCCGCTGTTGTACCGCGGCTCGGCGCCGGTGTCGGTGCCGGTGGGCGGGAGGGTGTGGTTGGCGGGGACGAGCACCCGGCCGCCGCTGAGCTGGAGGGCGTGCCCGGGGGTGGTGGCGTACCAGCGCCAGCCGGGCTTCCTCACCTGCGCGGTGATCTCCCTGGGCGCTGACCAGGTCGTGCCGTCGTCGTCGCTGTGCTGGACCCATACGCGGCGCCCGTCGGCGTCCTTGACCCGGCCGCGCAGGACGGCGTCCTCGGTGGCGGTGGCGGCGGCCCGGATGTGCACGAGCAGGATCCGGCCGGTGTCGAGGACGACGGGGGCGGGGTTGCCGGCGAGGTTCTTGCCGTTGCGCGCGGCGACCTGGAGCGGCCCCCAGGTACGGCCGCCGTCCGTGGACCGCTTCAGCACGATGTCGATCTGCCCGTGGTCGGCTGCGGAGCCGGCCCGGCCCTCGCAGAAGGCGAGGAGGGTGCCGGCCCCGGTGGCGACGACGGCCGGTATCCGGAAGCTGGCGTATCCCTCGTGTCCGGCGCGGAAGGGGACGGTGACGTCGGTCATCGGGCGGCTCCTTGGGCTGCGGACGGGTCCGGTGCGGCGGTGTACGTCCCCTGGGCGGGCGAATTCCGGGTGAACGCGGGGTCACGGGTGACCGGTTGCGGCAGGATGCGGGCGCATGGACGCCGTACGGGTCGCGCTGCTGCGGGAAGTGCTCGCCGGGACCGAGTGGCTGGGGGCCACCCGGCGATTCGCGGGGGTGCTGCGCGGGTCGGTGGTGACGCACGGGGGCGGGCTGCTGCTGGTGGGCACGCCCGCGTACGAGCCGTGGCACCTGGCCGCGCATCTGGTGGACGAGGCCGCGTGGTCCGGGACGCCCGAGCTGGCCCCGACGCTGGTACGCCATCACGCGCGCCCCTGCGACCCGCCGCACCTGGCCGTCGGACCGGGCCGGATCGAGGCGGCGCGGCGCGGTGAGACCCTGCTGGTGGTGGCACCCGAGGAGCCCGCGCCGCTGCTCGAACGTGTCCACTCGGCTCGGCGCGCCGGGGTCACGGTACTGGCCCTGGGCACGGGCGACGGCGACCTCGCGGCGCTGGCCCATGACACGCTGGCCGTGCCTGAGGGGGCGGAGCTGGACCTGGACACGGTCCAGCACCTGGTCAGCGCGGCGGCGGGCGAGAACGGGGGCTCTCCCAGGGTGCGGCGGGGTTTCCGGGACAGGTGGGCACGGCTGACGGAGATCCTCACGGCGCCGCCGCCCGCCCCCTGGTGACGCCGGGTCCGGGGCGGAGGTCCGGGCTGCGCGGGGAAAAGCGGTTGCCCCCGCAGACCGGCGGACCGAGCATGCCCCAGTGACCCGCGCCCTGCTCCCCGACCTCTCCCCCTGGAAGGCCTCCGCGGACTTCCGCAGGCTCTGGACCTCAGGCCTGATCAGCAACTTCGGCAGCTTCCTCACCTTCGTCGCGCTCCCGGTCCAGCTGAAGGACCTCACCGGTTCGGCGGCGGCCGTGGGCGCGATCGGCGCCGTGGAACTGCTGCCGCTCATCGTCTGCGGCCTCTACGGCGGTGCCCTCGCCGACGCCATGGACAAGCGGGGCCTCATCGTGTGGACGGAGGCCGGCCAGGGACTGCTGAGCGCCGCTCTGCTGCTCAACGCCCTGTTCCCGCACCCCGCGGTGTGGCCGTTGTACGCCGTCGCCGCGCTCTCCTCCGCCCTGGTGTCGGTCCAGCGTCCGGCACTCGACTCGCTGTGGCCCCGGATCGTCGCCCACGACGACATGCCCGCCGCGGCCTCGCTCAACTCGCTGCGCTGGACCGTCGGCGGAGTCGCCGGCCCGGCGGTCGCGGGGGTGGTCGTCGCCCACGCGGGCCTGGGCTGGGCGTACGCCGCCGACCTGCTGACCTTCGCCGTGTCGCTGGCGTACATCGTGCGGATCGCCCCCTCCCCCGCCGCCCTCCCCCACTCTCGGCTGCGCTCGAGCGGGGGGACCCCCATGGCGTCGAAGCCCTCGCTGGGCGCCGTCCTGGAGGGTGCCCGGTACGCCTGGAGCCGCAAGGAACTCCTCGGCACCTACGTCGTCGACGTCGCCGCGATGTTCCTGGCCATGCCGCTCGCGGTGCTGCCGTTCCTCGCCGACGAGCTGCACGCCGACTGGGCGCTCGGGCTGATGTACGCCGCCGTGCCGGCCGGGGCCATGCTGGTGAGCCTGACCAGCGGCTGGGCCTCCCGGGTCCACCGGCACGGGCTGATGGTGGTGCTGTCGGCCGCGGGCTGGGGCCTGGCGGTCGCGGCGGCCGGCTCGTGCGGGAACCTGTGGCTGGTCCTCGTCCTGCTGGCCGTCGGCGGCGGCTTCGACATGGTCAGCGGGATCTTCCGGGCCGCCATGTGGAACCAGACGATCCCGGACGAGCTGCGTGGCCGGCTCGCCGGGATCGAGCTGCTGTCCTACTCGGTCGGACCCCAGCTGGGCCAGGTCAGGGCGGGTGGCCTCGCCGCCTGGGCGGGCGTACGGACCTCCGTCGTCTCCGGGGGGCTCGCGTGCGCGGGCGCGACGGGGCTGCTGGCGCTGTGCCTGCCGGGGCTCATGACGTACGACGCCCGGACCAACGAGCACGCGGTACGGATGCGCGAGCGGCGCGCCGCCGTACCGCTCTGACCGGCGCGCTCACTGCTCCTGGCTCTCGCCCTTCGGCGCGTCGTGCCAGCGCGGGTCGTTCTCCCACTGGAGGTTGCGCTCGGCGGCCGTCTCCATCGCGTGCCGGGCCTCCTCCGGGGAGGCGTACGGCCCGAAGCGGTCCTTGCCCGGGCAGTCCGGCCCTTCCTCGACCTTCTTGTGTTCCAGGCAGTAGTACCACTCGCCCGGCTTGCCGACGGTGCGCTTCTTGAACAGGGGCATGGACAGCTCCTCTCGCCACCGACATGTTCCCCCATGTCCGCTCGATAGACTCGCTGGCATGTCTGGCCAGTCGCTGCTCGTACCGGGGGAGCTGTCCCCCATCCGTCCGGTTCCCGGAAACATCCGCCGCCCCGAGTACGTCGGAAAGCCCGCGCCGGCGCCGTACACCGGGCCGGAGGTGCAGACCCCGGAGACCATCGAGGCGATGCGGACCGCCGGCCGTATCGCCGCGCAGGCGATGGAGGAGGCCGCGCGGATCATCGCGCCCGGCGTCACCACGGACCAGCTGGACAAGGTCGCCCACACGTACATGTGCGACCACGGCGCCTATCCGTCCACGCTCGGCTACCGCGGCTTCCCGAAGTCCCTGTGCACGTCGGTCAACGAGGTCATCTGCCACGGCATCCCGGACTCGACGGTCCTCAGGGACGGCGACATCGTCAACCTGGACGTGACGGCGTACATCGGCGGGGTGCACGGCGACAACAACGCCACCTACCTGGTCGGGGACGTGGACGAGGAGTCCCGGCTGCTGGTGGAGCGGACCCGCGAGGCGCTGAACCGCGCGATCAAGGCGGTCAAGCCGGGCCGGCAGATCAACATCATCGGCCGGGTCATCGAGTCGTACGCCAAGCGGTTCGGGTACGGAGTCGTCCGTGACTTCACCGGCCACGGCATCAACTCCTCCTTCCACTCCGGCCTGATCGTCCCGCACTACGACAGCCCGCACGCGACGACGGTCATGCAGCCGGGCATGACCTTCACGATCGAGCCGATGCTGACGCTGGGCACCCATGAGTACGACATGTGGGACGACGGCTGGACGGTCGTGACGAAGGACCGCAAGCGGACCGCGCAGTTCGAGCACACGCTGGTGGTGACGGAGACCGGGGCGGAGATCCTGACGCTGCCGTAGCGCTCCTTCCGTCCTTGGCCCGCTCTCTTCGGAGGGCGGGCCTTTCCGACATCCCGTCGGTAAACTTACCGACAGGCCGTCGGCAAGCCGAGGAGTGTCCATGGAGTCGTTCTCGTCCCTCATCCGCGTCGCGACCCACGAGCAGCACACGGAGGCGGAGACCTCGACGTTCATGGGCGACCTGCTCGGCGGCCGCCTCGGCGTGGACGCGTACGCGCGCTACACCGAGCAGCTGTGGTTCGTGTACGAGGCGCTGGAGAGCGCGGCCGGGCGGCTGGCCGCGGATCCGGTGGCGGGGCCGTTCGTCCGGCCCGAGCTGTTCCGGCTGGCCGCGCTGGAGCGGGACCTGGCGCATCTGCGGGGGCCGGGGTGGCGGGCGGGAGTGAGCGCCCTGCCCGCCACGGAGGAGTACGCGGACCGGGTCCGCGAGTGCGCCGGGCGCTGGCCCGGCGGCTATGTCGCCCACCACTACACGCGCTATCTGGGCGACCTGTCCGGCGGCCAGATCATCCGCGACCGGGCGGAGAAGACCTGGGGCTTCGCGAAGAAGGGCGACGGCGTCCGCTTCTACGTCTTCGAGGGTGTCCCCAACCCGGCCGCGTTCAAGCGGATCTACCGCCAACGGCTGGACGCGGTGCGGGTGGACGAGCTGGAGAAGCAGCGCATGGTGGCCGAGTGCAAGCGGGCGTTCGCCCTGAACACCGCCGTGTTCAGCGCTCTGGGCGCGGAGTTCCCGCTGAGCGCCTGAAGCCTGTCCGGCCTGATCCGCCGGACAGGCCCTAGCGTTCCAGGAACACCCGGCCTCCGATCTCGACCCACCCGTGCGGCTGGGGTGCGGTCAGGATCTGGGAGCCCCTGCCCTGGGTGATGTTCAGGGCGCGTCCGAGCCGGTCGGTGAGGAGGAGGGCGGCCGCTCCGGTGGCCTCGTCCTCGTCGATGCCGTCGCCCCGGCCGGGGAAGGCGCGGGCGCGGATCCGGCCGGCCGCCTCGTCCTCCCAGGCCCAGGCGTAGATCCACTCCCCGGCCGGGGGCACGTCGAGGGCGTCGACCTCGGCGGCGGTCGCGTACTGGCGCAGGGTGCGCGGCGGCGCCCACTCCGCGCGCGCCTCGATCCAGCTGAACTCGCCGTCCTGGCGGGCGCCGACCACCCCGGCGGGGGTGACCAGTTCGGGCACGTCGAGCAGCCAGGCCGTGCCGACGCAGGGATGACCGGCGAAGGGCAGCCGCAGGGTGGGCGTGTAGATGTCGATCACGCCGCGCTCGGGGTCGTCCACGAACACGGTCTCGCTGAAGCCGAGTTTGCCCGCGAGCGCCTGCCGGTCGCTCCGCTCCGGCAGCACCGAGCCGTCGCGGACGACGCCGAGTTCGTTGCCGTAGCCGCCGTTCGGTCCGCAGAAGACGCGGAGTACGTCGTAGTCAGTCACGGGGGAATTGAAACATCGCGGCGCCGGCGAGCGCGTCCCAGGCGGGTGCCCCGCCGGGGAGGGGGTGGGTGCCGGTGGGCACCACGGCGTAGGGCAGTTCGGCGAGGGTGTCCCCGTGGGCCTTTTCCAGGGCGGCCCGTTGGCGTTCGAGGCCTGGCCCCGGGGGACGCGCCGCGAGTCGCTCCCTGTGGTACTCGTGCGCCTCGGCGATCTTTTCGGCACCCCGCCAGAGCTTGTCGGCGTCGGGCAGCCGCGTCAGCTCGACGCACTCGGGCGTGCGCCCCTCCGCCAGTGCCGCGACCGCCCGGTCGTGACCGTCGAGGAGGAGCCAGCCGTCGAGGAAGGACACCCACCACAGCAGGACGGGTGCGGCCGTGCCCTCGCGGACCAGTTTGCGCTGCGCCTTGACCCGGCCGGAGTCCGGGGGCGAGAGCGGGCGCAGCGGTACGACTCCGTGCCAGCCGCCGCCGCAGTACAGCCCGAGGCTGCCGCCCGGCCACTGCCGTACGAAGTCCTCGTCCCAGATCCCGGGCGGGAATCCGGTGCGCAGGGCCAGCTCCCAGCGGCCGTCGGCGAGCGGGGTCCCGCCCGCCTCCTCCAGCCGGCGCGCGTACTCGTGCGGCCAGTTGACGGCCGAGCGCTGCCGGGCGGCACGCAGAGGCGGCAGCGGCGAGCGGTAGCCGTCGAGACGGTGCAGGTGCAGGTCGGGGCAGCAGGTGCCCACCGACCGGCCGAGCAGCAGGGGACGTTCATGCTGCCGCAGCAGCAGCCTGCCGCCGTCCGCCGTCTCGAAGCGGAGCGGCGGCGGTCCCGGGCGGTCCCGGATGTCCAGCACCAGCCGGCCGGGTCCCAGCAGCTCTCTGCGCGCGTTCCCCATGCCGGTCAGCCTCCCACCGCCGGCCTCCCTTCCACGAACTCTTTTGAGATCGGAATCACGACCCCGGCGGGTATGAGTAAGGTAAGGCTCAGGTAAGTTAGGGCAGCCTCACCACACCAGATTCCGCTTGGAGCCCGCATGCGAGCCGCCCGACTCACCGTCACCGCCGCCGTCGCCACGGCAGCCCTGACCGCCCTCACGGCCTGCACCGCGAAGAGCGAGGCCAAGGACGGCCACGCCATCCAGGTCACCGCGGCGGACTCGAAGTGCGACACCTCCGCCACGTCGGTCCCGGCGGGCCAGGTCACGCTGAAGATAGAGAACAAGGGCTCCAGGGCGACCGAGGTCGAGATCCTGTTCCCTGACGACCGGATCGTCTCCGAGAAGGAGAACATCGGCCCGGGCACCACGTACACGCTGACCGCCGAGGTGAAGGCGGGGTCGTACGAGATCGCCTGCCGGCCCGGCATGAAGGGCCACGGCGTCCGGCAGAAACTCGACGTGACCGGCGGCGCCTCGGCCTCGAAGCGGAATCCGCGGCTGGACAAGGCGGTCGCCGACTACCGCCAGTACGCGCAGGACCAGGCCGACGCCACGGTGCCGCTCGCCGAGACCTTCGCCGAGGCGATCAAGGCCGGCGACCTGGAGGCCGCCAAGAAGGCCTACGCGCCCTCCCGTCTGGGCTGGGAGCGGACCGAGCCGGTCGCGGAGTCCTTCGGTGACATCGACCCCAGGACCGACACCCGCGCCGACGGCCTGGAGAAGGGCCAGAAGTGGACGGGCTGGCACCGGCTGGAGAAGGCCCTCTGGGCGGACAACAGGATCGGCACCGAGGAGAAGTCCCTCGCCGGCCGGCTGGTGAGCGACCTGAAGGACTGGCAGCAGCGGGTCGGCAAGGCCGAGATCACCCCGACCTCCATGGCCAACGGCGCCAAGGAACTGCTCGACGAGGTCGCCACCGGCAAGGTCACCGGTGAGGAGGACCGGTACTCGCACACCGACCTGGCCGACTTCAAGGGCAACGTCGAGGGCGCCCAGAAGGCGTACGAGCTGCTGAAGCCCGTCGCCGCGAAGAACGACCCGGCGCTGGCCGAGGAGCTGGACAAGAGGTTCAGCGAGCTGAACGGCGTGCTCGACAAGTACCGCTCGGACAAGGACTCCTACGTGTTCGTCTCCTACGACAAGGTCACCGAGGAGCAGCGCAAGGAGCTGTCGGACGCGGTGAACGCGCTCGCCGAGCCGCTGTCCAAGCTCGCCGCCGCGGTCGTGAAGTAGCAGGGGGTACGGCGATGACCGAGATTCAGCAGAGCAGTCCGTCGCGTCGGGCGCTGATCGGCTGGGGTGGCGCCGGGCTCGCGCTCGGTGCCGCGGCGGCCGGCGGCGCGGTGGCGATGGCCAGGGCCGGGGACGACGTGGACCCGGTGGCCGCCGGGACGGGCGGCGCGGTGGAGTTCCACGGCGCCCACCAGGCGGGCATCGCGACGCCCGTCCAGGACCGGCTGCACTTCGCCGCGTTCGACGTGAGGACCGAGGACCGCGAGGAGTTCGTCCAGCTGCTGAAGGACTGGACGGCGGCGGCCAGGCGGATGACCGCGGGCAAGGCGGTCGGCGAGGGCGCCTACGGCGGACTCGCCGAGGCCCCGCCGGACGACACCGGCGAGGCGCTGGGGCTCAGGCCCTCGCGGCTGACGCTCACCATCGGCTTCGGGCCGTCCTTCTTCGAGCACTTCGGGCTGCGGGACCGGCGGCCGGCCGCTCTCGCCGACCTGCCGCAGTTCCCCGGCGACAACCTCGACACGTCACGCACCGGCGGCGACCTGTGCGTCCAGGCGTGCGCCGACGACCCGCAGGTGGCCGTGCACGCGATCCGCAACCTCGCCCGGATCGGCTTCGGCAAGGTCGCCATCCGCTGGTCGCAGCTCGGCTTCGGCAAGACCTCCTCGACCACTCCGGACGCGCAGACACCCCGCAACCTGATGGGGTTCAAGGACGGCACCCGCAACATCGCGGGCACCGAGACCGACCGGCTGAAGAAGTTCGTGTGGGTCGGCGAAGGTGACGGGGGCGCCAGGGACGCCTGGATGACCGGTGGGTCGTACCTCGTCGCCCGGCGCATCCGCATGAACATCGAGACCTGGGACCGCACCTCCCTGCAGGAGCAGGAGGACGTGTTCGGGCGGGACAAGCGCGAGGGTGCGCCGGTCGGCAGGGCCAGGGAGCACGACGAGCCGTTCCTGAAGGCGATGAAGCCGGACGCGCATGTGCGCCTCGCGCACCCGGACGCCAACGACGGGATCACCATCCTGCGCCGCGGCTACTCCTTCACCGACGGCACCGACGGCCTCAGCCGCCTGGACGCCGGCCTGTTCTTCCTGGCCTACCAGCGGGACGTGCGCAGGGGGTTCATCCCGCTGCAGCGCAGGCTGTCCGCGCACGACGCGCTCAACGAGTACATCCAGCACGTGGGTTCGGCGGTCTTCGCGGTGCCGCCCGGCGTCCGGGACCCGGGCGACTGGTGGGGACGCACGCTGTTCTCGAAGGAGGCGTAGCCCGTGTTCTCCAACTACCTGATCGCCCTGCGCGAGGGCCTGGAGGCCTCGCTCGTCGTCTGCATCCTGATCGCCTACCTGGTCAAGACGGGACGCAGGGACGCCCTGAAGCCGGTCTGGATCGGTGTCGGCACCGCGATCGCCCTCGCGATGGGCTTCGGCTGCGCCCTCCAGTTCGGCTCCCGGGAGCTGACGTTCGAGGCGCGGGAGGCGCTCGGCGGCTCGCTGTCCGTCATCGCCGTCGGCCTGGTGACCTGGATGGTGTTCTGGATGCGGCGCACCGCCCGGCACCTGAGGTCGGAGCTGCACGGCAAGCTGGACGCGGCCCTCGCCATGGGCACGGGCGCGCTGGTCGCCACCGCGTTCCTGGCCGTCGGCCGGGAGGGCCTGGAGACCGCGCTGTTCGTGTGGGCGTCGGTGCACGCGGCGAGCGACGGCACCCCGCGCCCGCTGATCGGCGTCGCCCTCGGCCTCGCCACGGCCGTCCTCCTCGGCTGGCTGTTCTACCGCGGCGCCCTGAAGATCAACCTGGCCAGGTTCTTCACCTGGACGGGCGGCATGCTGGTCGTGGTCGCGGCGGGCGTCCTCGCCTACGGCTTCCACGACCTGCAGGAGGCGAACTGGCTGCCCGGGCTGACGAACCTGGCCTTCGACATCAGCGGCACCATCCCGCCGGACAGCTGGTACGGCACGCTGCTGAAGGGCGTCCTCAACTTCCAGCCCGACCCGACGGTCCTCCAGGTCACGGTGTGGCTGCTGTACCTGGTCCCGACACTCGCGATCTTCCTCGCCCCGGTAGGGTTCGCCTCCGGAAAGGCGAAGGTGAAGGGACCCGATGAGCAGGGATCGCAGCCCGCGCAGGCGCCGCAGGCGTGACCGGAACGCACTGATAGCAGCCTCGCTGACCGTTTTGTCACTGACGGCGAGCGGATGTGTGGTGGTGCACGGGGAGCGGGAGGTGCTCCCCGCCGCCACCCGCGCCGAGGCCGCCAAGGCGCTCACCGCGTTCACGACCGCCTACAACAAGGCCGACAAGGCGTACGACAACTCCCTGGACGCGCCCTACCTCACCGGCCCGTTCGGTGACATCACCGCCGCGCGGCTGAAGGCCGGCCACACCAACAGCCCGTCCGGCAACCCGAACCACGTGCCGCTGAAGCTGTCGGACGTGAAGATCACGATCCCCAAGAAGGCCGGCTGGCCGCGCTGGTTCGTCGCCGACGCCCAGGGCAACAAGACCGGCAGGGCGCGCTGGCTGATGGTGTTCACCCGGGGCGACCTCGGCGAGCGCTGGCGGGTGGCGTACGTGACCCTCGTGGCGCCCGGCGCCGTACCGCAGTTCAGGACGGACAACGACGGCTGGGCCGAGGCGGTACCGGCCGGCTCCCGGCAGTTCGCCGTCGCGCCCGGGAAGCTGAGCGCGGACTACGTGGCGTACCTGAAGAAGGGCGGCCAGACCTTCGCCGCCGGCGCGTACACCAGCGGCGAGCGCGCCGACCGTGCCAAGCGGGACCGCAAGCCGGGCCTGGTCACGCAGTTCATCGACCGCCCGCTGACGAGCGGCGACTACGCCCCGCTGGCCCTGCGCACGGCGGACGGCGGGGCGCTGGTGTTCTTCACCACGCACCACTACGAGAAGCAGACCTCCGCGCCGGGCACCACCGTGCCGATCCCGAACAACGACGTACGGGCCCTGACGCAGGGCGAGGTGAAGCAGTCCCTGACGCTGGAGTTCATGTCGGCGGAGGCCGCCCTGGACCCGGCGGGGAGCGGCAAGGTGTCGGTGCTGGGGAGGGTTCCGGGCCTCACTTCCGCACAGGGCGGGTGAGCAACGCGACCCCGCGACGCGCTCAGTGCCGAAGCGGCCAGGCGCTCGGGTGCTCGGCGCCCGCATACCGCGCGCAGGCATCGGTGAGCGCCTCCAGCAGACTCAGCGGATCCGGCAACGCGTGCTCCGGCCCCCGCAGCCACCGCACCTGCTGATCGTCACCGGGCAGCCGCGCCGGAGGCACCAGCACGTACGACCCCCGGCAGTGCCAGCGCAGCCCGGGGTGCTCGTCCATGGTCTCGGGATGGCAGTCCAGCTCGCACGGCCACCACTCGTCCTCGTCCTCGGGGGTGCCGCGGGTGAGGGCGAAGAACAGCATGCGGCCGTCGTCGCTCTCGGCGACGGGACCGACGTCGACCCCGCAGGAGAGCAGCCGCTCAAGGGCCTCCCGCCCGGCTTCCACGGGGACGTCGAGCACATCGTGGACCATGCCGGTGGCGGTGATGAAGTTGGCCTGCGGCTGGTGCCGGGCCCAGCGCTCGATCTGTCCGCGGTCGGTGGTCGACTGGGTCTGCCAGGCGAACGACACCGGGTGCCGGGCCGGGGTGGGGCAGCCGACGCGGTCGCAGGAACAGCGGTAGCCGGGGGCGGGGTGCGCGGCCGGGGCGAGCGGCAGACCCGCCGCGGCGGCGGCGAGCAGCAGGGCCTCGCGGCCGCCGTCGTCGGCGGCGGCCTCCTTCGGGCGGCGTCCACGCAGCCACTGGGAGAGTTTGCCCTGCCGGCCGGACCGGCCGCCGAACGTCGCGCTCATCTATCGCCTCAGTCTGGTGGTCGCCTCGCTGGTGTGCGGACAGTGTGCCTTATCGTCCCGTCTTCATGCGCTTCGGGGTGGCTGGGGTGCGATTCCGTGCAGCGCGTACTCGACCAACGTGTCCGTGTAGTCGTAGGAAATGGGCCCCGTCCGCTGCAGCCACCGCTGCGCGAGCGGCGAGACGAACAGTTCCAGGGCGATGCGGGGGTCGACGTCACCCCGCACCGCCCCGCTGTCCTGCGCCGAGCGCAAGCGGGAGACGTACAGCTGAAGCTGGGGTTCGAGCAGCTTGGCGACGAACTCCCGCCCGACCTCCTCGTTGAAGACCCCCTCCGCGGCGAGCGCCCGCGCCGGTACCTCGAAGCGCGGGTCGAGAAGCTGGTCCACGGTGATCCGCAGCACCGCCTTGAGGTCGGCGGCCAGGTCGCCGGTGTCCGGGATGGCGTACGGCTCCTGCCCCGCTTCCTCGGCCGCCTGCGCGGAGAGGTCGAGGAACGCCTCCAGCAGGACGTCCGCCTTGGACGACCACCAGCGGTAGATCGTCTGCTTGCCGACACCGGCCCGCGCCGCGATCCCTTCGACGGTGGTCTTCGGATAGCCGACCTCGCCGATCAGGGCGAGTGCGGCGGCGTGGATCGCTCTGCGGGACTTGTCGCTGCGGCGGGTGGCGTCGGGGGCGGGCTTGTCGACCATGGGGCGACGCTAACAAGCGGCGGGACTACGCGGGCGGCTCCCGTGGCGGCCAGGAGTCACCCCACTCGGCGTCCCGGGCCGCCTTGTACAGGTGGCCGTGCCGCTTGGTGACCGTCGTGCGGCGCAGCTGCTCGCCGGCCTCGCACAGGTCCAGCAGCACCTGGCCCTTGCGGATCTGCGGGCGCCGGACCACGCGGGAGGGGGCCGGCCCGGCGGGCAGGCGGGTGGCGACGACGTACGAGAACTTCTCGTCCTCGTACGGCAGGGTGCCGCCCTTGACCTGGCGGTGCAGGGAGGAGCGGCTCACCCGGGCGGAGAAGTGGCACCAGTCCTTGCCGGGCTCGATCGGGCAGGTGGCACTGTGGGGGCAGGGGGCGACGACATGGAGTCCGGCGCGGATCAGGCGGTCGCGGGCCTCGATGACCCGCGCGTAGCCGGCCGGGGTGCCCGCCTCCACGATCGCGACGACCTGCGCGGCGGCCGCGGCGGCGTCCACGAGGGCGGCGCGGTCGGGCTCGGAGAGTTCGTTGAGGACGTACGACACCGTGACGAGGTCGGTGTCCGCCACGGTGAGGTCGGCGCCGATCCGGGCGCGCTGCCAGCGGGCACCCCGCAGGGCCGGGTTGGCGGCGGCGATCTCCCGGCCGAGGGCGAGCGCGGGCTCGGCCCAGTCCAGCACGGTGACGCCGCGCTCGCCGGGCCAGGTCGCGGTGACCGCCCAGGTGGCGGCGCCGGTCCCGCCGCCGACGTCGACGTGGTCGGCGGGCGTCCAGTCGGGTACGGCGTCCGCGAACGCGGTGAGTGCCGAGCGGACGGCCTCGAAGGTGGCCGGCATGCGGTAGGCGGCGTAGGCGACGACGTCGGCGCGGTCGCGGAGGATGGGGGCGTGGGTGGGTGTCTCGCCCCGGTAGTTGGCGATGAGTCTGTCGACTGCTCCGGCTGCTTGCCTGGGCGGGAGTCCGGCGAGGACGTCGTCCAGGGCCGCGCGCAGTTGCTCCGCTGGGCGTACGGGGTCGTTCACCCGGAGATTCTACGGTGGTCTCGGACCACCGCCCTCGCCAGACGGGTCGCCAGTGCTGCCCGGGGCGCGCTGTCCGGTGCCCGGCGCCGTGGATGCACCGTGTTGGCCAGCAGGACCAGGAACGTGTCGGTGCTCGGGTCGAGGACGAGCGACGTGCCGGTGAAGCCGGTGTGGCCCGCCGCGCCGTTGCCCGCCAGTTCGCCCATGAACCACGGCTGGTCGACGACGAAGCCCAGCCCCGGCGGGGTGAGCAGCAGCTCGACGAAGTCGGGGCCGAGGATGCGGGCGGGGCCGTAGGAGCCGCCCGCGAGCAGGGTCCGGCAGAAGGCCGCGAGGTCGCGGGCGGTGGAGAACAGGCCGGCGTGCCCGGCGACGCCGCCGAGCGCCCAGGCGTTCTCGTCGTGGACGACGCCCCGCAGCATCCCGCGGTCCGCCTTGGCCCACGGGCGCCGCTGGTCCTCGGTGGCGGCCGCGCCGGGGCAGGGCGTGAAGCCGGTGGCCGTCATGCCGAGCGGGCGGGTGATGCCGTCCTGGACGAGGACGTCGAGGCCGCGGCCGGTGACGCGTTCCAGGACGAACTGGAGCAGAAGCATGTTCAGGTCGGAGTACCGGTACCGGCCCGACTCGCTCGTCGGGGCCTCGGCGCGCAGCAGGGCCAGCCGGGCGGCGTCGTCAGGGCAGTCGTACAGCGGCAGTTCGGGCCGGAGCCCCGAGGTGTGGGTGAGCAGCTGCCGCACCGTGATGCCGTGGGCGGCCGCGGCGTGGAAGTCGGGCAGGTAGTCGCCGACCCGGGCGTCCATGCCGAGGGTGCCGCGTTCGATCTGCTGCACCGCGGCGACGGAGGTGAACAGCTTGGTGAGGGAGGCCAGATCGAAGGGCGTGTCGACGGTGGCCGGGACCCGGGCGGCCGGCGGCAGTTCGACGCCGGTGTCGGTCTTGGGGTCGTAGGAGGCGTAGCGGACCGCCCAGCCCGCCGCCTCGGCCACGGCGATCACGGGGCCGCGGCCGGCCAGCACGACGGCGCCGGCCGCCCAGGGGCGGTCGCCGGCGGTGAGGGCGTGCGCCTCGCCGACCAGGTGCCCGAGGTGCACGGGGTCGAGCCCGGCCCGTTCCGGCGTGTCGGCGCGCAGTCTGGGTGCGCTCAGTTCCCGTCTCCCTCCGAACCCGCACATGCGTTCCCACGCGTGCTCCAGGGACGGCACATTCCCACGAAGCAGGCCGCCGCGACCAGTGCGCCCGCCAGTTGGACCACCGCCATGGGTACGGCGGTGTGGTCCCCGGCGACGCCGACGAGGGGTGAGGCGACCGCTCCGACGAGGAAGGAGGACGTGCCGAGCAGCGCCGAGGCGGAACCGGCGGCGTGCCGGGTGCGCAGCAGGGCGAGGGACTGGGCGTTGGGGAGCGTGATGCCCATGGCGGACATGAGGACGAAGAGCGCGGCGGCGACGGGCGCGAGACCGGTCTCGCCGAGGACGCCGGTGGTCATCAGCAGCAGCGCGGTCGCGGCCAGCACGATCACCGTGAGGCCGGCGGCGAGGACCTTCTCCAGGGCGACCCGGCCGACCAGCAGCTTGCCGTTGACCTGCCCGGCGAGCACCAGGCCGACCGAGTTCAGGCCGAACAGCAGGCTGAAGGTCTGCGGGGAGGCGCCGTAGATCTCCTGGACGACGAAGGGGGACGCGGATATGTACGCGAACAGCGCGGCGAAGGCGAAGCCGCCGGCCAGCATGTAGCCGGTGAACGGCAGGTCGGCGAGCAGCCCGCGCATCGCCCGCAGCGCCTCCCCCGCTCCCCCGGCGTGCCGTTCGGCGGGCGGCAGGGTCTCGGGCAGCCGCAGCCGGACGAGCGCGGCGAGCAGCGCGCCGACCACCGTGAGGACCACGAACACCCCCCGCCAGTCCGTCACCCGCAGGATCTGCCCGCCGATCAGTGGCGCCACGATCGGCGCCACCCCGGAGACCAGCATCAGGGTGGAGAAGAAGCGGGCCATGGCCACGCCGTCGTACAGGTCGCGTACGACGGCCCGGGCGATGACGATCCCGGCCGCGCCCGCGAGGCCCTGGGCCAGGCGGAAGGCGACGAGGGTCCCGACGTTCGGGGCCACCGCGCACAGGGCGGTCGCGAGGAGGTAGACGGCGAGGCCGGTGAGCAGCGGGCGGCGCCGGCCCCAGCGGTCGCTCATCGGGCCGACGACCAGCTGGCCGAGCGCCATGCCCAGCAGGCAGGCGGTGAGGGTGAGCTGGACGGTGGCGGCGGGCGCGTGCAGGGAAGCGGTGACCTCCGGCAGGGACGGGAGGTACATGTCCATGGCGAGCGGGGGTGTCGCGGTGAGGCCGCCGAGGACGAGGGTGACGAGCAGGCCGGTGCGGCGGGCGGCGGCGGACGCCGGGGCCGGGGCGGGCGAGTGGTGGGTGTCCGGTGTCGGCGCCGCCGCGTGCTCGGGCATCTGTCCCCTCCCTGGCTGAGTCCCTTGCCGAATGCCTTGCCGAATCCCTTGCCGAGAACGACCGGCCCCCCATGCTCTCAGTTCGCACGGACTGCCGGGGTACACACGAACGAGGACGACGGCGGCCGCTCCGCTGTAACCGTATGGCGGACAGCGGATTCCGAATGGCGGATGTTCCGCCTACGCTGCGGAGCCATGACTGACAGGCAATCGAAGATCGCGGTGGTGACCGGCGCCGGTTCCGGAATCGGGCGTGCCGTCGCCGTGGAGCTGCTCCGGGCCGGCTGGTCGGTGGCACTGGCCGGCCGGCGCGCCGAGCCGCTGGAGGCGACGGCGGCAGCGGTTCCGGAGGCCGCCTCGCTCGCCGTGCGCACCGACGTGTCCTGCCCCCAGGACGTGGAGGCGCTGTTCGCGGCGACGGTGGAGCGGTTCGGCCGGGTGGACCTGCTGTTCAACAACGCGGGCACCTTCGGGCCCGGCGGCGTGCCCGTCGAGGAGCTGTCCTACGACGCCTGGCGGCACGTGGTGGACACGAACCTCAACGGGGCGTTCCTGTGCGCGCAGGCTGCGTACCGGCGGATGAAGGAGCAGGATCCGCGGGGCGGGCGGATCATCAACAACGGCTCGATCTCGGCCCACACACCCCGCCCGCGCTCGGTCGCCTACACCGCGACCAAGCACGCGCTGACCGGTCTGACCAAGTCCCTGTCGCTGGACGGGCGGCCCTACGACATCGCGGTCGGGCAGATCGACATCGGCAACGCGGCGACGGACATGACGGCCCGGATGCAGACCGGCGCGCTCCAGGCGAACGGCGAGGTGGTCCCGGAGCCGGTGATGGACGTGGCCGACGTGGCGCGCACCGTGCGGCACATGGCCGAGCTGCCGCTGGAGGCGAACGTGCAGTTCGCGACGGTGCTCGCGACGGCGATGCCGTACATCGGGCGGGGTTGACCCCATTACCACAAACGGAATTTGAACATCTACGGTCTTGCCGCCCGTGGAGCACGTATGCTCAACTTTCCTCCACAAGAGCTTCACAGTTGGAGCACGTGGATTCCGCAGCCACACCGAGGGGGGAGTCGGCGGCCGTTCCACCGAGCCGGAGTTGGGGGTGGACCCCGCGCGGGACGCGGGGTGCGCACCGGTCGGTGGAACGGCCGCCGCATGCGTCAGCGCCGGTGCCGGCCCCCCGGCTCCGCCGTCTCCAGGGCGCCCTGGGTCGCCTCCGCCATCGCGGCCGCCGCGACCGCCCTGCGGCGGCGTTTCATCACCATCGCCCCTGCCGCGGCCAGCAGCAGCGCCGTGCCGCCCGCACCCTCGACCAGCCGTCCGGTGGACGGCCCGCGGGAGCCCGAAGCGGGCGCGCCGGCCGCCGCCGCGACCGCCCTGCCCGGGGGCGCCGGACTCGCGCTCGCCCCGCCCTCGCTGAGCGGATCGACCAGTGTGCCCACGGCCTGCGCCGAACGTCCGTGCCCGAAGCCCCAGTCGAGCAGCGCGGCGGTCTGCTCGTAGACCGCGTTGCTCCCCTCTGCGGGGTGCATGACCGTCACCAGCAGGGTGCGCCCACCACGGGTGGCCGCGCCGGTGAAGGTGTTGCCGGCATGGCTGGTGTAGCCGTTCTTGACGCCGATCAGGCCGTCGTACGTCCTCAGGCCCCACGCCCCGGTCAGCAGCCGGTCGGTGTTCTGGATCTGGAAGGTCTTCTTGCCACCCGCCGGGAAGTCGGCGGTCCGCGTGCCGCAGTAGCCGCGGAAGTCGGCGTCCTTCAGACCGTGCCGGGCGAACAGCGTGAGGTCGTACGCCGAGGAGATCTGGCCGGGGTGGTCGAAGCCGTCGGGACTGACCACATGGGTGTCCAGGGCCTGCAGGTCCTGGGCCTTGGCCTGCATCTCGGCGACCGTCTTCGCGATGCCGCCGTTCATGTGGGACAGCACGTGCACGGCGTCGTTGCCGGAGCGCAGGAACACGCCCTGCCACAGCTGCGCGACGCTGTAGGTGATGCCGGGCTTGATGCCGACCAGGCTGGAGCCGGCCGGGACGTCGGAGATGTCGGCGTCCTTGACCGTGTACCGCTCGGTGCGGTCGAACTTCTTCAGCACGGTGTCGGCGAACAGCATCTTCAGCGTGGACGCGGGCGGGAGCCGCCGGTGCGCGTTGAACGAGGCGAGCACGTCTCCGCTGTCGCAGTCGGCGATCAGCCAGGAGAGGGCGGTGATCTTCTTGGGCAGACCCGAGGCGCCGCGCACCTGGACGCCGGAGCGGGCCAGCTGCTCACCCCCGACGACGGTGGAATCGGCGGCGGCGGCCGTGGTGGCCGTGGACACGGGAAGGGCGGCGGCCGTCAGCCCGAGGACGGCACGCCGGCTGAGCCGGGAACATTCACGCACCCGGGGACCGTACACCGCGCCCAGCAGGGGATTCCGCCAGGGCGGGCCGGGCGGGGCGGAATTTGCCGCGTTATGAAAATCCGATGAGTGACCCCGCCTTCTCGGCTCTTACACATCCTCTGGCCAGGGTGGCTCAAAGGGGAAACCGGCTGGGGCGGACCGCCTGCCCTGGTCTATGCCTGCCCGGTCTCGAACCGCGAGATCCGCCCGTCGTCCTCGATGGTGAAGGACCACCGGGTGCGCATCTCGCCCCAGGTGTCGTTGCGGTAGCGGGCGAGCAGGGAACGGCCGCCGGCGGACTCGTTGTCGACCTCCATATGGCCGTGGGAGGAGAAGATCTCCTGGTCGATCCAGTCGGCGAGGTCACGGTCGGAGCCGTCGTCGGACATGGTCGCGCCGGGGGCGAGCAGCGCCATGAAGCCCTCCCTGTCATGGGAGTTGACGGCGTTCACGAAGGCCCGGACGGCCGGATCGCTGAGCTTGGCTGGCTGAATCGTCATGGCGCCAGGTTCACACCGCCGTCCCGGCCCCGCCACCCGAACGCCCGCCGTGGCGGGCCCGTCGGCGTGAGAGCTGCGACGGTGGAAACGCGGGAGGAACCTGCCCCCGTCCGCCTGTCCGCTTGGGAGTCACCGTGAGCTGTTACGACCGACGTGATCTGGGCCTGCTGCTGCTCCGGCTGGGGACCGGCGGCGTGCTGGCCGCGCACGGGACGCAGAAGCTGTTCGGCTGGTTCGGCGGCCACGGTCTGGAGGGCACCGGGCAGTTCATGGAGTCCGTCGGCTACGCACCCGGCAAGGCGAGTGCCACGGCGGCCGGTCTCGCGGAAGCCGGCGGCGGCACCCTTCTCGCCCTGGGCCTGGCCACCCCGGCGGCGGGCGCGGCGGCGGCCGGCGCGATGGCGGGTGCGGCGGCGGTCCACCTGCCCCACGGCTTCTTCGCCCAGGAGGGCGGCTACGAGTACGCGGCGAGCCTGGGCCTCGCGGCGGCGGGCCTCGCCGTCACCGGCCCCGGCCGGCTCTCCCTCGACCACGCCCTCGGCCATGTCCTCGACCGCGGCTGGATGGTCCCGGCGGCCCTGGGCGCCACGGCCGCGGCGACGGCACTGATCGTGGGCCTGCGCGCGCGACGGGTGCGGGCGAAGCGGGAGGGCGAGCAGGAGATGCTGTTCGAGGAGTAGCGACGCCGTTCCAGGCGTTGCGGACGGGGGCTGGGGCTCGCCGTCCGCGTTCAACCTCTCGCGTCGGGCGGGGGGTTGTTCCACGGTGTCCGCACCTTCGGCGCGTGTGCGGTGGCGGACACGGGCCGGCTCTGCCGCCGACCATCTCTGTCCGGAAGCCGTACCTGAGGCGAACGAAGTTCAGCCAGGAATCGCCTCCAGATCGATCTTCCGAACTAAGTTCGGTGGCTCGGTAAATACTCCGTCCATCCCCTAGCATCTCGTGCAGTAGTCCGTTCATCTTTCGGTCAATGATCACTACTCACGAACCACGTGAACCACCGGGGGGGTGACACGCAGCCGCCGCGCTCCTCCTGACGGTCCGTTTCTGTCTGTCCCGCGCGCTGCCGATGAACACGCATGTGGAACTGCCGGTCCTCCGGCCCCCGATGAGACGGGGGCCGTCGCAGGCGGCGCCACTCGCGGGGCACTTCCCACCTCCTGAAAGGTGAGCGAATGAAGAACGTCCTGCTCGTCGAGCTGTCCGTTTTCGAGCGAATGACACCGCTGGCCTCCGGTTATCTCGAGGCGTACGCCATGACGGATTCGGTGGTTCGCAGCGAGTACCGGTTCGAGCGGTACTCGACCGTCGCCAAGACACCCCGGGCCGAGATCATCCGGGACCTGCTCAGGTCGGCCGCCGATGTGTACGCGTTCAGCTGCTACGTGTGGAACATGGGCCTGGTGCGGTCCGTCGTGGACGCCGTCAGGCAGGCGCGGCCGCATGCGCAGATCATCCTCGGCGGCCCCCAGGTGATGTCGCAGGCCCAGCGCTACCTCAACAGCACCGACGAGCGCACCGTCATCTGCAACGGCGAAGGCGAGATCACCTTCACGCAGTACCTCCGCGCGCTGACCGAATCCAGCCCGCAGCTCGATGCCGTGCAGGGCCTCAGCTTCTACCGTGACCGCGAGTTGGTGACGACCACGAAGCAACCACGGATCAGCAACCTGGACGACATTCCCTCGCCGTACCTGACGGGGGTCTTCGACTCCGCGTACAGCATCGCCATCCTGGAGACGAACCGCGGCTGCCCCTACCACTGCGGGTTCTGCTTCTGGGGCGCCGCGACGAACGACCGGGTGCACCGCTTCGACGAGGAGCGGGTCCGTGAGGAAATCAAGTGGATCGCCAAGAACGAGATCCTCTTCCTCTTCATCGCCGACGCGAACTGGGGAATGCTGAGCCGGGACGTCGACATCTCCCGGCACATCACGGACTGCGCCGGCGAACACGGGGCCCCGAACGTCGTCTACTTCTCGGCGGCGAAGAACAAGCCGCATGCGGTCACCAAGATCACGGGGATCTTCCAGGACGCCAACCTCATCGCCTCGCAGCCGGTTTCCCTGCAGACCCTCGAACCGGCCAGCCTTGAGCTGATCTCGCGGTCGAACATCAAGCTGAACGCCTTCGCCGAGATCCAGGAAGATCTGCGCGAGAAGCAGATCAGCTCCTACATCGAGCTCATCTGGCCGCTGCCGGGAGAAACCCTCGACTCGTTCAAGCGCGGCATCGGCACGCTGTGCGAGAACGAGGCGCAAACCGTGATCGCGTACCCGCACCTGCTCCTGAACAATACTCCCATATTCCACAGTTCGGAAAAAATGGGAATCGTGAGCCGCCCGGCCGGAGGGGATGTCGCGGAAGCCCGCGTCGTCATCGGTACGAAGGAGGTGTCCGTACCGGAGTTCGTCGAGGGCATGTACTTCTTCTACGCCTTCCACGCACTGCACAACACGCGAAGCCTCCGGGCGGTGAGCCGCTACCTGGTGAAGCAGTCGGGGATGCAGTACCAGGACATCTTCGCCGCCTTCGCCGAGTTCCTGCGCCGGCAGGGAGGGGACGACCCCGTCTTCGCGTACGCGGAACGCTCCATCCGGGACGCCGACTACTACGACGTGAACAACTACGGCCTCTACATCCACACCGTGCTGCACGAGCACCGGGACGTTTTCACCGAGCACGTACGGCGCTTCGCGCAGAGCCAGGAGTGGTGGGCCGACGACAAGGTGCGGGCCTTGTTCGAGATCGACATGCTGAACCGCCCCTACATGTACAGCAACACACCCCTGGACGTGAGCGCCGAGGACTTCCAGGAGCTGCGTTTCCTGGACAGTGGGCCGCGAAGCTACACCGTGCAGGTCCCGCCGGAACACTTGGCGGATCTGGCCGACGCGGTCCAGATTCAGGCGATGCCGGCGGACGGCGTGTTCAAGGTCGAGCACAAGCGGCTGCAGTATCCGTTCATGCCGACGCAGAGCCGCGACCACAGCGGGTCCTACTGCCACGGAATGATCGAGAAGGTCGGGAACGTCATGCCGTTCTGGCTGCCGGCCGACGCCGACCAGCCGGCCAAGGAATCATGTGACGAGAAAGGACTGCACGCCCATGCCGAAGTCTGATGTGGGGATCGACACGGTGCCTCTCGCTGCGCCGAGCCGGCCGGCCGGCGACTTTCCCCGGAACAGGTCGCTGAGCGATCTGTTCGCGGAGCACGTCGCACGCTGGCCCGACGCACCCGCCGTCACCTACGGCTCCGTGACGCTGACCTACCGGCAGCTCGACCGGGTGACCAACTCCCTCGCCTCCCGGCTGCGGGAACTGGGCGTGCGGCCCGACCGGCTGGTCGCGATCCAGGCCGACCGGAACCTCGGCGTCATCGTGGGCATGCTGGCCACCGTCAAGGCCGGCGGTGCCTATCTGGCCCTGGATCCGGCCCACCCGGCCGCCCGGTTGCGCACGATCGTGGAAGAGGCGGAGCCCGTGGCTCTGCTGACGGAGGCGGACGCGGAGGATCCGAGCGGTCTCGGAATACCGGTGCTCACGGTCGCCGAGCACCTCGGGGACGCCGTGCGCGACAGCGCCGCTCATGACGTCCGGGTCGACGGCGGCGCCGGCCCCGAAGACCTCGCCTACGTGGTGTACACATCGGGATCGTCCGGCACGCCGAAAGGAATCTGCGTCACCCAGCGCAACGTGGTGGCGCGCACGCAGGACACCGACTACCTCACGTTCAAGCCGGGAGACCGGGTCGCACAGATCTCCAACGCGGCCTTCGACGCCGCGACGATCGAGGTGTGGGGGGCGTTGCTCAACGGGGGCGAACTCATCGGGTTCGACCGCGACACCATTCTCTCGCCGGGCCGGCTGGCCGCCGCCCTGCGCGAGCGCCGTATCGACACCATGGTCATCGCGACACCGCTCTTCAATCAGCTCGCGGCGGACGATCCTTCGACGTTCGCCACGGTCTCCCACGTTCTCGTCGGCGGCGACGTCATGGCGGTCGCCCAGGCCAACTCGGTCTCGGCGCTGCCGGGTTGCACCCTGATCAACGGGTACGGCCCCGCCGAGTGCACGACGCTCGCCACCGCGCACCACGTCACGCCGATGCCCGCGGACCGGTTGCGTGTGCCGATCGGCCGCCCCATCTCGAACACGACGTGCTACGTGCTCGACGACATGCTGCGGCCGCTGCCGGCCGGGATGCCCGGCCAGCTCTACATCGGCGGTGACGGTGTCGCTCGTGGCTATCTCGGTCGTCCGGAGCTGACGACCGAACGGTTCCTTCCCGACCCCTTCGTGGCGGAGCCGGGCATGCGCATGTACGCCACGGGGGACCTGGTGTGCCAGTTGCCGGACGGCTCACTGGACTTCGTCGGCCGTGCCGACTTCCAGGTGAAGATCCGGGGCTTCCGGGTCGAGCTGAACGAGATCGACGCGACGCTGCTGCAGCATTCCGGGGTCAGGGAAGCGGTGACGGTCGCCGTCACCGACACGGCGACCGGGGAGAAGACACTCGTCGGCTACTACGTGGCGGCAGGCGAGGCGTCCCCGGAAACAGCTGACCTTCTGGCGTTCCTGCGGGACCGGCTGCCCGACTACATGGTGCCGGCACGGCTCGTCCGCCTCCCCGAACTGCCGAAGAACGCCAACATGAAGATCGACCGGGCGCAGCTGCCGCTGCCGGAGGTCTCGTCACCGCCGGCGGACGACGACGTCCGCCAGGCGGACGCCGGCGAGCTCGACGACGAGATCGCCGCCATCATCGCGGGGCTGCTGAAGGTGCCGAGCTTCGGCCGCGAGGAGAACTTCTTCGAAAGCGGCGGGCAGTCGATGCTGGCGATCCGGCTGCTCACCCAGGTGGGCAGGCGCTTCGACGTGAACATGACGCTGGCGGAGTTCTTCGAGGACCCGACGGCACGCGGCATCGCCACGTACGTAAGGGAGCGGACCGATCCGGCCGCCCGGCCCGGGGTGGCGCAGTCATGACGGGGGCGACCGACGAGTCCTGGTTCCCTCCGTGCCGGCCGTCGTCCGCTCCCGCGCCGGCACTGGAGGCGGACGCGGTCCAGTTGTTCTGCCTGCCCCACGCGGGGGCGGGCGCGTCGGCCTACCGGGACTGGCCCGCGTCGCTGGCCCCGGGCATCGAGGCGATACTCGTGCAGTTGCCGGGGCGGGAGAGCCGCCACAGGGAGCCGGCGTTCCATTCGGCCTCGGAGATCGTCGCCGAGCTGACCGGGCCCCTGGCGCGCCGCGCGGGAGGGGACTTCGCCCTGTTCGGGCACAGCATGGGCGCTCTGCTGTGCTACGAACTGGCGCATGCGCTGTGTGCTCTCGGCAAGCCTCCGAGGCACCTGTTCGTCTCGGGGCTGGGCGCACCGCATCTGCCGCCGGTGGGACCGCTGCTGCACGAACAGACGGACGACGACCTGCTCACGGCCATCGCCGATCTGGAAGGGACGACACCGGAGACGCTGGCCCAGCCGGAGCTGGTGCAGCTCCTGCTCCCCTTGTTCCGTGCGGACCTCGAGGTCTGGGAGACGTACGTCCCGCGCCCGAGTTCGTCGCTGCGGGTGCCGGTCCCGGTCACGGCGCTGGGCGGTCACCGCGATCCCGGCGTCAGCGTGGACAGGCTCGGCGCGTGGGAAAGCCTGACGTCGGCGGAGTTCCGTCTCGAGGTGTTCGACGGCGGCCACTTCTACCACCACGCCGCGCCCGACGAGGTGGTCGCCGTCATCAAGAAGACGTTGCTGGAGTCCGGCCCGGCGACGGCGGTTCCGCAGAAGCCGGAAGAAGCGGCCCAGGGCCTGTCCGGCCCTGCGACTCCGGCGTGACCCGCCGGACGGGCCCCTGGGGTCTGTCCGGCGGATCAGCCCCGCGACTCCGGCATGATCCGCCGGACGGGCCCTAGCCGCGCAGCCGGACGGGGAGGTCCTCCAGCCCGTGGATGAGGCTGGAGGGCCGCCACCGCAGGGAGGTCTGGGGGACCGCCAGCGCCAGCTCGGGGAACCGGGACAGCAGCGCCCCGAAGGCGATCTCGCCCTCCAGCCGCGCCAGTGGTGCGCCGAGGCAGTAGTGGATCCCGTGCCCGAACCCCATGTGCCCGGACGTGTCCCGGCCTATGTCCAGCCGTTCGGCGTCGGTGAACCGGGCCGGATCCCAGTTCGCCGAGGCCGAGGCGAGCATGACCCATTCCTTCGCGGGAATGGTGACGCCGCCGATGGTCACGGGCTCCAGCGTGAACCGTTCGGTCGCGTGGTTCAGCGGGTTCGCGAACCGCAGCAGTTCCTCGACCGCCGAGGGCAACAGCGAGGGATCCTCCCGCAGCCGCGCCAGTTCGGCCGGATGGGTCAGCAGCGCCAGCACCCCGTTGGCGATCAGGTTCAGCATCGTCTCGTGCCCGGCGACGAGCAGCAGGAACATCATCGAGAGCAACTCGTGCTCGGACAGCGAGTCTTCGGAGTCCCGGGCCGCGATCAGCGCCGAGAGCAGGTCGCCCTCCGGTGCCCGCCGGCGCTGCTCGACCAGCTGCGTGAAGTACTCGTGCATGGCGACGGCGGCCGCGCGGGACTCCTCACGCGTCCCCTGCGAGGACAGCACCGTCTCCGACCACGCACGGAACGACTCCCGGTCGCCGACCGGGATGCCGATCAGCTCGCAGATCACGGTCACCGAAAGCGGGAACGCGAACGCCTCGATCAGCTCCGTCTCGGCGGGGCCGTCCGCCATCGCGTCCAGCAACTCGTCGGTGACGGCCGAGATCCGGGGCCGCAGGGCGGCCACCCGGCGCGGAGTGAACGCCTTCACCACCAGGCGGCGCAGCCGGGTGTGGTCGGGCGGGTCGAGGTTGAGCATGTGCTGGTCGAGATAGGCCTGCACGGGATCGACGTTGATGTCGAAGTCCTCGGGCGTCATGTGCGTCACCCAGTCCTTGGCCACCCGCGGGTCGGCCAGCGCGGCGCGCACGTCCTCGTACCGGGTGACGAGCCAGACCCGGACGCCCTCGGGCGTGATCGCCTCGGTCACCGGCGCGGACGAGCGCAGCCGCGCGAACAAGCCCTGAGGATCCTGGAAGAAGGAATTGTCCAGCCGCTCGGTCACGGTGTGCATGGGCCCCCCTGGGACGTCCCGGTCCTGTTCCCTGTTTCCTGTTTCCTGATGCCTGGTTTCCGGTCAGGCGCGCTCGCCGACCGGCGTCGGCTCGGTGACGGCCGCCGGCTCGACCGCCGTTCGGCGTTCGACCATCCCGAGTGCCACACCGGCGATGATGATCACACCGCCGAAGACCTGCGCGAGCCGGACGGTCTCTCCGTTGATCACCACGGCACCGAGCACACCGAACACCGGGACCAGGTTGAGGATGTTGACCGCGACGCTCGAGGTCATCCGGCGCAGGCCGTAGTTGTAGAGGAGGAAGCCGCCGACGGAACACGCGACCGCCAGATAGGCGAGCAGCGCCGAGGCCTTGACGTCCGGCACCCGCCAGTCCCCGATCTCCAGGAGCGAGGCGAGCAGGAAGCCGACGGCGCCCGCGACGGTCTGGTAGTAGGTGAGGTTCACCGCGTCCTGCCCGCGTCCCGCGGACTTGGCCAGCACGTTGTACCCGGCCCACACCAGCCCGCCGAGGAGCAGCAGGACATCGCCGAACCAGCGGGCGCTGCCTCCGACTTCCGCGCCGTTGCGCACGACCAGGAAGGCTCCCACGGCGGCGAGCAGCACGCCGCCGACCCGGAGCAGCGGCATCCTGGTCCGGAAGATCACCAGCTCCAGGAGCATGGTCATCAGCGGGTAGGAGGCCACGATGAGGGAGGCGTCGGAGGCGGTCGACAGCTCGACGCCGAAGTTCTCCAGCACGAAGTAGAGCGTGATGCCGAGCAGACCGCTCAGGTAGATCATCCGCCGCTGGCGGGCGTCCGGCCGGGCGGCCGGGTTGCGGCGCACACGCACCGTGGCCCCGAGCAGTACGGCGGCGAACGTGAAGCGGATGGCCCCGATGGTCAGCGGCCCGACGTCCGCCAGCACCTCCTTGGTCACCGCGTACGAACTGCTCCAGAACAGCGCGGCCGCCACGACGGAACAGACCGCCACGGCCCTGGCCCTCCGGTCGTCCACCCCTGATGCCCCTTCCCGTCCGAACTCTCCCGACACCGCCCAGGCCGCGTAGTGGAGAAGCGAATCAAGAACGGAGTTACTGCGGGAATGCTAGCAATCAGTCCGGGACTATGGCATGCTGACCGAATATAATTCGGCCCTCCGGGAGCTTGAAGGAACATGGACGAACTAGATTCGGCGCTGCTGCGGCTTCTGCAGCAGGATGGTCGGCGTACCAACCGGGACCTGGCACAGGAGTTGGGGATCGCTCCCTCCACCTGCCTGGAGCGGGTGCGTTCCCTCCGTGAGCGCGGCGCGCTGCTCGGATTCCACGCCGAGGTCGACCTCCCCTCGCTCGGCCGGGGACTGCAGGCGATCATCGCCGTGCGGGTACGGCCGCCGACCCGTGCGGTCATCGAGCAGTTCCAGGCCTTCGTGGCGCGGATGCCCGAGGTGATAGCGGTCTTCGTGCTGACGGGCACCGACGACTTCCTCCTCCACGTGGCGGTGCGCGACGCCGACCACCTGCATTCGGTGGTCCTGGACAAGCTGACCGAGCGACAGGAACTCGCGGACGTCCGCACCTCGGTGGTCTACGGGCACCTGCGGAAGAACGTCATCGAGCCGGTGTGAGGTCTCCGAGAGCCGAGATCAGCAGTTCGTTGGCCTCCGGGCTGCCGACGGTGATCCGCAGCCCGGCCCCGGGGAAGTCACGGACCAGCAGCCCGCGCTGCTCGAGTGCGGCGGCGACCGCGCTCGCGTCCGCACCGAGCGGCAGCCAGAGGAAGTTGGTGGCGCTCGGCGGGACGCTCCAGCCCTGCGCGCCGAGAGCCTCCCGCAACCGCTCGCGCTCGGCGGTGATCCTGCCCACCTGTTCGAGGAGTTCGTCCTCCGCCTCCAGCGCGGCCAGGGCCGCCTGCTCCGCGATCCGGCTCACTCCGCACGGCACGGCGCACTTGCGCAGGGCTTCGGCGATCTCGGGGTGGGCCACGCCGTAGCCGACGCGCAGTCCGGCCAGGCCGTACGCCTTCGAAAAGGTGCGCAGCACCACCAGGTTGGGCCGGTCCCGGTGGAGTTCGACGCCGTCCGGCGCGTCCGGTTCCTGGTAGAACTCGAAGTAGGCCTCGTCCAGCACGACCAGGACACGGCCCGGTACCCGGTCCAGGAACCGCTTGAGCTCGGCGGCGCCGACGGCGGTGCCCGTGGGGTTGTTGGGCTCGCAGAGCAGCACCATGGTGGTTCGGGGCGTGATGGCCTCGGCCATCGCCTCCAGGTCATGGGTCCCGCCGGTGAGCGGCACCTCGACCGGAACGGCGCCGGCCATCCGCACGACGATCGGAAAGGCCTCGAACGAGGGCCAGGCGTAGACCACTTCGTCGCCCGGCGAGAGCATGGCCTGGCCGATCTGCTGGTAGATGCCGACCGATCCCGGGCCGGTCACCACGTGCGCGAGGGGGACGTCCAGCTTGCGCGCGAGGGCGTCCGCGAGCTGGTCGGGGAAGATCCCCGGGTAGAGGTTGGTCCGCGACGCGGCCCCGGAGACGGCCGCGAGGGCCGAGGGCAACGGCGGACAGGGGTTCTCGTTGAGGAAAAGCCGGTACGACGTGCCCGTGGCGGGCGGCCTGGGCGGCTTGGGCACGTAGGCCGGTATGCCGTCGAGCACGGCGCGCGGCGAAGGCGAGTGCGGACTCACTCCTGGAGCTCTCCTCTGCTGCTTCTCGGGGGTGCTGTTCACGGGCGCGGTGGTCAGTCGAGTTCGAAGGTCCGGCCCAGCCCGCGGGCGGCGGCCTCCTCGGCGACGGCGAATCCGGACATGATGTCCTGGACGCCGAGGCCGAGTGACTTGAAGACGGTGATCTCGGTCTCCGCACGGCGCCCGGGCCGGGCTCCGAGAAGCACCTCGCCCAGCTCGGCCCGGATGTGATCGGGTCCGACCAGGCCCTCGGTGAGCGGCGCGCGCAGGTCACCGGACTCGGCGAGAGCCGATTCCCGGCTGTCGACGAAGAAGGACGCTCCCGCCACGGCCCGCGAGGACACCTCGCGATGATCGATGAAGGACGCGCCGACGGCGTTGACGTGCACTCCGGGTGCGAGGTCCGCGGCCTGGACCACGGGTTCCTTCGCCGCCGTCGTGGTGCAGACCAGGTCGGCCCCCGCCAGCGCTGCCGCCGGGGTGCTCACGGTCTCCACCTCGATGCCCAGCTCCGCGGCCGCCCATGTGCGGAAGGCCTCGGCGTTCCCGGCGGTACGGCTCCACACCCGGACCCGGCGCAGCGGCCTGACCAGTTGCATGGCCTCCAGGTGGCTACGGGCCTGCACCCCGGAGCCGAGCACGGCGAGATCCCCGGCGTCCGGCCGCGCCAGCTCCCCAGTGGCGACGGCGGACACGGCAGCGGTGCGCACGGCGGTCACCGCGCCCGCGTCCATCATCGCCAGCGGAGCACCGGTCTCCGGGTCGAAGACCATGACGACACCGATGTGCAGATCGAGACCACGGGCCGGGTTCTCGGGCTTGAGCACCATGGCCTTCAACCCGTATCCCGCGAGGTCGTCCCCGGCGACGAACCCGGGCATCGTGCCCAGCAGACCGGTGTCCTTCTCGGGCCGGAGGATGGTCCGCAGCGGCAGTTCCACCTGGCCGCTGCTGTACCGGCGCATGGCTTCGGCCATCACCGGCAGGGCGCGTTCGACCGGGTAGAGCTCACGCACCGTGGCTCGGTCGATCAGGAGCATGGGTGTACCTGTTTCCTTCAGGAGTCCGTACCGGCGACGGTGAAGACCGACCACAGCATGCGGATCGGCCGGGTACGGGAGATGAACTCCAGGGCGTTGGCCTTGGCCGCCGGCAGTGTGGTGAGCGCCAGATCGGTCTCCCTGCGGCGAGCCTGGTCGGCTGCCGCGCTGGTGGAGGTGGCGTAGCAGATCTCCGCCACCGAGTACTCCTCGGGCAGGAGTTCCTCGACCAGGGGGACCGGTGCCGGGTGGGTGGCGATCCGCGCCGCGTCGGGGATGCGGTGCCCCGGGGAGACGGCGATGCCGTAGTGCGGGGTGTCGAAGAGGAACGCGCCGGCGAACCGCAGCGACGGGTCCATGTAGAAGTTGTGCACCGACGCGTAGGCGTTCGCGATCACGACATGGCTGACGGCACCCTCGCGCAGTGCCTTGCCGGCGTCCTCGTAGGTGTTGTAGAGCCGGATGTCCGGCGGGCCGCCGCGACCGTGGTCGGCCCAGAGGTACAGGGCCGCCTGCTCGCTGCTGGTGCCGGCGGGCCCGAGCGTGCCGATGGTCTCGACCGCGGGGCCCAGGGACAGTGCGGTGTCTATCCAGCCTGCTGCCTGGATCATGGTTTCCCCCAAAAGCTGACGGTCAGGCCGCGGCGGAGCCGACGGCCTGGAGCCAATGGCGATATCGCTGGTTCTTGCCGCGGACGACCTCGTGGTACGCGGCCATCAGCGCGGTGGTGAGCGGTCCGGGGACACCGTCCCCGACGGGGCGGCCGCCGATCTCGGTCACCGGCACGATCTCCGCCCCCGTGCCGGTGAGGAACACCTCGTCGGCGTTGCACAGATCGTCACGGCCGAGGTCCTGGAATCCGGTCTCGACGTCCAGCAGTTCGGCCGCCAGGGTGACGACCGTCTCCCTGGTGATGCCCTCGAGCAGATCGGCCGAGACCGGCGGCGTGACCAGCCGGCCCCGGACGACCGCGAACACGTTGGCCGTGCTGGCCTCGGCGACCTGGCCCCGGCTGTTGAGCAGGATGGCGTCGTCGTACCCGGCGGCCCGCGCCTCGTCCACGGCGAGCGCGTTGTTGACGTAGCCGCCGGTGACCTTCGCGCGGACCGGGAGCACACCGGACTCGGGCCTGCGCCACGAGCTGATCGCGACGCGTATCCCGCCGCGGTCGGTGTAGGAGCCCATCCGGAACGCGTTGATCGACAAGGCGTCCGAGACCCCGGTGAGCTGGACGCCGGGCGGCGTCCCGGGCAGCAGTGAGCGCTTGTAGGCCAGCGGGCGGACGTACATGTCGCTGGTGGAGCCGATCCGGCGGAGCAGTTCCGCCGTCAGCCCGCACAGTTCCTCCGCGTCCCGCCCCACGTCGATGCGCAGGGTCCGGGAACTCCTGAGGAAGCGCAGATAGTGATCGTGGCCGCGGAAGACCGCCAGGCCGCCGTCCGCCTGCGCGTAGGCGCGGATCCCCTCGAACACGCCCGTGCCGTACTGGAGCGCCTGTGTGGTGACGGGCACCTGGGCCCGCTCCAGCGGTACGAACTCCCCGTCGTGGTAGGCCAGGGCCGCGAGGGAGGGTGCCGCCGTGCCCGTGGCCGCTGCCACGGCGCTGGTCACTGGGCCCTCCCGCCGGCCACGGCGAGCGCGGCGGCACGCTCCTCGTCCGGGGCGGAGCGACGCCGGTCCTCCACCCTGGCGGCCTTCCAGCTGACCATGGCGCCGGTCGTGGTGACACCGCCGAGCGGGCCGTACGCGAACCGGACCGGGACGTCGAGCCGCTCACGCACGGCTGCGGCGATCGCCGCCTCGTCGATGCGCGTGCCTTCACCGTCGGGGGGCGTTTCGAGATGGAGGGTCAGCTCGTCCTGGCCGTCCACCGCGTCGATGACGATCTGGTAGTCGAGGTAGCCCCGGGGCTGGGAGAGCAGCAGCTCCTCGAGGTCGTAGCCGCTGATCCGGCTGCCGCCGATCGAGAGGCTGTCGCGGGTCCTGCCGAGCACCTCCAGGGTCGGCGCGGGCAGTGTGCGGTGCGCGGCGGCCGGGCCCAGCCGGACCAGGTCCCCCGTGCGGTAGCGCACCAGGGGCTTGCTGCCCTGGTAGAGCGAGGTGACGACGAGTTCGCCGGTGCGCACGCCGTCCGGTCCCGGCGCGACCGCCAGCGCGGTGTCCGGGTCGATCACCTCGTACAGATTGAGCAGCGGGGCCGTGTACAGGGCACCGTCGGCGCCGGCCGCGCCCATCACGGAAGCCTCCTGCGAGGCGTAGAGGGCGTTGTAGACCTTGGCTCCCCACACCTCGCCGATGTTCTCGAGCAGGCTGGGGGAGGCCAGTTCACCCGTGCACATCACGACGTCGAGACGGAAGTCCCGCCGCGGGTGCAGGCCGGCCGCGTACGCCTTCTTGGCCAGCGACAGTGCCATCCCCGGCGTGCTGAACAGGCCGGTGGCCGGAAGGACCCGCAGGGTCTCCAGCGCGCGGTCGTACCCGACCATCGGCGAGTGGGGCCACATCTTGGCGACGGCGTGCCCCAGGTTGCGGCAGACGTCACCGAAGGTGTCGCCGAAGGCGTGCAGCTCGGTCGGCCCGGACACGCCGATCACCTGCTCGTCTCCGAACGGCCGGAAGACCGTGTCGTAGTACACCGTCAGCGCGGTGTTGTTGTGCAGCGAGTCGGTGTTGCTCCGCGGGCAGGGAGTGCTGCGGCCGGTGGTACCGGTGGTCTCGTAGAAGATCCAGGCCTTGGACAGCGGGAGCGAGAGCACGTTCTCGAACTCCCGCCGCAGGTCGTCCTTCGTCGTGAACGGTACGGAGGCGAGGTGCTCGGGAGCCAGGGACGTGAGGGAGTCCGGGTCCACCGACGCCAGGTGCCGTGCGTAGAAGGGGGATTTCTCCTTCACGTACGCCACCGTGCGGCGGAACTCCTGGAGTTGGTGGCCGGCCAGGGCGGCGTCGGTCCATCCGCCCGCGGCGAACGCCTGGTGGCGGTCGCGTATCTCCCGTGCGGTCCTGTCGAGTTCTTCGTTGAAGACGGTGAACATGTTTCCCTCGTGTCAGTCGCGTCAGCGATACAGCGGCAGGCTGCCGGTGAGCTTGTTCACGGCGCTCTTGCCGCCGCAGACGGCAACTCCGATGTAGGGCAGTTCCGCAGTGGGCAGCTCGGACGTCCGGCGGATGTACTCGTCGTAGCTCCGCGACGACTGCGCGACCGCCGTGAAGTCGACCACGAAGACGTCGGGCATGCCGGCTGCCTTCAGCGCGATGTCCCGCAGGTCCGTCGCCTCGCCCTTCAGGATGGGCAACGGGATCGCCGTGATGCCGCTGTGTGCCTGACCGTCGGCGTCCTTGACGGCGTCGCCGATGATCCCCTCCACGAACCGTCCGACGGACATCGACAGCGCCGCCACCGTGTTCATGGCGAGCCCGGGGGCGAGGTCCTTGTCGATGACAAAGGCACACTTCTCGTACTTAGCGCTCACTACTAACCCCTACTGGAAATTCACTCTTGCAAAGAATTGCTACTCTTCGAGATCCGCGATAACCCAGTCGCTGATCTCTCGCCAAAGCCGGATCGCTTCCTGGTGGAACGGGTGCACCAGATACCGCTCCAGTGCGTCCTCGTCATCCAGGAGGCCGATCACCGCGAAGTCGTACGCGATGGAACGGCCAGATATGTTGCGGCCGGATTTCCACTCGTGGAGTTCCGGTACCTCGCCGCCCACCTTGGCCGCGACTCGCTCCGCTTCCTGCGCCCTGGGATCGTCCCAGGAAACTCCGGGCTTGAACTTGAAAAGCACGATGTGACGGATCACGTGCGTCCTCCGGGAATCGGTATGCGCGCGGACACGGGAAAGGGCGTCTCGCCGCGAGCGGCGGCGCGTTCGGCGAACTCCTGGATCGCGGCCAGCTGGCGGTCGCCCAGCGAGTAGTCGAGAGATCGGTAGTAGTCGAGCAGCACGGGCACCTCGAGGGCGCCGGCCCGGCCTTCGTGCGACGCACGGGCCGCCGCGGCCGCCACCTCCAGGGGGTGCGACCGGGCCCGCCCGACCGCGTCGGTGAGCGCGGCCTGCACCTCGCGCACCACGTCCGGACGAGCCTCGGCGAACTCACGGCGCACCGCCCAGACCGCGAAGACCATGGGCAGACCCGTCCAGTTCCGCCACATCGCGCCGGTGTCGTGAACGGTGAGGCCGCGCGGCACGTCGGCCTGCAGACGCAACGCGTCGTCACCGATGACGACGGCGGCCCGGGCCGTCCTCAGCATCCCGTCCAGGTCCTGGCGCACCGTGCGGTACACGGGGCGCACACCGACCCCGTCCTCCAGCAGCATCCTGGCCAGCAGGGCGGTGCTGCGACTGGCCTCGGAGAGCGCGACCACCTGTCCGTCCAGGCCCTCGAGCGGGCCGCGCGAGACGATGTGGCACGAGCCCACCGGGCCGTCGCTGCCGATCGCGAGACCGGGCAGCAGACACAGGTCGTCCGCGTGCCGCAGATATCTGACGAGGCTGACCGGGCTGATGTCCAGCGCACCGGACAGGAGCTCCGCGGCAAGGCGCTCCGGTGTCGCGGAGACGAGATCGATCTTGCGCAGGGCTCCGCTGTCGGCCAGGCCCCAGCGGATCGGGGCGCAGTTGAGGAAGGAGATGTCGCCGAGTCGCGGCGGCACGGTCCCGCTCGCCGTCACGAGTCGGACCTGGGGATCTTGCCCCGGCAAAGACTCAGGATGTTCAGGGCGAGAGCAGTCCCTTCCGGACCGAGCCCGGTCGCATAACGCTCAAGGATGATGTTCTCGCGAGAGAGAACAGTTCGCGTCCCACCCTCACGCATGCGCTGCTGCTGAATTTGGAGCGATATGGCCCGGCGACGCTGGATTATCTCTATGATCTGCAGATCCAGGGCATCGATTGTCTCGCGGGCACTGTCGATTTGATTGCCGGTGTCGACTGCGACGTTCTCGTGCTGCTCCACAACAACCTTTTCTATCCAGCGTGGACACTACGGATCAAATATTTTCGAAAGCAATCTCAAATGTTGAGATCGCAATTTTCTCTGACAGGTCCGTTGTCGGGGCAGTCCAGCGGGACCGGGCGCGGCTCAGGGGGTCCTGCCGGCCGCCCCGGCGCCCTCGGGCTTCTGGCCGCTTCCCCGTGCTTCCACTGCCTTCGCGGCGACGTTGCGTCGCTGGAACTCGCCGCTGTCCGCAATCCTGTCCGATGTCAACGGTGGGAGCAAGGACGTTCCCCAACGGTGTTGCCTATCCCGAAAAACGCGCTTGACCTGCGGGTTTCTATGGACATCGAGGAGAAATCGAGCAGACACACCCGACGGTCCCCGGCGGGTCACAGCACCAGCGGGTAGCGCAGGCCCGCCGTCAGGTCGAAGGCCTTGGCCGCGAGGGGCGAGCCCGTGGCTGCCACCGCGGCCGCCGCCCGGGAGCGCAGACCGGCCGCCTCGGCCGCGTCCCCACCCCGCAGGTCGATGACCCGCGCGTGGGCCCGCAGACAACGCGCGTAGCGAACCGGCGTGCCGAGGTCGCGGTAGATCGCGGTGGACGCGAGGAGCAGTCGCTCGGCCTCGGCGAACCCGCCCTCGTGTGCGTGTGCGCCGGACAGGCAGAACATGGTGAACGCCTCACGCAGGGGGTCGCCCACCGCACGCGCCGACTCCAGGCACTCGCCCAGGAGTTGGCGGGCCCCGGCCGTCTGCCCGCGTTCGAGTGCGATGACTCCCAGGCCTAAGTCGGCGCAGCCCGCACCGACGACATCGCCGAGCGCCTCCGCCAGCTCCCGGCCCCGGGCGTACTCGGCCTCCGCCTCGCCCAGCCGGCGCCGCGCCCGCAGCAGATCACCGAGGGCCAGCCGCACCTGACCGGCCGACCGGCCGGCACCGCCGCGGGTGACTTCCTCGGCCTGCCTCAGGTACGGCTCGGCGCCTTCCAGATCGCTCAGTTCGAGCAGGGTCAGGCCGAGCCGGCGCAACACCTGGGCCCGGGCCTCCAGGTCCCCGTGTGCGCCGAGTACGGGCAGACAGGCCCGCCAGCGCTCCAGCGCCTGCTCGTAACGGCCCAGGATCCGGTCCGCGCAGGCGGCCCCGCGCAGCGCGAGCGCGGCACCGTGGTCCTCCCCCAGCTCGGTGAACATCGTGTGGGCCCGCTCGAGGAGCACGGCCGCCCGGGCGTGGTCGCGCTTGTCGAGGTACAGCTCGCCCAAGCCGAGGAGCAGCGCGGCCTCGCCCTTGCTGTCGCCCGCCGAACGGACAGCGTCCAGCGCATGCTGATGGGTCTCCAGCCAGTCGTCGTAGTGCCCGCGCGTGCTGAACAGACAGCGGCACACGGCGGCGAGGTCCCAGGCGACATCGGCGAGCCCGTGGCCGGCTGCCTGCCGCACCAGGGTGGTCAGGGTGCCGCGTTCGGCCTCGTACCAGCGCAAGGGATCGGCGTCCTCGGCATCGGTGAAGCCGCTGTCGCCGTCGCAGCTCGCCACACCGCTGCGTACGACGGTGTGGTCGCCGCCGCAGACGGTGCGGTGGGCCGCGTCGGCCCGGGCGAGAGCCGCGAGGGCCGTGCGGGAGACCGCGGCGCGGCGCTGGGACTCCGGTTCGGTGCCCTCGGCCCGTTCGGAGCCGAACAGGCGGACCAGATCGTGGAGGCGGTAGCGTAGCTGGCCCGCCCGGTCCCGGCCGGTCACCTCGATGAGCCGGGCGTCCACCAGCTCCTCGGCCAGGTCCTCGGCTTTGTCCCTGTCCAGGCCCAGCAGGGGCGGCGCGAGCCAGTCCGCGAAGTCCCGTACGGCGAGGAGCGCCAGACGGTGCAGGAGCGCCTTGGCGTCGGCGCTGACGCCGTCGTAGGAGAGCTCCAAGGTGGTACGGACGGCCAGGCTGTCGTGTTCCAGCTCGTCGAGCCTGCGCCGTTCGTCGGCGAGCCGCTCTGCGACACGGTTCACCGTCCAGTGCGGCTTGGCCGCCAGCCTGGCGCCGACGATGCTCACCGCGAGGGGCAGGTTGCCGCAGTACCCGACCAGTCGCTGCGCGGCGCCCTGTTCGGCGGGTGACCGCTCGCGCCCGGCGCTGCGGTACAGCAGTTCCACGGCTTGTTCCGTGGGGAGTCCGCCCAGTTCCACGACCTGTGCGGAAAACGACGACGCGACCCTGGAACGACTGGTCACGATGACGCCACAGCTGTCCGTTCCCGGCAGCAGGGGGCGGATACCAGCGGCGTCGGATGCATTGTCGAGAATGATGAGCACGCGCTTGTCGGTCAACAGTGCCCGAAATTTCTCGGCACGCTGGTCGAGCCCGTCAGGAATGTCGGATCCCGGCAGTCCCAGCTCTCGAAGAAAGCGAGCGAGGGCCTCCTCCGGCATCACTGGAACTTTGTCGAGGCCGCGCAGATCAATGTAAAGCTGACCGTCCGGGAAATTGGCCCGCTGGTGATGCCCGACATGAATGGCGAGGGTCGACTTGCCCGTTCCGCCCGCGCCCACCAATTCGACGACCGGAACATGCCGGCCCTTTGGTTTCAGGTATTCGACCAGGCTGGCCCTCTCCTGCTCCCGCCCGACGAATTCGCCGATGTCACGGGGAAGCAGGCACGGCCTGGCGGGCAGCGGGGAGGGGGCGGACGGTAAGACGGCGTGAGCGGCCTCGGGGCCGGGCGGCACGGCTCTGCTGAGGATCTCCTGGCGCAGTTGCTGCAGTTCGGCACCGGGCGCCAGGCCGAGTGACTCGTCGAGCAGCCGTGAGGTGTCGCGGTAGAGGCGCAGTGCGTCCGCCTGCCGGCCCGACCGGTACAGGGCCGTCATGAGCTGGGCCCGCGGCCTCTCGAAGAACGGGTGCTCCGGTATGAAGGCCGACAACTCGGAGATCACCGGCTCGTACTGCCCGAGGCCGAGTTGCAGTTCGGCCTTCCTGACCCGCAGCGCCACCTGCGCCTCTTCCCACACGCGGGCCTCGGCCTGCCAGGCCTGCCGGGTGAGGCCCGCGAGCAGCGGACCGCGCCACTGCGCGAGCGCCCGGTCGAGACAGGAGACCGCCCCGGCGTGGTCCCCGGCGGCCGCCAGTTCGTCGGCCTCCGCCTGGAGGGCCTGCACGCGCCGCGTGTCCAGCTCGACGTCCTGCGTGGCCAGCAGGTAACCGGGCGGCTGGGTCAGGATCAGATCGCCCGCCGTCCGCACCCGCTGGAACCGGCCGCGCAGCTTGGAGATACAGATGGCGATCTGGTTCGCCGGATCGGCCGGCGTCCGGCCTTCCCAGATGCTCTGCGCCAGCTCCTCGACAGAAACGGTGCGGTCGGGCTTCAGCAAAAGCGTTCCCAACGTGATCTGAAGCCGCGGGGCTGTCAGCTGCAGCCGCTTATCGCCCGCCCATATTTCCAGTGGACCCAGCACACGGAATCGAAGTTTACCGGCAGGCGACGACAGCACCCCAAGCACCCCGTTAATTGCATCTCTCCCCGTGAACCCTCAACTCACCCTCGCACATCTGACAGATGGTTACCACATCTTGTCCACATGGAGAGACGGCGGATATGAATTCAGGCCGATTACGCACGGTGACAGGAGGGACACCGCTTCGCGGGGCGTTCCGCAAGGAGCGGCAGACGAGTCGGGCTGTACGCCGGGTTCTGTTCCCCGGGGTCCTCGCGGACGCCGGGGCGACGGCCATCCATCTAGGGCCGGTGTTGCCACCGGCCTCGTGCGGTCTACCCGCGGACTCGGGCGGGCAGCCCTCGAACGTCCGCGCAGAAACACCGGGGTGCTTCCTTTTGACCTTGCTCCGGGTGGGGTTTACCTAGCTGCCCAGGTCACCCTGGGCACTGGTGGTCTCTTACACCACCGTTTCACCCTTACCGAGGACGAGGTCCCCGGCGGTCTGCTTTCTGTGGCACTGTCCCGCGGGTCACCCCGGGTGGCCGTTAGCCACCACCCTGCCCTGTGGAGCCCGGACGTTCCTCGGGAAGCCCCCTAGGGGGACTCCACGCGGCCGTCCGCCCGGCTCGTCTGCCGTGTCGACCATGGTACCGGGCGCCGGGACCTGCGCGGGCCGGCGGCCGTGGCCAGGACCGAGCCCGCCAGGATCAGGGCGAAGGCCACCAGGACCGTGGGAGTCAGCGGCTCGTGCAGGAACATCGCGCCGGCCGCCACCGCGACCGCCGGGTTGACGTACGTGATCACCGTGGCGCGGGTGGGGCCCGCCTCCCTGATCAGCTCCAGGAACGCCACGAACGCCACCGCGGTGCAGAGCACGCCCAGGCCGGCCAGGGCCGCCAGCGCGGTGGAAGAGGGGACGGACGACGGCCGCGCCACGATCGCCACCGGGGCGTAGACCGCGGCCGCCAGGGTCAGACAGGCCGCCGTCAGGTGCAGGGACGGGACCTCCTTCAGACGGCGCGCGGCTGTCAGGGGGGCGGTGGCGTAGCCCAGGACGGTCAGCAGGACCTCGGCCAGGGAGCGGGCATCGCCGCCGGTCAGGTGGGGAAGGGTCAGGACCGTCACACCGCCCAGGCCCAGGGCGAGGCCGGTGACGCGGCGGGCTCCGAGGTGTTCGGTGTCCCCCAGGAGGCGGGCGGCGATCACGCCCACGATCGGTACGCCCGCGATCAGCAGACCGGCCGTCGAGCTGGACAGGTGCCGTTCGGCGTCGGTGAGCGTGAACCAGGGGATCAGGATCTCCAGGCACGCGAAGGCCAGCATGGGGCGCCAGTGGGTGCGTACGGTCCTGGGCAGGCCGCCCTGGCGCAGGGCGAAGGGGAGCAGCAGGACCGCGCCGAGCGCACAGCGCGTGAACACGACCACCGGCGGGGACACCTCGTCCACCGCCACCTTGATCATCAGATAGGGGATGCCCCAGATCACTCCCATGAGGGAGAACAGGAACCAGCCACGTGCAGTCATGCCGTGAGTTTCGGCCACGTCCTCACGGGGTGTCTTGAACGCTGTTGCGGTACGCCGCCGGCGTCACCCCGAGCACCCGGCGGAACCAGCGGGTCATGTGCGCCTGGTCGGCGAAGCCCCACGAGACCGGCCACCTCTGCCGGGCGCAGCCCGGTTTCCAGCAGGGCCCGCGCCCTGTTCACCCGGTACTGGGCGAGCCAGGCGTACGGGGGTACGCCCATCGTCGTACGGAAGGCCCGGAGCAGCTGGTAGCGGGACAGGCCCAGGTCGGCGGCGAGGCAGGACAGCGGTGGGGGTGCCGTGAGTTCGTCGGCCAGGCGGTCGCGGACCGTCAGGGCTATCGTCCCCGCTCCGGGGACCAGGTCGGGTCCGGGTCTGGCCGTGGAGTGGCGGCGGGCCAGCGCGGTCAGCAGCCAGGGCAGCACGGACTCGGTCTCCAGGGGGTCGGGGCAGGAGCTGAGTTCGGTGTGGGCACGGCGCAGCGCCGCGGCGAGTTCGGGGTCGTCGAGGAGCGGTTCGCGGAAGTGTGGCAGGCCGCCGAGGATGCCGTCGGCCAGCAGCGCCGGCGCGGCGTACAGCGCTCGGTAGGCGTAGCCGTCGGTGGCGTTGGCGGGACCTCCGGTGTGCATCTCGCCGGGGTCGAGGACGACGATGGTGCCCGGTCCGGTGCGGATGTGGCCGCCCCGGTAGTCGATCACCTCGCAGCCGCCGACGCACACGCCGACGGTGTACTCCTCGTGGGCGTGCGGGGCGTAGGTGTGCCGGCGGAAGTTCGCCGTCAGGAGGTCGAGCGGGGGTCCGCCCCGGCCCAGCCGGGCCCGCGTCCACAGCGCCTGTTCCGGCATGGAACACCCCCTTGTCGTGCGGTTGCAGCCCAGGGTGCAACGCATTCAGGCCTCGTATCCATGCCGCGTCCCGGCCGGCGGTGTGCGCTCAGCTCGCCCGGCCGTCCAGGCCCGTCCGGCCGAGTGCCTCGAACGCGGCCTCCAGGGCCGCCCGGTGGCGACGGGCCACCGTCTCCACGGCGTCGCCCGCCATCAGCCGGCGTACGGAGGCGGCGAAGACCGTACGGTAGGCCGCCACGACCAGGGCCGCCAGCAGGCGGGGGTCGGGGGCGTCGGTCGCGGCGAGGGCGGTGGCCAGCTCGTTCTCCACCTCCTCGGCGCCCTCGCGGGCGCGGGCACGCAGCGCCGGCGAGTCGGCGACGACCCGCCAGAAGGGGGCGAAGGTCTCGCCCACGCCGCCGAGCGGGTGCCGCTCGTCGAGCAGGCGCAGCGCGAGCCGGTGCAGGGCGGCGAGCGGGGTCTCGCCGCGTGCGCGGTCGCGCACGGCACCGGCGAGGAGTTCGGCGGCCTGCGGGATGCGGTCGAGGAAGAGGTCCTCCTTGCGCGGGAAGTAGTTGAAGACGGTCATCGCGGAGACGCCCGCCGCCCGCGCGACCTCCGCGACCGTCACGGCGTCGAAGCCGCGGGCCGCGAACAGGCCCGTCGCGACGTCCGAGATCCGCTGCCGCGTCTCCCGTTTCTTGCGCTCCCTCAGCGGAAGTTCCTCGTCCATGAGATCCACGAGAAAACTATAGCCGCACAAAAATTTTAGTGACTATAGTCAACGCCCATGACGACGTTGACCGAGTACGACGTGGTGGTGGCGGGCGCCGGGCCCGTGGGGCTCTTCCTCGGCTGCGAGCTGGGGCTCGGCGGCGCACGGGTGCTGGTCGTGGAGCGGCTGACCGAGGTGGACGAGACGATCAAGGCCGGCGCGATCAACGTCCCGAGCGCGATCGCCTTCTACCGGCGGGGGCTGCTGCCCGAGCTGGAGGCGGTGTGGGAGGCGGCTCGGCAGCGGATCCTGGCCTTCCGTCCCGGCGCCGGGACGGCGAAGCACCCGCCCAAGTTCGCCGGGCACTTCGCGGGGATCCCCATGGACCCCGACCTGTTCGACGGCTCCGACCCCGCCTGGGCCGAGGCCGGCCCCGCCGCCGGCGCCGGCCTCGGCGTGCCGCAGGCGGAGCTGGAGCGGATCCTGGCACGCCGGGCCGAACGGGTCGGGGTGGAGGTGCGCCGTGGCGTGGAGCTGACCGGCTTCGACGCGGACGAGGACGGGGTGACCGTCCGCACGGCCGCGGGGACGGTCCGCGCGGGCTGGCTCGTCGGCTGCGACGGCGGCCGCAGCACCGTCCGCAAGCTCGCCGGTTTCGACTTCCCCGGCACGGAACCGGAGATCACCGCCTACCAGGCGGTCGTGGAGCTGACCGGTGCCGAGCGGCTGCGCGAGGGCTGGAACACGACCGATGCGGGCACGTACGTCCACGGACCGTTCCCGGGCCGGATCCTGACCGTGGAGTTCGACCGGCCCCCGGCCGACCGGTCGGCGCCCGTCACGGCCGGGGAACTGCAGGCCGCCCTGCGCCGGGTCTCGGGCGTTCCCGAGGTCACCGTCGACAAGGTGATCAGCGCCACCCGGTTCACCGACAACGCCCGCCAGGCCACCGACTACCGCAAGGGCCGGGTCCTGCTCGCGGGCGACGCCGCGCACGTGCACTCGCCGTTCGGCGGGCAGGGGCTCAACCTCGGCATCGGGGACGCGATGAACCTGGGCTGGAAGCTGGCCGCCGTCGTACGGGGCACGGCACCCGAGTCGCTGCTGGACAGCTACACCGCCGAGCGGCACCCGATCGGCGCCTGGGTGCTGGACTGGACCCGCGCCCAGATCGCAGTGATGCGCCCGGACCGGCACGCCCGCGCCCTGCGCCGGGTGGTCACCGACCTGGCGCTGACCACCACCGGCACGACGTACCTCGTCACGAGGATCTCCGGCATCTGGCAGCGCTACGACCTGCCCGGCGACCATCCGCTGACCGGCGCCAGCGCCCCCGACCTGGTGCTGGCCGACGGCTCCCGGCTCGGCGACCACCTGCACTCCGGCCGCGCCCTGCTGCTCGACCTCACCGACGACGCGGGACTGCGCGCCCGTGCCGAGGGATACGGCGACCGGCTGGACGTCCGTACGCTCGCCTGCCCGGACCGGCCCGGCCTCGGCGCGCTGTTCCTCCGGCCGGACGGGTTCGTGGCCTGGGCCGCCGGCACGGAGGGCGGCAAGGGCCTGCCGGAGGCCCTGGAACACTGGCTCGGCACACCGGCCGCCGCCGCGTGAGCGCGCCACAACGGCCGCCCGCGCAGTCGACCGTCGCGGCGTGAGCGCGCCACGCCGGCCGGCCGTAGCGTCGGCCGGCGCCGCTTGACCCTGCCGCGACGTCAACGTCTGTACTGGTCCCATGCGGATCGGAGAACTCGCCGCCGCCGTCGGTGTCACGACGCGGACCGTGCGGCACTACCACCACCTGGGCCTGCTGCCGGAACCGGAGCGCAGGGCCAACGGCTACCGGCACTACACGCTGCGGCACGCCGTCGTCCTCGCCCGGATCCGGCGGCTGACCGAGCTGGGGCTGGGCCTCGCCGAGGTGCGGGACGTGCTCGCCGACGACGCCGGGAAGGACCTGGTCGAGGTGCTCACCGAGCTGGACGAGGACCTGGCCCGGCAGGAGGCGGAGATCAGGGAGCGCCAGCAGCGGCTGCGGGCCCTGCTGGACTCCGGGGAGCTGCCCGACGAAGGGCCCGTCTCGCCGCAACTGGCCGAGCTGTTCGGCTCGTTGCCCGCCGTCGACTCGCCCGCTGCCGCGAAGGACCGGGAGATCCTCGCCCTGATCGACACGGGGGCACCGCCCGAGGAGCGGGAACGGCTGGCGTCCGCGCTGCGCGGCGTTCTGGACGACCCGGACACCCTGGCGCGCACCCGCGAGGTGTACGCGCTGCTCGACGCGCTCGCGGACGCCGCGCCGGACGACCCGCGCGTGGCGGAGGCCGCACGGACCCTGGCCGGCTGCATCCCGCCGGGGCTGCTGCCGGCCGGTCCGGTCGACTCCGGCCACGCCGTGCTGCGCGCCCTGTACGCCGACTTCGCCCCCGCCCAGGCCGAGGTGATCCGCCGGGCGCTCAACCTCCTTGCCGAGGAGGGGGGATGAGGCTGCTGAGGACGGTGGGGCTGCTGGCGCGGCACGAGGCCCGGCTCTTCGCCTGCCTGGCGCTGTGGCCGGCCCGGCGCACCCAGGGCACGGCCGGCGGGCGGGCGTTCGGGTACATGCGCGGGCAGGGCGCCGTGATGGCGGGGCTGGCCTTCGTGTGCGTGGTGGAGACGGCCGGCGTGTCCGTGATGCTGCGCGGCATGCCCACCGCGCACGACGTCCTGCTGGTGCTGGACGTCTACACCGTGCTGTTCGTCGTCGGTCTGCACGCGGCCTGTGTGGTGCGTCCGCACGTGCTGACCCGGCAGGCGCTGCGGGTTCGGTACGGCGCCCACGTGGACCTGCGGATCCCGCTGGACGCGATCGGCGCCGTACGCCGCCGTACGCGGATGACGCACGAGCCGGCGGACGGCGTGCTCGACCTCGCGGTCGGCTCGCGGACGTCGGTCGAGCTGGAGCTGGCCGAACCCGTCACCCATCGGTCGCTCCTCGGACGCCCCCGGCAGGTGAGCGTGGTGCGGCTGCACGCCGACGATCCCGGCGGCCTCGTGGCGGCCCTCATGCCACGGTGAAGAGGATCTTCGCCGTCCCGGGGTCGGCCCGGCTGAGCCGTACCCGCAGGCGTTCACCGAGCGGCAGCCGGTCGCCCTCGATCCGGCCGATGACCGCGGGCGAGTCCACCTGCACGGTCCCCACGGTCGGCCGGTGCTCGTCCACGTCCACCACACAGCCGTCGAAGAGGTCCCCGACCCGGTCCCTGAGCAGGGCCGCCTCCACGATGTCCACGCACTCGCGCTCCACCGTGCCGGCGATGCGCGAGCCGTCGGCCATCCGCCGGGGCAGCGCGTCGAGCGCGGCGAGCACCCAGTCGGGCGGGGTCTCGCCCGCGACGGCGGCCAGGCAGATCTCCGCGGCATAGCGGTCGGCCAGGCGGCGCAGCGGGGCGGTGCAGTGCGCGTAGGGGGCGGCGACGGCGGCGTGCGTGGTGATCGCGGGCAGGTCGCCGTCCCGGAAGACGGTGTATCCGGCGCCGCGCAGCAGGGTGGTGCACTCCTGGAGGAAGGCCGCGTGGTGGGTGTCGTGCGGGTCGAGGGTGCGGATCAGCGCGGCGTACGACACATGGTGCGGCCAGTCGATGTGCAGCGCGGTCGCGGTGCGGTGCAGCCGGGCCACGGCGCCGTCCGGGGCGGCGGGCAGGGTGCGCAGGACGCCGGTGCCGTGGGCGAGCATCAGGTCGGCGGCGGCCATGCCGGCGAGCAGGGAGAGCTGGGCGTTCCAGCCGTCGGCCGGCAGCGGGGCGCGGTAGCCGAGGACGTAGGTGTGGTCCCGCTCGGTGATCTCCTGCTCGGGCACGTTCAGGGAGATGCCGCCGCGCTCGGTCTCCTGCCGCTCCCGGGCCTCGCCGATCTCCTTGAGCAGCGCGACCGGTTCCTCGGCGGTCCCGGCGTCGATCTGCTTCTGCACGCCGGCGTAGTCGAGCTTGGCCCGGCTGCGGACCAGGGCGCGCCGCACGTCGACCGCGCCGGTACGGCCGTCCGCGTCCAGCTCGATCGTCCACAGCACGGCGGGGCGGACCTGGTCCGGCAGCAGGCTGGCCGCGCCCTCGCTGAGCACGGTGGGGTGCAGCGGGATCTTCTCGTCGGGGAAGTACAGGGTGTTCACCCGCCGGTGCGCCTCCGCGTCGAGCGCGCCCCCGGGTACGACGAAGGCGGCGACGTCGGCGATGGCGTACCGGACGCGGTAGCCGGTGCCCTGCCGGGACAGGTGGGCGGCCTGGTCGAGGTCGGTGGAGGCGGGAGGGTCGAGGGTGAAGAAGGGGATGTCCGTGGCGTCGTACGGCGGCAGGACGGGCGCCTTCGCCGCGCGGTCGGCCTCGGCCCGGGCCTCGGGCGGGAAGTCCTGCGGAAGGCCGAGTCCGGCGCGCAGCGCGGCGAGCGCGGCCCGCAGCGGGGCCTCGGGTGCGCCGGTCACGCGGATCTTGCGGCGGGGCATACAGCGAGCGTAGGTCGGGGCCGGGCCGGGGGCACGCCGTACGCTGTCGCGGAGGTCTACGTGAGGAGTACGTGTTGCTGGTCCTGCTGCCGCCCTCGGAAGGCAAGGCGAACTCGGGCGACGGCGCCCCGCTGGAGCTCGGGGCGCTGTCCCTGCCGGGGCTGACCGACGCGCGGGAGGCCGTGCTCACCGAGCTGGTCGAGCTGTGCGCGGTGGACCCCGGCCAGAACGAGAAGGCGCGTGAGGTGCTCGGGCTGAGCGAGGGGCTGCGCGGCGAGGTCGCGAAGAACGCCGGGCTGCGCACGGCCGGCGCCCGCCCCGCCGGGGAGATCTACACGGGGGTCCTCTACGACGCCCTCGGCCTGGCCACCCTGGACGCGGCGGCGCGGCGCCGCGCGGCGGACTCGCTGCTGGTGTTCTCCGGGCTGTGGGGCGCGGTACGGATCACGGACCGCATTGCGTCCTACCGCTGCTCGATGGGCGTGAGGCTGCCGGGGCTCGGTGCGCTGGCCGCCCACTGGCGGGCGCCGATGGCCGAGGTGCTGCCGGAGGCGGCCGGGGACGGGCTGGTGCTGGACCTGCGCTCCTCCGCCTACGCGACGGCCTGGAAGCCGAAGGGCGAGGTCGCCGGTCGGACGGCGACCGTGCGGGTGCTGCACGCGCCGACCCGGAAGGTCGTCAGCCACTTCAACAAGGCGACCAAGGGCCGGATGGTCCGCAGCCTGCTGACTGCCGGTGCCGCGCCGAAGGACCCCGCCGAGCTGGTCGAGGCGCTCCGGGAGCTGGGTTACGTCGTGGAGGCGGAGGCGCCGGGCAGGGCGGGCAAGGTGTGGTCGCTGGACGTGCTGGTGGAGGAGGTTCACTGAGTCCCCTGACCACATCCTGATCGCGTTGCAATCTGCGCAACGCTCATTGCGACTCTTGCTACCCCTGGGCACGATGAGGGCATGACCTCACCGCTGCCCTCCGCTGCCGCCTCCGTGCTGGATCTCGCGCCCGTCGTGCCCGTGGTGGTCGTCTCCGACGCCGCCGACGCCGTGCCGCTGGCGCGGGCGCTGGTGGCGGGCGGGCTGCCCGCGATCGAGGTGACACTCAGGACACCGGCGGCCCTCGACGCGATCCGCGCGATCGCCGGTGCGGTGCCGCAGGCCGTCGTCGGCGCGGGAACGGTGATCACGCCGGAGCAGGTGGGCGCCTGTGTGGCCGCGGGGGCGCGGTTCCTGGTCAGCCCGGGGTGGACGGACGCGCTGCTGGAGGCGATGCGTGGGTCGGGGGTGCCGTTCCTGCCCGGTGTGTCGACCACCTCGGAGGTGGTGGCGCTGCTGGAGCGGGGAGTGCGGGAGATGAAGTTCTTCCCGGCGCAGGCGGCGGGCGGTACGGCCTATCTGGAGTCGCTGGCGGGCCCCTTGCCGCAGGCCCGCTTCTGCCCGACCGGCGGGATCGGGGCGGCGACCGCGCCGGAGTACCTGGCCCTGCCCAACGTCGGCTGTGTGGGCGGCAGCTGGATGGTCCCGGCGGACGCGGTGGCCGCCGGGGACTGGGCGCGGATCGCGGAGCTGGCGCGGGGCGCGGCAGCTCTCGGCGGGCTCACCGGGGTCAGGGACGCAGGTGGGACGTGTCGTTGAAGAGGCGGACGCTCGCGTTTCCGTCGGCGTAGTACGCCACCGCCGACAGGGAGGCGGCCGACAGCTCCATCCGGAACAGCGACTCGGAGGGGGCGCCGAGGGCCAGGCGGACGAACGTCTTGATCGGGGTGACGTGGGTGACGAGGAGAACCGTGCGGCCCGCGTAGGCCGCGACCAGCTTGTCCCGGGTGGCGGCGACCCGCGTGGCCGTCTCGGCGAAGCTCTCGCCGCCGCCGGTGGGGTGGGCCTGCGGGTCGGCGAGCCAGGCGTTCAGGTCGTCCGGGTAGCGCTCGCGGACCTCGGCGAAGGTCAGGCCCTCCCAGGCGCCGAAGTCCGTCTCGCGCAGGCCGTCCTCGATCGTCACGTCGAGGCCGAGGCGGGCGGCGACGGCGGCGGCGGTCTCGCGGGTGCGGGTGAGGGGCGAGGCGACCACGGCCTGGACGGTGCCGCGCCTGGCGAGTGCCTCGGCGACGCGCCGGGCCTGTTCCCGGCCGGCGGCGGAGAGGGAGGGATCGGTGCCGCCGCTGCCGGAGAAGCGTTTCTGGGGGGTGAGGGGGGTCTCGCCGTGCCGGAGCAGCACGAAGGTGGCGGGCGCGCCCAGGTCGGGGGCCGCGCTCCAGCCGGGGGCGGTGACCGGGCGCTGCTCATCGGGGGCGGTGAGGCGCTGCTCCGCGGCTGCGGCACCACGCGGGGCCCCGGCCTCCCGCACCGCCTCGGCCTCGACGTCGTCCTCGGCCGGGCTCGCCACCGGTCGCGCGGGGCCCGTCCCCCGCTTCCCGGCAAGCGCCGCACGTGCCCGCGCCGCGCCCGCCGCCGCGTCCCCGGGCGGGCCCGGGGGTTCCGGCACGGCGGGCGGGGTGTCCAGGGCCGCCCGGGACGCCGACGCGGACCACTGTTCGCCCCGTGCGCCCGCGTCCATCGCCTCGTTGGCCAAGCGGTCCGCGTGCTTGTTCTGTTCGCGGGGGATCCACTCGTAGCTGACCTGGTCCGGCGGACACACGGACCTGGCCTGTGCCGCCAGGGGCTTCATGTCGGGGTGTTTGATCTTCCAGCGGCCCGACATCTGCTCGATGACGAGCTTGGAGTCCATACGGACGTGGATCCGGGCCGACGGGTCGAGGGCGTGGGCGGCGCGCAGGCCGGCCAGCAGGCCCCGGTACTCGGCCACGTTGTTCGTGGCGACGCCGATGTACTCCGCGGCCTCCGTCAGGGGCTCACCCGTGACCGCGTCACGGACGACCGCCCCGTAGCCCGCGGGCCCGGGGTTGCCCCGTGACCCGCCGTCCGCCTCGACGATGAACTCCCGCACCCCTGAAGCCCCTTACCGGCTCTTACAGACCCGACTCGGCCGTGCGCACCAGGATGCGGCGGCAGTTCTCGCACCGCACCACCGCGTCCGGCGCCGCCGCTCGGATCTCGCTCAGCTCGGTGATAGCCAGCTCCTGGCGGCAGCCCTGGCAGGTGCGGGCGTGCAGCCTGGCAGCGCCGATGCCGCCCTGCTGCTCGCGCAGCTTCTCGTAGAGCTTCAGCAGATCACCGGGCACGGAACCGGCGATGACCTCGCGCTCCTTCGTCACCGTCGCCGCCTCGCCGTCGATCTCCTCGAAGGCCGCGCCCCGGCGGGCGGTCGCGTCGTCGATCTTCGACTGGACGGAGGCGACCCGCTCGGTCAGCTCGTTCACCCGCTCCTGTGCGGCCTCGCGGCGCTCCATGACCTCGAGCACCACGTCCTCCAGGTCGCCCTGCCGCTTGGCGAGCGAGGCGATCTCGTGCTGGAGGTTGGCCAGGTCCTTCGGCGAGGTGACCGCACCGGAGTCCAGGCGCTGCTGGTCGCGGGCGGCGCGCTGGCGCACCTGGTCCACGTCCTGCTCGGCCTTGGTCTGCTCGCGGGCGGTGTCGCTCTCCTCGGTCTGCGCGGCGACGAGCAGGTCCCGCAGCTGGGTGAGGTCCTTGTTCAGCGAGTCGATCTCGGCGTGCTCGGGCAGCGACCTCCGCTTGTGCGCCAGCTGCTGCAGGCGGACGTCGAGGGCCTGGACGTCGAGGAGTCGGATCTGGTCGGCGGGCGCGGCGTTCAGTTGGGGGCTCCCAGGTTCAGCTAGAGGTGGCGGTGGACGCCGCGTGGGCGGTCCAGGGGTCGGTGACCGTCCTGGAGACGTGGACCCGGAGGTCCCAGCCGTGGCGGTCGGAGATCTCGTCGAGCTGGGCTGCGGCCAGCTCGCACCAGGGCCACTCGGTGGCCCAGTGCGCCGCGTCGAGCAGCGCGAGGGGGCTCGTGGCCACCGCCTCGGAGGCCGGGTGGTGGCGCAGGTCGGCGGTGAGGAAGGCGTCGACGCCAGCGGCGCGGACCTGGTCGAAGAGGCTGTCGCCGGAGCCGCCGCTGACGGCGACCGTGCGGACGACGGCGTCGGGGTCGCCGGCCACCCGGATGCCCTGGGCGGTGGCGGGCAGCCGTTCGGCGACCCGCGCGGCGAGTTCGCGGACGGTCAGCGGGTGGTCGAGTTCGCAGACGCGGCCGAGACCCCGGCAGCCGTTCGGGTCGGTCGGGTCCGGGACGAGGGGCCGTACGACACGGAGGTCCAGCGCGCCGGCGAGGGCGTCGCTCACGCCCGGGTCGGCGGTGTCGGCGTTGGTGTGGGCGACGTGCAGGGCGATGTCGTTCTTGATGAGGGTGTGCACGACACGGCCCTTGAAGTGGCCGGCCGCGACCGTGGTCGTCCCGCGCAGGTACAGCGGGTGGTGGGTGACCAGCAGGTCGGCGCCGAGTTTCACCGCCTCGTCGACGATCTCCTGGACGGGGTCGACGGCGAACAGGACCCGGGTGACCTCCTGGTCGGGGTCGCCCACCACCGTGCCGACCGCGTCCCAGGACTCGGCCCGCTCGGGGGGCCACAGGCTCTCCAGCGCGGCGATGACTTCAGACAGACGGGGCACGATGCAAAGGCTACCTGGCTGGCCTGCGGGGCCGTACCGCATCCGTCCGGTCTGGCCCCGCTCAGCACAAAGGCCCCGATTTCCTCAGGTGAATCGCTTCTGCTCCACCCGTATGTGTGAAGCGGCTGTCGCCCGGTCCCCCGCCTGTGCGTGCGAAAACTAGCTTCGTCGCCGGAGGTGACCGAACGATGACGGCCTGTGCGATCGAACCCCCGTCGACCGGCGCCGAGGACGGCGGGGCGGGCTGCGCCCTCACGGCGGACGGCGCGTACGCGGCGCGGCTCGCGCGAAGCGGCGAGTGCTGGTTCCCGGAGCGCTGGACGCTGGACGGCCCGGAACCCTACGCGGTGCCGCTGCCCGGCAACCAGCCGGAGGAGCCCGGCACCGAGGTGCAGCCCCTGTCCGACGGCCGGGTGCTGATCCACCGGCTGGTCGAGCACCGGCACGCCTTCTCGCTGCTGTACCCGACCGGCCCGGGCACCGGTGAGCTGCCGCTGGGCGCGGTGGACTGCCCCGGCCCCGGCACCCGGCTCACACTGCTGCCGCCGGCACCCGGCGGGGTGCGGGCGTACGCCCTCGCGGTCGGCCCGCACTCCAGCGTGGTCTGGCTGGTGGCGGGCGGCACCGGCGGGCCCGAGCGGCTCGCCGAGGTGCCGGGGCGGTGCTCGGGCGGGGTCTGGCTGGACCGCACCGGGCGGATGCTGGCGCTGGACCGGGAGACCGGCGGGCCGGTCAAGACGGTCGTGGTGGACCTGGCGCGCGCCGAGGTGTCGCCGTTGCTGCAGATCGCGGCCGGGAGCGACGACCGGCTGCTGCTGGCCGATCCCGACAGCGGGCTGCTGCTCATCTCCTCGGACGCCCCCTCGCCGGGCGAGGAACGCCTTGGCTGGGGCGTGCTCGGCAGCAGGCTGCCGGTGCGCTTCCCGGAGAGCCTGCGGATGCCGGACTGCGTGGTGACTCCGTTCGCGATCCAGCCCGGGCAGGTGCTGATGCCGGAGAACTGCGCGGTGGCGCTGCGCGTCGACGGGCCGTTCGGCAGCTGGGTGAGCGCCTGGCGGCCCGCCGGACGGCAGGTGAGTCATCTCCCGGCGCCGGAGGGCTGGCTGGCCGGGACCGGGCTGTGGACACCGGAGGGGGTGCTGCGGCTGCCGTACGCCACGCAGGAGACTCCGTGCGGCGTGGCGGAGCTGACGGCGCCCCGGTGGGAGACGGGAGGCACGGCTGCCGCGGGGAGCGGCATCGCCGGGCCTTCGGGGGGCACCGGGGGCGCGGGCCTGGAGGGTCCGGTCCGGGACGGCACGGCTGCCGGGGCGCCCGGGGCGTCGCGGCAGCCGACGGAACCGGACCCTTTGGAGCCTGCCGAACTCCGGGCTCCGCAGCCGGTGGTGGCACGTCCCGTGCCGTTGCAGCAGGCGCCCCTGGGACGTCTTGTAACGAAGTAGTGGCGGTTGGCGTGTGCGCCTGGATCCGGCCCGCGGTGCGCCGGTTACACTCGCCCGGCTGTACGAAAGATCATGTGACGGGGTGAATACGTCCGATGAGCGACACCAGTACGACGGAGCAGCTGTCCGCCGACTCCCAGGAGGCTGCCGGCCACGGCAGGCACCGGGGTCCGGTCTCGGTCCAGGAGAGCGAGACCGCTCCGCACGGCCGGCACCGGAGGCCGGCCGGGGAGACCACCGAGGCGGCTGCCTGACGGTTGGGGGAGAGGGGGTGCCCGACGGGCACCCCCTCTTCGCGTTCTCAGCCCCGCTTGAGCCCCAGCACCTCCGCCGCCGCGAAGGTCTCCCCCTCGGGCCGGTCCGCGTAGTGCGGGGTGAGCAGCGCGTCGAGCTCGTCGTACGTGAACGTCTCCTGTTTGCTGTCGAACCTGGCCTGCACCCGGGGCCGTTCGACGATCGCGACCATGCCGCCGTGGACGACGAGCAGTTGGCCGTTGATCCGGGCGGCGGCCGGTGCGGCCAGATAGCCGACGAGCGGGGCGACGTGCTCGGGGGCCAGCGGGTCCAGGCCCTCGTCCGGCCGCTTGAGGCCGGCGAAGACGTCCTCGGTCATCCGGGTGCGGGCGCGCGGGCAGATGACGTTGGCGGTCACGCCGTACTTGGCGAGGGCGAGGGCCGTGGAGGTGGTGAGCCCGACGATTCCGCCCTTCGCCGCCGCGTAGTTGGGCTGGCCCGCGGAGCCGGCGAGGAAGGCCTCCGAGGAGGTGTTCACGATCCGGCCGTGGACCTTCGCTCCCCCGGCCGCCTTGGACCGCTCCCGCCAGTGCGCGGCGGCGAAGCGGGTGGTGTTGAAGTGGCCCTTGAGGTGGACGCGGATCACCGAGTCCCACTCGTCCTCGCTCATCGAGAAGACCATGCGGTCGCGCAGGATGCCCGCGTTGTTGACGAGGACGTCCAGCTTGCCGAACTCGTCGATCGCCAGCCCGATCAGTTCCCGCGCCTGTGCGAAGTCGGCGACGTCCCCGGTGTGCGCGAGGGCCCGGCCGCCCCGGGCGCGGATCTCGGCGGCGACCTCCCCGGCGGGGCCCGCCGAGGCCTCGCCGGAACCGTCCCGGCCGGGCCGCCCGTGGTCGTTGACGACGACGGCCGCGCCGAGCCGGGCGAGTTCCAGGGCCTCGGCCCGGCCGAGCCCGCGTCCGGCGCCGGTGACGACGGCGGACAGCCCTTCCAGTGGCCGCTCCCGCGGCGCCTCCTGTGGCAGTGCCATGCCGGTCCCCGTCCTCAGATCTCGATGCACGTGCGCAGGGCCGTCCCGCTGCGCATCTGGTCCAGTGCCTCGTTGATCCCGGCCAGCGGCACCCGGTGGGTGATCAGCCCGGCGAGATCGACGCGGCCCGCCCGCCACAGGGCGATGGTGCGCTCGTAGGAGCGCAGCACGTCCCCGCCGCCGTACATGGACGGCAGGATCCGTTTCTCGTCGAAGAACAGCTCGAACATGTTGAGCTGGAGGAAGTCGTCCATGGCGCCGGCGCCGACCACGACCAGGGTGCCGCCGCGCCGGGTGTTCTCGTACGCCGTCCGTGCGGTGGCCGACCTGCCGACGACCTCGAAGACATAGTCGAAGCCCTCGCCGCCGGTGACCTGCTGCCTGGCGTCGGGCAGCTCTTCGGGGGAAACCGCTCGCGTGGCGCCGAACCTGAGCGCCGACTCACGCCGGGAGGCGACCGGGTCGACGGCGACGATCTCGGCGGCGCCCTTGAGCCGCGCCCCCTGCACCGCCGAGATGCCCACGCCTCCGCAGCCGATGACGGCCACCGACGAACCGGCTTCCACGTCGGCGGTGTTGAGGGCGGCACCGAGCCCGGTCGTGACGCCGCAGCCGATCAGCGCGGCGATGTCGAAGGGCACGTCCTCGGGGATCGGCACCGCACAGCCGGCGTCGACCACGACCTCCTCGGCGAAGGTGCCGGTGCCCGCGAAGCCGAAGACATCACCGCCGGAGCGCTTGAAGTTGGGGGTGCCCGCGTTCATGAACCCGGCCAGGCACAGCTCGGTCTGGCCGCGCCTGCAGGCCGGACAGGCGCCGCAGGCGGGCAGCCAGCACAGGACGACCCGGTCGCCCGGTTTCAGGCCCCGCACGCCCTCCCCCACTTCGAGGATCTCGCCCGCGCCCTCGTGGCCCGGCACGAACGGGGCGGGCTGCGGCAGCACCCCGTTCATCGCGGACAGGTCCGAGTGGCACAGCCCGGTGGCCCGTACCCGGACCCTGACCCTGCCGGGGCCGAAGCCCACCGCCTCGACGTCGTCGAGGACCTCCAGCTTTTCCTGGCCGATCTCGTGCAGTACGGCTGCGCGCATGGTGCGGCTCCCCTCGGTACTGGTTTCAGGAGTGCTCTACGACGGTGTCCGCGAGGACCGGCGCGTCGTCCCGGTCGGCCGCGCTCACCGCCACCCGCACCCGGCCCTGCCCGCGCCACATGCGGATGCGCAGGGTCTCGCCCGGGTACACCACCCCGGCGAACCGGGTGGTGTACGACCGCACCCGGCTGACATCGCCGCCGAGCAGCGTGTCCACGACCGCCTTCAGGGTGATGCCGTAGGTGCACAGGCCGTGCAGGATGGGCCGTTCGAACCCGGCGAGCTTGGCGAACTCGGGGTCGGCGTGCAGCGGGTTCCAGTCGCCGGAGAGGCGGTAGAGGAGGGCCTGGTCCTCGCGGACGGCGCGTTCGACGGTCCGGTCGGGTTCGCCGGCGGGCGGTTCGAGGCGCGTGGAGGGGCCCCGGTCGCCACCCCAGCCGCCCTCTCCCCGGACGAAGATCTGGGCGTCGTTGGTCCACAGGGGTCCGTCGGCGTCGGCGACCTCGGTGCGCAGGACCAGGATGGCGGCCTTGCCCTTGTCGTGGATGGCGGCGAGCCGGTGGGTCGCCGTCGCCGTGCCCTCGGCCGGGATGGGGCGGTGGATCCGCAGCGTCTGCCCGCCGTGCAGCACCCGGGCCAGGTCGACCTCGATGCCGGGCAGGGACAGTCCGCTGATCACCCCGGGCGCGCCGGAGCCCGCGACGGTGGCGAAGCTCGGCAGGACGTGAAGCCGGGACTCCAGGGTGTAGCGCAGTTCGTCCGGGTCCGTGGCGGGGATGCCCGCGCCGATGCCGAGGTGGTAGAGCTGGACGTCCTTCGTGGTCCAGGTGATCGGGCCGGAGCGTGGCTCGGCGGCGAGGGCCTTGGCTGGGTCGATGGGCATGGGACTCCTGAGAGGTCTCAAGACCTCGGCACGGCCGTCCGCACCGTCGGCCGCACCGAGGTCGCCACGGGCCGATCTAGAACGCGTTCCAGTCCGGCGCCCTCTGTATAGCCCAGCGCCCCGCAGTTGTGAAGGCTCCTGACGGTGTGTCAGGTGTGGTCGCGGTGACATTTGTACTGCCCGGGTCCGTACATGCGCATCTGCCGCGGGAGGGGCCGCGTTCCCTAGCGTCGTAGTCATGACACAGACGGAGAACACCGCCGTGTCCTTCACGGGGGCGGTCAGGACCCACGGCGCGGTACGCGCGGTGGACGGCGTGGACCTGGAGATCGGGCGCGGCGAGACCGTCGCCCTGCTGGGCCGTAACGGCGCCGGGAAGTCGACCACGATCGGGCTGCTGCTCGGGCTGTACGAGCCCGACGCCGGCGCCGTGGAACTGTTCGGCGCGGCACCGGAGCGGTCGGTGCGCGCGGGCCGCGTGGGCGCGATGCTCCAGGACGCACGGCCGGTGCCGCGGGTGACCGTGGGCGAACTGGTCACCTTCGTGGCCTCCCGTTATCCCTCCCCGATGCCGGTGGCCCGGGCACTGGAGCTGGCCGGGATCGCGGACCTGGCCGGGCGGCGGGTGGACCGGCTGTCCGGCGGGCAGGTCCAGCGGGTGCGCTTCGCCGTGGCGCTGGCGGGGGACCCCGCACTGCTGGTGCTGGACGAGCCGACGTCGGCGCTGGACGTGGAGGCCCGGCACGCCTTCTGGGCGTCGATGCGCGCGTACGCCCGCCGGGGCCACACCGTCCTGTTCTCCACGCACCACCTGGCGGAGGCGGACACGTACGCCGACCGGATCGTGGTCCTCGACCGGGGGCGGATCGTCGCCGACGGGACGGGCGAGGACCTGCGGCGCTCGGCGGGCGGCAACCTGGTCTGCGTCGACCTGGCGGGCCGGGAGCCGGAGTCCCTCGGCCTGCTGCCCGGGGTCCGCTCGGCGGAGGTGCGGGGCGGCCGGGTCCGGCTGCGCACCGACGACTCGGACGCGACGGTGATCGCCCTGACCGAACGGGGCGCGATCAGGAACCTCGAGGTGACACCGGCCTCACTGGACGACGCGTTCCTCGCGATCACGGCCGGCACCGGCGCCCCGAAGGAGCGCGGGGATCCGCACGGCCGGCCACAGCCGGTCCGCACCCACAGGTCGGCGGTGTGATGCTCGCCTACATCCGTCTGGAAGTCCGCCGCACCCTGCGGGACCCCGGCTTCGTCATCGGCGGCGTCGCCATGCCCGTGATGATGTACCTCCTGTTCACCAACCTCGGCGAGAACGACCGGAGTTGGAAGGCGGCGGCCATGGTCGGCATGGCGGCCTACGGCGCGGTGGGATCCGGCCTGAACACCGGAGGCGCTGTCGCCGAGGACCGCGCCGTCGGCTGGCTGCGGCAACTGCGCGTGACTCCCATGACGCCGCGCGAGGTGGTGACCGGGCGGGCGCTGACCGGGGTGGTGACCGTACTGCCGTCGATCGTCGCGGTGCTGGCGGCGGGCGGGCTGGTCGACGGGGTGCGGCTGGCGGCCTGGCGGTGGGCGGCGATCGCGCTGCTGCTGTGGCTCGGCTCGGTCCCCTTCACCCTGCTCGGCCTCGGCAACGGCTACCGGCTCACCGGACCCTCGACCGGGGTGGTCAACACGCTGTGCAATCTGGGGCTCGCGGTGCTCGGCGGTCTGTGGTTCCCGATCACCCTCTTCCCCGGCTGGCTGCAGGGCCTGTCGGCCTGGACCCCCACCCGTCGGTTCGCCCAGCTGGGCACCGCCGTATCGGAGGGGCGCGCCCCGGGCGCGGATGCCATCATCGTGCTGACGGCCTGGCTCATTCTGTTCGGTTCGTACGCCGTGCTGTCGTACCGCCGTCGGGCGGGGACCATCTGACCGGGGGAACACAGACATGAACTGGGCGCGGGCAGTCGGCTGCCAGATACAGGCCCTGCGGGCCGAACGACGGCAGTGGCGGGCCGAGCACGAACGCTTCAAGGCCGCGCAACGGGCCGCCCGGAAGCGGGGAAAGGAACCGGACGTCGACCATCCGGGTCCCCCGCCCACCGGGTTCGCCCTGCTGCCCTGGCTGCTGATGGGGATGGGGTCCCTCTCCAACCTGCTCCAGGGCAGGACCCCGAACCCGTGGGTCGGCGGCCTGGGCCTGTTGGCCTTCAACTCCTGCTACATCTACGTCACCTTCCGCTCCTTCGACCGGGCGAAGCGCGAGGCCGTCTCCACCCGGGTGGCGCTGCTCCTCATGGGCCTGGTGACCACGGGGCTGGCCCTCGGCTACGGCGGTGACTGGCTGACGTTCTTCCCGCTGCTGGGACTCGCGGCGGGCTCGGCCCTGCGGGGCCCGTGGCTGGGCCGTACGGGCCTGCTGCTGTCGGTGTACGCGGGTGTCGTCTCGTATGTGCGCGGCGGCTGGGGGGACGCGTCCAGCATCGGCTACGCCACGTTCATCTCCAGCATGGTGACCGCCGCGATCCTCGGCCTGTCCGAGGCCGTACGGGAACTGCGCGCCGCCCGCGAGGAGCTGGCCCGGCGCGCGGTGGAGAAGGAGCGGCTGCGCTTCTCACGGGACCTGCACGACCTGCTCGGGCACACGCTGTCGGTCATCGTGGTGAAGTCGGAGGCGGCCCGGCGGCTGGCCGAGCGCGACCTGGACGCGGCGCTGGGCCAGATCACGGACATCGAGTCGGTGGGCCGGCAGGCGCTCACCGAGATCCGCGAGGCGGTGACCGGCTACCGGGAGGGCAGCCTCGCCACCGAACTGACCCGGGCCCGCTCGGCGCTGTCCGCGGCGAGTCTGGAGCCGGTGGTGCGTCAGTCCGGTGCGCCGCTCGAACCGCAGACGGAGGCGCTGCTGAGCTGGGTGGTGCGCGAGGCGGTCACCAACGTGGTCCGGCACAGCGACGCCGACCGCTGTGAGATCACCGTCGAGAGCGGCGCCGAGCAGGTCCGGCTGACCGTCACCGACAACGGCAGCGGCAGACCCGTGAGCCGGCCCGAGCAGGGCATCGGCGGCACGGGTCTGACGGGCCTGACCGAACGCCTCGCGGCGGCGGGCGGCTCGCTCACGGCCGGCCCGTCGCCACGCGGCGGTTTCACGGTGACCGCCGAACTCCCGGTGCAGTCGGCGCAGTTCGCTCCGACGGTGACTACGGCGCCCAGGGCGAGCTGACCGCCCAGGTGACGTCGTCGGTCCAGGACGTGCTGCTGTCGAAGTCGTTGGAGCCGCCGTCGCTCGCTATGTAGAGGTTGTAGGCGTAGTGGCGCAGGTACCGCGTCGGGTAGTTGTACGAGGCGAACGAGGTGCCGGTGCCGCTCTTGCCGGTCTGCGGGCAGAAGGTGGCGTCGGCCCGGAACTGGGCGGTGCCGTCCATGGGCTGGCGGTAGAGCTTGTAGTTGTAGTGGCGCAGGAAGTCGCCCGGGTAGTTGCGTGACTCGAAGGAGACGCAGGAGCTGCTCGCGAGGCCGCGGCGGACGATCCAGGTCGCGTCGTTCTTGTCCAGGCCCGAGCTGCTCGAGGTGATGGAGGAGAGCACGCCGGCGTCGTTCTGGTGGCGGACGTAGTCGGCGGTGCAGCAGGAGGTGGTGGCGCGCAGCGAGATCTCCGAGCCGGGGTTCAGGGTGCCGGTGCTGCCGGTCGCGCCGCCGTAGCCGACGGAGACGATGTTGCCCTGGACGGCGTTGTCGGCGGCGTCCGTCGGGATGCCGGAGGTCATCACGCCCTCGAAGAAGGAGCCGATGGAGCCGTTGCTGTTGTCGCCGCCGGTGCCGAGGACGATCGCGCCCTCCTGGTGCATCGGCGTGTATCCGCTCGTGGTCGGCTCACCTCCGGAATAGGTGGTCGTGAGGCCGCCGGACTGGGCATTTCCGTATTTGAGCGCGAAATGGTTCTGCCCGTTGTTCTTGAGCAGCGCGGTCACGAAAGGCAACCGCCCGGTGCCGGTGTTGGAGGTGTTCTTGCTGTATCCGGCGTCGGACTGGAACAGCCCATTCTCCAGGTCGGCCTGCACCCACGGGCCCTGTCCGTAGCAGGGCGAGAACCAGCACTCGGTGCCGAAGTTGATGGCGTCCATGTGGCCGTTGCCGGTGTCCTTGTTGTTGGTCTCGGCGTTGCCGTAGTCGAAGCAGCAGCGGTTGTTGACGTGCGTGCCGGACGTCACCATGTACATGCCCTCGGCCTGGCCGTTCACGGCGACGCCCGAGGTGGAGTTGTCCCGGTATCCCATGCCGGCGGAGATCTCCAGGCCGTAGACCTGATGGCCGCCGACGGTCACCGGCAGGGCGTCGGCGGGCGCCCCGACATCGGCTGCTCCGGCGCCGCCCGCACCCTCGACGGTGAGGTCGTTGTGGCGCGGGGACTGGTCGTAGATCTCGGTGATGACGCAGGTCGTGCCGGAGCAGAAGGAGTCCTGGGCGGCCGCGTTGGCGTAGCCGCCGGCGGACAGCAGCCCGATGTCGGTCTTCGCCCCGTCCGAGGCGCGCCGCACCTGGTAGAGCGGGCCGTTGTACGAGCCGTACAGCGCCCGGACCAGGCTGTGCGCCGCGACGCAGGGGGTCCCCGCGGCGCCGTAGACGTCACAGGGCAGCGAACTCGCCGCGGCCGCCTGGGGCGCACCGGTGCCGAGCAGCAGCGCGGCGAGGGTCGCGCAGACCGCGAGGACGGACAGGGCGGCGCCTCTCAGCCGCCCGGTGCGGATGTGGGGGGATCTCATGAGCACGGAACACCTCGGATTCATTGTTCGATATTTCGGACAAAGTTCGATCGAAATACCGAACCCATTCGACGGTGGAAATTGCATGGATTCCTGGAAATGCAGGGGCGATTGTTTGAGCGCGGCCTCGGAGCGTCAACCCCCGCCGCACGGGACCATGCCAAGTCTTTAATCGACAGCGGCCGCCCGTGCCGTGAGCAACGGCTGGAAGAATCCCGTCTTTTCGGGCGTCAGCCAGGCGATGTCCGTGAATCCCGCGGCGGCGGCGAATCCGGCGAGCCGTGTCCGGCCGAGCGCCCAGTAGGTGGCCCGGTGCACCCGGGCCCGCCACTCCCCCTGCTCCGGAAGCAGCCGGAAGAGTTCCAGGTCGTAGTGCTCACCGTCGTCATGCCAGTGCCAGAGCTGGAAGGTGATGCTCCGCCCGGTGCCGTCGGCGGACCCGTGCACCTGCGGCGGCGTCGAGACCGGCCGCTCGCGCAGCAGTTCGTCGTAGGGGCGAGTGCTGACCAGCAACCGCCCGCCGGGCCGCAGCACCCTGCGCATCTCCGCCAGCGCGGCCCGCACGTCCGGCTCCGTGAGGAGATGGGGCAGCGCGTTGTCGGCGCAGACGACGGCATCGAACCGGCCGCCAGGGAAGGGCAGTTGCCGCATGTCCGCACCGGCCGTCGGCAGTGTCAGCCCCAGCCGGGCGGCCTCCCTCCCCGCACGCGCGGCGGCCCGCACGCTCAGGTCGGTGCCCAGGACCCGGTGGCCGCGCAGCGCCAGCCCGATGGCCTGCGTCCCGATGCCGCAGGAACAGTCCAGCACCAGGGCGCCCTCCTGGCCGACCAGGGCGTCCAGGGCACCGCCCTGCCGGCGGGCGCTCGCCGCCCAGTCCGTGTAGATCAGGTGGTAGTCGTCGGCCAGCTCGTCGTAGAAACGCGCAGTCGAGGTGTCGGGCATGCGGCGAGGCTAGCGTCCCCGGCGCGGCGATGGGTCCTGGTTTCCGGCCGTAACCTGAGCGCATGAACGAGATGCCCCGGGAGCACCGGAGGGCCAGGTCCATTCGGGTACTGCTCGCCGAGGACCAGGGCATGATGCGTGGCGCGCTCGCTCTGCTGCTCGGCATGGAGGAGGACATCGAGGTGGTGTCCCAGCTGGGCTCGGGAGACGCCATCGTCGACGCCGTCCTCACCCACCGGCCGGACGTGGCCCTGCTGGACATCGAACTGCCGGGCATCAGCGGGCTGGACGCGGCGGCGGAGCTGCGGGAGCAGGCGCCCGACTGCCGGGTGCTGATCCTCACCACCTTCGGGCGGCCCGGCTATCTGCGCAGGGCCATGGAGGCCGGGGCGGCCGGGTTCCTCGTCAAGGACGGTCCCGTGGAGGAACTGGCCGCGGCGATCCGGCGCGTGCTCACCGGGGAGACCGTCGTCGACCCGGCGCTGGCCGCCGCCGCGCTCAGCGCCGGACCGAGTCCGCTGACGGCCCGTGAGTGCGACGTGCTGAAGGCGTCGGTGGACGGGGCGACGGTCGCCGACATCGCCGGCAGGCTGCACCTGTCCGAGTCCACCGTCCGCAACTACCTGTCCTCGGCGATCGGCAAGACCGGCACCCGGAACCGGGCGGAGGCGGTGCGGGAGGCCCGGCAGCAGGGGTGGCTTTGACCCACGAGCGCTGCTACTGGATCACCTCCGCGTTCTGGTAGGCCGTCCCCTCCGGGGCCGTGCAGGCGAACCACTCCACCGGCGAGCCGGCCACCGCCTGGGGCTCGACCACGGTGTTGGTGCCGTCCTTCCAGTAACACTTGACCTGCCGGGCGGTAATGGCGACCTCACCCACCACGAGCCGGACCGGACCGTCGGAATTCGTCTTGCCCAGGGTGAGGGCCCCCGACATCAGGCTCGTGCCCGTCAGGGGCTCCCACCCCTTGAGCGTTTGGAAAATGATCGGTCTGAGCGGGTTGTCGCCGTAGTACAGGCCCGAGTAGTACGAGGTCATGCCGACCAGGTGCCGGTGCCGGTGGTCGGGAAGCAGGGCCGGCTCGATGCCGTACCTGCGCATCGCGGCCAGCTGCAGGGCCGCCTCCGACTCGTCCCGCGGCGCTCCCCACACGGAGACGACCACACGCCAGTTCTTGCCGTGGTCCGTCCCGCGCGCCACCTCCGTTTCCTGCGGAATGTCCACATTCCGGGCCTCGGGGCTCGACGGCTCGTCCGCCACGGCCGACTTCCGGTCGGCGTGGCCGGGCAGGCCGGTGACCGCCAGCGTCGCGCCCGTCGACCCCGCGAGCACCAGGACCGTCGCCGTCGCCACTGCCCAGCGGCGGGCTCTGCGGCGGCGGCCGCCGCGGATGACCGCCTCCACGGGGGCTATGCCGATCTCGACCTCGTCCGCGGCGTCCGCCAGGAGGAAGGCGATGTCCGTCTGCGTCATGTCGTGGTTCTCCCGGTCCGCGCTCATCTACTTCCGCCCTCCGTGCGTCACCGTCTCGGCCAGTGCCGGTATGGCCCGGAGCTTCGCGATCCCCTTGGCCGCGTTGCTCTTGACCGTGCCGACCGAGCAGCCCATCGCTTCCGCCGCCTGGGTCTCCGTCAGGTCCTCCCAGTAGCGCAGGACCACTGCCTCCCGCTGCCGCACGGGCAGTTGGACGAGCGCCTTGAGCAGCGTGCTGCGGTCGTCGGCCTGCGCGATCCGGTCCTCCGTGTCGGCCGGCTCGTGCACCAGGCCCGATTCGTCCTTCGGGGCCAGGAACTCCTTGAGCCTTCTTCGGTGTTTACGCGCATGCAGATTGATCATCACGCGCCGTACATACGCCTCCGGATCGTCGGCCGCGCCGACCTTGCGCCAGGACACGTAGATCCGCTCCAGCGTCGACTGGACCAGGTCCTCGGCGGCGTGCTGCTCCCCCGTGAGGAGAAATGCCGTACGCATCAGCCGCGGCCAGCGGCCGACCATGAAGCTCTGGAACTCCTTGTCCCGAGCGTCCTTCCCGTCCCCCATGGGCACCTCCCAGACATCAAAAGGAGTCCACGGGCCGCCCGGACCGTTGCCTCATCTCGGAGAGATTTTCCGGGGGAGCCACAGCAGCATCAGTACCGCCCCGCCCAGCAGCACCGCCGTACTGCCCCGGAAGGCCAGCGCGTAGCCGTCCGTCAGCGCCTGGGGGCCGGGGCCGTGGCCCGTGCCGGCAGCCGCGACGGTCGACATCACGGCGAGCCCGAGCGAACCGCCCATCGTCCGCGAGGTGTTGACCAGCCCCGACACCACCCCGGCCTCGCCCGGCGCCGCCCCCGACGTGGCGAGGGAGGCGAGCGGGGTCGCCGCCAGTCCCGCGCCGAGCATCATCAGGATCCCCGGGATCATGATCGCGGTGACGTACGCCTCGTGCGCGCTCATCGTCGACTGCCAGCCGAAGCCCGCCGCGGCCACCAGCGTGCCCAGTGTCGCCACGGTCCGCGCGCCCGCCGTCCGCATCAGGCGCGGCGCCAGCTTGGAGCCGACGACCACGGACAGCGAGCTCGGTACGAGGGCGACGCCGGCCTCCAGCGGCGTGTAGCCGAGGACGTTCTGGGCGTAGAGGGTCATGAAGTACCACATGCAGAACATGGCCGAGCCGGAGAGGAACATCGCCGCGTTGGCCGAGGCGACCGAGCGCAGCCGCAGCAGGCCGAGCGGCATCAGCGGGGCCGCCGTACGCGCCTCGACCAGCAGGAACAGGGCGATCAGCAGCAGCCCGGCGAGCAGCGGCAGCAGGGTGGCGGCGGCGGTCCAGCCCTCCGCCTCCGTCTGCGAGATGCCGTAGGCCAGGGTCGCGAGGCCCGCCGTCACCAGCAGCGCGCCCGGCAGGTCGAGGCGCCGCCCGTCACCGGCCCGGCTCTCGGTGAGCCGGCGCACGGAGCCGGCCAGCACCAGCGCGCCCACCGGCACGTTGATCAGCAGCACCCAGCGCCAGGACAGCAGGTCCACGAGGACCCCGCCGACGAGCCCGCCCGCCGCCCCGCCGCCGGCGCCGACCGCGGTCCAGGTGGCGATGGCGCGCGCCCGCGCCGCCCCCTCCGGCACGGCCGAGGTCAGCAGGGTCAGCGTCGAGGGCGCCAGCACCGCCGCGCCGAGCCCCTGCACGGCCCGCGCCAGCAGCAGCTGCCAGCCCTCCTGGGCGAGGCCCCCGCCCAGCGAGGCCAGTGTGAACAGGCCGAGGCCGACCAGGAACATCCGCTTGCGCCCGTACAGGTCGCCGGCCCGGCCGCCGAGCAGCATGAACCCGGCGAAGGCGATGGCGTACGCGTTCACCACCCACTGCAGACCGGACGGGGTCAGGCCGAGGCCGGCCCGCATGGACGGCAGGGCGACGTTCACCACCGACACGTCGAGGACGACCAGGAACTGTCCGGCGCAGGCGAGCGCCACCACCAGCCAGGTGGGCGCGGTCGCACGGCGGGATATGAGGGGTGTGGTGTCGGCGGCTTCCAGCATGGGTGTCATGCTCTCAACCCGGTTACGGTCCTTGCATCGGCATTTCGGACCACCGGGCGTAGGACGTCCGGCCTAGACCGCCCGCAGGAGCGTCACCACCGCCGCCCCGCCCAGCCCGATGTTGTGCGCGAGCCCCACCCGCGCGCCCGGCACCTGCCGTTCTCCCGCCCCGCCGCGCAGCTGCCACACCAGCTCGGCCGTCTGCGCGATCCCGGTCGCGCCCAGCGGATGCCCCTTGGAGATCAGCCCGCCCGACGGGTTCACCACCCAACGGCCGCCGTACGTCGTCGCGCCCGACTCGACCAGCTTCCCGGACTCCCCGGGGGCGCACATGCCGAGCGCCTCGTACGTCAGCAGTTCATTGACCGAGAAGCAGTCGTGCAGTTCGATCACGTCGACGTCCTCGATGCCGAGCCCGGAGCGCTCGTACGCCTGCCGGGCCGCGTCCCGGGACATGGGCTGCCCGACGACGTCGATGCAGGAGCCGGAGGCGAAGGACTCCTCGGTGTCCGTGGTCATGGCCTGCCCGGCGATCTCCACGAGTCCGGTGAGCCCGCGCCGGGAGGCGAACCGCTGCGACACCACCACGGCGGCCGCCGCGCCGTCCGAGGTCGGCGAGCACTGGAGCTTGGTGAGCGGCCGGTGGACGGTACGGGAGGCGAGGATGCCGGCGACGTCGTACACGTCCCGGAACTGGGCGTAGGGGTTGTGCGCGGAGTGCCGGTGGTTCTTCGCGGCGACCGCGGCCAGCTGTGCCTCGGTCGTGCCGTACCTCTCCATGTGCTCGCGGGCCGCGTCGCCGAAGATCTGCGCGGTGGGCGGGGTCGCCTCGAAGCCGTGCCGGGCGGCCATGATCCCGTAGTGCCGGGCGACGGGAGAGGCCGACATGTCGCCTCCGTCCGCGCCGCCACCGAGTGCGCCCTTCTTCATCTTCTCGAAGCCCAGCGCCAGTACGCAGTCGGCTGCGCCCCCTTCGACGAGCTGCCGGGCGAGCATCAGCGCGGTCGAGCCGGTCGCGCAGTTGTTGTTGACATTGTAGACGGGGATGCCGGTGAGCCCCAGTTCGTAGGCGGCGCGCTGGCCGGCGGTCGAGGGCTGGAAGCAGTAGCCGACGGGAACCTGTTCCACATCGGCGTAGGTGACGCCCGCGTCCCGCAGCGCCGCGCTCCCCGCCTCCCGCACCATGTCCCAGTACTGCCATGAACGGGTCTCGGGCTTCTCGAACCTCGTCATCCCGACCCCGGCGACATAGGCCTTCATGGCGCGCAGAGTAGAACGCGTTCCATAAGTTCACCACCCCCTGACGGCAGATCAGAAACCCATGACCTGGTCAAGGATTCATTAGGGGCCCGAAGCAACGGAATAGTTGCCTGTGCATACGAGGTTTAGCCGGTACTTATCTCTACGGGGAGGCCTCGACTCAATGACCCACACGACGACCGATCAACCGGCCCGGAGGGCGAACGGCGCCGTGGTCCCGGTGCTCGCCTTCGCGGGCATCGTCGTCGCGGTGATGCAGACCCTGCTCGTGCCGGTCATCAAGGACCTGCCGCAGCTGCTGGACACCGCTCCCTCCAACGCCACCTGGGTGCTGACCTCGACCCTCCTGTCCGGCGCCGTCGCCACCCCGATCATGGGCCGGCTCGGCGACCTCTACGGCAAGCGGCGGATGCTCATCCTCAGCCTCGCCGTCATGGTGGTCGGCGCCCTGGTCAGCGCGCTCACCAGCCAGCTGCTCACCATGATCGTCGGCCGGACGCTGCAGGGCTTCGCCATGGGCGCGATCCCGCTCGGCATCGGCCTGATGCGCGACATGCTGCCGCGCGAGAAGCTCGGCTCCGCCATGGCCCTGATGAGCTCCTCCATCGGCGTCGGCGGCGGCCTCGCGCTGCCCGCCGCGGCCCTCGTCGCCCAGCACACCGACTGGCACGCCCTGTTCTACGGCGCCGCGGGCCTCGGCGCGCTCGCCATCACCCTCACCCTCCTCGTCGTCCCCGAGTCCCCGATGCGCGCGGAGGGCTCCTTCGACCTGCTCGGCGCGCTCGGCCTGTCCACCGGCCTGGTCCTGCTCCTGCTCCCCATCACCAAGGGCAGCGACTGGGGCTGGTCGTCCGGTACGACGCTCGGCCTGTTCGCCGCCTCCGTCGTGGTCCTCCTCCTGTGGGGCCTGTACGAGCTGCGCGTCCAGGCACCCCTGGTCGACCTGCGCACCACCGCGCGCCCGGCCGTCCTCTTCACGAACCTCGCGTCGATCATGGTCGGCGTCGCGTTCTACGTCGTCTCACTCGTCCTGCCCCAGCTGCTCCAGCTGCCGAAGGCCACCGGCTACGGCCTCGGCCAGTCCATGGTCGTCGCCGGTCTGTGCGTGGCCCCGCTGGGCCTGACGATGATGTTCACCGCGCCCGTCTACGCCCGCCTGTCCGCCAAGTACGGCCCGAAGACCACGCTCATCATCGGCCTGCTGATCATCGCGATCGGCTACGGCGGCGGCCTCGGCCTGATGGACGCGGCCTGGCAGACGATCGTCACGTCCGTCGTCCTCGGCGCCGGCATCGGCCTCGCCTACTCCTCGCTGCCCGCGCTGATCGTCGGCGCGGTGCCCGCCTCCGAGACCGGCGCGGCGAACGGCCTCAACACGCTGATGCGGTCCATCGGCACGTCGGTGTCGAGCGCCGTCATCGGCATGGTGCTGGCCAACACGGCGAAGAACGTGGGCGGCATCGCCGTTCCGACCATGCACGGGTTCCGGGTGTCCTTCCTGATCGCCACGGCCGCGGTGGCGGTGGGACTGCTGCTGGCCCTGTTCCTGCCGAACGCCCGCCGCGCGGCCCAGCAGGAGCACACCCGGCTCCGGGCCAGCAGCGAGGAGGACGCCGTGCTGGAACAGGCCGAGGAGGTGCTGCGTGGGTTCCGGGGACGGGTTCTCGGTGCCGACGGGGCCCCGGTCGCCCGGGCCAAGGTGACCCTGATCGACCGGCGGGGGCGGCAGGCGGGGGCGACCGTCTCCGACGAGAACGGCGGTTATGTGCTCGCGGTGCCGGCGCAGGGGGCGTACGTGCTGGCCGCACGGGCTGCGGGGCACGGGCCGCTCGCGTCTTCCGCCACGCATTCGGGTGAGGAACGGGCTGTCGATCTGGATCTTTCCTTGCCGGGAGAGGCTGTGAGCGCCTAGAGCCCGGGGGGTTCTGCCGTACGGCGTGTGCCGCGCCGTCGTGGTCGACCGCCCAGTTCCCCACGCCCCTTCAGGGCGCTGTACGCACCCCCTGTCGAACGACCGACCGGGGGTGCGGCAGCATGGGCCCCCAGAACACCCGTACGACCGGAAGGCCCCCCATGCCCGTCCCCGCCCCCAAGCCCGAGATCCTGGCCGCGTTCGAAGGGGCGAAGGGGTTCATGCCCGTGGACGAGGGGCTGGCGTTGTACGCGGCCGCGGTGGAGGCGGGACTGCTGGGGCTGCCGTTGCTGGAGGTGGGCACGTACTGCGGGCGTTCCACCGTGCTGCTCGCCGACGCCGCCCGTGCGGCCGGGGTCACGGCGCTGACCGTCGACCACCACCGGGGCAGCGAGGAGCAGCAGCCCGGGTGGGACTACCACGATCCCGAGACCGTCGATCCGCAGGTCGGGCTGATGGACACCCTGCCCGCCTTCCGCCGGACGCTGTTCAGGGCGGGGCTCGAGGAGCACGTGGTCGCCGTCGTCGGGCGCTCCCCGCAGATCGCCGCGATCTGGAACTCCCCGCTCGGTCTCGTGTTCGTCGACGGCGGCCACACGGACGAGCACGCCACCGCCGACTACGAGGGCTGGGCACCCCATGTGGCCGAGGGCGGCCTCCTCGTCATCCACGACGTGTTCCCGCACCCCGAGGACGAGTTCACCGGCCAGGCGCCGTACCGGGTGTACCTGCGGGCCCTGGAGTCGGGGGCGTTCACGGAGGTCTCGGTGACCGGCTCCCTGCGTGTCCTGCGGCGAACGGGCGCCGGGATCTGAAGCCCCGGTTAGAGTCGCAGACGTGTCGTACGTAGGCCCGGACTTCGATCCCCCGCAGCCCCGCCGGCCCCGGCGCGGCCCGTTGACCGTGGCGCTCGCCGCGCTGGTGCCCGGCGCGCTGCTCGGCTGGCTGGTGTACGAGGCGGTGGGCGGCGGCGACGGGGCCTCGGCGCCCCGCGGCTCCGCCGCGTCCTCCCCCGCGCCCGCCACGCCGTCGGACCGCTCCCCTTCCCCCGCCGACGACGGCAAGCGGTCCTCGGGGACCCCCGGGTCCGGTCCGCTGCAGGGCAAGGTCGTCCTCGTCGACGCCGGACACAACCCGGGCAACTTCCAGCACACGGCCGAGATCAACCAGAAGGTGGACATCGGGACGAACTGGAAGGAGTGCGACACCACCGGTACGTCCACCAACGCCGGTTACACCGAGGCCCAGTTCACCCTCGATGTCGCCCACCGGCTGCGCACGCTGCTGGAGCAGCAGGGCGCCACGGTGAAGCTGACCCATGACGGCGACAGCCCCGCCTGGGGGCCGTGCGTGGACGAGCGGGCCCGCATCGGCAACGCCGCGCACGCGGACGCGGCGATCTCCATCCACGCCGACGGCTCCACCGAGGGCAACCGCGGCTTCCACGTCATCCTGCCGGGGTCCGTGCACGCCGGTGCCGCCGACACCCGGCCGATCGTCGACCCCTCGCACGACCTCGGCACCCGCATCGCCGGCACGTTCCTGCGCGACACCGGCGAGCCGCCGTCCAACTACGTCGGCGAAGGTACCGGTCTCGTCACACGTACGGACCTCGGCGGTCTCAATCTGTCAACGGTTCCGAAGGTGTTCATCGAGTGCGGCAACATGCGCGATAGCAAGGACGCGGCACTGCTGACCAGCGGGGCCTGGCGGCAGAAGGCGGCGCAAGGGATCTCTGAGGGAATCGTGAGTTTCCTGCGCGGGTCGTGACCGGCGGGCGGAACCGGCCGGACAGCCGGATCTTGTGGACGGTAGTGTCTACCGACGACGAGACGACTTACGAAGGACCTGAAGTGAATATCCGCTCCCTCACTAGAGGCGACGGCGTGGTGATCGGAGCAGCGGTGGTGCTGTTCATCGCGTCGTTCCTCACTTTCGAGAGCATCTCCGCCTTCGGCGCCAGCCAGAGCCGGAACGCGTGGGACGACCTGGGCATGAGCCTGGGCATCTACATGGGCGCGGTCATCGGTGCCGTCCTCATCGTCGTCAACCGCTGTCTGCCCGAGCAGCGCAAGGTGCTCGGGCTCGACCTCGGCCAGGTCGGCGCCGCGTTCCCGGTCCTGACGGCCTGGACGCTGCTGTGGACGCTGATCGACGTGCCCGACGGGGTGGACGCCGGCGCGGGCCTCATCCTCGGCTTCATCGCGGCTCTCGTCCTCGCGGGTGCCGCCATCGCCACCCCCCTCGTTCCCGCCCTGCAGGCCGCCCTGCTCCCGGCCCCGAAGCCGGTCGCCCCGCAGCCCTACGGCGCTCAGCCGCCCGGTGGTTACGGCTACCCGGGAGCCCCGGCCCAGCCCTACGGCGCGCAGCCGCAGCCGGGGCAGCCGTTCGGGCAGCAGCCGCCGGCCCCTCAGGGGGCTCCGGCGCCGGCGCAGCCCGTCGCCGCGGACTTCTCCCCGTTCTGGTTCGCCGTTCCGGTCAACCGCCCGCTGTTCGCCGAGGACGGTTCGCCGACGCCGATCGCCGAACTGGCGCCGGGCACCTGGTACCTGGCCGTCGAGCAGCGCGGTGCCGCGCTGGTCGCGCAGACCCAGGACGGTCGCCGTGGCGTGCTCCAGGACACCTCCGGCATCCAGCGCGGCTGAGTCCGCGTACACCGCCGTACCGGCCCCTCGCCCTTCCGGGCGGGGGGCCGTTGTCGTACAGTCGCCTCCCTACCAGTGAACTGACGGAGCGTCAGGAGGCGGGTGTATGCGGCTCGGTCTCGCACTCGGGTACTGGGGACGCGGTCCGGACGCCGGTCATGTGCCGCTCGCCCAGGAGGCGGAACGGCTCGGCTACGACTCCGTGTGGACGGCCGAGTCGTGGGGGTCGGACGCCTTCACGCCGCTCACCTGGATCGCCGCCCAGACGTCGACGATCAAGCTGGGCACGGCCGTTGCCCAGATGGCCGCCCGGTCGCCGACCACCACCGCGATGCACGCCCTCACCCTGGACCACCTCTCCGGCGGGCGGATGATGCTCGGCCTCGGCCTGTCCGGGCCGCAGGTGGTGGAGGGGTGGTACGGGCGTCCGTTCCCCGGGTCGCCGCTGACCGCGACCCGGGAGTACGTGGACGCCGTACGGCAGGTGCTGCGGCGCGAGGCGCCGGTGGAGGTGGACGGGCGGTTCCATCCGCTGCCCTACCGGGGGCCTGACGGCACGGGACTCGGCAAGCCGCTCAAGCCGATCACCCATCCCCTGCGGGCCGGTCTGCCCGTCCTGCTCGGCGCCGAGGGCCCGAAGAACGTGGCCCAGACCGTCCGGGTCGCCGACGGCTGGCTGCCGCTGTACTGGGCGCCGAGCCGGCCCGAGGTGTACGGGGACGTGGTACGGGAGCTGCCGAAGGAGTTCATGGTGGCTCCGATGGCCCGGGTGCAGGTGTGCGACGACGTCGCGGAGGGGCTGCTGCCGGTCAAGGCGATGCTCGGCTTCTACATCGGCGGGATGGGGCACGCGTCCCGCAACTTCCACGCCGACCTGATGGCGCGCATGGGCTACGAGGGGGAGGCGCGGCGGATCCAGGAACTGTTCCTCGCGGGCCGGCGGCAGGAGGCGGTACTGGCCGTGCCCGACGCCTTCGCGGACGAGATCTCGCTGGTCGGTCCGCGTGAACGCATCGCCGAGCGGCTCCAGTTGTGGCGGGCGGGTCCGGTGACGGACCTGCTGGCCCTGTCACCCGACCCGCGCACCCTCAGGGTGCTCGCCGAGCTGAACTCCTAGCTGCCCTTGGTGAGCTGGGACGCCGAGGGCACCTGGTCCTTGACCGGGGCGCCGGCGCTCGCGCCCGCGCTCTTGACGTTGCCGATGACGTCGCTGAAGGCGGAGACCGCGTCGGTGTCACCGTTGCGCAGCTTGGACGGCAGGTTCTTCAGGGCGTCGATGCCGGCGCCGAGCGGGGCGAGGGCCTTGGCGAGTGCCGGATCGCCCTGGGCGTTCTTCTGGGCCGCCTTGAGGCGGTTGTAGGCGAAGGCGCCGGCGAGACCGGCCTTCACCAGGGCCGTCTTGCGGCCCTTGGCGCCCTTCTTGAACTTCCCGGCCTTCCAGGGCTTCACGATCCACTGGTAGGTGGCTCCGGCCGCGAGACCGGCGTCGAGCACGAAGCGCGTCTTGGCGAACTTGCGCCGTTCCGCGGACGTGGTCGGGGTGGGGGTCTGGGCGGCGGGGACGGCCTGGACCGCCGTGGTGTCCTTCGTACTGGTCTTCTCGCCGGTGTTCTCGCTGCCGCCGCAGGCGGTGGAGCCGGCCAGCAGGGCGCAGCACAGCGTGAGCGCCAGGCAGAGGCGCCGTATCGGTACGGGCACGGAAGTCCTCCGGACGTGTCCTCCCCGAGCGATCTGCTTCCTCCGGCAGCCTCACCCGTGGCGGCCGGCTCCGCCACTCGGGGGCCGCCGTACGGGTTTCACCGGCCACCGCCCGGCAATCCGGAAGGTATGTCCCCTCGATATCGCAACAGTGCGAATCAGGCCGGGACGGTCATCGCGGTCGTCGCCGACATCATGGCCCTGATCCTCGGCCTGTGGATCCTGATGTACCTGCTGGACGCGAACCGGGCCAACAGCCTGGTGCAGTTCGTCCATGACGCCGCCGCATGGCTGGCGGGCTGGTCCCACGACCTCTTCACGTTCAACGAGGCCTGGGCCCGCGTGGTCGCCGGCTACGGCCTGGCGGCGGTCGTCTACCTGTTCGTGGGCCACGCCGTCGCCAACCGTATGCACCGGCACTGAACCCCGGACCCCGGCCCGGCTGTCCGTTCAGCGGCAGCAGTCGGGGTCCAGGCCGGTCGGCAGGTGCTCTCCCCCGAACACCGCGCACGTGGCCTCGTGGCCGCCCAGCGCGGCGACCGCCAGCAGCAGGGAGCCGGCGGTCCAGCTGGTGAGTTCACGGGGCCAGATCGCGTCGTCCTCGAAGACGTAGCCCGTCCAGTACAGGCCGCTTTCGGGGTCGCGCAGGTGCTGGATGGACTGGAGGATCGCGAGGGCACGGTCGGACTCCCCCACCGCCCACAGGGCCAGGGCGAGTTCGCTGGACTCGCCGCCGGTGACCCAGGGGTTGGGCACGACGCAGCGCACGCCCGCGCCGGGGACGACGAAACGGTCCCAGGACTCCTCGATGCGGGCCTTGGCCTCCTCGCCGGTCAGCGCGCCGCCGAGGACGGGGTAGTACCAGTCCATCGAGTAGCGGTCCTTGTCCAGGAAGCGCTCCGGGTGGCGGCGGATCGCGTGGCGCAGCCCTCCGAGTGCCAACTCCCAGTCGGGCTGCGGCTCCTCGCGCTGCTCGGCGATGGCGAGGGCGCAGCGCAGCGCGTGGTGGATGGAGGAGCTGCCGGTGAGCAGGGCGTCCGCGGTGGGCGTTCCGTCGTCGTCGCGGCGCCAGCCGATCTGGCCGCCGGGCTGCTGGAGGGCGAGCACCCACTCGACGGCCGCGTAGACGGCCGGCCACATGCGGTCCAGGAAGGTGTCGTCGCCGGTGGACAGGTAGTGGTGCCACACGCCTACGGCTATGTAGGCGACGAAGTTCGACTCGCGGGCGCGGTCGGTGACGTCGTCGTGGGCGCCGTCGGCGTAGGCGGCGTACCAGGATCCGTCCTCGTTCTGGTGCCGGGCCAGCCAGCCGTACGCCCGCTCGGCGGCCTCGTGCTCGCCGGCCGCGTCCAGGGCCATCGCGGCCTCGGTGTGGTCCCACGGGTCCAGGTGGTGCCCGCGGAACCACGGGATCGCACCGTCCTCCCGCTGTACGGCGAGGATGCCGCGAACGGTCGCGGCGGCCTGCCCGGCGGTGAGGACCCCGGGCAGGACGAGGTGTTCTGTCCGGGGAGTGGTCACTTGGCGGCCGCCTCGTCGGACACGCGCGGCAGGTGCGGCTTGGTCGCGTAGACCACGAAGCTCTTGCCGATCAGCGGGTTCAGCGCCTGCTCGGCGACCCGGGTGGCGAGCGGCTTCTTCATGATGTCCCAGACCAGCAGCTTGTGGTACGCCCGCACCGGCAGCGCCTTGTCGTTGTCGACGCCGAACGCGCACTTCAGCCACCAGTACGGCGAGTGCAGGGCGTGCGCGTGATGGCTGCCGTACGGCTTCAGGCCGGCCTCGCGGACCTTCGCGACCAGTTCGTCGGCCTTGTAGATGCGGATGTGGCCGCCCTCGACCTCGTGGTAGGCGTCGGACAGCGCCCAGCAGACCTTCTCGGGGCCGTAGCGCGGCACGGTGATGGCGATGCGGCCGCCCGGCCTGAGGACGCGGACCATCTCGGCGAGTACGCCCTTGTCGTCGGGGATGTGCTCCATCACCTCGGAGATGATGACGACGTCGAAGGACTCGTCGGGGAAGGGCAGGGCGAGTGCGTCGCCCTCCATGGCCGTCGCGGTGGCGCCCTCGGGTGCCTCGCCGGCCTCCTTCATCGCCGCGAACCACTTGGCGACCTCGCGGATCTCCTCGCCGTTCTGGTCCAGGGCCACGACCTGGGCGCCGCGCCGGTAGCACTCGAAGGCGTGCCGGCCGGCCCCGCAGCCGAGGTCCAGGACACGGTCGCCGGGGGCGAGCGGGAACCGGGAGAAGTCGACGGTCAGCACGTGGCCCTGCTTTCGGAAGAGACGCCTGCAACACTTGCCGGGGCCGCGGAGCGGCCGGGGTCCTGGGCCGCAAAGCCGCCGGCGGCCGCCGCGGAGCGGCGGGAGCGGGCGATGGCCTCGCGATAGTGGGCCACGGTGCCTTCGGCGGCGCGCGCCCAGGTGAACTTCTGCAGCACCCGCTCACGGCCGGCCCGGCCGAGCCGGGTCCGCAGCTGCGGGTCACCGAGCAGCCGGCCGAGGCCGGCGGCCAGTGCCCCCGCGTCGCCGGGCGGTACGGCCAGGCAGGTCTCGCCGTCGCGGCCGGCGACCTCGGGGATGGCGCCGCCGGTGGTGGCGAGAAGCGGGGTGCCGGTGGCCATGGCCTCGGCGGCGGGGAGTGAGAAGCCCTCGTACAGCGAGGGCACGCAGGCGACCTCGGCCGAGCGGATCAGGTCGACCAGCTCGGCGTCGGAGATGCCCTTGACGAACTCGACGGCACCTTCGAGGCCGTAGCGCTCGACCGCCGCCGCGACCGGGCCCTCGGCCGGTCGCTTGCCGACGACGACGAGATGGGCGGCCGGGTGCTCGGTGCGCACCTTGGCGAGCGCCTCCACCAGGAACACCAGTCCCTTGAGCGGCACATCGGCGCTGGAGGTGGTGACGATCCGGCCCGGCACCTGGGGCACCGCCGGATTCGGCGCGAACAGATCGGTGTCGGCGCCGATGTGGACGACGTGGACGCGGTCGTCGCGGACGCCGAGGTGGTCCACGATCTCCTGGCGGGAGCTGCCGGACACGGTGAGGATCGAGGGCAGCCGGCGTGAGACGCGCTTCTGCATCCCGGTGAAGGCGTACCAGCGGCGCACCGAGTAGCGGCGCTGCCAGGTGCCGGCCGCGTCCAGCTCCAGCTGCCGGTCGACGGTGATGGGGTGGTGGATGGTGGTGACCAGGGGGGCGCCGATGTCGCCCAGGAGCCCGTAGCCGAGGGTCTGGTTGTCGTGGACGACGTCGAACTCGCCGCGGCGGGCGCGCAGATGGCGGCGGGCGCGCAGCGAGAAGGTCAGCGGCTCGGGGAAGCCGCCGGTCCACATCGTCGCGACTTCCAGGGCGTCGATCCAGTCCCGGTACTCGTCCCGCCCCGGGGTGCGGAAGGGGTCCGGCTGGCGGTAGAGGTCGAGGCTGGGCAGCTCGGTGAGGGTGAGGCCGGGGTAGCCCTCGTCGAGGACGGGGTACGGCTGCGAGCCGATGACCTCGACCCGGTGGCCGAGCCGCGCCAGCTCGCGCGAGAGGTGCCGGACGTAGACGCCCTGGCCGCCGCAGAACGGGTTCCCTTTGTAGGTGAGGAGCGCGATGTCGAGCGGTCGCTCGCCGTCGGCCGCGGGGTCCTCCTGGGCACCCGCGTCCCGGGCCTCAGCGGTCACTCCGTGCCCCCTTCTGCCTGCACTGTCCCGCGAGACTACGACGGGACGCTAATCTAGAACAAGTTTCAGACTTGATCGTTCAAGAGGCTCTGAATCTACCGGCAGGTAGGGGTGCTGTGAGCAGTGGATCAGGTGATTCGCGCCACGGCGCGTCGCCCTGCCATGCTGTCTGATCACGTGCCCCACAGACGCCTTCACCGACTGTCACGGAACGGGACCCATGCCTGCGGAATCCAAGGTGGAAGCCAGTACGGTCCGGCCCTCGCCGGCTCCGTCGTCTCCGCTCACCGAGCGTCAGGAGGCGCGCCGCCGCAGGATCCTGCACGCGAGCGCCCAGCTGGCCAGCCGGGGCGGGTTCGACGCCGTGCAGATGCGCGAGGTCGCCGAGTCCTCCCAGGTGGCCCTCGGCACGCTGTACCGCTACTTCCCGTCCAAGGTTCACCTGCTGGTGGCGACGATGCAGGACCAGCTGGAGCACATGCACGGCACGCTGCGGAAGAAGCCCCCGGCGGGTGACACGGCCGCCGAACGGGTCGCGGAGACCCTGATGCGGGCCTTCCGCGCCCTGCAGCGCGAGCCGCACCTGGCCGACGCGATGGTCCGCGCGCTGACCTTCGCCGACCGCAGCGTCTCGCCGGAGGTCGACCAGGTCTCCCGCCAGACCACCCTGATCATCCTGGACGCGATGGGGCTGGACGACCCGACGCCCGAGCAGCTCTCGGCGGTCCGGGTCATCGAGCACACCTGGCACTCGGCCCTGATCACCTGGCTCTCGGGCCGCGCGTCCATCGCCCAGGTGAAGATCGACATCGAGACGGTGTGCCGCCTGATCGACCTGACGGAGCCGGGCCGGTCGTAGGGCCTGTCCGGCGGATCATGCCGGAGCCGCGGGGAGGATGGCGCTGGTGACCTGGCCGGGGACGAAGTCCTGGGCGTCCCGGGCGGACGCGGCCGTACGGTCGGCACGGAACCGGCTCGGTGTGCGGCCGGTCATCGCCTTGAACGTCCGGTCGAAGTGCGGCTGGTCGTGGTAGCCGGCCTGGGCCGCCGCCTCGGCCCATGAGACACCGGACTCCTTGAGCCGCAGCGCCGCCTGCAGGCGCATCACCTGCGCCGCGGCCTTGGGCGTCAGACCGGTCTGGAGCCGGAAGCGCCGTTCCAGGTGGCGGCGGATCCAGCCGGCCTCGGCCGCGAGCGCCTCCACCCGTACCCGCCCCGCCGTCCGCTGCAGGACACTCCAGGCCCGGCACACCTCGGGGTCGCCGTGCGGCCCCGCCGGACCCAACCGGCTCGACGCCAACCCGTACCTCCTGCTGACCGACACCGAAGCCCGGCAGGACGGCTTCGGCGAGACGGGCGCCGTGCTGCGCGCCGGGCGCACGGCCGCCGACGGCAACGCCCGCCAGGAGTCCGACCAGCGCTGGACGGCGGCCCTGCTCGGCACCGAGAAGCACCGGGTGTACGTCCGCCTGCCCGGAAAGCTGGAGTTCTTCTACAACACCGACTCCTGTGTCTCGGCCGCCGACGCCACGCTGTACGGCCCCGACTACCAGCGCCTCTACAACACCTTCCAGGTCCTCGCCGGCCGGGTCGTGGACCGGGTGACCGGTGACGCCCGCTACCGAGCCGCGCTGCGGGCCTGGCGGTCCTGCATGCGCGACGCCGGGCAGGACGTACGCGCCCTCGACGAGCCGCCGGCCGCGATCCACCGGCAGGTGCAGCGGGCCCGAACCGATCCCGTCGCCCTGCACACGGTCGCCGGCCGGGAGCTGAAGTCGGCCCGGACGGACGCCGCCTGCCAGCGGCAGGCGGGCCTGTTCGACGCGGTGGCCCGTGCGCAGGGCGACGCGGAACGCGCGGTACTGCGGCGCACGGCCGGAGCCGGGACGGACCTCGCCCGACTGCGCGAGCTGCGCGGTCGGGCGACCGCGCGGGCACGGCCGCCGGCCGCCCGGTCCACCGCGCCCCCTGCCCGCACTCCGGATCAGCCCCCGGTCCGGCCCTCGCGTCCTCAGGGTCAGTCCTCCGGCGGGAACACCGCCTCCCCGCTGTCGAGCAGGGTGATCAGGATCGCCTCCACCGGACAGCTCTCGGCCGCTTCCAGGATGGGTTCGGCGGCGTCGGGGTCCGGGACCACCGGGTGGGACTGACGGGCCGGGTCGAGGCGGAAGGCGTGCGGGGCGTGGTGGAGGCACTGGGCCGAGCCGATGCACACCGCCCGGTCGACCTCGACGTGCCAGCGGTCGCCCATGTTCACGCCCCCGCCGACAGGTGGATCATCTTGTGTTCGAGGTACTCGCCGAAGCCCTCGGGCCCGAACTCCCGGCCCAGCCCGGAGTTCTTGTAGCCGCCGAACGGCCCCAGCATGTCCAGGCTGAAGGTGTTGACCGAGTAGGTTCCGGTGCGGACCTGCCGGGCGACGTCGATGCCGTGCTCGACGTCCGCGGTCCACACGCTGCCGGACAGGCCGTAGTCGGAGTCGTTGGCGATCTTCACGGCCTCGGTCTCGTCGCCGTAGGGAAGCAGGCAGATGACCGGGCCGAAGATCTCCTCGCGGGCGATGCGCATGGAGTTGTCGACGTCGCCGAAGAGGGTCGGCTCGACGTACCAGCCACGGTCGAACCGGGCGGGCCGGCCGCCGCCCGTGAGCACCTTGGCGCCCTCTTCCTGCCCGATCCGGATGTAGTCGAGGCTGCGCTGCTGCTGGCGACGGGCGACCAGGGGGCCGACCTGGGTCGCCGGGTCCAGCGGATCGCCGACCTTCAGTGCGCTCGCGGCCTGCGCGAAGGCGTCGGCGAACTCGTCGTAACGGGCGCGCGGGACGAGGATGCGGGTCTGGGCCACGCAGGCCTGCCCGTTGTTCATCCAGGCGGCCGGGACGATGCCGGACACCGCCGACTGGACGTCCGCGTCGGGCAGCACGACCGCCGCCGACTTGCCGCCCAGCTCCAGCGTGACCCGGGTGAGGTTGCGGGCGGCGACCTCCATCACCCGCTTGCCGGCCGCGACCGAGCCGGTGAAGGAGACCTTGTCGACGCCGGGGTGGCCGACGAGGTACTCGCTGACCTCGCGGTCGGCGGGCAGGATGGAGAGCACACCCTCGGGCAGCCCGGCGTCCCGGGCGATCTCCCCGAGCAGATAGGCGTCCAGCGGGGACTCCGGGGACGGCTTGAGTACGGCCGTGCAGCCGGCCAGCAGGGCGGGGGCGAGCTTGGCGGCGGCGACGAACTGCGGGACGTTCCAGGGCACCACGGCCGCCACCACGCCGACCGGTTCGCGCCGGACGAGGATCGGCCCGAGGACGCCGTCGCGGCGCTCCTCGTACGTGTACTCCCGCGCGACCCTGATCGCCGCGTCCCACACCATCATCGCGCCGAGCGCCTGGGCGAGGACGCTCCAGGAGTACGGGGAGCCGTTCTCGGCGGAGATCACCCGGGCGATCTCCTCGTGCCGGGCGGCGATGCCGTCCTTGATCCGGGTGACGGCCTCGATCCGCTCCTCCAGGGTCGCCCGCGGCCAGGGCCCCTCGTCGAAGGCGCGGCGCGCGACGGCCACGGCCCGGTCCACGTCCTGCCGGGAGGCGTGCGGAACCCGGCCGATGACCTGCTCGGTGTGCGGCGAGACCACCTCGATGACGTCCTCGCCCAGGGGATCGGTCAACTCCCCGCCGATGAACAGCTGTCCGTGTTCCACGAGCTCGGTCATGGCCTACTGCCTCCCACCGCAGAGCAAGTTTCTGACGCTGCCTCGGAACTGATACCAGTTCTAGTTGAACTAGGCCAGACAGTCCGCTCCCGGATGTCCACGAACTCCCCGCCGGTACGATCACGTGGTGACGCGCATCATCCGCGAACTCCTGGAAGAAGGACGGGACGACTGGGTGCCGGTCGACCGTCTGGTGGGGCTCGCACAGGAGACAGCCCAGCGGTCCGGCCGTGACTTCCGCGACGTGGCCACGGAAGCACTCACCCACCTGGTGAGCGGCGGGCTGATGGAGGTGGGAGATATCGGAGACAGCGGCTTCGAGGCGTGGAGCGGCACTCCCGGCGCCGTCGTGAAGCGGGCCCTGTCCACACTGGAGGAATTCGACTGGCTTCCCCAGGGCGGCGCGTGCTGGCTCGCCAACACCCCTGCGGCCAACGGGGCAGCGGCTCAGCAGTAGCGCGGCCGCCCAGCCGCGAGCGACGCTTCGCCCTTCATTCCTTGTTGCGGGCACGGACCACGTTGTCCGTGCAGTCCGCTGCGAGGTCCCACGCACCCCTGATGTTGCCCCTCAGATCATTGTCCTCGACCACACCGCCACCGCCCTCGTGGATCCATATGGCCTCGTATCCGTTGCCCTTGATCCGGTTGGTGCGCAGGTTCGCCCTGCCACGCTTGGTGATCTCCACGCCCGCCATGGTGTTGCCGGTGATGTCGTTGTCCTCCAGCGTCCCCAGACCGCCGTCACGGACGCAGACGCCGGACCGCTTGTTGTCGCGGATCCGGTTGTGGCGCAGGGTGGGGTCGCCGTCCTCGCTGATCGCCACGCCCCGCATGGCGTTGCCGGAGATGTCGTTGTCCTCCAGCGTGCCCAGACCGCCGTCGCGGACGAAGACGCCGGTCTGTTTGTTGTCGTGGATCTGGTTGCGGCGCAGCGTGGGGTTGCCGCCCTTGCTGATCTCCACGCCCTGCAGGGTGTTGCCGGAGATGTCGTTGTCCTCCAGCGTCCCGAGACCACTGTCGTAGACGAAGACGCCGGTCTGTTTGTTGTCGTGGATCTGGTTGCGGCGCAGGATGGCGTTGCCGCGCCGGCCGATCGCCACGCCCTGCATGGCGTTGCCGGAGATGTCGTTGTCCTCCAGCGTCCCCAGACCGCCGTCGTAGCCGCTGACGCCGGCATGTCTGTTGTCGCGGATCCGGTTGCGGCGCAGCGTGGGGTTGCCGCCCTTGCTGATCACCACGCCGTGCACGATGTTGCCGGAGATGTCGTTGTCCTCCAGCGTCCCCAGGCCGTCGTCATAGACGAAGACGCCGGCCTGCTGGTTGTCGTGGATCTGGTTGCGGCGCAGGATGGGGTTGCCGCGCTGGCTGCTCGCCACGCCCTGCAGGGCGTTGCCGGAGATGTCGTTGTCCTCCAGCGTCCCCAGGCCGCTGTCATGGACGAAGACGCCGGCCTGCTGGTTGTCGCGGATCTGGTTGCGGCGCAGCGTGGGGTTGCCGCCCTTGCTGATCGCCACGCCCTGCACGGTGTTGCCGCAGATGTCGTTGTCCTCCAGCGTCCCCAGACCGCCGTCGTAGACGAAGACGCCGGACTGCTCACTGCCGTGGATCTGGTTGCGGCGCAGGCGCGGGTCGGCCCCGTTGCGGATGGCCACGCACGACAGCCCCTGGCTGCTGATGTCGCAGCCCTCGAGTTCCAGCCGCCCCTGGGTGATGTCCACGCCGAACCAGCGTCCGCCCGTCTGGCGCAGGGTCAGGTTGGTGACCCGGCCGATGCTGGTCTGGAACATCAGGGCGTCGGCGTCGCCGGTGCGGATCTGGATGTCGGCGACCGGGCCGTCGCCGAGGACCTCCAGTGGCTTGTCGATCACCAGGCCCTCCTCGTAGAGGCCTGGCCGGACCAGGATCCGGTCGCCTGGTTGCGCGGCCTTGATCGCCGCACCGATGGTCGTGAAGTCGCCCCGGTGGTAGGGGTCGACCACATGGGTCGGCGGTTCCGACTTGGCCGTGCTCCTGCCGGCATCCCCTCCCATCCGTTCCGTGACCCCGGGCCCTTCTTCGGGGGCCTCCGTGAGGCGGGCGGCGGGCGCCCGGGGGGCGGCGGGCGGCTTCCAGAACGTGTCCCGCATGCGCGTCGCCAACTGTGCGATGGCCTTGCGGACCACCGGTGAGGTGAACGGCTCGAACCGCAGCTCGCGCCAGTCGGCGTACTGGCGCGAGTGGAGCACCCGGGCCATCTCGTCGGTTTCGCGCCGCACGGGGTCGTCCAGCTCCTGGGCGCTGATGTAGTACACCGGCAGGATCAGGTCCTTGCGGCCGAGGTCGCGCTCCCGCTCCAGGAACCGTGCCACCTCCGACCGGCAGGCGGGGCTGCGGAACAGGCTCGGCGTGACGATGACCAGCAACAGTGTCACCGCGTCCAGCGCTTCGTCGATGCGCTGCTGCCAGTTCTGGCCCCACGCGACGTCGTTGCGATCCTGGAAGATCGCGAACTCCTCGCCCGTCTGCGCCCGCACCTCGGCGCCGAGCCGTTCCCTGAACTGGCTGAGCAGGCCGTCGTCATGCTGATCGTTGAAGCGGACATAGCTCATGAACGCCGCAGGCTCACCGGACACGACACCCCTCCCCCACACAACGCGTGAATACTGACACACAGGAAAGTCGCAAGGTGTCCGATTCCCGCGGGCCGCGCAGATCACTCAACTTCCCACAGCAACAGTCGACTTGGGCGACCTTTGAAACGAGTTCTAGTTATAGTGGGCGTTGACCCTGGGCCGGAGGGTGGCGGGGCAAAGGGGCGGAGGATCGATGGCGAAGACGTTCGATCACGGCGGAGGCGTACGGTCCGTGGCGGTCCCCATCCCGGACAACCCCCTCGGCCACACGCTGGTGTACGTCGTGGACACCGACCGCGGCCCGGTACTGGTCGACACCGGATGGGACGACCCGGACTCCTGGGACACGCTGGCCGAGGGCCTGCGCGCCTGCGGCACCTCGGCCGGTGACGTCCACGGGGTGGTGATCACCCACCACCACCCCGACCACCACGGCCTGTCGGGCCGGGTGCGCGAGGCCTCGGGCGCGTGGGTGGCGATGCACGCCGCCGACACCGCGGTCGTACGGCGCACCCGGGAGGCCCGGCCCGAGCGCTGGTTCACCTACATGAGCGCCAAACTCGCGGCGGCCGGCGCCCCGGAGGAACACCTCGCGCCGCTGCGCGGCCCCCGCGCCCTGCCCGGCCTCTCCCCCGCCCTGCCGGACCGGGAGATCGTCCCCGGGGAACTCCTCGACCTGCCCGGCCGCCGGATGCGCGCGATCTGGACCCCGGGCCACACCCCCGGCCATGTCTGTCTGCACCTGGAGGAGGAGCACCCGGCTCAACTCCCCGGCCACGGACGTCTGTTCAGCGGCGACCACCTGCTGCCGCGGATCACCCCGCACATCGGTCTGTACGAGGACCCGGACGACGCGACCGTGACCGACCCCGTCGGCGACTACCTCGACTCCCTGGAGCGGATCGGGCGGCTCGCCCCCGCCGAGGTCCTGCCCGCACATCAGCACGCCTTCACCGACGCCGGCGGCCGGGTACGGGAGTTGCTCGAACACCACGAGGAGCGCCTGACGGGCCTGCTCGCCCTGCTCGCCGAGCCGCTCACGCCCTGGCAGCTCGCCGAGCGGATGGAGTGGAACCGCCCCTGGCCCGAGATCCCCTACGGTTCCCGCACCATCGCGGTCTCGGAGGCCGAGTCCCATCTGCGCCGCCTGGTGAAACAGGGCCGCGCGGAGCCGGTGACGGGCAGCGATCCGGTGGCGTACGTGGCGGTGTGATCCCGTCGCGTCCCGTGGGGCATCCCTGTTGGACAGAGGCATGGACCCTTTGCGCAGTCTTCTCGCCGAGCACGCCTGCGAGCGTCTGATCACCGACTTCGTCCACCGGCTCGACCTCGGTGAACCGGCTTCCGTGGCCGAGCTGTTCACCGAGGACGGCGTCCGGGAGTGACCTCCGCCGGGAGACGGACGCCGGATCGAGGGCCGGGCGGCGCTGGGGGCGTACTTCGGCTCCCGCCCCGCGGACCGGCTCTCGCGCCGCCTGATGTCCAACGTCCTGGTCACGGTGACCGGCCGGACCGCGGCCACCGCCGTGTCGTACTTCTCGACGCACCGCGTCGACGGACACGCGGGCGGCACGGTCCCCGCGGGGCCGCCCGTCCAGGTGGGTCACTACGAGGACGCCTTCCGCCGGGTCGGGGACAGGTGGCTGATCGCCTCGCGCACGCTGCACCTGGCCTTCGGCGGCGAGACCCCGAAGACCGGCTGAGAGCGGGCCACAGGTCAGCCGAGGTCGCGCTCCGCGGCGATGATCATCTCGGCGAGGTCGGCGAGCGTGGTGAGCTGGCGGGCGTTCATCTGGGGCGCGCGGGCGGCCAGCCGGACGAGGCCGCTCTCGCGCAGCCGCAGCAGCGGGTCCGCCTCGGCCTGCAGACTCTGCAGGACCGGCCGCAACGCCTCGTGCAGCGCCTCCGGTTCGTCGGCGGTGAAGAAGCCGGCGGGCAGACCGAAGAAGCGGCGCAGCCGGTCGGTGTGCTGCAGGCCGGGCATCCCGCTCTTGCGCCACTCGCTCAGCCACTGCCGGCTGGTCCCGGCGATCCTCGCCAGCTCGTCCAGCGAGTACCGCTTGCCGTCGGGCCGGCGCCGGGTCTCGCGGATGAAGTCCAGCCGCTGGCGCACCCGTTCGGCCAGACAGGTCTCCGGTGCCCGCCCACCGGCAAGCAGGTCGGCGACGACACCGGCGGGGATGCCGGTGCGATGGGACAGGTCGGCCACGTCGAGGACTTCCGGCAGCCGGCCGGGCCGGCCGGTCAACTCGCCGAGCCGGTCCAGGACAGCGGCCAGCGAGGCGTAGGCGTGACTCACCGAGGTCCCCCCTGGGCGTGTCGTCCGTTCGGTGGCTGAGCTGACGGCGAGGCTACCCGGTCGCTCGTTCGCCGACCAGACGCGACAAGGCTTCCTGCCGAAGATGGCAGTAATCGTTGACAGTTGGGGGCGTGACGGGTGAGGATCACGACACAGAGAGCAAGATGCGACCCGCCCGGTTGCCGTCCAGACCCGCCCCGGGTGCCGTCTATGGGGGAGCGGCATCCGGGGTGATCTCTGTCCCGCCTCTCCCGCGAAGGGTGATGCGCCGATGCCGCAGCCCGTCCTTCTGCTCGGGGCCGGCCGGGCCGCGCACGGCGGCTTCCCACTCGCGCGGATCGCCGCCGTACGCCCGGTGGTCCTGGTGGACACGTCGCCGCCCGGCTGGGCACGGCCGCACCTGTCCGGTCATCTCGTGGCCGACCCGGCGCGGGAGGCGGAGACCGCCGAGACGGCGGCGCGGTACGCGGCCCGGCACCCGGTCTCCGGCGTGCTGACCTGGAGCAGGGCGAACCTGGCCGTGGCCGCGCGGATCAGCGAACGGCTGGGGCTGCCGGGCCTGCCGTACGAGACGGCCGCCGTCTGCGCCGACCCGACGGCGTTACAGGCGCTGCTGGCCCGCCACCGGTTGGCACCGCCGGGACCCGAGGACGCGCAGGGGTCGCTGGTCTCCGCCGAGACCGTCGTCCTGGACGACGAGGTCCGCATCACCGCGCTGACCCGTACGACGCCGCAGACCCGTACGTCCCCGCTGCGGCACGTCGTACACGCGCACGACGCCCTGCTGCACAACCGGTTCCTCCGGCGGACCGTGGAACGGACGGTACGGGCGCTCGGTCTCACGCACACCGTCGCGCATGTGAGCCTGCGGCTGACCGCGCGCGGTCCGCGGGTGGCCGCGGTCGCCCCGCATCTGCCGGGCGACCTGATTCCATGGCTGGTGGAACGGGCCACGGGAGTCGATCTGGTGGGGGCGGCGGTGGCACTCGCGTGCGGGGCGGTGCCCGATGTGACGCCCACGCGGCAGCGGGCGGCGGCGATTCGCTTCGCGGAGTCGACGGGGACCGGGCGGCGCGGGTACTGGGCGGTCGAGGGCGACGACGCGCACCAGTGCGAGCGGGCGCTCGCGGGGGTGGCCGGGGTTGCCGCTTAGCGGTCGGCCGACGCCCACGTGACCCCGGTCACCCCGTGCCTGTGCGCACAGCCACCCCTCGGGGCGTTCCGGGCTGCCGGTAAAGTGGCGGGGTCGTCATCACACCCGTACGGGGGAAAGCCGGTGCAATTCCGGCGCTGACCCGCAACCGTGACCCGCTCCCCACCGAAAGGCGGGGCGGTGAGCCGGACCGCCCCGGGCGGGACGTTGACCGGCTCGCGTGCGTCGGCGGTCCGCCGCGCACGGCACCGTCGAGGTTTACGGAGCCGAGCCGCCCGGGGTGTCTCCCGTGCGCTGCCGGTTCCCCGCAGGAGAGGCAGTCGCCGACCATGAACGTCCGCCGCAGTGCCGCGGCTCTCGCCGCCGTAGGCGTGCTGGCCGCCGCCGCACCCGCCACGGCCGCCGGCCCGTCCCCGTCTCCGAAGGCCGCGATCCCGTCCGGGCTGTACGGCACGTCCGACCCGACCTACGACGGTGTGTGGCGCCAGTCGCTGACGCTGATCGCCCAGCGGACGCTCGGCTACCGGCCGGCCGCGAAGGCCGTGGACTGGCTCGCCGGCCAGCAGTGCGCCGACGGCGCCTTCGCCGCCTTCCGTGCCGCCCCCGCCAAGGCCTGCGACAGCAAGGTCATGGTGGACACCAACAGCACGGCCGCCGCCGTCCAGGCCCTGAAGGCGGTCGGCGGACACGACGACGCCGTCGGCAAGGCGGTGACCTGGCTGAAGTCGGTACAGAACAAGGACGGCGGCTGGGGGTACTCGCCGGGCGGGGTCAGCGACACCAACTCCACGTCCGTCGTCATCGGCGCGCTGAGCGCGGTCGGCACGGACCCGGCCTCCGTCAAGAAGTCCGGCAAGTCCCCCTACGACGTGCTGGCCGGCTATTCCATCGCCTGCGGCCGGACCGACGGCGGCGGGCTCGCCTACCAGCCGGACAAGAAGGGCAAGCTGGCCGCCAACGCGGACGCGACGGCGGCGGGCGTGCTCGGTGCGCTCGGCAAGGGGTTCGTCGTGGAGGCCGGCAGGAAGCCCGGCGACAGCGCGTGCGTCACCGGCAAGCACCTCACCCCGGCCCAGGTCGCGGACAACGCGGGCGCGCACCTCGCGTCGGTCGTCGCGGGGAGCGGCCACCTGATGTCCACCCTGCCCGGCGCCAAGACCCAGCCGGACTTCGGCAACACGGCGGACACCGTCGTCGCGCTCGCCGCGGACGGCCGCACCGAGCAGGCGAAGGCGTCGTACGCATGGCTGGAGAAGAACGCCTCCCAGTGGGCGGTGCAGAGCGGCCCCGCGGCCTACGCCCAGCTGATCCTCGCCGCCCACGCGGTCGGCGCGCAGCCCGGTGACTTCGGCGGCACCAGCCTGGTCCGGTCCCTCAACGCCCTGGGCCCCGCCCCGCAGATGGCGGCCGAGCAGAAGCAGAAGGCGAAGTCCGACGGCGGTTCGGGCTTCGGTGTCTGGTGGTTCGTCGGTGTCTGCCTCGTCGCGGGCATCGGCATCGGCTTCCTGCTGAGCGGCCGGAAGCAGCGGCAGCCGTGACCGCGGTCCGTCGCGCCGCGGGCCTGCTGTGCACGGCGCTGGTCCTGCTGGCCGGGGCCGGGCAGGCGCACGCCACCGGCTACCGCTACTGGTCCTTCTGGGAGCGGGCGGGCGGCCGCTGGACGTACGCCACGCAGGGCCCGTCGAACGTCCGTCCCGACGACGGCGCCGTGGAGGGCTTCCGGTTCGCGGTGAGCGCCGACTCGGCGGACGCGAGCCGGCCGCGCGGCGCGGCGGACTTCGGCACGATCTGTGCGGGCACCCCTGCCGGGGCCGGGACGAAGCGGGTGGCCCTGGTCCTCGACTTCGGCACCCCGGCGGACGCGTCGTCCGGCGAGACACCGCCGGCGCGTCGCACGGCCTGCGCGCGCGTGTCCGCCGACGCGACGACCGCGGAGGCGTTGGCGGCGGTCGCCAAGCCCCTGCGCTACGACACCAACGCCCTGCTGTGCGCGATCTCGGGGTATCCGGGCAAGGGGTGCGGGGAACAGGTTTCGGCGTCCACGGGCAGGAAGCCGGCCGGGAGGAGCGGTGGTTCGGACGGCGGGCCGTCCCTGGGTCTGCCGATCGGCGCGGGGATCGTCGTCCTCCTGGGAGGCGCGGCGGTGTGGCGGTTCCGGCGGCGACGCGATGACTCCGGCTGACTGCGGCCCGGCACGCCGGTCCGCTGTTCACCCCGGTGCCTGGTGGCTCTGGTCCCTTTCCCTCGGTACCGCCGCCACCCGCACCACCAACCCGCTTCTGCTCGCCCTCCTCATATCGGCCTCCGCCTACGTGGTGGCAACGCACCGCACCCACACCGCCACCTCCCGCGCCTACCCGGCGTTCGTCAGACTCGCTCTCGCCGTCGTCCTCATCCGCCTCTTCTTCGCGGTGGCGCTGGGCTCCCCCATCCCCGGCACGCACACCCTGCTCACCCTTCCCGAAGTCCCGCTCCCCCATTGGGCTCAGGGCATCCGCCTGGGCGGGAGGGTCACCGCCGAGGCGCTCGTCTTCGCCGCCTACGACGGGCTGAAGCTGGCCACCCTGCTGATCTGCGTCGGCGCGGCGAACGCGCTCGCCGGTCCCACCCGGCTGCTGAAGTCCCTGCCCGGTGCGCTGTACGAGACGGGCGTCGCCGTGGTCGTCGCCCTCACCTTCGCCCCGCACCTGATCGCCGACGCCCAGCGCCTGCGCGCCGCCCGCCGGCTGCGCGGCCGCCCGGACCGTGGCCTGCGCGGCCTGCTGCAGGTCGGACTGCCGGTGCTGGAGGGCGCGTTGGAACGCTCGGTGGCGCTCGCCGCCGCGATGGAGGCCCGCGGTTACGGCCGCACCGCCGAGGTCCCCGCCCGCGTCCGCCGTACGACGGCCGCGCTCACCCTCGGCGGTCTGCTCGGCGTGTGCGCCGGCACCTACGGGCTGCTCACCGCGGAGGGCGGCACGTACGGCATTCCGCTGCTGCTCGCCGGTGTGGCCGCGGCGCTCGCGGGCCTGCGGCTCGGCGGCCGGCGTTCGCTGCGCACCCGGTACCGCCCGGACCCCTGGGACGGGCGGGCCTGGCTGGTGGCCGGCTCCGGGGTCGCTGTGGCCGCGCTGCTCACGCTCGCCTCGGCCCGCGATCCGGACGCCCTGCACCCCGGTGTCGTCCCCCTCGTCGCCCCCGCCCTGCCCCTGTGGCCCGCGGCGGCCGTCCTGCTCGCCCTGCTGCCCGCCTTCGTCGTACCCCAGGCCCCCAAGGAGCCGTCGTGATCCGCTTCGAGGATGTCAGCGTGACGTACGAGGGTGCGGCCCAACCCACCGTGCGGGGCGTCGGCTTCGAGGTGCCGGAGGGCGAACTGGTGCTGCTCGTCGGGCCGTCGGGGGTGGGCAAGTCGACCGTGCTCGGCGCGGTGAGCGGTCTGGTGCCGCACTTCACCGGCGGCACCCTGAGCGGTCGCGTCACGGTGGCCGGCCGGGACACCCGTACCCACAAGCCGCGGGAACTCGCCGACGTGGTCGGCACGGTGGGGCAGGATCCGCTCGCCCACTTCGTCACCGACACGGTGGAGGACGAACTCGCCTACGGAATGGAGTCGTTGGGCCTCGCTCCGGAGGTGATGCGACGCCGGGTGGAGGAGACCCTCGACCTGCTGGGCCTCGCCGGGCTCCGCGACCGCCCCATCGCCACCCTCTCCGGCGGACAGCGGCAGCGGGTCGCGATCGGCTCGGTCCTCACCCCGCATCCGCGGGTGCTGGTCCTGGACGAGCCGACGTCGGCACTGGATCCGGCCGCGGCGGAGGAGGTCCTGGCGGTGCTCCAGCGCCTGGTCCACGATCTGGGCACGACGATCCTGATGGCCGAGCACCGCCTGGAACGCGTGATCCAGTACGCCGACCGGGTCGTCCTCCTTCCGGCCCCCGGCGAGTCCCCGATCGTCGGCGACCCGTCGGCGGTGATGGCCGTCTCCCCCGTGTTCCCGCCGGTGGTGGACCTGGGACGGCTGGCGGGCTGGTCTCCGCTCCCCCTGACGGTTCGGGACGCCCGACGCAGGGCCGCCGGCCTGCGCGACCGCCTGTCCGCAGCCGCGGACGAGCGTGGCTGTGCGGATGCCGGTGCGCGGGAGCCGGTCCCGCCCGCGCGGCACGGCCGCACACCGGTACGGCCCGCGCCCCCGGAGGACGGCAGTCCACGGCTGGACGCGGCGGCACCCCTGCGGCGCCTGCTGCGTCGCCGCTCCACTCCCGCACCGCCCCGGCCGTCCCGCATCGCCGACGTGCACGGCCTGTCCGTCCGCCGCGACCGCACCGACGCCCTGCGCCGGGTGGATCTCACCGTGGCCCCGGGCGAGACGGTCGCGCTCATGGGGCGTAACGGCGCCGGGAAGTCCACCCTCCTCGGCTCCCTGGTCGGGCTGGTGACGCCCAGCGCCGGAAGCGTCCGGGTCGGCGGCGTCGAGCCCCACCGCACCCCGCCCCCCGACCTCGTCCGCCGCGTCGGCCTGGTCCCCCAGGAACCGCGGGACCTCCTCTACGCCGACACGGTGGCCGACGAGTGCACGGCGGCCGACCGGGACGCGGGTGCCGAGCCGGGCACGTGCCGGGCCCTGGTGTCCGAGCTGCTGCCGGGGATCACGGACGGCACCCACCCCCGTGACCTGTCCGAGGGACAGTGCCTGGCGCTCGCCCTGGCCGTCGTACTGACCGCCCGGCCGCCCCTGCTGCTGCTCGACGAGCCGACGCGCGGCCTGGACTACGCGGCCAAGGCCCGGCTGGTGGCCGTGCTGCGCGACCTCGCCGCCGAGGGGCACGCGATCGTGCTGGCCACGCATGACGTGGAGCTGGCGGCCGAGATCGCGCACCGGGTGGTGCTGCTGGCCGAGGGGGAGGTGACAGCCGACGGGGCGACCGCGCAGATCGTCGTCTCCTCGCCGTCCTTCGCGCCGCAGGTGACGAAGATCCTCGCCCCGCAGCAGTGGCTCACCGTGGCCGAGGTGCGGGAGGCCCTCGGATGAGTGCCGCGCGGCTGCACGCCGTCCGTCTCGGCCCCCGCTCCCTCGCCGCCCTGGCACTGGTCAGCGCGGTCGGTGTGGTCGCCTTCTGCTGGCCCTTCCTCGCTCCGCCCACCTCGCGGCTGAGCGCCCACGCCCAGGACGCGCCCTGGCTCTTCGCGGGTCTGCTGGTGCTGCTGGTCGCGGTCGTGGCGGCGACGATCTCCGAGTCCGGTCTCGGGCCGAAGGCCGTGGCCATGCTGGGCGTGCTGGCCGCGACCGGGGCCGCGCTGCGCCCGATCGGCGCGGGGACGGCCGGGATCGAGCCGATGTTCTTCCTGATGGTGCTCAGCGGGCGGGTGCTGGGTCCCGGCTTCGGCTTCACGCTGGGCTCGGTGACGATGTTCGCGTCCGCGCTGCTCACCGGCGGTGTCGGGCCGTGGCTGCCGTTCCAGATGCTGTCGATGGGCTGGTTCACCATGGGCGCGGGGCTGCTGCCGGGGCCGGTGCGGCTGCGGGGGCGCGGCGAACTGCTGCTGCTGGCCGGTTACGGCTTCCTCGCCGCCTTCGCCTACGGCACGGTCATGAATCTGGCGGGCTGGCCGTTCATGGGCGCCGCCGCCTCGGACATCTCCTTCGACGCCCATGCCTCCGTCCCCGCCAACCTGGCCCGTTTCGTCGCCTACTGCCTGGCCACGTCGCTCGGCTGGGACCTGGGCCGGGCCGTCTGCACGGTGGCGCTGACCCTGGCCCTCGGCCCGGCCGTGCTGCGCGCGCTGCGCCGGGCCACCCGGCGGGCCGCTTTCGAGACCGCGGTCACATTCGACGAGCGCGGTGGGTGAGGCGTCGTATCCGCGTCGTGAGCGAGACGGTGAAGCACCCCACATGACGCAGGTCACCTACGATTCGGGGCCGTAGTCTCGAATGTCCGATACACCCCTTCCGGCACCCCTTCTGACCTGGGCATTGAGAGTCACGCCACAGAGCCGACGATTGCCGTCGATCCGGCCACAACTAGTAAAAGGGGGCATTGCGGACCGATTTCCCGGCTGCTTATCTGGACGACGTCGCCAGGCGCCACGAGCCCTCAGGGCCGCGGCGCCGACGCATGCGGCCACAGCGCGTGGTCCGTCCCATGCGGGCGATCCCCTGTCCCCGACGCAAGAGGTTCTCCGTGTCCGTCTCCTTCATCCGCCGCATCGCTTCCCCGAAGAAGGCCCTCACCGTCGCCGCCGTGGCCGCCGCCACCGCCGGTATGGCGCTGTCCGCGGCGCCCGCCCAGGCCGCCCCGGCCTCGGCCTCCTCCGCCCAGGCGATCGCGCACAAGATGATCCCGGACGCCGCGCAGTTCAACGCGTTCAGCAAGATCGTCGAGCGGGAGAGCGGCTGGAACCCCTCCGCCACCAACAGCTCCTCCGGCGCGTACGGCCTGGTCCAGGCCCTGCCGGGCTCGAAGATGTCCGCCGCGGGTGCCGACTGGAAGACCAACCCGGCCACCCAGATCAAGTGGGGTCTGGACTACATGAACTCCCGCTACGGCAGCCCGGTCAAGGCCTGGAGCTTCTGGCAGGCCAACGGCTGGTACTGAGCCGACACCGACGTCACCTGAAGGCGGCGGCCCGATCCCGGGCCGCCGCCTTCGGCGTGCCCCCGCCTGAGCGTGGTCAACTGGAGCGGTGAGCGCAGCGGAGGAAGCATCGGCGGCCCGGACGTACGGCCCCGGGGCGCGCGGGCTGCGGCTGGTCGTCGTGCTGCTGGCGCTGACCGTGGTGAGCGGGCTGATCGACGCCGTCAGCTATCTGGGCCTGGGCCGGGTCTTCACGGCCAACATGACCGGCAACGTGGTCGTCCTGGGCTTCGCGGCGGCCGGGGCGCCCGGCTTCTCCGTCCCGCACACGGCCACCTCTCTGCTGTGCTTCCTGCTCGGCGCGGTGGCGGGCGGCCGGCTTGCGGCCCACGTGGCAGCCGGCTCCCGGCGCCGCTGGACCCGGCTGACGCTGGCCGCGGAGGCGGCCCTGGTCGGCGCCTCGGCGGCGGTGGCCTTCGCCTGGCCCGACACCACCGGCACCCGTTACGCCCTGATCGCCCTGACGGCGTTCGCGATGGGCCTGCGCAACGCGACCGTCCGCAAGCTGGGCGTCGCCGACCTCACCACCACGGTCCTGACCATGACCCTGACCGGCCTGGCCGCCGAGTCCCGCCTCGGCGACGCCACCGGGCACCACTCACCGCGGCGCACGGCGTCGGTGATCGCGATGCTCGCCGGCGCCTGTCTGGGCGCGTGGCTGGTCCTCCACCACGGCCTGGGCACTCCGCTGCTGATCGCGGCGGGGGCGTCGGGCGTGCTGGCCGTGGTGGCGTCCGGCCGGGAGTGAGCCGTACGCATGCCGGACCTCGGGGGAGGCAGGAACGGGGCGTTGGGGTAGGGGTGCTCCTGCCTCCCTCGGGGTGGGCCGACCGCGGTCCGGTCAGCCGGTGGTGACCTGGAGTTCCTTGACGCCGTTGATCCAGGCGGAGCGCAGCCGGCGGGGTGCGTCGGCGAGCCGCAGGCCCGGCATCGCGTCGGCGATCGCGTGGAAGATCAGGTCGATCTCCAGGACCGCGAGGGACTTGCCGAGGCAGTAGTGCGGGCCGCCACCGCCGAAGCCGAGGTGGGGGTTGGGGTCACGGGTGATGTCGAAGGCGTCCGGGTCGGGGAAGACCTCGGGGTCGTGGTTGGCGGAGGCGTAGAAGAGGCCGACGCGGTCACCCTTCTTGATCGGGACCCCGCCCAGCTCCGTGTCCTCGGTGGCCGTCCGCTGGAAGGCGTTGACCGGGGTCGCCCAGCGCACGATCTCCTCGGCCGTCGTCGCGGGCCGCTCCCGCTTGAACAGCTCCCACTGCTCGGGGTGCGTCAGGAACGCGTGCATGCCGTGGGTGATCGCGTTACGGGTCGTCTCGTTCCCGGCCACCGCCAGCATCAGCACGAAGAAGCCGAACTCGTCGGAGTTGAGGTTGCCCTCGTCCTCCGCCGCCACCAGGGTCGTGACGATGTCGCGCGCCGGGCACCGCTTGCGCTCGGCGGCCATGTTCATCGCGTAGGCGATGATCTCGGCGGCCGACTGGGCGCCGACCTCCTCGGTGATGGCGTACTCGGGATCGTCGTACGCGATCATCTTGTTGGACCAGTCGAAGATCTTGGACCGGTCCTCCTGGGGTACGCCGATCAGCTCGGCGATGGCCTGCAGGGGCAGTTCGCAGGCGACCTCGGTGACGAAGTCGAAGGGACCGGAGCGGGCGCGGGCCCCCTCGACGATCGCCCGGGCGCGCGCCCGGAGCCGTTCCTCCAGGGCGCGGATGGAGCGTGGCGTGAAGCCGCGCTGCACTATCTGCCGCACCCGTGTGTGTTCCGGAGGGTCCATGTTGAGCAGGATCAGCCGCTGGGCGTCGATCGCGTCGCGCTGGATGTGCTCGTTGAAGCGGATGATCGCCGTGTTGAGGGTGGAGGAGAAGAGTTCCGGGTGCGTGGAGACGTACCTGACGTCGGCGTGCCGGGTCACGGCCCAGTAGCCGGTGTCGGCGAAGCCCGCGACGCCGTGCGGCTGCGGGATCCAGCGGACCGGTTCGGCGCGGCGCAGCTCGGCGAACTCCGGGAAGGGCACGCGGTGGTGCAGCAGGTCGGGGTCGGTGAAGTCGAACCCGTCGGGCAGCGCTGGACAGGGCATCGGCGACTCCCAGCCATCTGACGGTCCATCAGCGAGTGTCGTGAACGTAGTAACCGGTTCTAAAAGTGGCAAGGGGTACGGCACCCCCAATCCGTGCGGAGTTCGTGCAGATCGCGGCTTCGGCGCCTGCAAGACCCTTGCGGTGATGGACATCACGTCAGCAGACTGCACTCGGAACTAGAACGCGTACTAGTTCTGGAGGAGAGCCCTCTCGGAGAGGACCCGCACCCATGGCCGCCGAACCCGTGATCGTCGAAGCCGTCCGCACCCCGATCGGCAAGCGCGGCGGCGCGCTCGCCAATCTCCATCCCGCCTATCTCCTGGGCGAGACCTACCGTGAACTCCTCGGCCGCACCGGCATCCCCGCCGACGCGGTGGAGCAGATCGTCAGCGGCACGGTCACCCACGCCGGCGAACAGTCCATGAACCCCGCGCGCACGGCCTGGCTGACCATGGGACTGCCGTACGAGACGGCCGCCACGACCGTCGACTGCCAGTGCGGCTCCTCGCAGCAGGCCTCGCACATGGTCGCCAACATGGTCGCGGGCGGCGTGATCGACGTCGGGATCAGCTGCGGCGTCGAGGCGATGTCCCGGGTGCCGCTGGGCTCCGGCTCCAAGCACGGCCCCGGCAAACCCTTCCCCGACGAGTGGAACGTCGACCTCCCCAACCAGTTCGAGGCGGCCGAACGGATCGCCCGGCACCGGGGGTTGACCCGCGAGCAGGTGGACGCCCTCGGACTGCGCTCGCAGGAACGGGCCGCGATCGCCTGGTCCGAGGAGCGCTTCAAGCGGGAGACGTTCGCGGTCCAGGTCCCGACCACCGAGGAGGAGCAGCACGCCGGGCAGGGCATGTGGCGGCTGGTCGACAAGGACGAGGGGCTGCGCGACACGTCGATGGAGGCACTGGCCGGGCTGAAGCCGGTGATGCCGACGGCGGTCCACACGGCGGGCAACTCCTCGCAGATCTCCGACGGCGCGGCGGCGATCATGTGGGCGTCGAAGCGGATGGCGCGCGCCCTGAAGCTGCGGCCGAGGGCCCGGATCGTGGCGCAGGCGCTGGTGGGCGCCGACCCGCACTTCCATCTGGACGGCCCGATCGACGCCACGCGCGCGGTGCTCGGCAAGGCGGGGATGTCGCTCAGGGACATCGACCTCGTGGAGATCAACGAGGCCTTCGCCTCCGTGGTGCTCAGCTGGGCCCAGGTCTTCGAGCAGGACCTGGACAAGGTCAACGTCAACGGCGGCGCGATCGCCCTCGGTCACCCGGTGGGGGCGACGGGCGCCCGCCTGATCACCACCGCCCTGCACGAACTGGAGCGGGCGGACAAGGAGTTCGCGCTCATCACCATGTGCGCGGGCGGTGGTCTTGCGACCGGGACGATCATTCAGCGGCTGTAGCCGGAGGGTGCGTCAGGTGCGGGTCCCCGGCCGGCGCGCGCAGTGGCCCGGGCGGGCGTAGACGATCATCTGGGCACCGTGGACCCGGACGCGCTCGCACACCGCGAAGTGCCGTCGCAGCTCCTGCCGTTTGACCGTCTCCCGCGGGAGGGGGTCGAGCGGCGCGGGGGGGGGGGGGGGGGGGGGGGGGGGGGGGGGGGGGGGGCGCCCCCCCCCCCCCCCCCCGGTGCCGAGGTGCCGCCGGATCGTGCCGGCGGGCAGCTCGGTGCCCTGCAGCGTGCCCGAGTCCACCGGGGACTCGGCCAGGGCCAGATCGTGCAGGCGGCGGTACACGGAGGGGCTGGCCAGCAGCCACTCGCGCCGCCGGGCGGGCAGGAACAGCACACCGTCGCCAGGGCGCGCGGACCGGGCGACGGCCCGGGCGACGGCCAGGACGTCGTCCTTGCGGCTCTCCGGGGAGCGCACGAGCAGCGACCACGGCAGCAGCACCGCGACCGCGGCCGCCGCCCCCGTACAGAGCGTCGGGATCCGGGCGGCGGGGGCGAGCCGCTGCCCCAGCCGAAGCGCCCGGTCCAGCGCGGCACCGGCGAGCAGGGCCAGCCCGGCGGTGCAGTAGAGCACATACCGGTCGACGTACCAGGGTGTGGCCAGGGACACCATCATCAGCAGCCCCGCCGGGGCCACCAGCAGCGGCAGGGCCACCCGCACCAGGGCGGACCGGCCGGCGTCCCGGCCGTCGCCGGCCCCGCGCAGCAGCAGCCGGGCCGACGCGGCGCCGACGGCCACGACACCCGCGAACTGCAGCCACATCGCCGCGCTCGGCCGTCCCAGCCAGTCCAGTTGCCCCTCCGCCTGCCCGGCGCTCACCCACGCCAGGGGGGCGACGGCCACCAGCACAGCCGTCGCCGCCGCGCCCCAGCGCCCCCACACCCGGCGCGGCACCCTCAGCCGCCACAGGGTCAGCGCCTGGGCCGGCAGGACGAGGGCGGCGAACACGTTCAGCCAGCAGGCCAGGGCGAGCACCGCCGCACAGCCGGGCCAGCACCGCCGGCCGGCCGATTCCGTGCCGCGCAGGAAGAGGTACGTGGCCCAGGTGACGCCGGCCGTGACGAGCGCGTAGGACCGGCCCTCCTGGGCGTACTGCTGTGTGATCGGCAGCAGGGCGAGGACGAGGCCCGCGAGGACGCCGGACCGGCGGCCCGCCATCCGTGCGCCGATCGCGCCGACCCCCGCCGCCGCCAGGGCCGTGGCCAGCACCGAGGGCAGGCGCAGGGCCGGCAGGCCGCCGTCCCACAGCCCGAACACCGCGTGCATGAGCAGGTAGTACAGGCCGTGCACGGCGTCGGTGTGGGCGAGCAGGTGCCACAGCTGCCCGAGGGAACGGTGGGCCACCTGACAGGTGACCGACTCGTCGCGCCACATGCTGTCGCGGCGGCCGATCCCCCACAGCCCGAGCGCCGTCGCGGCAGCGGCCGGCAGGAGCGCGGGAGCGGCCCGCCGCAGGGCGTCGCCGCGCCGGCCGGGCAGGGGCACGGTGATCGGCGGCCCGGTGTCCCCCTTTGACGGGCGCGCCGGATCAGGATGCCGAGTGATGATGTCCTCCCGGGAGGTCGGGGGGCCGCTCGTACACGTGCGACGCAGGCGCTTTTCTCTCCCGGCCGGGCGCGGGCACGCCGGCCGCGCGCGGGCCGGTGAGCAGGTACGCCAGGCCGAAGCCCACGCCCACCACGACCGCGCCGCCCACGGCGTCGAGGATCCAGTGGTTGGCCGTGGCGACGATCGCCGACATGGTGAAGAGGGGGTGCAGCAGGCCCAGCGCCTTCATCGGCCGTCCGGGCGCGACGACGGCGATCACGATGCCGCACCACAGGGACCAGCCGAAGTGCAGCGAGGGCATGGCGGCGTACTGGTTGGTCACCGCGGTCATCACGCCGTAGTGCGGCTCGGCGAGGTCCTGGACGCCGTGCACCGTGTCGACGAAGCCGAAGCCGGGCATGAGCCGGGGCGGCGCGAGGGGGTAGAGCCAGAAGCCCAGCAGGCCGAGGGCCGTGGCGATGCCGAGGCTGGTGCGGGCCCACCGGTAGTCCACGGGCCGCCGGACGTAGAGGACCGCGAGGACGGTCAGGGGCATCGCGAAGTGCAGGGTCTCGTAGTAGAAGCTCAGGAGGTGGTTCAGCCACGGCAGTGCGACCACCGTGTGGTTGGCCCAGTGCTCGATGTCGATCGACAGGGCGCTCTCGAGGGAGTGGACCTGCCGGCCGTGCGCCTCGGCGGTTTCCCGGCTGCCCCTGACGGCCAGCCGCACCGAGGAGTAGGCGGCGTAGGTGACCCGGATGAGCAGCAGCTCCAGCAGGAGGTTGGGCCGCGTCAGCACCCGGCGCACGAAGGGCAGCAGCGGGACGCGGCGGAAGCGGGCGGGGACCTGGGGGGCGCACTCCGTCGGGACCGGCGTCCGGTAGGAGGGGGAGGTGCGGGACAGGAACGGTACGGCCGTGGCGGCGGCCAGGGCCGCGAGCAGGACCAGATTGTCCCGCAGCGGGTACAGCGCCGGCATGTCCGGCAGCATCGTCTTCGCCGGGAGGGTGGTGACGAGGACGACGGCCACCGGCCAGGCGTACCGGTCACAGGCGCGTTCGCCGACCCGGCCGACCATCGCGAGCAGCACCCACAGCAGCTGGTGCTGCCAGGCGGTGGGGGAGACGGCGACGACGGCGCAGCCGGTGAGGGCGACCGCGAGCAGCAGCTGGCCGTCGTGGGCGCAGCGGACGGCGCGGCGCAGGGCGAGCGCGGCGACGACGGCGCCGAGCACCAGGAAGAGGGCGATCTCCGGCGGGCCGGTCAGCCCGAGGCGGAGCAGAGCGCCGTGCAGGGACTGGTTGCCGAGGGCGTCGGCCTTGCCGCCGAGGCCCACGCCGGCCATGTGGTGCACCCAGTAGGTGGACGAGTCGTACGGCAGCGCCGCCCAGGCGAGCGCGGTGCAGGCGGCGAAGGTGCCGGCCGTGGAGGCGGTGGCCCTGCGGCGGCCCGTGAGCCACAGCAGCGGGGCGAAGAGCAGCATGGTCGGCTGGAGCGCGGCGGCCAGGCCGATGCACAGGCCGCTCTCCCGCTCACCGTGTACGGCGAAGCAGCCGAGCAGGACGAGCAGCACCGGGATGATGCTGGTCTGGCCGAGCCACAGCGCGTTGCGGACCGGCAGCGACAGCATGAGCAGGCTGATCGCGACCGGTGCGGCCAGCAGGGAGGTGCGGCGGCCGGTCGGCTGGGGCAGCGCGCGGGCGGCCACCAGGCCGAGGGCGACGACCAGCAGCAGGGTGCCGAAGGTCCAGCCCCAGCCGAGGGCGGCCTGCGCGGAGCGGGTGAGCGGTTTGAGGACCAGACCGCCGAACGGGGTGCCGGTGAACCGGGTCGAGTCATAGATCGAGCCGTTCACGTGCAGGACGCCCCGGGGGCCGACCCAGGTCTCCAGGTCGGTCAGGCGCTCGCCGCGCGGGGTGGTGAGGGCGACGGCCAGCTGCCGGGCCAGGAGGACCGTGGCCACCGCCCACAGCGCGAGCCGTAGGGCACGCAGCCGTGCCCCGGTCGCGGCCCTTGCGAGGGTGTCCGCCGGTCGCCCACCGCGCTGAACGTTCGCCACGCCTCGTCGGCCTCCCGCGGGCTACCCACGTTTCGCCCGAGATCTTCCCCCTCTGTACACCTATCTTCCTTTTGTCCGGATGACGATAGTCGGCGGCGGGCCCGGTTGCCCGTCCGGGACGCGAGAAGGATCACAACGACGGACCGGAATGCCCGGCCGGAAGCGGGCAGACGTGCCTGCATGCGCCGCATTTAGCTGCACTGTGCAGCTACTCGTGTGCGTGACGTAAAGGGCCGAACGCCGCCTATGGTCACTTTTCGGCCCGTTTTCCGGCAGTGTCGCCGTACGGACCGCGCCCCTGTCCCCGTCGAAAGGTAGGCGAGCCCCGTTTTGGCGACCGCCACAGCCGTCTCCCCGTCCCTGAAGACCGGGCGGGCCACTCCGGCCCGCGACGTCACCGTCACCGACCCCGCACTCGTCAAGCGCGCCGTGAAGGCCGCCGCGCTCGGCAACGCGATGGAGTGGTTCGACTTCGGTGTCTACAGCTACATCGCGGTCACCCTGGGCAAGGTCTTCTTCCCGTCCGGCAACCCGACCGCGCAGCTGCTGTCGACGTTCGGTGCCTTCGCGGCGGCCTTCCTGGTCCGGCCGCTCGGTGGCATGGTCTTCGGCCCGCTGGGCGACCGCGTCGGCCGCCAGAAGGTCCTCGCCCTCACCATGATCATGATGGCGGCGGGTACGTTCGCGATCGGCCTGATCCCCTCGTACACGTCGATCGGCGTGGGCGCCCCGCTGCTGCTCCTGGCCGCCCGGCTGGTGCAGGGCTTCTCCACGGGTGGTGAGTACGCGGGCGCGTCGACCTTCATCGCCGAGTACGCGCCGGACAAGAAGCGCGGGTTCTTCGGCAGTTGGCTGGAGTTCGGCACGCTGGCCGGTTACATCGGCGGTGCGGGTCTGGTCACCGTGATGACCGCGCTGCTGTCCTCGCACGACCTGGTGTCGTGGGGCTGGCGCATCCCGTTCCTGATCGCCGGTCCGATGGGCATCATCGGCCTGTACCTGCGGATGCGGCTGGAGGAGACCCCGGCGTTCGCGGCGGAGGTCGAGAAGGCGGAGGCCGCCCGGCCGAAGGTGCCGCTGCGCGAGATGGTCTCGGGCCAGTGGAAGGCGCTGCTGCTGTGCATGGGCCTGGTGCTGGTCTTCAACGTCACCGACTACATGCTGCTGTCGTACATGCCGAGCTACCTCACGAGTGAGCTGAAGTACGACGAGACGCACGGTCTGCTGGTCGTGCTCGGCGTGATGGCCCTGATGATGATCGTCCAGCCGTTCGCCGGCGCGCTGACCGACCGCGTCGGCCGCCGCCCGGTGATCGCGGCGGGCTGCGCGGGCTTCCTGTTCCTGTCGATCCCGGCCCTGCTGCTGATCCGCCAGGGCAGCCTGCTCGCGGTCGGCCTGGGCATGGCCGCGCTGGGGCTGCTCCTGGTCTGCTTCACGGCGGCGATGCCGGCCGCGCTGCCCGCCCTCTTCCCGACGCGGGTGCGGTACGGGTCCCTGTCCATCGGGTTCAACGTGTCCGTGTCCCTGTTCGGCGGGACGACTCCGCTGGTCGTGACCGCGCTGATCGGGGCGACCGGGAACATGATGATGCCCGCGTACTACATGATGGCCGCGGCCGTGATCGGCGGGTTCGCGGTGTGGCGGATGGCGGAGTGCGCGGGGCGGCCGTTGCCGGGTTCCGCCCCCGCGGTGGAGCAGCGGCAAGAGCCGTAAGGGCTCCTCGCCGCTGCCGGGTGCGGGCGGGCCGTGCTGATCGCGCAGGTCCCCGCGCCCCCGGCGGGGTCGCGGCGCACCGGAACCGATCACACGGGCGGCACGTCTGTTGCCCCGTGACACGCGCCCGCATCCTCGCCCTCGTCCTCACCCTCCTCGGCATCCAGCTGAGCTGGCTCATCGCCCCGGCCTACGCCTGCGGCTGCGGGGCGATGGTGCCGGACCCCGCGGCCCGGATCTCCGTCGCCGACGAGCAGTCCGTGCTGCGCTGGGACGGCCGCCAGGAGCAGATCGTGATGCGGCTGACCGTGAACGGCGACGCACGGCACGCCGCCTGGATCATGCCCGTCCCGCACCGCGCCGGCGTCCGCCTCGGCGACCCTGCCCTCTTCGACCAGCTGGCCAGGGCCGTGCAGCCCGTGCACCGCACGCGGTACCACTTCTGGCCGAGGAACGGCGACTGGCCGTTCGACAGCCACGACACCACCGCCGGCGCCCCCGCGCCCTCCGCGGCCGGCGCCGTCGGCGTGGTCGACCGGCAGCGGCTCGGCCCCTTCGACGTGGCCCGGCTGACCGCCACCGACCCCGCCGCCCTCGGCGACTGGCTGCACACCCACGGCTTCTCCCTGCCCGCCCGGCTGAAGACGGCCCTGCAGCCCTACGTCGACCGGCACTGGCAGTACGTGGCCGTCCGGCTCGCCCCGGACACGGCCGGCGCCGCGCTGCACGGCGCGCTGGACCCGATCCACCTCACCTTCCCGGCCGGCGCCCCGGTGTACCCGATGCGGCTGTCCCGGCTGGCAAGCGTCCCGCAGTCGCTCGGCCTGTACGTCCTCGCCGCCCACCGCATGCGGACGCGCTCGGCGATCGGCGGACTTCAGCCCAGCGTCGTCTTCGCCGGCCGCCTCCACGCGCCCGGCCACAGCAGCCTGGGCGAACTGGCCGCCGGGACGCCGTACCTGACCGCGCTCGCCCAGCGGTTCCCGGACCCGGCCCGTATCTCCGGCGACCACGAGCTGCGCCGGGCGGCCGCCGACACCCCGGTCCAGCAGGTGGTCCACGACGACCGGCTGCGCGAGATCGCCGGGGTCCCGGCCTGGCTGCTCACGGCCGGCGGCGGTCTGTTCCTGTCCGGTACCGCCGTCGCCCTGGCCGTCGTACGGCGCGCGCGGCGGCCGGTGATTCCGCCGCCGCCCGTACAGCCTCCGCCGCCGGTCACCCCGTCGGCGCCCCGCGGCTGAGACGATGCGGGGGGAAGGGCAGACACTCGGGAAAGGCAGCAGGAGCATGAGCGACTCCCAGCTCTGGGACGACGTCGACGCGTACTTCACCAGCCATCTGGCACCCGACGACGAGGCGCTCCGGGCGGCCCTGCGGGAGAACGACGCCGCCGGGCTGCCGCAGATCGCCGTCACGGCGGCACAGGGCAAGTTCCTCCAGCTGCTCGCCCAGGTGCAGGGCGCGCGGCACATCCTGGAGATCGGCACACTCGGCGGCTACAGCACCATCTGGCTGGCCCGCGCGCTGCCCGAGGACGGCAGACTCATCTCGCTGGAGTACAACGCCAAACACGCCGAGGTGGCCACCCGGAACCTCTCACGGGCGGGCCTGGACCGGATCGCGGAGGTGCGGGTGGGCCCGGCCCTGGAGTCGCTGCCCAAGCTCGCCGACGAGAACCCGGCCCCGTTCGACCTGGTGTTCATCGACGCCGACAAGGCCAACAACGCGCACTACGTGGAGTGGGCGCTGCGGCTCACCCGCACCGGCAGCCTGATCGTCGTGGACAACGTGGTGCGCGGCGGCCGGGTCGTCGATGCCCGCAGCACCGAGCCGGACGTCGTGGGCACGCGGGCCGCGATCGAGCTGATCGCCTCCCATCCGCGGCTGAGCGGAACGGCGATCCAGACGGTCGGCAGCAAGGGCTACGACGGCTTCGCGCTGGCCCGGGTACTGGCCTGAGCGGTCCCCGGGTCCCGGCTCAGACCTCGTGGTAGAAGCCGACGTTGACGCTGCGCGGCGCGGTGCGGTCCTGGACGACGATCTCGCCGGCCCCGCCGCGCGGCAACCGTACGGTCGAGCCGTAGCCGACGGACTGCGCGTACTCCCCGACCACCAGCCGCACTTCGGCGGAGGGCTCGGCCTGGGAGCCGCGCAGCCAGCTCACCTGCCAGACGCCGTCCGGGCCGCACAGGAACTCCAGGTGCGCACGGGAGACGAACAGCCAGTCCTCGGGGGTGACCAGCCGGCACACGGACGCGTCCCGGCCGATCCGGAGCACGGCGCCCGGTTCGCTGGGCGCGTCGGCCATCGTCATGCCGGCCGTGGCGCCCGCGTCGGCCCCCGAGACGGTGGCCATGGTGAGTTCGAGCACGCGCGTTCCCCCTGTGACGTCCTTGCGCGGCGGCCGGATTGGCGTACCGCCGCCGCATGATAGAACGCCCCGCCGGGCCGCGTCCGGCACAATGGGGTCATGACCGAGCGAAAGCCACCGGGTGTGCCGTTCGAGTCCTGGGTCGACAAGCAGATCCGCGACGCGCAGGGGCGCGGAGAGTTCGAGCGGCTGCCGGGGACGGGGGAGCCGCTGCCCGCCGAGCTCGACTCCGTCTACGACGAACTGTGGTGGGTCAAGCGGAAGATGGCGCGCGAGGGCCTGTCCGTGCTGCCTCCCGCCCTCGCCCTGCGCAAGGAGGCCGAGGACGCGCTCGCGGCGGCCTACGCGGCACCCTCGGAGCGGATCGCCCGGAAGCTGATCGAGGACGTCAACGTCAAGATCAAGGACATGATGTTCAAGCCGCCGCCCGGTCCTCCGCTGGGGAAGAAGCCGTACGACGTCGAAGAGGTCGTACGCGAGTGGCGGCGGCTCAGAGCCGCCGCCAGGGGCGAGGTGCCGGGGCCGGGGGCGTCACAGGTGTAGCAGCCGCCCGGCCAGCTCCCGGTAGTCGCGCAGGGCCAGCCTGAGCTGCTCGGTGTCGGTCTCGGAGCCCGGGCCACGGTCCTCGGAGGCCTCCCAGGAGCGGCGCAGGGTACGCCGCCGCGTGGCCACGGCCTCGTCGAAACGCGCCACGAGCTCCTCCAGCGCCCGGTCGGCCTCCTGGACCGCGCCCCGGGGCTCGTCCACGAATGCCGCGGTCAGCTGCCGTATGCGCTGCTCCCAGCGATCGGTCTCGTCGTGCGGCAGCAGCGGGGCGCCGGCACCGGAGGGCGAGGCAGTCTGCTCACCGACGCCGGAGCCGCCGGCAGGGGACGGCGCACCCGCGGGTACGGCGGTCCCGGCCGGTGCCGCGCTCCCGGGCGCGGTGGGGCCGGTGGACCCCCGCGGGCCGCCCGGTGCCGCCGGCCAGGTGTCCGGCGCCGGGGACTCGGTCGAGCGCGCCTCACGGGCGCCCGTCTCCCCGGAGAACGGAACACCCAGCCCGTCGTCCGGCATCTCGTCCTCCCCCGCCGTCCGCCCCTCACCGGGCAGCCCGGCCTTGCCCGTCATCCCGCCGCCGCCCGTCCTGCGCCCGGCGCCGGGCACCCCTGTCTCCCCCGTGTCGGAGGCCAGGTCCTCGGTGCCGGGCCGCAGGCCCTCGGTGCCGGTCCCGGTGTCGTACCGGGACCCGGAACCCGCACCGGCGGTGACTGCCGGCCCCGGTGGGCGCGCGGGCGTGTCGTCGGGGGTGCGGTCGTCCGCCGTCAGGCCCTCTCTGCCGGGGCCGGCCGTGCCGGGGAGGCGGGAGGGCGGGGGCTCACCGGGCAGGCGTTCCTCCGACCGGGGCTCCCTGGGCGTGCCGCCTTCCGGCACCGCGCCCTCCGGGGACCGGTCCTCGTCCGGTGGCTGGGTGAAACGGCCGGCGGGGCGCTCCCCGCCGGGGCCGCTCGTCCTGTCCGACATGACGGTCAACTCTCCTTCGGTCGGCCCTTGTCGAGGGCCCAGGGAGTGTGGGAGTGGCCACCGGCACGGGTCGCGCGGTGACGGCCCGAATCCCGCGCCGCGGGGTGGGTCAGGTCGTCGAAGAGGGCGTGGGCGCCGACGAGCGCCATCCGCATCTCCTCCGTCCCGGAGCCCGCCTCGGTCACCCCGTTCCTCGGCCCGGAGCGGGCCACCCGGTGCACCTGCCGGTAGCCGTCGACGTGGTCGGCGTGGTGCACGGACAGCGCGGCGAGCTGCTCCTCGTAGTGCCCGCCGTCCGGGTAGCCGCGCGCGGCGGCGAGTTCCGCGAGCAGCCGGTCGGCCTCGGCCACCGCCTGCCGCGGCGATTCGACGAAGTGTTCCTGCACGGCCGTCCAGCGGGCCTCGTACTGCTCGCGCCCGGCCGGGTCCAGCGGCTGTTCCCGCAGGTCGCCGTGGCGTTCGACGCGCTCGGTCAGTTCCCGTTCGGCGGCCTTGGTGTCGCCGTCGTGCAGGGCCACGCTCCGCTCGTACTCGGGCCCGAAGCGCCGCTTGAGGGCGGGACCGCCGCGTCGGCCCCGGCCGCGCAGGAACGGGAGGGCGGCCGCGCCGACGACCACGACCGCCACGATCACGATCAACACGATCATGCCAGTGGACATGGTTGCCTTCCGATCGGGCCGGCCCCACTGGCCGGCTCCCCTTTCGGGTCACCCGGAAGGGGAGCCACAAACGGCGGTCAGTCGGCGAAGCGGCGCACCCCGGTCACCGACCACACCGCCGCGATCCGGCCGTCCGCCACCTCCAGCAGGTCGATCCCGCTCTTCTGGGCGCCGTCCGGGAGGGTCACGTACCAGCAGCAGGCGACCCGGCCGAGCGCGCCGTCCACCAGCGGCGTCCCGTCGACGGCGTACCGCAGCCCGGGCCGCTCCTCGCGGAAGGCCGAGACCAGGCCGAGGATCCCGGCGGGGCCGTACACCTCGTCGGTGACCGCGCCCCTGTCGGGGTCGTTGGCGAAGCGGATGCGGAAGTCCGGCGCCAGGAAGGACTCAGGGTCGCTGAGGTCGCCGTTCCACAGGGCGGTCCAGCGGTCGAAGAGGGCGATGCCGGTGGCGGGGGTGAGCGGTGTCGTTGTTGTCGTCATGTGCGCCAGCCTCCGCCCGGGCCGCGACACCCCCCTGTCGGTGATTGCCGTCACATCACGGTCGCCGCGTCGAGCGGTACGACGTCGGAGCCGAGCGTGTCGAGCGCGGCGAGGTCGACGGCGCGGCGCGGGGCCCGCTCATCGAGGGCCGTCGCCGCACGCACCCGGTCCAGCCGGAAGCCGCGCGGCGCGTGACGCAGCCGGCACCAGCCGGCCAGGTACCAGTGTTCCGTTCCGCCGAGGAAGCCGAGCGGTTCCACGTCCCGGGCGGTGACCCGGCCCGCCGCGTCGGCGTACTCCAGCCGCAGCACCCGGCCCGCGGTCAGCGCCTCGCGCAGCGCGGCCGGGACCACGGGGCCGGCGGGCCGCTCCGGGCGGGCCGCCGGGACGAGCAGCCGTACCCGCCCGGTCAGCTCGTCCGCCGCGCGCCGCTCCCGTTCCGGCATCACGGCCAGCACCTTGTGCAGCGCGCTGCGGGCGTCCGCCGCGAACGGCGACCCGGCCAGGGCGTGCAGCCCGACCGCGAGGGCCGTCGCCTCGGCCGGGGTGATGGTCAGCGGCGGCAGCGTCCGCTCCCTGTCGAGCACGTACCCGCCGCTGCGGCCGGGCTCGGCGTGGATGGGCACCCCGGACTGCTGCAACGCGGCCAGGTCCCGCTCGATCGTGCGGACACTGACCTCGAAGCGCCGGGCGAGCGCGCGGGCGCTGCGGGGGCGGGGAGCGGCGGCGCGCAGCTCCTCGACGAGGGCGTAGAGACGGTCGGTGCGGTTCACGGCAGACAGTCTCCGGGACGTCCCGGCCGACGGGTCAGCACCCCCGGGACGGTCAACCGGCCTTTGTGCCGGCCGCCTTGTGCGGGCGCTCGCGGTCGGTGCCGCACAGTTCACCGGTGAGTTCCCTGACGAGTTGCGCCAGGTCGGTCGAGCGGCCGGGCTGCCACCAGTCACCGAGGAGTTCGGCGAGGGACTCCTCGCGGGCCGTCGCGAGCCGTTCGGCGACCTCGCGGCCGGACTGGGTCAGATACAGGTCCAGGCCCCGGCGTTCGGCGAGGTGCCGTTCCTCGACCTGACGGGCGGCGGCGAGGACGGCCTCCAGCGGGACGGGGCTGCGCTCGGCGAGCACACCCGGTTCGACGGAGCCGTACTTGCGGATGCGCAGCAGCATCCAGCCGGCGGCGGGCAGCAGGTCGTACCCGGCGCGTTCGATGATCTCCTGGTAGACCTCGCGCCGTCCCTCGCGCGTGCCGAGCAGGGACAGGGCCCGGCAGCACTCGTCGTAGGAGGACCGTGCGACCGGGTTGGGCGGGATGGTCTCGGAGACGTCCGGCGCGGTGACCGAGCCGCGCAGCCGGTCCTCCTTGAGGAACCAGGCCAGCAGGAAGCCGAGAAGGGCGACGGGGGCGGCGTAGAGGAAGACGTCGGTGATGGCGGACGCGTACGCGTGCAGGGCCGCCGGGCGCAGGGCGGGCGGCAGCCCGGCGATACCGCGCGGGTCGGACTTGAGGGCGTTCGCGGAGACGCCGGGCGGCAGGCTGACGCCCCGGAAGGCGGCGGCGAGCTTGTCGCCGAGGCGGCTCGCGAAGACCGTGCCGAAGATGGCGACCCCGAAGGAGGCGCCGATGGAGCGGAAGAAGGTGGCGCCGGAGGTGGCGACGCCGAGGTCCTCGTACGACACGGCGTTCTGCACGATGAGCACCAGGACCTGCATCACCAGGCCGAGTCCGAGGCCGAAGACGAAGAAGTAGACGCTCATCACGGCGGTCGGACTGTGCTCGTCGAGCCGGTGCAGCAGGAGCAGGCCGATGGTGGTCACGGCGGTTCCGGTGAGCGGGAACACCTTCCAGCGGCCGGTGCGGCTGACGATCTGCCCGGAGATCGTGGAGGACAGCAGCAGGCCGGCCACCATGGGCAGCATGTGCACGCCGGACAGGGTCGGCGAGATGCCGTGCACCACCTGCAGGAAGGTCGGCAGGTAGGTCATCGCACCGAACATGGCGAAGCCGACGATGAAGCTGATGACGGCGGCGAGCGTGAAGGTGCGGATGCCGAACAGCTTCAGCGGCAGGACCGGTTCGGCGGCCCGCCGCTCGACGGCGACGAACGCCACGGCCAGCAGGACGCCCAGCACGGCGAGCCCGATGATCTGTCCCGACCCCCAGGCCCAGGTCGTACCGCCGAGCGAGGCGACCAGGACCAGGCAGGTGGCGACGGAGGCGATGAGGACCGTGCCCAGGTAGTCGATGACGTGGCGGGCGGTGCGGCGCGGGATGCGCAGGGCGGTGGCGATCACGGCGAGCGCGACCACGCCGACGGGCAGGTTGACGTAGAACACCCAGCGCCAGCTCAGATGCTCGGTCAACAGCCCGCCGAGCAGCGGTCCCAGCACACTGGTCGCCCCGAACACGGCTCCGAACAACCCCTGGTAGCGCCCGCGTTCACGCGGCGGCACGATGTCCCCGACGATCGCCATCGACAGCACCATCAACCCGCCGCCGCCGAGCCCCTGCAGCGCCCGGAACGCGATGAGCTGGGGCATGTTCTGCGCCATGCCGCACAGCGCGGACCCGATCAGGAAGATCACGATGGCGGCCTGGAAGAGCCTCTTCCGCCCGTACTGGTCGCCGAGCTTGCCCCACAGCGGGGTCGCGGCGGTGGAGGCCAGCAGATAGGCGGTGACCACCCAGGACAGGTGCTCGAGACCGCCGAGGTCGCTGACGATGGTGGGCAGCGCGGTCGACACGATCGTCTGGTCGAGCGCGGCGAGCAGCAGTCCGAGGAGCAGGGCGCCGATCGAGACGAACGCGTTGCCAAGGACGTGCTCGGCGGCGTTCGTCTCCTTCTCCGTGCCGTGCGTGTCCAGGGCCATGGAGACCTCCCGGGGCTCGGGTGCACCTTCCATCGTGGTCGGTGTCACCGTTTATGGCCTGTTGAGTCCCGCGTTTTCGGCGACGGATGTGGAGAAGGTGCGCATAGTCTCGGAAGTTCGCGAGGGGAGGGCGAACACATGACTGATTCCGAGGGTCCCGACGGCCACACCTGCCCGGAGTGCGGCGCACCGAGGGGCCGGGACCGCAGCCCGTCCTGCGACTGCACCGAGCGCGCGGCCCAGGCCCTGCGCGAAGCACGTACGGCTGAAGCGGCAGCGGCGGAGGACTTCGATCCCCTGCGGATACGGCCCTATGTGGAGGTCGAGGCACCCCACTCGGTACCGCTCACGCCACCTGCACCACCCACCACCCGGCCCCTGCGGACCACGGCGGGACCGGGCATGCCCGACCCGGGAGCGTTCGAGAACGAGGGGACGGGGGGCACGGGGAAGGAGAGCCTCAACGGGACGGAGAGCCTCAACGGAAGCCAACGCCCCGGCGCAAGCCACGCCCCGGCCGGAAGCCACGGCGGCCTAGGCGCAAGCGACGAACTTGGTGCCGTGGAGTCCCTGGGCGGCGAGGCGTCCCGCCCTCGGGCCCGGCGGGCCGTCCTGGTGTGCGTCGCCGGGGCGAGCGTGGCGGTCGTGGCCGTGGCCGGGTTCGCGAGCGGGCTGTTCTCGTACCACACGCCGTCCCGGGACCGGGCCGCCCAGGAGGTCAGGGAGAGCGTCCCGGACGTGACGACATCGGCCCCGGCGTCACCGGCGGCACCCTCCTCCCCCACCGCGCGACGCTCACCCCTGCCGTCACCCTCCGCGTCAGCGAGCCGTCCCGACCCGTCGGCCACGTCTTCCGCATCGCCGACGCCGTCCGCCTCCGCCGAAACGTCCCGCCCCGCCTCGCCCACCGCATCCACGCCGGCCTCCGCCGCCCCGCGCACCACGCCCGCCGTCGCCCCGGTGCTGCAACGCGGCGACCAGGGTCCGGAGGTGACCGAACTCCAGGAGCGGCTGCGGCAGTTGAACCTCTACGGGGACCCAATCAGCGACTCCTTCACCCGCCCGGTGGAGGACGCCGTGCGCACCTACCAACTGGCGCGGGGCATCGGGGGCGACACCCCCGGGGTGTACGGACCGTCGACCCGGAAGAGCCTGGAGGCGGAGACTTCCCACCCGTCCGGCTCTTCGGAGTGAGGGCCGCCCGGCGTTCGAGGACGAGACGGTTCAGGCCGAGGCGGGGTCCAGGGGGCCGGCCCTCCGGCGGGGGCGAACCCCTTGCGGCAGCACCCCGCCCGGGCGGCCGGCAGGATCAGCCGTCAGCCGATGTGCAGCCGTACCGCCCCGCCCTCCACCGCCTCGACCCGCACCCGCGTGAGGTCGGGCACGACCACGTCGGGAGCATGGACAGCGGCGCGAGGTCCGACGCCCACCACCGTCATACCCGCGGAGCGCCCCGCCGCGATCCCCGCACCGGAGTCCTCGAAGACCACGCACCCGGCCGGCTCCACGCCCAGCTCGGCGGCGCCCTTCAGGAAGCCCTCGGGATCGGGCTTGCTCGCCCCGACCGACTCGGCGGTGACACGGACCTCCGGCAGCGGAAGCCCGGCCGCGTTCATGCGGGCGGTGGACAGCGGGACGTCGGCGGAGGTCACCAGGGCGTGCGGCAGACCCCGCAGGGAGGCGAGGAACGCGCTCGCGCCGGGGATCTCGACCACGCCGTCGGTGTCGGCGGTCTCCTCGGCGAGCATGCGGGCGTTGTCCGCGAGGTTCTGCTCCACGGGCCGGTCGGGCAGCAGTACGGCCATGGAGGCGTGCCCCTGCCGGCCGTGGACGACCTTCATCACCTCGTCGCCGTCCAGTCCGTGCCGCGCTGCCCAGCGCCGCCAGATGCGCTCGACGACGGCGTCCGAGTTGACGAGGGTGCCGTCCATGTCGAGCAGGAGGGCACGGGCGGTGAGGACGGTGGACGTGGTGGTGGCCGTCATCGGCAGCTCCAGGAGGGAAAGGCCTCGGGGACAGGCCCCGAGGAGGGACAAGGCGGCCCCGCCCGCCGGTCAGGGAAAACGGGCGGGAGCCACTTTGTTTCTCTACGGTACAAAACCCGGGCCGGATTCCGCCACCACCTCCCGCAACGGTTCACCGGCCGTTCAGCTCGGCCGGCCCGAAACGCCACCGCCCGCCGGACTCAGCCCGCCACCGCCTCGAACAGGCTCCACACGCCGAGCGCGAGCATCAGCAGCGCCGCGATCTGCGTGATCAGCCGCAGCGGCACCTTCTTCATCAGGGCCTTCCCGCCGACGATGCCGAGTCCGGCGACGGCCCACAGGCCGAGCACCGCACCGAGGCCGACGGAGATCGGGTCGTCGTAGCGGGCGGCGAGGTTGGCGGTCATGATCTGGGTGAGATCGCCGAACTCGGCGACCAGGATGAGCATGAAGCCCGTACCCGCGACCCTCCAGAAGGACTGGTCGGCGGGCTTCTTGATCTCCTCCTCGTCCTCGTCCTTCTTCAGCAGCAGCATCGCGGCACCGCCGAGGAAGAGGACGCCGGTGAGGGCGTGCACGATCTGCTGGGGCAGCAGGGTCAGCACGCTGCCGGCCGCGACGGCCAGCACGACATGCAGCAGGAAGGCGGCGGCGACGCCCGCGAAGACGTAGCTCGCGCGGTAGCGGGTGCCGAGGACCAGGCCGGCGAGTGCGGTCTTGTCCGGCAGTTCGGCGAGGAAGATGACGCCGAAGACGAGCGCCGTCACGGTGATGCTGATCAAGGTTCCTCAATCGGTCGGGGCTGCCCCACCGAGAGTGCGGTACGTCACGCGATGACACCTCGGCACGGCAGCGCACTCGGCGCCCATGTCGTGGGACACGGGCGTGCACTGCTTGCCGAAGGTCTCGCTGGGCGGCCCCGAAACACTCGAGGTCCGCCTCCGGGCGCCGGCTCAGGCTGGCTGAGCAGTATGTCGACGGTCCGGCGAAGAGCTACTCCCCTTCTGCGCCACCCATCGTACGGGATGTGAAGGTTCGGCCGTGAACCGCCGTGGACCTTGTCGTGTCATGCCCACGACATTAACTTCTTACCGAGCGCTCACCTCACGGCAACACGGCGTCGCGAGCATTCCCTCGCTCGCGCCCAACACCCCGAGCCCACAAGGGAGTTCACGCATGCCCAGGCTCTACGCGCGTCGACGGCTGAGCATACTCGCCACGCTCACCGGCCTCATAGCGTCCGCCGCCCTCTTCAACTCGCCGAGTGCCTCCGCCGCCCTCCCCACGCCGGTCAGCGCCGCCACCGCCCGCAGCTACCTGTCCCAGCTCACCGTCGCCACCGAGAACCGCACCGGATACAGCCGCGACAAGTTCCCGACCTGGATCACCATCTCGGGCACCTGCAACACCCGTGAGTGGATCCTCAAGCGGGACGGCACGAACGTCGTCACCGACTCCGCCTGCACCGCCACCAGCGGCAGCTGGTACTCCCCGTACGACGGCGCGACCTGGACCTCGCCGTCCGACGTCGACATCGACCACCTCGTCCCGCTCGCCGAGGCCTGGGACTCCGGCGCGAGCAAGTGGACCACCGCCCAGCGGCAGTCCTTCGCCAACGACGTCACCCGCCCCCAGCTCCTCGCCGTCACCGACAACGTGAACCAGGCCAAGGGCGACCAGGACCCGTCGACCTGGGTCCCGTCCCGGTCCGCCTACGTCTGCACCTACGTCCGCGCCTGGGTCCAGGTGAAGTACTACTACGACCTCTCGGTCGACTCCGCCGAGAAGAGCGCCCTGCAGAAGTACCTCGCGAGCTGCTGACCGAGCCGGCGAGCCGCCGACCGGACCGGCAGGCAGCTGACCGGACCGGCGAGCGGCTGACCCAGCGGGCGGCGCCGCCCCGTGCAGGCGGGCGGCGGCGCTTCGGCAGGCGGGAGCCGGCCGCTTCCGCAGCCGGCCGAGCCGACCGCGTGGGAAGCCCCTGAGACGGCCACTGCCGTGGGGCGGTGCCTCAGGATGCCGGGCGGCGGCGCATGAGATACCCCGCCGCCGCGCCCGCGGCGAAGAGGGCCGCGATCGAGACCCCTGTGGCGAGCCAGGTCGGGCCCAGCCACCGAGCACCGTAGTAGCCGAGGGCGACGCTGTACGCGGCCCAGGACAGGCCGGCCAGGGCGGACCAGGGTACGAAGTCGCGGGCCCGGCGGTGGGCGGCACCGGCACAGAAGGAGACGACCGAGCGACCGGCGGGGGCGAAGCGGGCGAGCACGACCAGCGCGCCGCCACCCCGGGCCAGGGCATCGCCGAGACGTTCCTGCGCGGTGGTCAGCCGCCGGGAGCGGGCGATCGCCCGGTCCAGTCGCTCACCGCCCCGCCAGGCCAGGCGGTAGGCCACCAGATCCCCGAGCACCGAGGCGGTCGCCGCGGAGAGGATCAGGGCCAGCAGGTCCGGCACGTCGTGCGGGACGACCCGGCCGGCCGCCGCGCCCGAGCCCGCCGCCGCTGCCGTACCCGCCGTGATGACGAGCACGCCGCTCGGCAGCACCGGCACGAACACGTCGAGCAGAACGGACGCGACCACCGCGGCATAGATCCATGGTCCGGCGGCCAGTGACCCCACGCTCTCGAACACGACAACTCCCGTCGCTCCCCCGTTGACAGCCATACAGCGTACGCCGGGGGTGTGACAGGAGGGGCTCGGGGGGTGAACCGGGGATCACGGGGTTTTCCCGGACGTCGGCGGCGATCCATGACGAGCCCGGCATCGCTGCGACAAGCCATGCACCGCGCACCGCACCAAGCGGCGCCCTCCCCCTCGTGGCGGGGAAGGGCGCCGGGGGCGATCCCTCCTGGCGGAGAAGGGCGCCGCGCGGGTCAGGCCGCTATCGGGGTCTGCTCCATGGCGGCCGTGCCGCTCACGGCCGTGCGGCGGGTGAGGACCTGGTCGAGGCCGAAGGCGCCGGAGCCGGTGAAGACCAGCAGGAGGAACGCCCAGCAGAACAGGACCGACAGCTCGCCGCCGTTCTGGATGGGCCACAGCGCGGCCTGCTGGTGGATGTCGAAGTAGGCGAACGCCATCGAGCCCGAGGCGATCAGCGCGGCCCCGCGGGTGCCGAGGCCGAGCAGCACCAGGCCGCCGGCGACCAGCTGGATCACGGCCGCGTACCAGCCGGGCCAGGTGCCGGACGGGATGGTGCCGCCGTTGGTGCCCATGGCGCCGCCGAGGACGCCGAAGAGCGAGGCGGCGCCGTGCACGGTGAAGAGCAGGCCTATGACGATGCGGAAGAGCCCGAGGACATAGGGCTGAGCGGTGTTGAGACGTGCGGTCATGAGGGGAGTTCTCCTCTTCGGTGTCGGTCGGACCGGCCGGGGACGTGTGGGTGGCCGGTCGTGGGGGCGGCGGTACCGAATGGAGCCCCAGGTTAGGGCTACCTAATCAGTGCTTGCAAGTTCAACATTTGGCCATGGATTCGGCTCGGCTTATGACTCCCTCCCGGGAAAAGCCGCACGCGGGGCGCCCCGCGCGACCGCGCCGACACCCGAATGCGTGACCGAATCCACACCCCACCGCACCCCGCCGGGCCACCCGACGCACCCCCCTCCGCGGGCAATGCGAAGGTTGACTCCCTTGACTGGAAAACGCCTTGATGGTGAGTCAGGTGGCCTGCTCACCGCGCGCACCCGCGGGCCGGACGTGAGCGAACGTGGCCGAAAACCTGTGGCCTCGGGCAGCCCGGCGACGCAACTCGCCGACCCCGCACGGCGGATCGGGTTCCGAGGGCACTCCAGCGCCACCGCCGCGAGGACGCGCCCGTATGAGAGACGTCACACAACAGCGGGCCCGGCGCGGCGGAACACGGCACGGCGAATCCCGACGCGCCCGAGCCGCGGCAAGCGAATCGCCGAGTCCCGGGCGACCGCCCCCCGCCTGGCCACCCGCGCTACCCGCGCACTCGTGCTACCCCGCGCTCCTCGCCGACTGCCCCCGCACCTCCAGGCCCCCGAGCAGTTCGGCCGTGGCCTCGGCCACCGCTGCCACGGCGCGGTCGAAGACCTCGCGGTTGTGCGCGGCGGGAGCCCGGAAGCCCGAGACCTTCCGCACGTACTGCAGCGCGGCGGCGTGGATGTCCTCCTCCGTGGCCTCGGTGGGAAGCACGGGCGGGCGCAGCGTCTTGATACTCCGGCACATGCCCCCAGTCTCACGCAGACCGCACGGCCCTGCGATGATCGCGCGCAAGGCGGCCACCGGCACCCGGGGCCGACCAGAGAAGGGAACAGCCTCATGGCGACCAAGAACACCGTGGCCCTGCTCGGCCCCGGCGGCACCGGCGGCCTCCTCGCCGCCCTGCTCTCCCGCTCCGGCCACCGCGTCATCTGCCTGGCGCAGGACCGCACGGCCGACACCCTGCGCCGTACCGGAATCACGGTCCGCAGCCCCCAGTTCGGCGAGTTCACCGCCCCCGTCGAGGCGGACACCGAGCTGCGCGAACCGGTGGACACCTGCCTGATCACCGTCAAACACACGGCGCTCGACGCCGCCCTCACCCGGGTGCCGCCGGCCGCCCTGGGTGACGCCCTTGTCGTACCGCTCCTGAACGGCGTCGAACACCCCGCCCCGCTGCGTGCCCGCTACCGCCCCGACCGGGTCGCCCCGGCGGTGATCCGCGTGGAGTCCACCCGTGTCACCCCGGGCGTGATCGAGCACGGCAGCCCGTTCACGGAGATCGACCTCGCCGGGGACGGCGTGCCCCGCGCCCGTCTGGACGCGCTCGCCGCCGACCTCACCGCCGCCGGTGCGGCCGCACGCGTCGTCGCGGACGAGACGGCGGCCCTGTGGGCCAAGATGGCGTTCCTCGCCCCCTTCGCACTGCTCACCACCCGGTACGGCCTCCCGCTCGGCGAGGCCCGCACCCGGCACCGCGAGGAACTGGAGGCCCTGGTCAGCGAGACCGCCGCGGTCAGCCGCGCCTGCGGCGCCCCCGCCGACCCGGCCCGGGCCCTGGCCCGGTACGACGCCTTTGCGCCCGCCGCCAAGTCGTCCATGCAGCGCGACGCCGAGGCGGGTCGCCCGCTCGAACTCGACGCCATCGGCGGGGCACTGCTGCGCGCGGCCGACCGGCACGGCGTACCGGTGCCGGTGACGGCCCGCCTGGTGGGCGAGCTGCGCGCGGCCGGCCACCCGTTCGGCTGAACCTCCCCGGAACCCCACGAACGAACTCGCCACCCAAAATCGAACAGGCGTAGCATTGCCACGTGGCTACGACCTATGAATTCCCCAGTGACCTCCTCGCCGGTCAGGAGGAGCTGCATCAGGTCCGGGCCGAGCTGGCGGCCCTGCTCAAGCGCCTGCCCTGGTCGGTCGAGCCGAGGGACGGTTTCAGCGACGACAACGGCTGGCGCAAGGTGGAGCGGCCCGCGTCCCCGGGCTGGACGGCGGACGAACAGGCCGAGGTGGAGAAGCTGCGCCGCCGCGAACACGAACTCGCGGTGTTCGTCAGCACGCACCGTTTCTGGGCCGAGGTCGCGGCAGCGGACCGCGTCGACGCCCGCACCCAGCTGAAGCACGCCCACGAACAGGCGGGCGGAGAGGAATGACAAGGGCTCCGCAAGAACGGACGGCCCCGCACGGCAAAGCCCCCGGCCACACGGCCGGGGGCTTCGTCGACGGTGGGCGCGGACGGTTTCGAACCGCCGACATCCTGCTTGTAAGGCAGGCGCTCTACCCCTGAGCTACGCACCCGGACACCCGAGCTGTGCGCCCAGGACGAGTCGACAGCCTACCTTGCCCGCACCGGTGCGCGGCAAACCCGTGACCCCGGGCGACGGCGGGGGTCGAGACGGGGGTCCCTACGGGGGTTAACCCCACCATGTGTCCGGGCGGCTGCCGGATCGGAGGGCTGGGGGGTGATCATTTAGTGTCGGCCGAAGACCGAGCAGGTCCGGCCGTCGTGACCCGGCGGGCCGGGTTCAGGGGGAGAAGTACATGACTCGTTCCGTCTCTGTCCGCGCCGCCGCACTGGCCGTGGTGACCGGGGTGCTCGTCGCGGGGATCAGCGCCTGCGGCGCCTCCGCCGGCGACGACGAGCACCCCGACCAGCGGTCCTTCGCCCTGCACGGCCGCACCCTCACCGTCGACTCCGACAACTCCGCGCTGGAGGTCGTCGCCACGGACTCCGCCAAGGCCGGCACCGTCGAGGTGACCCGGTGGTTCCAGGGGTCCGTCGTCGTGGGCCACAACCCGACGGTGCGGTGGTCGTTCAAGGACGACCGGCTGGTGCTGCGCGTGCACTGCTCGGGGTTCATCGCCGACTGCTCGGCCCTGCACCGGATCGAGGTGCCGCGCGGGATCGGTGTGAAGGTCGACGACGGCGACGGCGGTGTGCGGGCGCACGGTTTCAAGGACCCGCTGAGCGTCGACACCGGCGACGGTTCGGTCCGCGTCACCGACTCCAGCGGGCCGCTCGACCTGAGGTCGGCCGACGGGTCGATCCGCGCGGACGTCGCCTCGCGCCGGGTGAAGGCCGATTCCTCCGACGGTTCCGTGGACGTCCGGGTGTCCGGCGCGCCCGACCTGGTCGACGCCTCCAGCGACGACGGCGCGGTGACGGTGGCCCTCCCCAAGGGCGCGTACCGGGTGTCGGCCGGTTCCGACGACGGCGCGGTGTCGGTGTCCGTGCCCCGCGACGACCGCAGCCCGCACCGGGTGTCGGCCCACTCGGCGGACGGCGCGGTCACGGTGCGGACCGCACAGTGAGGGTCCCGACGGGAAAGTGAGGGTGCGCGGCGCGAACTGACCGGCCCGTGTCTTCGTCTACAACGGGGTGGGAGAATGACACCACCCACGGCGAACCACGGCACGGGAGAGGGATGTGACGGCGACACCGGGCACGTCAGCGACGCGGTCGTACCCGCCGTCGGCCGTTCGGGCCCGGTCCGGGTCCGCGGCTCTGCGCGACACCCTCACCCTGATGAGCCTGCCGGTGCTGGCCGCGCTCGCCCTGCCCGCCGCGTTCGCGGGCGGGGGCACCCGGCGCTGGTTCGGCGGCCGGGCCGAGAGCCAGCGGGCCGAGGCGCAGGCCGCGAAGGACGCCGCGGCGTCCGCGTTCTACGAACTGGACACCGCCCAGCGGGATCTGAGGATCTCCATCGAGACCATCACGGCCGTGGACGACTCCCCCGCGGCCCGGCGTGCCGCCACCGATTTCGTGGCGCTCGGGCAGCGCATCGACGAGGTCAGCCAGCGCTACATCCAGGCCGTCGACGCGCATGACCTGGACCGGGACGGTCTGGAGGCCGCCGCGGCCGCCCGGGCGCGCTCCGAGCTGACGTCGGCCAAGGACGAGCTGGTCCGGGTCAAGCAGGAGCTGGACCGTTTCGGCACGTCGCTCGGGCCGCTGCTCGGCAAGGCCGAGACGCAACTGGCCCGGCTGGCGCCCGCCGTGGAGCGGGCCCGGCAGGCGCTGCTGGGCGCGAGCAACGCCCTGGACGCCGTACGGGAGAAGGGTCTGCGCGCCGATGACCTGGCGGGCCGGCTCGCCGCGCTGTCCCCGGAGCTGACCCGGTTGAACCAGGGTGCCGGGCAGCACGGCGCGGCGCAGACGCTGGAGCGGGCCGAGCGGGTGCAGCGGGAGGCCGGGGCGATCCGGGCCGAGGCCGAGCGGCTGCCGGAGAAGGCCGCCGAGATCGATCACCGGCTGGTCAGCCTGCGCACCCGGGCCCAGGCGCTGACCACCCGGGCCGGGCAGGTGGACCCGGTGCTGAGCGAGTTGCGGCGCCGGTTCGCTGCCGCGTGCTGGCAGGACCTGCAGCAGGTGCCGGCGCAGGCCGCGGAGAACGTGGGGCAGGCCGAACTGAAGCTGCGCGAGGCTCAGGCGGCGCGGGACGCCCAGCACTGGGCGGACGCCACCTCGCTGCTGTCGACGGTACGGGCCCTGCTGAACGCCACCGACGAGGCGGTGTCGGCCGCCGGCGACCGGCTCCAGCGGCTGAACGCCGTGCAGAAGGATCCGCAGGCCGAGATCGACCGCACGCGGTTCGCGATCCGCGACGCCCAGCGGCTGGCCATGACGGGCCGTACGACCCCGGATCCCCGGCACGCCCGTCCGCTGGACGACGCGGTGGCGCGGCTGGATCGGGCGGTCGGGGCGCTGGAGGGGCGGCATCCCGACTACTGGCACTTCCTGACGGAGACCGATGCCGTCCGGCAGGCGGCCGCTCGGGTGGTGGCGCAGATTCGTGAGGAGCGCGGCGGGCACTGAGCCGTCGGGCGGTCCGTGTGTTGCGGGGTGCTGCGGGGCGGGCGGATATTGGTGGGACGGATGGCCTCCGCTAGCGCCCGAGGGAGGCGGACATGGCCACACACGCAGTGCACACGAGGCCGCGGCGACGGATCCGGTTCGACGAGCACCTGCCCGTCGACCACAAGCTGAACACGGTCTACCGGATCGGCGCGGGCCTGATCGGCGCGTTCCTCGTCGCGTTCGGCATCCTGGGTCTGATCAACCACATCGGCTTCTTCAACACCGGTGGTAACAGCGTCGCCGGGTTGAACTCCAACGGCACGCTGAGTGTGCTGTCGATCGTCGTCGGGGCGATCCTGCTCGCGGGCATGGTGATCGGCGGGAACGTGGCATCCACGCTGAACATGGTCTTCGGGGTGCTGTTCCTGCTGGCCGGCTTCCTGACCCTCGGCCTGCTGGACAGCAACTACAACTTCCTGGCGTTCAAGATCCAGAACGTGTTCTTCAGCTTCATCGTGGGCCTGCTGCTGATGACCTTCGGCATGTACGGCCGGGTCGGCTCGACCCTGCCGCACGACAACCCGTACTACCGGGCCCGCCATCCCGACCCGGCGACCGAGCCGCTGCCCCGCGAGCTGGAAGAGCACTAGTCTGGGCGCATGCCTCGCTATGAGTACCGGTGCCGCACCTGCGGTGACACGTTCGAGCTGAGCCGTCCCATGGCGGAGTCCGCCGCCCCTGCGGTGTGCCCTGCGGGGCATGACGACACGGTGAAGCTGCTGTCGACGGTGGCCGTGGGCGGTACGGCCGCGCAGGCCCCCGCGGGCGGCGGGGGCGGCGGTTGCTGCGGTGGGGGCTGTTGCGGTTAGTCGCCCACCGGGGGGCGTTCTGGTCAGTCGCCCACCGGCGGCGTCACGAGCAGTCACCCACGGGGGCGTCGCGGTCCATCGCCCACCGAGGGCGTGGCGGTCGGTCGCCCACCGGTGGCGTCGCGATCAGTCGGTCCCCGGGGGCGTCGCGATCAGTCACCCACCGAGGGCTCGTGGTCGGTCGCCCACCGGGGGCGCCGCCTCAGGGTGCCTGTCGTGCCGCTCGTAGGAACTCCCGGGCGATTCGCTCCCCCGCCAGGACCCCGCGCTCCGGCAACGCCGCGATCCCGGGCGCTGTGAAGTCCGTGTCGGCCAGCTCGCCGTGGCCGGGGCGCCAGCCCCGGTCGGCCGCGAGGAGGAGGTCGGCGTCCAGGAGGGAGTCGCCCGCCGCCAGGGTCAGCTCCGCGCCGATGCGGCGGGCGATCTCCCGTACCGCCGCGCTCTTGGTGAGCGGCCCCGGGACGGCGTAGAGCTTGCGGCCCTGGAGCGAGACGGTCCAGCCGCGGTTCTCCGCCCACACCGCCAGTTCCTTCACCCAGTCCTCGGGCAGCAGCTCGCGCTCGACGACGAGGTAGGCGAACAGGTCCTCGGCGACCCGGTGCTTGCGCACCCAGACGGGGTCGGAGGTCCTGAGCAGGTGCTCGCGGACCTCCTCCAGCGGCGCGCACTCGTCGGCGAGCCGGGCCAGGACGCCCGTGTGCCAGTCGTGGTCCGTGGCGCCGTCGACCAGCAGATGGCCGCCGTTGGCGCAGATCGCGTATTTGGGGGGCGGGCCGGGCAGGTTGATCCGCTGGTACTGCTTGCGGGTGCGGGTGGTCGTCGGCACGAAGACGGCCGTGTCGCCGAGGTCGGTCAGCAGCTGGGCCGCCGTCTCGGTCATGTAGGAGAGCGGCTTGGCCTCGTGCACCTCCACGCACAGCAGCCGGGGCGCCCGCGCGTCCGGCATGGTGAGGGCGAGGGCCGCCGAGGAGTAGATCAGCGTGCGGTCGAGGTCGCTGGCCACCAGCACCGGCATCAGACCGTCACCGCCTTGCCGTCGGCGCCCGTGGCACCGCGCGTGTACTGGGGGTGGATCAGTCCGACGCAGGTGTACGGCAGTGCGCCGACCTCCTCGACGGGAACGCCCCTTTGTCCGGCGAGCAGGCGTACGTGGTCGAGGTCGGCGCCGGCGCCTTCGCGGGCCAGGATCTTCCAGGGCACCCGGCGCAGCAGTACCCGGGTGGTCTCGCCGACGCCGGGCTTGACGAGGTTCACGTCGTGGATGCCGAACTCCTCGCTGATCCGCTCGACGGCCCGCCAGCCGGCCCAGGTCGGGGTGCGGTCCTCGGCCAGCAGCTCCTTGACCGCGGTGTCGACGGTGTCGGCGACGTCCGGGAAGCACGCGGAGACGGCGTCGAGGAAGGCCACGGAGACGTCGGCGCCGGCGAGTTCGCGGTAGAACTTCGCGCCGTGGAAGTCGTCGGGCCCGACCAGGTCCGCGCGCAGGACCGTACGGGATATCAGGCCGGAGACGGTCGAGTTGAGGCAGGCGGAGGGGATGAGGAAGTCCTCGCGGGTGCCGTAGGTGCGCACGCAGGAGCCGGGGTCGGCGAGGACGGCGATCTCCGGGTCGAATCCGGTGATGCCCTCCTTCTCCTCGAACTCCTCGACGGCCTGGGCGAGTTCGCGGGTGATGGCGCCCTTGCCGGTCCAGCCGTCGACGAACACGACGTCGCGGGGGTCGTGGTGGGCGGCGAGCCAGCGCAGCGCGTTGGCGTCGATGCCGCGGCCGCGGACGATCGACACGGCGTAGTGCGGGAGGTCGAGGCCGTGCCGGAAGCGGGCCCAGCGGCGCATGAGGACGCCGACCGGGGTGCCGGCGCGGGCGAGGGAGACCAGCACCGGGCGGGGCGAGCGCTCGGTGATGACGGCCTCGGTCACCACGCCGACCGCCTGGGCGAGGCGGCCGGCGGAGGCGTCCAGGGCCGTGTGGAACAGCTCCTGGTACTGCTCGCTGGGCTGGTACTCCACGGGCAGCGACTCGGCGTAGTGCGCGCCGCCGCTCTGGATGGCCTCCTCGCGCTCCTCGGTCGGCGCCTCCAGGGTGACGTCGGAGAGGTCCTGCAGCAGCCAGCCGACCTCGTCGGGCGCGTACGAGGAGAATGCGGGGCCGCGGAGGGGCTCGGGCAGCATGGCCGGCCTTTCGGGAGCGTGCGGGACGTACGAGGGCACGACCGCGAGCAGGACGTGCGGGACATGTGCGGCGAGTTGTGCCAGCAGGCCGTCGGGCGCGTGCAGGGCGGGGGTGTCGGCGACCGAGTCGACGACGGCGACGACGGCGTCGAAGCCGCCGCCGGCGACGTTGTAGGCGTACCGCTCACCGGGGCCGTCGGCCGGGTCGTCGTGGGCGGGGAAGACCAGGCGGCTGCGGATCGCGTAGCCGGGGTCGTCCAGGGCGAGGACGGGTGAGCGGGTGGTGGTGGAGAAGCGCACCTCGGCGTCCGTGACCCGCTCCAGCTCACGGGCGAGGCGCAGCGGGGCGTACATCAGCTCCTCGAAGCCGAGGACGAGGACGCGCCGGGCGCCGGCGGGCAGGGCGCCGGCTGTCCGGGCGGCCATGGCGGGCAGCGCGGCCTCCAACCGGGCCCGGTGATCGGGCGTGAAGCCGTGCCGGCCGCCGTCGGGAAGGCCGGCGGGCCAGCGCAGGTCCAGCCGACGGGGGGCGGGGGGAAGGGCACGAGCGGTCACGGCGGGCCCGGGTCCGGCGGACTCGTGGTGCGCCACCAGTCGCCGGCCCTTCTCCAGGACGTCGTCAGGGAGCCGTACGGTCCCGGACGCGGCGGCGATCAGATCCATCCGCGCGCCGATCTCGGTGGCGAACCGTTTCATCCGCTCGGTGTCCCCGGCCGCACGCATATCGACCAGCGCCACCACCACATACCGCCGCCGCGGATACCGTTCGTGCAGGTCGCGGATGGTGTTGAGGACTGTGTTGCCGGTGGAGAACTCGTCGTCGACCAGCACCAGCGGGCCGTCACCGGAGAGCAGCGAGGGGTCTTCCGGCAGCAGCAGGTGCGAGGTCGCGTGCGAGTGCGACTCCTCGAAGCCGCCCGCCCGGGCCACCCCGGCCACCGGCCGGCGCGTGGAGTGCAGGTACGGCGCCGTGCCGACACCGTCGGCCACCGCATGGCCCAGCCCGGTCGCGGTCTCGGCGTAGCCGAGGACCACGGCACCGGCGGCCTCCTCGCCGAGCAGCGTGGCGACCCGTCGGCCCAGGCGGTGGCCGTGCTCGTACACCACCGCCGGCGACTGCGGGACGTGCTTGCCGAGCACGTTCGAGACCAGCAGGTGGGCCCGCTTGGGGTTGCGGCGCAGGGCGAGCCCGAGCAGGGCCGGCAGGCCGTCGTCCCCCACGAGTTCGACCCCGAGCCGCTCGGCGACCCAGCTGCCGGACCAGACCCCGTCGTTCACTGCGTTCTTCATGCGTTCCTTGGATGACATGGAAAGGATCAGCCGGGTATCCCGGCGGCCAGCAGTTCCACGAAGCCGACGTCCTCGTGGGCCACGCCGAAGATCTCGGCGCGCAGCAGGGTCCGCTCGGCCCAGGCGCGGTGCGGCTTCACCTCGTTCATCTTGTTCGTGTAGGCCGACCGAAGTACACCCCCGCCGCCGCGTTCCGGCCGCAGGATGTCCTGGGCGTCGCTGTACTCCTCGTGACTGACCACGGACAGCGCGTGGACGGGCAGCACATGGGAGGGGTGGATGCAGGTCTTGCCGAGCAGGCCGTTGGCCTGGTCGAGGGAGATCTCCCGCAGCAGTCCGTCCATGGCGTGCTCGATGAGCCGCTCGCGCAGTTCGACGGCCTGCACCTCCAGGAAGGGGCTCTGCCTCAGCTGCGGTTTGAACATGCGCTCGGAGACCCGGAAGTACTCCCACACGGGCCCGGTCACGGTGAATCCGGTGCCGTCGGCGCGGCCCAGCATGTTCACGACGTCCGCGATCACGCCGGCGACGATCTGGACGTCGTAGGCGGTCATGTCGGGGGCGCGGCGCAGGCCGTAGGAGGAGCAGAAGTCGGTCACGCCGAGGCGCAGGGCCAGCACCCGGTCGCGGTACTTGTCGACGGCGCGGGCGATGCCTTCGAGGGTGTCGACGCGCGACTCGCGGTAGAGCAGCTCGGGGGACTCCAGGACGGGCATCGCGAACAGCCTGCGCCCGGTGCCGGCCTCGGCGGCCGTCAGGGCCTCCAGGAAGGGGATGCCCCGCTCCTCGGTGAACTTCGGCAGCACGAATCCGGACAGCAGCCGTACGGACGGGCCGAGGCGCCGGGCGAGATCGGGGATCTGCTCGGGGGTGCGCACCCGGATGAAGAGCAGCGGTGGCTCGGTGCCGGGCCGGGCGGCCAGGTCGGCGAACTGCCGGACGAGGTTCTCCTCGCCGGCCACGACGTCCGCGTCGTCGATCGAGTCCTCCAGGCACAGCACCATCGAGACCACGCCGTTCCCGGCCTGTTTGACGATGTCGTCGGCCAGCCGCGGCCTGGTGGCCGGGCTGTACAGGGTGGCGCCGAGGGCGGCGGCGAGCAGCCGGGCCGGTGAGTCGGCGGTGAACGTGCCCGGCTCCCGGTGGAAGAGGCGCTGCCGCACCTCGGGGGCGATGTGCCCGAAATGACGCATATGACTCCCTCGGGGGTGTAAGCCGAGTCTGAGTGTTCGGTAAAGGGTGGCCGGTAATAGTACGTAGGGATCCATGTCAGGGGTTCCCTGCGGGCATGAATTTCCGGTAACTCGCCCATGTCGGCGGCGCTCCGGGAGACCACCCCCCGCATTGTCGTGGCCAGGACCGAGAAGGCAGGATGACCGCATGACGCACGCGATGCTGAAGGGGTCCAACGTCCCGCTGGAAGCCGACACGGTCCGCGCCGTGCTGCGCTGGACGCCCGGGCAGGGGGTCCCGGACGTGGACGCCTCGGCACTGCTGCTGGGCCCCGACGGCCGGGTGCGCTCCGACGAGGACTTCGTCTTCTACAACCAGCCCCGGCACCCCTCCGGAAAGGTGTGGCGGCTGGGCAAGAAGCGCATCACCGAGGGGCTGACCGACACGGTCCAGACGGATCTGCCCGGCGTCGAGCCGGACGTCGGCCGGATCCTGCTGGTGGCGTCCGCGGACGGGGTCACCTTCGACCGGGTACCGGCGCTGTGCATCCTGCTGTACGACGCCGCGGTGGCCGGCGGGGAGCCGCTGGCCCGGTTCGACATCAAGCCGGAGACCGGTGCGGAGACGGCGCTGATCTGCGGCGAGCTGTACCGGCGCGGCGAGGGCTGGAAGTTCCGCGCGCTGGGAGAGGGCTACTCGAACGGGCTGAAGGGGCTCGCGACGGACTTCGGCATCTCGGTGGACGAGTCGGAGGCGGCGGAGGAACCGCAGCCGTCACCGCCGCTCCCGCCCGAGCAGCCGACGCCGGCGGTGCCCCAGCAGCCGCCGGCCTACGGCTATCCGCAGCCGGCGTACGGCTACCCCCAGCCCGCGCCGGTGCCGGTGGCCGTGGGGCCCGTGGATCCGAACTTCCGGCTGCCGCCGCAGGGGCCCCAGTTCATCGGGCGCTGAGTCCCCTCAGCCGTCGACCTTGGTCTTGTAGCCACGCCCCCACTGCAGTCCCCACCCGTAGAGCCGGTCCAGCTCCCCCTGGAACCCGTACACGAACTTCACCTCGCGGCGGACGACCAGTTCCCCCTTCACGTTCTCGATCATGACGACCGCGCAGGACCGGGCCTGGGGGTGGCGTTCGTCGAGGCCTATCTCGACGCGGGGGCCGTTGCTCGGGTACAGCGTGACGACGGCGTGGGTGCGGTCGAAGGCCGGCGTCTGGTCGTAGATGTAGACGAAGACCAGCAGACGTTTGATGGCGTCGCGGTGGTCGAGGTTGACGTACATCGTCTCACCGGACGCCGAGCCGAACCGGTCGTCGCCGCTGAGCTTGATGTACGGCGGTGCGTTGACGTCGCCGAGGTAGCCGCCCAGCGGCTGTACGACGCCCTTGGTGCCGTCGGCCAGCTCGTACAGGCAACCCAGGTCGAGGTCGACGTTGACCATGCTCTGGCCGTGGCCGAGGATCTCCGGGGGCTTGAGCGCCTTGAAGGGGTGGCGGAACAGGCTGGTGCGCTGGTTGCCGTCGAAGTCGGAGGTGCGCATCCGCCAGGTGAGGTTGACGCGCAGATGGCCGGTGGCCGCGCCCTGCTTGGTGAGGGACACCGTCTGGTGCCGCCTGGTGAGTTCGATGGCGTTCGTCGAGGCGCTGCCCGAGTCGAAGTCGGCAGCGCTGGCGCCCCGCAGTCCGTCGAAGAAACCCATTCCCGCCCCCTGGTAGTTCCCGTGAACGCCGTCGGGGCGGCCGACCGCGTCGGCCGCCCCGCTCAGAGCGTTCCTCACCCGCCCGGGTGTCACACCCCGGAGGAGACCTCGGCCCGGTCGTCGGTGCCCTCCCCGGTGGCCGCGAGTGCGCGGTTGCGGCGTACGGAGGACCAGAAGGACCAGGCGATCAGGACGACGCCGACGAGACCGGTGACGACCTCGTTGATCTCGTACTGGATGGTGACCATGAGGATCACGGCCAGCGCGCCGATGGCGTAGTGGGCGCCGTGCTCCAGGTAGACGTAGTCGTCGAGGGTGCCCTGGCGGACCAGGTAGACCGTGAGCGAGCGGACGTACATCGCGCCGATGCCGAGGCCGAGGGCCATCATCACGATGTCGTTGGTGATGGCGAAGGCGCCGATCACGCCGTCGAAGGAGAAGGACGCGTCCAGGACCTCGAGGTAGAGGAACATGAAGAACGCGGCCTGGCCGGCGAGGACGACCGCCGAGCGCTTCTTGCCGGTGCGGGCGGCCTCTTCCTCCTCCTCGTGCTCACGCTCCTCCTCTTCCTCCAGGCGGTCCTCGAAGTAGCCGGACAGACCGCCGACGATCATGTAGGTGATCAGGCCGGCGATACCGGCGATCAGGACCGTCTGCGCCTTGTCGACATGAGCGCCGCCGTGCTGGTGGGCGTGAGTGGCGAAGGTGAAGGAGGTGATCAACAGGACGATCAGCGAGACGCAGACCGACAGCATGTCGATCTTGCCGAGCTTGGCCAGCGGCCGCTCCAGCCACTGCAGCCACTGGATGTCCCGGTCCTCGAAGATGAAGTCGAGGAAGATCATCAGCAGGAACATGCCACCGAAGGCGGCGATCGCCGGGTGGGCGTCGGTGACCAGCTGCTGGTAGCGGTCCTTGTCGGTGAGGGCCAGGTGGACCGCGTCGTAGGGGTTGAGCTTGGCGGTGATGGCGACGATGACGACCGGGAAGACAAGCCGCATGCCGAAGACCGCGATGAGGACGCCGACCGTGAGGAAGATCTTCTGCCAGAAGGCGTTCATCTTCTTCAGGATCCCGGCGTTGACCACCGCGTTGTCGAACGACAGCGAGATCTCGAGGACGGCGAGGATCGCCACGACGCCGAAGGCCTCCCACCCCCCGTAGAAGACCGCGGCGACCAGGCCGAGCGCGGTCACCGCGAACGACCAGCCGAAGGTTTTCAGAAGCACTGGCTACCCAATCTGCAAGTGGGGGCACCACCCGGACGAAGTCTGGGGCAGGGTTTCCCCCGCGCCGTACCCGGCTTTGCGAAACGTTGACCCCGAGTCTAGAGGTGCACCCTACCGGCGGTACCGCCCGGGGCAACCCGCGCTACGAAACGTTCACCCCGAAGTCCAGGGCGATCCCGCGCAGACCCGACGCGTATCCCTGCCCCACCGCGCGGAACTTCCACTCGCCCTGGTAGCGGTAGAGCTCGCCGAAGATCATGGCGGTCTCGGTGGAGGCGTCCTCGCTGAGGTCGTAGCGCGCCAGCTCCTGGCCGTCGGCCTGGTTCACGACGCGGATGAAGGCGTTGGAGACCTGGCCGAAGGTCTGGCCGCGCTCTTCCGCCATGTGGATCGAGACGGGGAAGGTGATCTTCTCGCACTGCGGCGGCACCTTGGCGAGGTCCACCAGGATCGACTCGTCGTCGCCCTCCCCCTCACCGGTGAGGTTGTCACCGGTGTGCTCGACCGAGCCGTCGGGGCTCTTGAGCTGGTTGTAGAAGACGAACCACTCGTCGCCCAGGACGCGGTTCCCGGCGCCGCACAGCAGCGCGCTCGCGTCGAGGTCGAAGGGGGCGCCGGTGGTGGAACGCGCGTCCCAGCCGAGCCCGATCATGACGTGGGTGAGATTCGGTGCGGCCTTGGAGAGGGAGACGTTGCCTCCCTTGGCGAGCGTGACGCCCATGATGCTGGTCCTCCCCTGATGGTGCTTCCCTGGTTGTCCTGCGCGTCCGGCGCCGCACGTAAACGGTGCGGCGCCGGATGGTGCGGGTGTCGTGACCCTGCCGGGATCAGACGTTGACGCCGAAGTCCTGGGCGATGCCGCGCAGACCGGAGGCGTAGCCCTGGCCGATGGCGCGGAACTTCCACTCCGCCCCGTGCCGGTACAGCTCGCCGAAGACCATGGCGGTCTCGGTGGAGGCGTCCTCGCTCAGGTCGTAGCGGGCGATCTCCTGCTCGCCCGCCTGGTTCACGACGCGGATGAAGGCGTTGCGGACCTGGCCGAAGGACTGCTGGCGGTTCTCGGCGTCGTAGATCGAGACCGGGAAGACGATCTTCTCGATGTCGGCCGGGACGCCGGCCAGATTGATCTTGATCTGCTCGTCGTCGCCCTCGCCCTCACCGGTGATGTTGTCACCGGTGTGCTCGACCGAGCCGTCGGGGCTCTTGAGGTTGTTGAAGAAGACGAAGTGCTGGTCGCTCGCGACCTTGCCGGAGCTGTTCAGCAGCAGCGCGCTGGCGTCGAGGTCGAAGTCGGTGCCGGTCGTGGTGCGCACGTCCCAGCCCAGACCGACGATGACGGCGGTCAGGCCCGGGGCCTCCTTCGTCAGCGATACGTTGCCGCCCTTGCTGAGGCTGACTCCCACGGGTCCTCCATGTGGTGTCCAGGGGCGGGGAGCCCCGTCGTGCTTCGGATATGGGATCAACGAACCGATCCTAGTGACGGGTTCCCGCACCCCGCAGACCCTGGACCCGAAGAATCACAGGTGTCGGCCACGGTCGGCCTACAGGGTGTCGAGCGCCTTCACGTAGTCGTTCAGGTCGCGCGCGTCCGGCAGGCCGTTGACCACGGTCCACCGCACGACACCCTCCTTGTCGATGATGAAGGTGCCCCGGACGGCGCATCCCTTGTCCTCGTCGAAGACGCCGTACGCGCGCGAGACGTTGCCGTGCGGCCAGAAGTCGCTGAGCAGCGGGTACTCCAGGCCCTCCTGCTCGGCGAAGACCCGCAGGGTGTGGATGGAGTCGTTGGAGACGGCGAGCAGCTGCGTGTCGCGGCCTTCGAACTTCGGGAGGTTGTCGCGCAGCTCGCACAGCTCACCGGTGCAGACGCCGGTGAAGGCGAACGGGTAGAAGAGCAGGACCACGTTCTTCTCGCCGCGGAAGTCCGAGAGCTTCACGGTGCGGCCGTGGTTGTCCTTGAGCTCGAAGTCGGGCGCCTTGTCGCCGACCTGGATCGCCATCGTCGTGCATCCCTTCGGTGGGCTGTTCGGGTGAGCGCAAGCAGACGCTCGGCTCCACCCTACGCAGCGATCACCGGGGTCTTCCGGACGGGCTGGGGCGAAATCCAGCCCGTCCGGTGGACGGAGGAGATCACCTCTTGGACTTGGCCGCCTTCGGCGTCGCCAGGCGCGAGCCGCTCCAGTCCTTGCCCACACTGACGCTCTTCGACGCCGTCAGGCCGGCCGTCGTGACGGCGTCCTGGATGTCGCTCGGCTCCACGTACCCCGAACGGCCGGTCTTCGGCGTCAGGAGCAGGATCGCGCCGCCCTCTTCGATGTACGTGGTGGCATCCACCAGCGCATCCGTCAGGTCGCCGTCGTCGTCACGGAACCACAGCACAACGGCGTCGGCCACATCGTCGTAGTCCTCGTCCATGAGGTCGCCCTCGATGGCTTCCTCAATGGCCTCGCGGAGCTCCTGATCGACGTCGTCGTCGTAGCCGATCTCCTGGACCACCTGCCCGGGCTGGAACCCCAGCCTGGCGGCAGGGTTCGTCCGCTCCTCCGCGTGGTCCGCGGTCGCGCTCACGGGTTGCCTCCTGATCATGTCTTGGTGAATATCTCAGCCACGCGCGTGCGCGAAGCATTGGCCGTAGTCCACACGGGCGGGACGGATCGCGCAAGTACCCGGCCGTTCGGACCGCCGAAACGGTGACGATCCCGGCCGTGTCGCCGCAACTCCTGGCACCGTATCCCGATTCCTCGTGACCCACCTCACACCGATGTGCCCGGTTTGCGCCATTCGGAATCATTCGGCGATACGACCCTCGAACAGCTTTGCCAAGCCTGTCACACCCCGGGCGTATCGTTGCGTTTTGACCGAAGGGACACCAAGGAGATGACGTACGCCGTCCCGAGGTACACGATGGGGAACGGTGTAGGCACGAGTAAAAAATCGGCCCTCTGACAGGTAAGGAACAGCGTGGCTTCCGGATCCGATCGCAATCCGATCATCATTGGCGGCCTTCCGAGTCAGGTTCCTGACTTCGATCCCGAAGAGACCCAGGAGTGGCTCGACTCGCTCGACGCCGCCGTGGACGAGCGCGGCCGGGAGAGGGCCCGCTACCTCATGCTCAGGCTGATCGAGCGCGCCCGCGAGCGGCGCGTGGCCGTGCCCGAGATGCGCAGCACGGACTACGTCAACACGATCCCCACCAAGGCCGAGCCGTTCTTCCCGGGCAACGAGGAGATCGAGCGCAGGATCCTCAACGCGACCCGCTGGAACGCGGCCGTGATGGTCTCGCGCGCCCAGCGCCCCGGCATCGGCGTCGGCGGCCACATCGCCACCTTCGCCTCCTCCGCCTCGCTGTACGACGTCGGCTTCAACCACTTCTTCCGCGGCAAGGACGAGGGCGACGGCGGCGACCAGGTCTTCTTCCAGGGCCACGCCTCCCCCGGCATCTACGCGCGCGCGTTCCTGCTCGACCGGCTCACCCAGGACCAGCTCGACGGCTTCCGCCAGGAGAAGTCGAAGTACCCGAACGGCCTGTCCAGCTACCCGCACCCGCGCTCGATGCCGGACTTCTGGGAGTTCCCGACCGTCTCCATGGGCCTCGGCCCGCTCGGCGCGATCTACCAGGCGCGGATGAACCGCTACATGGAGGCGCGCGGCATCGCCGACACCTCCAGGTCGCACGTGTGGGCGTTCCTCGGCGACGGCGAGATGGACGAGCCGGAGTCGCTCGGCCAGCTGTCCATCGCCGCCCGCGAGGGCCTGGACAACCTGACCTTCGTCGTCAACTGCAACCTGCAGCGGCTGGACGGCCCGGTGCGCGGCAACGGCAAGATCATCCAGGAGCTGGAGTCGATCTTCCGGGGCGCCGGCTGGAACGTGATCAAGCTGATCTGGGACCGTTCCTGGGACCCGCTGCTCGCGCAGGACCGGGACGGCGTGCTGGTCAACAAGATGAACACCACGCCGGACGGCCAGTTCCAGACCTACGCCACCGAGTCCGGCGCGTACATCCGCGAGCACTTCTTCGGTGACGACGTACGGCTGCGCGCGATGGTCGAGAACATGACCGACCACCAGATCCTGATGCTGGGCCGCGGCGGCCACGACCACCGGAAGATCTACGCGGCGTACAAGGCGGCCCTGGAGCACAAGGGCCAGCCCACGGTCATCCTGGCCAAGACGGTCAAGGGCTGGACGCTGGGCCCGAACTTCGAGGGCCGCAACGCCACGCACCAGATGAAGAAGCTGACGGTCGACGACCTCAAGCGCTTCCGGGACCGGCTGCACCTGCCGATCTCCGACAAGGAGCTGGAGTCCGGCCCGCCGCCGTACTACCACCCGGGCCGGAACACCGAAGAGATCCAGTACATGCACGACATGCGCAACGCCTGCGGTGGGTACGTCCCCACGCGCGTCGTGCGCTCCGCACCGCTCGTGCTGCCGGACGACAAGACGTACGCGACGGTGAAGAAGGGCACGGGCCAGCAGTCCATCGCCACGACGATGGCGTTCGTCCGGCTCCTGAAGGACCTCATGCGGGACAAGGAGATCGGCAAGCGGTTCGTGCTGATCGCGCCGGACGAGTACCGCACGTTCGGCATGGACTCCTTCTTCCCGAGCGCGAAGATCTACAACCCGCTCGGCCAGCAGTACGAGGCGGTCGACCGGGACCTGCTCCTCGCCTACAAGGAGTCGCCGACCGGCCAGATGCTGCACGACGGCATCTCCGAGGCCGGCTGCACGGCCTCGCTGATCGCGGCGGGCTCGGCGTACGCCACGCACGGCGAGCCGCTGATCCCGGTGTACGTCTTCTACTCGATGTTCGGTTTCCAGCGCACGGGTGACCAGTTCTGGCAGATGGCCGACCAGCTGGCGCGCGGATTCGTCCTGGGTGCGACCGCCGGCCGTACGACCCTGACCGGTGAGGGTCTGCAGCACGCGGACGGCCACTCGCAGCTGCTCGCCTCGACCAACCCGGCGTGCGTGGCCTACGACCCTGCGTACGCCTACGAGATCGCGCACATCGTCCAGGACGGCCTGCGCCGCATGTACGGCGGCGACGCCGAGCACCCGCACGGCGAGGACGTCTTCTACTACCTGACCGTCTACAACGAGCCCATCCAGCACCCCGCCGAGCCGGCGAACGTGGACGTCGAGGGCATCCTCAAGGGCGTCCACAAGCTGAGCGAGGGGACGGCGGGCTCGATCCCGGCGCAGATCATGGCGTCGGGTGTGGCGGTCCCGTGGGCGCTTCAGGCGCAGAAGACCCTCGCCGAGGACTGGAACGTCAAGGCGGACGTGTGGTCCGCCACCTCCTGGAACGAGCTGCGCCGCGAGGCGGTGGAGTGCGAGGAGCACAACCTGCTGCATCCGGAGGAGGAGCAGCGGGTGCCGTACGTGACGCGGAAGCTCAGCGGCGCCGAGGGTCCGTTCGTGGCCGTGTCCGACTGGATGCGGTCGGTTCCGGACCAGATCGCGCGCTGGGTGCCGGGCACGTACCAGTCCCTCGGCGCGGACGGCTTCGGCTTCGCCGACACCCGGGGGGCGGCCCGCCGCTTCTTCCACATCGACGCCCAGTCGATCGTCGTCGCGGTGCTGACCGAGCTGGCCCGGGAGGGCAGGATCGACCGCTCCGTGCTGAAGCAGGCCATCGACCGGTACCAGCTGCTGGATGTCTCGGCGGCTGATCCGGGGGCCGCGGGTGGCGACGCGTAGCACTCCGCGTGTCTGGCCGAGGGCGGTGCCGGTGGCGCCGCCCTCGTTGCTTTTTCTTTACGATACGGACATGAACGATCGGTCGGCACAGGCGCGTTGGGAACGGCACACCCAACGGCCGCTGCTGGCGCTGGCGGTGGTGTTCGCCGTCGCCTATGCCGTGCCGATCGTGGACAATCCCGCGAGCCGGCCGCTGGCGCTCGGCTGCACCCTCACGGAGTGGGTGGTCTGGGCGGCGTTCGCGGTGGACTATCTGATGCGGCTGGCGCTCGCCCCGCGGCGGCGGGAGTTCGTCCGGACCCACTGGATAGACCTGTGCGCGGTCGTGCTGCCGCTGCTGCAGCCGCTGCGGTTGCTGCGGATGGTCTCGACGCTGCTGCTGGTGGGGCGGCGGGCGCGGATGGCCTCGCAGATCCGGCTCACCACGTACGTGGCCGGGGCCGTGGTGGGGCTGCTGATGTTCGGGTCGCTGGCGGTGCTGTCCGTCGAGCGGGACTCACCGAGGGGGAACATCCGGACGCTGGGTGACGCGGTGTGGTGGTCGTTCACGACGATGACGACCGTGGGGTACGGCGACCACGCGCCGACGACCGGGCTGGGGCGGATGATCGCCGTCGGGCTGATGCTGTCCGGGATAGCGCTGCTGGGTGTCGTGACCGCGAACATCGCGGCGTGGTTCATCGCGCGGTTCGAGAAGGACGACGTGGAGGAGCGGCGGCAGACGGAGGCGATCACTTCCCTGGCCGAGCAGGTACGGCTGCTGCGGGCGGAGGTGGAGGCGCTGTCGCGCGCGGGAGCGTGCATGTGCGCCGGTGACCTGGCACACGCCGGCTGCTCGGGAAACGGGCGCCGTCGGCCCGGGGACGGGGAGCACTGAGCACGACCCCGGGGCCGCCGCGGGGCGCGCGTGGTGCGCATGTCACCACGGGCGGCCTGCCGCGGCGCCCCCGGGGAGCCCGCACGGCGAGGGACCGTCGGCTAGAAGAACCCGTGGCCCCAGGTCGCCGCGCCCGCCAGGGCGACGATGGCCAGCAACGTGTCGATCGCGCCCAGGATCAGCGCCACCAGGGCCGGGATGTCACGGTCGTTGGACCACCGGCGGCCCATCGCCTGCCAGCCGCAGAGCATGGCGACCGGGCCGAGGACGATACCCAGCGCGAAGAAGCCGGCAACGGCACAGATCGTGCCGATGATGCCGAGCGTCGCGCGGTCCGGCCCGGTACGTGACCACGTCCGGCCACGTGACCGGGGGTACCCGCGCGTTCCGTTTCCGAAGCCAGCCATCATCAACTCCCTGAGGTTCATGGACCGTTCGGCTTCGGTGTGCGGGTACCCCGGTTTCGCGTCGGCAGGCAGGCGCGCGCAGCCCCCTCCGCGGCGCGCGCCGTGACCCGGCGGTCCTCCCATGCCCTGCGGAGGACTTGACCCACTGTGACCTGCGGCGTGTGCCCGGTGCGAGGAATCCTTGGCGGAGTCACCCTGATAGGCGAACTCCGCCCGGAATCAGGCCTGTAGCAGGCCCGAATCAGGCCGGAAGCGGCACTCAGACGTGCCCTGCGCCCGCCCCCGCCCCGGCGTTCGCGCCCCGCTTGGTGAGCAGCGCGACGAGGACGGCGACCGCCGCCACGCCCGCCGCGACCAGGGAGGCGAGGCTCATGCCGGAGATGAAGGTGTGGTGCGCGACCTCGGTGATCCTGCCGGCGATCGGCGCGGGGGTGCCCTTGGTGACCGGGGCGATGCCCTGCTGGACGAGTTCCGCGGCCCCGTGCTCCTGCTCCGGAGTCAGCTTCGGCAGTCCGGCGCCGGCCCAGTTGTCCGCGAGGGTGCTGTCGACCTTGGAGGCCATCACCGCGCCCAGCACGGCCGTACCGAGGCTGCCGCCGATCTGCATGGCCGCCTGCTGGAGACCGCCGGCGACACCGGACAGCTCCATGGGCGCGTTGCCGACGATGACCTCCGTGGCGCCGACCATGACCGGTGCCAGGCCGAGACCCAGCAGCGCGAACCAGACGGACATCAGGCCGCTGCCGGTGTTCTCCTCCAGCGTGGACATGCCGTACATGGCGATCGCGGTGACGGCCATGCCGCCGGCCAGCGGTATCCGCGGGCCCAGCTTGGTGATCATCGCGCCCGCCAGCGGGGAGCCGACGATCATCATTCCGGTCAGCGGCAGCAGGTGCAGGCCCGCGTCGATGGGGCTCATGCCGTGCACGTTCTGCAGGTAGAAGGTGACGAAGAACAGGCCGCCCATGAACGCGATGGCCATGAGGACCATCAGGACGACGCCCGCGGACAGCGGGATGGAGCGGAACAGCGCCAGCGGGATCAGCGGCTCCCTCACCCTCGTCTCCCAGAAGGAGAACAGGGCGAAACCGGCGACCGCGGCGAGGATGAACAGCCAGGTCCTGCCGTCGCCCCAGCCCCACGCCGGCGCCTTGATGAGCGCCCACACCAGGCAGAACATCGCGCCGGACAGGAGCGCGATGCCGAGGATGTCGAAGGAGCGCGGGGCGTTCTCCGCCCGGTGGTCGAGCAGGATCAGCAGGCCCAGCACGAGTGCGAGCGCGCCGACGGGCGTGTTGATGAAGAACACCGACTGCCAGTTGACGTGCTCGACGAGGACACCGCCGAGGATCGGGCCGCCCGCGGTGGACGCGCCGATCACCATGCCCCAGATGCCGATGGCCATGTTGAGCTTCTCGGCCGGGAAGGTGGCCCGCAGCAGGCCGAGCGCGGCCGGCATCAGCAGCGCCCCGAACAGGCCCTGGAAGACGCGGAAGGTCACGACCGCCGCGATGCTGTCCGACAGGCCGATGGCACCGGAGGCGGCGGCGAAGCCGGTGACGCCGATGAGGAACGTCTGCCGGTGGCCGAAGCGGTCGCCCAGCTTGCCCGCGGTGATCAGGGACACCGCGAGGGCCAGGAAGTAGGCGTTGGTGATCCACTGCAGCTGGGCCCAGCTGGCGTGCAGGTCCTTGCCGATCGCCGGGTTGGCGATGGCCACGATGGTCCCGTCGAGGGCCACCATCATGACGCCCACGGCGACGGTGATGAGGGTGAGCCAGGGATGGCCGCGCAGCCCCGCGGCCGGAGCCGACCCGAGCGGGGCTTCTGACCCGGCTTCCCCCGGCCCCGTCGCGTCGATGGTCGTCTGACTAGTCATACCTTCGAGGCTAGTGACAGCCTCTGACAATTGACAAACCATTTCACGAGTCAGTTACTGACACCTATGGAAACACTGCGGGAACGGAAGAAACAGCGCACTCGTGAGGCGTTGCTGCGGGCCGCTCTGGAGCTGTTCACCAGCCAGGGGTACGAGCACACGACCGTCGACGAGATCGCCGAGGCCGTCGACGTCTCCCAGCGCACCTTCTTCCGTTACTTCGCCGGCAAGGAGGACGTGGCCTTCGCGGTGCAGGGGATGACCGAGGAGCACTTCGTCGCGGCCGTACGGGCGCGCCCGGCGCACGAGGCACCGATGGAGGCCCTGCGCCAGGCGGTCCTGGAGGGCTGGGACGCGATCCGCGAGACCGTCGAGTCGGCCGTCCCGGTGGAGCTGTATCTGCGGATGTACCGGACGATCGAGTCGACGCCCGCGCTGCTCGCCGCCCATCTGCGCCGCTCGGCCGCCACGGAGGAGACGATCGCGCGCCTGCTGGCCGAGCGCGAGGGCGTGGACGTGGACGCCGACCCGCGACCGCGGCTGGCCGTGGCCGTGTTCGGCGGGGTGATAAGGGTCACGGAACGGCAGTGGTGCACGGGCGACGACTTCAGCCTGGAGGCCATCCGTCAACTCACCGCGTCCCACCTCGATCAGGTGGGTTCGGCACTCACCGGTAACTGGCGTGCCGGCGGAGATCGCTGACAAGGTGTTCGACGTTCCGCGAAACGTGATACCTGTCACTCGGTTACCCCGAGACCCTCTCGTTCTCCTAGTGTGTCCTCCCAGTGACTTCCTTCGACACCTCCCCGCCACTGAACGTCTGGCGCGCCCTGCTGGCGCTGGCCGTGGTGTTCGTGATGCTCGCGACCACCGGCTGGACCGCCCTGCGCAGTCACCGGGAGTCGACCGCCCTGCAGGCCTCGCTCGACAAGTGGGAGCACGGCAGCCTCCACGGCCTCCACCTGCCGGACCCCCATGCCGCACCGGCCCGGCTCAGCCGTTTCTTCGCCTCCCTCTCGCACACGGACCGCGACCGTCTCGCCCACCGCTACCCGCTCGCGGTCGGCAACATGAACGGCGCACCCGTGACCCTGCGCTACCGCGCCAACCACATCGCGCTGGAGCAGCAACGCAAGGTCGAGAAGAAACGCATGCACGACAGCCGGCTCAGCACGGCCGGGCAGCAGGACGCGGGCCGCCGTATGCACCGCTACGAGTCCCTGCTCGCCCCGGGCCGGCAGATCCTCGCCTTCGACCCCGAGGGCTCGGGCCGTGTCGCCGAGGTGTTCGGGAACCTGAACGAGGCGCAGCGGGTCTCGGTCGTCGTGCCCGGCGTCGACACCGACCTGCTCACCTTCCAGAAGACCTACCGCCCGTACACCGCCCCGGTCGGCATGGCCAAGGCCCTGTACGCGACCGAGCGGGCACAGAGCCCCACGACCCGTACGGCCGTGATCGCCTGGGCCGACTACACCTCCCCCGACGGACTCGGCATGGACGCGGCCACGGGGCTGCGCGCCGAGGAGGGCGCGGTACGGCTGAACGCCCTGGTGGGAGGCCTGCCGGGCGGCGCGCCGGTGGCGATGGTCTGCCACAGCTACGGCTCCGTGGTCTGCGGGGTCGCCGCGCACGCCCTGCCCCGCCGGGTGACCGACATAGCGGTGGCCGCGAGCCCCGGCATGCGGGTCTCCAGCGCCGCCGCCCTGCGCACCTCGGCCCGGGTGTGGGCCATGCGGGACTCCACCGACTGGATCCAGGACGTGCCGTATCTGGAGCTCGGCGGGCTCGGGCACGGCGCCGATCCGGTGTCCCCGGAGTTCGGTGCGCGTCTGCTGTCCGCCCGGGACGCACAGGGGCACGCCGGTTACTTCCAGCCAGGCACGGACAGCCTGCGCAACCTCGCCGACGTGGCGGTCGGCGCGTACGACGCGGTGACGTGCGCGCACGAGAACGATGTGTGCCGTACCGGTCTGTCCGATGCGTCCATGGCCGGACGCGCGTAGAAACAGCAGGAAGTGCGGTCTGCGCGGGTGGCGACGGAGGAGCACGTGCCGCATACGATGAGCCGCATGGGTGACGTACTGGCGGGTTTTCATGCCGTCTGGGAGTTCGAGTCCGACTCCGTGCTCATCCGTTACGAACGGGGGATTCGAACACCGAAGCTGTTCCAGGCGCTCGGGGAACGGCGGGTCCCGCTGTCCGCGCTGGAGGGCGTGACCCTCGGCCCGGGCAGGCGCGGCACCGTCGTACTGCGGCTGCTGCCGCGGGCCGGCGCCGATCCGCTGATGGACGCGGCGGCCGGTCAGCTCAAGGAAGGCTCCGATCCGTACCGGCTGGTGCTGCCGGCCGAGCGGGAGACGCTCGCCGAGTACTACGCCGACGAACTCAAAGGACTGCTGACCGAGTCCGGGCCCGCCGACCGCCACCTGGTGGCCGCGCCCGAGGTGCCGCTGCAGTTCAAGGCGTACGACGGGAAGGCGTCCTTCGACGGGACGTCCGTGCAGTTCCGCTGGTCGTGGACGGGGGCGTCGTCGGCGAAGTGGAAGGCCGGCGACCAGAGTTTCGCGGTCGCCGACCTGAGCGGGGTCGAGTGGCGGTCGCCCGAGCTGTTCGAGGGCCACCTGCGGCTGATCCGGCGCGCGGCCGAGTCGGCCGCCGTGCAGCCCGATCAGGATCCGGCGGCCGTCGTCTTCGGGCTGGGGTACGGCCCGGTGCACGAGTCGTTGCCGTTCGCCGCGGCCGTCCTTGCCACCGTGCGCACGCGGGGGCCGGTGCCCGTGGTCCCGGCACCGGCCCGGCGCGACCCCGCCGACATCGCCGAACGCATCCGCCATCTCGGGGAGTTGCACCAGGCCGGTCTGGTCACCGATGAGGAGTTCTCCTCCAAGAAGGCGGAACTGCTCGCGGAGCTCTGACCTACTCCCGGCCCGCGGAGGCGAAGGTCATGTCCGCGTAGCGATCACCCGCCACCTTGGCCGCGATCGGCTCCAGCCGGGACAGTTCCTCGTCGCTCAGGACGATCGCCGTCGCCGCCACGTTCTCCTCCACCCTGCCCGGCCTGCGGGTGCCCGGGATCGGGACGACCGGGAGGCCGTCGATCGTGGCGCGCTGCTGCACCCAGGCCAGGGCGATCTGCCCGGGGGTGGCGTCGTGGGCCTCGGCGATCGAGCGCACGGGCTCCAGCAGGGCTGCGTTGGCGGCCGCGTTGGCACCGGTGAAGCGGGGCTGCTGGCGGCGGAAGTCGTCGGCCGTGAGGTCCTGCTCGGCGTTGGTGAAGGAGCCGGTGAGGAAGCCGCGGCCGAGCGGTGAGTACGGCACCAGGGCGACGCCCAGCTCCCGTGCGGCCGGTACGACGTTGGCCTCGATGTCCCGGCTGAACAGGGACCACTCCGACTGCACGGCCGCGATCGGGTGCACGGCGTGCGCGGCGCGCAGTTCCCCGGCGGTGACCTCGCTCAGCCCGAGGTGCTTGACCTTGCCCTCGCGGACCAGCTCCGCCATCACGGCGACGGTCTCCTCGACGGGGACGTTCACGTCGCGGCGGTGCATGTAGTAGAGGTCGATCACGTCGACGTCCAGCCGCCTCAGGCTCGCCTCCACCGCCTGGCGGACGTACGGCGCGTCGTTGCGGATGATCCGTTTGGCCGGGTCGTTCTCCGGGATCGACAGGGCGAACTTGGTGGCGATGACCACCTCGTCCCGGTGCGCCTTGAAGAAGGGGGACAGGAACCGCTCGTTGTCGCCCGCGCCGTAGGCGTCCGCCGTGTCGTACAGCGTCACGCCCAGTTCGAGCGCCCGGTCCAGTGCGGCGCGGGCCTGGCCGGCGTCCGTGGGGCCGTACGCGAAGCTCATGCCCATGCAGCCCAGGCCCTGTACGCCGACCTCCGGTCCGCCCTCGCCGAGCCGTACCGTCGCAATCCTGGCGTCGGTCATCGCGTGGTCCCCTCCGTCGCGTAGAAACTGATCTTGCGGTCGAGCACGGCGAGCGTGTCCCGCAGTTCGGCGATCCTGTTCAGGACGTCGCTGCGGGTCGACTCCAGCAGGGCCTGCCGTTCCCCGTAGGTGCTCTCGCCCTCCCGGACCAGCTCCGCGTACCGCACCATGTCCGCCACCGGCATGCCGGTGAGCCGCAGCTTGGTCACGAAGTCCAGCCAGTCCAGGTCGCGGTTGCTGTAACGCCGCTGGCCGGTGTGCGAGCGGTCGACGTGCGGCATCAGGCCGATCCGCTCGTACCAGCGCAGGGTGTGCGCGGTCAGGCCGGTGAACGCGACGACCTCGCTGATCGTGTAGCGGTCCTGGCCGTCGGGACGTGGATGGCGTCTGGGCGGGGCGGAGCAGATGTCGGCGGGGGCCGGGCGTGCGGTGTCCGCTGGCGTGGTCTGCATCACCGTCATGCCCCCACGCTATGGCGTTGGAGTGCACTCCAAGCAAGCGGAACCGGTTAAGAAATCCGCAGGACGCGGGTCGGGGCGCCTGGTTACCGTGCGGCACATGAGTCTTGCACGCCGGGCCCTGCCCGAGGATGCCAGCGAAGTGCTGCGCCTGCGCCAGGTCATGATCGACTCGCTGTGGAGCGGGGACGGCGGCGGGCCGACCCACTGGCATGCGGAGGCGCTGCCGGCCCTGCGCGAGCGGCTCGCCGCGTCCGACGGGGACTTCGCGGCCTTCGTCGTGGACGATCCGGAGCGGCCGGGGGCGCTGGCCGCATTGGTGGCCGGGACGCTGGAGTACCGCATCGGGAAGGCCGGCAATCCGCACGGGCGGGTGGGCCACGTGTTCAGCGTGGCAACCGACCCGGACGCCCGGCGGCGCGGGTACGCGCGCGCGTGCATGCAGGAACTGCTGGCCTGGTTCCGGGAACGGGGCGCCGGGCACGTGCTGCTCAACGCCTCCCCTGAGGCCGAACCGCTGTACGCCTCCCTCGGCTTCACCCGTGACCCGGACCCGTCGATGCGGCTGCTGCTGTGAGCCGCATAGGCTCGGCGGCATGTCGTTGAACAGCCTGGCGTCGATCGAGAACTGGCCCGTCCCCACCGCGGCGGCGGGCGTCGTACGAGCCGACGGGACCGTCCTCGGGACGCACGGCCCCGTCGGACACCGCTTCCCGCTCGCCTCGGTCACCAAGCCGCTGGCCGCCTACGCGGCGCTCGTCGCGTACGAGGAGGGCGCGATCGAGCTGGACGAGCCGGCCGGACCGCCCGGGGCGACCGTCCGGCACCTGCTCGCGCACACCTCGGGGCTGGCCTTCGACGAGCACCGGGTGATGGCGCCGCCCGGTGAGCGCCGCCTCTACTCCAACGCCGGGTTCGAGCAGCTCGGCGACCACATCGCCAAGGCGACGGACATTCCGTTCGCGGAGTACCTGCGGCAGGCGGTGCTGGAGCCGCTGGGGATGACGTCCACGACATTGGGGGGCTCACCGGCGAAGGACGGCGTGTCCACGGTCTCGGACCTGCTGCGGTTCGCGGCGGAAGTGCAGGCACCGCGCCTGCTGGACGTGCGCACGGCCGCGGAGGCGATGAGCGTGCAGTACCCGGGGACGAAGGGCGTGCTGCCCGGGTACGGCCACCAGAACCCGAACGACTGGGGACTGGGCTTCGAGATCCGGAACTCCAAGTCGCCCCACTGGACGGGGAGTTCCTCGTCCCCACGCACGTTCGGCCACTTCGGCCAGGCCGGCACGTTCCTGTGGATCGACCCGGACGCGGGGGTGGCCGGCGTCGCCCTGACGGACCGGGCGTTCGGGCCGTGGGCGATCGAGGCGTGGCCGGTCCTCACGGACGCGGTGCTCGGGGAACTGCGGGGCTGAGGGTCCGCCCCGCTACGGCGCCATCTCCCACAGCAGCACCTCGGCCGACGTCAGGGCCACCGCCTCCCACCCCTGCGCCCCGGTGATCCGCGCCGAGTCCCCCGCGGCCAGCTGCTCCTCCCCCAGCCGGACGGCACCCCGCACCACGTGCACGTACACGTGCGCCCCGTCCGGCACGGCCGTCCGCTCCCCGGTCGTCAGTCGCCGTACGTGCATCATGGCCCCCGCCCCCGGCACCGCGTACGGCGTGGAGTCGGCGATGCCCGGGATGATCTCGTAGAACGGCTCGCCGCCGGGGTGGCGTGGGGCCAGCCACATCTGGATGAAGGTGAGCGGCGACGAGCCGTCGTTGCGTTCCACGTGCCGGACGCCCGCGGCCGAGCTGAGCCGCTGGACGTCGCCGGGGCGCACCCGTGTCTCGTGGCCGGTGGAGTCACGGTGGGTCAGCTCGCCCTCGACGACCCACGTGACGATCTCGGTGTGGCTGTGCGGGTGTTCGCCGAAGCCGGCGCCGGGTGCGAGCCGCTCCTCGTTGCAGGCGATCATCGCGCCGAAGCGCAGGTTGTCGGGGTCGTAGTGCGGCCCGAAGGAAAAGGCGTGCCACGACTCGAGCCCGGCCTCCGCCTCCCCACCGCGGTAGCGCTCACCGGCGCGGCGTACGTGCATCACGGGGACAACCGTAGACCCGGCCGCCGGGCTCCGGGCCGGGTGCCGGGGATGGGCGGGCCGCAGCACAGGGCACCGTCCCGCACCGGCAAGCAGGACCCGGCGACGCACGGTCCCGTCCCGATAAGGCAGTCTTGTCCCGTGCCCGAACCCGAATCCCACCGCAGCGATCCCCACGCACGCAACGTCCACCCGCACACCGCGACCCTGAAGCGGCTGGAGAAGTCCTCCGGGAGTCTCGCCGCGCAGGCCATCGCGCGGATGGACGAGACCCTGCCGTGGTACCGGGCCATGCCCCCGGAGAACCGGTCATGGATCGGGCTGGTCGCCCAGGCGGGCATCGCGGCCTTCACCGAGTGGTTCAGGCACCCGGACGCCCCGCAGGCGATCTCCACCGACGTCTTCGGCACCGCGCCGCGCGAGCTGACCCGGGCCATCACGCTGCGCCAGACCGTGGAGATGGTGCGGACCACCATCGAGGTCATGGAGTCCGCCATCGACGAGGTGGCGGCCCCCGGTGACGAGAGCGTGCTGCGCGAAGCCCTGCTGGTGTACGCCCGGGAGATCGCCTTCGCCACCGCGCAGGTCTACGCCCAGGCCGCCGAGGCACGCGGTGCCTGGGACGCACGGCTGGAGTCGCTGGTCGTCAACGCGGTGCTGAGCGGGGAGGCGGACGAGGGCGCCGTCAGCCGGGCCGCCGCGCTCGGGTGGAACTCGCCGGAGCACGTGTGTGTCGTGCTCGGGACCGCGCCCGACGGGGACAGCGAGCTGACCGTCGAGGCCATTCGGCGGGCCTCCCGGCACGCCAAGCTGCAGGTGCTGACCGGTGTGCTCGGGGACCGGCTGGTGGTGATCGCCGGCGGGAGCAGCAACCCGCTCGCCGTGGCCAGGTCGCTGATCGGGCCCTTTGCCGCCGGTCCGGTGGTCGCGGGGCCCATCGTGCCCGATCTGCTGGCCGCCACCCGGTCCGCGCAGGCCGCCGCGGCGGGGCTGAAGGCGTGTTCTGCCTGGCAGGACGCACCGCGACCGGTGCTGGCCGACGATCTGCTGCCGGAGCGGGCGATCGCGGGCGATCCGAGCGCCCGCGAGCAGCTGGTGGAGGAGATCTACAGACCGCTGGAGGAGGCCGGCTCGGCGCTGCTGGAAACACTGAGTGTCTATCTGGAGCAGGCGAGCAGTCTCGAAGGCGCGGCCCGGATGCTTTTCGTTCACCCGAACACCGTGCGCTACCGGCTCCGACGTGTGACAGACGTCACCGGCTGGTCGCCGTCGGATGTACGATCCGCCTTCACACTGCGGATCGCGCTGATCCTCGGGCGTCTGGCCGACGGCGAGACCCAGGCATAGGGTTTTGTCGGGGGCCCACAAAAGCCCTTCGTGTTCTTCGTCCCTGTCCCCACGGGCGGCCGTGGCCGTCCCCAAGAGAGAGTGTGAGAGTGCTCGTACTCGTCGCTCCCGGCCAGGGCGCCCAGACGCCCGGCTTCCTGACCCCCTGGCTCGAACTGCCCGGTGCCGCCGACCGCGTGGCCGCCTGGTCGGACGCCATCGGACTGGACCTGGTCCACTACGGCACCCAGGCCGACGCCGACGCCATCCGTGACACCGCGGTCGCCCAGCCGCTGCTGGTCGCCGCCGGCATCCTGTCCGCCGCGGCACTCGGTGACATTTCCGAGATCGCCCCGGGCGCCGTCGCCGGTCACAGCGTCGGTGAGATCACCGCCGCCGCCTTCACGGGCGTGCTGGACGACACCGCCGCGCTCGGCCTGGTCCGCAAGCGGGGCCTCGCGATGGCCGACGCCGCAGCGATCACCGAGACCGGTATGTCGGCGCTGCTCGGCGGCGACCCCGAGACCTCGGTCGCGCACCTGGAGAAGCTGGGTCTGACCCCGGCGAACATCAACGGCGCGGGCCAGATCGTCGCCGCGGGCACGCTGGAGCAGCTGGCCGCGCTGAACGAGGACAAGCCCGAAGGGGTCCGCAAGATCGTCGCACTGAAGGTGGCCGGCGCCTTCCACACCCGCCACATGGCGCCCGCCGTCGAGACGCTGGCCAGGGCCGCCGCGGAGCTGACGCCCGCCGACCCCAAGGTCCCCTACGTCTCCAACAAGGACGGGCAGACCGTCGCCTCCGGCGCCGAGGTGCTGGACCGGCTCGTCGGCCAGGTCGCCAACCCCGTGCGCTGGGACCTGTGCATGGAGACCTTCAAGGAGCTGGGCGTCACCGCGCTCATCGAGGTGTGCCCGGGCGGCACCCTGACCGGCCTGGCCAAGCGGGCCCTGCCCGGCGTGACCACGCTGGCCCTGAAGACCCCCGACGATCTCGACGCGGCCCGCGCGCTCATCTCCGAGCACGCCGGCGCCTAAGGAGCCGTACATGGCGAAGATCAAGCCCAGCAAGGGCGCCCCGTATGCGCGCATCCTCGGTGTCGGCGGCTACCGGCCGACCCGGGTGGTGCCCAACGAGGTGATCCTCGAGAAGATCGACTCGTCCGACGAGTGGATCCGCTCGCGCTCCGGCATCGAGACCCGGCACTGGGCCGGTCCCGAGGAGACCGTGGCCGCGATGGCGATCGAGGCCTCCGGCAAGGCGATCGCGGACGCCGGCATCGACGCCGAGCAGATCGGTGCCGTGGTCGTCTCGACCGTCTCGCACTTCAGCCAGACCCCGGCCGTCGCCACCGAGATCGCCGACAAGCTGGGCACCGACAAGGCCGCCGCCTTCGACATCTCGGCCGGCTGCGCGGGCTTCGGGTACGGCCTGACCCTCGCCAAGGGCATGGTGGTGGAAGGTTCCGCCGAGTACGTGCTCGTGATCGGCGTGGAGCGGCTGAGCGACCTGACCGACCTGGAGGACCGGGCCACGGCCTTCCTGTTCGGTGACGGCGCCGGCGCGGTCATCGTCGGCCCCTCGCAGGAGCCGGCGATCGGCCCGACCGTCTGGGGCTCCGAGGGCGACAAGTCCGAGACCATCAAGCAGACCGTGCCGTGGGACCGGTTCCGCATCGGCGACCTCGGCGCGCTGCCCCTGGACAGCGAGGGCAACGTCAAGTTCCCCGCCATCACGCAGGAGGGCCAGGCGGTGTTCCGCTGGGCCGTGTTCGAGATGGCGAAGGTCGCCCAGCAGGCGCTGGACGCGGCCGGGATCAGCCCCGAAGAGCTGGACGTCTTCATCCCGCACCAGGCCAACGTGCGGATCATCGACTCGATGGTGAAGACCCTCAAACTGCCGGAGCATGTCACGGTCGCCCGGGACATCCGCACCACCGGCAACACCTCGGCCGCCTCGATTCCGCTCGCAATGGAGCGGCTTCTGGCGACCGGGGAGGCGAAGAGCGGCGACACCGCGCTCGTCATCGGATTCGGGGCGGGTCTCGTCTACGCCGCCACGGTCGTTACCCTCCCCTAGGCACTCCGTGCCGGATCTCGCATCCGGCAGGGGGACAACTGCCACAAACCGTCTGGAACATCGAAGAAGGAGCGCCTGACATGGCCGCCACTCAGGAAGAGATCGTCAAGGGTCTCGCCGACATCGTGAACGAGATCGCTGGCATCCCGGTTGAGGACGTCCAGTTGGACAAGTCCTTCACCGACGACCTGGACGTCGACTCGCTGTCCATGGTCGAGGTCGTCGTCGCCGCCGAGGAGCGCTTCGACGTGAAGATCCCGGACGAGGACGTCAAGAACCTCAAGACCGTCGGCGACGCGACCGACTACATCCTCAAGCACCAGGCCTGAGCCACCCCTCGGTCCTGAAGGCTGCAAGGCCCCGCCACCCGGCGGTGGCGCCGTAGAATCCCGCATCTGTTGGAGAAAGAATTCCCGTGAGCCCGACCAATCGCACCGTGGTCGTCACCGGTATCGGCGCAACCACACCGCTGGGTGGCGACGCAGCCTCGACCTGGGAGGGTCTGATCGCCGGCAAGTCCGGTGTCAAGCCCCTGGAGCAGGACTGGGCGGCCGAGCAGGCCGTCAAGATCGCGGCCCCGGTCGCCGTGGAGCCCACCGAGGTCATCCCGCGGCCGCAGGCCCGCAAGCTGGACCGTTCCGCGCAGTTCGCGCTGATCGCCACCCAGGAGGCCTGGAAGGACGCGGGCTTCACCGGCAAGGCCGGTGAGGACGGCAGCGTCGACCCGGACCGGCTGGGCGCGGTCATCGCCTCCGGCATCGGCGGCGTGACCACGCTGCTCGACCAGTACGACGTGCTCAAGGAGAAGGGCGTCCGCCGCGTCTCCCCGCACACCGTCCCCATGCTGATGCCGAACAGCCCCTCGGCCAACGTGGGCCTGCTCGTGGGCGCCCGTGCGGGCGTGCACACGCCGGTCTCCGCGTGCGCCTCGGGCGCCGAGGCCATCGGGTACGCGATCGAGATGATCCGCACCGGCCGGGCCGACGTCGTCGTCGCCGGCGGTACGGAGGCGGCCATCCACCCGCTGCCGATCGCCGCGTTCGGCAACATGATGGCGATGTCCAAGAACAACGAGGACCCGCAGGGTGCCTCGCGTCCCTACGACCTGGAGCGCGACGGCTTCGTCCTCGGCGAGGGCGCCGGCGTGCTCGTCCTGGAGTCCGCCGAGCACGCCGCGAAGCGCGGGGCGCGGGTGTACGCGGAGGCCGTCGGGCAGGGCATCTCCGCCGACAGCCACGACATCGTGCAGCCGGAGCCCGAGGGCCGCGGCATCTCGCACGCGCTGCAGAACCTGCTGGACAACACCGACCTGAACCCGGCCGAGATCGTGCACGTCAACGCGCACGCCACCTCGACGCCGGCCGGTGACATCGCCGAGCTGAAGGCGCTGCGGAAGGTGTTCGGCGACGACACCGACCACTTCGCGGTCTCGGCGACCAAGTCGATGACCGGTCATCTGCTCGGTGGTGCGGGCGGCGTGGAGTCGGTCGCGACCGTGCTCGCGCTGTACCACCGGGTGGCGCCGCCGACGATCAACGTCGAGAACATCGACCCGGAGGCGGAGGCCAACGCCGACGTCGTCCGGGGCGAGGCCCGGAAGCTGCCGGTCGAGGGCCGGATCGCCGCGCTGAACGACTCGTTCGGATTCGGCGGGCACAACGTGGTCCTGGCGTTCAGGACCGTCTGAGAACATGAGTGAGGGCCCCTGCCTCTCGGCGGGGGCCCTTTCTCGTGCCCGGACAGGAGACGTGGGTGCGCAGACTCAGACCACCTGGTGCAGCCAGCGGACCGGGGCGCCTTCGCCCGCGTACCTGAAGGGCTCCAGTTCGTCGTCCCAGGGCTTGCCCAGCAGCTTGGCGATCTCGGCCTCCAGGTCGGTCTCGCCCCGCTGGGAGCGCGTCAGCGCCGCGCGCAGACGGTCCTCGGGGATGAGGATGTCGCCGTGGATGCCGGTGACGGCGTGGAAGATTCCGAGGTCGGGTGTGCAGCTGTAGCGCTCGCCCTCCGCGGTCGGGCAGGGCTCGGCCGTGACCTCGAAGCGGAGCAGGTGCCAGCCGCGCAGCGCGGAGGCCAGCTTGGAGGCCGTGCCCGCCTCGCCCTGCCAGGAGAACTCCGAGCGCCAGGTGCCGGGGGCCGCGGGCTGCCGGATCCAGTCGAGGTTGACGCGCGTGCCGAGCACCCCCGCGACGGCCCACTCGACGTGCGGGCACAGCGCGCGCGGCGCGGAGTGCACGTACAGAACTCCACGTGTCGTCACCGGAACCTCCGGGCAGAGCGGGACATCTTGCGGACTGGCTGGCGGCAGTGGCACGACGGCCGCGTTGATGGCGAGGCTACCCTGCGGCGGTGCAAGGAGTGTGACGTACCGTCGGTCCCGGTGCCAGGAAACCTGCGCCATTCACCCAGGGGGACGCTTGTACGGGGGTGCTCCGTTCCAAGGCGCCGGGTCGGGAACCCTCGCACGTTGTTATGGGAGGAAGCACAGAGGCGGGACGCGGTGACGCCGGGTTGGACGACGAGGGGATCAGCAGGGGATGCGGAAGCGAATCAGTCGTGGGCGGGCCGCTCTCGCCGTCGTGGCGGCCGCCGTGCTGGGGGTCGCCGGGTGCGACGCCGGGGACGGCAGTTCGCCCGCGCCTGAGGCCACCGGTGCACACGCCGCCAGGCCCGCCCCGGTGTGGAACCGCAACCCCGACTCGATCGCCGCCGTCGGCGACTCCATCACCCGCGGCTTCGACGCGTGCACGGTGCTGTCGGACTGCCCCGAGGTGTCGTGGGCGACGGGCAGCGACGCGAAGGTCGACAGCCTGGCGGTGCGCCTGCTCGGGGTCACGGGCGCGGCGGAGCGCAGCTGGAACTACGCGCAGACCGGTGCCCGGATGGCGGACCTGCCGGAGCAGATGGCCCAGGCGGCGGCCCGCGGCCCGGAGTTGGTGACGGTGATGGTGGGCGCGAACGACGCCTGCCGGTCCTCGGCGCGGGCGATGACCCCGGTGGCCGACTTCCGCGCGGACTTCGAGGAGGCGCTGCACACCCTGCGTGCGGCCCGGCCGAAGACACAGGTGTACGTGTCGAGCGTGCCGAACCTGAAGCGGCTGTGGTCCGAGGGCCGCACCGATCCGCTGGGCAAGCAGGTGTGGAAGCTGGGCATCTGCCCGTCGATGCTGTCCGGCGCGGACGACCTGACCAGCGGGGCCGCACTCCGCCGTGACCAGGTGGAGCAGCGGGTGGTGGAGTACAACAAGGTGCTGAAGGAGGTCTGCGCCCAGGACCGCCGCTGCCGCTTCGACAACAACGCGGTGTACGACTACCGCTTCGGCACCGACCAGCTCAGCCACTGGGACTGGTTCCATCCCAGCAGGGACGGCCAGGCCCGGCTCGCGGCCATCGCCTACCGGACGATCACCGCGGCCAGTCCGGTTGCCTAGGACACTCCTCGCCTAGGGTTTTCCACATGAGCGAACTTTTCGGCACACTTTCCGACGGCACCGAGGTCCACCGCTGGACACTGGAGCGCGCCGGGACACGGGTGGAGGTCCTGACGTACGGCGGGATCGTGCGCTCGGTCGAGGTGCCGGACCGGGAGGGCCGGACGGCGAACGTGGTACTGGGCTTCGCCGGCCTGGACGGCTATCGCGCCCACCCGGAGCCGTACGCCGGCGCCCTGGTCGGCCGGTACGCCAACCGGATCGCGGGCGCCCGCTTCCGGCTGGACGGGGTCGTCCACGCCCTGGAACCGAACAACGGCCCGAACTCCCTGCACGGCGGCGCGCAAGGGTTCGACAAGCGGGTGTGGGCGGCGGAGCCGGTGGACCACGGGGTGCGGCTGAGCCGGGTCAGCCCGCACGGCGAGGAGGGCTTCCCGGGCCGGGTCGAGGTGTCGGCCACCTACTCGCTCGACGCCTCCGGCGCGCTGCGGATCGCGTACGAGGCGGTCACCGACGCCCCGACCGTGATCAACCTCACCCACCACAGCTACTTCAACCTGTCCGGCGCGGGCCACGCCGGCGGCCACGAACTGCGGCTCGCCGCCTCGCGTTTCACCCCGGCCGACACCCAGCTGATCCCCACGGGCGTCCTGGAGGACGTGACCGGCTCCCGCTTCGACTTCCGTGCCGCTCGCAAGGTCGGCTCGGGCTACGACCACAACTTCGTCCTGGACAAGGGCGTGACCGGCACCCCCGAGGAGGTCGCCGAGCTGTACGACCCGGCCTCCGGGCGAACCCTGACCGTGGCGACGACCGAACCGGGCCTCCAGCTGTACACCGCCGACCACCTGGGCGAGCCGTTCGCCCCGGGAGACGGCATCGCCCTGGAGACCCAGCACTTCCCGGACTCCCCGAACCGGCCGGAGTTCCCGAGCACGGTGCTGCGGCCGGGGGCGGTCCTCAGGTCGCAGACGGTGTACGGGTTCGGGGTCCGCTAGACGGTCTCGCCCCGCATCCGCTTGGCCGCCCTGCCCAGCAGGGACATCGCCCCGCCGCAGATCAGCAGGGTCACGACGCCGGCCACCGCCGGCCCCACCGTGTGCCCCTTGATCCCCTCACCGGTCACCGTCGTGGCCAGCACGAAGATGATGGAGTACAGGCTCCGGCCAACCTTCGCCCCGGCCGGAACCACCCGGAGCAGCTGCGGGATGGTGGTCGCCGCGGACAGCGCCATGCCGAACGGCAGGGCCGCGCCGAGCATCAGGGCGCCGAAGCCCAGGGAGTTGCCGTACGCACCCCAGCCGGCGCCCTTGTAGAGCAGATAGCCGGTCGCGGCGAGGGACAGCAGGACCAGCAGACCGTTGAGGTAGGCGGCCAGGGTGGCGGCCTTGCGGGCGCCGGGCAGATGCGCGGCCGGGGAACGCCAGGCGTCGGCCGTGACGAGCCTCAGCTGCCGTTTGAGGCCCTGCATCTGCAGCAGGGAGTAGACCCCGAAGGCCAGCAGGGCCAGTCCGGCGAGCGCCGCGACGAATCCGAGGGGCTTCTCGGTGATGCCGTAGTGGACGCCGCCGAAGGTGAGCGGAATGCCCAGGACCATGCCGTAGGCCATCGGCTTGGACTTGGCCTGGATCTTCAGCGCCAGATCACGCTGGGCCGGGGTGAGGTTCGGGTCCAGCCGCATCCGCCCCTCGCCGAGCTGCTGGGCGGGCGCCGGTGCGGTCTGTTGCGACGGGTGCGGCTGGTACGGCTGCGGCGGATAGGGCTGCTGAGGCGGATACGGCTGCCCGCCGTACTGCCCCGGCTGCTGGGGCCCGTACGGCGCCGCCGGCTGCTGTCCGTACGGTCCTGCGGGCGGCTGCGGCGGCCCGTAGGGGCCCGGCTGTTGCTGCCCGTAAGGACTGGGTTGGTGCTGCTGGCCTGGATACACGCTCTCTCCCCCGTGCCCGGTGCTGTGCGCTGTCCGCTGTTCGCGGGCCGGGAGTCTATCCGTACCCGGACGGGACGAGCCCCGGTCCAGGGGTCAGGTCCCGGACCGGGGCTGCTCGTGGGGGACTTGTCCCGGATCAGACGTTAATCGGCGCGGTGAGCCTGCGGTCCACGATCGAGCGTCCGGCGGCGATCTCGTACGAACCCTTCACACACACCCACGTCTTCGCCGCCTCGTCCCAGACCTCGAAGGCGCGGCGCGGCAGGGCGACGGTCACCTCGGCGCTCTCGCCGGGGCCCGCCTCTGCGGAGGCGAAGCCGGCCAGCAGCCGGGCCGGGCGCTCGGGGCCGGGCCCGGCCGGGGAGACGTAGACCTGGACGACCTCCCGGCCGGGTCGCTCGCCCGTGTTGCGTAGGCGGATGCGCGCGGTGGTGCCGTCGACGTCCAGGGACTCATAGGCCCAGTCGGTGTAGCCGAGGCCGTGGCCGAAGGGGTGGGCGGGGGTGCGGCCGGCCCGCTCCCAGGCGCGGTAGCCGATGAACACTCCCTCGGTGTAGTGGAGTTCACCGTCGGTCGGGGTGACCTGGGTGACCGGAGCGTCACCGAGGGCGCCCCAGGTGGTGGGGAGGCGGCCGCCGGGCTCGTGGGCGCCGGTGAGGACGTCGGCGAGGGCGGCGCCGCCCTCCTGGCCGGGGAACCAGCTGAGCAGGACCGCGGCGACCTCGTCGCACCAGGGCATTTCGACCGGGGAGCCGGAGTTGACGACCACGACCGTGTTCGGATTGGCGGCGGCGACGGCGTGCACCAGGTCGTCCTGGCGGCCGGGGAGCTTCAGGTCCGTACGGTCGAAGCCCTCGGACTCCACCCGGTCGGTGGTGGCGACCACGACGACGGCCGTGTCCGCGGTGCGCGCCGCCCGGGCGGCCTCGGCGATCAGCTCCTCGGCGTCGCGCTGCGGCTCGGCGTGGGCGAGCGCGAAGGTGACGACCTTCATCGGGAGGTCCTCGGGGAGCTGGACGACATGGGTGAGGGAGATGTCGACCGGCTCACCGGCGGTGAGTTCGGCCTGGGCACGGGGTACGGGGGCGCCGAAGAAGGCCTCGAAGGGGTCGTCCTTGTCGGGGCGTTGGACGTCGTCGTAGTACGTCGTCCCGTCAATGGTGAGCGTGAAGGGGCCCATGCCCTTGATGCCGAAGGTGTGCGGGCCGCTCGCGCGGGGGGTGAAGGTGCCGGTGAGTTCGACGGTGTGCAGGGTGGCGTGGGTGACGCCCTCGGGGAGGTCCGAACCCATCCACTGGATCAGGCCGTTCGGGGCGGAGCGGGTGCCGGTGACCCGGCCGTCGGCGTCGCGGCAGACGGCGCCGAGGCTGAAGCCCTGGTCGGCGACGCCCAGTTCGGTGGCCGGGTCGGCCCCGACGGCGTAGCTGAGGGTGCCCTCGGGGAGTGCGGCGGTGAGGCCGTCGAGCGGGGAGACGATCCGGGCCGGGAAGACGGTGGCCGAACCGCCGCCGAGGACACGGGCGTCGCGGGCGGCGGCGCCGATCAGGGCCACCGTGCCGTTCGGCCGCAGCGGGAGGGCGCTGTTCTCGTTGCGGAGGAGGACGAAGGAGCGGCGGGCGATCTCGCGGGCCAGCGCCTCGCCGTCGACGGGCGCGGGCGGTTCGGGTACGACGGGTTCGGCGCCGTCGAGGATCCCGACGCGGGCGGCGAGCCGGAGCACCCGGCGTACGGCCGCGTCGACGGCTTCCTCGGCGACCTCGCCGTCCCGGACGGCGCGGGCGAGGGCCTCCCCGTAGACGGTCCGCGGTCCGGGCATGGCGACGTCGAGGCCGCCCGAGATGGCGCCGACGGTGTCCCGGGCGGCCATCCAGTCGGAGACGTTGAAGCCGTCGAAGCCCCACTCGCCCCGCAGGACCTCGTTGACCAGGTGGTGGTGCTCGGTCATCGTCGTGCCGTTGACCGTGTTGTAGGCGGTCATGACGCCCCAGGGGCGGGCGCCCGCGACGATGGCCTCGAAGGGGGCGAGGTACAGCTCGCGCAGGGCGCGTTCGGGGACCAGGTTGTTCACGGTGAAGCGGTCGGTCTCGGCGTCGTTGGCGACGAAGTGCTTGACGGTGGTGCCGACTCCGCCGGACTGGACGCCGGTGACATAGCCGCTGCCGATCGCGCCCGTGAGGAGCGGGTCCTCGCTGTAGCACTCGAAGTGGCGCCCGCCGAGCGGGGAGCGGTGCAGGTTGACGGTGGGCGCGAGCAGGACGTGGACGCCCTTGCGCCGGGCCTCCTGGGCGAGCAGCACCCCCGCGCGGCGGGCGAGTTCGGGGTCCCAGGTGGCGGCGAGCGCGGTCGGCGAGGGCAGGGCGACGGACGGGTCGTCGGCGCTCCAGCGCACACCACGGACGCCGATCGGACCGTCGGACATGACCAGGGACTTCAGGCCGATCTCCGGCAGCGCGGGCAGGGTCCACATGTCCTGGCCGGCCAGCAGCCGCGCCTTGGCGTCGAGGCCGAGCTTGCCGAGGGCGGCCTCGACGGCCGCCTCGCGGGCCGTGTCGGCCGGGGTGGGCTGGGATCCCGCCATCGCGGTACCTCCTCGTTGGGCGTCCGTGCAGGTGCCTCCATCGTGCATCTACCCCCTGTAACACGGTAGGTTTCGTAATCTTGCTGTTATCTCCGACTCGGGTGAGTGCCGTACGGTGACCTCATGAACGCGAGGGTCAGGAGCGAGGAGCGGCGTGCGGAGATCGTCGGGGCGGCGCTGGAGGTGATCGCCGAGCGCGGTTACCGGGGCGCGAGCCTGGCCGCGGTCGCCGAGCGCGTCGGCCTCACCCAGCAGGGCCTGCTGCACTACTTCCCCACCAAGGACGCCCTGCTGGTGGCCGTGCTGCAGGAGCGGGACCGGTGGGACGCGGTACCGGACACGCAGTGGCGGATGGATCTGCTGGCGTCCCTGGTGGAGTACAACGCGATGCGCCCGGCGATCATCCAGACCTTCTCGGCGCTGCTCGGCGAGAGCGTGACCGAGGGCCACCCGGCGCGGGGGTATTTCACCGAACGGTACGCGCGCGTACGGGAGTCGATGGCGTCGGTCCTGCGCGCCGAGTACGGCGACAGCCTGCCGAACGGCCTCACACCGGAGCGCACCGCACCGCTGCTCGTGGCCGTGATGGACGGTCTACAGTACCAGTGGCTCCTGGACCCGGACTCGGTGGACATGCCGGGGGCGTTCCGGGACTTCGTGCGGTTGCTGGGCGAGCGGGGGGACTGAGGCTCGCCCTTCGCCGTCCCCGTCGGCCATCCGCTCGCCCCGGCCGAGGGGGGGTGCGGCCGGCGCGGCTCGCCGACGCCGACTGGATCGCGGGCAGCGCCCGGCCCGAGGGCACCCTCCTCGACGCGGCCGTGCGGCAGGGCTTCCGGCCGCGCGTCGCCCAGGTCGTCGCCGAGTGGACCGCCAAGCAGGGCTACGTCGCCGCCGGTCTCGGGGGGGACGCCGGTCCCGGCGCCGGCCGCCGCGTCCGTACGCCCGGATGTCGTGCTGCTGCCCCTGCACGCCGAGGACGCCCCGCCGCGGGCCGTGTACGCGGCGACGGTGCGGGGACGGTCCCTCACGGCGGCGGCACGGGCCTTCGTGGCGGCGCTGCGGGAGGCGGCGGAACGGATCCCCCGCTGAAGCCGGCCGGTCCGCTCAGTGCGACGGCGCGAGCGCGAGGCTGACGCCGAGGCCGGCCAGGACCGAGCCGATGACCTTGTTGAGGATCTTCTGGGCGCCCAGCATCAGGGTCCGCATCCGGGCCTGCGAGAAGAACGCGGCGACCACGCCGAACCAGAGCAGGTGGGCGAGCGACATGAACAGGCCGTACCCCACCTGCTGGTACAGCGGGGTGTCCGGGCTGACGACCTGGGCGAAGGTGGAGACGACGAAGAGGGTCGTCTTCGGGTTGAGCACGTTGGTGAGGAAGCCGGTGCGCAGCGCCGCGAGCGGGGTCAGCTCGCGCCGGTCGTCCAGGTCGATCTTCAGCTCGCCGCGGGTGCGGTAGGTGCGGATGCCGACGAGGACGAGGTAGGCCGCGCCGATCAGCTTGATCACCGTGAACAGGGCGGTGGAGGAGGCGATCAGCAGGCCGACGCCGAGCAGGGTGTAGGTGACGTGGACCAGGACACCGGCGGCGACGCCCGCGGCGGCGAGCAGGCCGGTGCGGCGCCCGTACAGGTAGCTGTTGCGGACGATCATCGCGAAGTCGGCGCCGGGGGCGATCACGGCGAGGACCGTGATGACGGCGACGGCGAGTATCTGGGTCACGGGGTGACGTCCTCCATGTCGGGCTCCCCGTCGGGAGCGGAGCCGTCGTCGGCGTTCTCCTCGCCCAGCAGGTCACGGGCGAGGAGCGTGGCTCCCGCGACCGCGCCCGGCATCAGGAACACCGCGACGAACGGGACCAGGAAGGCCAGGCCGAGGGGCGTGCCGAAGCCCCAGACCAGGGTCTTGCGGGAGCGGAGCAGGGCGAGCCGGGCGCGCAGGTCGACGCCCCGGCGCTGGAGGGCCACGGCGGCCAGTTCCTCGGTGAGGAAGAAGCCGGTGACGAAGAAGCCGATCACGGGGACGGCCGTCTGCCCGACGAACGGCAGGAAGCCGAAGGCGAAGAGCAGCACCCCCCACAGCGCGGCCCGCACCAGGACGCGCAGGCTGTCGCGGGCCGATATCCACAGCTCGCGCCAGAGCGGCAGGTCCGACCGCGGGGCGGTGCCGTCGGGCGAGACGTCGGCGTCGACCTTCTCCGACAGGCTCTCGTAGAAGGGCTGGCCGACCAGCAGGGTGACGGCCGTGAACGTCAGCACGGCCAGCAGCAGCCCGAGGGCGAACAGCACGGCGGTGAGGAAACCGCGGAACAGGCCCTGCCACGGGCTGGACCAGTCGTCCGCGAAGGGGGTCGCCCAGGTGACGGCGTCCTCGCCCCACACCGCGAGCGCGACCAGCGCCGCCGCGTACAGGGCCAGGGTGATCAGCCCCGGCAGCAGCCCGAAGCCGTACTGGCGGCCGTGCCGGGCCATCCAGCGCTGCCCCTTCAGCAGATAACCGAATCCCGCCCCAAGATCGCGCATGGCGGGAACTCTACCGACTCTCAGCCGGCCAGCATGCGGCTCAGCAGATCGCGCAGGGAGCGGCGCTCGTCCTCGGAGAGACCGGCCAGGGGTTCGCGGGCGAAGCGGAGGCCCTCGCGCAGGTCACGGGCGACGCGCAGGCCGTCGTCGGTGGCGGCGGCCACCTTGACCCGGCGGTCGGCCGGGTCGGGGCGGCGCTCCACCAGGCCGCGGGACTCCAGGCGGTCCACTATGCCCGTGACGTTCGACGGCTCGCACTTGAGCTTGTGCGCCAGCTTCCGCATCGGCAGCGGCTCCGCCGACAGCAGGCTGAGGAGCCGGGCCTGCGGTCCGGTCAGCGCGTGCTCGCCCGCCGCTTCCTCGTAGTCGGTGTAGAAGCGGGCCACCACGTCCCCGATGAGTTCGACGACCTCCATCGTCAGGGCGTCGGGGCGGTGGGGCTTCGGTGGTGTGGCCATGCCACCAGGATACCCGCTTACTTGACATCCTGAAATATTGAAGCGCATGGTTGTTTCAGGTACTGAAGTAATCAGGAAAGGCTCTGTCATGATCAACCGCGAGTGGCACCTGCTCAGCCGCCCCGTCGGCTGGCCGAAGCCCGAGGACTTCGCGCTCGTCGAGGCCCCGGTCCCCACCCCGGGCGAGGGCCAGGTTCTGGTGCGGAACAAGTTCCTCTCCGTGGACCCGTACATGCGCGGCCGGATGTCGGCGGCCAAGTCGTACGCGGCCCCCTTCGAGCTGGGCAAGGTCATGCAGGGCGGCGCGGTCGGCGAGGTGATCACCTCGCACGCCGAGGGCATCGAGGCCGGCGACCACGTCCTGCACTTCTTCGGCTGGCGCGAGTACGCGGTCGTGGACGCGAAGAACGCGGTCAAGGTCGGCCCGACGGCCGTTCCGGCCGTCAAGGTCGACGCCGGCGCCCACGACGTGCCGCTGTCGGCGTACCTCGGCGTGCTCGGCATGACGGGCCTGACCGCCTACGCCGGCCTGGTGCGCACCGCCTCCTTCAAGGAGGGCGACATCGTCTTCGTGTCCGGCGCGGCGGGCGCCGTCGGCAGCCAGGTCGGCCAGCTCGCCAAGCTCATGGGCGCCTCGCGGGTCATCGGCTCGGCCGGCTCCGACGAGAAGGTCAAGCTGCTGGTCGAGGAGTACGGCTTCGACGCCGCGTTCAACTACAAGAACGGCCCGGTCGCCGAGCAGCTGCGCGAGGCCGCGCCCGACGGCATCGACGTGTACTTCGACAACGTCGGCGGGGACCACCTGGAGGCCGCGATCGGTTCGCTGAACCAGGGTGGCCGGATCGCCGTCTGCGGCATGATCTCGGTCTACAACAACACCGAGCCCGCGCCGGGACCGAGGAACCTCGCCCGTCTCATCCAGACCCGCGGCCGTATCGAGGGCTTCCTGGTCGGCGACCACTACGACCTGCAGCAGCAGTTCGTCCAGCAGGTCGGACCCTGGGTCGCCTCGGGGCAGCTGAAGTACCGCGAGACGGTCGTCGAGGGCATCGAGAACAACCTGGAGGCGTTCCTCGGGGTTCTGCGGGGCGACAACATCGGGAAGATGATCGTCAAGCTCTAGCCTTCACTGAATTTCCGGCATGCGGTAACTTCGTTCCGAAATCCGTCGTCGATCGTGGGCGCGAGTCGCGGCGGACCGAGGAGGAAGACAACCGCATGCCCATCACGCAGTCCGACGTCCTGTACACCGCCGTCGCCACCGCCGAGAACGGCCGTGACGGCCGGGTCGCCACGGACGACGGCCGACTCGACGTCGTCGTCAACCCGCCGAAGGAGATGGGCGGCAGCGGATCCGGGACCAACCCGGAGCAGCTGTTCGCCGCGGGGTACAGCGCCTGCTTCCAGGGCGCGCTCGGGGTCGTCGCCCGGCAGGAGGGAGCCGACGTCTCCGGGTCGACCGTCACCGCGAAGGTCGGGATCGGCAAGAACGACGACGGGTTCGGGATCATCGTGGAGATCTCGGCGAGCATCCCGAACGTGTCCGCCGAGGTGGCGCGGGAACTGGTCGAGAAGGCTCACCAGGTGTGCCCGTACTCGAAGGCGACGCGCGGGAACATCAGCGTGACGCTGGTCTGACGATCGTCGTTGCGTACTGCGGAGACCGCACCCTTGGACGTGGGGTGCGGTCTCTTTTCGGCGGGGGGATTTGGCGGTCGACACGTCCGTGCGGTTGGGTGCATGCCAAATGATCCGGTCCGCGAAGGAGTTGACGGTGTTCAGAGTGGCACGGGGGATTGCGGTGGGAGCCGCGCTGGCGGCGGCGCTCACGGCGTGCGCGGGCAACGGCGGCGCCAGCAGTGGGAGCACCGGTGGCGGTGCCGGGGCGGGGGCCGGAGCCGGCGGCGAACAGTCGAAGGCACCCGTCGTGCTCACGTGGGACCAGGTGCGCAGGGCCCTGGTGGACACGGGCAGCGCCCCTGAAGGCTGGGACGGATTCGGCGTCGACATCGACAAGCCGGCCGTGTCCGTCAAGACCTGTCAGGCCGACACGGGGACGAAGTGCGGTGGCTTCGTGGCGCTGGGCTCGTCGCACATCACGCAGGGGGGCGAAGGGCAGGTCGTCTTCACCATCTACGCCTTTCGGACGCCGGACGACGCGGAGGCCGCCATGAAGGGCCTGGCGGCAAAGGAGCACCGTGGTGCCGGCGCCGGGGCGAAACCGCTGAAGGTCTCGGCGGACACGGACGAGACCGACGCGTTCACCGGGCGGAACACCGAGATCTTCATGCGCCTCGGCGGGACCTTGGTCCGCGTGGCGAGTCAGGGCCTTCCCGAAGGCGAGCCCTACGACGATTTCGCGAGGCTTCAGATCGACCGGATCAAGCAGACGGTTGAGGGGAAGGACGCCGGAGGCTGAGGCCGGCACGCATGACGGTCGCCCGTGCCCACGCGGCGGAGCCGCATACCGCCCCAGCCCCGCGCCCCTGCGGGGCGGCCCTCACGCCGCCAGCGCTGCCCTGTGCACCGCTCTCACCAAGCCGTCGTTCTCCGGCGCCGCTCCGCCCGGAAAAGCCATCCGCCGGCGCGTGTAGCCGTACGCCAGGCCGCTGCGCGGGTCTGCGAACGCCTGACTGCCGGCCGCGCCGCTGTGGCCGAAGGTACCCGCGCCCAGGACCGGGTGCGCCATGTCGGCGGTGGCCTGGAAGCCGAGGCCGTACGACCTGTGGCCGAGGGACACCAGGTCGTAGCCGACGGAGTGGATCTGGCCCACCTCGGCGACGGTGTCGGGCTTGAGCAGCGGTGGCCGGTCGTCCAGTTCGCTGATCGCCGCCGCGTACATCGTCGCGAGCCCCCGTGCGGAGGCGACGCCGCCCGCGGACGCCGGTCCCTTGGCCCGTACGAGGCGGGAGTTGGCGTGGTCCAGCAGGGTGCGCGGCTCCGGGACGTGGGTGTTGAAGGCGATCGAGGCCAGGGTGTGCGGGCCGGTCTGCTGGGCGTCCAGCAGGGCCTGCTGGGCGGGGGTCGGCAGCATCGGCTGGACCGGGCGGAAGCGGGGCTCCTCGGACTCGGGCAGGCCCAGGAAGAAGTCCGTGCCGTAGGGGGCGCGCACCCGTTCCCCGTACACCTCCTGGAGGGTGTGGCCCGTGGCCCGGCGGACCACCTCGCCGGTGAGCGCGCCGATCACGAACGCGTGGTAGCCGAAGGCCGTCCCCGGGCGCCAGAACGGCTTCTGGTCGGCGAGCCGTTCGGCAAGCGCCCGGTCGTCGGCCAGCTCCTCGGCGGAGAACCCGGCGTCGATCCCGACCAGACCCGCCCGGTGCGCCAGCAGGTCCCGGAGGGTCACCGCGCCCTTGCCCTCGGCGCTGAACTCCGGCCAGTAGTAGGTGACCTTGCGGTCCAGCTCCAGCGTGCCGTCCTGCACCAGCAGCGCGACGACCAGGTACGCCGCGCCCTTGGTGGACGAGAACACGCCGTACAGCGAGTCCGCCTCCGCGCCCGCCCACAGGTCGACGACCCGCCGCCCGTGCACGTACGCGCACAACTGGCCTTCGTAGTCGTCCCGTTCACCGGCCACGAAGGCGGCGAACTCCTCGCGCACCGCCTCGAAACCCTCGGCGACCGTGCCCTGGACGGTGATCTGCTGCGTCATCGCTCTCCTCAACCGAGCCGCTGCTCGCTGCTCCCTCTCAGCACAACGCCCTTTCCCGCTCGGGGCGTTCCCGAGACCGGTACGGCGCGACGTACCTGTTCGACTCAACCGCCGAGAGCGGCACCGGGTGTCGTCGATGCCCCGGATGGCGGATGGCGCGGGGTGGTGCGCGCGTGCGCGCCGGGGCTCAGGTGCACCACCAGAGGAAACGGTTGCAGGTCTTGGTGGGCGAGGGCGTCGGGGACGGGCCGGACGTCGTCGGGGCGCTGGACGGGGCGGGGGCCGGCCGGGACGGGGCGGGGTTCGCCGGAGCCTGGGTGGTCGTGCCGGAGCCCGTCGTGGCGGTCGGCCGCGCCGTGCCGGTGTCCTTGGCCCCGGGCGACCTGGAGGCCTTGTCCTTCGGGGACTTGGAGGCGGACGCGGAGGCCGAGGCGTCCGGGGAGGCGGAGCCGGCCGCGCCCGGGCGCGCTCCGGAGGTGCCGGAGGCCGGGCCGGCCGTGGCGCCGGGGGACGGCGAGGACGTGCCACCGTCGGCCGCGGCGTTCCCCGCCGGGTCCGGCTGGCCGCTGGAGAAGGGCGAGAAGGGCGCGTCCGTGCCGAGTTCGGTGAGGCTGAGGCCGCCCGCGGCCAGCACGAAGCCCGCGGTGACCAGCAGGGCGCGGCGACGCCGGCGCCGGTGGGCGGCGGCCTTGCGGTCACGGCGGCTGGCGTCGGCGTCGGCGGGACCCACGGCGGCGGTGCCGCGCGCTCTGCGGCGGGCGGCCCGGCCACCGGCGGGCCCGGCGTCGGACTCGGCGTCGGACTCGACGTCGGCCCCGGGGCCCGGGTCGCCGTCGGCCAGGGACCCGGCCTCCGCGCCGGGGGCCCAGTTCTCCTGCGGCTCGGGCTCCTTCGTCCACCCCGTCCGTTCCGGCCCGGCAGGCCGGTACTGCTGGGGGATGCGGGACTCGTGGGACTCGGGCTGCGCGTACTGGTGGGGCACGCCGTACCCCGGCATCTCACCCGTGCCCGCGTGGGCGTACGCGACCGTCGCTTCCGCGGCGGGGTGTGCCGGTGCTCCGCACCCGGGGCAGGCCAGGGCGCCGTTGAGGTGCCGTTGGCACGGGTGGCAGTAGTCCATGACGCCGGAAGACTAGATTCCCCATGGGTCATGTTCCTAGGCACCGCTGTGAAAGTTTCGTAGAAAACGAAAGAATTCTCGAAAGCCTTGCCGAAACCGTTACCTGTTCGACCCATTGACACTCCCGCCGCCCCGTCCTTACTGTCACGCCAGCATTTCGAACGTGTGACGAAATCTCGAACAGCTGAGGGGCAACTGCCGTGCGCATCACCGGAATCAGCACGCACGTGGTCGGCACGCCGTGGCGCAACCTGACCTACGTCCAGGTGCACACCGACGAGGGGATCACGGGAGTCGGCGAGACCCGGATGCTCGGTCACACCGACGCGCTGATCGGCTACTTGCGGGAGGCCGAGGCCAATCACATTCTCGGCTCGGACCCGTTCGCCGTCGAGGACCTCGTACGCCGGATGAAGTACGGCGACTACGGCCGTGCGGGTGAGATCGTGATGTCCGGCATCGCGGTCGTCGAGATGGCCTGCTGGGACATCAAGGGCAAGGCGCTGGGCGTACCGGTGTGGCAGCTGCTCGGCGGCAAGGTGACGGACAGGGTCAAGGCGTACGCCAACGGGTGGTACACGACCGAGCGGACGCCGGAGGCCTACCACAAGGCCGCCCAGCAGGTCGTGGAGCGCGGGTACCGGGCGCTGAAGATCGACCCGTTCGGCACCGGGCACTTCGAGCTGGACCACCAGGAGACCCTGTACGCCGTCTCCCTCATCGAGGCCGTACGGGACGCGATCGGCCCGGACGCCGAGCTGATGCTGGAGATGCACGGCCGCTTCTCCCCCGCCACCGCCGTACGGCTGGCCAGGGAGATGGCGCCCTTCAGGCCGGCCTGGCTGGAGGAGCCGGTCCCGCCGGAGAACCTGAAGGCGCTGGAGAAGGTCGCGGCCAAGGTGGACATCCCGGTCGCCACCGGGGAACGGATCCACGACCGGATCGAGTTCCGCGAGCTGTTCGACAGCCAGTCCGTGGACATCATCCAGCCCGACGTCGGCCACATCGGCGGCATCTGGGAGACCCGCAAGCTCGCGGCGACCGCCGAGACGCACTACATGCTGGTCGCGCCGCACAACGTCGGCGGGTCCGTGCTGACCGCCGCGTCCCTCCAGGTCGGCTTCACCTCGCCGAACTTCAAGATCCTTGAGCACTTCAACGACTTCGCGGACGCGGAGATCAAGAAGGTGGTCAAGGGCGCGCCGCAGGTCGATCCGGAGGACGGATGCTTCCATCTGTCCGACGCGCCCGGCCTCGGCGTCGAGCTGGACGTCGACGCCGCCGCCGAGTTCCCCCAGCAGCAGGCCCGGTTCGACCTGTGGGCCGAGGGCTGGGAGCAGCGCAAGCCGAAGGGCACGAAGTGAGCTCCCAGGTCGTCGTCGAGGCGCCGGGCGCCCACCGGCTCGCGGAGCACACGCCCCGCGAGCCCGGACCGGGCGAGGCGCTGGTGGCCGTGCACGCGGTCGGCATCTGCGGCAGCGACCGCGAGGTGTACCAGGGCAACCGGCCCGAGGGGTACGTGCGGTATCCGCTCACGCCCGGGCACGAGTGGTCGGGGACGGTCTCCCGGGTGGGTCCGGGAGTCCCCGCGGCCCTCGTCGGCCGCAAGGTCGTCGGCGAGGGCTTCCGCAACTGCCAGGTCTGCGACCGCTGTCACGCGGGCGAGACCACGCTGTGCACGGCCGGCTACGAGGAGACCGGGTTCACCCAGCCGGGCGCCATGGCCGGCACGCTCACCCTGCCGGCCCGGCTGCTGCACGCGCTGCCGGACGACGCCGACCTCACCGCCGCCGCCCTGCTGGAGCCGGCCGCGTGTGTCGCGGCCGCCGCGCTCAAGGGCCGTGCCCGGCCGGGCGAGCGGGTCGCGGTGGTCGGCACGGGCACCCTCGGGATGTTCGCCGTGCAGTTCCTGAAGGCGGTCTCACCGGCCGAGCTGCTGGTGGTGGGCACCGGACGGGACCGGGAGGCACTGTCCCGGCAGTACGGCGCGAGCGACTTCCGCACCAGGGACCAGGAACTCCCCGACGACGTCGACGTGGTGATCGAGACCGCCGGGTCCGCGTCCGCCGCGCGGACCGCCGCCGCGCTGCTGCGGCGCGGCGGACGGCTGGTCCTCACCGGGATCCCGGCGCCGGGCGCGGACGGGCTCGACCCGACCGATCTCGTCGTGCGGCAGCTGGAGGTGCACACCGTCTTCGGGGCGCCGCCGGACGCCTGGGCGCACGCCGTGCGGGTGTTCGCCGCCGGGCTGCTGGACCCGCTGCCGCTGGTCACGCACGAGCTGCCGCTGACCGAGTTCCCGCAGGCCATCGAGCTGGTGGGGGCCGGGGATCCGAAGGTGGGCAAGGTGCTGCTCCGCCCCTAGAGACGTACGCCGGCCAGGGCGTGACCTGACGGCGCCCCGGCCGGCGTACCACCAGCTTTTTTCGCGGAGCCGCCCAGGCCGCTCTCCACCCAGAGCCGCGAACCTCGTCCGATATTTCGAACACGCAGGACACTGGACCCTAAGGACAGCTTGTGACCGACGCTTCCGCTTCGGCAGCCCGCAGGCCCGGCGAGCCGGTGCTCGCCACGCTCGGCCTGGGCGCGCCCGCCCTCGACCCCGCCGACGCCTCCGCCCACAGCTTCCCGGGCGGCGGCCGCTGGCGCACCGAGATCCCCTCGTGCGAGGGTCCCGAAGCGCTGGCGGTCGTCCTGAAGGAGGCCTCCCGTCTCGATGTGCCGATCCACCGGATCAGCCAGGGCAGCGGCGTGTGGATGCTCACCGACGCCGAGATCACCGAGATGGTCGAGGCCACCGCCGAACGGGACATCGAGCTGTGCCTGTTCACCGGCCCGCGCGGCACCTGGGACATCGGTGGCTCGGTGCGCTCCGACTCGCGGGGGGCCGGACTGCGCGCCCGCGGACACGACGCCGTCGCCGGCTGCGTCGAGGACGCCGTACGGGCCACGGAGTTGGGCGTCACGTGCCTGCTGGTCGCCGACGAGGGCGTGCTGTGGACGCTGCACCGGGCGCGCGAGAACGGCATCATCCCGGCCGGCACCACGCTGAAGGTCTCCGCGCTCATCGGTCCCGTCAACCCGGCCTCGTACGCCGTCTACGAGCGGCTCGGTGCCGACTCCGTCAATGTGCCCAGCGATCTGACACTGGATCACCTCACCGAGATCCGCCGGGTGTCCGGGGCCCCGATGGACATGTACATCGAAGCCCCCGACGACCTGGGCGGCTATGTGCGGATGTACGAGGTCGCCGAGCTGATCCGGCGCGGCGCCCCGCTCTATCTGAAGTTCGGCCTGTCCAAGGCACCCGGCATCTACCCGTGGGGCACCCACCTCAGGGACGTGACCCTGGACACCGCCCGGGAGCGGGTGCGGCGCGGCCGGCTCGCCCTGGACCTGCTCGCCCGGCACGGCGCGGACGGCGACATGGCGCCGCTCGGCTCCCGGCTGCCCGGAACGCTCCACCGCTTCCCCAGCAACGCGTGACCGCTCAACGACTTCTCAACGCCGAGACGACCAAGGAATGATCACCATGCGCAACCGCAGAGCCGCACTCGCCGCGATATCCGCGACCGCCTCCCTCGCCCTCACCCTGACCGCCTGCGGCCAGAGCGGCTCGGGCGGCAGCAAGGAGAAGACGGGCGACGTCAAGGGCGCCACGATCGGCATCGCGATGCCGACGAAATCCTCCGAGCGGTGGATCAACGACGGCAACGACATGGTCAAGAACCTCAAGGCCAAGGGCTACAAGACCAAGCTGGTCTACGGCGAGGACGACCCGAGCACCCAGGTCTCGCAGATCGAGAACATGATCACGCAGGGCGTCAAGGGCCTGATCATCGCGGCCATCGACAACAAGTCCCTGAACAACGTGCTCCAGGAGGCGGCCCAGGCCAACATCCCGGTCATCGCCTACGACCGGCTCATCCTCGGCACCAAGAACGTCGACTACTACGCCTCGTTCGACAACGAGAAGGTCGGCACCCTCCAGGGCACCTACATCGTGCACAAGCTCGGCCTGGACAGCGGCAAGAAGGGCCCGTTCAACATCGAGCTGTTCGCCGGCTCCAACGACGACAACAACACCCAGTACTTCTTCGACGGCGCGATGAAGGTGCTCCAGCCCTACATCGACAAGAAGGAGCTGGTGGTCAAGTCCGGGCAGACCAAGCTCAACCAGGTCACGACCCTGCGCTGGGACGGCACCACCGCGCAGAAGCGCATGGAGGACATCCTCACCTCCTCCTACAAGAGCGGCAAGGTCGACGCGGTGCTCTCGCCCTACGACGGCATCTCCATCGGCATCATCTCCGCGCTGAAGTCCGACGGCTACGGCACCAGCGGTCAGCCGCTGCCGGTCATCACCGGCCAGGACGCCGAGCTGGCCTCGGTGAAGTCGATCATCGCGGGCCAGCAGTCCCAGACCGTCTTCAAGGACAGCCGCAAGGAGACCGCGGTCGCGGTGTCCATGGTCGACGACGTCCTGCACGGCAAGAAGCCGCAGGTCAACGACACCAAGACCTACACCAACGGCGCCAAGGTCGTCCCCGCCTACCTGCTCCAGCCGGTGAGCGTGGACAAGACCAACTACGCGGACGTCCTGGTCAAGGGCGGCTACTACACCGAGTCCCAGCTCAAGTAAGTCCGCCCACCTGCCCGACCCACACTGATTGGAAGGCACGACCATGGCGGGACCCGTCCTGGAAATGCGCTCGATCGTCAAGACCTTTCCCGGTGTCAAAGCGCTGTCGGACGTCACGCTGACCGTCCGGCAGGGCGAGGTCCACGCCATCTGCGGGGAGAACGGCGCCGGCAAGTCCACCCTGATGAAGGTGCTCTCCGGCGTCCATCCGCACGGCACCTACGAGGGCGAGATCCTCTTCGAGGGGGAGCTCTGCCGGTTCAGGGACATCCGGGCGAGCGAGCAGCACGGCATCGTCATCATCCACCAGGAGCTGGCGCTGGTGCCGTACCTCTCCATCGCGGAGAACATCTTCCTCGGCAACGAGCACGCCAGGCGCGGGCTCATCAACTGGCGCGAGACCCTGCGCCACGCCACCGAACTGCTGCGCCGGGTCGGTCTCGACGAGCACCCGGAGACCCGCGTCGCCGACATCGGCGTGGGCAAGCAGCAGCTCGTGGAGATCGCCAAGGCCCTGTCGAAGGAGGTGAAGCTGCTCATCCTCGACGAGCCGACGGCGGCCCTGAACGACGAGGACAGCGGCAAACTCCTCGACCTGATCCTGGAGCTGAAGAACCAGGGCATCACCTCGATCATCATCTCCCACAAACTGGGCGAGATCCGCCGGGTCGCCGACTCGGTGACGATCATCCGGGACGGGCGGTCCATCGAGACGCTCGACGTGAAGGCGGAGGGCACGACCGAGGACCGGATCATCAGCGGGATGGTGGGCCGCGACCTCGACCACCGCTTCCCCGAGCGCACCCCGCACGAGCCGGAGGAGGGCGCGGCGCCCGCGCTGGAGATCCGCAACTGGACCGTGCTCCACCCGATCGACCAGCAGCGCAAGGTCGTGGACGACGTGTCGCTCAGCGTCCGCCGGGGTGAGATCGTCGGCATCGCGGGCCTGATGGGCGCGGGCCGCACCGAACTCGCGATGAGCGTCTTCGGCCGCACCTACGGCCGGTACGCGGGCGGCACGGTCCTCAAGGACGGCACGGAGATCCGTACGAAGTCCGTCGCGGAGGCGGTGGAGCACGGCATCGCGTACGTCACCGAGGACCGCAAGCACTACGGCCTCAACCTGATCGACACCATCAACCGGAACATCTCGCTGACCGCGCTGCGGAAGGTCGCCAAGCGGGGTGTGGTGGACGAACAGGCGGAGCGGCAGGTCTCCGAGGGCTACCGCACGTCCATGAACATCAAGGCGCCGACGGTCTTCGAGCCGGTGGGCAAGCTGTCCGGCGGCAACCAGCAGAAGGTCGTCCTCAGCAAGTGGATCTTCGCGGGTCCGGACGTGCTGATCCTGGACGAGCCCACCCGCGGCATCGACGTGGGCGCCAAGTACGAGATCTACACGGTCATCGACCGACTGGCCGCGCAGGGCAAGGCGGTCGTCTTCATCTCCTCCGAGCTGCCGGAGCTGCTCGGCATGTGCGACCGCATCTACACGATGGCCGCCGGGCGGCTGACCGGTGAGGTGCCACGCGCCGAGGCCACGCAGGAAGTGCTGATGCGCCATATGACGAAGGACAAAGAGGTAACCCGATGAGCACGGATGTGACCGCCAAGAGCCCGGCCCCCGCGCCGCCGGGCAGGAGCGGATCGGCCGGCACGGACGGCCTGCTGCAGCTGGTCCTGGGCGGTCTGCGCCGCAACATGCGCCAGTACGGCATGCTGATCGCGCTCGGTCTGATCGTCGTCCTCTTCCAGTTCTGGACCGGCGGCGACCTGCTGCTGCCGCGCAACGTCTCCAACCTGGTGCTGCAGAACAGCTACATCCTGATCCTCGCGATCGGCATGATGCTGGTGATCATCGCCGGGCACATCGACCTGTCGGTCGGCTCGATCACGGCGTTCGTGGGCGCCTTCGCGGCCGTGCTGACGGTGCAGCACCACTTGGCCTGGCCCCTCGCCCTGGTGCTGTGCCTGCTGGTGGGCGCGGTGGCGGGTTCCGTGCAGGGCTTCCTGATCGCCTATCTCGGCATACCGTCGTTCATCGTCACGCTGGCGGGCATGCTGCTCTTCCGGGGCCTCACCGAGATCCTGCTCAAGGGCCAGACCCTCGGCCCGTTCCCGGACGGCCTGCAGAAGCTCGGCAACGGATTCCTGCCCGAGGTCGGCCCGAACACCAACTACCACAACCTCACCCTGCTCCTCGGCATCGTCCTGATCGCCGCGGTGGTCTGGCAGGAGGTGCGCGACCGGCGCCGCCAGCAGGAGTTCTCGCTCGACGTCGTACCCGTGAAGCTGTTCCTGCTCAAGCTCGTCGCGCTGGTCGCCGCGATCCTCGCCCTCACCATGCTGCTCGCCAGCTACGACGGCGCGCCGATCATCCTGATCATCCTCGGTGTCCTGGTGGGCGGCTACGGCTACGTCATGCGCAACTCGGTCTTCGGCCGGCACATCTACGCCATCGGCGGTAACCTGCCGGCGGCCAAGCTGTCCGGCGTGAAGGACAAGCGCATCACCTTCCAGGTGTTCCTGAACATGGGCGTGCTCGCGGCCCTGGCGGGTCTGGTGGTCGCCGCCCGCCTGAACGCGGCCTCACCGAAGGCGGGCGACGGCTTCGAGCTGGAGGCCATCGCCTCCTCGTTCATCGGCGGCGCCTCCATGAGCGGCGGTGTCGGCACCGTCCTCGGTGCCATCATCGGCGGTCTCGTCCTCGGTGTGCTGAACAACGGCATGAACCTCCTCAGCGTCGGCACCGACTGGCAGCAGGTCATCAAGGGCCTGGCCCTGTTGGCGGCGGTCGGGTTCGACGTGTGGAACAAGCGCAAGTCCGGTTCGTAAGCGCCCAGAAAAGGGAGCCGCACCCCATGGAACTGAACAGACGCACGGTCATCGCTTCAGCCGCGGCGGCGGGCATCGCCGCCACCACCCTCGGCTCGGGCACGGCTCAAGCCGCGTCCGCCCCGTCGGGGCGCCACAAGCCCGTGAAGGAGCTCTTCGGCACGCTCGCCGACGGCACGAAGGTGTACCGCTGGTCGCTGCAGAACGGCGGCACACGGCTGAAGGTGCTGTCGTACGGCGGGATCGTCCAGTCCCTGGAGATCCCCGACCGGCACGGCCGCTACGCCAACGTGTCCCTCGGCTACGACACCCTCGACGCGTACGTCAGGGGCACCACCTACTTCGGCGCCACCATCGGCCGCTACGGCAACCGCATCGCCAGGGGCCGGTTCACCCTGGACGGCAAGACGTACCAGCTGTCCGTCAACGACGGGGTGAACAGCCTGCACGGCGGCAAGCAGGGCTTCAACACCAAGGTGTGGGACATCGAGCCGTTCACCTCGGGCTCCGACGTCGGACTGCGCCTGCACTACACGAGCGTCGACGGCGAGATGGGCTACCCCGGCACGCTGAGGACGAAGGTCACCTTCACACTGAACCGGCACGGCGACTGGCGGATCGACTACGAGGCCACCACCGACAAGCCGACGGTCGTCAACCTCACCAACCACACGTACTACAACCTCGCGGGTGAGGGCAGCGGCAGCATCTACGACCACGAACTCTGGCTGGCCGCCGGCCGGTTCACCCCCACGGACTCCGGCCTGATACCCACCGGGGAGCTGGCGAAGGTCAAGGGCACCCCCTTCGACTTCACCCGTCCCAAGCCGATCGGCCGGGACATCCGCACCGGCCACCCGCAGCTGGTCACCGCCAAGGGCTACGACCACAACTTCGTGCTCGACAAGGGGGTGACCGCGCGTCCCGAGCACGTCGTCACCCTCCGCGACCCGGAATCCGGCCGCACCCTGAAGATCTACACCGACCAGCCCGGTGTGCAGTTCTACTCGGGCAACTTCCTCGACGGCACGCTCGTCGGCCAGTCCGGCCACACCTACCGGCAGGGCGACGGCCTGGCTCTGGAGACGCAGCACTTCCCGGACTCGCCGAACGAGCCGTCGTTCCCGTCGACCGTGCTGCGGCCGGGACAGACGTACCGGACGACGACGGTCCACACCTTCGGGGCGTGAACCGGCTCACACAGCCGGTGAGTTGAACGCCACTGCCGTCCCCTCCGTATCCATGGGTGGCCCGTGCTCCCCCGCACGGGCCACCCGGAACGGAGGACCCTTTGGCCGGCAACGTCACCTCGTTGTTCCGCGGCGGCGCCGCGCACAGCCCCTCGATGGCGGCGCTGACGCGGGAGAGCGGCGACGGAACCGGCCCGGTGGACTTCTGCATCCCGTGCAACCCGTACTTCCCCACGCCGGCCATGTACGACGAGCTGTCGGCCCGGTTGCGCGAGATCATCACGTACTACCCGAGCAGCGCCGACGCCATCACCGGCGAACTGTGCTCCCTGCTGCAGCTGCCGTCGCAGTGCGTGGCGATGGGCAACGGCTCCACGGAACTGATCACCTGGATCGACCACCTGCTGGTCCGCGAGTCCCTCGCCGTCCCCGTGCCCACCTTCGGCCGCTGGACCGACCAGCCGATGGAGACCGGCAAGCGGGTCGACATGTTCCCGCTCCAGGAGGCGAGCGGCTTCGCGCTGGACCTGGCGCAGTACGCCGAGTTCATCCGGGCGCGCGGCACGCGCGTCGCCGTGATCTGCAACCCCAACAACCCCGACGGCGGCTATGTGCGCAAGCAGTCGGTGGTGCAGTTCATGGACGCGATGGCCGACCTGGACCTGATCGTCGTCGACGAGTCCTTCCTGGAGTTCGCCGACGCCGAGGCCGAGCCGAGCGTCGTGCAGGAGGCCGTGCTCCGCCCCAACGTGATCGTGCTGCGCAGCCTCGGCAAGAACTTCGGCCTGCACGGCATACGCTTCGGCTACCTGGTCGCCAACCCGGCGCTCGCGGGCAGGGTCCGCTCCATGCTCCCCAAGTGGAACCTCAACTCCTTCGCCGAACACGTGGTGTTCATGCTGAAGGAGCACGGCGCCGAGTACGCGCAGAGCCTGCAGCAGATCCGCCGCGACCGGCTGGAGATGGCCAGCCACCTCTCCGCACTCCCCGGCCTGACGGTCTACCCCTCCCAGGGCAACTTCCTGTTCGTGCGCCTTCCCGTGGGCGCCGAGGGCACGCAGGTCCGGGACCGGATGCTCACCGAGCACCGGATCCTGGTCCGCGAGTGCGGCAACAAGATCGGTTCTTCCAGCCGCTTCCTGAGACTCGTGGTGCGCCCCCAGGTCGACGTGCGTCGCCTGGTGTCCGGCCTGGAGCAGGTGCTCTACGGGTCCAGGAGGGGAGCCGCCGTACCCGAGCTGGGCGCCGGGACCAGTTACAGCTCGGGTACGGCGGCGGTGGACCGGCTGGTGAGCGAGACCAACGGGCGCGGAATGCCGGCGCTGGCCCAGGCCGCCGCCGCTTCCGGCCCCGCCCCGGCCGCCGGCACCGGCATGCCGCTCCCCGCCGCCGTACAGCCCGGCGCCGGGATGCCGGTGCCCGCGGCGCCCCAGCCCATGCCCGCGGCGCCCCAGCCGATACCGGCGCCCGTGCCGATGGCACCCCAGCCGGCCCCGGTCCCCGCGGCGGCCCAGCCGGCTCCGCTGCCGATGCCGGCCCCCGTGGCACCGGTGCCGGTCCAGCAGCCCGTACCGATCCAGCAGCCGGTGTCTCCCCTGCCGGCGCCCGCTCCTGTGCCCACGCCGGTACCCGCGCCCACGCCGGTACCCGCGCCCACGCCGGTACCGGCTCCTGCCGCCGTGACCGCGCCCACGCCGCCCGGTGTCCCGGCCCGCGGCGGCCTCACCGCGGCCCAGGTCCGCGGCATGACGGCTCCGGCCCCCGCGCAGGGCCTGACACCGGCCCCGGCTACCGGGTGGCCCAACGCGCAGAGCTGGCCGAACGCGGCGGGGGCCTGACGCCCGCTCGCCGCCGGCCCCGTTCTCCGGGAAGGTCCCGGAGAACGGTCCTGCTTGCGCACTCAGAGGCTCCGGGCGGTGATGTCGCCGTGCGAGGTGGTGGCGCGGATGTCGAGTTCGGTGGTGCCGTCGTTCTTCAGGGCGTTGCTGATGCGGCCGTAGGCGGTGCCCGCGTCCATGGCGGCCGAGACGCCGGCGGCGGCACCGACCGTGATGTCGCCGGACTGGGTGCTGAGCACGACCGTGCCGCGCACGGCCTCGGTGATCTTGATGTCGCCCCGTGCGGTGCTGATCTCCGCGGAGCCGCCCAGCCGGCCGACCTCGACGTCGCCGTCGACCGCGGTGAGGCGGAGGCTCGCGGCCTCGTCGACCTTGATCTGGCGGTACGCGCCGTCGAAGACGACGTCACCGAGGCGGCCGACGCCGCGGAGCTCGCACGCTCCGGTCCTGGCCTCGACGCGGGAGCCGGCCGGCAGCTTGACGGTGATCTCCAGGGCTCCGGACGGGCCGAAGACCTGGTTCTTGGGCTCGGCGGTGCGGACCCGCAGGACGCCGTCGGCGTAGGTGACTTCCGTCTGCTCCGCGGACTGGACGTCGCGCCTCTTGGAGGGGTTGGCGGGCAGGACCTCGACGGTGGTGTCGGCGCGGTCGGCGGCGATGAACTGGACGCGTCCGGCGGGGACGTCCAGGACGGCGGAGATCGGGGCCGGGGTCTCGAACTTCTGCATGGTGCTCTCCTCCTGCGCTTCGCGTTTCTGACACCGGAAACGCTACGTTGCTTTCCATGGGGCCACAACAAGCTTGTTGCGCAGAATTGGCATTCTTGCAGCTCAGAAGCGCTAAATTGTTGCAACAGACCTGCAAGATAACGCAACGAAGACCACAGTCCGTTGCAATGGATGAGGAGTTAACGCTATGGTTGGGGCAGGAACCACCGCGCAGGACCACCAAGGAGACCGCGATGCCTGGAGGCAGGCTCACCCAGCAGGAGCGCCAGCAGATCGCGCTGGGGGTGGCCGACGGCCTCGCCTACGCGGAGATCGCCCGCCGCCTCGACCGTCCGACCTCGACGGTCACGCGTGAGGTGATGCGCAACGGCGGCCCCACCGCCTACCGCGCCGACCTGGCCCACCGCGCCACCGAACACCGCGCCCGCCGGCGCCGGCCCGCCGCCGCCCGGGGGCCGGCGTCCCTCCCCCAGCCCCACGGCCGCGACGCCGAGGCCGTGACCGAGTTCCAGGAGAAGCTCACCACCGTCTTCATGGTCTCGGGGCTGCCCAAGATGACGGCCCGCGTGCTCGCCTGCCTCTACATGACCGACGCGGGCAGCCTCACCGCCTCCGAACTCGCCCGGCGCCTCCGGGTCAGCCCGGCGTCCGTCTCCAAAGCGATCACGTACCTCGCGAACATGGACCTCGTCCGCCGGGAACGCGACGAGCACCGCCGCGAGCGCTACATCGTCGACGACGACCTCTGGTACCAGTCGATGATCCGCAGCGCCCGGTCCAACGACCAACTCGTCGAGACCGCGCGGGAGGGCGTCACCGTCCTCGGTCCCGGCACCCCCGCCGCCACCCGCCTGGAGAACGCCGCCCGCTTCCTGGACTTCGTCACCGAAAACCTCCTGCGGGCCGCGGAACAGGCCCGCGAAGTCCTTTACAGCAAGACCGAACCGGCCTCAGCCGACCCGGTCACGTCGCCGGCGAGGGAGCGTCAGGACCTTCAGGGCCACCCGGGGGTGGAACAGCAGGGCCGGTGAGGCCACCATGTTCACCACGCGGACGAACCTCGTCCACACGGCCGCGTCCTTCACCGCCACGTGGAAGAGGCGCGTGTTGTACCAGTGGGCGAAGCGGGCGGCGAGGGGCCGGCCGGCCGGGTTCCACATCAGGTCCGAGTTGGTGGACAGCGTCCACGGGCCCAGCAGCAGACGGCCCAGCTTCTTCTGGTAACCGCCGGCGAGGCCGTCCAGTTGCCCGGAGGCGCGGCGGTGTTTCAGCATGTCGTGGAGCAGCTCCGCCTCCATCGCGGCCACCGTCATGCCCTGGCCGTAGACGGGGTTGAAGACGCAGACGGCGTCTCCGACGGCGATGAGGCGGTCCGGCCAGTCCTTCACCGCGTGAAAGGGCCGCCACTGGTTTTCGGTGTTGGTGTAGCGGCGGGTGGGCTCCTGGACGGTACGCCGGCCGATCTGTTCGGCCAGGTGCGGGTTCTTCAGGGTCTTGGCGAAGGCCAGGTAGCCCTCGTCGTCGGCCGGCGGCTGGTCCTGGAAGCCGAAGAGGGAACACGTCCAGCGGTCGCGCTCCACGGCGAGCAGGACCCCGGCCCGGGGCACACTGGGAGCGAACGGCATCTGGTAGGCGACGTAGAAATCCGCATGACCGGGCTGACTCCGGTGCGGCCGGTCGAAGTTCATCGACGTGTACGTGATTTTCGCCTTCACCGTCCGTTTGGGCGGCACGGTGATGCCCAGGGTGCCCAGCCAGTCGGTCAGGGAGCTGGACCTGCCGGAGGCGTCGATGACCAGGTCCGCGGCCAGTTCACAGGGCTCCGCGCTCTCCGACTGGCACGTCACGCCGGCGATCCGGCCCGAGGAGTCCCGGGTCAGCCCGGTGCACCGGGTGGACGGCAACAGCCTGACCTGGGGCAGTGCGAGCACCTTGCGGCGCAGGCGGCGTTCCAGTTCGTCGCGGGTGAAGGTCTGGATCCGGACTCCCGTACGGTGCCGGGGCGCGCGTCCGACGGGCAGCAGGAAGTCGATGCCCTCTCCGTAGTCGAAGACCGGAGCGCCCGCTCCTCTCAACTCCTCCCGCAGTCCCGGGAACAGCCGTTCAAGGATCTCCCCGCCCTTGGCCAGCATCGCGTGCGCGTGGTATCCCTGCGGGGCGCCCGGATGGACGCCGGTGTCCTCGTCGACGGCGTCCCGTTCCACGAGGACGACCTCGCCGAAGAAGTCGGCCAGCACCCGTGCGGTCACCAGCCCCGCGTAACTGCCGCCGATGACGACGGCCTTGCCCCAAGGTCGAACTGTCTTCATGTCGTCTCCCATCCACCCGGGTCAACGGCGCCGCCCGGAGCCCTGGCACGGGGCTCGGGAGGCATCCGGGGAGCGCGTGCAGGCCCACGATCATGCGTCCGTGGGCCCGCACGCCGTAACGTCAGATCCGGTCGGCCGCGATGAGCAGGTAGTGGAAGCTGCCCTCCTTGTAGGCCGTCAGGAACGAGGCCTCGATACCGGTGGCCACCGAGGACTTGGCGCGCAGTTCCCAGTAGGGGATGGTGTCGGGGGTCAGGTCGACGACCTGGATGGGGACGAGGTTGTGGGCGGCCAGCGCCCTGAAGTACTCGCTGTGCGGGTGTCGAGCATGTTGCGGAAGTGGAAGTGGACCTTGTCGTTCACACCGCGGTGCGCGGCCTGCTCGTTGGCGAAGGCCACCTGCTGCTCGGAGATGCTGACGCCGTCCACGTGGCAGCCGAAGCGGTCGTTGGCCATGAAGCTGGTGCCGCCGCGGCCGGAACCGGCGTCCAGCAGACGGTCGCCCGGGGTGATGTCGCCGAGGTGGTCGAGGAGCACCTCGGCCGACGAGGACCGAGGGGTCCCACTCGCCGAGGCCGTAGTGGTGGTGGTAGAGGCCGTCGACCTCGCCGAGCCTGATGTTGACGGGGTCCTTCTCCTTGTTCCAGCACTCCGCGACCGACTTCTGGTAGTCGGTGTGGGCCGCGGCGGGCGCCGTGACCCGGGAGATCAACGACACCGTCGTCAGCTCCCGTTCGTCCGGGCGATCTCGACGTTCTCCAGGACACCGAGGGCGTCGGGCACCAGGACGGCCGCCGAGTAGTAGGTGCTGACGAGGTAGGAGATGACCGCCTGTTCGTTGATCCCCATGAAGCGGACGTTCAGGCCGGGCTCGACCTCGTCCGGGATGCCGGTCTGGTAGAGGCCGATGACGCCCTGGTCGTCCTCGCCGGTGCGCAGGGCGAGGACCGAGGACGTGCCCTGCTCGCTGACCGGGATCTTGCTGCACGGCAGCAGCGGCACTCCGCGCCACGCGGGCAGGTGGTTGCCGTGCAGTTCGACGCTGCCGAAGTAGATGCCCCGCTTGTTGCACTGGCGGCCGAACGCCGCGATCGCCTTCGGGTGGGCGAGGAAGCAGCGGGTCTTGCGCCGCATGCTGAGCAGTTCGTCCATGTCGTCCGGGGTCGGCGGCCCCGAGTAGGTGGAGATCCGCTGGTCGAAGTCGGCGTTGTTGAGCAGGCCGAACTCCTCGTTGTTGATCAGCTCGTACTCCTGCCGCTCGCGCAGCGCCTCGATGGTCAGCCGCAGCTGCTGCTGGGTCTGGTTCATCGGCTCGTTGTAGAGGTCGGCGACCCGGCTGTGCACCCGCAGTACGGTCTGCGCCACGCTCAACTCGTATTCGCGCGGGGCGAGTTCATAGTCGGCGAAGGTCTGCGGCAGCGTCTCCTCACCCATGTGTCCCGAGCTGAGCTCGATCTCGGCCTCGCCCGACCGGTTGAGCCTGCGCTGCCCGTTGGAGCTGATGTGCTGGACGTGCCGGCGCAGCGCCTGGTGACGGTCGGCGACCGCCTTGTACGCCGTCAGCGGCAGTGCGAGCACCGTCGTGGCGGTCATGGCGCGGGCCGTGAACTCCCACTTCCTGCTCTGGCCGGCGAGCACCTGGCCGCCGAAGGAGTCGCCGTCGGCCAGCAGCCCGATCACGGCCTCGTCGCCGTACGGGCCCTCACCGATCTTCTCGACCTTGCCGTGCGCGATCAGGTACACCTGGTCGGCCTTGCGGCCCTCCTGCACGATGACCTGGCCGGGGGCGAACTCCTTCTGCACGAACTTGTCGGCCAGGGCGCCGAGCGCGTCGTTGTCCAAGAAGCCGCGCAGCAGCGGCAGTTCGCCCAGTTCGGCGGGGACCACCTGGACCTTGGAGCCGGTCTTGACGAAGCTGACGCGGCCGTCGCCGACGGTGCAGGAGAGGCGGCGGTTGACGCGGTAGGTCGCGCCGGGCACGTTCACCCAGGGCAGGATGCGGGTCGCCCAGCGCGAGCTGATGCCCTGCATCTGGGGTTCGGACTTGGTGGTGGTGGCGAGATTGCGCGCCGCCGCGGTGCTGAGGCTCTGCTGCTCGCGCTGCTGCTCCGACTCCGGGGCCGCCGCCGCGGTCACTGTGTCGAGGGGCATGGCTCTACCTCGTCTTCCCTGGCACGTGGCGCGACGACCCGCTGTCGTCACGCTGCGTAAACAGGAGTAACAGAGCAGCGCTCACGTTGAGTAATCGAATCAGGCGGCGCGCGAGGCAGACGACGCACTGGACATGCGCCCCCCGCGCGCCCCTGACGCACAAAGCTCCAGGTCGAACGATTCCGCAGGTTCAACCCATGGATGACCGCTCATCGCCGACAGCCATCCGGAGCCGGCGCACACTCAGAGTGACCGGCGTGGCGAGCCCGTGCCTATGTGCCCGGGCACTGCTTCCACGCCAGGTGGTACACCGTGCTGATGTCCCCGTCCGTCGAGTCCATCGTCATGAAGCTGACCTTGCTGGGGGACGTGGTGCCGGCGTTGACTCTCAGCTCGGTGTTGATGTTGAAGTTGCGCAGCACCCCGCAGGGCGCCCAGACCAGTTGGGCCCAGTCCGTGCTGTCGGTGGCCTGCCAGTCGTCGTTGTAGGAGCCGTTGAACGGATGGGTCTTGGGCACGGTCTGCGAGGAGCCCTGGAAGTAGTACGAGGCCTTCTGGGTGGCGCTCGCGCCGGGCTGGAGCGAGAGGAAGCCGCGGTAGTCGGCGCTGGCCACCGCGTAGGTGAAGCCCTGGGGGACGTGGACCACCAGGTTGAGCTGGCAGTTCTTGCGGAAGGCCGTGGGGTCGGAGCCGCCACCGGCCTGGGCGAGGTACTCGCTGTAGGTCACCGTGAAGGCGGTGTTGTCCGGTGAGACGGCGACCGCGGCCGTGCCGGCGGGACAGCCGGAGCCGTTCACCGTCGCCACGTCGATGACGATCTTGTCCGGGGGCGGGTTGTCGAACACGCCGGAGGCGGGTGAACGGGCGGGCAGTGCGGTGGTGAGCAGTGCCGCCACGGCACCGCTCAGGAGGAGGCCACCAGCCATGGTTTCTCCCATGTCGAGGAGTGGGGGGTCTGTGTGGAACCTGTGGAGAGCCTGAGGCGCTCCGCATCGTAGGAAGCCCCGCTCACCCCCGGGAGGGCTGACTCCGGCCATTCACAACCGGCCGTTCACACCGACGCGTTACGGGTGCTCCCACGCCCCCGGCCCGATCGGGCCGTTCACCGCGCGGATGACGTCCGCGACCGTGACGTCGCCCGCGTCCCGCGCCGGCCGGTAGCGCCCTGCGCGGCGGCGATTTCCTCCGCCTTCACCGGGCCGTTACCCTGCCGTACGGCCAGCTCCAGTACCGCCCGTACCGCGTAATCCGCCCGTGCCGAGAGCCTCATGGGTCCATGGTGGGTCGTCGCCGCATGGAGAATGGCCGCACCCGCGCCCCCGTAAGACCGCCGGGAGGATCCACCTTGGCGCTCAGCAGACGTACCTTCAGTGCCCTGACCGGCTCGACCGCGCTCGGGCTCGCCCTGGGCGGCAGCGGCGGACCCGGGGCGCCCTCGGCGTACGCGGCGCACAGCGTGCCGACCGGCCCGGCACCCGCCCCGCCGCGCGCCGACGGTGAGCGGCACACCATCGGATACGACCGGTACTCGCTGCTCGTGGACGGCCGGCGGCTGGTGGTGTGGTCCGGCGAGCTGCACCCGTTCCGGCTGCCGAGCCCCTCGCTGTGGCGGGACGTGCTGCAGAAGATGCGGGCCCACGGCTACAACGCCGTGAGCATCTACGTGGCCTGGAACTACCACTCCCCCGCGCCCGGCCGGTACGACTTCACCGGGGTACGGGACCTGGACCTGTTCCTGCGCATGGCCACCGAGACCGGCCTGTACGTCATCCTGCGGCCCGGCCCGTACATCAACGCCGAGGTCGACGGCGGCGGCTTCCCGGGCTGGCTGACGGCGACGAAGGGCAGGGCGCGGACCGACGACCCCGCCTACCTGGGGCACGTCGACGCATGGCTGACCCAGGTGAACCGGATCGCCCGCAGGCACCTGTTCACGCAGGGCACCGGCACGATCCTGCTCTACCAGATCGAGAACGAGTACGACGCCCACGTGGACGCCACCGGCCGGGCGTACATGTCGCACCTGTACAAGAAGGTGCGGGCGGACGGCGTCGACGTTCCGCTGTTCCACAACGACAAGGGGCGCAACGGCTACTGGGTGCCCGGGTCGTTCGACACCGGCGGCGAGAAGGGCGGCTGGCTGTACGGCTTCGACGGCTACCCGTCGCCGTCGCAGACCCCGCCGGACTGGGGGGCGTTCGGGCCCGGAGGACCAAAGGGCGGGTCCACCGCCTCGCCGTCCACGCCGGGGTTCGTGCCCGAGTTCGGCGGCGGCTGGTTCGACCCGTGGGGCGGCGCCTGGTTCGACGGCAAGGGGTACGCCGAGTCGCGGCGCACCCGGGACGCGGCCTACGAGCGGCGCTTCTACCTCACCAACCTCGCCAACGGCCTCACCCTGCACAACGTCTACATGACCTTCGGCGGCACCTCCTGGGGCTGGCTGCCCGCGCCGGTCGTCTACACGTCGTACGACTACGGCGCCGCCATCGACGAGGGCCGCGGCGTCACCGACAAGATCGCGCCGATGCACCAGCTGGGGCACCTTTTCCAGCGCGTCCCCGACTTCGCCAAGCTGGACCGGGCGGCGGACGTGCGGGCCGAGGGCCTGAAGGTCTACCACCTGACCAACCCGGACACCGGCGCGCACGTGTACGTCGCCCGCAACGACGGCAAGGACGCGGTCACCACCGACCTGCCGACCGGCGCCGGCCGGCTGCGGATCACGGTGCCCGGCAAGGACGCCCGGCTGTTCACGACCGGGCTCAAGCTCGGCAAGCGGACGCTCACGTACTCCACCGCCGCGCCCGTGCTGTGCCTGACCGCGGGCCGGCGGGACATCGCGCTGTTCGCGGGGCGCCGCGACGACATGGCCGAGCTGGTGCTGCAGTGCCCCGTCGAGCCGAACGTCCTGCGCCTCGACCCGGAGGCCGCCTGGGTCTACGACGGCGACGCGCTGCGGGTGAACGTCCCGCTCGGCCAGGGCGGGCTGACCCGGGTGCTGGTGCAGAAGGGCGGGACCGAGACCCCGCTGCTGCTGCTCTTCGCCGACGACGCCACCTCCGTACGCCTCTTCCCGTACGACACCCCGTCCGGGACCCTGCTGGTCTACGGCCCGGCGCTGCTGCGCCACGTCGAACTGCGCGGTTCCGAGGTCCACCTGACGGGTGACGTCACCGAGACGACGAGCGTGGAGGTGTGGGGTCCGCGCGGGATCGACACCCTGGTGTGGAACGGCCGCACCCTGCCCACCCGGGTCACCCTGTCCGGCAGCCTGATGACCACCGGCCTGCTGCCCGCCGCCCCCGAGGTGAAGCTGCCCGAGCTGGGCGGCTGGCGGATGCGGACGGAGAACCCGGAGGCCGGGCCCGGCTTCGACGACTCCGGCTGGAAGACCGCGGACAAGAAGGCGTCGTTCAGCACCACGCCGGTCCCCGCCGGTCAGCCGGTGCTGTTCGCGGACGACTACGGCTTCCACTACGGCGACGTCTGGTACCGCGGCGCCTTCACCGACTCCACCGGCCTGGAGGAGATCGCGCTCGCCTACAGCACCGGCACCCAGGGCCTGTTGATGGCCTGGCTGGACGGCGAGCCGCTGGGCACCCACCGCATGCCGGTGCCGGACAAGGACACGACCGTCCGGAAGGGCAGCTGGGCGGCGACGGCCGCCTTCCCGGTGCGCGACGCGCTGCGCTCGCCCGGCCGGCATGTGCTGTCCGTGCTCGTACGGCGCATGCAGCACGACCAGGACGGCAAGGGGCTCGACACGCACAAGGTGGCCCGGGGCCTGACGGCGGCCTCCTTCAAGGGCGCCTCGCCGAAGGTGCGCTGGCGCATCCAGGGCGAGCGGGCCCCCGACCCCGTGCGCGGCCCGATGAACAACGGCGGTCTGTACGGCGAGCGGAAGGGCTGGCACCTCCCGGGCTTCCGGGACCACGACTGGGAGAGGACGGCCTTCCCGCGCGCCGCCCGGTACCAGGGCGTGACCTGGTACCGGACCACCTTCCGGTTGTCGGTGCCCGCCGGCCTCGACGCCTCGATCGGTCTGACCCTGGATGACGACCCCTACCGGGCCTACCGCGCCCAGATCTTCCTCAACGGCTGGAACATGGGCCAGTACATCAACGACGTGGGCCCGCAGCACACCTTCGTCCTGCCGAACGGCGTCCTGCGCACCCGCGGCACCAACACCCTCGCGCTGGCGGTCCTGTCGGAGTTCACCACGCTGTCGGGGCCGGGCAGGGTCGGCCTGACGCTGCTGGGCAGGGCGAGCGGCGGCCTGCCGGTCACGCCAGTCTGATCACGTTCCAGGACAGCGGTTCCAGTACGGCGGCGAGGGTGCCGTCCCCCAGGGCGGTGCCCTCGACCGGGTGCGGGGTGACCCGCTCGGGGTCGTCGGCGGTGTTGCGGGCGTCGGGGTCGGCGTCCGCGAGCGCGCTGTGCTCGGTGACGGCCGTCAGGTCGAGCCCGTTGAGCGCGACCTCCAGCGGCAGGGCCCGCGTACGGCTGCGGTTGACGGCGAAGACGGTGACCGTGCCGTCGGCCGCGCGGACGGCCGTGGCGTGCAGCAGGTCCGTCTCGCCGTACTTCTTCGTCCGGTACGTCGGCGAGTCCACGCGCACGTCGAGCACCTCGCCCCGGCCGTACCTCGACGCCTGCGCGAACGGGAAGAACGTGGTCTGCCGCCAGGCCGGGCCGCCCGGCTCGGTCATGATCGGGGCGATCACGTTGACCAGCTGGGCGAGACAGGCGACGGCGACGCGGTCGGCGTGCCGCAGCAGGGCGATGAGCAGCGAGCCGAAGACGACGGCGTCGGTGACGCTGTAGTTGTCCTCCAGCAGGCGGGGCGCCTCGGGCCAGTCGGACGGGTCGATCGTCCTGGCGTGCTCCTCCCAGCGGGAGAGGTACCAGACGTTCCACTCGTCGAAGGAGAGGTTGATCCTCTTCTTGGACTTCAGCCGCGCACCGACGTGGTCGGCGGTCGCCACCACGTTCTCGATGAAGGACTCCATGTCGACGGCCGAGGCGAGGAAGGAGTCCAGGTCGCCGTCGGTGGGCTCGTAGTAGGCGTGCAGGGAGATGAGGTCGACCAGGTCGTAGGTCTCCTTCAGGACGGTCGCCTCCCACTCGGCGAAGGTGGGCATGGCCTGGTGGGAGGAGCCGCAGGCGACCAGTTCGACGGTGGGGTCGGCCTGGCGCATGGCCCGGGCGGTCTCGGCGGCGAGCCGGCCGTACTCCTCGGCCGTCTTGTGGCCGGTCTGCCAGGGGCCGTCCATCTCGTTGCCGAGGCACCACAGCCTGATCCCGAAGGGTTCCTTGTCGCCGTGGGCCGCGCGGAGGTCGGACAGGGCGGTGCCGGAGGGGTGGTTGGCGTACTCCTGGAGCTGGAGGGCTTCGGCGACCCCGCGCGTGCCGAGGTTGACGGCCATCATCGGCTCGGCCTGCGGGCCGACCTTCTTCAGGAACGCGATGTACTCGGAGAGGCCGAAGCGGTTCGGCTCCGTCGAGTGCCAGGCGAGGTCCAGGCGCCGGGGGCGCTGTGCCCGGGGGCCGACCGAGTCCTCCCACCGGTAGCCGGAGACGAAGTTGCCGCCCGGGTAGCGGATGGCGGTGACGCCGAGTTCGCGGACCAGCTCCAGCACGTCGGTGCGCAGTCCGGCTTCGTCCGCCGAGGGGTGGCCGGGTTCGTGGATCCCGGTGTAGACGCAGCGGCCCAGGTGTTCCACGAAGGAGCCGAAGAGGCGGGGGTTGACCTGGCCGACGGTGAAGGCGGGGTCGAGGGTGAAGCGGGCAGTGCTCTTGCTCATGAGGTCCTTTCGCCCGTCCTCGGGTCACGTTCGAGATACCGAATATCGCTCGCGACTTCGAACGGGACCGTAGATTCGAAGCGCTGGCGCCGTCAATGGGTCGGACACGGGCTCATGAATGGTTGCCTCTTTGACCAAGGACGCCTGGACCTCATGACGAGGACACGCCCAGACGCGTACGCTCGGAGCGGCAGAGAGGGGACCGATGAGCATCGCGGGCGCGCGTGAGCGGGCGGCACGCCTTTCCGCACGGCTGCGGCGCTCCCGTCCGGGCTCGGCGATGCGCTCGCTGGCCGGCGACCTCGCCACCGCCGTCCACGCCCGGCCCGGAACACCGGAGGGGATACGGGAGTTGTGCCGGGCCCTGTGCGAGGAGATGGCCGCACTGCGCGGCGGGCGGCCGGTGGAACTCCGCTTCGAGCGCATCCCGGACGAGATCGAGGTCACCGGGCTGTGGCTGGAGTTCGCCGACTTCGACCTGGTGATCGTGGAGGAGCGGGCCGAGGCGGTGCAGCAACTGGTGATCCTCGGCCATGAGTTGTGGCACCTGCACGCCGGGCACCGGCACCCCCACCTGGCAGGCGACGCGGCGGCCCGCGCGCTCGCCGACGGGCCCGGCTGGCGGGGCACCCCGCTGACGGTGGCCGCCCGCAACGGCTCCCGGGAGGCCGACGAGGCCGAGGCGGACGACTTCGGGCACCGCCTGGCCGCCCTGTTCCGGCCCCACCTCGCCGGCCCCGGCACCGACACCGCCGCCGGCCCGGCGCAACGCGCCCTCAGCCCCGTGCAACGGACGCTCGGCTATCGCGGACACGACCGCGCGAGCGCCCCGGACGCGAACCGGGCGACCAGGAAGAGCGGAGGGGCCGACCGGTGAGCGTGGCGTTCGGTTCCCCGGGATTCCTCGGGGAGGTCTCCATCTCCTTCTGGATCCCCACGGCCGTCCTGACCGCCGCCCTGGCGATCAAGCTGCCCAGCATCATCAGGATGTGGCGGGACCCGATGCTGCGTGCCGTCGGTGGTCTGCTGCTGTTCGCCTGCGGGGTCTTCGTCTTCGCGGCCCCGCGGACCATCGCCTGGACGAACCGGGTCACCGGGGTGCCGAACATCTCGGCGCCCTGGGTGTACTCGCTGCTCACCGCGCTGTGCGCGTCCTGGCTGCTGCTGATCATCGCCTGGCGCAACGGCCGCTCCGACCGCTCGGCCCGGACCCGCCGGGTGACCCGCTGGGTCGTCTGCGTCTACGCGGGCGTCGTCGTCGCCCTGTGGGTGCTGTTCGCGCTGGCGGACGTGCCCGAGGAGCGGCTGCGGGACATCGACACGTACTACGCCAACACGCCCTTCATGCGCGAGGAGATCCTGCTCTACCTCGTCGCGCACACCGTGGCCTGCTCCATCACGGCCCGGCTGATCTGGAACTGGATCCGCACCGACGGACTCGACGCGTGGCTGCGCTGGGGCCTTGGGCTGCTGGGCGTCGGCTACGCCACGAACCTGTTCTTCGACGCGGCCAAGCTGACCGCCGTCGTGGCCCGGTGGACCGGCCACGACCTGGACTGGCTGAGCACCAACGTGGCGCCGGCGGGCGCGTGCGTGTCCGCCACCCTGGTCGCGGTGGGCTTCATCGTGCCGCACGTCGGCCAGTACCTTCACGAGCGCTGGAACGTCCGCCTGCGCCACCGCGGCCTCGGCCCGCTCTACCGGCTGACGCGGACCGTCACCGGCGAGCGTGAGCCCTTCGCGCCGCACGCTCCCGCCGAACTGCGCCTGATCCGCCGCGAGACCTTCATCCGCGACGCCCTGCTGCAACTGTCCCGGCACCTCGACGAGGACCTGCGCGGGCGTTCGTACGAGGCCGCCCTGGCCCTCGGCATCGAGCCCGCCCGGGCCCGGGCGCTCGCCGCCGCCGTGACCCTGCTCGACGCGGCCGGCGGCGAACGGCCGCCGCGGGCCGACGGCGCCGGCTCCCCGTCCGGCCCCGACACGGCGTATCTGCTCCAGGAGATCCAGGCCGTGTCCGAAGCCCTCCGCCACCCCGACGAGATCACGGCGGTACGCGCCCGCGCGGCCGCCCCGGCAGAGAGCGTGCTCGCGCATGAGTGAACGCCCCTCCCCCGCCAGAACCGCCGTCGTGCTGGGGGGATCCCACACCGGCATGCTCGCGGCGCGCGCCCTGGCCGAGTTCGCCGAGCGGGTGCTCGTCGTCGAACGCGACGCCCTGCCCGAGGGTCCGGCACCCCGCAAGGGTCTGCCGCAGGCCCGGCACGCCCACATGCTGTGGTCGGGCGGCGTACGCGCCGTGGAGGAGCTGCTGCCGGGTACCACCGAGGCGCTGAAGGCCGCGGGGGGCCGCCGGCACCCGGTCACCACCGGCGTCGTGGCCCTCTCCTCGCAGGGCTGGTTCCGGCGCTGGCCCGAGTCCCACCATGTGCTCCTGGCCGGCCGTGACCTGCTGGACGCCACGATCCGCGCACAGGTCCTCGCCGACGAGCGGATCGACCTGCTCGACGGCACCGAGGCCCTCGGTCTCACCGGCACCGGCGCCGCGGTCACCGGCGTACGGATCCGGACGCGGGACGGCGCCGAACGCACCCTGGCGGCCGGCCTCGTGGTCGACGCGACCGGACGCGGGTCCCGGACCCCGCACTGGCTGGCCGGCCTCGGACTGCCCGCCCCGGAGTGCCGGGAGATCGACCCGGGCGTCGTCTACGCCAGCCGGCTCTTCAGCGCCCCCGAGGCGGCCCGGGACGGCTTCCCGGTGGTCAACCTGCAGTCGGAACCACGCGGCGGCGGCCCCGGCCGCTCGGGCTTCCTGCTGCCCATCGAGGACGGCCGCTGGATCGTCACCCTCACCGGCACGCGGGGCGGCGAACCCTCCGCCGCCAACGAGGACTTCATCCCCTTCGCCCGCGAGAAGCTGCGGCATCCGCTGCTCGGCGAGCTGCTGGAGCGCGCCGAGCCGCTGTCCGACGTGTCGGTCACCCGCTCCACGGTCAACCGCCGGCACTTCTACGAGCGCATGCCGGTCTGGCCCGAGAACCTCACCGTCCTCGGCGACGCGCTCGCCGTGTTCAACCCGGTCTACGGCCATGGGCTCGCGGTCGCGGCACAGGGCGCGGTGCGGCTCCGCACGGCGATACGGCGGCACGGCTGGGGCACGCCGGGACTGGCGCGGCGGGTGCAGCGGGCGGTCGCCCGTCCGGTGCGGGCGGCGTGGGATCTCGCGCTCGGCCAGGACGTGTTCTACCCCGGCGCGACGGAGCAGGGCCCCAGTCTGCGGGACCGGCTCGTCTCCGCCTACGTCGACCGTCTGATGTACACCGCGACGGGGAACGGCCGTATCGCGCGCCGGGTCACCGACGTGACGTCACTGGAGCGGGGGGCGCAGGTCCTGCTGACACCGGGCGTGCTGCTCGCGGCCGCGGCGGGGCCGCTGCAACCCCCGCTGGCGGGGCCCCCGTTGACGGCGGAGGAGCGGAAGGCGGCGGGGGTGGTGTAGGCCGCCGCTGTCCCGCCGCCGTGGGCGGCGAAGCCCCCTGCCGGGTCAGCCCTGGAACGCCGGCTGGGGCAGCCCCTGTCCCGCCCCCGGGATCACCAGCACCGAGCCCGACAGGGGGTGCGGGCCGGACAGTCCGGTCCGGGCCGTCGTGACGTACAGGTCGGTCAGCGCGGCGCCGCCGAACGCGCAGGCCGTCGTACGGGGCGCGGGCACGCTGATCACCCGGTCGAGCCTGCCGTCCGGCGTGTAGCGCCGCACCGCGCCCCCGTCCCACAACGCCACCCACACGCATCCGTCCGCGTCGACCGTCAGCCCGTCCGGGAAACCCGCGCCCTCCTCGATCTCCACGAGTGGCCGGCGGCCGTGGACCCGTTCGCCGTCGTACTCGAAGACGTCCACGCGGCGGGTCGGGGAGTCCACGTAGTACATGAGGCGGCCGTCGGGGCTCCAGCCCGTGCCGTTGCTGACCGTGACGTCGGGCAGCACCGTCCGCACCGCCCCGTCGCCGGTCAGCCGGGTCAGCGTGCCGCCGCCCGTCGCCTCGTCGTAGCGCATCGTGCCCGCCCACAGCGAGCCGTCCGGCGCCACCGCGGCGTCGTTCGCGCGGCGGCCGGCGACCGGCTCGTGGTGCAGCCAGTGGAACGTGTCGTCGGGGTCCAGCAGGCCGACGCCGTCGCGCAGGTTGAGCACCAGGCCGCCGCCCGCGCGGGGCTTGGCCGCGCCCACGTGCTGCTCGGTCGTGCGCACGGTACGACGGCCCGTGGCGGGGTCGTACGTGTGGACGCGCATGCCCAGGATGTCGAGCCAGATCAGTCGGCCCGTGGCCGGGTCCCAGGTCGGGCCCTCGCCCAGCTCCGCCCCGGCCCGAACGGCGACCTCGTACCCGGCGCTCACGCCGCGCTCCGGTGGCCCAGCCGCTCGGACAGCTCCGCCGCGCCCTTGGCGGCCAGCTGCTCCAGCTCGGCCCGGCGCTCCTCGCTCCAGCGGATCATCGGGACCGAGACGGAGAGGGCGGCGACGACCTGGCCGGTGCGGTCGCGGACCGGGGCGGCCACACAGCTGACGTCCGGGTTGGACTCGCGGCTCTCCACCGCCATGCCCCGCTGCCGGATCTCCGCCAGCGCCTCGCGCAGTACGGCGGGCTCGGTGATGCTGTTGGGGGTCATCGCGGTCAGCTCGGCGTCGTCCGGGATCCGTGCGGCGAGCTCCTGCTCGGGCAGCGAGGCCAGCAGCATCTTGCCGACCGAGGTGCAGTGGGCCGGCAGCCGGCGGCCGGCCGCGGAGACCATGCGGACGGCGTGCGTGGAGTCGACCTTGGCGATGTAGATGACGTCGGTGCCCTCCAGGATCGCCACGTGCACCGTCTCGTCGCAGGTCTCGGCGACCGAGCGGGCCACCTGCTGGCCCTCGGCGGCGAGGTCGAGCTGCTCGGCGTAGCGGCTGCCGAGCTGGTACGGGCGTACCCCGAGCCGGTAGCGTCCCGGCTGCCCCGGCACCTGCACGATGTACGACCGTGCGGCGAGCGTGGTGACCAGCTCGTGCACGGTGGTGCGCGGCAGCTGGAGCCTGCGCACGATGTCGGGGGCGGAGAGCGTCCCGTCCCCGTCGAGGAACAGCTCAAGAATGTCGAGAGCCCGGGTCACGGCAGGCACGAGGCGTCCCACGTCCGGCCCCCTCCCTTTGGGTCTAGGCGCCCACTGGAACCTCGCGTTCGAGATATCAACAGGCGATCGGCATGACGAACACAGGCTAGTCATCGAGGCATGCGCGGGCAATGGCCGGGAGGCGCCGGGCACCATGAGTGCCATGGATGTCGACTTCCAGCTGGTACTGCTGCGCCGCATGGCCGACCACAATCCGGAGCTGGTCGAGGACGCCCGGCGGGAGCTGGGTGCCTCGGTCGCGGACATGCGGGAGGCGAACAGGCGCTGGCAGGCGATGGTCCGCTCGCCGAGGTCCCGGTCCGCCGCCGCCCGGTACCGCTCGGTCCTCGGCGCACCCGAGTCGGTCCTCCCCCGGCGCCTCGGCGACGTCGACTGCGAGGCCCGGCGCTGGGTCCTGCCCCTGTGGCCCGGTCTGCGCTTCGAGGTGCTGGTCGGGCCGGACGGGGCCGTCTGGAACGAGTGGCTGGTGCGCGCGCCGGGCGCCGGGGCGCCGAAGCTGGAGACCCTGGACGACCTCGTCCCCTGGTCCTGCACGGTGGACGAGGCCGCCCGCGCCTTCGCCCCGGCCCGCCCGCTGGAGGGCACGGCCCCCACCCGCTGGGGGCTGGCCTTCACCGCGCCCGACCGGGACGGCGCACGGCACGAGGTGGTCGCCGAGTTCACCTGGGGCCTGCTCCAGCGGACGGCCGTGCTGACCTAGTGCCGCGTCGGGGAACCTCTGCCCCGTTTGTGTTCATCGGCGGCGTGCTCGCGGGACGCTACCGCAGAGCTGCCTTCAGGCGGCCAGCTGCGCCAGCGGCTCGGCCGGGGCGAGTGAGCGGGCGCCGGCGAATGCCTGGTCCGGGAGCATGGTGCGTGGGCCCGGATCGTCCAGGTAACGCGGCAGGACCGTACTGGACACCGTTACAGCGGCCATGGCGGGCGAGGAGACCGGCACCGACCTGCCCCGTTCACTCCGCTCCGCTGCGCAGCCTCTGCCCGCACCGCCTACGCGCCGAGCACGTCGGCGAGTTGGGTGCGGGAGCTGATGCCGAGCTTGGGAAACGCCCTGTAGAGGTGGTGTCCCACCGTGCGCGGGCTCAGTAGCAGCTGGGTGGCGATCTCCCGGTTGGTCGCGCCGGTCGCGGCGAGCCGTACCACCACGCGCTCCTGCGGACTCAGCCGCGCGAGCGGCGAGTCCGCGGCGAGCGCCGGGTCGTGGTGCCCGCCCGCCGCCCGCAGCTCGGTCCGGGCCCGCCGCGCCCACGGCCGGGCGCCCACTCGGTCGAAGCGCTCCAGCGCGGCGCGCAGCCGCTCGCGCGCGTCGAGCTTGCGGCGCTGCCTGCGCAGCCACTCGCCGAAGAGCAGCTCGGTGCGGGCCCGCTCGAAGCTGTCGTCGGCCGAGTGCAGGTCGAGGGCGGCGAGGTAGTGTTCCTCGGCCTGGGAATCCGGTCCGGCAAGGGCCCGGCAGCGGAGGAGCTGCGCGTCGACCGCGGGCTGCCGGAGGGCGTCCGCGCAGACCGCGAAGGCATCCGCGGGCGCCTTCGCCCGCTCCGGGCGGCCGGCCCGCACGGCTGCCTCGACCAGGTCGGGCAGCAGGTGACGGGCCATCAGCGCGTGACCGGCCTCATCCCGCGCCGTCTCCAGCCGCTCCAGCGCCCGCTGGCTCTGTCCGGAGCCGAGGTCGAGCAGGCCCAGCGCCCACAGCGCGTCGGAGGTGCCCCGGCCGACGCCTCGCGGGCGGGTGTACTCCAGGGCCATGTCGGCAAGTTCACGGGTGCGGTCCTCCTCACCGCGGGCGGCGGCCAGCACGGCGAGCAGGGCGCGCAGGTGGGCGACCCGGTGGTGGAGGTCGTAGTAGTCGGCGAGCCGGAGCGCCTCGGCGGCGTGCGCCTGGGCGTCGTCGCGGCGGCCGAGCGCGAGCTCCACCTGGGCGAGCAGGTGCAGCGTGGTGGGCAGCCAGCCGCCGACGCCGTGGTCGCGGCAGTGCGCCACGGCGGCGGAGCCGACCCGGTGTGCGCTCGCGTGGTCGGCGAGCAGATGGCAGTAGTGCCCGGTCATCAGCCGGTCCATCAGGCTGGCTTCATCGCGGTCGCAGGCGGTCACCAACTCGGCGAGCAGCCGCCGCGCGCCACGGACGTCGGGGTCAGCGGGGACGTCGTCCGCGGCCGCATCCTCGTTCTCGTGCCGGGTGGCCGCCGCGTCGGCGAAGAGGTGTGCCGGCACCGCGAGGACCCGCAGATCGGGTGCGCGGGCCGCGATCCGGGCGATCAGCGCCGCGTCCCCCGCGGCGAACGCCGCGTGCAGCGCGTCCGTCAGCAGCACGGGGAGTTTGTCGGGGCGCTGCGCGGCGGTCGCGTCCGCGCCCTCGGCGAGGATCCGGGCGGCCCGCGCCGGGCTGCCGAAGCCGAGCTCGACCACGGCCCGCACCCGGGCGAAGTCCGCCGCCATTCCAGGATCCTGCAGCGGCTGCGGCACCTGGTCGGCGAGGGCCCCGCAGCGCTCGTCCTGTCCGGCCTCGCCGGCCCGCTGCGCCGCGCCGATCAGACGCCTCGCCCGCAGCGCCGGCTCTGCGGTCAGCTGAGCGGCCCGCTCGTAGGCAGCGGAGGCCGACGCCATTGCCTGCCGGCTGCCCGCCCACTCGGCGACCTGCTCCAGCTCCGTGGCCACCCGCTCGTCCGGCCCGGTCGCCGCCGCGGCCAGGTGCCAGGCACGGCGGTGCGCGTGCCCGGCGCCGTCCAGCGTCTGCGCCAACGCCAGATGCGCCGCGATCCGCTCCGCGAGCGGCGCGCTGCGGTAGGCGGCGAACCGAACCAGCGGATGCCTGAAACGCAGCCCTGTGCCGGAGACGGCCAGCAGCCCGGCCCGCTCGGCGGGCGCCAGATCGTCGACCGATCCCCCGGACCGGGCCGCCGCCGCCAGCACTGCGGCCAAGTCCCCGGTGTCGTCCGCGGCGGCCACCGCGAGGATCCGGCGAGTGGCCTCGGGCAGCCGGCGGATCCGCTCGGCGAGCGACTCCTGCAGCCGGCTCGGCAGCGCCGACGACACCTCCGGCAGGACCAGCGGCCCCAGTTGGCCGGACCGCTGCGCCGGGGTGAGCGCTGCTGACAGCTCCCGCAGCGCCAGCGGATTGCCTTGCGCCTGGCCGATGATCTGCTCGGCGACGTGCGGCGCGAGCCCGGGCAGCAGCGCCGCGGCCGCAGTGCGGTCGATGCCGGTGATGTGGAGCCTGGGCAGCGCCCGCCCGGTGCTGCCGGGCGAGTCGCCGCGGGCGGCGAAGAGCATCGCAACGCCCTCGGCGCGCAGCCTGCGGGCGGCGAAAGCCAGCACATCCACAGACGGCCGGTCCAGCCACTGAACGTCGTCGACGAGACACAGCAGGGGCGTGTCGGCGGCGGCCTCGGCCAGGACGGACAGCGCGGCGAGGGCGACGGTCAGCCGGTCCTGCACCGGCGCGTCGACGAGGCCGAAGACGGAGCGAAGCGCCTGGGCCTGCGGGGCGGGCAGCCGGTCGAGCACCTCAAGGATCGGCAGGAAGAGCTGGTGCAGCCCGCTGAAGCCCAGCTCCATCTCGGACTCGATACCCTCCACGCGCAGCACCCGCAGGCCCTCTGCGCGGGCGGCGGCGTGCTCGAGGAGCGCGGTCTTGCCGATGCCTGCCTCGCCATGCAGCAGCAGGACGCCGCTCTCGCCGCGCAGGGCGTCGGCGAGCAGCAGCTCGATCCGCCGCAGCTCCTCGTCGCGTCCCTGCATCCGCCCTCCGGATCTGCCAACCCGGCCACCGTCGGGCCTCGTTGACCGTCACTGTACGCGGCCCGGGCGGGACGGACCGGGGACGAACCCGAGGACGGCGACCGCTGCGCCTACAGCGCTCGCTCCTGCTCTGCCACCGGCGCCGACCAGATCATCCGGATCTGCGTGGTCCGGTAGCCGGCCCGGGCGAAGGCCGCCGCCATCGGGGCGTTCCCGGTGTCGGTCGTGGCGGTGATCAGTTCGGCGCCCGCCTCCACATGGCTCCGGGTGACCTCGGCCAGCAGGTCGTCCACATAGCCGCGGCCTCGGAACTCGGGCAGCACACCGAGGAATCCGACGTTCCGGGCGTAGGGCGTCGCGGAGGGGATCGCCAGTCCGGCGAGCCGCCCGTCGGGGCCGTACGCCAGCCGCCACCACTCCCGCTCGCCCGGGCAGCCGAGGTAGAACTCCAACTCCTCCCGGGCGGCCGCCTCGACGCCCATCGCTGCGACGTTGCGGCGGGTCTCGTCGTCCAGGCTGCCGACCGCGATCCTCCGGAACATCCCGAGGAACTCCTCGTCCGATGCGGGGGCGAAGGTGAGTCGGCTCCCTCCCCCCGGCAGCGCATCGCCGACGGCCCACTCCAGCCGCAGCCGCTCCACTTCGTGGCTGAGGCCGGCGGCCCGCGCGGCGCTCCGGCGCCAGGCCACCGCGTCCGCCGCCACCGCATCGTCGCGCCAGCCGACGGGCAGCGTCAGGTTGTACAGCGGCGGCTTCGGCGCGCCCGCGGCGGCGAACGCCCGCAGCCCGGCGGTGAGCAGCCCGGTCGCCACCCGGGCCCGGTCGCCCGCCCCGGGCTCGACGTGCAGGCAGTCCAGGGCGACCGGGTGGGCGCTGTCCGCCCGGCCCCACCACAGGGCGCGGGCCAGCAGCCGGCCGTCGCCGTCCTCGGCGATCCAGGTCCACTCCGGCCGGTACATCCCCTGCCCGAGCTCATCCCGGTAGCGGTCGGCGTCGATCCAGCCGACGGGTTCGGTGACCGTCACCGCGGCGACTCGGTCGGCCTCGGCCCGGGTCGTGGGTCGAAATAGCATCGGTGCTCCTAGTGTCGGACGTAGCTGGTCAGGGTGGTGCCGGTGCGGAAGACCCGGGTGTCGCTGAGCAGCCAGTCGGCGGGGGCGAAGGGAGCGCGGAACAACGGGATGCCGCTGCCGGACACCACCGGGTAGCGCTTCAGCACCAGTTCGTCGATCTCCCCCAGCAGCTGCCCGGCCAGGCTCGCCCCGCCACACAGCCAGATGCCCGCGCCCGGCTGCCGCTTGAGGCCGCGGACAAGTTCCACCGGGTTCCCCGACACCACCTCCACCTCGGGGTCGGTCCGGGGCAGGGTGGCGGAGAAGACGTACTGCCGCAGGTGTGGATAGGGGCTGGTGACGCCGATCCGCAGGGCGGGCTCATAGGTGGCGCGGCCCATCAGGATCGTGTCGAAGACCTTGTTGGGCACGTCGGCCAGACCCAGTGCCTCGCGGGCGTGGGCGGGGATCGTCTCGGGGTACTCGCTGAGGATCGCGTCCTTCAGGTCACCGTCGAATCCGGATGGATCGGTCTCCCCGTCCGGTCCGGCGATGAAGCCGTCGAGGCTGCAGCCGATGTAGTAGGTGAGCCGGCGCACGGGCCGCCTTTCACTTCGCTGGGTGACCGTCGGTCCGCGGGCGGCCGACGAGGACAGCCCGAACCTAGGCTCCGGTCACCGCCCCGGGCATCGGTCACGACGACCCAATGTGCCAGTCCGCGTTGCCGGCCTTTCCGGCTGCCGTGGTCAGCCGTCGACCTGGACAGCTCCCGGACCGCGGCGGCGCTCCGGACCATCCGCCCGTGCTGTGAGCACATGGGTCACCGGGCTCGGAGCGATCGTGCGGCGTGTGGGCGGTCCCGCTCCGACAGTCGCCGGCAACGGCACCGAGGGCAGGAGCACGCCAGGACTGAGTCGTGGCTGCCGCCGTGGACAGGGCGAACGTTGCCTGATGCGGCACTGGCTCAGGCGTCGAAAGCGGTGGCCCGGGTGCGCTTCTCCCAGGCGGTGACCTCCTCGCGGACCTGATCGAGGTGGCCCAGGACCGCGCCCACGCCGTCCTCGCCGAGCGGCAGCCGCAGCGGGGTGTCCTCGGCGTCCAGCGCGGCCAGGATCAGGGCGGCCGCCTTGGCCGGGTCACCGGGCTGGCTGCCGTGGCCGCCGGCGACGGCGGCGCGGGTCTCTCCGACCCTGCCGTACACCCCGGTGTCGGAGCTGACCCCGGCCCGGTCGGCCTCGAACAGCGAGGTCCGGAACGCGCCCGGCTCGACGACCAGCACCTTGACGCCGTACTCGCGCACCTCGTCCACGAGCGCCTCGGACAGGCCCTCCAGGGCGAACTTCGTCGCGCTGTAGGCCCCGAAGCCCGCGACGGACATCTGGCCGCCCATGCTGCTCATCTGCACGATCGCGCCGGAACGCCGCTCCCGCATGTGCGGCAGCACCGCCCGCACGAGGGCCGCGGGGCCGAAGAAGTGCAGGTCGAACAGGGCGCGCAGCTCGTCGTCGGTGGTCTCCTCGACGGCGCCGACGTGGGTGCGTCCCGCGTTGTTGACCAGCACGTCGATCCGCCCGTGCCGGGCCACGACATCCCGGACCGCCTCCTCGGCCGCGGTCACGTCGGTGACGTCCAGGCGCAGCGCCTCCACCTGGTCGGGATGGGCGGCCACCAGGTCCGCCAGGGCCTCGGGACGCCGGACCGCCCCGACCACCACGTCACCGGCGGCGACGGCCGCCTCGGTGATCGCCCGCCCGAAACCGCTGCTCGCCCCGGTCACCAGCCACACCTTGTTCATCAGGACTCCCCGTCACTGTCTTCGTCTGCATGCCGGACACGGACCACACTGCGGCCGCATGCCGTTGCCCGTCCAAGACCCTCGGTGATAACCATCGGCTATGACGGACGTCCACGCACGGGATCTGCGCTACTTCGTCGCCGTCGCCGAGGAGCTGCACTTCACCCGCGCCGCCGAGAGGCTGTACGTCTCGCAGCCCGCACTGAGCAAGCAGATCCGGGCACTGGAGCGGCAGTTGGGGGCGGAACTGTTCCGGCGCGACCAGCACGGCGTCGCGCTGACGGGTGCCGGTGAGGCGCTGCTGCCGCACGCCCGGCGGGTGCTGGCCGCGTGGGAGGCGGGAGCGGCGGCCGTGGAGGCGGCCAAGGCGGCCCAGCGCAGCACCCTGGTGGTGGGCATGAGCACCAGTCCGGGCCGGGGCGGGCTGCTGCCGGCCATCCGTTCCCGGTTCACCGCCGCGCATCCCGGGGTCACGGTCCGGCTGCGCCAGATGAGCTGGGACGATCCGACGGCGGGCCTGGCGGACGGCACGACGGACGTCGCCTTCGTCTGGCTGCCGCTGCCCGACGAGGAACGCTACGCCTGGACGGTGGTCGCCGAGGAGCCCCGGCTGCTCGCCCTGCCCGAGTCGCATCCGCTCACCGCCCACGCCGAGATCGACTTCGCCGACCTGCTGGACGAGCCGTTCCTGGCCCTGCCCGGCAGCGCGGGCCGGCTGCGGGACCACTGGCTCGCCCTGGACGCCCGCTTCGGCCGGCCGCCCCGGATCGGCGCGGAGATCTCCGGGGCGGAGGAGACGTACGAGGCGCTGGTCGCGGGCCTGGGCGTCTGCCTGGTGGCCGAGGGCAACGCCCCCCTGATCACCCTGGGCGGAGTCACCACCCGGCGGGTCCGGGGCGTCGGCCCGAGCCGCTATGCGCTGGCCTGGCGCCGCGAGGACGGGAACCGGCCCCTGGTGAGGGCGTATGCGCAGGCCTGCCGGGCAACGGTCGGCCGAGCGCACGCCGAAGGGACGGCACGTCAGTAGGCGCGGACGGCCTCCACGACCCGTTCCAGCGACCCCGGATGCAGCCACAGGAACAGGTTCGGCTCCACCAACTCCAGCTCCATCAGCCGGGGTTCACCGTCCTCCCCGTCCACGAGGTCGACGCGTGCATACAGCAGCCCGTCCGCACCGGGCACCACGGCCAGCGCCTTCTCGGCGACGGCGACTTCGGCCTCCGTCGGCTCCCAGCGCTCCAGGCCGGGGTGCGCCACCTTCTTGGCGTCGTACGGCGTGCCCGGCGTGAGCACGGCGCCCTTGCGGCTCGCGTGCAGCAGCCGGCCGCCGAAGAACTGCAGCGCCCGCTCCCCGCTGACGTCGATGCCCCGGACGTACGGCTGCACCATCGCGGTGAAGCCCTCGGCGTGCATCCGGGCGAGCTGCCGCACGGCCTGCTCGTGCCCGTCGGGTGTGTAGCGGGCGGCGAACCGGGCGCCCGCGCCCGAGGTCGGCTTGATCACGTACTCGTGGTCGTCGGGCAGCTCGGCCGGCTCGCCCGGCGCCACGTACCGCGTGGGGACGGTGGGCACTCCGGCCGCCGCCAGCTCGCCGAGGTAGCGCTTGTCGGTGTTCCAGCGCACCACGGGCGCCGGATTGGCGAGCCGGGTGAGCGCGCCGACCCGCTCCACCCAGGCCGCGAACTCCGCGGCCCGCCAGCTGTAGTCCCAGGTGGAGCGGATCACGACGAGGTCGTAGCGGCCCCAGTCCGCGTCGGGGTCGTCCCAGTACCGGGCCTCGGCCTCGGCCCCGGCCTCGGTGAGCGCCCGCACCAGCTCCGGCAGATCGGTGTCGTGGCTGGGCTCGGCGCCGGGGTCGTAGGTGGCGAGGGCGATGCGGGGCACGGCGGCCTCCCTGTCGTACGACGGTTCGATCAAGCGAGGCTAACAACCGGCACCGTCCGGCATGAAGCGGATATCGGCTTCTCCGGGCGGCCCGGGGGCCGCCGCGCTCGCCGGCGGCCGAACCGCGGCTCGCGGCGGACTTGAGCGCGGTCGTCGGGACGGGGCTCCTGGTGTAGGAAGGGTGCGACGGTCAAGCGACAGTCCCACAGTTAGGAGTGCGCCGCGTGTCCTCCCTCTTCCCCGCCCTGACGGACGGTCCGGGCGAGCGCAGCGAGACGGGGGTCCCCCCGGACGAAGTCCGGGGGAAGATCGCCCTGCGGTTCGGCGAACGGTCGTTGACGTACGGCGAGCTGGCCGGGGCCGCCGGTGCGCAGGCCGCCCGGCTGCGCGGCGCCGGCCGGGTCGCCGTGTGGGCCACGCCGGAGCTGGAGACCGCCGTCGCCGTGACGGGCGTCCTGCTCGCCGGGGCCGCCGCGGTGCCGCTGAACCCGAAGTCGGGCGACAGGGAACTCGCGCACATCGTCTCCGACAGCGCCCCGACGCTGGTCCTGGCCGCCCCGGACGCCGAACTGCCGCGGGCACTCGCCGGGTTGGAGCGGCTCGACGTCGACGCGTCCGCCCCCGGCACCACACCCGCCGACGACACCGCCTCGGACGAGGACCCGGCGCTGATCGTCTACACCTCCGGCACCACCGGCCCGCCCAAGGGTGCCGTCCTGCCCCGCCGGGCCCTCGCCACCACCCTGGACGCGCTCGCCGACGCCTGGCGGTGGACCGGCGACGACGTCCTCGTGCACGGTCTGCCGCTGTTCCATGTGCACGGGCTCGTGCTGGGCACCCTGGGACCGCTGCGGCGCGGCGGCAGCGTCCGGCACCTGGGCCGGTTCAGCACCGAGGGCGTGGCACGGGAGCTGAACGCCGGCGCGACCATGCTGTTCGGGGTGCCGACGATGTACCACCGCATCGCCGAGGCCCTGCCGGCGGACCCGGAGCTGGCCAAGGCGCTGGGCCGGGCCCGCCTGCTGGTCTCCGGCTCGGCCGCGCTGCCCGTGCACGACCACGAGCGGATCCTGGCCGCGACCGGGCGGCGGGTCATCGAGCGGTACGGCATGACGGAGACCCTCATGAACACCAGCGTGCGGGCCGACGGGGAGCCGCGCCCCGGGACCGTGGGCGTACCGCTGCCCGGTGTCGAGCTGCGGCTCGTGGAGGAGGACGGGACGCCGATCACCGCGCTCGACGGGGAGAGCGTCGGCGAGATCCAGGTGCGCGGGCCGAACCTGTTCACCGCGTATCTGAACCGCCCCGACGCCACGGCCGCCGCGTTCACCGCCGACGGGTTCTTCCGCACGGGCGACATGGCCGTCCGCGAGCCCGACGGCCAGGTGCGGATCGTCGGCCGCAAGGCCACGGACCTGATCAAGAGCGGCGGGTACAAGATCGGTGCCGGCGAGATCGAGAACGCGCTGCTGGAGCACCCGGGGGTGCGGGAGGCCGCGGTCACCGGGGAGCCGGACCCGGACCTGGGCGAGCGGATCGTGGCCTGGATCGTCCCGGCCGACCCCCAGGCGCCGCCCACGGCCGAGGAGTTGGCCGACCACGTGGCCCGCCGCCTCGCTCCGCACAAGCGCCCCCGTGTCGTCCGCCACCTGGACGCGCTTCCCCGCAACGACATGGGCAAGATCATGAAGCGGGCGCTGGCCGATGCCTGAGCGACACTCGGCCCGGGAGATACTGAACCTGGTCGCGGACCACGGCACCTTCACCGAACTGCCCTGCCCCCCGCGGCAGTCGGGGCCCGACGGCCCCCTCGGATGGCACGGTTACGACGCCTCGCGCGCCCGCGCCGCCGCCCGCACCGGCGAGGAGGAGTCGGTCGTCTGCGGCACCGCACACGTCGAGGGCACCCCGGCCGTGCTGATCGCCTTCGAGTTCGGCTTCCTGGGCGGCTCCCTGGGCGAACGCACCGGAGACCGGCTGGAGGCGGCGTACACCCACGCCCGCGCACACCGTTCGCCGGTCGTGTCGTTGATCGCGACCGGGGGCAGCCGGATGCAGGAGGGCATGCTCGCGCTGGGCCAACTCCAGCGCGTGGCCCGCCAGTCGACGCTCACCCGCGAGGCCGGGCTGCCGCAGATCGCGGTACTGCGGGACCCGACGACCGGTGGCGGCTGGGCCACGCTCGGCGCGGGCGCGGACGTCGTGCTGGCGCTGCCCGGCGCCCAGGTCGGCTTCGCCGGCTCCCGTGTCCGCCCACCCGACGCCGACCCGGCCGCGTACACGGCGGAGTCCCAGCTGGCGGCGGGTTCGGCGGACGCGGTGGTCGGTCCGGCGGAGCTGAAGGAGACACTGGGGGCGTGGCTGCGCCTGCTCACCTCCCCGTCCGCCGACGCGCCTGCCCCACCACCCGCGCCGAGCGGCGCCGGCCTCCCGGCCACCGGCTGGGACGCCGTCCGGCGGGCCCGCGACCCCCGACGCCCCCGCGCCCACACCTACCTGGACACCTACTTCACCCACCGCCGTGACATCAGCGGCGACCGCTGCGGTGGTACCGATCCGGACGGCGTCGTGTGCGGGTTCGGCGAGCGGGACGGCCATGCCGTGGCCTATGCCGCCCAGACCGGGGCGCCGACCCGCCCGGCCGGCTTCCGGACCGCGGCCCGTCTGATCCGGCTGGCGGACCGCCTCGGCATCCCGGTGCTGACCCTGGTGGACACCCCGGGCGCCGCGAACGACGCGGCGGCGGAGCGGCAGGGTGCCGGCGCGGCGATCGCGGAGGTGTTCGGCGCGGTGGCCGCCGCCCGGGTCCCGATCACCACACTCGTCATCGGCGAGGGCGGCTCCGGCGGGGCACTGGCGCTCGCCGCGCCCGGCAACACCTGGGCCACCCCGGACAGCTACTTCTCGGTGATCGCCCCCGAGTTGGCGGCCGCCATCCTCAAACGCCCGAAGGAGCAGGTGGAGACGACCGCCGACCAGCTGCGCATCCGGCCGCAGGACCTGGTGGAGCTGGGGGTGGTCCGGGGGATCGTGTGAAGCGCCCCTGCCGGCAGCCCGCTGAGCGCTATCTCACCCCCACCGCCCGCACGAGCTCCTGCGTCACCGAACCGCCCTTGTCGTCGTGGGCGGAAGCCCGCAGCGACACGGACGTCGCGCCGCGCGGCACGGTCAGCGTGCCGCGCCAGGAGGTGCCCTCGCCCGTCAGCGGGACCGACCGCCATGTCGCACCGTCGTCGTACGACACCTCCAGCCGGCCTTCCCCCGGCGTCCCCGTCCCGGTGGCCTGCGCCATGTACGACGCCCCGAGCCCCACCGGAACCCGCCGCCCGCCCCGCACGGTCCCCGCGAGATCCGTCCCGATGTCGTACGCGAGATTGATCAGCGGCAGGGAGGTCCAGTGATCCTCAGGAGTGGCGGCCGAACGGAACGTCCACTCACTGTGCCCCGTCGAGCCCAGCGGCCAGCGCCCCGCGTCCAGCCCGGTGTCGGTGACGACCTTGTACGTGTGCTCGTCGGCGGGGGCGTCCCAGACGTACGCGGCGGAGCCGGTGCGCTGGTCGACGAGCGTGCCGTCGAGGGAGACGGCGGTGGTCTGGCGCATGCCGCTGTCCTCGCTCCACACGTCACCGAACCCGGTGTGGTCCGGGCCGGAGTCGCCAAAGCCGGGGGTGTTCAACTGGATCCGGTTCCCGGAGCGTTGCTGGCCCCAGCCGAGCCCGGTGCCGAGCCAGGGGTGCCACAGGGGCCGGAACCAGTTCAGCACCGGGCAGGAGCCCCCCTCGTACCGCACCAGGCCGCTGCGCTCCTCCAGGGTGCCGTCGCCGATCGTCACGGACTCGTGCCAGAGCTGGCCGGGGCCGGTGGAGACGTAGTCGGTGCGCTCGGCGGGCAGGTGGATCCGTTCCTGGAAGCCGAGGCCGACGGGGAAGGCGTCGGTGAGGGAGTAGCGGAACTCGCCGCCGTCGGCCGGCCGGGCCGCGTGGAACCTCACGCGCAGCGCGGCCAGTTGGCGTGTGCCGGGCGCGTAGGTCAGGTCCCGGTCCGGGACGGCGCCCCGGTGGCCCTCGGACAGGTCGAACACGTACGGGGAGTCGGGGGTCCCGGTCATGTCGACCCGGCCGGCCGCGCGGAGCCGGGCGGCGTCCGCGGCGTTCACCGTGGCGATCTGCAGCGGCCGGTCGGCGTTGTCGTCGGTGCCCCACCAGGCCATCAGCCGGCCGGGCGCGTCGTCCGTCACGAACAGCGCCCTGGCGCCCGCGTCCTGCGCGGCCCGGGCGAGTGCGGCCGGGTCGGCGCCGTCCGCGAGGTGGGCGAGCACCGCCTTGCCCAGGACCCCGGTGAAGGGGCCGTCGCCGGCGTCGACCAGCGGCAGCCTGGTCCGGCCCGCGATCAGCGTGCCGCCCGGCTGGACGGTCGCCTCGCCGACGCCCCTGACCTGCAGCTGCGGTTCGGCCAGCCGCCACACGGTCCGGTACTCGAAGCTGCCCCCGGTGACCTCGGCGGTGGGGGCGGCGAAGACGCTGTCGTAGGTGAGGGGCACCTGGACCGCGCTGAAGAGGTCGGCGCCGTTCGCCTGCCGGTCGTACTCCATGACGAGCTGGTGGGTCTCGGTGCGCCGGTCCACCTCGGCCTTGATCTCGCGCAGTTTCCGGCCGTCCAGGGTGACGTCCTGGTCGCGGTCGAGGGTGATCTCGGGCGCCGTGAGGAAGCCGAGGCCGAGGGAGTCGGCGCCGTGGCTGCCGCGCACGTCGAGGAAGGTGGCGAGCGAGTAGGTGCCGGGCTCCAGCCGCAGCCGGAGGGTCCCGGAGTCGCCGACGTGGGCCGGCTGGGCGTCCTCGCCCGCCGCGAGGCGCTGCACGGTGAGGTCGGCGGGGGCGGGCGCGCCTGCGCGGTCCTTGACGTGGACGGTGAGCGTGTACCGCTCCTCCTCCTTGACCAGCCCGAACGCGGTGTGTGTCACGGTGCGGCCGGTCTGGTCCGCGGCCACGATCTGCCCGCTGGTCTCGCCGGCCGGTGCCCTGGCTCCGTCGCCGGTGACCGTGGTGGAGGCGGTGCCGTGCGCCGGGACGGTGAGGGCGGAGTCGGCGAGGGTGGCGACACCGTCCGGGGCGCCGTGCACGGACAGCCTCAACTCGACCGGCTTCTCCGATGAGTTGGTGTAGGTGACGGTCCGGGTCACCGGCTTGTCCGCGTCGTACGGCCAGCCGTGGAAGCCGAGGTCGGCGCTGCCGGTGGCGGTGACGGCGGCCCCGACGGCATCGGGCACGCTCACACGGCCGGCGCCCAGCGCGTAGACGGGGGCGTCGAGTTGCTTGGAGCTGGACATCAGCGCGTCCTTCAACCGCGCACCGGTCCAGTCGGGGTGCTCCTGGGCGAGGAGGGCGGCGGCCCCGGCGACGTGCGGGGTCGCCATGGACGTCCCGCTCATGGAGGTGTAGGAGCCGCTGCCGGGGACGAGCTGGGAGCGGGCGGCGAGGATGTCGACGCCGGGAGCGGACATGTCGGGCTTCAGGGCGTTGTCGCCGTACCGGGGTCCGGCGCTGGTGAAGTAGGCCGCCTGGTCGGTGGAGTCGACCGCGCCGACGGTGAGGGCCGCGTCGGCGGCGCCCGGTGAGCCGATGGACGACGGGGCGCCGGTGTTGCCGGCGGCGACGACGAAGAGCGCGCCGGTCTCCTGGGAGAGGGTGTTCACGGCTTGCGCCATGGGATCGGTGCCGTCGCTCGCCTCGGCCGAGCCGAGGCTCATGGAGACGATCCTGGCGTGCACGTCCCGCGCCGCCCACTCCATCCCGGCGATGACCTGGGACTCGCTGCCCGTGCCCTGGTCGCTGAGCACCTTGCCGACGGCGAGGGCGGCCTCGGGTGCGACGCCCTTCTCCTTGCCGTCGGAGGCGGCCCCGCTGCCGCCGACGGTGGAGGTCACATGCGTCCCGTGCCCGTTGCGGTCGGCGACCTCCTGACCGTCGACGAAGCTCCTGGCCGCGGTCACCCGGTCCGTGAGGTCCGGATGGCCGAGGTCGGCCCCGGTGTCCAGGACGGCGACGGTGACGCCCTTGCCGGTGAGCCCCGCGGCCCAGCCCGCCGGTGTGCCGATCTGGGCGTTGCTCTCGGCCATGTCGGCCTTCACCCTGCCGTCCAGCCACACCTTCTCGACGCCGTCGTGGTTCGTGAACGACCGCCAGAAGGTGCGCCCCTTGCCGGCCTCGACGGCGGCCCCGCGCACACTGGGCAGGCTCCGGGTCCGCTCGGTCCCGGCCGGGGTGACGGCCCGCGCGCTCCTGCCGTAGGTCACGATGAGCGGCAGCGCGTCCGTCCGGGCGTCCGTGAGCCCCTGCCGGATCAGCCCGCTCACGTCGAACAGCCGCCGGTCCAGCGTCCCGGCCCGCAGGTATGGCAGCGCCTCGTCCGGTACGACGGTGATCACGCCGTTGCCGACCTGCGTCCGTACGGCCCCGGTGGCGCCCTCGGCCCGCTGGACGGTGACCGTCTTCTTCCCGTGCCCGAGGTCGGTGACGGTCGCCTTGTCACCGGTGACGAGGGTGACGGTGGTCGCCGTGGTGGTGCTGCCCGGGGTGTGCGGGGCCCTGTTCGCGGCCGCCGGCACCGGCCCGGCCGGCAGCAGGGCACCCACCAGCCCCGCCACCAGCAGTACGGTCCCGCGTCCGGCCCGTCCTGGTCCTCTGGTCATCCACGCCTCTTCTCGTCGGGGTGTCTGTCCGAGTGGCTCGCGTGCTGGAACGAGTGTCATGTGCGGGGTGCTACCGGGGTGTTGACGTGTACTGGCGGGAAGGTGCCGTGACGGTTTCCCGCCAGGGCCGTGGTCCGAGTGCCGCGCCTGCCGCCACCGGCCCTCTACCTCTCCTGTTCGCCTTCCGGACCGTCCGACGCGCCCGGAACCGCGAAGACCCCCCATTCAGCGGCACCCCGCCCGGCCCCCTCCAGAGGGCGCCCGCCCCCACCTCCCGCGCAGGATGCAGTGAGAGGCCCGCCAACCGGCCGGGCGCACCGAGGCCCGCGCACCGGGAGGATCCACCGTGACCGTCCGTCTGGAGCAGTTGCGCCGCTGCCACTTCGCCGTCGACCTGGGCGCGGCCCGCACCCGGGTGTATGTGAAGGGCGCCGGTCTCGTCGTCGACCAGCCCTCGGTCGCCGCCGTGAACACCCGCAGCGGGGCACTCATAGGCGTCGGCGAGTTCGCCGAGCAGATGACGGGGCGGACGCCCAGCTACATCCGGGTCGTCCGGCCCATCTCCGGCGGCACGGTGGTCGACATCGAGATGGCCCAGCGCATGCTGCGGCAGCTGCTCGGCGACAAGACCCGCCGTGCCCTGCGGCGCAACCTGCGACTGCGGGCCGCCGCGTGCACCCCGCACGGCGCCGATCCGCTGGCCCAGCGGGCGACCATCGAGACGCTGGTCGGGCTGGGCGCGCGCCGGGTCGAGCTGGTGGACACGCTGATCGCCGCCGCCGTGGGGTGCGGGCTGCCCGTCGAGCGCCCCGAGGCCACCATGATCATGATGTGCGGGGCGGCGGCCACCCAGGTCGCGGTGCTCTCGCTCGGGTCCGTCGTCACCGCCGAGCGGATCCCGGTGGGCGGCGAGGCCGTGGACCAGGCGATCGTGCAGTACCTGCGCCACGCGCACAAGCTGATCCTGCCCAGTCAGTCGGTGCGTCCGCTGCAACTGGCCCTGTCCGGCAACGGGCTGACCGCGCAGGGCCCGAGCGCCACACAGATCAACGGCCGGGACGTGGTCACCGGGCTGGCGCGCAGCGTGACCGTCGACACCGCCGCCGTGCGGGGCGCGATCCAGACCCCGCTGACCGCCGTTCTCGACGGCATCGGCAAGGTGCTGCGCGACTGCCCGCCCGACCTGGTCGCCGACCTCGCCGACCGCGGGATCACGATGGTCGGCGGTTCGGCGCTGCTGCCCGGCTTCGACCACATGCTGCGGCAGGCCACCGGGATCCCGGTGTTCATCGCCGAATGCCCCGAACTCTGCGCGGTCGAGGGCATCGGCGCCATGCTGGAGGGCCGGATCGAGCCGCTGGTCCTGAACCCGCTGGCCGCCTGAGCCGCGCACGGCACGCCGTACGGCCGGCGATCCCGTCCCGCACCTGCCGCCGCTGCTCGAAGCGGTCCTCGGGGTCGGCTCCGAGCCCGGACTGCGCGCCACCCTGCAGCGGATCGTGGACGGCGCCGCCGAACTGGCCGGCGCCCGGTACGCGGCGCTGGGCACCACCGGCCCCGCTCAGGACCAGCTCGCCGAGATCCGTACGGCCACGCCACCGCTCGGGGACGCCGCCGGCCCGGACGTGCCGGTCCTGGCCGACGGCGAGCCGTTCGGACGCCTGCACCTGGCCGGCCGGCGTGGCGGCGGCCCGTTCACGGCCGAGGACGAACACAGCTGGCAGGACCGCTGTGCTGACACGGCAGACTGCCTACCGCGGCACTGCCCGCCGCGCCAGCAGCACCACCGCACAGGCGCCGGCCACGAGGAGGACGTACCCGGACGCGGCCAGGGAACCCACCGTACCCAGCACCGCCACCCCCAACGCCGACCCCGCCTGGCGGATGCCGTTCAGCGCCCCCTGACTCGTCGCGGCGTACTCCGCGGGCGCCGCGACGGCCACCGCGGCCGCGGCCCCGGGAATGGACAGCGTGCCGGCCGCGGCGAGGGCCGCCTCGGCGGCCACGATCAGCGGCAGCGTCGAGGCGCAGGCCAGCAGCGCGCCGGCGAGCACGGTGGCGGACATGCCGGCCAGCAGGACGGGGCGGGGGCCGTGGCGGGCCACGAGCCGGCCGGTGAAGAACGGCATCACGCACACCGGGAAGACCATCGGCAGGGCGGCGAGACCGGCGTCGAACGGCGTCAGACGGTAGGTGTGCTGGAGCCATACGGCCAGCTGGTACAGCCCGCCGAAGTAGGCGAAGCAGGACACCGCGGCGGCGACCATCGCGGTCCGCACCTTCGGCAGGGCGAGCAGCGCGGGCGGCAGGACCGGGGCGGCGGCCCGGCGCTCCACGGCGGCCAGCGCGGCGAAGCAGCCGAGCGCGGCGGCGAGCGGCACGAGCGCCGGCGGCGCGCCCCAGCCCTCGATGCCGGCCTCGACCAGGCCGAAGGTGAGCAGGCCGAGCCCGGCGGTGGACAGGACGAGCCCCGGGCGGTCCAGGGCGCGGGCGCCCCGGGCGGGCGGCGCGGGCAGCCGGCGGGCGAGGAGCAGCGCGGCCACGGCGAGCGGCGGGTTGACGAGGAAGACCAGCCGCCAGCCGCCGAGTTCGACGAGGGCGCCGCCGAGCACGGGTCCGGCGGCGGCGCCCAGCCCGCTGAGTGCGGTCCAGGCGCCGATGGCCCGGGTGCGGCGGGCGGGGTCGGGGTTCAGGTGGATGAGCAGGGCGACGGAGGCGGGCACCAGGCCGGCGCCCGCGGCTCCGAGCAGCGCGCGGCCGGCGATCAGCGTGCCGGGGCCGGGCGCGAGGGCACAGGCCACGGACAGGGCGGCGAACAGGCCGAGGGCCACGGTGTAGACGCGGCGGGCGCCCCAGCGGTCGGCGATGACACCGCCGGCCAGGAGCAGCCCCGCGAAGACGACCGTGTAGGAGTCGACGGTCCAGGGCAGCGCGGCGGCGGCCGGGCGCAGCGAGGTCTGGATGTCGGGGACGGCGACGTTGAGGATCGAGGTGTCCAGCAGGACGAGCAGATTGCCGGTGGCGATACCGGCGAAGGTGAGACCGGAGATCTTCCCGGGCGTCCTGCCGAAGCTGTTCCCGGGGGCGCTGCCGGAACCGGGATCGGTGGCCGGTGCTGGTGGTCTGGCGGCGGAGTCGGCTGTGGTCATGGGCGCAGCCTGTCCCGCTGGGCGCGGGTGCCGCGACGCCGTGATCGCGATGGCCCCATCGAAGAGTCCGATGGGCTGGTTACCCTGGTCGCCGTGGACTCCCGCTATCTGCGCGCCTTCGTCGCGGTCGTCGAGCACGGCGGCATCTCCGCCGCCGCCCAGGCACTGGGCTACGCACAGTCCAGTGTCAGCGCCCAACTCAAGCGGCTGGAAGCCGACTTGGACGTGAGCGTGCTGGTGCGGGCCGGGACGGGTGCGGCGCTCACCGAGGCCGGCGCCCGGCTGCTGCCGTACGCCCGCGAGTCGCTGGAGCTGGAGGAGCGGATGCGGCGGGCGGCCCGCGGCGACCGGCCGCGGCTGCGGATCGGCGCCCTGGAGTCACTGGCGCACGCGTGGCTGCCCGAGGTGCTGGCCGCGCTGGAGTACGGCGCGGGCGGCACGGACGCCGCCGCGGACGTGGTACTGACGGTGGCTCCGCGCAGGGCGCTGGAACAGGACTTCGCGGCGGGCCGGCTGGACCTGGTGTTCGAGTACGACAACGGCGTCCGCCCGGTCCGTCCGCACGCGGTCGTGGGTCACTGCCGTTCGGTGCTGGTGGCGGCGCCGGGCCATCCGCTGGCCCGGCACGAGACGGTGACGCCCGAACAACTGCTGGACCACGCGTTCCTGGTGGCCGAACGGGGCTGCACCTGCCAGATGCTGGTGGACCGTTTCGGCCAGGACCTGCTGGCCGGTGCCCAGCAGACCCTGCTCCAGGGCTCGATGGCGGCGCTGCTGCGGCTCATCGGACACGGCCACGGCATCACCCTGCTGCCGGAGCTGACGGTCACTCGGGAGCTGCAGGAGGGCGAACTGGTCGAACTGCGGCTGGCCGAGCGGATCCGCCCGGTCAGCATCATCGCCCAGTGGCACCCCCGCCTGGGCCCGGCCGAGAGCACCGTACGAGCCCTGCTGGCGGTGGCCCACCGAGCGGACCCGCTGGGCGCCGCGAAGTGAGGCACCCCAGAGGGGCGCGGGGCCGCCGGTGACCCGCGGCTCCGCCGCGCGGGCGCGAGCAGCCACGGCCGAGCCGCGCCCGGCGTCCGCCGGACCCGCCACGGCGGGAAGCCGCATCACCGGGCCAGGTAGCACCGGACGGTCGTCCCCGCCGCCCCGGTGTGCACCCGCACCAGATCCGCCAACAGATTGACCAGCAACAACCCACGCCCGCCCCGCTGGTCCCGGGAGGCCGGCCTGCGGCCGGCGAGCGGGTCGGCCAGCCGGCCCTTGTCACGCACCTCGCACAGCACGTACCCGCCCTCGGCCCACACCGTCAGCACGCCGGTGCCTCCGCCGTGGATCACGCTGTTGGTGGTCAGCTCGGCGGTGACCAGCGCCAGGTTCTCCAGCCCCAGGCCGGCCAGGCCCAGCCGGGCGCCGTGCCCGGTGGCCAGGTGCCGAGCGGCCGAGAGGGAGTCCTCGTCGAAGGCGGTGGTGAACACGCCCGTGCCGTCGCCGGGGGCGGGCGGCAGCGGCTCGTTGTAGCGGGCGACGACGTCCTCGGGGTCGTAGGCCTCGCTCGGGCGCTGCGCAGCGCCGCCGGCGGGGATGACGACCGGATGGGTGGCGTGGGCGTCGGCGAGCGCGCGCCCGTCCAGCCGGGCGGTGTCGTACGGGCACAGGATGGTGACCTCGCGGCCCTGGAACGCGGCGTTGATCAGCGCCTCGTGCTGGGCACAGGCCGGGTACTCGGCCGGGCTGCGGCCCGCCCAGACCGGCTCGCCGATGATGTGGACGCGCCGGCCGGCCGGCTGGGCGTCGGCGAAGGCGCGCAGGACACCGGGGATGATCCGGCCGGGGTTGCGGCCGGCCTCCCGCATGTCCAGGAACCGTACGGCGTCGCCGTCGGCGCCCAGCGCGTCCTGGATCAGCCGCAGGTTCTCGCCGGGCACGGCGATCGCGACCGGTGCGCCGGCCGCCAGCGCGTCACGGACGAAGGGGACGGTGCCGGCCAGGTACTGCTCCGTGTCCGCGTAGAACAGCGCGGGGTGCACGAAGGGCTCGACGGGGTCGACGGATTCCGTCGTCGTGGTCATGACGTCGACACCTCGATCGCTGGGAGTCCGGGCCACAACAGCCCCAGAACGCGGGACAACGCGGCCGGCGGACGGTCCAGCACCAGCCGTCGCTCGCCGAAGCGCCGGGCGGCGTCCGCGAGTGCCTCGGCCCCGGCGACATCGACGAAGGACAGCGCGGAGAGCTCCACGTAGTACACGTCCCCGTCGTCGCGCACGGCATCGTCCAGCGCGCACTCCCAGATGCGGTGTGTGGGCAGGCTCACCTCGCCCACCGCGCGGAATCCGGTCCGCCCGGTGAGCGGGAACACGTCGAGCCCGGGGGCCGGCACGCCGTCGGCCGACCGCCGGGGCCGCACGACCTCGGGTCCGCTCACTCCTTCTCCCACTCGCACAGCTGGAGAAGTGCCCAGTATGCCGCGCGACTCACCCGCCGGGGACGGATCCGGGCGCGCGGGTGTGAGCGCGGGCGCGGAGGGCAGCCGAGCAGCGAGGCACCGCGAGGACCCAGGAGAGCGGAGGACGGGGCGGCGACATGCGTTCAGCGGCACACGCACCGCACATCGGACGGCCGGACACCCTGGCCGTGGACGTCCGCGGGCAGGGTGACCGGATCGTCCTCCGGGCCCGTGGCGAACTGGTCCAGGGCTGCACGGACACCATCGCCGGGGTCCTCGCCGGACTGCCGGGGGACGTCGCCCGGATCGATCTCGACCTGACCGGGGTGTCCTTCATGGACTCGATCGGCCCGGCGTTCCTGGACCTGCTGCGGGACTACGGCCGCCGGCACGGCGTGGCGGTCTCGGCCACCGGCTGGCGGGGTCAGCCGCGCCGGATCCTGGAGCTGATGGGTCTGGAGACCACCGACCCGCTGCGCACCGCACCGCCCGCCCCGCTCCCCGGCCGCACCGCCTCGGCGGTGGCGCGGGAACGCGCCGAGCAACTGGACCTGCTGCGCCTGGAGATCGAGCAGTTGCGGCAGGCGATCGACTCACGTCCGATGATCGACCAGGCCCGCGGCATCCTGATGGCAGCGCACGGCTGCACCCCGGACCGCGCCTGGGACATCCTCCGCGAGGCCTCCCAGCGCTCCAACACCAAACTCCGCCAGGTCGCGGCGGCGATCACCGCGAGCGCGACCCCCGGCGGCCCGGCCCTGCCGGAGGAACTGCGCACGGCCCTGCGGACAGCGATCGACACCCGCCCGGGCGGACCGGGCCCGCTGGACGCCGGCTGATGCGGGGGTCAGTACGGCAGGATGCGCCCGGAGGGCGTCCGGCGGTCGATCTCGCGCTCACGCGGGGCGGCGGGGCGCCGGCTGACGCGTACCCGGATGCGGCGGTCCATGACGCCCTCCCTGTGCCGAAGCGGTCCGGCGGTGGACGCCGGTAGGGGGTGCGTGCCCAGGACGCGGACCGTTCAAGCATGTACGGGTCAACTCGACCGGGGGTCCAGCGGACGCCAAGCCTCCCTGTATCCAGGGAACTTGGCGTCACCACAGGTCACATCGTTTCTGCACAGGTGACGCCTGGTGGGGCGGGTGGGACTCGAACCCACGGCCGACGGATTATGAGTCCGCTGCTCTAACCGGCTGAGCTACCGCCCCATAGCGGCGTGTCGCGTACAAGTGTGCGCGCCGTCTGCCGCAGCATAGCCGCTCATACGATCTCCTGCTTCGGCTGGTCGGCTTCTGCGCTGCTCATGACCTTGAGGACATCGGCGCAGGAGCGGCGGTTCCCCCGGACATGAAAAAGGACCCCCAAGGGGTCCTCGTTCACGCGCTCCCCCGACTGGACTCGAACCAGTAACCTGCCGGTTAACAGCCGGCTGCTCTGCCAATTGAGCTACGGAGGACCGAAGCTCCCCCGACTGGACTCGAACCAGTAACCTGCCGGTTAACAGCCGGCTGCTCTGCCAATTGAGCTACGGAGGATCGCCTCGATTGCATCGAACGTACCTACCTGGGTATTCGCCAGGGGGCGGGCGCTCGCTGCGACACATACATTAGCGCAAGCAGGGGGGTGCTCCGCCAATCGGTACCTCCGGCGCCCACGTCGCGCCAGCAGACCCAGGCAAGGGAAGGGTGGCAGCCATGCGCTACCGGCTCACGTTCGTCGCCGGACTGGCCCTCGGTTACGTACTCGGCACGAGGGCCGGACGCGAGCGCTACGAGCAGCTGAAGAAATCCGCTCAGCGGATCGCGCAGAACCCCGCCGTGCGCAACACGGCCGAGACCGCCGCCCAGCAGGGCCGCCAGTACGCCGGCAAGGCCTTCCACACGGTCAGCGACCGGGTCGGCGACCGGGTACCCGAGACCGTCGCCCAGCGCGTGCGCTCCCTCAGGGAGCGAAACGTGGACGGCACGCCCGAGGACGACTGGGGCACGAGCAACACCTAGGCGCGCCCCCAGCCGAAGCAAGCGCAGGAATGCTGCAAAATTCTCCGCATGGGGATAGTCGCCGGCTTGGACAGCTCACCGGACTCCACGCGCATCGTGGTCTGCGACACCGACACCGGTGCCGTCATACGGCAGGGGTATGCCCCGCACCCGGTGGAGGGCCGGCCGAGTGATGTCGACCCTCAGGCCTGGCTGCTCTCACTCGGCGAGGCCGCCGGGGGCGGTCTGCTGGAGAGCGTGCAGGCGATCGGTGTCTCCGCGCAGCAGAACGCCCTGGTCCCGCTGGACGCCCAGGGCAACACCGTCCGCCCGGCCATGGCCGGCGGCGACAAGCGGGCACAGGTCGCGGCGGCGGATCTGATCGACGCGCTCGGCGGCCGGGAGGCCTGGGCGCAGGCCGTGGGGTGTGTGCCATCGGCGGCCCAGCCCGTCACCAAGCTGCGCTGGCTCACGAAGAACGAACCCGAGAACGCCCGCCGGACGGCCGTACTGCTCCAGGCGCACGACTGGCTGGTGTGGCAGCTGCTCGGGCGGCCCGTGCGCAGGACCACCGACCGCGGCGGGGCGTCCGGGACCGGGTACTGGTCCGCGGCCACCGGCGCCTACCGGCCGGACCTGGTCGAGCTGGCGCTCGGCCACCAGGCGATGCTGCCGGAGGTGATCGGCCCCTCGGACGCGGCCGGTACGACCCCGGAGGGGCTGCTGATCTCCGCCGGAACCGGGGAGACCATGGCCGCCGCGTTCGGGCTCGGGATCGGGCTGGGGGACGCCGTCGTGTCCCTCGGCGCCTCCGGGTCCGTGATGGCCGTGCACCCGGAGGCCCTCGCCGACCAGTCCGGGATGATCACCTCCCTCGCCGACGCCACCGGCATGCACCTGCCGGTCGTCACCACCCTGAACGCCGTGCGAACCCTGCGCGGCACCGCCGAACTCCTCGGTCTCGCCGACCTGGAGAGCCTGTCCGAGCTGGCGATGAAGTCCACGCCGGGCGCCCACGGACTCGTCCTGCTCCCCTATCTGGAGGGCGAGCGGACGCCGAACCTGCCGCACACCGCCGGGACGCTCGCCGGACTGCGCCGCGAGTCGATGAAGCCCGAGCACCTGGCGCGGGCCGCGTTCGAGGGCATGCTGTGCGGCCTCGCCGACGCCCTGGACGTGCTCCGCGGGAGGGGCGTGGACGTGCGGCGGATCTTCCTGCTGGGCCAGGCCGCCGAGCTGGCCGCCGTGCAGGCCTCGGCGCCCTCGCTGTTCGGCGCGCAGGTCGTCGTGCCGCAGCCCGCGGACTACGCGGCGATCGGCGCGGCCCGGCAGGCGGCCTGGGCGCTCGGTGTGTCACAGGGCACACTCGATCCGCGGACGCCGCCGGCCTGGCAGGGTGCGGCGGCGCAGGTGCTGGAGCCCGGCGACCAGCTGGCCGTGGGGCAGGCGGTACGGCAGCAGTTCGTGGCCGTACGGGAGCAGACCCATCCGGGGGCGTTTCGCTCATGACGCCGTACAGCACCGCGAACCCCTGGGGCTGTAAGAGCCTCACCAACGGGTTAATCGGTTGAGGTAACGCGGGTGGAGTGTTCGACGATAGGGGCCACGGGACACCGACCAGCCCCTGTCGCCGACTCCGAGAGACCTAGCGTGCTCATACGACTTCTGCGGTCCCATCTCAGGCCGTACAAGAAACCCATAGCCGTCCTGGTGCTGCTGCAGTTCCTGCAGACGTGCGCCACCCTCTACCTGCCCACCCTGAACGCGCACATCATCGACAACGGTGTCGTGAAGGGCGACACCGGTTACATCCTGTCCTTCGGCGCCCTGATGATCGGCATCTCGCTGGCACAGGTCGTGTGCAACATCGGCGCCGTGTACTACGGCGCGCGGACCGCCTCCGCGCTCGGCCGGGACGTGCGCGGTGCCGTCTTCGACCGGGTGCAGTCCTTCTCCTCGCGTGAGGTGGGCCACTTCGGGGCCCCCTCCCTCATCACCCGTACGACGAACGACGTACAGCAGGTCCAGATGCTGGCCCTGATGACGTTCACCCTGATGGTGTCGGCGCCCATCATGTGCGTCGGCGGCATCGTGCTGGCCCTCGGCCTCGATGTGCCCCTGTCCGGGGTGCTCGTCGCGGTCGTACCGGTGCTGGCGGTCTGCGTGACGTTCATCGTGCGCCGGCTGCGCCCGCTGTTCCGGTCGATGCAGGTCCGCCTGGACACGGTGAACCGGGTGCTGCGCGAGCAGATCACCGGCAACCGGGTGATCCGCGCCTTCGTGCGTGACGAGTACGAGCAGGGCCGGTTCGGCATGGCCAACGGCGATCTCACCGAGATGCAGCTGGCCACCGGCCGGATGCTCGCGCTGATGTTCCCGATCGTCATGACGGTGGTGAACCTGTCGTCGATCGCCGTGGTGTGGTTCGGCGCGCACCGCATCGACAGCGGCGGGATGCAGATCGGCGACCTGACCGCGTTCCTCGCCTATCTGATGCAGATCGTCATGTCCGTGATGATGGCCACCTTCATGTTCATGATGGTGCCGCGCGCGGAGGTGTGTGCCGAACGCATCCAGGAGGTCCTCGGGACCGATTCCAGCGTGGTGCCGCCGGCGGCGCCCGTCACCGAGCTGCGCGCGCACGGCCATCTGGAGATCCGCGGCGCGGGCTTCCGCTATCCGGGTGCCGAGGAGCCGGTGCTGAAGTCCATCGACCTGGTGGCCCGGCCGGGTGAGACGACCGCCGTGATCGGCTCCACCGGCAGCGGAAAGTCGACACTGCTCGGGCTGGTCCCGCGGCTGTTCGACGCCACCGAGGGCGAGGTCCTCGTCGACGGCGTGAACGTCCAGGAGGTCGCGCCGGCGCTGCTGGCGAAGACCGTCGGGCTGGTGCCGCAGAAGCCGTACCTGTTCGCGGGGACGGTCGCCACGAACCTGCGCTACGGCAACCCGGACGCCACCGACGAGGAACTGTGGCACGCGCTGGAGGTGGCGCAGGCCAAGGACTTCGTGCAGAAACTGGAGGGCGGCCTCGACGCGCCGATCGCGCAGGGCGGCACGAACGTCTCCGGCGGTCAGCGCCAGCGGCTCGCCATCGCCCGCACGCTCGTCCAGCGCCCGGAGATCTACCTCTTCGACGACTCCTTCTCCGCGCTCGACTACGCCACCGACGCGGCTCTGCGCGCCGCGCTCGGCCGGGAGACCGCCGAGGCGACCGTCGTCATCGTCGCCCAGCGGGTGGCGACCATCCGGGAGGCCGACCGGATCATCGTGCTGGACGAGGGCCGGGTCGTCGGCTCCGGCCGGCACCGGGAACTGATGGCGGGCAACGAGACCTATCGGGAGATCGTGCTCTCCCAGCTGACGGAAGCGGAGGCTGCCTGATGGCCGGGCCCATGGGACGCATGATGGCCGGCGGCGGCCCCGACCAGCGCTCGATGGACTTCAAGGGGTCGGGCAAACGGCTCGTCTCCCAGTTCAGACCGGAACGCTTCACGATCTACGGGCTGCTGCTGTGCGTGGTCGTCAGCGTGACCCTGAACGTCATCGGCCCGAAGATCCTGGGCCGGGCCACCGACCTGGTCTTCTCCGGCATCATCGGCCGGCGGATGCCGGCCGGGGTCACCAGGCAGCAGGTCCTCGACCAGATGCGGGCCCACGGCCAGGGCCGGATCGCGGACATGCTGACGAGCACCGACTTCACGCCCGGCAAGGGCATCGACTTCGGTGCCGTCGGGAACGTCCTGCTGCTCGCGCTCGGCACGTTCCTGATCGCCGGCCTGCTGATGGCGGTGGCGACCCGGCTGGTCAACCGGGCCGTGAACCGCACGATGTACCGGATGCGCGAGTCCGTGCAGACGAAACTGTCGCGGCTGCCGCTGTCGTACTTCGACAAGCGCCAGCGCGGCGAGGTGCTCTCCCGCGCGACCAACGACATCGACAACATCGGGCAGACGCTCCAGCAGTCGATGGGCCAGCTGATCAACTCGCTGCTGACCATCATCGGCGTGCTCGCGATGATGTTCTACGTCTCCTGGATCCTGGCGCTGGTGGCGCTGGTGACCGTGCCGCTGTCGTTCCTGGTGGCCACCCGGGTCGGCAAGCGGTCGCAGCCGCACTTCGTGCAGCAGTGGCGCTCCACCGGCAAGCTGAACGCGCACGTCGAGGAGATGTACACCGGGCACACCCTGGTGAAGGTGTTCGGCCGGCAGGAGGAGTCGGCGAAGCAGTTCGCCGAGCAGAACGACGCGCTGTACGAGGCCGCGTTCAGGGCGCAGTTCAACAGCGGTGTGATGCAGCCGCTGATGATGTTCGTGTCGAACCTGAACTACGTGCTGGTCGCGGTGGTCGGCGGTCTGCGGGTCGCGTCCGGCGCCCTGTCCATCGGCGATGTCCAGGCCTTCATCCAGTACTCGCGGCAGTTCTCGATGCCGCTGACGCAGGTCGCGTCCATGGCGAACCTGGTGCAGTCCGGTGTCGCCTCGGCCGAGCGGATCTTCGAACTCCTGGACGCGGAGGAGCAGGAGGCGGATCCGGTGCCGGGCGAGCGGCCGGAGGAACTGCGCGGGCGGGTCCGCCTGGAGCACGTGTCCTTCCGGTACGACCCCGAGAAGCCGCTGATCGAGGACCTCTCGCTGACGGCCGAGCCCGGTCACACGGTGGCGATCGTCGGCCCGACGGGTGCCGGCAAGACGACGCTGGTCAACCTGCTGATGCGGTTCTACGACGTGTCGGGCGGCCGGATCACCCTGGACGGCGTGGACATCCGGCGCATGTCCCGCGACGAACTCCGCGCCGGCATCGGGATGGTGCTGCAGGACACCTGGCTGTTCGGCGGGACCATCGCGGAGAACATCGCCTACGGGGCGTCCAGGGAGGTCACCCGCGGGGAGATCGAGGAGGCCGCGCGGGCCGCGCACGCCGACCGGTTCATCCGTACCCTGCCGGACGGGTACGACACCGTGATCGACGACGAGGGTACGGGCGTCAGCGCGGGTGAGAAGCAGCTCATCACCATCGCGCGGGCGTTCCTGTCCGACCCGACGATCCTGGTGCTGGACGAGGCGACGAGCTCCGTCGACACCCGGACCGAGGTGCTGATCCAGAAGGCGATGGCGAAGCTGGCCACGGGGCGGACGTCGTTCGTCATCGCGCACCGGCTGTCGACGATCCGGGACGCGGACACGATCCTGGTGATGGAGAACGGCGCCATCGTCGAACAGGGCGCGCACACGGAGCTGTTGGCCGCGGACGGTGCGTACGCCCGGCTGTACAAGGCCCAGTTCGCGCAGGCCGTGGCCGAGGTGGACTAGCCGCCTGGGGGGTCGCCGGCAGGCGGCCCCCTCTCAGTCCAGGTACCCCCTCAGCTGATCCGCGAAGGCATGGTCCCGCAGCTTGTTGAGGGTCTTGGACTCGATCTGCCGTATCCGCTCCCGGGTCACCCCGAACAGCCGGCCTATCTCCTCCAGAGTCCTGGGCCGGCCGTCGATGAGGCCGTAGCGGAGCTGGACGACCTTCCGCTCCCGCTCCCCCAGCGTGGACAGAACCGCCTCCAGGTGCTCCCTGAGCAGGAGAAACGCCGCCGACTCCACGGGACTCGCCGCATCCCCGTCCTCGATCAGGTCGCCGAGGGCCACGTCCTCCTCCTCGCCGACCGGCGCGTGCAGGGACACCGGTTCCTGGGCCAGGCGCAGGACCTCGCAGACCCGCTCGGGCGGCAGGTCGAGGTGGGCGGCGACCTCTTCGGGGGTCGGCTCGTAGCCCCGCTCCTGGAGCATCCGGCGCTGCACTCGCACGACCCGGTTGATCAGCTCGACCACGTGCACCGGGACACGGATGGTGCGGGCCTGGTCGGCCAGGGCCCGCGACATGGCCTGGCGGATCCACCAGGTGGCGTACGTCGAGAACTTGTACCCGCGGGCGTAGTCGAACTTCTCCACCGCCCGGATCAGCCCGAGGTTGCCCTCCTGCACCAGGTCGAGCATGGTCAGCCCACGGCCGACGTACCGCTTGGCGACGGAGACGACGAGCCGCAGATTGGCCTCGATCAGCCGCCGCTTGGCCATCCGCCCCATGACGACGAGCCGGTCCAGGTCGAGCGCCAACTGACTGTCCAGATCAGGTGCGTTGCCCAGCCTCTCCTCGGCGAACAGGCCGGCCTCGACCCGGCGGGCGAGTTCGACCTCCTCGGCGGCGGTGAGCAGCGGGATGCGGCCGATCTCGCGCAGGTACTGGCGGAACAGGTCGGCCGAGGGGCCGCCGGTCTCGGCCCTGGCGGAGACCGGCGTCTCGACGGTCTCGACGGCCTCCTCGGGCTCGTCCGTGAGCGCTTCCACCGGCGGTTCGGCCGGTTCGGCGGGGCGGCCCTGCGGGGGTACGGCCATGAGGACGTCCGTCTCCGCGTCCGGCGCGTCCGCGGTGGTGCGGGGGGCGCTGTCGGTCTGGGCGAGGGTCTGGGTCTGCACGGGGGCGACCTCCAGGATGATCGCTGCTGAAGGTGGGCGGCAGCGGTACTTCGGGAGCGGAGAGTCGACGGCCTGCGCTCCTGGGACAGGCCCCGGGGACTCGGGCACCGGACCCAGTGTGGAGTACGACACATCCCCGCCACGAGGGGCGTGCGGTGACTTTTTGCGTCCGGTCCGTCACCGGTCGGTTACGCGGTTCGCTGGACTATGCGAACGGCAACTGCACCGATCTCCCGGAGGCCAGGAGGCTCCCTACAGCGCCTCCGCGCCCCGCTCCCGCAACGCCTGGTCGTACTGCTGGAGGATCCACATCTCGTTCTGGACCGAGGCCAGCTGAGCCGGATCGCCGCCGGTGGACAGGCGGGTCATCTGGGACTGGATGTCCCGGATGCGGCGCTCGACGGCGCGGCGGCGGATCTGGACCAGGACCGTGCCGGCGTAGGTCTCGTCCACCGTGCGGCGCAGGATCGGCTCCACGGCCAGCTCGGTGACCATCGCGCGGGCGGTGTCGTCCGGCGCGGCCTCGCGGACCCGGACCAGATACTCCTGCGGGTCGGATACGCCGTACTCGGCACCGCCCGCCTCGGCGATCGTCTGGCGCACGGCGGCGTAGGGCGGCGCGGTGAACTCGTCCACGCCGTAGGCGTCGAAGGCCGGGGAAACCAACTCGGGTCGCTGGAGGGCGAGTTTGAGCAGTTCTCGCTCGGCGGCGTAGACGGGATTGCGCAGGGTGAGGGCCGGGCCGGAGTTCGCCGGGCGCGGGGCGGCCTGCCACTGCTGGTCGGCCGCGCGGGGACGGCCCTGCTGCGGGCCCTTGCCTTCCCGGGCCCAGCGGGCCAACTGGGCAACGCGCCGGACCACGAACTGGGTGTCGAGGATGCCGAGCATGCCGGCCAGTTCGACGGCGACCTCGTGCTGGGCGCCGCTGTTCTTGATGCGGGCGACGATCGGCGCGGCCTCGTCCAGGGCGGCCGCGCGGCCTGCCGGAGTGTCCAGGTCGTAGCGGCTCACGATCTGGCGGAGCGCGAACTCGAAGAGGGGCGTGCGCGGTTCGGCCAGGTCCGCCACCGCCTCGTCGCCCTTCGCGAGGCGCAGTTCGCACGGGTCCATGCCGTCCGGCGCGATCGCGATGTAGGTCTCGGCGGCGAACTTCTGGTCGTCCTCGAAGGCGCGCAGGGCGGCCTTCTGGCCGGCGGCGTCGCCGTCGAAGGTGAAGATGACGCGTGCGCTGCCGTTGTCCATCAGCAGGCGGCGCAGGATCTTGATGTGCTCGCCGCCGAAGGCCGTACCGCAGGTCGCGATCGCGGTCGTCACTCCGGCGAGGTGGCAGGCCATGACGTCGGTGTAGCCCTCGACCACGACCGCGCGGCTGGCCTTGGCGATGTCCTTCTTCGCCAGGTCGATGCCGTACAGGACCTGCGACTTCCGGTAGATCGCCGTGTCGGGGGTGTTCAGGTACTTCGGGCCGTTGTCCGCCTCGTACAGCTTGCGGGCGCCGAAGCCGACGACCTCGCCGCCGATGTCCCGGATCGGCCACATCAGACGGCCCCGGAACCGGTCGATGGGACCCCGGCGGCCCTCCTGCGACAGCCCGGAGAGGAGCAGCTCCTTGTCGGAGAAGCCCTTGCCGCGCAGATGGCGGGTGAGGTGGTCCCAGCCCTGGGGGCTGTAGCCGACGCCGAAGTGGACGGCGGCGGCCTGGTCGAAGCCGCGCTCGGCGAGGAAGACCCGGCCGGCCTCGGCCTCGGCGCTGGTGGCGAGCTGCTCGGCGTACCACTGCGCGGCGATCTTGTGGGCCTCGACCAGGCGGATGCGCTCGCCGCGCTGGTGGGTCGGGTTGTACCCGCCCTCCTCGTAGCGCAGGGTGATCCCGGCCTGGGCGGCGAGGCGTTCGACCGCCTCCGAGAAGGAGAGGTGGTCCACCTTCATCACGAAGGTGATGGTGTCGCCGCCCTCCTGGCAGCCGAAGCAGTGGAAGAGTCCCTTGCTCGGGCTGACCTGGAAGGACGGCGACTTCTCGTCGTGGAACGGGCACAGGCCCTTCAGGTTGCCGCCGCCCGCGCCCCGCAGCTGGAGGTACTCGGAGACCACGGCGTCGATCGGGACCGCGTCCCGTACCGCCTTCACGTCCTCGTCGTTGATCCGTCCTGCCACGCGTGAATTCTACGGGGGTGCTGTGACAGTTCCGGGGCCCCGGGAGATCAGGAGGTGAGGCTGTCGAGCGGTACGTGGGGGTCCGAGAGTGCCTCGATGTTCACCTGGGCCTTGGAACGGGTGAGCTGCTGGATCTGCTCTGTGACATCCCACACGTTCACGTTCATCCCGGCCAGGACCCTGCCCTCCTTGATCCAGAACGCGATGAACTCCCGCTTCCCGGCGTCGCCCCGGATCACCACCTCGTCGTACGAGCCGGGCGGGGCCCAGCCGCTGTACTCCATGCCCAGGTCGTACTGGTCCGTGAAGAAGTAGGGCACCCGGTCGTAGGTGACGTCCTGGCCGAGCATCGCGCGGGCCGCCGCCGGGCCGCCGTTCAGCGCGTTCGCCCAGTGCTCGACCCGCAGCCGGGTGCCGAACAGGGCGAGCGGGAAGTTCGCCACGTCCCCGGCCGCGTGGATGTCGGGGTCGGACGTGCGCAGCCGCTCGTCGACGACGATGCCGCCGCCGGCCGCCCGGTCGGCGATCTCCAGCCCCGCCGCCTCCGCGAGGGCGACCCGCGGCGCCGCGCCGATCGCCGCCAGCACGTCGTGCGCCGGGTGCTCCTCGCCGTCGTCGGTGCGGGCCGCGAGGACCATGCCGTCCTGGCCGACGATCTCGGTCAGCTGCCGCCCGAAGTGGAAGCGGACGCCGTGCTCGCGGTGCAGCTCCGCGAAGACGTTGCCCAGTTCGGGGCCGAGCACGCCGTACAGCGGGGTCGGTGCCGGCTCGATCACCGTGACCTCGGCGCCGTACTCGCGCGCCGCCGCCGCGATCTCCAGGCCGATCCAGCCGGCGCCCGCGATCACGAGGTGCCCGTTGTCCCGGCCGAGGTGCTGGAGGACGCCCTTGAGCCGCTCGGCGTGCGCGAGGCGGCGCAGGTGGTGCACGCCCGCCAGACCGGTGCCCGGGATGTCCAGGCGGCGGGGCTCGGCGCCGGTGACGAGCAGCAGCTTGTCGTAGCGGACGAGGGTGCCGTCGTCGCCGAAGCGGACGGTCTTCGCCACACGGTCGACGCGGTCGACGGTCTGGCCGAGGTGCAGCTCGATGTCGTTCTGCGCGTACCAGGCGGGCTCGTGCACGAAGACGCTGTCGCGCTCCTCCTTGCCGAGGAGGTAGCCCTTGGACAGGGGCGGGCGCTCGTAGGGGTGGTCGCGCTCGTCACTGATCAGTATCACCCGGCCGGTGAAGCCCTCCGCCCGGAGCGTCTCGGCCGCCTTCGCGCCGGCGAGACCGCCCCCGACGATGACGAATGTCTGATCCGCGTCGACCACTTGATGCCTCCTCGTAAGGGTGCCGCCACATGCGAGCGTCCCGCACGCGGGCTGCTGCGGGAAGGGGGTGTGACCCGATCAGGCCACTGCCGGTCACTTTCCTCTCACATATGCCCCGTGAGTCTCGCGTGCAGCGAGCGTGCCGAGGCGTCGGTGAGGGAGGCGATCTGGTCGACGATCACCCGCTTGCGCGCGTGGTCGTCGCCTGCCCCGTCGAACAGGGCCCGAAACTGCGGGTCCAGCCCGTCGGGGGCGCGGGCGGTGAGTGCCTCGGCGAGCTCCGCCACGACGACCCGCTGGTCCGCGCGCAGCCGCTCCTGTTCGGCGCGCTGCATCACGTACCGGTCCGCGACCGCCTTGAGCACCGCGCACTCCATGCGGGCCTCGCGGGGTACGACGAGTTCGGCGTCGTAGCGGGTGAGCCGGCCGGTGCCGTACGCGGCGCGCGTGGCGCCCTCGGCGGCGAGGCAGAACCGGCCGATGAGCTGGCTGGTGGCGTCCTTCAGACGGGCCTGTGCGACCGCGGTGCCGTCGTATCCGTGCGGCCACCACTCCTCGTCCTGGAGCCGGTCGAGGGCGGCGGAGAGTTCGGCCGGGTCGGTGCCGGCGGGGACGTACCGGCCGACGGCGACCTCGAACACCGCCTGCCGCTCGGGCTCCGCGTGCAGGCAGTTGGGATCGATGTGACCGGCGTGCAGGCCGTCCTCGACGTCGTGCACCGAGTACGCCACGTCGTCCGACCAGTCCATGACCTGGGCCTCGAAGCAGGTGCGGGTGCCGGGGGCGTGTGCTCTGGCCCAGTCGAAGACCGGGCGGTCGTCCTCGTAGACACCGAACTTCCTCGACGCCGGGTCGGTGGGGTGGGCGCCGCGGGGCCAGGGGTACTTGGTGGCGGCGTCGAGGGTGGCACGGGTGAGGTTGAGGCCGACCGAGCGGTCCTCGGTGAACCGTTTCGGCTCGATACGGGTGAGGAGCCTGAGGGACTGGGCGTTGCCCTCGAAGCCGCCGCAGTCGTCCGCGAAGGCGTTCAGGGCCTGTTCGCCGTTGTGGCCGAAGGGCGGGTGACCGAGGTCGTGGGCGAGGCAGGCGGCCTCCACGAGGTCGGGGTCACAGCCGAGGGCCGCGCCCAGCTCCCGGCCGACCTGGGCGCACTCCAGGGAGTGGGTGAGCCGGGTTCTCGGACTGGCGTCCCAGACCTGGCTGTGTGCTCCCGGCGTGACCACCTGGGTCTTGCCGGCGAGGCGTCGTAGGGCGGCCGAGTGGAGGATGCGGGCGCGGTCGCGTTGGAAGGCGGTGCGGCCGGGGCGTTTGTCGGGTTCGGTGGCCCAGCGTTCCATGGCAGCCGGGTCATAGCTGAATACGGTGCCTTCCATGATTCGACAGTAAGCCCACTCGTCTGCCGAATTCCGTCATACGGCCCCGCGTCCCCGGGCGGCTTCCGTGTTCCTAGGCAGCTTCCGCCGACCGCGTGGAAAGGCTCTCCTCGTATCTGCGCAGGACCAGTCGGGCCATCGCCGGGTGGGCGCCCAGCGGGGCCGAGGCGATCCACGGTGCCGTCTGCGCGCACTGCGTCGCGAAGCGGCCCGGTGCCGTGAAGTACGACGCGATCGCCACCCGGTGCCGGCCGCGTGCCGCCAGGGCGCGCACGGCCGTGGGTACGGTCGGGGCCGCCGCCGACGCGTAGGCCGGGACGACCGGGACTCCCAGGCGGCCGGCCAGGAGGCGGGCGGTGCGGCGGGTGTCCGTTGCCGAGTCCGGGTCGCGGGAGCCGGCGGCGGCGAGGACCACCGCGCTCGTGCGGCGCGTGGCCGGGTCCATGGCCGTGGGCCAGCCGGACTCGAGCAAGCGGTCGTGCAGGGCCTCCACCAGCAGCGGGTGCGGGCCGAGCGGCGCGGCCACCCGGGTGCTCGCCTTCGCTGCCGCGGCCGTCTCGGGGATGTCCGCTTTGACGTGGTGGCCGCGGGAGAGAAGCAGCGGGACCAGGACGGCGGGGGCGTCACCGAGGGCGGTGAGGGTGTCCGGGAGCAGGGGCTCGTTCAGCTCGATGTGGCCCAGGTGGACGGCCAGGCCGGGGCGCAGCTCGCGTACGCGGTCCCGCAGGGTGCGCACGGTGTCGAGCGCGCGCGGGTCGCGGCTGCCGTGGGCGACCAGGACGAGGGCGGGCGGGGCCGGGCGGCGGCGCACGGGCGGGGGGACGAGCCGGAGCTGCCCGGCGAGCCGGCTGCTGATGCTGTTCATGAGGTGCGCCGTGGTGTCGAGGTGGAGGTCGGACTCGGAGCGGGGAGGGTGCGACGCCGTCATGGAAGGATCCTGACGGTGACAGGTTGCGTGGCCGTTGCCGGGCCGTCACGGGTGTTTTCCGTGGCTTCACGTCGTACGGATGCTCGATGTGAGGCGAACCGGACGGCTGCCGGTGACGTCCTCCATGGTCGGAACCGGTTGGCACCGATCCCTGGGGGGCCGAATGAAGATCCGTCGACCGCGGCTGCCACGCACCCGTGAGGGGCGCCGGCGGCTGGTGCAGGCCGTGATGGCCGGGTGTGTGCTGGCGCTGCTGCCGGCGACCTGGCTGTACGTGTCCACGGCGGACCGGCTGCGTACGACGGCGAACGCCCCGCGGACGCAGGTCGCCATGGTGTTCGGGGCCGGGCTGTGGAACGGGGAGCCGTCGCCGTACCTCGCGCACCGGCTGGACGCGGCGGCGCAGCTGTACCGGGCCGGGCGGGTCGAGGTGGTCCTGGTCACCGGGGACAACAGCCGCAAGGACTACGACGAGCCCGACGCCATGCGCGCCTACCTCACGAAGCACGGGGTGCCGGACGGGCGGATCGTCAGCGACTACGCCGGGTTCGACACCTGGGACTCCTGTGTGCGGGCCAAGAAGATCTTCGGGGTGGACCGGGCCGTGCTGATCAGCCAGGGTTTCCACATCCGGCGGGCGGTGGCGCTGTGTGAGGCGGCGGGCGTGGACTCCTACGGGGTCGGGGTGGCCGACAAGCACGACGTGACCTGGTACTACGGCGGCACGCGCGAGGTGTTCGCGGCCGGCAAGGCGGTGCTGGACGCGGTGTTCCACCCGGACCCGACGTTCCTGGGCCCCCGGGAGCGCGGGGTGACGAGGGCGCTGGGCCAGGGGCGGGGCTGAGCATGGGGATCACGGACCTGACGCCCGCCGAGCGCCGCGTTCGGGACGCCTTCCCGCTCGGCGAGGGCGTCGACTTCCGGGAGGGCGACGACGAGGACCCCGCGCAGGGCGCCTCATGGGGTCCGGAGCGGACCCTGCGGGCGGATGTGCTGCGGGAGTTGCTGCTGGACGGCCCGGTGCGGGAGGGCCGGATCGCCGGTCTGAAGGTGTGGGTCCCGCGTAACCGGGGTGCTCAGTCTGATGCACGGGACCGTGGAGCACCCCGTCCGGCTGCGGGCCTGCCACTTCGACGAGACCCCTGATCTGTACGGGGCGAGGATCCCCGCCCTGGTACTGAGCGATTCGGTCCTTCCCGGGCTCACCGCGGGCACCCTCCGCGTCGACGGGGTGTTGCGGATCACCTGCTGCCGCATCGCGGGTCCGGTACGGCTGGCGGGCGCGAAGCTGTCCGGAGCGTTCTTCGCCAACGGGGCGCGGCTCGGCACTCCCGGCGAGGTCCCCGAGGAGCCCGTGCTCCAGCTCAACCACGCCGAGGTGGGCACGGACGTGTGGGCCCCCGGCCTCGTCGCACACGGCAAGGTCCACATGAACGGGACGGTCGTCCGCAATCAGGTGAACCTCAACGACGCGGAGCTGAACGCCCCCGGAGACGACGCGCTGCACGCCGAGGTCCTGACGGTCGGCACCGACCTGCACGGCATGCGGCTGCGCACCCGTGGCCGGGTCAATCTGGGCGGTGCCCGCATCCCCCGTCAGCTCAACCTCGCACACGCCCGTCTGTCCAACCCGGGCGGCCAGGCCCTGCGCGCCAGCAGCGGTGTCGTCGGTGAGCTGTGGCTGCGGGAGGCCGCGCCGATCGAGGGATCCGTCAATCTGCGCCGCGCCCAGGTCGACCTGTTGCACGTGCCGCCCGAGGTGTGGCCCCGGCAGGTCCGGATCGACGGGCTCGGCTACCGCGTCCTGACCCCGCACCTCCCCGCTGAGCAGCGTCTTCCGCTGCTGGAACGCGAGCCGGACGGTTACCTCCCGCACCCCTACGAGCAGCTGGCCACGGCCTACCGCACGGTGGGCGACGACGCCGCAGCCCGCACCGTCCAGCTGGCCAGGCTCCGCCGCCACCGCGGCACCCTGCCGCCGTACGCCCGGCTGTGGGGCTACCTCCAGGACGCGGCCGTCGGCTACGGCTTCCGTCCGATGCGGGCCGCGGGCTGGCTGCTGCTCCTGCTGTGCATCGGCACGCTCGCCTTCGCACTGCACCATCCGCCCGCCCTCAAGCCCACCGAGGCACCCGCGTTCAACCCGCTCTTCTACACCCTCGACCTGCTGCTGCCGATCATCGACTTCGGGCAGGAGGGGGCGTTCGCGCCGCGCGGGGGGTACCAGTGGCTGTCGTATCTGCTGATCGCCGCCGGCTGGGTGCTGGCGACGACGATCGCGGCGGGGGTCAGCCGCTCGCTGAGCCGGCAGTAGGGACCTCACGGCGTCACCGGCCCGGCGGGGAGGTGGCCGTGCCGGGCGTGTAACCGAAAGGCGGGCGGGGCCGTAACACGGCCGACGCACGCTGGGCGGCATGGAGACGATCGCCCCGACGCCCACCCACTGCCCGTACTGCGCCCTGCAGTGCGGGATGAACATCACGCCCCTGCCGCGGGGGGGCGTCGAGGTGACCGAGCGGACGGACTTCCCGGTGAACCGGGGCGCGCTGTGCGGCAAGGGCCGGACGGCGGCCGAGGTGCTGGCGCCGGGAGTGCGGCTGACCTCGCCGCTGGTGCGGACCGGGGGCCGGCTGGTGGAGGCGGGCTGGCCCGAGGCACTCGACCGGATCGCCGAGCGGCTCGGGCGCACGCGCGAGGAGTACGGCGCCGATGCGCTGGGCGTGTTCGGCGGCGGCGGGCTCACGAACGAGAAGGCCTACGCGCTGGGCAAGTTCGCCCGGGTCGTGCTCGGCACCTCGCAGATCGACTACAACGGCCGGTTCTGCATGTCGTCGGCCGCGGCGGCCGGTACGAGGGCGTTCGGTCTCGACCGGGGGCTGCCGTTCCCGCTGGAGGACATCCCGAGGACCGGGTGCGTGATCCTCGTCGGGTCGAATCTCGCGGAGACCATGCCGCCTTCCCTGCGTTTCTTCACGGAGCTGCGGGAGAACGGCGGCACGCTGATCGTCGTCGACCCGCGCCGGACGAGGACGGCCGAGCAGGCGGACCTGCACCTGGCCCCCCGCCCCGGCACCGATCTCGCGCTGGCTCTGGGCCTGTTGCACCTGGTGGTGGCGGACGGGCGGACGGACGACGAGTACATCCGCGAGCGGACCACCGGCTGGGAGGAGGCGCGGGCGGCGGCCATGGCGTACTGGCCGGAGTACGTGGAGCGGATCACGGGGGTGTCCGTCCCCCAGCTCCGCGAGACGGTTCGGATGTTCTGCGAGCCCGCGTCGGCGATGGTGCTCACCGCGCGCGGGCCGGAGCAGCAGTCCAAGGGTACGGACACGGTGGGTGCGTGGATCAACCTGTGCCTGGCGACCGGCCGGGCGGGCCGGCCGCTGTCCGGGTACGGCTGTCTCACCGGGCAGGGCAACGGGCAGGGTGGTCGCGAACACGGCCAGAAGGCCGACCAGTTGCCCGGCTACCGCAAGCTGGACGACCCGGCGGCGCGGGCCCATGTGGCGGGCGTGTGGGGCGTGGACCCGGACAGCCTGCCGGGGCCCGGGCGCAGCGCGTACGAGCTGCTCGACAGCCTGGGTACGGACATCAGGGCGCTGCTGCTGATGGGCTCCAACCCGGTGGTGTCGGCGCCGCGCGCGGCACACATAGAGGAGCGCATCAAGTCCCTCGGCTTCCTGGCGGTTTGTGACGTCGTGCTGTCGGAGACGGCCGAGCTGGCGGACGTGGTCCTGCCGGTGACGCAGTGGGCGGAGGAGACGGGCACGACGACCAGTCTGGAGGGCAGGGTCCTGCTGCGCCGCCAGGCGATCACGCCGCCGCCCGGGGTCCGCAGCGACCTGTACGTCCTGCACCAGCTGGCGGCCCGGCTGGGGGTGGAGAAGGGCTTCCCGACGGACCCGGAGGAGGTCTTCGAGGAGCTGCGCCGGGCGAGCGCGGGCGGCCCCGCCGACTACTCGGGCATCAGCTACCGCCGCCTGGCGGAGGAGAACGGCGTGTTCTGGCCGTGCCCGGCCCAGGACACCGACACCGGAACCGGCCCGGCCGCGCATGGCGACAGCGGAACCCTCACGGATCCCGCCGGCAGGCCGGCGGACGGACCCGCACTCACCGGCACCACCGGCAGGCCCGCGGCGGTCGACGACGGGGAGGACGCGGTGCTCGACGGCCTGCCCGACGACCCGGCCCGGGACGTCGGCGGCGCGGTGTCGCCCGGAGCCGCCGCGCCCGTGGTGCACCCTGGACCCCCCCGGCTCTTCCTCGACCGTTTCGCCACCGCGGACGGCCGGGCCCGGTTCGTCGCCGTGGCCCACCGGGCGACGGCGGAGGAGCCCGACGCCGAGTATCCGCTGCTGCTGACCACCGGCCGGGTGGTGGCCCAGTACCAGTCGGGGGCGCAGACGCGGCGGGTCGGCGAGCTGAACGCCGCCGCGCCCGGTCCCTTCGTGGAACTGCACCCCCGCCTCGCGGCCCGTATCGGCGCGGGCGAGGGCGACCCGGTCACGGTGGTCTCCCGGCGCGGCCGCGCCGTGGCCCCGGCCCGCATCACCCCGGGCATCCGCCCCGACACCGTCTTCATGCCGTTCCACTGGCCGGGCGAGGGCCGCGCCAACACGCTCACCAACCCGGCGCTCGACCCGACGTCCCGGATGCCGGAGTTCAAGTCGTGCGCCGTGCGGGTCGAGGTCGTAGGACCAGGGGAGTAGCGCGGATCGATCCGCAGGCCGCGGCGGCAGGCGGCCGGGGCACGTAGGTTCGAGGCATGTCCGACTTCGACCAGCACGACCTCGACGCCTATCTGGACCGCATCGGATGGCAGGGCGGCCGGCGGGCCGGTCTGGAGACCCTGCGGGGCGTGCACCTGGCCCACGCGCTGTCCCTGCCCTTCGAGAACCTGGACGCCGTGTCCGGCCGGGCTCCGTCGCTCGCCCCGGCCGATCTGATGGCCAAGATGATCCACGGCCGGCGCGGCGGTTACTGCTATGAGCACAACACACTGCTCCGGCTGGCGCTTCAGGCGCTGGGGTTCGGGGTGACGCCGCTGGCCGGGCGGGTGGTGCTGGGCGCCGGGACACCCGAGAGCCGGCCGCGCACCCACGCGATGCTGCGGGTCGCGGTGCCGGGCGAGCCGCGGCCGCACCTCGCGGACGTCGGCTTCGGCGCCGACGGTGCGCTGCTGGTGCCGGTGCCGTTGGTGACCGGCGAGGAGTTCGAGGGCGCGGGACGCCGGCACCGGCTGGTGCCGCTGCCGCACCAAGGGCCCCTGGAACTGCTGGAGTTGCAGGCGTACGACCGCAGGACGCGCACGTGGGCGGGTCAGTACGCCTTCACGCTGGAGCCGTTCGCCCCGTCCGACTTCGAGGTGTTCAACTGGTACGTCAGCACCAGCCCGCGTTCCCCGTTCACGCGCCGCCCCTATCTGCAGCGGACCACCGCCGAGCGCCATCTCGCCCTGGACGGCGCCCGGTTGACCGAGACCCGCGCCGACGGAACGGTGACCGAGCGCAAGCTGACGGACGAGGCGGAGGCCCGGCGTGTGGTGGAGGAGGAGTTCGGGGTGGCCGTGCCCGAGGGGCCGGCCCTGCTGGGCTGAACCGCCGGCTCAGCGGCGGGAGAGCCAGTCGCCGTCCTCGATCAGCCGTCCCTCGGTCCGCAGCCGGGCGGCGACGCGCGGGGCGGCCAGATAGACCCAGGCCCGGGCCGGTGTGCCGTCGGTCGTGCGGACGACGTTCCGGGCGACGCGTTCGTAGAGGTTGCGCGGGTCGCCGGGCACGTACTCCTCGAGGTGGTCGAGGGCGGCGAGGAGTCCGGAGTAGGTCTCGGGCCGGGCGGTGACCAGTTCGCCCCGGACCCCGCCGCCCGGACGCTCGACGGCGTAGGGGTAGCCGGGGCCGTCGTAGAGCGCCGCGCCGGGCAGCCGGGCCGGTTCCTCCGTCGCGGTGCGGCCCCGCAGGAACAGGTCGTGGTTGGCCTCGCCGGGGCGGAGGGTGCCGTAGACGAAGAACGGCAGCGGGGTTCCGGACCGCTCGGGTTCCTCTGTGATCACGGGAACGATTCTGTACCCCCTTCGGCTCCTCACACATCTCCATGAAGGGACTATGGACATGACATGTCATGGCCCCTTAAATCTCTGGGGACATCAGCGCCGCCCCCACGCCTGACCGGGCGCTTCCCCGAGGAGACCGATGAGCCGGATACGCCAGCACGTCCGAGGATCCCGTCGTCTCACCACCACCGCCGGCGTCGCCGTCACCACCGCGACCCTGCTGACCATGGCCCTCTCCCCCGCCGCCCACGCCGACGCCAGACCGACCCGGGCCACCGCGATCCAGAACGCGGCCTCGGCGCTCCTGGCCCACGCCACGAGCCTGGGCCTGACCTCCGCCGAGAAGACCAGCGTCCGCGACGTGATCGTGGACAGGAACGGCACCCAGCACGTCCGCTACGACCGCACCTACCACGGACTGCCCGTGCTGGGCGGCGACTTCGTGGTCCACCTGACCCCGGACGGCGCCTACCGCAGCGCGAACCGGGCCAGCCGGGGCACGGTCTCCCTCGCCTCGATCACCCCGGAGATCTCCGCCCCCAAGGCCGCCGACCTCGCCGTGAACGCGCTGCGCGCCGTCCACCTCGGCAACACGCTCAAGCAGGTCAAGGCCAGGCCCGAACTGATCGTCGACGCCCTGCACGGCACCCCGAGGCTCGCCTGGCGCACCAACGCCGCCGGCCTGGACTCGCTCGGCAACCCGGTCGCCCGGACCGTGCTGACCGACGCCCGCACCGGCCACCAGATCGACGCCTGGGACAGCATCGAGACCGCCACCGGCGACGGCAAGTCGCTCTACAGCGGGACCGTGCCGCTGGAAACGACCCAGTCGGGATCGTCGTACCAGCTCAAGGACCCGACCCGCGGCAACACCTTCACCGGTGACGCCGAGGGCAAGACCGACCTGTGCTTCTTCGGCATCTGCTTCAGCCGGGCGCCCGCGACCCTGTTCACGGACGCCGACAACCACTGGGGCAGCGGCGCCGCCTCCGACCGCTCCTCGGCCGCCGTCGACGCCCAGTACGGCACCAACGAGACCTGGGACTACTACAAGAACGTCCAGGGGCGGAACGGCATCGCGGGCGACGGGAAGGGCTCGTACAACCGCGTCCACTACGGCAGCAACTACAACAACGCCTTCTGGGACGACAGCTGCTTCTGCATGACGTACGGCGACGGTGACGGGACCACCTTCGGGCCGCTGGTGGCGCTGGACGTCGCCGGGCACGAGATGACCCACGGCGTCACCTCCAAGACGGCCGCGCTGACCTACTCGGGCGAGTCCGGCGGGCTCAACGAGGCCACCTCGGACATCCTCGGCACGATGGTCGAGTGGTACGCCAACAACCCCTCCGACCCCGGTGACTACCTCATCGGCGAGAAGATCGTGAAGTCCGGCTTCGGCCAGCCCGCCCTGCGCTTCATGGACAAGCCGTCCAGGGACGGCAACTCGGCGGACTACTGGAGCAGTTCGGTCGGCAACCTCGACGTCCACTACTCCTCCGGCGTCGCCAACCACTTCGCCTACCTGCTGGCGGAGGGCAGCGGCCCGAAGACCATCAACGGCGTCAGCTACAACTCGCCGACGTACAACGGCTCCACGGTCACCGGCATCGGCCGCGACAAGGTCGGCAAGATCTGGTACCGCGCGCTGACGGTCTACATGACCTCCTCGACGAACTACGCGGGGGCCCGCACGGCGACCCTGAACGCCGCCAAGGACCTCTACGGCACGGGCAGCGCGGAGTACAACGCGGTGGCGGCGGCCTGGAGCGCCGTCAACGTGAACTGACCCCTGTGATGGTCCCGGGGCCCTGGAAGCCCCGGGACCGACGCCCCGAGGTGGGGGCGGCCCCACGGACGGGCGCGTGTCGGCTGGAGCGGGGTGCCGGTCGGGCCGGGGCCGGCGGCCGCGCCGCGGGCCGTCGGCACTGACGTGCCGTCACCCGTTCAACGGTGGGTGTCGCTCCATTCGTGTTCACTTCGCACCGGTCTCTCGCCTGACCCCGCACACGGCCGTGACCTGCCAGAACCCTCGGTGGGCTGGGCCGTGTGGGGGTCGGGGCCGCCACCCGTTCACCGCATTCCTGACGCCCCCTCAGGGAGCGGAAGTCCCGGACTGCGACTTACCTCGATAGGGCAGGGGCGAGCCCCCTGGACACGCCGTCGAGCCGAAGTTCGGGGAGCACCATGCGCCGCACCGCCCGTCTGCTGACCGGGACCGCGCTCGTCGTGGCAGCCGCGGCACCCGCCCACGCCGGCGGCACCGGCAGCCTGGAGGTGTACCCCTCCACCGTGGCTCCCGGCGCCCAGGTCACGGTGAACACCGCCGCGTGCGGGGACAAGGGCTCGGCGGCCGGGGACGCGGGCGCGGTCGGCGCGGGCACCTTCATGCTGGCGCCCAGCTCGCACGAGGGCGAGGCGATCGGCCAGTTCCAGGTGCCGCCGAGCGCGCAGCCGGGGACGTACGAGATCGTCGCCGCCTGCGCCGAGGGCGACCGGCAGGTGAAGGGCGATCTGGTGGTGGCGTTGAGCGTGGCGCACGAGCAGGTGCAGCCGCGAGGAAGCGTGAAGACGGGGGTCGGCGGCGCACTCGGCCCCGACCCCGTGCAGACCGCGGCGGGTGTGGCGGCGCTGGCCGTCGCCGCCGCGGGCGGTACCTGGCTCCTGCATCGCCGGGCGAGAGGCGACGGGATCTGACGGACACCCTCCGCTGTCCGTCGGCCGGTACCGCACGTCCCGCCCCCTCCGGGTCCGATGCCCCTCGCGGCCCGGAGGGGGAAGGGGCTTCGGGGCCCACCCCGGGAGAGGGATGTGTATGCGCAGCAGTGCCAGGCGTGACAGGCTCGGCGACACCGCGATAGCCGCGGTCACCGTGGTGGCCCTCGGCGCCGGGGTGTGGCTGCTCGGCGGTCCCGGCACGGATACGCCGCCGCAGCCGGCCGCCGCCGAGGGCCGCCCCGATCCGGGCGAGGAACGCCTCGCGGCCCCGGCCCTCGCGCCCTCCCCGCCCCTGCGCATCCGCATCCCCGCCATCCGTGTGAACGCCCCGCTGATGGGACTGTCCCTCACCCCGTCCGGCAGCCTGGACGTGCCGCCCGCCCGGGACAAGAACCTGGCCGGCTGGTACGAGTCCGGCACCATGCCCGGCGAGAAGGGCACCGCGATCGTCGCCGGGCACGTCGACAACACGGAGGGCCCGGCCGTCTTCTACGACCTGGGGGCGCTGAAGCGGGGCGCCCGCATCGAGGTGGACCGCCGGGACGGCAGCGTGGCCCTGTTCACCGTGGACGCGGTGGAGGTCTACGCGGCCCGGGACTTCCCCGACGACAAGGTGTACGGAGCGGCCGCACGCCCCGAGCTCCGCGTCATCACCTGCGGCGGCGGCTACTCGAAGGCCACGGGCTATCAGGGCAACGTGGTGGTGTTCGCGCATCTGACGGGGAGCCGTTAGGGGGCGTCGGCGGGGAGCCGTCGGCGCCGGTCCCCTTCTCCTCACAGCCCTCCCCGCCCCGCCCACGGACCCCTCACACTCACCGCCCGCCCCCGCTGAGCGCAGCGTTCCTCACGGGAAACAGGGGTGATGCGGCCGGGTAACGTCGGGACCGCACGCTCAGGGCATGACCTCGAATACGCGTGTGGTGGTGATCGGCGCCGGCCTCGCGGGCGTACGGCTCGCCCGGCGGCTCGGCGAGCTGGGCACGCCCGCGCTGCTCGTCGGCGAGGAGGAGCACCCGCCGTACAACCGGGTGCTGCTCGCGGAGGTGCTGGCCGGCCGGTACGCCCCGGAGGTGATCGGCCTCCCGGCGCCCGGCGGCCTGCTGCGCGCCCGGGTCACCGGGATCGACCGGGGCGCCCGCACCGTCGGCTGCGCCGACGGCAGCTCGATCGCATACGACACGCTGGTCATCGCCACCGGCTCCAACCCCGTGCTGCCGCCGCTGCGCGGTCTGTTCACCGCCGGCCACCAGCTCCCCGAGGGCGTCCACGCGTTCCGCACGATGGACGACTGCCTGGGGCTGGCCAAGGCGGTCCGGCCGGGCGTGCGCGCGGTCGTCATCGGCGGCGGGCTGCTCGGCGTCTCCGCCGCCCGCGCGCTCGCCGTGCGCGGCGCTCAGGTGGTCCTCACCCAGCAGGCCGAGCGGCTCATGGAACGCCAGCTCGACCCGGACGCCTCCCGGCTGGTGCTGCGGCACCTCACGGACCTGGGCGTAGAGGTGCACACCGAGTGCCGGGTGCGGGACGTGCGCTGCGTCGCGGACGCGGTCCGCACCGTGGAGCTGGCGGACGGATACGCCCTCGACGCCGACCTCGTCGTCCTGGCCTGCGGGGTGCGCCCGCGCACCGGACTCGCCGAGCAGGCGGGTCTCGCCGTCCACCGGGGCATCCTCGTCGACGACGCGCTGCGCACCTCGGACCCGCACATCCACGCCGTCGGCGACTGCGTGCAGCACGACGGCACGGTCTACGGCCTGGCGGCCCCGGCGCTGGAACAGGCCGACGCGCTCGCCGAGTTGCTCGCCGGGGACCCGGACACCCGCTACCACGGCACGCGTTCACTGACCCGGCTGACCCTCACCGGCCCGGGCTCCCCCTTCGACCTGGCCGCGTTCGGCGAGACCGAGGCGCGCCCCGGTGACGACGTCGTACGGCTCGCCGACGCCACCCGCGGCACCTACCGCAAGGTCGTCGTCCGCGACGACCGCCTGGTCGGCGGGGTCCTCGTCGGCGAACTCGGCACCGTCGGCGCGCTCGCCCGCGCCTGGGAGGGAGCAGAGCCGCTCCCCGACGACGGCCCCCTGCTCCACCTGCTCACCAACGACGGAGGCTCCTGATGACCGCCACCCCGGGGGCCACCCCCACCATCGTGCTCGTCGGCCACGGCATGGTCGGCCAGCGCTTCCTCGAAGCGCTGGCCGAGCGCGGCCTGACCGCCACGCACCGCGTGGTCGTGCTGTGCGAGGAGCCTCGCCCGGCGTACGACCGTGTCGCCCTCACCTCGTACTTCTCGGGCAGGACCGCTGAGGACCTCTCCCTGACGGACATGGGGTTCATCGACGCGCACGGCATCGAGCTGTACGTCGGTGACCCGGCGGAGACGATCGACCGCGGGGCGAGGAAGGTCACGGCCAGGTCCGGCCAGGTCTTCGCGTACGACACCCTCGTCCTCGCCACCGGCTCCTATCCCTTCGTGCCGCCGGTCCCGAACAAGGACGCCGAGGGCTGTTTCGTCTACCGGACCATCGAGGACCTGCTCGCCATCGAGGAGTACGCGAAGACGCGGGCGACGACGGGTGCGGTGGTCGGCGGCGGCCTCCTCGGCCTCGAAGCCGCCGGTGCGCTCAAGGGCCTCGGACTCACCTCCCACATCGTGGAGTTCGCGCCGCGGCTGATGCCGGTGCAGGTCGACGAGGGGGGCGGTGCGGCGCTGCTGCGGACCATCGAGGGCATGGGCCTGACCGTCCACACCGGCGTGGGCACCCAGGAGATCGTGACGGACGCTTCGGGTGCCGTCACCGGCATGAAGCTGTCCGACGGTTCCGAACTCGCCACCGACATGGTGGTGTTCAGCGCCGGCGTCCGCCCCCGCGACCAGCTGGCCCGGGACTGCGGCCTCGCGGTCGGCGAGCGCGGCGGCATCACGGTCGACGAGCAGTGCCGTACGGTCGGCGACCCGCACGTCTTCGCGATCGGCGAGTGCGCGCTGGCGGCGGACGGCCGGGTGTACGGCCTGGTGGCGCCGGGGTACGAGCAGGCGGAGACGGCTGCGGCGACCATCGCCGCCGACGAGGCGTCCTTCACCGGCGCCGACCTGTCCACCAAGCTGAAGCTGCTCGGCGTGGACGTGGCGTCCTTCGGTGACGCGCACGGCACCACCGAGGACTGCCTGGACGTCGTCTACTCCGACTCCCGCGCCGGCCTGTACAAAAAGCTGGTCATCGGCGCGGACGGCACGCTGCTCGGCGGCATCCTGGTCGGCGACGCGGAGGCGTACGGCACCCTGCGCGCGCTGACGGGTTCGGTGCCCCCCGTCTCCCCCGAGTCGCTCGTCCTGCCCGCCGGAGCCGACTCGGGGGCCCAGCTCGGTCCGTCCGCGCTGCCGGACGAGGCGGTCATCTGCTCCTGCCACAACGTCAGCAAGGGCACGATCCGCGGCGCGGTGACGGAGCACCGGTGCACCACCGTGCCCGAGGTGAAGAAGTGCACCAAGGCCGGCACCGGCTGCGGCTCTTGTGTGAAGGTGCTCGGCCAACTGGTCGACGCCGAGCTGGAGGCGTCCGGCATCGAGGTCGACAAGGGCCTGTGCGGCTGCTTCGCCCAGACCCGCGAGGAGCTGTACGAGATCGTCCTCGCCCTGCGTATCACCTCGTACCAGGAGCTGCTGGATGGCTACGGCCGCGAGGGCGCCCGGGGCGGCGAGGGCTGCGAGACCTGCAAGCCGGCCGTCGGCTCGATCATCGCCTCCCTCGCCCCGGCCATCGGCGCGAGCGGCTATGTGCTGGACGGCGAGCAGGCCGCCCTGCAGGACACCAACGACCACTTCCTGGCCAACCTGCAGAAGAACGGCTCGTACTCGGTCGTGCCGCGCATCCCGGGCGGCGAGATCGCCCCCGAGAAGCTGATCGTGATCGGCGAGATCGCGCGGGACTTCGGGCTCTACACGAAGATCACCGGCGGCCAGCGGATCGACATGTTCGGCGCCCGGGTCGAGCAGCTGCCGCTGATCTGGGCCCGGCTGGTGGACGCCGGCTTCGAGTCGGGACACGCCTACGGCAAGGCGCTGCGCACGGTGAAGTCCTGCGTGGGCTCCACCTGGTGCCGGTACGGGGTCCAGGACTCGGTCCGGATGGCGATCGACCTGGAGCTGCGCTACCGGGGCCTCAGGTCGCCGCACAAGCTCAAGTCCGCCGTCTCCGGGTGCGCCCGCGAGTGCGCCGAGGCCCAGTCGAAGGACTTCGGGGTCATCGCGACGTCCAACGGCTGGAACCTGTACGTCGGCGGCAACGGGGGCGCCACCCCGCGCCACGCGGACCTGCTCGCGCAGGACCTGTCCGACGCCGAACTCGTCCGCCTCATCGACCGGTTCCTGATGTTCTACATCCGCACCGCCGAGCGCCTGGAGCGCACGAGCACCTGGCTGGAGCGGATCCCCGGCGGCCTGGACCATGTGCGGGACGTGGTGGTGCACGACTCGCTCGGCATCTGCGACGAGCTGGAGCGGCTGATGCGGGCGCACGTCGCCCACTACCGCGACGAGTGGGCCGAGACCGTCAACGACCCCGAGAAGCTCGCCCGGTTCGTGTCCTTCGTGAACGCCCCGGACACCCCGGACCCGGTCGTCGCCTTCGTCCCCGAGCGCGACCAGATCAAGCCCGACCTGCCGCTGCTGTCCATCGGCCTGCGGCCCGCCGACGACGTCCTGGAAGGAAGCGCCCAGCGATGACCCTGGCTTTCGAGACCACCGATGTGAAGGTCCAACTCCGGCTGGCCGACGGCTGGTTCACGGCCTGCGACCTGAGCGCGCTCACCCCCGGCCGCGGGGTGGCCGCCCTGCTGCCGGACGGCCGCCAGGTGGCCCTCTTCCGGGACCGCGCCGACCGCCTGTACGCCGTCGACAACCGCGACCCCTTCACCGGCGCGGCCGTGCTCTCCCGCGGCCTGACCGGCACCCACCGGGACCGTCCGTTCGTGGCCTCGCCCCTGCTGAAGCAGCGCTTCGACCTGATCAGCGGGGAGTGCCTGGACGACGAGGCGGTCCGGGTGGCCGCCTACGAGGTACGGGCGGCATAACGTCTGATCTTGACCGACCGTTTCAGAAAGACCTAGGCTGCGTCACGTGGCCAGGACCAAGGAATTCGACCCGGACGCCGCGCTGCAGTCAGCCCTGGAGCTGTTCTGGCGGCGCGGCTACGAGGCGACCTCGATGGCCGACCTGGTCACCCATCTGGGGATCGGCAGGGCGAGCCTGTACGCGACGTTCGGCAGCAAGCACGAGCTGTACCTGAGGGCGCTGGACCGGTACGGACAGGCCCAGAACCCGCTACTGACCCGGGAGCTGTCCCCGCCCGGCCCGGTACTGCCGGCCGTCCGCGGGCTGGTCCGGCGGTTCGCCGCCGAGGCCGCGGCGGAGGCCACCCGGGAGCAGGGCTGCCTGGTCACCAACACGGCCGTCGAACTGGCCCCGCACGACCCGGCCGCCGCCCGCCGCGTACAGCAGAGCTGGGACGGCCTGGAGACGCTGCTGCACTCCGCGCTGGTCCGCGCCCGCGCCCAGGGCGAGCTGCCCGGGGGACGCGACCCGCTCGCCCTCGCCCGCATGCTGCTCGTCCTGCTCCAGGGCCTGCGGGTGGTCGGCAAGGCCGCCACCGACCCGGCCAGGGTGCGGGACGCAGCGGAGCAGGCACTGGCGCTGCTCGACTGAGAACCCACGGTCGGCAGCGCCTTCTTTCGCACCTCATACTGAACTGATCGGTCAAAAAACAGGGGGCCCACCATGACACATCGCTTCACCGGCCGCACCGCCCTCGTCACCGGTGCCGGCAGCGGCATCGGGCGGGGCATCGCGCTCGCCTTCGCCCGCGAGGGCGCGCACGTGGTCGTCGCCGGGCGCCGCGAGCAGCCGCTGCGGGAGACGGCGGAGATCGTCGAGCGGGCGGGCGGCAAGGCGCTGGCCGTCACCGCGGACGTCACCAGCGCCGACGAACTGCGGGCCCTGGTGTCCGCCGCCGTGGACCGGTTCGGCTCGCTCGACGTGGCGGTGAACAACGCGGGGGTCATGACCGGGCGCGGGCGGCTCACGGCGGACCTGGCCGAGGACGACTGGCGGACGATGCTCGACACCAACGTCACCGGTGTGCTCCTCGCCCTCCGGGCCGAGGTCGCCCAGATGCGGACCCAGCCGAACGGCGGGGCCATCGTGAACATCGCCTCCCGGATCGGCGTGCACAGCCGGGTGCGCGGCACCACCGGCTACGCCGTCACCAAGGCGGCCGTGTCGGTGCTCAGCCGCGGCGCCGCCCTGGACCACATCGCCGACGGGGTGCGCATCAACGCCGTCAGCCCCGGCCCCACCGCCACGGACATGTCCTTCAAGCCCGGCGAGACGGAGGCCGACCGGGCCGCCCGGATGAGCACCGACGTCCCGCTCGGCCGGGTCTGCACCGTCGAGGAGGTGGCCGCCGCCGTGCTCTACCTGGCCTCGGACGACGCGGCCTCGGTCGTCGGCACCGACCTGGTGGTGGACGGCGGTTCGACGGCCTGACCCGGTTCAGTCGATCCCCGACCGCTCCACCCCCGCCACGATCCACCGCTGGAAGCACAGGAACACCACCAGCAGCGGAAGGATCGACACGACGGCCGCGACGAACAGCTCGTGCAGCCGGATCACCTGGGACGTCGTGAACGACGACAGTGCCACCTGGACCGTCCAGGCGCTCCGGTCCTGCCCGATGACCAGCGGCCACAGGAAGGAGTTCCACGCGCCGAGGAACACGATCGTTCCGACGGCGGCGAACACGGGCCGTGCGTTCGGCACGACGACGAGCCAGTACGTCCGCCAGTAGCCGAGCCCGTCGACCTGCGCGGCGTCCTCCAGTTCCCGTGGGAACCCCAGGAAGTACTGGCGGAAGACGAAGCAGGCGAACGCGGAGAACAGCGTGGGGACGATCAGCCCGCGCAGGGTGGAGATCCAGCCCAGCGACGACACGAGCACGAAGCTCGGCACAAAGGTGACGGCGGCCGGGACCAGCAGGGTGCCGAGGACGCCGTAGAAGACCTTGTTCGCGTGCCGGTACGGGATGCGGGCGAGGCCGTAGCCCGCGAGGGAGGCGAGGAGCAGCGTGCCCAGGGTCGTGGCGACGGCGATCAGTGCGGAGTTGAGCAGGGAGCGCGCGAAGGGAACGGCGGGATCGCCGAACAGCTCCCGGACGTTCCCCCACCTCAACTCGCCCGGGAAGAAGGTCCATTCGGGCGAGGTGATGTCCTGCTCGCTCGACAGCCCGTTGCGCACCAGCAGGTAGAACGGGATCAGGAAGATCAGCGCGAGCGCGACGAGCAGCACCAGCCGCAGCGCCCGCCCGGCCCGCACCAGGGCGTCATCCATCGGCGTCCGTCCTCCCCAGCCGCAGCCACCGCGCCTGCCCCACCGTGACCACCGCGACGACCAGCGCGAGGATCACCGCGCCCGCGCTGCCGAGACCCAGGTTCTGCCCTTGTCCCAGGGCGGTGTAGTAGAGGTAGACGAGCGGGGGCCGGGCGTAGGGCGGATAGCCCCTCGCGTCGGACAGCAGGTTGTAGAACTCGTCGAAGGCCTGGAAGGCGTTGATGACGAGCAGCAGCACCACCGCGACCGAGGTGGCCCGCAGCTGGGGCAGGGTGATGTGCCGCAGCACGGTCCACCCCGGCCGGGCCCCGTCCACGGCGGCCGCCTCGTACAGCACCGGATCGATCCGCTGCAGCCCGGCCAGAAACAGGATCATGTAGAACCCGGCCTGCAGCCACAGCCGCACGGTCACGATCACCAGCCAGTACCAGGGCGGATCGGTGCCGGCCAGCCAGGCGACGGGATCACCCCCGAACCAGCCCAGCACGGTGTTGGCCAGCCCGAACCGCACCCCGTTGAAGACCGACATCTTCCACACCAGCGCGGCGACGACGTAACTGCACGCCGCCGGAAGGAAGAAGACCGACCGGAAGAACGCGCGAGCGCGCTTCAGCCGGTTGACCATGAGGGCGAGGGAGAGCGAGAAGACGTACGTGACCGGCACGATGAAGGCGGTGAAGACGAGAAAGGTCTTCAGACTGCCGACGAACGCGGCGTCCCCCAGCATCGCCGTGTAGTTGTCCAGCCCGACGAAGTGCGTGGGCGTGACGGTGTTGTGCGCGTCGAAGAAGCTGAGGCCCACGCTCCACAGCAGCGGAACGTAGGTGAACAGCGCGAGTCCGAGGGCGAACGGCCCCACGAAGACCCAGAACCAGAGGGTCCTGCGGCGCCTCACGAGGGCTTCTTCACGTTCTTCACCCGGTCCAGTTCGTCCGCCACCTTCCGTACGACCGCCCGCAGCTCGCTCTCCGGACCGGCCCCGCTCGTGATGATCCGGCTGAGGGCGTCCTGGTAGGCGGTCTGGGAGGCCGGCGTCCACAGCAGGGGCTGGGCGTAGCCGTGGTCGGTGGTGAAGCGGACGGCGTCGGCGGCGGCGCCCGACCGCAGCTTGGCTGCCTTCCTGGCGAGGGAGATCCGGGCCGGGATGTGGAAACCGTACGAGAGCGCGAAGTCCTCCTGGTAGTCGGTCCTCTCCACCCACAGCCACTTCACGAACTCCTTGGCGGCCTCCTTGTGCCTGCCGCGTGCGCTGACGGCGGCCCCGTACGCCCCGACGGGAACGGAGGGCTTGCCCTGGCTGCCGTCCCCCGGGAACGGCAGGACTCCGAAATCGTCCCCCAGCTCCTTCTTGACCTGCGGCAACGCCCACAGCCCGGACCACTGCATCGCGGTCAGCCCCTGGACGAAGGCGGAGGGGTCGGACCAGTCGGCGGGCGCGCCGAGGAGGAGGGACTTGCCGGCGTAGAGCTGGTGCAGCTTGCCGAGGGTGCGGGCGGCGGCGGGGTCGTCGAAGCCGACCCTGCCGTCCTCGGTGACCAGCTGGAGCCCGGCGGCGTACAGGGGTGTGCCGCCGAGCACACCCGCTCCCCCGTCGTTGCCCAGGAACAGCCCCTTGACCTTGCCGGTGGTGAGTTTCCCCGCCGCGTCCACGAGCGCGTCGAGCGTGGTGGGCGGCTCGACCCCGGCGTCCTTGAGCAGGCTCCTGCGGTAGTAGAGCATCTGCATGTCGATGACCTGCGGAATGCCCCAGACCCTCCCGTCGTACGTCTTCGGCGTGAGTACGGCCGGATTGAAATCGTCCCGGACGCCCTCGAGCAGATCGGTGAGGTCGACGACCTGACCGCCCTGGATCTGGTCCAGCGTCGGCCCGTTGACCTCGAAGACGTCCGGCCCGGAGTCCGTGAGCAGGGCGGCGGCGGTCTGCTGGTCGTAGTTCCCGGGCCGCCACTGCACCGCGACCCGCGCCTTCCTGTAGGCGGCGGCGTACCGCTCGACGGCCTGCTCGGTGCCGGCTTCCCCGTACTGGTGGTACCACTGCGACAGCTGCGTTCCCGAACCCCCGCCGCCGCGCCCGGTGTTGGACCCGCACCCGGCGAGTAACCCGGCACCCGCCGCCCCGGCTCCCGCGGCCAGCAGTGCCCTGCGGCTGATCGTCATCGTCTGCGCCCCCTGACGTCGGTCGTCTCCGTCATCGATGCACGGCCCAACGATCAACCATGCATGCGGATTACGAAAGGGGGGTTGCGGCCGCGTGTCAGCGGGGCCCCGCGCCCGTCCGCGCCAGGAGGCCGTCGACCAGGGAGTGGAGGCCGGACATGTAGGTGTCCTCGGCCGTCAGGGGGGCCCAGCGCTCCGCCACCTCCGCCAGGCGGGGGAGTTCGGCCGGGTCCAGGTCGGCGAAGACCCGGTCGCGGTAGGTCGGGCGGTCGTCGGTCGCGCGCCGGCGGGCCGCCGTCGCGCGGATCACGATCTCCCCTGCGGTGTAGTACCAGATCGTCCGGTAGCCGTGCACCGCCTGGTCCAGGGACAGGCCGCAGTCCGCCAGGCCGCCCACGATCTGCTCCACGAACCACAGGGCGGCGGTGGACAGCAGGTCGTCCGCCGTCAGCACCTCCACGACCCAGGGGCAGGCGGCCAGCACCTCGTGGATCGCGGTCGCGGCGGCGATGACGCGTTCGCGCGGGTCCACGGGCGCCCGCGGCGGACGGCGCAGGGTGTGCTGCGCGTAGTCGTCCAGCAGGAGGACGAGCAGTTCCTCCTTGTCGCGGACGTGGTGGTACAGCGCCATGGGCGTGCTGCCGATCTCCGAGGCGAGCCGGCGCATGGTCAGCCGTGCCACGCCCTCCTCCGTCACGATCCGGCGTGCCGTGCGGATGATCTCCTCGCGGGAGATACGGGCAGGTCGGCCAGGGGTCTTCCGAGGGGCGGTCGGTCGCGGCATGCCCCCATCATCCCGTGGACCGGGACGACTTGCGCCCACGGGCGTCGACAACGGGGGGCGGGCACGCTAGTTTTCTTACATGTACAAAAACTTACGAGGCAGTCCTGCGGCCGTGCTCGCCGCCTCCGCCGTAGCCCAGTTCGTCGTCGCTCTCGACATGGCCGTGGTGAACGTGGCGCTCCCCTCGATCCGCGGCGCGCTCGGCTTCGCCCCGCTCGGCCTGTCCTGGGTGGTGCACGTGTACGCGCTCACCTTCGGGGGGTTTCTGCTGCTCGGTGGCCGGGCCTGCGACCTGTACGGCCCACGCCGGCTCTTCGTCTCGGGGCTGGTCGTCTTCGGTGTCTGCTCGCTGGCCGGCGGACTGGCCCAGGAGCCCTGGCAGTTGGTCGCCGCCCGCGCCGGGCAGGGCGTGGGCGCGGCCGCCACCGCGCCCGCCACGCTCGCGTTGCTGACCACCACCTTCACGGACGGCGCCCGGCGCGTGCGCGCCCTCGGCGTGTGGAGCGGGATGAACGCCGTGGGTGGCGCGTCGGGCGTGCTGGCGGGCGGAGTCCTGACCGAGTACGCGGGCTGGCGCTGGGTGATGCTGGTCAACCTGCCCATCGTGGCGCTGGCGCTGGCGCTCGTCCGGGCGGCCGTACCGTCCGCACCGGGGCCGGCCCGGCGTGAGCGGCCGGATGTGCTCGGAGCGCTGCTGGGGACCGGTGGTACCGGGCTGCTGGTGTTCGGTGTCGTACGGACCGATGTCCACGGGTGGGCATCCCTGGCGACCCTGGGGACGCTGGGTGGCGCGGCCGTCCTGCTGGCCGCGTTCCTCCTCGTCGAATCCCGGTCGTCCGCCCCGCTGTTGCGGCTGGGACTGCTGCGCAGCCGCTGGGTCGCCGGTGCCGACCTGCTGGTGTTCCTCGCCGCGGCCGGGCAGTTCAGCGCGTTCTATTTCGTCTCCCTGTACCTCCAGCAGGTCCTGGGCCTGGGAGCCGCCGCGACCGGGGCCGCGTTCCTGCCGTTCACCGCGGGTGCGGTGGCGGCCACCGTCGTCGCGACCCGCATCACCGCGGCCCGCTCACCCCGCTCCGCCCTGGTGCCCGGCGCGCTGCTCGCCGCCGCGGGGGCGGCCTGGTTCTCGCGGATCAGCCCGCACGGCAGCTTTCTCACCGATGTGCTCGGACCGTCCCTGCTCACCAGCGTCGGTGTCGGGCTGGTGTTCGCGCCGGTGGCCGCCGCCGCGACGACCGGCGTCCGGCCCGGCGAGGCCGGCATGGCCTCCGGCCTGCTCAACAGGGCGCGGCAGCTCGGCGGTTGCATCGGCCTGGCCACCCTGGCCACGGTCGCCGCGCACCGCACGGGCACGGCGACCGGTCCCGGCGCGCTCAACGACGGCTACGCCCTCGGCCTGTCCGTCACCGCCGTCCTCTGCGTGCTCGCGGCGGTCGTGGCGCTCTGCGTGCTGCCCCACCCTCGCCGCGGTGGCGCCACCTCCCGCCACTCGGCCCCCGCATCCCCCGCGAACAAGCGAATGGAAGGAACCCCGTCATGACGATCACGCCCGTCGACCTCTTCTCCTCGATGCTGGACTTCCTCCCCGACGGCGGCGTCCGCTCCGGCGCCCGGCGCATGACGGACGGCGGCCTCGGCGCCTGGCAGGTCGCGGCCTTCCACGTGGAGACCGACGCCGACGTGCACGCCGACCACTGGGAGGTGCATCCCGACGCGGAGGAGGCCGTGTGCTGCCTGGCCGGCGGCGTGCGGCTGTACCTCCGTCCCACCGTCGAGGGCGACGCCGAGGAGATGGTGCGGCTCGGCGCCGGTACGGCCGTGATCGTGCCCCGCGGCCGCCGGCACCGCCTCGAACTGGACGCGCCCAGCGACCTCATGTCGATCACCCGGCGTCGTGGCTCACACCTGGAGAAGCGCACGGACCTCGGCACCTGAACCATGGCGCGGGGGCGGCGCCCGGTCCCGGTCGCCGCCCCCGCGTCTCCTGCGCCTCCCTCTAGAAGGCGCCCTGCACGTTCACCGGGCCGACCTGGAAGATGCCGGAGCAGGTCGTCCAGGGCGCCGGAACCAGGGCCGCGGTGCGCGAGGCCGGCGGATAGACCCGCAGGTAGGCGCCGGTGCGCAGACAGGGCCCGCCCACCGGTCCGTTGGTGGTGCGCACGACCGCCGAGGCGGAGTGGCCGGGGGTGAGCGTGACGGTGCGGTACGAGCGGCCGCTGTGGGTGGCGGCCGGACCGATCTGCCGGTGCGCGGTGTCCAGGGCACTGACGCCCGGATAGCCGCGCAGGGCACAACTGGTCGTGCCGGTGTCGGTGAACCGGATCGTCCAGTACAGCGACCCCGCCGCGCCCTCCTTGCGTCCCATGGAGAGGTACAGATCGCTCACGGCGCAGGTACGTACGGCGGTCGGGGCCGGTGCCGCCGGGGGCGCCGCCGGTGCGGCACTCCACGCGGCTCCCCCGGCCGTCAGCCCCAGAAGAACAGCGGTCACCGCGGCGGCCGCTCCGCGCCCGGGGGATGTCCGGAAGATCCTCGGAAGGTACACATGCTGAAACATGGCGCATCCGCCTCCATCGGGCGAATCGATGGATGAAGGGTCACTGTGTTGGATGCACCCTGGGCCGGAAAAGTTGTACATCACGGAGGCGAGCCCCGACGATCCCCTGAAAGCGCAAACGCCGGAGAGGCGGCACCCCCGCACAGGGTGTCGCCTCTCCTCTTTCGTGCGCCGGAGCCGTCGCCGATCGGTGAGGGTCGGGGACCAGCGGCGGCTCCGGGGTCAGGTGGCCCGTGCGGGCCTAGCGGTGGTCGCTGCCCGCCGAGTTCGTCGCCGCGCGGCCCGCCTCGAGGCGGGCCACGGGGATGCGGAAGGGGGAGCAGGAGACGTAGTCCAGGCCGACCTCGTGGAAGAAGTGGACGGACTCGGGGTCACCGCCGTGCTCGCCGCAGACGCCGAGCTTCAGGTCGGGGCGGGTGCGGCGGCCGGCCTCCGCCGCCAGCTTCACCAGGGAGCCGACGCCGTCCTTGTCGATCGTCTCGAAGGGCGAGACGCCGAAGATTCCCTTCTCCAGGTACGCCGTGAAGAAGGAGGCCTCGACGTCGTCGCGGCTGAAGCCCCACACCGTCTGCGTCAGGTCGTTCGTGCCGAAGCTGAAGAACTGTGCCGCCTCGGCGATCTGACCGGCCGTGAGGGCGGCTCGCGGGAGCTCGATCATCGTGCCGATCGCCAGCTTCAGCTGCGTGCCGGTCGCGGCCTCGACCTCCGCGATGACCTGGTCGGCCTCCTCGCGGACGATCTCCAGCTCCTGGACCGTGCCGACGAGCGGGATCATGATCTCCGCGCGCGGGTCGCCCTTCGCCGACTTGCGGGACGCGGCCGCTTCGGCGATCGCCCGGACCTGCATGGTGAACAGGCCGGGGATGACCAGGCCCAGGCGCACGCCGCGCAGGCCCAGCATCGGGTTCTGCTCGTGCAGGCGGTGGACCGCCTGGAGCAGGCGCAGGTCGTTCTCGTGCGGCTCCTGGCGGGACTCGGCCAGGGCCACGCGGACCGACAGTTCCGTGATGTCGGGGAGGAACTCGTGCAGCGGCGGGTCCAGGAGACGGATCGTCACCGGGAGGCCGTCCATCGCCTCGAACAGTTCGACGAAGTCCTTCTTCTGCAGCGGCAGCAGCTCCCGCAGGGCCGCCTCGCGCTCCTCCTCGGTGTCGGCGAGGATCAGCTTCTCGACCATCTCGCGGCGCTCGCCGAGGAACATGTGCTCCGTGCGGCACAGGCCGATGCCCTGGGCGCCGAAGCGGCGGGCGCGCAGGGCGTCCTCCGCGTTGTCCGCGTTGGCGCGCACCCGCAGCCGGCGCTTGCGGTCGGCGAAGGCCATCATGCGGTGGACCGCCTCGACCAGCTCGTCCGCGTCGTCGGCGCCGGGGTGCATCCGGCCCTCGAAGTACTCCACGACCGGCGACGGGACCACCGGGACCTCGCCCAGGTAGACCTTGCCCGACGAGCCGTCGATCGAGATCAGGTCACCTTCCTCCACGACGTGACCGCCCGGCACCGTCATACGGCGGCGCTTGGTGTCGACCTCGAGCTCCTCCGCGCCGCAGACACAGGTCTTGCCCATGCCTCGGGCCACCACCGCCGCGTGGGACGTCTTGCCGCCGCGCGACGTGAGGATGCCCTCGGCCGCGATCATGCCGTCGAGGTCGTCCGGGTTCGTCTCACGGCGGACCAGGATGACCTTCTCGCCGGAGCGGGACCACTTGACCGCCGTGTAGGAGTCGAAGACCGCCTTGCCCACCGCCGCGCCCGGCGAGGCCGCGATGCCTCGCGCGACCTGCTCGATCTTCGCGTGCTCGTCGAAGCGCGGGAACATCAGCTGGGCCAGCTGGGCGCCGGTCACCCGCTGCAGGGCTTCCGTCTCGTCGATCAGGCCCTGGTCCACCAGCTGGGTGGCGATACGGAAGGCCGCACCCGCCGTGCGCTTGCCCACGCGGGTCTGGAGCATCCACAGCTGACCGCGCTCGATCGTGAACTCGATGTCGCACAGGTCCTTGTAGTGGTTCTCCAGCGTCTCCATGATCTGCATGAGCTGGTCGTACGACTTCTTGTCGATCGACTCCAGCTCGGCCAGGGGGACCGTGTTGCGGATGCCCGCCACCACGTCCTCGCCCTGGGCGTTCTGCAGGTAGTCGCCGTAGACGCCCTGGTGGCCGGAGGCGGGGTCACGGGTGAACGCGACGCCCGTGCCGGAGTCGGGGCCCAGGTTGCCGAAGACCATCGAGCAGACGTTGACGGCCGTACCGAGGTCGTGCGGGATGCGCTCCTGGCGGCGGTAGAGCTTGGCGCGGTCGCCGTTCCACGAGTCGAAGACCGCCTTGATGGCGAGGTCCATCTGCTCGCGCGGGTCCTGCGGGAAGTCCCGGCCGGCCTCCTTCTTGACGATCTTCTTGAAGGTGGTGACCAGCTTCTTCAGGTCGGCGGCCTCCAGGTCGGTGTCGACCGTGACCTTCTTGGCCTCCTTCGCCTTGTCGAGGGCCTCCTCGAAGAGGTCGCCGTCGACGCCGAGGACGGTCTTGCCGAACATCTGGATCAGGCGGCGGTAGGAGTCCCAGGCGAAGCGGTCGTCGCCGGCCTGCTTGGCCAGGCCCTGCACCGATTTGTCCGACAGGCCGATGTTCAGGACCGTGTCCATCATGCCGGGCATGGAGAACTTCGCGCCGGAGCGGACGGAGACCAGCAGGGGGTTGTCGGGCTGGCCGAGCTTCTTGCCCATGCGGGACTCGAGGGCGTCGAGGTGCGCACTCACCTCGTCACGCAGTGCCGCCGGCTCCTCGCCGCTCTCCAGGTAGACCTTGCAGGCCTCGGTGGTGATGGTGAAGCCGGGAGGGACCGGCAGACCGAGGTTGGTCATCTCGGCGAGGTTGGCGCCCTTGCCGCCGAGGAGGTCCTTGAGGTCCTTGTTGCCCTCGGTGAAGTCGTAAACGAACTTCACTACGTGGGGTTCTTTGTTTTCCGACACGGGTCTCGACTCCTTGAGGCCGCGGTGGCTGCCCTGACGGCGAGGAACATACCCAGATCGAAGGCGCATGGGTACGTCCACTTGCGCGTCATGCGCCTGTAACCACTCGTCCGCCAGCGGATCGAAAGTCAAAGCTTGGCAAGCCAGGACAGGCGGATGTTTTCACTTCTTGAACGCATACACCTCCCGACGCCGCGATTTCCGCTCAGATGAGCGGCTGTACTGCACGTCTGATTTCGATCGATGAACGATCAAGGGGTGGCACTCGGTGCCACCCCTTGGAGAAGTGCAGTCGCCCATGATCCGCTCATCTGAGCGCAACCCTTATCAAGGGTGGCGAGAATCACGCTGCCACAGCGAGCCGGATTTCACCATGCGGACGCCGGAACGGGACGAGAAACGCCGACGTCACACGCCCAGCACCAGCAGCCGCTCCTCGGCCCGCTCCGGCGCGTAGAGGTGTTCCACGACCAGCGCCCCCGCTCCTATGAGCGCGGCCCGCTCCCCCAGCCGGGAGGTCACCACGTCGAGGTGGGCCGTGGAGCGCGGCAGCGCCCGCTGGTAGAGGAGCTCCCGCACACCGGTGAGGAAGGGCGTTCCGGCCAGGTCGCCCGCGATCATCAGCACCCCGGGGTTCAACAGCGTCACCACCGTCGCCAGTACGTCACCCACCCGCCGCCCGGCCTCCCGGGCCACCGCCGCCGCCTTTGGGTGCCCGGCGGCCAGCAGGTCCCGTACGTCCGCGCCGGAGGCGGCCGGCACCCCGCTCTCCTCGAGTCGCCGGGCCACGGCACCGCCGCTCGCGACGGCGGCGAGACAGCCGTACGAACCGCAGCGGCACAGTGCGTCCGTGCCGACCCGGATGTGCCCGATGTCGCCCGCGCCGCCGTCGATCCCCCGGTAGATCGCGCCGTCCACGACCACTCCGGCGCCGATGCCCGTGGACACCTTGACCAGCACGAAGGCCGCGCAGTCGGGATGTCCGGTGCGCTGTTCGCCGTACGCCATCAGGTTGGCGTCGTTGTCCACGAGGACCGGGACCGGGCCGGCGCCGGTGTGCTCGGTGAAGGCGCGGGCGAGGCGGCCCGCCGTGTCGTAGCCGTCCCAGCCCGGCATCATCGGCGGCTGCACCACCCGGCCGGTGCCGCTGTCCACCGGCCCGGGTACGGCGAGCCCGATGCCGCAGACGTCGGCCGCCGGGCGCCCGGCCTTGTCCAGCAGCCGGTCGAACCAGTGGCCGAGTTCACCGAGCACGGCCTCCGGCCCGTCCTCGACGACGAGGGTCCCCGAGTGCTCGGCGAGCGTCTCGCCGGTCAGGGTGAGGACGGCCGCGCGGGCGTGCCGGGTGTCCAGGTCGGCGGCGAGGACGACGGCGTGCGAACCGTCGAACTCCAGGGTGATCGAGGGACGGCCGCCGAGCGGTGAGTCGACCGGGCCGCCGGCGCCCTCACGCAGCCAGCCGGCCCGGAACAGCCGGTCCAGGCGCTGGCCGACGGTCGCGCGGGACAGTCCGGTCGCCTGCTGGAGCGCACCGCGTGTCACGGCCCGTCCGCTGCGGACCAGTTCGAGCAGCTCTCCGGCACCGGCCTGGCCGCCGGCTCTGGCGGCCCTTCCCGGGCGTCCGTTCATGCGCACCCCCTTGTGTTTCCCAACCCTGCATTACATATTGAGTTTTGCGTGTTAAATAGACGTAACTCTACGGTCGTTGCAACCAAACCTGGCCGGGCCGGCCGGGTGTCTTCGTCTTCGGGGAGCCCCGAGTGGATCGCAGCACGCAGCTCACCGCCCGTCCCACGGAGTACGAGAACGCATACGGCCCTCCGTCCCCGGGCACGTCGCTGCGGCTCGCGGCGGCCCGGGTGCTCGACGCGAACTGGACGGGCCGCTCGACGGTCCCCTCCCTGGACCTGTATCCGCACCAGTGGTCCTGGGACTCGGCGTTCATCGCGATCGGGCTCCGGCACATCTCCCCGCTGCGGGCCCAGACCGAACTGGAGACGCTGCTGGCCGCCCAGTGGGCCGACGGGCGCGTCCCGCACATCGTCTTCAACCCCTCCGTACCGCTCGACGCCTACTTCCCCAGCCCCGACTTCTGGCGCTCCGCCACCGCCGGTCGCGGGGCCGGCGCTCCGCGCACCGTACAGACGTCGGGCATCGTGCAGCCACCGGTGCACGCGCTGGCGGCCTGGCTGGTGCACCGCGCCGACCCCGCGTTGTCCCGGGCGCGCGGCTTCCTGGCCCGGGTCCATCCGCACCTCGCGGCCTGGCACCGCTATCTGCTGCACCGCCGGGACCTGGGCGGCGCGGGGCTGGTGTCGGTCGTCCACCCCTGGGAGCAGGGCATGGACAACAGCCCCTGCTGGGATGCCCCGCTCGCCCGGATCAGGCCCGCCCCGGCCCGCTCCTTCCGGCGCGCCGACCTCGACCACGGCGCACCCGAGGACCGGCCCACGGATCTGGACTACGGGCGCTACGTGCGGCTGGCCGCCGACTACCGGGACGCCGGATACGCGGACGGGGGCGGGGAGTTCGCGGTCGAGGACCCCGCCTTCAACGCCCTGCTCATCGCCTCCGAGCACGCGCTGGCCCGGATCGCCGAGGAGCTGGGCGCGGGCGGCACCGCCCGGCACGCGCGCGCCGAACGGCTGACGGCGACGCTGGTGGAGCGGCTGTGGGACCCTGCGGCCGGGATGTTCCTGTGCCGGGACCTGCGGGCCGCTGCGCGGGGCGGCAGCCCGATCCGCGCAGGCAACGGCTCGGGCGACGGCCACGGACCGGACCCGCGAGCACACGGCACCGGACCGGACCCGCAGGCACACGACCCCCGACCGGACCCGCCGGCACACGGCACCGGACCCGGCAGCTCCGGCCTGATCCGCGAGCGGGGCGTCTCCGGCCTGGTGCCGCTCCTCCTCCCGGGCCTGCCGCGCGAGGTCGCCGCCGCGCTCGTGCGCACCCTGCACGGGCCGCACTTCGGGCTCGGCGACCGCACCCGGCTCGTCCCCAGCTACGACCTGCTCGGCGAGGCCTTCGACCCGCACCGGTACTGGCGCGGCCCGGCCTGGTTCAACACGAGCTGGCTGCTGGAGCGGGGCCTGCGCGTGCACGGCGAGCGGGAGCGGGCCGACGCGCTGCGCGCTGCCGTACTGCACCTCGCCGAAGCCACCGGTTTCGCGGAGTACGTCGCCCCCCACACGGGTGAGGCCTGCGGCGCGACCGGCTTCGGCTGGACCGCCGCGCTCGCCCTCGACCTGCACCACGAGCTGCACCAAGAGCTTGTCAAGGGCGCCCGCGAGGGCGTGTCCAAGGCGGCCACCGGCACGTTCGACAGAATTGACGAAGGAGGCGACCGGGGATGACGGACCGGCATCATCTGCTTGTGCACGGGGCGACGTTCGCCGCCGTGGGCGACCGGGGCGACATCAGCGGGGTCCGGGGCAGCGGTTCCCCGGACGGCTTGTTCGTACGGGACGCCCGGCACCTCAGCCGCTGGCAGCTCACCGTCGACGGCGCCGTGCCCGAGGTGCTCACCCCGGTCGCCGACGCCGACGCGGCCCGCTGTGTGCTGGTTCCGCGCGGCGGCCGCCAGGAGCCTCCGGCGCACACGCTCTTCCGCCACCAGGCGGTGGGTGACAGTTCGTTCGTGGAGTCGCTCCGGGTGTCCAGCAACCGCCCGGTACCGACGACCATCCGCCTCGCCCTCACCGTGGACGCCGACTTCACCGACCAGTTCGAGCTCCGCTCCGACCACCGCACCTACGTCAAGGCCGGCGCCGTACGCTCCCGCGAGGTCCTCGACGACGGCATCGAGTTCACCTACCGCCGTGCCGAATGGCGGTCCTGTACGACCATCACGGCCGACCCCGCCCCCGACGCCGTGGAGGAGACCGGCACCGGCGCCCGCCGCCTGGTGTGGGCCCTCGACCTCGAGCCGCACGGCACGACCGAGCTGCTGCTGCGCGTGATCGCCCGCCCGCACGGCGAGAAGCGCGCCCTGCGCGTACCGCGGGACCCGGCCGCCGTGAACGCCGAACTCATCTCGGCAGAGGGGGAGTTCATGGAGGGCGTGGCCTTCCCGACCGGCTGGCCGGAACTGGCGGAGGCCTGCGCGCGGGGCCTGGCCGACCTGGCCGCGCTCCAGGTACCGGCCACCGGACCGGACGGCGAGGAACTGCGCGTCCCGGCCGGCGGCGCCCCCTGGTTCCTCACCCTCCTGGGCCGGGACGCCCTGCTCACCTCCCTGTTCTCGCTGCCGTACCGCCCGGGACTGGCCGCCGCCACGCTCCCCGCGCTCGCCGCGACCCAGGCGGCCGGCACCGGCCTGTCCTCGGTCGCCCAGCCCGGCAAGATCGTGCACGAGGTACGGCACGGCGAGCTGGCGCACTTCGGGCAGGTGCCGTTCGGGCGGTACTACGGCTCGGTCGACGCGACCCCCCTCTTCCTGGTCCTGCTCGGTGCGTACGTCGAACAGACCGGGGACACCGGACCGGCCCGCCGCCTGGAGCCGCACGCCCGGGCCGCCATCGGCTGGATGCTGGACCACGGCGGCCTGACCTCGCGGGGCTATCTCGTCTACCGCGCCGACGAGGGCGGTCTCGCCAACCAGAACTGGAAGGACTCCCCCGGCGCGATCTGCTGCGCCGACGGCACCCGGCCCACCGGCGCCGTGATGGCGGCGGGCGCGCAGGGCTACGCGTACGACGCGCTGCGCCGCACGGCGGGGCTGGCGCGCGCGGTGTGGGGCGACGAGACGTACGCGGCCCTGCTGGAACAGGCGGCGGCCGATCTCCGGGACCGTTTCCAGCGGGACTTCTGGATGGAGGAGCACTCCTTCCCGGCGCTCGCGCTGGACGGGGAGGGCCGCCAGATCGACGCGCTGGCCTCCGACGCCGGGCATCTGCTGTGGTCCGGTCTGCTGGACAAGGAGTACGGCGAGGTGGTGGGCCGACGGCTGCTGGAGCCGGACTTCTTCTCCGGCTGGGGGGTGCGGACGCTGGCCGCGGGGCAGGCGGCGTACCACCCTCTGTCGTACCACCGGGGTTCTGTGTGGCCCCATGACAACGCGCTGATCACGCTGGGGCTCGCGCGGTACGGCCTGCACGACGAGGCCCGTGCGGTGGCGCATGCGCTGGTGGACGCGGCGGTGGTGGCGGGGTACCGGTTGCCGGAGGTGCTGGCGGGGTACGGGCGTGACACGCATCCGGAGCCGGTGCCCTATCCGCATGCGTGTGTGCGCGAGTCCCGGTCGGCCGCGGCGCCGCTCGCGCTGCTCACGGCGGTGGGCGGGGTGTAGGGACCGGTATTTGCCCGGTGTTTGCACAGCGTCCTGAACAGGCGTTGCGGGGTGGCCGTACGGGATGGCGTCACGGGCGTCGTACGGAAGGACCCTCGGGTGTCTCAGGACACGAGCACGCGCCAGCTGGAAACCGAAGCGCCAAAGGACGACGCCCCTGCCGCGCCCCCTCCCGGCCCGCGCCGCTCCCTCCCGCGGCCCTGGACCGCCTGGAAGGCCCGCACCCGTCGCTGGCGGGAGGCGCATCCCACGGCCGCTCAGGGCCTCTCCGTCACCGTGACCGTGCTCGCGGCCGTTCTCGTCGTCGCAGCGCTCGTGATGCCGAACTCCGTGGTGCGGCTGGGGCCCGCGAAGTTCGTGCGGATACCGGCGGAAGCCGTGATCGGGGCGGCCGTGCTGCTCGCGCTGCCGCGTCGGCCGCGCGTGGTGCTGGCCGCCGTGTCCGGGGCCGCGCTGGCCGCGATGACCGTGCTGAACGCGCTCGACATGGGCTTCAACCAGTACCTGGGCCGGCCCTTCAACGTCGTCCTCGACTGGAGCCTGTTCGCCGACGCGGAGTCGTACCTGGAGGACTCCCTCGGCCGCACGGAGACCCTCGCGGCCGTGGCCGGGGTGATCGTCGCCGTCCTGCTCCTCTTCGTGCTGCTGGCGCTGGCCATGGTCCGGCTGAGCAATCTGCTCGCCCGGCACAGCGGCGTCGCGACCCGGGGCACGCTGATCGCGGGCGTCGTCTGGATCACCTGCACCTCCCTCGGTCTGCAGATATCCGGCGTGCCGCTCGCCGCCGACAGCACCGCCACCGCCCTGAAGGTCCAGGCCCGGCGGATCTCCGACACCCTCAAGGACGAGGCGGAGTTCCAGAAGGTGGCCAGGGTCGACGCGTTCGGCAACACCCCGGGCAGCCAGCTGGTCCCGGACCTGCGCGGCAAGGACATGATCTTCACGTTCATCGAGAGCTACGGCCGCAGCGCGATCGAGGACCCGATCATGGCGCCCGGTGTCGACCAGACCCTCGACGTCCGCACCAAGGCCCTGGCCAAGGCCGGTTTCCACGCCAAGAGCGGCTGGCTGACCTCGGCGACCTACGGCGGCAGCAGCTGGCTCGGCCACTCCACCACCATGTCGGGCCTGTGGATCAGCAACCAGCAGCGCTACCGGACCGTGATGGCCAGCGACCACCTCAGCCTCACCGAGGCGTTCAGGAAGACCGGCGCCTTCGACACCGTCGGCGTCATGCCGGGCGTGCAGAAGGCGTGGCCCGAACAGAAGTGGTACGGCCTGGGCAAGGTCTACAACGCCTTCGAACTCGGCTACAAGGGACCGAAGTTCAGCTGGTCGACCATGCCCGACCAGTACGCGCTCCAGCAGTACCAGGAGCGGGTGCACAGCAAGAAGCCCGCGGACGGCAAGGCGCGGATGTCGCTGCTGATCCTCACCTCCAGCCATCAGCCCTGGGCGCCGATCCCGAAGATGGTCGGGTGGGACCAGCTCGGCGACGGCTCGGTCTTCAAGGGCATCGAGGCGGCGGGCAACAAGCCGGCCGACGTCATCGCCGACACGACCAAGTCCCGCCAGGAGTACGGCAAGTCGATCCAGTACTCGGTGACCGCGCTGACCGAGTGGCTGACGCGCTACGGCAGCAAGGACACCGTCCTGGTCTTCCTCGGCGACCACCAGCCCATCGCCCGGGTCAGCGGCAACCACGCCAGCCGTGACGTGCCGGTCTCGATCGTCGCCAAGGACCCGAAGGTCCTCGACAAGATCGCCGGATGGGGGTGGACGGACGGCCTGCGCCCGGCCCACAACGCCCCGGTGTGGAAGATGAGCGCCTTCCGGGACCGCTTCCTGACGGCGTACGGCTCGACACCGCACCCGAAGAAGGGCTGATCAGCCGCCGGAGGTGTCCAGCTCCGCGTCCTCGCCGACCCCCGCGCAGTCGTACGGGTCCTTCAGCCAGCCGTCCGGCAGCACCACCCGGTTGTTGCCGGACGTACGGCCGCGGGGCCCGTCCGCGCCGGACGGCCACGGCTGGTCGAGGTCCAGCTCGTCCAGCCCCGCCCGCAGCTGGGCCAGCGAGGAGGTGATCGCGAGCCGCCCCCGCATCTCGGAGCCGACCGCGAAGCCCTTCAGGTACCAGGCGACGTGCTTGCGGAAGTCGACGACGCCCTTGGACTCGTCGCCGATCCACTCGCCGAGCAGGGTGGCGTGCCGGACCATGACGTCGGCCACCTCGCGCAGGGTCGGGCGGGCGAAGGAGGCACGCCCCTCGAAGGCCGCCACCAGGTCCGCGAACAGCCACGGCCGGCCCAGGCAGCCGCGCCCGACGACCACCCCGTCGCAGCCCGTCTCCCGCACCATACGCAGCGCGTCCGCGGCCGACCAGATGTCGCCGTTGCCGAGCACCGGGATCTCCGGGACGTGCTCCTTCAGCCGGGCGATGGCCTCCCAGTCGGCGGTGCCGCCGTAGTGCTGGGCGGCCGTACGGCCGTGCAGGGCGATCGCCGTGACGCCCTCCTCGACGGCGATGCGGCCGGCATCGAGGTAGGTGATGTGATCGTCGTCGATGCCCTTGCGCATCTTCATCGTGACGGGAAGGTCACCGGCCCCGCTGACCGCCTCGCGCAGGATCGCCCGCAGCAGGTTCCGCTTGTACGGGAGGGCCGACCCGCCGCCCTTCCTGGTGACCTTCGGGACCGGGCAGCCGAAGTTCAGGTCGATGTGGTCGGCGAGGTCCTCCTCCGCGATCATGCGGACGGCCTTGCCGACGGTCGCCGGGTCGACGCCGTACAGCTGGATCGAGCGCGGCTGCTCGCTCGCGTCGAACCTGATCAGCTGCATGGTCTTCTCGTTGCGCTCGACCAGCGCCCGGGTCGTGATCATCTCGCTGACGAACAGGCCCTTTCCGCCGGAGAACTCCCTGCACAGGGTGCGGAAGGGCGCGTTGGTGATCCCCGCCATGGGTGCGAGCACGACGGGCGGTACGACGGCGTGCGGGCCGATGGAGAGCGGGTGGGTCATCGTCAGGGCTCCGGGACGGATCTACGGCACAGGGGCGAGCCCCCATTCTCCCTCACTCGTCCGCGAGCTCTGCCAGCCGCTCGAGGCGCTCCTCGGTCTCCTCGTCGGCGGGGATGTACGCGACCACCCGGTGGGCCGGTGACTGCGGGGCCAGCCACATGGTGCGGTGCTCCAGGCGGACCAGGCCGACCACCGGGTGCCGGTACCGCTTGACGTGCGGGGACATCGGCGCGACCTCGTGCCGTTCCCACAGCGTGCGGAACTCCTCGGAAGCCGCCAGCAGCCGGTCCCGGTGCTCCTTCCACACGGGCTCGGCCACATGCTCCGCCATGGCCACCCGGTACTTGGCGATCAGGTCGCGCAGCATCTCGTCCCGGTCGAGGAAGTCCCGCTTCCAGCGCTCGCTGGTGGCCAGCAGCCACAGGCAGTTCCGCTCGGCCCGGGGCAGCTCGGTGAGGTCGCCGAAGAGCTGGGCAAAGGGGCGGTTGGCGGCGAGGACGTCGTAGCGGGCGTTCTGCAGGGAGGCGGGGTAGGGCGCGAGCCGTTCGACGACCTTGATCGCCGATCTGGCGGCGACCGTGCACTCGGCCTCGGTGCGCGGGTCGGCGGTCCCGGCGAGGGCGAAGAGGTGGGCGCGCTCGGTGGGGTCCATGAGCAGGGCGCGGGCGACTGCGTCCAGCACCTGGGCGGAGACATGGGTGGCGCGGGCCTGCTCGATCCAGGTGTACCAGGTGACGCCGACCGCGGAGAGCTGGGCGACCTCCTCGCGGCGCAGGCCCGGGGTGCGGCGCCGCGGGCCGCGCGGCAGGCCGACCTGCTCGGGGGTGATCCGCTCCCGCCGGCTGCGCAGGAAGGCGGCGAGTTCCCGGCGCCGGATGTGCTGGCTCGGTTCCCGGTGCTGTTCCGGCGCTGCGACGGTCATGTGATCAAGGGTGCCGCGCCCTCGCACCCCGGTTCCAGTTGGTGCCGGTACCCGGATGAGCACCGCCTGGTACCCGGCTGGGCGACGGCGCACAGTCGAGGACATGATCACGACGACCGCACCCCCGGCGACGCCGGCCCCGCCGCGCACCCTCACCCCGCTCGGGCTGCTCACCCTCCTGCTGGGCACGGCGCTGCCGATGATCGACTTCTTCGTCGTCAACGTCGCTCTGCCCACGATCGAGCACGATCTGCACGCCCCGCCGGCCACCCTGGAGATGGTGGTGGCCGGATACGCGGTGGCGTACGCCGTGCTGCTGGTCCTCGGCGGCCGGCTCGGGGACGGTTTCGGCCGGCGGCGGCTGTTCCTGTGGGGCGTGGCCGCCTTCGGGCTGACCTCGCTGGCCTGCGGTCTTGCGCCGGGCGCCCGGTGGCTGGTGGGGGCGCGGGTCGCCCAGGGTGCCGCGTCGGCGCTGCTGCTGCCGCAGGTGCTGGCCACCATCCACGCCACGACGTCCGGCGAGCGGCGGGCCCGCGCGGTCGCCCTGTACGGCTCGGTCGGCGGGGTGTCCGTCGTGCTCGGGCAGGTGCTGGGCGGGGTGCTCCTCGCCGCGGATCTCGCGGGCACCGGCTGGCGCGCGGTGTTCCTGGTGAACGTGCCGGTGGCCGTGGCCGCCCTGCTGTGCGCGCTGCGGGCGGTGCCGGACAGCCGGGCGGAGCGGCCCGCGCGCGGCGATCTCGCCGGTACGGCGCTGCTGGCGGCGGCCCTGACCGCGCTGCTGCTGCCGCTGACCGAGGGCCGGGCGGCGGGCTGGCCGCTGTGGTCGGCGCTGCTCCTGTGCGCGGCACCGCTGTGCGCGGCAGCGTTCTGCGCGGTGGAGCGTCGGGAGGAGCGGGCGGGTGGCAGCCCGTTGCTGCCGCCGTCCCTGCTCATCGCGCCGGAGGTCCGCCGGGGCCTGCTGCTGGGTCTGCCGGTGTTCGTGGGCTTCGCCGGGTGGATGTTCGTGAGCGCGGTGACCCTGCAGCAGGGCCTCGGCTACGGGGCGTTGCGGGCGGGGCTGACGCTGGTGCCGATGGGGGTGGCGCAGTTCGCCGCGTCGATGCTGGCGCCGCGTGCCGTGCGGCGGTTCGGCGGGCGGGCGGTGGCGCTGGCGGCGCTGGTGCACATCGCGGGGCTCGCGACGGTGACGGCGACCGCGCTGCTGGGCCCGTGGCCGCATCTGAGCCCGCTCGCGCTCTCCCCCGGTCTGGTGCTGTGCGGGCTCGGCCAGGGCCTTCAGCTGCCGCTGTACTACCGGATCCTGCTGGCGGCGATCCCGGCGCGGCTGGCGGGCGCGGGCAGCGGGCTGGCGGCCACGCTCCAGCAGTCGTGCCTGGCGATCGGGGTGGCGGCGCTCGGCTCGCTGTTCCTGTCCCTCGTCCCCGGTCTGGGCATGCGGGAGGCGCTGGCGGTGGTGCTGGCGGTGCAGGCGGCGGGACTGGTGGGGCTGGGCCTGCTTGGCCTGCGGCTGCCCCGGGTACTGGGGTGAGCCGGAGGCCGGGCCACCGGGGGGTCAGGACCATGTATCAGTCATTAGTTAGACGCACTATTGAAATCGGCGTACGATGAGAGCCATGCCCGAGTTGAGCCACCGCCGCCGCCTGCTCGTACTCGCGATCTGCTGCATGAGTCTGCTGATCGTGAGCCTGGACAACACCGTGCTGAACGTGGCGCTGCCGTCCATGCAGCGCGATCTGCACGCCACCACCTCCGGCCTGCAGTGGACCATCGACGCCTACACCCTGGTACTCGCCTCGCTGCTGATGCTCGCGGGCTCGACCGCCGACCGGATCGGCCGCAAGAAGGTCTTCATGACGGGCCTGACGGTGTTCACCATCGGATCCGTGCTGTGCTCCGTGGCGCCCGACCTGTCGCTGCTGGTCGTGTTCCGCATGGTGCAGGCGATCGGCGGCTCCATGCTCAACCCGGTCGCCATGTCGATCATCACCAACACCTTCACGGACGCCCGCGAGCGGGCCCGCGCGATCGGTGTGTGGGGCGCGGTCGTCGGCATATCCATGGCGGCCGGCCCGCTGGTCGGCGGCCTGCTGGTGCAGTCGGTGAGCTGGCGCGCGATCTTCTGGATCAACCTCCCGGTCGGCCTCGCCGCCCTCCTGTTCACCCTCCGCTTCGTCCCCGAGTCCCGCGCACCCAAGGCCCGCCGCCCCGACCCGGTCGGCCAGTTGCTGGTCATCGCCCTGTTCGGCTCGCTGACGTACGCCATCATCGAGGCGCCGGACTCGGGCCCGGCCGCGGTGTCCCCCTTCGCCGCGATCGCCCTCGCCGCCCTGCTCGGCCTGCTCTGGTACGAGCCCCGCCGCGACGAACCCCTCATCGACCTGCGCTTCTTCCGCTCGGCTCCGTTCAGCGGCGCCACGGTGATCGCGATCAGTGCCTTCGCGGCACTGGGCGGCTTCCTCTTCCTGTCCACGCTGTACCTGCAGAACGTCCGCGGTCTCGACGCCCTGCACGCGGGCCTGTGGATGCTGCCGATGGCCGCGCCGACATTCCTGTGTGCACCCCTGTCCGGACGCCTGGTCGGCAACCGCGGGCCCCGTCTTCCCCTCCTGGTGGCCGGTACGGCGATGACGGCGAGCGGTGTCCTCTTCGCGGCCTTCGAGGCGGAGACCTCGAACGCCACCCTCCTCATCGGCTACGTCCTGTTCGGCGTCGGCTTCGGCTTCGTGAACGCGCCGATCACCAACACGGCCGTCTCCGGCATGCCACGCGCCCAGGCCGGGGTCGCCGCCGCGGTCGCCTCCACGAGCCGGCAGCTGGGCCAGACGCTCGGCGTCGCGGTGGTCGGCGCGGTCCTGGCCGCCGGGATCGGCTCGTCCTCGTACAAGTCCGTGTTCGTCCCGGCGGCCCGCCCCGGCTGGTGGATCCTCACCGCCTGCGGCCTCGCGGTCCTCCTCCTCGGCCTCCTCACCAGCGGCCGCTGGGCCCGCCGCACCGCGGAACGCACGGCCGAACAGCTGGAGTCGGCGGAGATCCGCCAGCCGGTGGGGGCGCCCTGACCGGCCGGACAGGCCCTAGTCCTCCTGCTCGAGGTAGCGCCTCACCTCGCGGAGGTACTCCTCCGGGATGGACGAAGGGTCGGGAGGCTTCAGTACCTCGAAGCGGTCGGCGCCCGTCCGGCGGTCGGACGCGCTCGCGATGCGGACCATGTGCCCCTTGCCGCACCCGGTGCACCCCAGGAGGACCGTTCCCCCCGCCTCCTCGACCATGGTCAGCAGGGCGGACATGAGCCGCAGCCGCGTGCCGCAGTCGGTGCACCTGCCGATGTGCGAGTCCTGGTCGGCCGGCTCGCGGGGTGCGTCCGCGCGCTCGCCGGACCGGCCGGGTCCCACGTGTTCATCGGGCCCCTCGGGTGCGTCGGGTTCACCGTGTTCCCGTGACTCCCCGCGGTCCGCCCTGGTCTCGCCGCCCGCACCCGTGTCGGACATCGCGCGCGCCACTGGGTCGAGGGAGATGACGAACAGGTACAGGTCCTCGGTGACCTCCTCCGGCTCCTCCGGGAGGAACACGTCGACGTCGCAGCAGTACAGGTGGGTGCCGCCCGCCGACAGGGTCCAGGTCAGGCCGCCCCAGTTCTGCCAGCCCCAGTGCAGGATCCGGTACCGGAAGGCGAGTTCAGGGTCCTCGTCGGGGTCCCGGTGGTCGATGAGCTGCTGCAGGAACGCTCTGTCGTCCAGGCGGAACCTGAGGCACAGCGACCCGTCCATGCCGCGCACCTGCGGAATGAGGTCGTCCGACCACTCGGCCTCGACGAGCCGCAGGGTGGCCTCGGCGCAGGGGTGGCTGGAGGGGGTGCCGAAGAGGTGCGGACTGAACGGCGTGTTCTCCACCAGCAGTTGGATGTCGGCACCGACGTGTGCCCGCAGCGCCTCGGCCTTGCTCCGTGTGAGCGCCTCCGGGGCACCGGCCCGGTCCGGCGAGACGGGGTAGTAGAGGCGTGCGGCCGCGTACCCTGGGATCTTCTCGGATCGCACGGACACAAGCATACTTATCAAGTGAACTCCGGGTGGAGTACTCCGCACCGTGCCATACTGAACCACCGGCCGCCGACCGAGCCGACTGGGGGAAAAGTGACCGTCAAGGCCGACGTCTCCTTCCGCGTTCCCGCGTCCATGTCCCTCGAGGACGTCCTCGACGCGTTGTTCCACGCCGATTCGGGACTCGTGCGCAACGAGGAAACACCGACCGTCGACAGCGAGTTGAACTTCGAGTTCGACACCTTGCTGAGTCTCGGTTCGGTCGTGGTCGGCGCGGCCCAGGCGGCCCTGACCCTGGCCCAACTCGTCGAACGGATCAGGCAGCGCCGGGCGCGCGCCGGGTCCGACCCGGCCCCCGTCGAGGTCAACGTCACGGTCGACGGCACGCGTTACAACATCGCCGAGCTGACTCCCGAACAGATCAGGCGTCTGCTCGAACCATGACACACACGGGCCGCATCGGCTCCCATGTCATCGGTGTCCCGGTGGTCCTCATCCGCTCCGACGTGCTCGCCAGGCACCGCCCGGAGATCTGGACCGCGCAGGACGGCCCGCCCGCGGACCCGGAGAGGGAACGCCTGCTGGCCGAGGCCACGATCCTGCACGAAATACGCCACTTCCACGACGCGTTGCTCTGTCCCCCGCTCTACGACCGTTTCATGGTGGAGGCCGAACGCAACTCGGTGGCCGCCGCCGTGCTGGCGGACCTGTCGGAGAACGGCAAGCGGGACCCGGGAAGGACTCTCGGTGAGAAGCAACGGGGCCTCATCGACCTGCACCGTGAGACGGCGGCCGACTTCCGGCAGCGCAACGCCCCGGCGTACGAGCCCGTCGGGATCCCCGGCATCGGGCTCACGATCACCCTGGTCGACCTGCTGGAGGCGAACGCGGTCGTCACCGAACTCGCCTTCCTCCACGAGGCCTTCCGGCAGCGCGGGCGCGGCGAAAGCGGATACAACCACTGGCTGTCCCTGCAGTCGACCCTGCCGGCCAAGTACACCAAAGTCATCAGCCGCTTCCTGCGCACCCGGGACTCCTTCGGTGAGGATCTCCACCGGGTGTCCCGCGTGCTGATGCGCTGTCTCTACCGGCCCGAGCCGTCGGCCGCCGCCCTCAACGAGGTGGTCGGCCTTCCGGAGCGGGAGGTCGATGCCCTGTGCCGTGCCGAAGTCATCGCCGAACAGCTCGCGGAGACGACGAAGCGCCACAACTACGCCCTGTTCACGATCTTCGAGACCCGGCAGTCGGCCGGGCGGGTGTTCACCAACGCCGGTGACATCACCGCGCTCCACGCCTGGTGCACGGCCCGCATGAGGGAATCGGAGTTCCGCCTCGACGCGTATCTCCGGAGCATCCGTGACTTCCCCGTACCCGCCACCGGGTTCTTCGCCGACGCCGCGATGGTCGAGGAACGCGGGCTTCCCTTCGTCCGCACGGCGGACATCAGAGCGGCCTACGGCGACGTCCTCTCGCTGACCAGCACCAGGGACAGGCAGCGGCGGACGACGCTCGGCTGCGGCTTCTTCCCGACCTTCGGGACGACGCCCTGCCTGGAACTCAACCGCGTCGACCTCATGCTCGGTCTGCGCCTCGGCACACAGGCGCTCTTCGGCGAGAAGGTCTCCTACAACCACACGATGGACCAGGCGTACGCCACGGGCTACCGCCAGTGGATGGAGTGATCCGCCGCCCTCTCAGGCCGGGGCCGCGGTGGCGCACGCGATCTCGTACAGCCTCTCCAGCCGCTCGCGGGTCTCCTCGTCGGCCGGTGTGTACGTCAGCATCCGGGCACCCAGTTCGGGGCCCAGCCACAGGTCCGTGTGCTCCAGCTTGAGGTGGCCGACGTGGGCGTTGAGGAACTCCTTGGTCTTGGAGCGGCTGCCGACCACCTCGTAACGCTCCCAGTTCGCCCGGAACTCGGGTGACTCGGCTTCCAGCCGCTTCAGCAGCATCTTCCAGGCCGGCTCGCCGAGGTGGCCGGCCAGGGAGGCGCGCAGCCGGGCGGCCATCAGGCGCTGGGCCTCCTCCAGGTGCACGACCGACGCCTGCCAGTCCTTGTTCGTGTGCACGAGGAGCATGCAGTTGCGGTCCTCGGGCGGCAGCGCGTCCAGGTCGCACAGGAGGCGGCCGTAGGTGCGGTTGTAGGCGAGGATGTCGTACCGGCTGTTCTGGATGCAGGCCGGGATCGGCTCCAGCCGGCGCAGCACCTCGCGCAGTGCCGGGGTCACGCTCGGGCAGTTCGCCGCGGGGGTCGGATCGGTGGCGCCGGCCAGCTGGAAGAGGTGGGCGCGCTCGCTGGCGTCCAGCCCCAGGGTGCGGGCCAGGGCGTCCAGGACCTGGACGGAGACCTGGATGTCGCGGGCCTGTTCCAGCCAGGTGTACCAGGTGACGCCGACCGCGGAGAGCTGGGCGACCTCCTCCCGGCGCAGGCCCGGGGTGCGGCGGCGGGCGCCGCGGGGCAGGCCCACCTGCTCGGGGGTGATGCGCTCGCGGCGGCTGCGCAGGAACGCGGCCAGCTCGTGCCGCCGGATCTCCGAGCCCCGGGGCGGCTGCGCGGTGCTCTCCCGGGCGGTGGCCGTCGTCGTCATGGCTCCAGGATGCCCGCATCCTCATCCTGTTGCCAGGTAGTTCTTCTACCAGGATGAGAACACTCTGGTACCCGTCTGGGCGGTGACGCAGGCTCGGGGGCATGAGTGAAACCGTCACCACCCGGGCCGTTCGTACAACGGCCGCGCCGCCCGCGCTCGGCGGGCTCGGGCTGTTCACCGTTCTGCTGGCCGCGGCGCTGCCGCTGGTCGACTTCTTCATCGTCAACGTCGCCCTGCCGACCATCGGCGCCGACCTCGCCGCGGGCGAGGCCGTGCTGGAGCTGGTCGTGGCCGGGTACGGGGTCGCCTACGCCGTGCTGCTGGTGCTCGGCGGCCGGCTCGGGGACCTGTTCGGGCGGCGCCGGCTGTTCCTCGGCGGAATGGCCGCGTTCGGACTGACCTCCCTGGCCTGCGGGCTGGCGCCCGACGCCTGGAGCCTGGTCGCGGCACGGGTCGCGCAGGGCGCCTCGGCCGCCGCGATGCTGCCGCAGGTGCTGGCCACCATTCAGGCGACCACGCGCGGTGCGCGCCGCGCGAAGGCCATGAGCCTGTACGGCGCCACGGCGGGCCTGTCCATGGTCGCGGGACAGATACTCGGCGGGGTGCTCGTCGCCGCCGATGTCGCGGGGACCGGGTGGCGGTCGGTGTTCCTCGTCAACGTGCCCGTGGTCGTGGCCGGCCTCGTCCTCGCCGTGCGCGTCATGCCCGAGACCCGCTCGCAGCGCCCGGAACCGGTCGACGGCCTGGGCACGGTCCTGCTCGCGGTGTCCCTGCTGACGCTGCTTGCGCCGCTCACCGAGGGCCGTGCGGCCGGCTGGCCGCTGTGGACGTGGCTGTCGCTGGCCGCGTTCCCGTTCGCCGTCGGCGCGTTCTGGGCCGTGGAGCGGCGGGCCGACCGGGCGGGACGGACCCCGCTGGTGCCGCCGAGCCTGCTGGCGCTGGCCTCGCTGCGGCGCGGTCTGGTGCTGATGGTGCCGTTCTCCATCGGCTTCAGCGGGTTCATGTTCGTGATCGCGCTGGCGCTGCAGCGGGGCGCCCGGCTCGGGCCCGTGGCGGCCGGCCTCGCCCTCGCACCGATGGCCGTGGCCTTCCTGTTCGTCTCCCTCGCCGGACCCCGGCTGGTCGCCCGCTACGGCAGCCGGGTCGTCGCCGCCGGATCCGTCGTCCAGGGCGTGGGCGTGCTGCTGATCGTGCTGGCCGCCTGGCAGGACTGGCCGCACCTGGACGTCGGCTCGCTGCTGCCGGGTGCGGCCGTGGCCGGCGCCGGGCAGGCGCTCCAACTGCCCAACGTCCTGCGGATCGTGATGTCCGAGGTGCCGCCGGCCCGGGCCGGTGTCGGCAGCGGTGTGATGGTCACCACCCAGCAGTCCGCGCTCGCCCTCGGCGTGGCCACGCTCGGCACCCTGTTCCTCACCCTCGTACCGCACCTCGGCATGCGGGACGCGCTGGTCACCACGCTGCTGGTGCAGCTGGCCGGGATCGCGCTGACCGGCCTGCTGAGCCTGCGCCTGCCGCGTGAGGTGGGCTGAGCCGGGGGCACGACTTGGACAACTCCGGGTGAAGCTCCCCCTGTTGATGTTCGTCTTGCTGCACACTCCGTTCCGGTCGGGGGTGCCGGACTCGAGGGACGTGAGGCGTCATGCCGCAGGGCAACAGCACGAGCAAGGTCAGCCGCTGGGACCAGCACGGCCGGGAGCACGTCGTGCGGGTCCAGCGCACGGGTGTGCAGCGCACCATCAGATGCGACACCTGTGGCTGGCGGCGGGGCGCGCAGTTCCTGCCGTGGCTGAAGGCGGAGGAACATCTGGCCGAGGCCCATCAGGCGACGGTCGACCCGGCGGCCGACCGGCAGCCCTCAAGGTAAGAACTCTGTCCCTCGACAGCCTGCTTGACCTGCGCTCTTACCCGACCGAGGGGCGCGCTCCGGGCCGTCTCGAGTGGCCGGTCCGGCGGACCGGGGTCAGCCTGGGAAAGGTTCATCGAGCGACAGGAGACGAACATGACCTCGGTACTCCGCCACCACCGCTACGGCCGCGCGCTGGGCGCCTGTGCCCTGTCCGCGGCGTTGCTCTCCGGCGGGACGTCCGGAGCCTTCGCCGCCACCAGCAAGCCCAGCCCCAGCCCCAGCACCATGGCCTCGATCACCATCAAGGCCGACAAGACCTCGGTGAAGGCCGGTGACACGGTGAAGTTCACCGGTCGCACCAAGGGCCTGAAGGTCGGTTCCCCGCTGGTGCTGCAGCACGAGAAGTCCGGCAAGTGGGTCCCGCTGCAGGCGACCGCCAAGGTCAAGACCGGCAGTTCGTACGCCCTCTTCGCCAAGCTCAACACGAAGGGCACGGAGAAACTGCGCGTCGCCAGCGCGACGATGTCCGGAAAGGTCCACTCGCCCACCGTCACCGTGAAGGTGAGCTGAGCCCCCGTACCAGCAGGTCCACGACGGCCGTGAACTCCTCGTCGACGCCGGCAGCGGTCCATTCCCGGGCGTGACAGGGGTCGTGGAAACGGCCGGTGGCCTGGAAGACGGCCCGGGCCGCGGCGGCCGGGTCGGGCACCGTGAAGGCGCCCGACCCGGCCCCGTCCGCGATGATCCGGGTCAACTGGCCGGTCAGGTCGGCGATGTGCTCGCCGACCGCCGTGCCGTTCTCGTCGGTCAGCACCGTGTAGGTGGCGAAGAGTTCGGGGTCGTCTCCCGCCTTGTGCCGCTTGGCCTCGAACAGGGCCGCGAGCCAGGCCCGCAGCCGCTGCTCGGGGCTTTCGCCGGCGGCGACGATGCCGGCCAGTTTCTCCGATGTCCGGTCCAGCCACCGCTTGGTGACCGCCTCGCGCAGGGCCGCCTTGGTGCGGAAGTGCCGGTACACACTGCCGTGGCTGACGCCGAGCGCGCGGGCCACGTCGACCACGGTGGCCTTGGCCGGGCCGTGGCGGCGCAGCACCTCCTCGGTCGCTTCGAGGATGCGCTCGGCGGTCAGGGTCTCAGTGGGCGGTGCCATGCCTCAGACCGTACCTGTCGCCGTGGTCAGCGCTCACTGTCGAGGTGTGCCATCTGCGGGGTCGGGTAGCGGTCGCCGGCCGCCGCGTCCGCCGGTACGGCCTCCTCGATCGCCGCCAGGTCGGCCGCGTCCAGCGTCACGTCCAGCGCGCCCAGCGACTCGTCCAGCCGCTCGCGGGTGCGGGCGCCGACGAGGGGCACGATGTCCTCGCCGCGGGCGAGCACCCAGGCGATGGCGATCTGCGCGACGGTGACGTCCTTCTGCTCGGCGATCTTGCGCAGGGCCTCGACGAGGTTCAGGTTGTGCTGGAGGTTCTCGCCCTGGAAGCGGGGTGAGTGGGCGCGGAAGTCGTTCGCGGCCAGCTGCCGGTCGCGGGAGAAGTGGCCGGAGATCAGTCCGCGGGAGAGTACGCCGTACGCGGTGATGCCGATGCCCAGCTCGCGGGTGGTGGGCAGGATGTCCCGCTCGATGCCGCGGCTGATCAGCGAGTACTCGATCTGGAGGTCGGCGACGGGGGCGGTGGCGGCGGCCCGCCGGACGGTCTCGGCGCCGACCTCGCTCAGGCCGACGTGCCGGACGTACCCCTTCTCGATCAGTTCGGCGATCGCGCCGACGGTCTCCTCGATCGGCACGTCCGGGTCGAGGCGGGCGATCCGGTAGACGTCGATGTGGTCGACGCCGAGGCGCTGCAGGGAGTAGGCGGCGAAGTTCTTCACGGCGGCCGGGCGGCCGTCGTAGCCGGTCCAGTTGCCCTCCGGGTCGCGCAGGGCGCCGAACTTCACGCTGACCAGCGCCTGCTCGCGGCGGGCGGCCGGGGCGGTGCGCAGGGCCTCGCCGATCAGCATCTCGTTGTGCCCCATGGCGTAGAAGTCGCCGGTGTCCAGCAGGGTGACGCCCGCCTCCAGGGCGGCGTGGACGGTCGCGACGGACTCCGCGCGGTCGGCGTCGCCGTACAGCGCGGACATGCCCATGCAGCCGAGGCCGAGGGCGGAGGTCCGGGGGCCGGTGGTTCCGAGGGTTCGGGTTCGCATCGTCATGCCCCCACCTTGCCATGACAGATGACAGATTTCAATATCTGTCATTCCATAGATGTCAGTTTGGTCCAGACCTATTGACGAGAGGTCTGGACCACCTCACTGTCATGCCTACGACACCTCACGCCTACGACACCTCACCGCACCCCCACCGGGAGGCCCGCATGCTCCGCCGCACGCTGTCCCTGTTCGCCGCCGCGCTCGCGACCGCCTGTCTCACCCAGTTCCCGGCCGCCACCACCGCCTCCGCCGCCGACACCTGTGCGGTGAAGTCCCGGCCGGCCGGCAAGGTGCTCCAGGGCTACTGGGAGAACTGGGACGGCTCCGCGAACGGCGTCCACCCGCCCTTCGGCTGGACCCCGATCACCGACTCCCGCATCCCCGCACACGGCTACAACGTGATCAACGCGGCCTTCCCGGTCATCCGCTCCGACGGCACGGCGCTGTGGGAGGACGGCATGGACACGGGCGTGAAGGTGGCGACGCCCGCGGAGATGTGCGCGGCGAAGGCGTCGGGCCGGACGATCCTGCTCTCCATCGGCGGCGCGGCGGCCGGCATCGACCTGAGCTCGTCGGCGGTCGCGGACCGCTTCGTGGCGACGATCGTGCCGATCCTGAGGAAGTACAACTTCGACGGCATCGACATCGACATCGAGACGGGCCTGACGAACAGCGGCAACATCGGCCAGCTGTCCACGTCCCAGGCCAACTTGATCCGCATCATCGACGGCGTCCTCGACCGGATGCCGGCGGGCTTCGGCCTGACGATGGCCCCCGAGACGGCGTACGTGACCGGCGGCAGCATCACCTACGGCTCGATCTGGGGCGCGTACCTGCCGATCATCAAGAAGTACGCCGACAACGGCCGGCTGTGGTGGCTGAACATGCAGTACTACAACGGCAGCATGTACGGCTGCTCCGGCGACTCCTACGAGGCCGGCACGGTCGCCGGCTTCACCGCCCAGACCGACTGCCTGAACAAGGGCCTGGTGGTCCAGGGCACGACGATCAGGGTGCCCTACGACAAGCAGGTCCCGGGCCTGCCCGCCCAGTCCGGCGCGGGCGGCGGCTACCTGTCACCGTCCCTCGTCTCCCAGGCCTGGAAGCACTACGGCACCTCGCTGAAGGGCCTGATGACCTGGTCGGTCAACTGGGACGGCGCGAGGAACTGGACCTTCGGCGACAACGTCAAGGCGCTTCAGGGGCGCTGACATGCGAAAGCCGGGCGGGCCGAGATGAGATCGGCCCGCCCGGCTCCCCGGGATGTGACTAGGCGCCGATGAGGCGCTGGGCGAGGTAACCCTCGATCTGGTCCAGCGACACGCGCTCCTGCTTCATCGAGTCCCGCTCACGAACCGTGACCGCGTTGTCCTCGAGCGTGTCGAAGTCGACGGTCACGCAGTACGGCGTGCCGATCTCGTCCTGGCGGCGGTAACGGCGGCCGATCGCACCGGCGTCGTCGAACTCGATGTTCCAGTTCTGGCGCAGCGCCTGGGCCAGCCCCTTGGCCTTCGGGGACAGCTCGGGGTTGCGGGACAGCGGGAGGACGGCGACCTTCACCGGGGCGAGCCGGTGGTCGAGCCGCAGCACCGTGCGCTTCTCCATCTTGCCCTTGGCGTTCGGCGCCTCGTCCTCGACGTAGGCGTCGAGCAGGAAGGCCAGCATGGTGCGGCCGACACCCGCCGCCGGCTCGATGACGTACGGCGTCCAGCGCTCGCCGGCCTCCTGGTCGAAGTAGGAGAGGTCCTGGCCGGAGGCCTTGGAGTGGGCGCCGAGGTCGTAGTCGGTGCGGTTGGCGACACCCTCCAGCTCGCCCCACTCGCTGCCGCCGAACTGGAAGCGGTACTCGATGTCGGCGGTGCGCTTGGAGTAGTGGGAGAGCTTCTCCTTCGGGTGCTCGTACCAGCGCATGTTCTCCTCGCGCAGGCCCAGGCCGGTGTACCAGTTCCAGCGCTGCTGCATCCAGTACTCCTGCCACTTCTCGTCCTCGCCCGGCTTGACGAAGAACTCCATCTCCATCTGCTCGAACTCACGGGTGCGGAAGATGAAGTTGCCGGGCGTGATCTCGTTGCGGAAGGACTTGCCCATCTGCGCGATGCCGAACGGCGGCTTGCGGCGCGAGGTGGTCTGCACCTGGGCGAAGTTGGTGAAGATGCCCTGGGCGGTCTCGGGGCGGAGGTACGCGACCGAGCCGGAGTCCTGGGTCGGGCCGAGGTGCGTCGACAGCAGGCCGGAGAACTGCTTGGGCTCGGTGAACTGGCCCTTGTTGCCGCAGTTCGGGCAGTTGATGTCGGCCAGGCCGTTCGCCGGGGCGTGGCCCTTCTTCTCCTCGTAGGCCTCTTCGAGGTGGTCGGCGCGGAACCGCTTGTGGCACGCGGTGCACTCGGTCAGCGGGTCCGTGAAGGTGGCGACGTGGCCGGACGCGACCCAGACCTCGGAGGCCAGGATGACGGACGAGTCGATACCGACCACGTCCTCGCGCGACGTCACCATGTAGCGCCACCACTGGCGCTTGATGTTCTCCTTGAGCTCGACACCCAGCGGTCCGTAGTCCCAGGCGGCACGCTGTCCGCCGTAGATCTCACTGCACGGGAAAACGAAGCCACGGCGCTTGCTCAGGCTGACGATGGTGTCGATCTTGTCGGCGGCCACGGTGCTCTCTTCATTACGACGACGGGCGTTGAAGCGAGATGCTTCCAGCGAATGATTCAGGTTACCGGCGCAGGCTCCCCCACGGCCAAATCGGCCCCCTGCCAGCGGCCCCGGCGGGAGCTTGTTGACAACGGTTTCCACATTCGTTGAAAATGACTGTCATGAACGTACGACGACGCCTCATACCCGCCGCCGCGGCCACCGCCGTGACCGTCCTCGGTCTCGGCACCCTCACCGGCTGCTCCGGCGACACGGCGGCCGCGGCCGGCACGGGCAGGTTCGACGTCGTCGCGTCGTTCTACCCGATGGCCTTCCTCGCCGAGCGGATCGGCGGGGACCACGTCCACGTCACCAGTCTGACCACCCCCGGCCAGGAACCGCACGACCTGGAGATCAGCCCCCAGCAGATCGCTGGGCTCCAGGACTCCGACGCGGTCCTGTACCTGAAGAACCTCCAGCCCTCCGTCGACGACGCGGTGGCCCAGTCCCCGGTCAAGACGAAGATCGACGCGGCCTCCCTGACCTCGCTGGAGGACCACGGCAACGAGGTCGGCGGGCACGCGGCCGCGCACGACACCCACAAGAACGACGAGTCGACGGGCAAGGACCCGCACATCTGGCTCGACCCGGTGCGCTACGCCCAGGTCGCCGAGGGTGTCGGCAAGGCCTTCGAGAAGGCCGACCCGAAGCACGCGGCCGACTACGCGAAGAACACCGCGGCCCTCGTCAAGCAGCTCGACGGCCTGGACCGGCAGTTCAGGGACGGCCTGGCGCACACCAGGACCAGGGTCTTCGTCACCACCCACGCCGCCTTCGGCTACCTCGCCGAGCGCTACGGCCTGACCGAGGAGGCCGTCAGCGGCCTCGACCCCGCGTCGGAGCCCAGCGCCGCCCGCGTGCGGGACCTGGAGAAGATGGCCAGGGCCGACGGCGTCTCCACCGTCTTCTACGAGACCCTCGTCAGTGACAAGACCGCGAAGACCATCGCGCACGACGCCGGCCTGCGGACGGACGTCCTGGACCCGATCGAGGGCATCGTCACCGGCAAGTCCCGCGGCAGGGACTACTTCTCCGTCCAGCAGGCCAACCTCAAGGCGCTGCAGCAGGCGCTCGGCACGAAATGACAGGGGACGACATGACCAGCGAGCCCGTCATAGCCCTGCGCGGGGTCACCGCCGAACTCGGCGCGCGTCCCGTGCTGCGCGGCATCGACCTCACCGTCGGCCGCGGCGAGGTCGTCGCGCTGCTCGGCGCCAACGGCTCCGGCAAGTCCACGGCGATCCGCACGATCACCGGCCAGGTGCCGGTCAGCGGCGGCACGGTCGAGCTGTTCGGCACCCCGCGCCGCTCCTTCGGCGACTGGGCGCGCGTGGGCTACGTACCGCAGCGGACGACGGCCGCGGGCGGGGTCCCCGCGACGGTGACCGAGATCGTGTCGTCCGGGCGGCTCTCCCGCACCCGCTTCGGCTTCTTCCGCAGGGCCGACCGGCAGGCCGTGCGCCGGGCCCTGGAACTGGTCGGCATGGCGGACCGCGCCCGGGACTCGGTCGACGCCCTCTCGGGCGGCCAGCACCAGCGGGTGCTGATCGCCCGCGCGCTCGTCGCCGAGCCGGAACTGCTGATCATGGACGAGCCGATGGCGGGCGTGGACCTGGCCAGCCAGGAGGTACTCGCCCGGACCCTGCGCGAGCAGGTGTCCGCCGGTACGACGGTGCTGCTGGTCCTGCACGAACTCGGGCCGCTGGAGCCACTGATCGACCGGGCGGTCGTCCTGCGCGACGGCTGCGTGCTGCACGACGGCCCGCCGCCGCGGGCGCTCGGCCAGCACGCCCTGCCCGGTCACGACCACGTACACCCGCACGCACCCGCGGGCGCCGAACCGATCCGCACGGGACTGCTGAGCTGATGGACTTCCTGAACTACGCCTTCATGCAGCGGGCGCTCATCGCGGCCGTCCTGGTCGGCATCACCGCGCCCGCGATCGGCATCTACCTCGTCCAGCGCCGCCAGCCCCTGATGGGCGACGGCATCGGGCACGTGGCGATGACCGGCGTCGGCCTCGGCTTCCTGCTGCACGCCTCACCGGTGTGGATGGCCACGGCCGTCTCCGCGCTCGGCTCGGTCCTGATGGAGCTGATCCGCTGGTACGGCAGGACACGCGGCGACATCGCCCTCGCGATGCTCTTCTACGGCGGCATGGCCGGCGGTGTGATGTTCGTCAACCTCGCGCCGGGCGGTTCCAACGCCAACCTGACCTCGTACCTGTTCGGCTCGTTGTCGACCGTCTCCCCGTCGGACGTCACCGCGATCACCGTGCTCGCCGCGTTCGTCGTCGCGGTCACCCTCGGGCTGCGCCGCCAGCTGTTCGCGGTCAGCCAGGACGAGGAGTTCGCGCGGGTCACCGGGCTGCCGGTGCGCGCCCTGAACCTGCTCACCGCGATCACCGCGGCCGTCACGGTCACCGTCGCCATGCGGGTGGTCGGCCTGATCCTGGTGTCCGCGCTCATGGTGGTGCCGGTCGCCGCCGCACAGCAGCTCAGCCGCAGCTTCGCGGTGACCTTCGCGATCGCCGTCGCCATCGGCGTCGGCGTGGCGATCAGCGGCACGATCACCTCGTACTACCAGGACGTCCCGCCGGGCGCGACGATCGTCCTGCTGACCATCGCCGCGTTCGTCGCGCTCACCGCCCTGGCCACCCCGCTGGCCCGCCGACGCGCCCGCGCGGCGGCCGCCGCGCGCCCCGCCGGGGATCCGGCGGAGTGCACGATTCCGGCCACGAGAGGCGCCGGGGACGAGGTCGGCGTCTGACCGCTGACAGTCCGGGCTGGCACAATGGCCGCCCGGGCAGTAGCGAGACGTGAGGAGACAACGGTGACGACCGCTGGACCGCCCGTGAAGGGCCGCGCGACCCGCCAGCGTGCAGCCGTGGCGGCGGCCCTGGACGAGGTCGAGGAGTTCCGCAGCGCGCAGGAACTGCACGACATGCTCAAGCACAAGGGCGACTCGGTCGGGCTCACGACGGTGTACCGCACCCTGCAGTCCCTCGCCGACGCCGGCGAGGTCGACGTCCTGCGCACGTCCGACGGCGAGTCCGTCTACCGGCGCTGCGCCTCCGGGGAGCACCACCACCACCTGGTCTGCCGCGCCTGCGGCAAGGCGGTGGAGGTGGAGGGCCCGGCCGTGGAGAAGTGGGCCGAGGCGATCGCGGCGGAGCACGGGTATGTGAACGTGGCGCACACGGTGGAGATCTTCGGCACCTGTGCCGACTGTGCGCAGGGGTCGGCACCGTAGGCCTAGACGCGGGTGAGGTGCCGGTCCAGGAGGCTGCGCAGGCGGTCCGCGTCGGCCGGGTCGGCGAGTCCCCGCTTGGGGAGCGTGGTGAATCCCGTCGCGTACCTGTCGTCGCTGAGGAGGACGAACACCCGCGAGGTCTCCCGGTAACGGGGCTGCGCGGCCCAGCGGACGGACGCCGTGACGTTGTCGTTGATCACCGTGACACCGGCGTCCGACACCGTCACCCGGAACTCCCCCTGCCGTTCGGCGAGCCGCTTGACCGTGCGGGCCTGCAGCCACGGCATGAGCAGCAACAGCGTGAGGGTCACGGCCATCGTCGTCAGCATGCCGGGCGAGACGTGGCCGGACCCGGTGACGAGCGGCACGACCTCCACGAGGACACCGAAGCCCAGCACGAAGGGCAGCCACCGCTGGATCCATCCGGTCCGGCTCACCCGCGAGCGTGCCCGTAGCGCCGAGGTGAAGTCCTCGACCTCCGGTCTGTATCTCAGTTCCACGACGTCCTGCACAGGATCCCGCCCCTTCTCCATGTCCATGACCATGAGGCGGGATCGTACAGAAGCCGGCCGGCGCCGTGGTCAGGCCCGTCCGAAGCAGCGCTCCAGTTCGTCCAGGTCGTAGAACGCGCTGCCTTCGGCGATCGGGCGGCAACCCGCCCTGAACGCCGTCTCCTTCTCGTTGTAGAGCATGCGGACCAGGTACCGGTCGCCCTTCTGGAAGACGTCCCACTGGATGTTCGCGCCGAGGGGAGCGACGGAGGCGCCCCGCCAGGGGTTGCCGGCGTAGGTGTACGGCTCGCCCGGCGCCGCCGGCTTCGTGCTGCCCGGCAGCCCCATGAGCGCGGCCAGCGGAATGATCTCCTCGGCGTGGGTGAAGCGCAGCTCGGCGCCGAGATCGCTGGTGCCGGCCCGCTTGGCCTCGGCCTGCCGGAAGAAGTCGTCGAGGAGGACGCCGGCCATCTTGTAGGTGATGTCGCTGTCGAGGAAGCCGGGGCCCTTCTCGTAGAAGTCCTCGGCGTCGGAGAGGTAGCCGAACCAGGCCGCGTCCGAGCGGGAGACGAAGCGGTCCATGCCCCAGCCCTCGCCGCCGGGGCTCTCCTGGATCATCGCCGGCGCGATGGCGTACAGGTCGTAGACGGCCTGCGCGGCGCCGACCTGGTCGGTGATCTGCTCGACGAACGGCTCCTTGAAGATCCGCCGCAGGACACCGCGCGCGGCCTCGTGCGTCCTGGGCTGGCCGGTGATCGAGTTCAGGGTGTCCCTGAGCCGCTGGTCGTGCGCGATGTAGTCGCGGTAGGCCGCACCGCCCGCCGCCTTGTGGAAGTACAGCAGGTCCTTGTCGGTGCGGGTCCCGCCGATCAGCGGCGCCAGCGCCGGGTCGGCCGCGGCGAGCGCGCCCGTGTACTCGCCCGCGCTGTCCACGGCCCGCCCCTGCCCGGAGCTGACCACGTCGATCTTCTCGCCCTCGTCGGCGATCCGCGCGAACAGGGTGGGCAGGCGGTGCTCCGTGCGCGTCGCCGTGTCCCGCATCTCCTGCCGCCCGCGCCCGCTGAGGTTGCCGTACCCGACCTTGTCCATGGCGGCCAAGAGGGCCCGCACGACTGGGCCGAACTCCTCACCTCCGTCGGTGAGTTGCTCCTGTTCCTGCGCCTTGTCCCAGAGCGGGAGGATCAGGTCGCCGTCCTCGCTGCCGGTCGCCGCACGCGAGCCGTGCCGGGAGACGTTCTCGGTGAAGACGGCCGTGTACCCGGCCGGGGGCCGCTCATAGGTGTGCGCGCTCTGCTCGGGCTCGTAGGGGGCCTTGGTGCCGTAACTCTCGCGGTGCGCGGGGCCGTCGGCGGCGTGCGCGGGCAGCGCGGTGAGCAGCAGGGCGCCGAGGGCGAGGGCAGGGATGAGACGTCTCATGAGTCCCGCATCCTCGGCGGCCCGGATGAACCGGCGGTTGCTACGAGGTGGAATCACCCTTCATGGCGGCCTCCATGACCAGGAGTTCCTCGTTCGGGACGGCCCCGCCGAACCGCCGGTCCCGGGAGGCGAATTCCATGCAGGCCCGCCACAGGTCACGGCGGTCGAAGTCGGGCCACAGCACGTCCTGGAAGACCATCTCGGCGTACGCGCTCTGCCAGAGCAGGTAGTTGGAGGTGCGCTGCTCGCCGCTCGGACGCAGGAACAGGTCCACGTCCGGCATGTCCGGGTAGTACAGGTACTTCTGGATGGTCTTCTCGCTGACCTTCGCCGGGTCCAGCCGTCCCGCCTTCACGTCCTCGGCCAGCGCCTTCGCCGCGTCGGCGAGCTCGGCCCGGCCGCCGTAGTTCATGCAGAAGTACAGCGTGAGCAGGTCGTTGTCCTTGGTCTGCTCCTGGGCGACCTGCAGCTCCTTGGCGACCGACTTCCACAGCCTGGGCATGCGCCCCACCCAGCGCACCCGGATGCCGAGCCCGTCGAGCTGGTCGCGGGTCTTGCGGATGAAGTCCCGGTTGAAGTTCATCAGGAAGCGGACCTCGTCGGGCGACCGCTTCCAGTTCTCGGTGGAGAAGGCGTACAGGGAGATGTTGCGCACACCGATCTCGATGGACCCCTGGAGGACGTCGAGCACCCGCTCGGCCCCCACCTTGTGCCCCTCCGTGCGCGGCAGGCCCCGCTCCTTGGCCCACCGGCCGTTGCCGTCCATGACGATCGCCACGTGGTTCGGCACCAGCTCACCCGGGAGCTTGGGCGCACGCGCACCGGACGGATGCGGCTCCGGCGCCTTGTACTCGCGCCGCTGGCGCCCCAGGATCCCGCGTACGACCATGTGCTTCTCGTCTCCCTCTTACTTCTCGACGTACCTGAGCGAACGCAGCCCGCGCTCCAGATGCCAGTGCAGGTAGGCGGACACGAGCCCGCTGCCCTCGCGGACGTACCGGGCCTCGCACGCGTCCGCCGTCTCCCAGTCTCCCGTAAGCAGCGCCCCGAGCAGCACCAGGGTCTGCGGCGACGGTACGACACTCCCGGGCACCCGGCAGTCGGCGCAGACGGACCCGCCGGAGGCCACCGAGAAGAACCGGTTCGGCCCGGGCATCCCGCACTTCGCGCAGTCGCCGAAGCTCGGGGCGTATCCGTTGACGGCGAGGGAGCGCAGCAGGAAGGCGTCGAGGACGAGGTGGGGCGCGTGCTCCCCGCGTGCCAGCGTCCGCAGTGCGCCGACCAGCAGCAGGTACTGCTGCACCGCCGGCTCCCCCTCGTGGTCGGTGAACCGCTCGGCCGTCTCCAGCATGGCCGTCCCGGCGGTGTACCGGGCGTAGTCGGTCACGATCCCGCCGCCGTACGGCGCGATGGTCTCGCTCTGTGTGCACAGCGGGAGCCCGCGCCCGACCAGTTCGCTCCCCCGCGCGAAGAACTGCACGTCGACGTGCGAGAAGGGCTCCAGCCGGGCCCCGAACTTCGACTTGGTCCGCCGCACGCCCCGGGCCACGGCCCGCACCCGCCCGTGACCGCGCGTGAGCAGCGTGATGATCCGGTCCGCCTCACCCAGCTTCTGGGTGCGCAGCACGATGCCGTCGTCGCGGAACAGACTCATGAGACCATTCTGAACCACTCCGGGTGGCGCCCGCGCAGATCCGCCATCGCGGGCGCTCCTCCTCGATGCGGGCGTCGACCTCCTCCTTCGGCGAACGACTCCGTCCACCCCTCGGTGTCACTCCGCTCACCGGTCACGCCGTCGCCGGACGGACGGACGCGCGCGACCCTGACTCGTATCTCCATGCGTGAGCCCCCTCCGCATACCCCCGGCCGCTCCCCCGAGCGGCCCGGCTCAATGTAGGGCGTGCCCACCACGCATGTCCTGATATCTGGGGAGATGGCTAGAGCAGCTCGCCGCGGCTCCGGGCGTTGGCGTGCGCGGTCGCCGCGCTCAGCCGCTCGGCGGGGGTGGCGGTGCGCAGCGCGCCCGGCTCCGCGTCCCACTCCCGCCCGCCGCCGTACGGTCTCAACTGCACGTACGGCCCCTCGTGCCCCATGACGATGCCGACCCTGCCGGTACGGGTGTCCATCACGTGGCTACCGACGGGCGGCTTCACCGCGCCATCCCCGTCAGGACGGCCGCGAGCCGCCGTGCGGTGTCCACGGAACACCGGCCCAGTTCGACCAGCGGACAGGGCGCCTCCCGCGCGAGACTCACCGGGTCCAGGCCGAGTGACGGCAGCACGATCCCGGCCTTCCCGAAAGCCGACCGCAATTCCTCCAAGGTGTCCTCCGCCTCTTCGACACACAAAGCCGAGTGTGTGGTCCGTCGCGCCCTCACCGTGCTCCCCTTCCTTTTGCAGTTTCACGCTTCGCACACCCAGAGTGACTCTCCGCCACTACACTCGCCAGGAGTCTGCGCCCTACAAGCACGAGGCAGACCAAGGGGGTTGGCCATGGCCAGCGGTTCGCGGCAGGCGGTATGGGAGTTCTTCGGCACGGAGCTGAAAAGGCGCCGGGAAGACGCCGGATTCACCCAGGTGGAGCTGGCGGCACGCGTCTTCGTCTCCGGCGCTTACATCGGACAGTTCGAGCAGGCCATTCGAAAACCTCAGCTGGATATCGCCCAGCGGATCGACGAGGTCCTGCAAACCGACGGTATTTTCGAGCGGCTGTGCCGGAAGCTGATCGACGACCGGCGGTACGCGGAGTACTTCGCGGAGGTCGTGGAGCTGGAGCGGGTGGCTACGCGGATCTGTGAGTTCGCGCCCGCGCTGGTGCCGGGCCTGTTGCAGACAGCGGGGTACGCGCGAGCGGTCACTCTGGCGATGAACCCGTTCGCGTCAGACGTGTACATCGAGGACAAGGTGCAGGGCCGACTGGAGCGCCAGCACATCCTCAAGGACGCAACACGCCCCGTGTACTGGGTGGTTCTGCACGAGAACGTACTGCGTATTCCGGTCGGCGGCCCTGCCGTCATGGCGGAGCAACTGGAACACGTCTCAGCGCTCGCGCGGGGACGGACGGCGCTGGTGCAGGTGCTGCCGTACGCAGCCGGGCCCTACTCGCTCATGAACGGGATGCTGAAGCTCATGGAGTTCGAGGAGGCTCCGCCAACGGCCTATACAGAAGCCGTGTATTCGGGAACCCTGCTGGACAATCCGGCTGTGGTGAAGCGTGCGGGCGCGTCATACGATCTGCTCAGGGCCGCCGCGCTGTCGCCGGAGGCGTCCCGGGCCCTGATCGAGTCGACGGCGGAGGACTTCACACGATGCGCGAGTACGACCTGAGCAACGCGCACTGGCGCAAGAGCAGCCACAGCGACGGCAACGGCGGCGACTGCGTCGAGGTAGCGTACGACTTCCCCGGCGCCGCCCGCTGGCGCAAGAGCACGTACAGCAACGGCGAGGGCGGCGACTGCGTCGAGGTCGCCGACGGAGTCCCCGGTGTCGTGCCCGTCCGGGACAGCAAGGTGCCGGGTGGTGCGGTGCTCGTGATCGGGGCGTCCGCGTGGACGGAGTTCATCGGCGCCCTGGAATCCTGAGGCACACCGTCCACTTGGCCGAGCGGGCCGCCGCGGCGGGGGTGCGGGAGCCGGCGCGGGCAGCGCGCGGGTCAGTTCCTCGTCGATGATGTGTGCCGTGCCACTCGGCGAATCCGGGCGTACCGGAACCGGACCTCTCCCCCGGCCGCCATTGGTGCGACCTGTGGTGGCTACGCCATTCGTGTGCGTGCTCTTGACCACCCCTTGGGGCCCTCCTATGGTCGCTGACCAACCGGACATAGGACGTCGTACCTCCTCTCCTCCCCTTCCCCGACCTCGCTGGAGGACCCGTGCGTGACGACGTGACCCGCGGCATGCCGGCCCCGTATCGGCGGACCTTTCTGAAGGGCCTCGGCGCGCTCGGCCTGACCGCCGTCCTGCCGCCCGCGCTGGCCGGCTGCTCCGCCGGCCCGGAGTCCACGAACGACACCGGGAGCGGCGGGAGCGGCAAAGACCGGACCCTGACCGCCGTGATCGGCTACGGCAACGACGGCAGCTGGGACCCGACCCAGACGGCGTCGGCGTTCGCGATGGCCGCCAACAACCACATCTACGAGGGGCTGCTGGACACCGACCCGATCAGCCGGGTGCCGTATCCGGCGCTCGCCACCGAGGTCCCGAAGGACGCGAACGCCACCACGTGGCGCTTCACGCTCCGCTCCGGCGCCACCTTCCACGACGGCAGGCCCGTCACCGCCGACGACGTCGTGTTCGTCTTCGACCGGATCCTCGACCCCCGCACCCCCACCCTCGCCAAGGGCTTCTTCGAGAGCTGGCTGAAGGGCGTGCGGAAGGTCGACCCGCACACGGTCGAGCTCGCCCTCAGGTTCCCCTTCCCCGACGGCCTGTCCCGGCTCACCCTGGCCAAGATCATGCCGAAGCACGTCTTCTCCGCGCCCGGTGCCTGGGACGACGCCGTCAAGGGGCTGGCCGTCGGCTCGGGGCCGTACCGGCAGACCGCGCACCACCCGAAGTCGAACACCACCTTCGAGGCCTTCGGTGCCTACAACGGCCCCCGCCCGCCCGCATTCAGGCGCATGAACTGGCTGACCATCGTGGACGCCGCCTCCCGCGTCGCGAAGATCTCCGGGACCGGCGCGGGGGCGCAGATCGCGGACAACATCCCGTACGCCAACATCTCCCGGCTGGAGCAGGGCGGCCTGAAGGTCGCGGGCGGCGCCGGGATGAACAACCTCTTCCTGATGTTCAACACCCGGCACAAGCCATTCGACGACGTCCGGGTGCGGCAGGCCCTCCACTACGCCATCGACACCGAGAAGATGGTGCAGGTGGCCTTGAAGGGGCACGGGAAGCCCGCGTCGTCCTTCCTCAACGAGGGCAACCCGGGCTACCGGCGGGCCAGGACCGTCTACGACCACGACCCCGGCCGGGCGAAAGCGCTCCTCAAGGCAGCCGGGGTCACCCGGCTGAAGGTCGACGTCCTCGCGGTCGACGTCAGCTGGATCGTGGACTGTCTGCCGACCATCAAGTCCTCGTGGGACGCGATCGGCGTGGAGACCACCCTCGCGCCGCAGGAGACCACCGCCGTCTTCACGAAGATGGACCAGAAGCAGGACTACCAGGTGGTCGCCGCCGCCTCGAACCCCAACCAGTTCGGGCTCGACGCCGACCTGATCATGCACTACAACCACGGGCCGCAGAACCTGTGGATGGGGTACACCCGCTGGGCCGACAACCCCGTCGCCAGGCAGCTCTTCACGGCCATGGACCGAGCGACCCGGGAGCCGGACCCGGCGAAGAAGAAGACGATGATCCAGGACTACATCGACGTCGTCGCCGAGCAGGCCGTGCTGTACCCGGTGGTCCACAACGAACTGATGACGGCCTGGGACCCACGCGACCTCAGCGGCATAAGGGCACAGCCGTACCCGGGGATCAACCTGCTCCAGGCCAAGTGGATCTGACGGCATGACGGCCGTCGTGCGGATCCTGCTCCGCCGCATCGCACTGCTCGTGCCGCTGCTGCTCGGGATCGTGCTGTTCGTGTTCCTGGTCATGCGGTTCTCGGACGTCGACCCGGCGTCCGCGTTCTTCCAGGGGGCGAACCCGACCCCGCGGCAGCTGCACGACTTCCGGGAGCGCAACGGCCTGCTGGATCCGCTCCCCGTGCGCTACGTCCACTTCGTCGGCGACCTCCTCCACGGCGACCTCGGCACCAGCGCCCTGACCCGGGCTCCGGTCGTCGACCAGGTCACCACCGCGCTGCCGCTCACCCTCCAGCTGACGTTCCTCGGCCTCGCGATCGCGGTGGTGCTGGCGCTGGCCGGCGGGGTCACGGCGGCCGTCCACCGGGACCGGGTGCCGGACCAGGTCATCCGGGTCCTGTCACTGGTCGGGGTGGCGGCGCCCGGCTTCTGGCTGGCGCTGCTGATGATCCAGTACCTGGCGGTGGACCGCGGCTGGTTCCCGACCGGCGGCTACATCAACCCGGCCGACTCCCTCACCGGCTGGCTGCGGACCATGGCGCTGCCCGCGTTCGCCCTCTCCCTGCCGGTGGCCGCCCAGCTCACCCGGATCGTGCGGACCTCAGTGGTGGAGGAGCTGGACAAGGACTACGTACGCACCGCGATCGGCAACGGGCTGCCGCCCCGGGTCGTGGTCGGCCGGAACGTCCTCAGGAACGCCCTGGTCAATCCGCTGACGGTGCTCGGGCTGCGGGTCGGCTACCTCCTCGGCGGCGCGGTCGTCATCGAGACGATCTTCTCGCTGCCCGGCATGGGCAAGCTGATGATCGACGCCGTGCAGAACGGCGACCCGGCGGTGGTGCAGGGCGTCGTGCTCACCACCGCCACCGGGTTCGTCGTCGTCAACCTCGTCATCGACATCCTCCACCTGCTCGTCAACCCACGACTGAGGGCGGCCTGATGGTCACGCGTGCGAGCCTCACCCAGCGGCTCCTGCGGCCCGGCGTCCGGCTGCGCGGCCTGCGCCGGCTGCCGCTGTCGTCGAAGGCCGCCGTCTGTTTTCTGGCCCTCGTCTGCCTCGTCGCCGTACTCGCCCCCCTCCTCGCCCCGGACGATCCGCTCGACCAGCAGGACCCGGTCGGCGGCAGCGGGCATCCGTCCGCCGCGCACTGGCTGGGACAGGACAGCCTCGGCCGGGACGTCCTGAGCCGGCTGATGTACGGGGCCCGCTGGTCGCTGGCGATCGGGCTGGGCGCGACCGGGCTCGCCCTGCTCGTGGGCGCCGTCGTCGGAGCGCTGGCCGCCACCTCCCGCAAGGCGGTCGACGAGACGCTGATGCGCTGCCTGGACGTGGTGATGGCGTTCCCGGGGATCGCGCTCGCGGCCGTGCTGGTCGCCGTGTTCGGCGGCGGGATCGGCGTGCTGATCTGTGCCCTCGCCTTCCTGTTCACACCGCCCGTCGCCCGGGTCGTCCGGGCCAACGTCCTCGACCAGTACGGCGAGGACTACGTCACGGCGGAACGGGTGATCGGCGCCCGTACCCCGCACATCGTGCTGCGGCACGTGGCCGTGAACTGCGCCGCCCCCGTGCTCGTCTTCTGCACGGTCCAGGTGGCCGAGGCGATCGTGTTCGAGGCGTCGCTGTCCTTCATCGGCGCCGGAGTGCGGCCACCGGACCCGTCCTGGGGCAGTGTCATCGCCGACGGCAGGAACATGGTGCTGACCGGCGGCTGGTGGGCGACCGTCTTTCCCGGGCTGCTGATCCTGCTGACCGTGCTGTCGCTGAACATCCTCTCCGAGGGTGTGTCCGACGCCTGGGCGGCACCGGCGCCCAGGGAGGTGGAGGCACCGAAGGACCGGCTGCAGGCGCCGGAGCCCGGCAGCGGTCAGGTGCTGGAGCTGCCCGGGCTGGCGGAGGCCGCCCGGCGGCTGCGGGCCCGCGCCCGGCCGCTGCCCGACCGCGGCGGGCAGCCGGTGCTCGCGGTGGAGAACCTCACCATCGGCTTCCCGGACCGGCACCGGGGCGTGGACGTCGTGGCCGGGGTCAGCTTCGAGGTGTACCCGGGTGAGGTGCTCGGCCTGGTGGGCGAGTCGGGCTGCGGGAAGTCGCTCACCGCGCTCACGGTCATGGGGCTGCAGCCGAGGGGCGCGCGCGTCGGCGGCCAGGTGCGGTTTTGGCAGCGGGACCTGCTCACCGAGCCGATGCGGGTACGGCGGCGGCTGCTCGGGCACGAGATGGCGATGGTCCACCAGGACGCCCTGTCCGCGCTGAACCCGGCGATGACCGTCCGCGCCCAGCTGAAGCAGCTCGTGCGGCGCGGCGGCCGGCGCAGTCCGCGCGAACTCATGGAGCTGGTCGGCCTGGACCCCGACCGCACCCTGCGCAGCTATCCGCACGAACTGTCCGGCGGGCAGCGCCAGCGCGTGCTCATCGCCATGGCCCTGTCCCGCGAACCCCGGCTGATCGTCGCCGACGAGCCGACGACCGCCCTGGACGTCACCGTGCAGGCCCAGGTGATGGAGCTGCTGCTGCGGCTGCGCGGGGAGCTCGGCTTCGCACTGCTCCTGGTCTCGCACGATCTGGCGCTGGTCGCCGACGTCACCGACCGGGTGGTGGTGATGTACGGCGGTCAGATCGTGGAGAGCGGGGTGACCGCCGACCTGGTGGCGGCACCGGCCCACCACTACACGCGCGGCCTGCTCGGCAGCGTGCTGTCGCTGGAGTCGGCCGAGGAACGGATGACGCAGATCAAGGGGGTCGTGCCGGCCCCGGCCGACTTCCCGGCGGGCTGCCGCTTCGCCGACCGCTGCCCGCTGGCGACCGAGGTGTGCCACACGAGCGCGCCGCACCTCGCCGGTACGGCCGGCCACGCGGCCGCCTGCCATCACCCGGCGGTACCGGTGGAGAACGAGGTGGTGCGGTGAACGCCGTCGTCGCGGTGCGGGACGTCCATGTGGTGCACCGGGCCCGCGGCGGCGGGCTGCTGCGGCGCGACCGGGTGTACGCCCTGACCGGTGCCGACCTCACCGTGGCCGCCGGGGAGACGGTGGGCGTGGTCGGCGAGTCCGGGTGCGGGAAGTCGACCCTGGCGCGGGTGCTGGTGGGCGTCCAGCGGCCGGCCTCGGGGACGGTGGCGTTCCAGGCCCGTGACCTGTGGACGATGCCGCCCGCCGAGCGCCGGGCCGCCGTCGGGGCGGGTGTCGGCATGGTCTTCCAGGACCCGTCGACCGCGCTGAACCGGCGGCTGACGGTACGCCGGATCCTGCGCGACCCGCTGGACGTCCACGACCGCGGCAGCCGGGCCGAACGGGAGGAACGCGTCAGGGAGTTGATGGCACTCGTCGGCCTCCCCGGGGCGCTGGCCGACGCCCTGCCCGGCCAGCTCTCCGGCGGCCAGCGGCAGCGCGTCGCCATCGCCCGGGCGCTGGCCCTCGACCCGGCGCTGGTCGTCGCCGACGAGCCGACCAGCGCGCTGGACGTGTCGGTGCGCGCGCAGATCCTGAACCTCCTGCTGGACCTGAGGGAACGCCTCGGTCTGGCCCTGGTGTTCGTCTCGCACGACATCCAGACGGTACGGCGGATGAGCGACCGGGTGGTCACCATGTACCTGGGCCGGATCGTGGAGGAGACCCCGGCCGACCGGGTCACCGACGCCGCCCGGCACCCGTACACGCGCGCCCTGTTCTCGGCCACGCCCGGCCTGCTGGACCCGATCGACCCGATCCCGCTGACCGGTCCGGTGCCCTCGGCGACCCGGCCCCCGAGCGGCTGCCCGTTCCGCACCCGCTGCTGGAAGGCGGACGGGCTGTGCGCCGAGGCGATGCCGGATTTCTCGGCCGCGTCACGGCCCGGGCACCGCTACCGCTGCCACCATCCTGTGGAGGAGGACCAGCCGACCCGCGACCTAGCACGCCAGGAGCCCTGAATGACGTTCCCCGCCCCGCTCACCGGTGTCGTCCCGCCCGTCTGCACGCCCCTGACACCGCGGCGCGAGGTGGACGTCCCCTCGCTGCTCAGGCTGGTCGACCATCTGATGGACGGCGGGGTGCACGGGCTGTTCCTGCTGGGGTCCACGTCCGAGGCCGCGTTCCTGACCGACCGGCAGCGCCGGCAGGTCGTCGAGGCGGTGTCCGGCCATGTGGGCGGACGGCTGCCCGTCCTCGCGGGCGCCATCGACATGACCACCCCGCGCGTCCTGGACCACGTCAGGGCGGTGACGGCGGCCGGCGCGCAGGCCGTCGTCGTGACCGCCCCGTTCTACGCCCGCACCCACCGCTCCGAGATCGTCCACCACTACCGCCGGATCGCCGCCGCCTCCGAGGTGCCGGTCATCGCCTACGACATTCCCGCCGCCGTGCACACCAAGCTGCCCGCCGACCTGGTGCTGGGTCTTGCCGCCGACGGGGTGCTGGCCGGGATCAAGGACTCCAGCGGGGACCTGGGCGCGTTCCGTGAGGTCGTCACCGGCTCCCGGGCCACGACCGGGTTCAGCGTGCTGACCGGCTCGGAGCTGATCGTGGACTCCGCGCTGGCGCTGGGCGCCGACGGGGCCGTGCCGGGGCTGGCCAACGTCGACCCGCACGGGTACGTCCGGCTGTACCGGATGTGCCGGGCCGGCGACTGGGACGGGGCGCGGGCCGAGCAGGAGCGGCTGTGCGCGCTGTTCGGGATGGTCTCGGCCGGGGACCCGGCGCGGATGGGCGGCAGTTCGGCGGCGCTGGGCGCGTTCAAGGCCGCGCTGCACCTGCGGGGGGTCATCGACTGTGCGGTGACGGCCGAGCCGCAGGTGCCGTTGTCCGGCGAGGAGGTGGAGAGGGTGGGGAAGTTCCTGGCGGCGGCCGGGCTGCTCTAAGGGAGGGGCACTCTGCGGAACTCCAGGGTGTCGTAGGCGTGGATGGTCCCCGTCTCGTACAGGACGCCGACCGTGCCGTGGCCCAGCTGGACGAGGTCGGAGTAGGCGGCCGGCCGGTCGGAGAGGGTGAGCAGCCGGGTGAAGGTGCGGCCGGCGTCCCTGCTCGCCCAGAGGGCCAGGGCGCGGCGGGCGGTGGGCACGGAGGGCGCCGAGAACACCAGCGGGGCGCTGGTGCCGTGGAGTTGGAGGACGCTGCCCTGGACCACGGGGACGTCGTCCAGCGTGGGCTGGGTGGCGTAGGGACGGTCGAGGGTGCCGCCGCCGTCGGAGGAGTAGCTGTCGAGGCGGTTGCCGGGCGCGCTGCCGCCCTGGTCGCGGGCGCTGAAGTAGAGGCGGCCGTCGGGGAGTTGGGTGGCGCTGGTCTCGTTGGCGTTGGTCACGCCGTCGTAGGCGGCGTCCACGAATCCCAGGTGCCAGGTGCGGCCGCCGTCGTCGCTGTAGAGGGCGTGACCGCCGTAGTACCTCGCCTCCTGGCCGGTGTCGGAGGAGCCCGCGGGCGGGGCGGCGGAGTGGTTGGCCGGGACCAGCAGGCGGCCGGGGTGCGGGCCCCGGGTGAGGGCCACCGCGTGGCCGGGTCCGGTGGCGTACCAGCGCCAGCCGGGCCGCCTCACCTGCGCGGTGATGTCCACCGGGGCGGTGAAGTGGCGGCCGTCGTCCCTGCTGCGCTGCACGAACACCCGGCGGCCCCGCTCGTCCGGGACCTCGCCCCGCATGATCTGCCGCTCCGTCACCGAACCGCTGTTGCCGCAGGTCACGAGGATGACGGCGCCGGTGCGGGGGTCCACGACCGGTGCCGGGTTGCCCCGGGTGTCCCCGTGGCCCGCGGCCACCACCTTCAGGGGGCCCCAGGTGCAGCCGCCGTCGGTGGAGCGGCGCAGCACGACGTCGATGTCCCCGCTGTCGCCCGCGCTGTCGTGCCGTCCCTCGGCGAAGGCCAGGACCGCGCCGTCCCAGGTCCTGACCGCGGCCGGGATGCGGTAGGTGTGGTAGCCGCCCTTCCCCGACACGTACGGCTTTGAGGACGCGCAGCCGGAGGCGGCGTGGGCGGGAGGGCGGGCGGCGAGCGAGGTGAGCAGCGCGAGGGCGGTGAGCAGGGTGCGGCTCTTCGGTGTCACCCACCCATGGTCCCCGGAACCATCGGTCCTGATTCGTCCTGAGGATCACTCATATGGGCGGTCTCGGCGTCGCGCGCACCCCGGACGGCTCCCGGAACGCGCGGTAGGACAGCCGCGGAAGGTCACCCGCGACGGTCGCCGGGCGGCCCGCCGGAACCGCCCGGTCGGCCGATCCGCCGGACAGGCCCCAGGCCGGCCGCGGTCGGGTCAGGACGGTGTGCGGGCGGCGGCCAGGAGGCGGGCCACGTCGTCGGCGCAGATGGTCAGGGCCGCGCCCACGGTCGTGAGGGCGTCGCGTTCGGCGGGGGTGTAGGGGCCGTCGGCGAGGGCGATGCGGGCGGCCTGGAGGAGCAGGGACTCGCGACCGGCCGGGGCGAGGTGGGGGGCGAGCGGGTCCAGGGCCTCGTGCAGCTCTATGGTCAGGCTCGTGCCGCCCGGCCCGCCGAGGACCCGGCCGGTGTCGGCCGCCAGGGCGTCCACCAGGGCGGCCAGCTGGTCCTCGGTGCAGCCGTCGAAGCCGGCCGCGCGCACGGCGCCCGCGGCCGTCTCCAGGGCCGTGCGGGAGGAGGTGCCGCCCGCGGCGAGCACGGCGAGGGCGGCGGTGTGCACGGCGTCGCGGAGCATCGCCGAGAAGCGGCGGGTGGTGGGGTGGTCGAGGACGTCGGTGCCGTAGTGGTGGCGGCAGGCGGCGCACTCCACGACCGGTCCGGCCGTGCCGCGCGGGAGCAGCGGCAGCCCCAGCAGGGTGAGCCGGCGGCGCCCGGTGAGCCGCTGGTAGTTGCGGTCGCCTCCGCAGCCGGGGCAGAAGAACTCGCCGTCCCCGATCGGTGTCCACGCGGTGCGGGTGCCCAGGAAGCGCAGGGCCTGGCCGTCTCGTCCCCGTACTGGCAGCACGTCGCACCTCCGTAACCGCACGGCAACATCGCCGCGCTGGCGTGATGTTAGCCACATCACGGACGCTGAGTCAGTACCCCGGAAGAGACCTGTCCGTGACCTGGGCAACACGATGGCCGACAATCGACGGCGCCCCGACCGCCGTATACAGCGGTCGGGGCGCCGAAACTCCCGGTCAGGAGTGGTCAGCGGGCCGCGCGGTTGACGGCCGAGACGACCGCCTTCAGCGACGCACGCGTCGTGTTCGCGTCGATGCCGATGCCCCACAAGACCTTGCCGTCGATCGCGCATTCGATGTAGGAGGCGGCCTGCGCGGAGGCGCCCTCGCTCATCGTGTGCTCCTGGTAGTCCAGCAGGCGCACGTCGATGCCGATGGACTGCAGGGCGTCGAAGAAGGCCGAGATCGGACCGTTGCCGGAGCCGGTCAGGACCGTGTCCTCGCCGTCCACGGTCGCCTCGACCGTCAGGGTGTCGACGCCGTCGGTGTCCGTGGTCGACTGGCCCGTCCGGACCTGGATGCGGCCCCAGGGATTGTCCGGATTCGGCAGGTACTCGTCCTGGAAGACCACCCAGATCTCGTTCGGCGTGATCTCGCCGCCCTCGGCGTCGGTCTTCGCCTGGATGAGCTTCGAGAACTCGATCTGCATCCGGCGCGGCAGGTCCAGCTTGTGGTCGTTCTTCAGGACGTAGGAGATACCGCCCTTGCCGGACTGCGAGTTGACGCGGATGACGGCCTCGTAGGAGCGGCCGACGTCCTTCGGGTCGATCGGCAGGTACGGCACCGCCCACTCGATGTCGTCGACGGTGACGCCCTTGGCCCTGGCGTCGGCCTCCATGGCGTCGAAGCCCTTCTTGATGGCGTCCTGGTGGGAGCCGGAGAAGGACGTGTAGACCAGGTCGCCCACGTACGGGTGGCGCGGGTGGACCTCCATCTGGTTGCAGTACTCCCACGTACGACGGATCTCGTCGATGTCGGAGAAGTCGATCTGCGGGTCGACGCCCTGCGAGAACAGGTTCATGCCCAGGGTGACCAGGTCGACGTTGCCGGTGCGCTCGCCCTGTCCGAACAGGCAGCCCTCGACGCGGTCGGCGCCGGCCATCACGGCCAGTTCGGCCGCCGCCACGGCCGTACCGCGGTCGTTGTGCGGGTGGACGGACAGGCAGACGTACTCGCGGCGGGTCAGGTTGCGGTGCATCCACTCGAAGCGGTCCGCGTGCGTGGACGGGGTCGAACGCTCCACGGTGGCGGGCAGGTTGAGGATGATCTCGCGCCCCGGTCCGGGCTGCCAGACGTCCATGACCGCCTCGCAGACCTCCAGCGCGAAGTCCAGCTCGGTGTCGGTGAAGATCTCCGGCGAGTACTGGTAGCCGAACTCGGTCTCGGGGCCCAGCAGCTTCTCGGCGTACTCCATCACCAGGCGGGTGCCGTCGACGGCGATCTGCTTGATGTCGTCCTTGGAGCCGCGGAAGACGACCCGGCGGAAGACCGGGGCGGTCGCGTTGTACAGGTGGACGGTGGCCCGCTTGGCGCCCTTCAGGGACTCCACGGTCCGCTCGATCAGGTCCTCACGGGCCTGGGTCAGTACGGAGATCGTGACGTCGTCCGGGATCGCGCCCTCTTCCTCGATGATCGAGCGCACGAAGTCGAAGTCGGTCTGGCCGGAGGCGGGGAAGCCGACCTCGATCTCCTTGTAGCCCATCTTGACCAGCTGGTCGAACATCCGGCGCTTGCGCTCGGGCGACATCGGGTCGATCAGGGCCTGGTTGCCGTCGCGCAGGTCGGTGGAGAGCCAGCGCGGGGCGACGGTGGTCCGCCGGTCGGGCCAGGTGCGGTCCGGGATGTCCACCTGCTCGTAGCGGCCGTACTTGTGGATCGGCATGGAACTGGGCTGCTGGCGGTTGGCCATGATTGCGTGGGCTCCTTGAGGGGTGTCCGGATGTCCGAGTGGACGGCCGACGACGCAACGCCAAGCTCCGCGGGGAGGGGGTCGGCCTCGACTACAGGCCCTCGCCGCGGCAGCTAAGAAGAAGCAGCCCGAAACGCATGATGCTCCGCAGCCTAGCCGAGCCGCCCCGGACTCGGGGGACGCGTATCAGTATGCGGGACCGTGGCCGCAAAAGGGACAAAAAGTGCGCAGCGCCACATCGCCCTACCACACCGTCACGGAGCGTGGCGCTTCGTGTCCCGGTATTTCACCAATCATGGTGGCAGCTAGTGACAGCGACATCACTGAGTGCGATGGTGCGGGGCATGACGACCAACGGGGGCTTTGAGCCCGTCTTCTGCACGATCGTGCCGCCGCACGTCCTCGACCAGCTCGCCCGAGCCGAGGACCCGGCGCTCTCCGGCCCGGCCCGCCGGTCCCTGGAGCACGACGCCTACCAGCGCACCAAGCGCCGCCTGACCACGGTGATCGGCGCGCCCTCCGTCGCCGCACCCGCCGGCGCGGCGGCCGACCAGCCGCACCGCACGATCTACGACGCCCACCACACCCAGGACCTGCCCGGCAGGAAGGTCCGCGCGGAGGGCTCGGACCCGGGCTCGGACGCCACGGTCAACCGCGCCTACGCGGGCCTCGGCGCCACCTTCGAGCTGTACCTGAAGGCGTACGGCCGCCACTCCATCGACGGCGACGGGATGCCCCTGGACGCCACGGTCCACTTCGGCGAGAACTACGACAACGCCTTCTGGAACGGCGAGCAGATGGTGTTCGGCGACGGCGACAACGAGGTCTTCCTCGACTTCACCATCCCGGTCGACGTCATCGGCCACGAACTGACCCACGGCGTCACCCAGCACACCGCCAACCTGGCCTACTTCGGCCAGAGCGGCGCGCTCAACGAGTCCGTCTCGGACGTCTTCGGCTCGCTGATCAAGCAGTACACGCTCGGTCAGACCGCCACCGAGGCCGACTGGCTGATCGGCGCCGGGCTGCTCGCCCCGCGCGTCCACGGCACGGCGCTGCGCTCGATGAAGGCCCCCGGCACGGCGTACGACGACCCGAACCTGGGCAAGGACCCGCAGCCGGCGACGATGGAGCACTACGTCCACACCGGCAGCGACAACGGCGGGGTGCACATCAACTCCGGCATCCCCAACCACGCCTTCTACCTGGTCGCCACGGCCATTGGCGGCCAGGCGTGGGAGAAGGCCGGCCAGATCTGGTACGACGTGCTCACCGGCGGCGCGCTGGAACAGGAGGCGCAGTTCGCCGACTTCGCCACCCTGACGGTCAAGGCGGCACGGGAACGGTACGGCGCGGGCGGCGAACTCCAGGCCGTGCAGAAGGCCTGGGAACAGGTCGGGGTGCGAACGCTGTAGTTCCGTACTACAGATAGGACCCATGCGTATCCAAGTACGGCGCACGGGCGGTTTCGCGGGCATCGAGCGCCGGGGCGAAGGGGGAAACCCGGACCGGTCCTACACGCTCTCGTGGTAGGGCCTCGTCGAACAGGGTCTCCTCTTCCCTCCCGAGACCACCCTCCACCGGA
>NZ_JBVJVZ010000001.1:299160-405638 GCF_055603245.1 Streptomyces sp. NPDC037290 | reverse complement strand
AGGGGGGGGGGTCGGAAAAAAGAAGGAAAACGGGGGGAGAAAGAGGGGGGGAAGGGGGGTGTTGGGGGGGAAGGAGGAGCGGGGGGGGGGGGACACCCCCCCCCCCGCCCCGACGCGCCCGTGTGGCAGGCCCTGGCCGAACGCGTCCTCGCGTCCGGCCAGAGCACCCCGCCCGCCGGCGTCCCCGACGGCTTCCGGTACGAGATCACCGTGGACGGCCGCACGGTCTACGCGGCCGACCCCCGACTCACCGAGGAACAGCGCGAGTTGATCACGATGGTGCTGAAGGAGGGTGCCTAGGGTTTGTCCGGCCGACCATGCCCCCTCACGGCCGGACCGTGGCGCGCCCCACGCTCATGCAGGTGTAGCCGGACCGGCCCAGCGCGTCCGGGTCGAGCAGGTTGCGCCCGTCGAAGAGGACGGGGGTGCGCATCAGGCTCCGGACCGCCGCCCAGTCCGTTTCGACCAGGTCGCGCCATTCGGTGACGATGACGGCGGCGTCGGCACCGGTGAGGGCCTCGGGGACGGTGGGCCGGCGCTCGGCCCGGTTCCAGGGTTCGGTGCCGGCGGGCCGGGCCATGGGGTCCCAGCACGCCAGCGTGGCCCCTTCCGCGAGCAGGCGGGAGGCCAGGACGGTGCTGGGCGCTTCCCGCATGTCGTCGGTGCCGGGCTTGAAGGTCATGCCGAGCAACGCGACCCGCTTGTCGCGCAGGGTCCCGAGTTCGGCCTTCAGGCGCTGGACGGCGCGGCGGGGCTGGAGGTCGTTGACCTCGATGACGGCGTTGAGGAGCTGGAAGGAGTAGCCGGAGTTGCTGGCCATGGCGCGCAGGGCCCGGGAGTCCTTGGGGAAGCAGGATCCGCCGTAGCCGAGGCCGGCGTTGAGGAAGTGGCGGCCCAGGCGGTGGTCGAGGCCGACGGCGTCGGCGACCCGGGTGACGTCGGCTCCCGTCGCCTCGCAGACGGTCGCTATCTCGTTGATGAAGGTGATCTTCGTGGCCAGCAGGGCGTTGGACGCGAGTTTGACCATCTCGGCCGAGGCGACGTCCATGGTCTGCACGGGCCCGTCGATGCCGGCGTGGAGGCCGGCCACCAGCTCGGCGGTGTCGGGGTCGTCGGCGCCGACGACGATGCGGTCGGGCTGCAGGAAGTCGGTGACGGCCCTGCCCTCGGCGGTGAACTCGGGGTTCGAGGCGTAGCCGACGTGCCCCAGGCCCGCGTCGTCCAGTGCGGCCCGCACCCGGACTCCGGTGCCGACGGGAACGGTGGACTTCACGACGACCGCGGCCAGGTGGGTGGCCCCGCGAAGGCTGTCGATGACGGACCAGACGCGAGAGAGGTCGGCGTCGCCGGAGGCGGTCGGGGGTGTGTCGACGCAGATGTAGGCGACATGGGCGTCGCGGACCGCTTCGTCCGCGTCGAGCGTGTAGGTCAGCGACTCCTTGTTGTCGGCGAGGAGTTCGCCGAGGCCCGGCTCGTAGATGGGCACACCTCCGGCCTGCAGCAGCCGGACGCGTTCGGGCTGGATGTCGCGAACGGTGACGCGGTGCCCGAGGCCGGCGAAGCAGCCGGCGGTGACCAGGCCGATGTAACCGGCGCCGAATATGGCGATGTTGCGGGCGCTGCCCTGCATGTTCAGGCTCCAGAGCGGTGAGGGGCGGTACGGCCGGGGCGGGAGGTCGGACCCCCTCGTGATCTCCCCGTGATGAAGTACCACTTTCAAGTACTTGCATGCTATACACATCTCTTACAGGATCTTCACATTCCCTGTTCCCGAAGTTTCCTCATCTCCTTGGGGGGAGTTATGTCCGGACACGGCCAGCTTGCACAGACCGGTATGCCCGCCATCGTCATCGGCGGTATCACCTATCCGCTGGGGGGCTGGATGGTCGCGGCGGCGGTCGCCGTCGTCGTCGGCACGGTCCTCGTGGTGCGCTTCCGCTACCGCCGGGGACTGGCGGCCGGCGAGGGCACCGTCGGCGGTGCGATGCAGGATCGTTCCTTCCGTCGCCGCCGGTGAGCGCTCGCCACACCGAGGAACCGGTGCTGTCGGCCCATCAGCACCGGTCCGCGACGGTCCTGATGGGGATCGTCGTCGTGCTCGCCGCGGCCGCCTGGGCGGGGTACCACGCGCTCAGCGCGTTCGCGCACGACGGCCGCAGCCAGAACCGGCTGACCGTCGTCTGGGCCTCGCTGTTCCTGATCTTCCTGCTGCAGACGTTCATGTACCACCTCGAGCGTCCGCGCAAGCTCACCCCGCGCATCGCCCGGCAGTTGGAGGCCCTGCACGTGGCGATCCTGGTGCCCGTCTACAACGAGGACCCCGGTTACCTCCGGCTCGGGCTCGAGTCCTTCCTGCGCCAGACCCGCAGGCCCGACTCCGTCCACATCGTCGACGACGGCTCCACCAACACCGACTACGCCGAGGTCCGCCAGTGGTGGGAACGGGCCGCCCACGACGCAGGCGTCGCCACGACCTGGCAGCGTGTGCCCAACGGGGGCAAGCGTCACGCGCAGGCGCACGCCGTCCGGGTCAGCCCCGAAGCGGACATCTACGTCACGTGTGACAGCGACAGCTGCTTCGCCCCCGCCGCACTGGAGCAGACCCTCATCCCGTTCTCCAGGCCCCGGGTCCAGTCGGTGGCGGGCATCGTCATCGCGACGAACAACCGCGCCAACTGGCTCGTACGCATCACCGACCTGTGGTTCGTCGTCTGCCAGCTCGTCGACCGGTCCGGCCAGTCCGCGGTCGGGGCCGTCATGGTCAACTCCGGGCCGCTGGCCGCCTACCGGGCGGACATCATCCGCGACAACCTCGACGGCTACCTGAACGAGACGTTCATGGGGCGGCCCGTGAACTTCTCCGACGACAGCATGCTCACCCTCTACGCCCAGGAACGCGGACTGACCGTCCAGCAGCCCTCGGCCATCTGTTTCACCGCCATGCCGGAGAAGTGGTCCCACTTCAATCGCATGTACCTGCGCTGGATGCGGGGCTCCACCATCCGCTCCCTGTGGCGCATGCGCTACCTCACGCCTGCCCGCCCCGCGTTCTGGCTGCACACCATGCGCTGGGTCCAGATGGTGCTCACCCAGATGGTCACCCTCTGGATGCTGGTCGTCGAGCCCCTCGCCTACGACAACCTGCCGCCCAGGAGCATGCTGGTCGTGCCGTTCCTCATCGGCTGGGCCCAGGGTCTGCGCTACCTCGGCATCATCCGGTCCGACGAACGCATCCGGTCCCGCGCCGTGACATGGCTCGCCATGCCCGCCGCCATCGTCCTGGCCTGGACCGTGCTGCGCTGGCTGCGCTGGTACGGCATCGCCACGTGCGCCAGGACCGGATGGGGTACCCGGCAGAACGGCGCCGAGGTCACCCTCAGCGGCGTCGCGCCGACGACTCCGGCGTGACCCGGCCGGCCCCGCCGGCCCCGGCGCCCGTCCCCACCTCCGGACGGGCGCTTCGGCCTGTCGGCTCAACATCCGGTTCGCACAAGGGCGTTGACTTCCGTTACCGCGGGTAAGGATGATCCCGCCATGGCGACTGACGCAGGCGGTCCGGCACCCGCCCCGATCCCCCGCTTCCCGGACGGCTTCCTGTGGGGTGTCTCGACCTCGGCCCACCAGATCGAGGGAGCGGCCGAGGAGCGCGAGCGCTCCGTGTGGGACGACTTCACGGCCGAACCCGGGCGGGTGAAGGACGGCTCGACGGCGGCGGTGGCCTGCGACCACTACCACCGCTACCGCGAGGACGTGGCCCTCCTCGCCGGTCTCGGCGTGGACGCGTACCGCTTCTCCGTCTCCTGGCCCCGGGTGAACTCCCCCGGCGGGCTGGACTTCTACGACCGCCTGGTGGACGAGCTGTGCGCGGCGGGCGTACGGCCCGTGCCCACCCTCTTCCACTGGGACCTGCCCGCCTCGCTGGACTGGCTCGAGCGGGACACGGCGGCCCGGTTCGCCGACCACGTGACGGTGGTCGCCGAGCGGCTCGGCGATCGCGTGGGCAAGTGGATCACCCTCAACGAGCCCGCCGAGCACACCCTCCTGGGCCACGCCCTCGGCGCCCACGCCCCCGGCAGGCGGCTCCTCTTCGACGCACTCCCGGTCGCCCACCACCAGCTCCTCGCCCACGGTCTCGCGGTGCGGGCCCTGCGCGCGGCCGGCGCGGAGGACATCGGTGTCGCCAACTCCCACGGCCCCACCTGGCCCGCCTCGCAGGCCCCCGAGGACGTGGAGGCGGCCGGTTTCTACGACGTCCTGCTCAACCGGCTCTTCGCCGAACCGATCGTGCTCGGCGCGTACCCGGAGGGAATGGACGCGTTGATGCCGGGGGACGTGCAGGCCGACCTGAAGATCATCGCCGAGCCCGTCGACTGGTACGGCATCAACTACTACGCCCCGGCGCTGGTGGGTGCCCCGCGGGGCACCGAGACCGAGTTCGGCGGTCTGACCATGCCGGCCGAACTCCCCTTCTCGGTACGGGAGATCGAGGGGCGCCCGGTCACCGACTTCGGCTGGCCGATCGTCCCGGAGGCGCTGACGGACCTGCTCACCGGCTTCCGGGACCGCTACGGCGACCGGCTCCCGCCGATCGTCATCACCGAGAACGGCTGCTCGTACGAGGGCATCGACGACCAGGACCGCATCGCCTACCTGGACGCCCATGTCCGTGCCCTGCACGCGGCGCTCAGGGCCGGGGTCGACGTACGCGGCTACTTCGTGTGGTCCCTGATGGACAACTTCGAGTGGGCCGAGGGGTACGCGCGCCGCTTCGGCCTGGTCCACGTGGACTTCGACGACCCCGCGACGCTGAAGCGCACCCCGAAGGCCTCCTACCACTGGTTCCGGGACCTGCTCCGGGCGCAGAGATGACCTCGGCAGCTCTGGCCGAGCCCGTCGAACCGGTCGGCCGGGGCTGGACGGCGGCCCTCGCGCTGGCCAACGGGGCGATCTGGGTGGGCTGGTTCGGCCCACTGCAGATCCTGCTCGCCTCCCAGGCAGGTCGCTTCGCACCCGGCTCCGGGACGTCGAAGGAGACGATGCTGGCCTGGGTGACCGGGGCGGGCGCGGTGGTCTCCCTGCTCGCCAACCCGCTCTTCGGCGCGCTGTCGGACCGTACGACCGCCCGCCGGGGCCGCCGGACGCCGTGGATCGTGGCCGGTACGGCGGGCGGCGCGCTGTCGCTGCTGCTGCTCGCGGGCGCGGGCGGGGTGTGGTCGATGGCGGTGGGCTGGTGCCTGGTGCAGCTCACGCTGAACGCGGCCTTCGCGGCGGTGACGGCGGCCGTCCCGGACCGGGTGCCGCGGCGCGGGCGGGGCGCGGTCGGCGGCTGGTTGGGGGCCGCGCAGATCCTGGGCGTGGTGGGCGGCACGGGCCTGGCGACGGCGGCGGGCGGGATCGCGGCCGGGTATGCCGCGTGCGCGGTGTGCACGGTGGCGGGTGTGCTGCCGTACGTGCTGCGGCACGAGGACCTGCGGCTCGCGCGCGAGGACCGGCCTACGTGGTCCTGGCGGGGCTTCCTCGCGGGTTTCTGGCTGAGCCCGCGCCGCCACCCCGACCTCGGCTGGGCCTGGCTGACCCGTTTCCTGATCAACCTCAGCAACTCCCTCGTCCTGCTGTACCTCCTCTACTACCTGCGCGACCGCCTGCACCACGCCGACCCGGAACGGGGCGTGCTGGTGCTGACGGCCGTCAACAGCCTGACGCTGACGGCGACCGTCGTGGCGGGCGGTGTCTGGTCGGACCGGGTGGGCCGGCGCAAGCCGTTCGTCGTCTGGTCGGGCGTCCTGATGGCGGTGGCGACGGCGGCCCTGGCCGGGTGGCAGACCTGGCCCGGCGCGGTCGTGGCGGCGGCCGTCCTCGGCGTCGGCTTCGGCGTGTTCACCTCGGTCGACTTCGCGCTGATGACGGACGTCCTGCCGAAGGCGCTGGACCGGGGCAAGGACCTGGGAGTCATCAACGTGGCCAACGCCCTGCCCCAGGTGGCCGCCCCCGCGCTGGCGGCGCCGATCGTGACCCACCTGGGCGGCTACCGGGTGCTGTACCTGGTGGCGGCCGTGATCGGGCTGGCGGGGGCGGCGCTGGTGGGCCGGATCAGAGGGGTCGAGTAGCCCAAAGGCCCGAGCGGGTCAGAGGGCTCCGGCGTCGCGGGCGGCCCAGACGGTCGGGTAGAGGGGGCGGAACCCGAGATCCCGGCGGATCTTCTGCGTGGACATGATCCCCAGCCACGGGTCGGGGTCGGTCCGGGTGTGCATGCCGGCGGGCACCTCGGCCCCATTGACCTGGTGCAGCTCGACCGCCGTGACGGGGGCGTCGTCGGCGATGTTGTGCACCGGGCCGTTCACCGCCGGTGCGTACAGCAGGCGCAGCAGCCCCTGGGCGACGTCGGCGTGGTGGCCCATGTGCAGCCGCTGGGTGGACGCCCAGTGCGCGGCCCAGCGCAGGGACTGGGCGAGGTGCGGGTCGCCGTCGCCGTAGACGAAGGGCAGCCGGGCGACGCGCACGTCCATGCCCTCCAGCGCGAGCAGCTCCCGTTCGGCCGCCGCCTTCGACTCGGGATAGGCGCCCCACATCGCGCCGCCGGGCCGGATCTCGTCGTCCTCGGTCAGCGGGCGGCCCCGCCCGGCGCCGTACACGAGCCCCGTGCTGACCTGTACGAAGCGCCGCACGCCCGAGGCCAGCGCGGCGCGGCCCAGGGCCACGGCCGCGTCCCGGTTGACGGCCCACGCCTCCTCGTCCGGCACCCCGCGGAAGGACGCCGCGATGTTCACGACCGCGTCCGCCCCGGCGAGCGCCTTGCCGAGCGCCTCGTCGTCCCGCAGATCGCCGACGGCGACCTGGGCGCCCAGCTCCGCGAAGTCCTCGCCGCGCGCCGCGTCCCGCACCAGGACCCGTACCTGCTCCCCCGGCTGCCGCTGTGCCAGCAGCCTCGGCACGAAGCGCCGGCCGACCTGGCCCGTCGTGCCCGTCACCAGTGTCACCATGTTCTGCTCCTCCCAAACCGGTGCCACCACTGTCGGACGATGCCGCGCAGGGCGGGAGAGACCTCCCGATCAGGGGAGTGGCACTCCCTGGATAAGCCCCGCGTCCTGCCCCACCCTGAAGGGGTGAACCGAGTCGAACTCGCCGACTTCCTGCGGCGCAGCCGTGCCCGCCTGGGCCCCTCCGACGTGGGCCTCACGCCCGGCGCCCGCCGCCGTACGCCCGGTCTGCGGCGGGAGGAGGTGGCCTCGCTGGCCGGCATGTCGGTCGACTACTACACCCGGCTGGAACAGTGCCGGGGACCACGGCCGTCCCGGCAGATGCTCACCGCCCTGGCCCGGGCGCTGCGGCTGACCGACGACGAACGCGACCATCTCTTCCACCTCGCGGGCGAGGAGCCGCCACGCCGGGAAGGCACCTCGGCCCATGTGCGGCCCGGGCTGCTGCTGGTCCTGGACCGGCTGCACGACGCGCCGGCGATGGTGGTGACGGGCTGTGGCGAGATCCTGGCGCAGAACGCGCTGTCGCGGGCCCTGTCCGGCGACGCGGCCGCCCGTCCGCCGCGCGAGCGCAACCTGATCCGCCGCTTCTTCCTGGACCGGGAGGGACGCGAGCTGTTCCCGCCGGAGGACCTGCCGGAGCACGCGCGGATCCATGTGGCGAACCTCCGCGCTGTCGCCGCCGCCCGCCCCGACGACCCGGAACCGGCCGCGCTGGTGGCCGAACTGCGCGCGGCCAGCGAGGAGTTCGCCCGGCTCTGGGAGGAACACGAGGTGGCCGTCCGGCGCGGCAGCACCAAACGCTTCCGGCACCCCGTGGTGGGCCTCCTGGAACTGGACTGCGAGGCCCTCCTCAGCGACGACGCCCACCACCGTCTGGTCCTGCACACGGCCCGCCCGGGAACGGAGTCGTACGAGCGGCTGCAGTTGCTGAGGGTGGTGGGACTGCAGAACATGACCCCGCAGGGCGCCGCCGGCTAGAAACCGAGCTTCCTCAGCTGCTTCGGGTCACGCTGCCAGTCCTTCGCCACCTTCACATGCAGGTCCAGGAAGACCGGTGTGCCCAGCAGTGCCTCGATGTGCTTGCGGGACTTGATGCCGACCTCCTTCAGGCGCTTGCCCTTGGGGCCGATGATGATGCCCTTCTGGCTGGGGCGCTCGATGTAAAGGTTGGCGTGGATGTCCAGCAGGGGGCGGTCCGCGGGACGGTCCTCGCGCGGGAGCATCTCCTCGACGACCACGGCGATGGAGTGCGGCAGCTCGTCGCGGACACCCTCCAGCGCGGCCTCACGGATGAGTTCCGCGATCATGACCTGCTCGGGCTCGTCCGTGAGGTCGCCCTCGGGGTAGAGCGCGGGGCCCTCCGGCAGCAGCGGGATCAGCAGGTCCGCCAGCAGGTCCACCTGCTTGGCCCCCACCGCCGACACCGGCACGATCTCCGCCCACTCGATGCCCAGGTCCTTGCCGAGCTGGTCGATCGCGATCAGCTGCTCGGCCAGGGTCTTGGAGTCGACCAGGTCGGTCTTGGTGACGATGGCGACCTTCGGGGTCTTGCGGATCCCGGCCAGTTCCTTGGCGATGAAGCGGTCACCGGGTCCGATCTTCTCGTTCGCCGGCAGGCAGAAGCCGATCACGTCGACCTCGGCCCAGGTGGTGCGGACGACGTCGTTGAGCCGCTCGCCGAGCAGCGTGCGCGGCTTGTGCAGTCCCGGCGTGTCCACCAGGATCAACTGGGCGTCGGGCCGGTGCACGATGCCCCGCACGGTGTGCCGCGTCGTCTGCGGCTGGTTGGCGGTGATCGCCACCTTCTGCCCCACCAGAGCGTTCGTGAGGGTGGACTTGCCCGCGTTGGGGCGGCCCACGAAGCAGGCGAAGCCGGCGCGGTGGACGGTCTCGGCCGGCTGCTCGGATGACTGGGTGCGAACGCTCATGCCGTTCATTCTCCCTGATCCACGAGGCCCGCCGTACCGTGAGGTTCCGGTAACCCTCACGCAACGAAACGTCACGGAAACACATCCGTACACGACCGGAAACGCGTGCCGGTGAATCTCTGACGAGCCCCCACACCGTTGGAGACGCCCGTGACCCTCGCCGCCGCGCACGTGAACACCGGCGACACCGCCTGGCTGCTCGCCGCGACCGCCCTCGTCCTGCTGATGACCCCGGGCCTGGCCCTGTTCTACGGCGGCATGGTCCGCACGAAGAGCGTCCTCAACATGCTGATGATGAGCTTCGTGTCGATCGCCCTGGTCACGGTGGTGTGGCTGGCGGCGGGCTACTCCCTCGCCTTCGGTGACGACGCCTTCGCGGGGCTCATCGGCGGCCTCGGCCACGCCGGGATGGCCCACCTCGGTCCCGGCAGCGTCCACGGCACGGTCCCCACGCTCCTCTTCGCCACCTTCCAGCTCACCTTCGCGATCATCACGGCCGCCCTGATCAGCGGCGCGGTCGCCGACCGGACGAAATTCTCGGCGTGGCTGGTCTTCGTCCCCGTCTGGACCCTGCTCGTATACGTCCCGATCACCCACTGGGTGTGGGGCCCGGGCGGCTGGATCGCGAACGGGCTCGGCGCGCTCGACTTCGCGGGCGGTCTGCCCGTCGAGATCGCCTCCGGCGCCTCGGGCCTCGCCCTGTGCCTGGTCCTCGGCCCGCGGCTCGGCTTCAAGAAGGACGCCATGCGCCCGCACAACCTGCCCATGGTGATCCTCGGCGCCGGTCTGCTGTGGTTCGGCTGGTTCGGCTTCAACGCGGGCAGCGCGCTCGGCGCGAACGGGCTCGCCGCGGCCGCCTTCCTGAACACCCTCGCCGCCGGCTGCACCGGCCTGCTCGGCTGGCTCTTCGTCGAGCAGAGGAGGGACGGCCACCCCACCACCCTGGGCGCCGCCTCCGGCGCGGTCGCCGGCCTGGTCGCGATCACCCCGTCCTGCGGCACGGTCTCCCTGCTCGGCGCGCTGATCGTCGGCCTCGCCGCCGGTGTCGTCTGCTCCTACGCGGTGAGCTGGAAGTTCAAGCTGAACTACGACGACTCCCTGGACGTCGTCGGCGTCCACCTGGTCGGCGGCGTCATCGGCACCCTGCTGATCGGCCTGTTCGCCGAGAAGGCCATGACCGGCACCGCGCAGGGCCTCTTCTACGGCGGCGGACTCGCCCAGCTCGGCAGGCAGGCGCTCGCCGTGGCCGTCGTGGCCGGGTACGCCTTCGCGGTGACGTACGGTCTCGGCAAGCTGCTCGACAGGGCGATGGGCCTGCGCGCGAGCGAGGAGCAGGAGTACACCGGCCTGGACCTTACGGTGCACGCCGAGACGGCATACGATCACGGCGTCCTGGGCCATGGCGCCCCGGTCTCCCACTCCGTCCTCACCTCAGCCGGCACGCAGAAGGTCGACACCCAGGCATGAAGCTCATCACCGCGATCGTCAAGCCGTACCGTCTGGACGAGGTCAAGACCGCCCTGCAGGAGCTGGGCGTGCACGGTCTGACCGTGACCGAGGCGAGCGGCTACGGCCGGCAGCGCGGCCACACCGAGGTGTACCGGGGCGCCGAGTACCGGGTCGACCTGGTGCCGAAGGCGCGCATCGAGGTCGTCGTGGAGGACGCGGACGCCGACGCCGTGATCGACGCGATCGTCAGGGCCGCGCAGACGGGGAAGATCGGGGACGGGAAGGTGTGGTCCGTACCCGTGGAGACGGTCGTCCGCGTGCGGACCGGCGAACGCGGCCCCGACGCGCTCTGACGAGCAGCACCCCGGCCGCCACGCCCGCGAGGAACACCAGCGCCGCGGCGAGCCAGGGCAGCGCGAGGAAGGTGGCGCTCGCCGACTGCCGGGTGCCGGGCGCGCTCGCGGTCAGTGTCACGTCGCCCCGGTCGAGTTGGGGCGCGCCGCGCCAGGTCTCGGTGAGCCGTACGGACTGCCCCGGCAGCAGTTCGGAGGGCACCCGGGTCAGCTCGCGGTCGAGCAGCGTACGGCCGAACAGCCCGTGTGCCCTCAGCTCCACCTTCGGGCCGAGGGTGACGTTCCCGGTGTTGCGCAGGGTGTAGGAGATGGTCGCCGTGCTGTCGCCGAGGCCGGGGACGAGCGGCTGGTGGTGGCTGATGTGCAGCTGTCCCACGGAGAGCGCGGGCAGGGTGGGCCCGCCGACCCGGAGGTAGACACGGGCGCCGACGGCCCGCCGCACCCCGAGCGCGAGCCGCCCGCTGCCGGGGTCGACGTGCTCGTCCAGGGCGACGATGGCACCGGGATGGTCCCCTGGCTCGGCCCCGTCCGGGACGCGCAGCGTGAACGGCACGGTGACGGTCCTGTGCCCCGGCACGGTGATCCGTGACCGGGCGGGCCTCGCCCAGGCGCCCACGCCGAGCATCCGCTCCTTCAGCGTGCGTACGGCGAACCCGCCGTCGCGGGCGGTGTTGTAGGCGTCGGCCGCGTAGAGCCGGAAGGTGAGCGGCTTGCCGGTCTTGTTCTGGACGGCGACCTTGTCGGTGAGGGTCTGGCCGGGGTCGGCGGAGAGGTAGAAGTACGGCCGCGCGGCGACCTTCGAGGCGACCGGGTAGACGGCCCAGCTGCCGTTGTCGGCGGCGTGGGCGGGCGTGGCCGGCCATGTCAGCATCAGGCCCAGGAGGAGGACGTACAGCTTGCGCATGGGTGCGGACCCCCACGGACGGAGGACAGGGGCGGGAGACGGGGGAACGGGCGGGTGCGGACGCCCGCACGCTCAGGTGAGCGTCAGTGTGAGCACGCCGGAGTAGGCGCCCGGAGGTGTGAACGCCGGTACGTCCAGGGAGAGTCCGGCGTCGACGGTGAACTCACCGCCGGTGAGCGTGCCGTCCGGGGTGGACGCGAGGGTCGCCCCCGAGCCGCTCACCGAACCCGCCGAACCGGCCTTGCAGGTGCTGGGGCTGCCCGGCTTGGTCGCGCACGCGGGGGTCCAGCTCAGCTTCCCGGCGTCGATCCTGCCGCCGGGACCGGTGAAGTCGGTGACCTTGCCGGTCAGGGACCAGCCCGCGGGCCCGCCCCGGAAGTCCTGCACGGTCACGGTCTGGAGCTTGCCCGTCGAGGCCCCGCCCTTGCCGAAGTCGACCGCCGACAGCGCGACGGAGTCCCCGGCCTGGGACATGGACAGCGTGCCCGCCTTGACGGTGGTGGTCAGTTTCTGGCTGCCGGGCGGGACGGGCGTGTTGTCGTTGACGACGTAGGCCGCGGGGCCCGCGCCCTTGTCCGCGCTCCAGGAGCCGCCCTCGTAGGCCACGATCCCGGTCGTCGTCTTGTCCTTGACGACGAGGGAGCCGCTGAAGGAGCCCTGGGCGTTCGCGGTCACGGTCGCGGTGTCGGCGGTCTGGGTGCCGCCGGACCGCCCGGCCAGCGTGACGGTGGCGCCCGGGGTGAAGTTGCTGCCGGTGACGGTGACAGCGGCGCCCGGGTCACCGGAGGCGGAACTCAGCGAGATGGCACGGGTGTTGGCCGGAGTCCCGTCGGTGGCCGTCACGGTCTGGGACACCGGGGCGGGCGGGTTGGTGACCGTGCAGGGGGTGTCCAGCTCCAGGATGTAGCTGGTGTGGATGTTGTAGTCGCCGGGCGAGAGGGTGATCTGTCCGGCCTTGGTGACGGTGAACGTGCCGGTCATGGAGAAGGACGGGAAGGCGGCCTTCCCCGGCACCGGCGGGTTCTTCTTCGGCCCGGCGACCGTGATGTCACCGGTCTGGGCGCCGCCGAGGGTGACCTTGCCGGTCGGGGTCATGATGTCGGCCGGCAGGGCGAGGTCGGTGGGGTTGGACGCGGCGGCCGTGACCACGGTGTAGGTCACGGTGACGGTGTCGCCGACCTTCGGGCTGGCTTTGTCCACCGAGACGGCGGCGGTGGTGGTGCCGTCGATCGGCGGGATGCCCGCGACGGCGGGCGGGATGCAGTGCGTGGCGAAGTCCACGTTCGTGCCGGCGGCACCGGCCGGGAAGGCCAGCGCGCCGCCCGCGGTGACCGCGAGGGCGGTCGCCCCGAACAGTGACGCCCAGCGCCACCGTCGGGATCTTCGTGGTCTTGGGGGTGTCGAACCCATGGGGCCCCCTCCTGAGGGTTGCGGGCGCAGCGGCTCATCTGCGCCGACAGGGGGCATTGATGTGGAGCGGGGGTGAGAAGTCAATGGAGATGCCGCAGAAAACTGACGGATCATCAGTTTCTGCGGCATCCGGAACACATCGCTCAGTCGAAGACGAACGGGCCGGGGGACTGCGGACCGTTCGCGGTGCAGGTCACAGTGACCCCGAAGATCACCATCTTCAGCGAGCCGCCGTAGGCGTCCAGGCTGTCACCGGAGGCGACGGTGCCGGGGAGCGGGCCGACGCTGACCGGGTCGCCGGTGTTCATGGCGGGGTTCTTCGTACCGCTGAACACGACCGAGCCGCCGCCGGCCCTGGCGAGGGTGAGGGTGGAGGAGATGGAGTCCTGGGCCACCGCGACCGGCGCGGAGATGGCGGAGGAGGTGAGGGTGACGGTGGCGGAGGTGCCGCTCTGGGTGGCGGTGAGCGTGGCCGTACCGCCGCCGAAGATGCCGCAGCTCGCGGTGATGGTCGCCGACTGTGGGGTGACGGCGGCCGCGGTGGGCGCGAAGGCGAGTCCGGTGACCGCGAGGGCCCCGGCGACCAGCGCCGCACCCGTTGTGGTGCGCTTGCCTCTCATGGGGATCCGCTTCCCTTCCCTGGGGGAGTGCCGTGTGGGGGGACGCCGACGGGCGAGAGGCCTGGGCAGGCGGGTGCGGACCCCCTGCGTTCGGCGGTGCGGATCTGACGGCCCGTCGGGATGTACGGCTTCATTGATGCGCAAGGGAGAGAAGCCAACAAGGTTGAATTCCAGCCGACCTTTCGTTCGGCCGGGGCCTCTCAGCGAGCGGCGGAAACGGTGACCCGCACGACCCCGTCGGGCCCGGCCAGCAGCACCGGCGTCCCCGCACCCCCCAGGTCGGCCACCGCGGCCACGTCCTCGGCCGGCACCGACTCCGCTTCGCTGACCACCGCCGCCGCCTCCAGCGACGTGGCCCCCGAGGCCACCGCCATGGCCACAGCCGTCCGCAGCGCGCTCAGCTCCAGCGAGGGCAGCGAGACCGACCCGGCCACATAGGTGCGCCCGGTCTCGTCCCGTACGGCCGCGCCCTCCGGCACACCGTTACGGGCCCGCGCGGAACGGGCCAGGGTGACGATCTTGCGGTCCTCGGGATCCAGCGCGTTGCTCTCGGTCATGCCCAGAGCATACGAAGCCGTGCGGCCCACCCGGCATTCACCCCGCCACGGGATACATCGCGCCCCGCCGTCCCTCCGGAGAGGCGAGCCACTCCAGCTTCTCGGCGGTGTCGGCCTCGTCCAGCGGTGTGTGCAGCACGATCATCAGGTCGGGCCGGACCGGCACCTTCAGTACCGTCGACTCCACGACCAGCAACCCGGCCAGCGGATGGGCCAGCTCCTTGCGCACCTGTCCCTGGTCCTCGATGTCCCGCTCCGCCCACAGCGCCACGAACTCGTCGCTCGCGGCGCTCACCTCGGCGAGCACCTCCCGGAACCCCTCGTCGTCCGGCCGCGCGGCGCACGCGGCCCGGAACTGCGCCACGACCGTACGCGCGTTCCGCTCCCAGCTCTGGCTGCGCGCCCGGTAGAGCGGGTCGGTGAAGAAGTCGACCAGGCAGTTCTGGGTGATGTCCGGCCGCATGCCGAGCACGATCGCGGCCGCGTCGTTGTACATCACGCAGTTGTAGTACAGGTCCATGATGTGCGCCGGATACGGCATCCATGTGTCGATCAGCCGCCGCAGCCCGTCGCACATGTCCCGCTTCTCCGGCGCCACTTCGGGCGCCGGCGGGTTCATCCCGGCCAGCAGGTACAGGTGCCGGCGCTCGGCGTCGCTCAGCCGCAGCACCCGGGCCACGGAGTCGAGCACCGACGGCGAGACGGAGATCTCCCGCCCCTGCTCCAGCCACTGGTACCAGGAAGCGCCCACGCCGGCCAGCACGGCGACCTCCTCGCGGCGCAGCCCGGGCGTACGGCGCCGGCCCCCGCCCGCCGGCAGCCCGGCCTGCTCGGGGCTGACCCGGGCGCGCCGGCTCATCAGGAACTCCCGCAGTTCGTCGCGCCGATGACTGCGCATCGCCTCAGCAGCAGGCACGTACCGCTCCTCCCCCGTCGAGTCGTCTCTGGTGGTGCCACCACCACCATAAGTTGCGACTCCCCACCGGTATTCCGTTCGCCCGAAGCTCTTTGTCATGGCGATCGACACCACCACAGAGTCCACCACCTCCACCGGCACACCACTCGACACCCCCGCGGCACCCCGGTTGTCGACGCGTGACAAGCTCGTCCTGTTCGTCCTGTGCGCCGCCCAGTTCATGGTCGCGCTGGACTTCTCGGTCCTGAACGTGGCCCTGCCCGAACTCGGCACCGACCTCGGCATGAGCCGCTCGGCGTTGCAGTGGGCGGTCACCGCGTTCGCGCTGCCCTCGGGCGGCTTCCTGCTCCTGTTCGGCCGCATCGGCGACCTGTACGGCCGCCGGAAGCTGTTCCTGACCGGCCTGACCCTGTTCGGCGCGGCCTCGCTGCTGGCGACCCTGGCCTGGGATCCGGCGTCCTTCCTCGCCGGACGCGCGCTGCAGGGCCTCGGTGCGGCGGCGATCGTGCCGGCCGCGATGTCCCTGCTGACCACCACCTTCCCGGAGGGCCCGGCCCGTGACCGCGCCCTCGGTATCGCCGGCACGGTGATGTCGCTGGGCTACACGGTCGGCATGGTCGCGGGCGGGATGCTGACCGACGCGCTCGGCTGGCGCTCCACGATGGCCCTGCTCACCGTGTCCGCGCTGATCGTGCTGCCCCTCGCCCCGGCCCTGCTGCCCGAGTCCCGCACGCCGGACCGCCCGCGCCTGGACGTGCCCGGCGCGGTCACCGTCACCACCGGTCTGCTGTCCCTGATCTACGCCCTGTCCACGGCCGCCGACCGCGGCTTCGCCCGCCCCGACGTCCTGGCCACCCTGGTCGCCGGCCTCCTCCTGCTGGCGGCGTTCACGGTGATCGAGTCCCGCTCGGCCGCCCCCCTGGTCTCGCTGCCCATGCTGCGCCGCCGCACGGTGGCCTGGGGCAACCTGGGCGGCCTGGTCACCTTCTCGATGATGTCGACGGTGATCTTCGTCCTGACCCTGTACCTGCAGGAGATCCTGCACCTGTCGGCGTTCGAGACGGGTCTGGTCTTCGGCGTCCAGGGCATTCTGTCGGCCGTCGCCGGCACGCTCGCCCCGAAGGTGATCGGCCGCTTCGGCGCCCGCCGTACCCTCGTCGGCTCGCTGGCCGGCCAGGGCGCGCTGATCGCGGCGCTGCTCCTGCTGAACGCGCACACCTGGTCGGTGTGGACGGCCACCGCCGCGGTGTCCCTGGCCAGCATGTTCCACCTGGGCGCGATCATCTCGTACGGCCTGACCGTGACCTCCGGTGTCCCGGACCAGGAGCAGGGCCTGGCCACCGGCCTGGTCACCTCCACCCAGCAGGTCGGCATCACGATCGGCATCCCGCTGCTGGGTGTGCTGGCCACCACCTCCCCCGACCTGCTGGCCGGCGTCCACACGGTCCTCGCGCTGGACGCGGGCGTGGTCCTCGCCGCCGCCGTCCTGGTCGGCCTGGGCCTGCGCCGAGGCCGCGCCGGACTCTGAACGATCCCGCTCCGGGGGGGGGGGGGGGGGGGGGGGCGAGGGGGGGGGGGGGGGGGGGGGGGGGGGGGGGGGAGGGGGGGGGGGTGAGCGACGTCCCCCTCGCTCTCCCCCCCCCCCCCCCCCCCCCCCCCCCCCCCCCCCCCCCCCCCCCCCCCCCCGCGCCGCTGGTCAGCGGAGGGATGTCACGGCCGGTCCAGCCGCAGCCGCTCCGCCTTCGGCAGCCCCGCGACGACGAGGTCGTACGAGTCCTCGACCAGTTCCCTGACCAGCCGCTCGGGGAGCGTGCCGACGACCGTCACCGTGTTCCAGTGGCGCTTGTTCATGTGCCAGCCGGGGACGATCAGCCCCTCGTGCTCGGCCCGCAGTCTGACGGCGTCCTCGGGGTCGCACTTGAGGTTGACCGTCAGGGGCCGCGCGCCCAGGTTCGTCAGGGCGAACATCTTGCCCAGCACCTTGAAGACCGAGGTCTCCGGGTTGAACGGGAAGTCCTCCACGGCCGCGTTGAAGGACAGGCAGAGCGCGCGCAGCTCCTTGGGCGTCACTCGGGTTTCGCCTCCCCGGCGGGTTCGACCAGGACGGTCACGATCTTGTTCCGGCGGCCGGCCGCGGCCTCCGCGGTCAGCTTCAGCCGGCGCTCGTCGGGCAGCTCGACCTCGGCGGACGCGCCCGCGATGGGGACGCGGCCGAGGGCCTTGGCGAGCAGTCCGCCGACGGTCTCCACGTCCTCGTCGTCGTACTCCTCCAGGCCGTACAGCTCGCCGAGGTCGGTGATGTCGAGGCGGGCGGTGACCCGGAAGCGGTTGTCGCCGAGGTCCTCGACCGGCGGCAGTTCCCGGTCGTACTCGTCGGTGATCTCGCCGACGATCTCCTCGAGGATGTCCTCGATGGTGACGATGCCGGCCGTGCCGCCATACTCGTCGATGACGACGGCGACGTGGTTGCGTTCCTTCTGCATCTCGCGCAGCAGGTCACCGGCGTTCTTGGTGTCGGGCACGAAGACGGCGGGCCGCATGGCCGTCGAGACCAGGTCGCTCTCGGTGTCCCGGCTGATGTGCGTCTTGCGGACCAGGTCCTTCAGATACACGATCCCGACGATGTCGTCCTCGCTCTCGCCGGTGACCGGGATCCGGGAGAACCCGGAGCGCAGGGCGAGGGTGAGGGCCTGCCGGATGGTCTTGAACCGCTCGATGGTGACCAGGTCGGTGCGCGGCACCATGACCTCGCGCACGAGCGTGTCGCCGAGCTCGAAGACCGAGTGCACCATCCGGCGCTCCTCGTCCTCGATCAGCGACTCCTGCTCCGCGAGGTCGACCAGCGCGCGCAGTTCCGCCTCGGAGGCGAACGGGCCGCGCCTAAAGCCCTTGCCGGGTGTGAGCGCGTTACCGATGAGGATGAGCAGCGAGGGAATCGGCCCCATGATCCGGGCCAGCGGCAGCAGCACGTACGCGGCCACGGTCGCCGTGTTCAGGGGATGCTGGCGGCCGATGGTGCGCGGGGAGACCCCGACGGCGACGTACGACACCAGGACCATGACGCCGATGGCGATCAGCAGGGCCTGCCAGGTGGCGGCGAACTCCTGCAGGCAGGCGTACGTCACCAGGGCCGCGGCCGCCATCTCGCAGGCGACGCGGACCAGCAGGGCCACGTTGAGATAGCGGGTGGGGTCGGCGGCGACCTGGGCCAGCTTGGCGCTGCCGCGCCGGCCGGACTTGACGGCCTCCTCGGCGCGGAAACTGGAGACCCGGGCGAGGCCCGCCTCCGCACAGGCGGCGAGCCAGGCCACGACGACCAGCGCGATCGCCCCGACCACGATCTGCGGACTCATACGAGGACCGGCCCGCTTACGAGACGGTCGGTGCCGGGGACGGCCCGGTCAGCCCCCGCTCGGACCGCCACCCGTCGACGATGGCGGCCTGGAGCCCGAACATCTCGGCCTTCTCGTCGGGCTCCTCGTGGTCGTAGCCGAGCAGGTGCAGCACGCCGTGGACGGTGAGCAGCTGGAGCTCCTCGTCCATGGAGTGCTGCGTCGAGGCTTCCGCCCCCTGCTTGGCGGCGACCTCCGGGCACAGCACGATGTCGCCGAGCAGGCCCTGCGGCGGCTCGTCGTCGTCCTTCGACGGCGGCCGGAGCTCGTCCATCGGGAACGACATGACATCGGTCGGACCCGGCAGGTCCATCCACTGGATGTGCAACTGCTCCATGGCGTCGGCGTCCACGACGATCACCGAGAGCTCGGAGAGCGGGTGGATGCGCATCCGTGCGAGTGCGTAGCGGGCGATGTCGAGGATCGCCTGCTCGTCGACCTCGGTGCCGGACTCGTTGTTGACGTCGATCGACATGGTCGTGCTGGTCTACTTCCCCTTGTGCCCGGCCTTGCCCCGGCTCTGCGCCTTGTGCGCGCCGTTCTGGGTGCCGTGCTTGCTGTCGTAGTTCTCGTACGCGTCGACGATACGGCCCACCAGCTTGTGCCGGACGACATCGTGGGACGACAGCCGGGAGAAGTGGACGTCCTCGACGCCCTCCAGGATCTCCTGCACCTGCCGCAGACCGGACTTGGTGCCGTCCGGCAGGTCGACCTGCGTCACGTCACCGGTGATCACGATCTTCGAGTCGAAGCCGAGGCGGGTGAGGAACATCTTCATCTGCTCGGGGCTCGTGTTCTGGGCCTCGTCCAGGATGATGAAGGCGTCGTTGAGCGTACGGCCACGCATGTACGCGAGCGGCGCGACCTCGATGGTCCCGGCGGCCATGAGCCGTGGAATGGAGTCCGGGTCGAGCATGTCGTGCAGCGCGTCGTACAGCGGGCGCAGGTAGGGGTCGATCTTCTCGTAGAGCGTGCCGGGCAGGAACCCGAGCCGCTCCCCCGCCTCCACCGCCGGCCGGGTCAGGATGATCCGGTTGACCTGCTTGGACTGCAGGGCCTGTACGGCCTTGGCCATGGCCAGGTAGGTCTTGCCGGTACCGGCGGGCCCGATGCCGAACACGATGGTGTGCTTGTCGATCGCGTCGACGTACCGCTTCTGGTTGAGGGTCTTGGGGCGGATGGTCCGCCCCCGCGAGGACAGGATGTTCTGCGTCAGTACCTGCGCCGGGGTCTCCGGCCCGTCGCTCGTCCCGTTCTCGCTCGCCTTGAGCATGGCGATCGAGCGTTCCACTGCGTCCTCCGTCATCGGCTGCCCGGTGCGGAGCACCAGCATCATCTCGTCGAACACGCGCGAGATCAGAGCGACGTCGGCCGGGTCGCCGACCGCGCTGATCTCATTGCCCCGGACATGTATGTCGGCCGCCGGGAAGGCCCTCTCGATGACACGCAGGAGGGAGTCGCCGGAACCCAGCACGGTCACCATGGGGTGCTGGGCGGGGACGGTGAACTGCGCTCTCGCCTGCTCCTGCGCGGGGGTGTGAGCTGTGGGTGTCTGTGTCATGGGCCGGCGCTGAAGGCCTGCGCTTCCTCCTTCTCACGGCCGCACAGCTGAGGGCGGCCTCGCGATTCCAGGGTACGACGGGGCACTGACAAGCCTGTAGGACTTTTCCAGGGGCCTTCCCCCACCCCAGCCCCGGCACCACACCCCCGGCCGGAGGCCACCGCCCAGGCGGCCGAGAGCTCCACGGCCAGGGCCGGAGCCCCCGGTGGGTCAGGCTGACCGGCCGAAGCCGATCGTCGGGACCGCTCGCCGCAGCGGCCACGGCCGGTCCAGTTCCTCCGGCACCAGCCCCTCCAGGAACGCGTACCGCTGCAGCGCCGCCGGATCCTGCCCCGGAAGGGACTGCACCCGCCGCCACCACGCCCCGATCTCCGACCACCCCGGCGCGGACAAGGACCCCCCGAACTCCTGCACCGACAAAGCAGCCGTCAGCCCGGCGAAGGCCAGCCGGTCCGCCAGCGGCCACCCCGCCAGCGACCCCGTCACGAACCCGGCGACGAAGACATCCCCCGCCCCCGTCGGATCCAGTGCCTCCACGGCGATCGCCGGCACCTCCGCCGCCTCCCCCGTCCGCCGGTCCACCGCGTACGCCCCCTCCGACCCGAGCGTCACCACAGCCACCGGCACGTACTCCGTCAGGGCATGCGCGGCGAGCCTCGGGCAGTCGGCCCCCGTGTACCGCTTCGCCTCCTCCTCGTTCGGCAGAAACGCCTCGCAGTGCTCCAGATCGGCGAGCCCGGAAAGATCCCACGCCCCGGTCTCGTCCCAGCCGACGTCGGCGAAGATCCGCGTTCCCTCCCGCGCCGCCTCGGCGATCCACGGCGCCCGCGTACCGGGCGTGAGCGAGGCGACGGCCGCACGCGCGCGGGGCGGCCAGTCGGGGGCCCCGTCCAGCACGGCCTCCGGCGGCGGCTCGTGCCCGTGGGAGACCATCGTCCGCTCACCCTCGTACGCCATGGACACCGTCACCGGCGAGTGCCAGCCGGGTACCGTCCGCGACGCCGACAGATCGATGCCCTCGCCCTGTTCGAGCGCGTCCCAGCAGTACTCGCCGTAGTGGTCGTCCCCGAAGGCCGCCGCGAGGGAGGTCCGCAGTCCGAGCCGGGCCAGGGCCGTGGCCATGTTGGCGACCCCGCCGGGGCTGGAGCCCATCCCCCGGGCCCAGGACTCGGTGCCGCGCACGGGCGCCGAGTCCAGGCCGGTGAAGATGATGTCGAGGAAGACCGTGCCCGTCAGATAGACGTCCCAGGGCGGGTCGCCGGGCGCACGCAGCGCGGCGAGCGGATCGACCTGGGCCTGACAGCGCGCGGCCTGGGTGAGGTGTTCCGGTTCCTCTCCGGTGATCGTGTGCGACGGGGTCACGGTGCGCTCCCTGGCGTGGTGCGGATCTGGCCAGTGTGCACCACATGTCGCACCGCGAAGGGTGTTACCAGCGGGGCATCACCGGTTGCCGCCAGCCCGGTTCGCCCGCCCGCATCGCCGCCGCGTCGTCACGGTCCCGCAGCGAGCCGTCGTCCTCGGCCCACCGCCGGTGCAGCCGGGCCAGTTCGTCCCGGTCGAGTTCGACCCCGAGGCCGGGGGCGTCGGAGACTTCGGCCTTTCCGCCGCGGAACGCGAGCCGCTCGGTGAGGACGTCCTCGGACTGCCAGGGGTAGTGGGAGTCGCACGCGTGGTGGAGTCCGGGGACGGTGGCCGCGACCTGCGTCATCGCGGCGAGGCTGATCCCCAGGTGGGTGTTGGAGTGCATCGACACCCCGACCCCGAAGGCGGCGCAGATCGCGGCGAGCTTCTGGGTGTTGCGCAGCCCGCCCCAGTAGTGGTGGTCGGAGAGGACGACCTGCACGGCGTCGCGCGTGAAGGCCTCCTTGATCTCCCCGAAGGTGGTCACGCACATGTTCGTGGCGAGCGGGACGTCGGTCCCCGCCGACACCTCGGCCATCGCGGCCGTACCCAGCGTCGGGTCCTCCAGGTACTCCAGGACGTCCCCGAGCTCCTTCGCCACCTTCAGTGAGGTCTCGACCGACCAGGCGCCGTTGGGGTCGAGGCGCAGCGGGTGCCCGGGGAAGGCCCCGGCGAGGGCCCGTACGGCCGCGATCTCCTCGTCCGGCGGAAAGACACCGCCCTTGAGCTTGAACGACGTGAACCCGTGCCGCTCCTTGAGCAGCCGCGCCTGTTCCACGACCCCGGCAGGGTCGAGCGCGGCCCCCCAGTCGTCCCGCTCGCAGGCCACGCCCCGCGGATGGCCGGCCCACTTGTAGAAGAGGTAGGCGCTGTACTCGACGGCGTCCCGCACCTTGCCGCCGAGCAGTGCGTGCACGGGCAGCCCGAGCGCCTTGCCCTGGGCGTCCAGGCAGGCGACCTCGAAGGCGGACAGCACCGACAGCCGCAGCTTGTCGGCGCTCTGCACCCCGCGCAGCCCGCCCGCGTCGACCTGTCCCTCGACCCGCGACTCGTCGACGCCGAGGTCGATGGCGAACAGCCCGTTCACATCCATGACCGATCGCCCGGTGAGCTGCTCGGCCGCCGGGCGGGCCAGTTCCAGGTACCTGGTGTCGCCGTAGGTCTCGCCGAGCCCGGTGATGCCGTCGGCGGTGACGACCTCGACGATCAGGCGCGGGGTGTACGGCTGGTGCACGCCCTGGGTGTTGAGCAGCGGCGCGTCGGCGACCAGGATCGGTGTCAGCCGCACCTCGGCGATGGTCAGGTCACGGGTCACAGGGACGCTCCTACGAGGTCGAGTCCGGTGGTGAGCAGGGCCTTGAGGTCGGCGAGGTCGGCGGGCGCGGGGTCGGTGAGCGGGGCGCGCACGGGGCCGACGCGCTGCCCGCGCAGCCGGGCCGCCGCCTTCACCAGGGACACCGCGTATCCGGGCGCGCGGTCGCGGAGTTCGACGAAGGGGACGTAGAACTCCCGCAGCAGTTTGTCGAGCGTCCCGTCCTGCCCGTCCCGGAGCGCGGTGAAGAAGGCGTCGGCGATCTCGGGCGCGAAGGCGTGCACGGCGGAGGAGTAGGCGGGGACGCCGACGGTGGCGTAGGCGCGGGCCTGGATCTCGGCGGTGGCGGCACCGTTGAAGAAGAGGAAGCCGTCGGGGGCGGCGAGGGTGAGGCGCTGGAGGCGGTCGAGGTCACTGTGGCCGTCCTTGAGGCCGATGACGTTCGGGATGCGCGCGATGCGCCGCAACGCGCCCACCGTATAGGCGACTTGGCCGCGCTGGTAGGCGATCAGCGGCAGCCGGGTGCGTTCGGCGAGCCGCTCCAGCTGGGCGGCCAGGCCCTCCTGCGGGGCGTCGATGAGGTAGTGCGGCAGCACGAGCAGCGCGTCGGCGCCGGCGTCCTCGGCGATCCGTGCGAACCGCACCGCCTGCGCCCAGCCGTAGCCGGTCCCCGCGACGACCGGCACCCGCCCGGCCGCCTCCTCGACGGTGACCCGGACGACGGTCCGGTACTCCTCCTCGTCCAGCGAGAAGAACTCCCCGGTGCCGCAGGCCGGGAAGACGGCGCCGGGCCCGGCGGCGAGCCGGCCCCTGACATGGGCGCGGAAGCCGTCGGGATCGAGGGCGCCGTCGTCGTGGAACGCGGTGAGCGGAAAGGACAGCACACCGCGGGCCATTCCGTCCCGCAACCGCCGCGCCACACCCTCGGGACTCGGATCGCCGCCCACCTGACCATCTCCCCTTATGAATGACGTCCACGTATGAGAACAGAGGGTAGAGAGCCCGAAGAGCGACCGTCAACCACCGTGCTGCCGCAGGGGGCTTACGACACCCCGTCCCCGAACTCGTACGCGTCGACCTCGGCCAGGTAACGGGCCCGCCGCTCCTCGTCGTCCTCCAGGAAGGAGGCCAGGAAGGAGTTGCGGGCCAGTTCCCGCAGCCGGTCCTCGGACAGGCCCAGGGTCCGGTGCACGGCCGCGAAGTTGTCGCCCGCGTACCCGCCGAAGTAGGCGGGGTCGTCGGAGTTGACCGTGCACAGCAGCCCGGCGTCGAGCATGGCGGGAAGGGGGTGGTCGGCGAGGGTGTCGACGGTGCGGAGACGGACGTTGGACAGCGGGCACAGGGTGAGCGGGATCCGCTCCCGCACCAGCCGCTCGACCAGCACCGGGTCCTCCACGCAGCGCAGCCCGTGGTCGACACGCTCCACGCCGAGCACGTCCAGGGCCTCGGTGATGTACTCCGGCGGACCCTCCTCCCCGGCGTGCGCGACACGGCGCAGCCCGAGCCGGGCCGCGGCCTCGTACACCTCCCGGAACTTCACCGGGGGGTGCCCGACCTCGGCGGAGTCCAGGCCGACCCCGGTGATCCGGTCCAGATACGGCCTCGCTGCCTCGAGCGTCTCCCTGGCCGACTCGGCGGATTCGTCACGCAGGAAGCACAGGATGAGCCGGGTGGAGATGCCGTGGTTCTCCTCGCTGCCGGCGAGTGCCCGCCACAGCCCCTCCACGACCGTGCCCATGGACACGCCCCGGGCGAGGTGGGCCTGCGGGTCGAAGAAGATCTCCGCGTGCCGCACACTCTGGGCGGCGGCGCGGGCCAGGTAGGCGTTGGCCAGGTCCGTGAAGTCGCGCTCGGTGCGCAGGACGGCCATCAGCTCGTAGTACAGGTTCAGGAAGGACTGGAGGTCCTCGAACTGGTAGGCCTTGCGGAGTGAGTCCGTGTCGGCGTACGGCAGCTCGACGCCGTTGCGGGCGGCCAGCTCGAACGCCAGCTCCGGCTCCAGAGTGCCTTCGATGTGGAGGTGCAGTTCTGCTTTCGGGAGGGGCATCAAAGCATCGTACGGGTGTTTTATCGCCGTTTCGGAACCGGCACTCGCTGCAGGTCGTGCGCCACGGTCAGCTCCCCCTCGAAGCCGGCCGCCCGCGCCTGCCGCTCGAACTCCTCCGGGTCCGAGTAGCGCTGGCTGAAGTGGGTGAGGACGAGGTGCCGCACCCCGGCGTCGCGGGCCACCGTCGCCGCCTGGCCGGCCGTCAGATGACCGTGCTCCACCGCCAGTTCCACGTCGTCGTCCAGGAAGGTCGACTCGATGACGAGCAGGTCGCAGCCCTCGGCAAGCGCGTGCACGCCGTCGCAGAGCCGGGTGTCCATGACGAAGGCGAACCGCTGCCCGTGCCGCACCTCGCTGACGTCCTCCAGCGTGACGTCCCCGATCCGGCCCTCGCGCTGCAGCCGGCCGACGTCCGGGCCCTTGATCCCGTGCGCCGCGAGCCGGTCGGGCAGCATGCGGCGGCCGTCGGGTTCGATCAGGCGGTAGCCGTAGGACTCCACCGGATGCGACAGCCTGCGGGCCTCCAGGGTGTACGAGGCGGTCACCGCGAGGATGCCGTCGGCGGCGACCGGTGCCTCGGTGAGGCCGACCGTCTCCCGGTAGGCCGTCGCGTAGCGCAGACGGTCGAAGAAGCGCTGCCCGGAGCGCGGGTAGTGCGCCGTCACCTCGTGCGGCACCTGGTCGAGGTTGATCCGCTGGATGACACCGGCGAGGCCGAGGCAGTGGTCGCCGTGGAAGTGCGTGACGCAGAGCCGGTTCAGGTCGTGGGCGGCGACCCCGGCGCGCACCATCTGCCGCTGTGTGCCCTCGCCGGGGTCGAAGAGGATGCCCTGGCCGTCCCACCTGAGCAGATAGCCGTTGTGGTTGCGGTGGCGGGTGGGGACCTGGCTGGCGGTGCCGAGGATCACCAGTTCACGTACGGACACGGCCGGCTATCCGGGGGGCCACTGCATGCCACGGCCGCCGAGGACGTGGGCGTGGGCGTGCCAGACGGTCTGGCCGACGCCGGCGCCCGTGTTGAAGACGGTGCGGTAGCTTTCGAGCTTCTCCTCGTCGGCCACGGCCTGGGTTTCGGCGAGCACGTCGGCGGCCAGCTGCGGGGCGCCCGCGGCGAGCTCGGCGGCGTTCTTGTAGTGGGCCCTGGGGATCACCAGGATGTGGGTGGGCGCCTGGGGGTTTATGTCCCGGAAAGCGACGGTGGTGTCTGTCTCGCGGACGATCGTCGCCGGGATCGTACCCGCGACGATCTTGCAGAACAGGCAGTCGTCCTGCGGTTCGCCGGCCATGCGTGTGCCTCCTCACGCTGGTGATCAATACCGGGGGCATCGTAGTCGTATCAGGCCGGCATTCCCGGCGGGGTTTTCGCGGGCCGCTCCTCCAGGGCCTGCAGCGCGAGCCTGATCGCCTCGTCGAGCTGGGTGTCGCGGCCCTCCGCCCAGTCCTGCGGGCTCTGTACGACCTCCACGTCCGGGTCCACCCCGTGGTTCTCGACGTCCCACCCCACCCCCTCCAGCCACATCGCGTACTTCGGCTGGGTCACCAGGGTGCCGTCGACCAGGTGATAGCGGCTGTCGATGCCGATGACGCCGCCCCAGGTGCGGGTGCCGACGACGGGGCCGATGCCGAGGGCCTTGATCGCCGCGTTGACGATGTCGCCGTCGGAGCCGGAGAACTCGTTGGCGACGGCGACGACCGGGCCGCGCGGGGCGTCGAGGGGATAGCTGGTGGGGCGCATGCCGCGCGGGAGGTCCCAGCCGATGATGCGGCGGGCCAGTTTTTCGACGACCAGCTGGGAGGTGTGGCCGCCGCGGTTCTCGCGGACGTCGACCACCAGGCCCTCCCTGGCCACCTCGACGCGCAGGTCACGGTGGATCTGGGCCCAGCCGGGGGCCTGCATGTCGGGGACGTGGAGGTAGCCGAGGCGGCCGTCGGAGGCCGCGTGGACGTGGGCACGGCGGCCGGTGACCCAGGCGTGGTAGCGCAGGGGTTCCTCGTCGGCGATCGGGACGACGACGGTGTGGCGGGGTTCGCCGCCGCCGGCCGGGGAGACGGTCAGCTCGACCGGGTGGCCCGCCGTGCCGGCCAGCAGCGGACCCGGTCCCGTCACCGGGTCGACCGGGTGGCCGGCGACCGCGATGACCGCGTCGCCGGGGCGGACGGCGACGCCGGGCGCGGCGAGCGGGGAACGGGCGTCCGGGTCGGAGGTCTCCGAGGGCAGGATGCGGTCGATGCGCCAGCTGCCGTCCGGGTGGCGGGAGATGTCGGCGCCGAGCAGCCCGTGCCGGGGGCCGCCGCCGCGGCCGCCGGATGGGGTGACGTAGGCGTGTGAGGTGCCGAGCTCGCCGTGCACCTCCCAGAGGAGGTCGACGAGGTCGCTGTGGGTGGCGACACGCGCCAGGAGGGGGCGGTAGCGGGCGAGGACGCCGCTCCAGTCGACGCCGCCGAGGTCGGGCCGCCAGAAGTGGTCGCGCATGAGGCGGCCGGTCTCGTCGTACATCTGCCGCCACTCGGCGGCCGGGTCGAGGGGCTGGCGGACGCGGGCGAGGTCGACACAGACGCTGGTGTCGCCGTCGTCGTCGGTGCCGGTACGGCGGTCGCTGGGGACGACCCGGAGCCGGCCGTCGCTCCACAGCAGCACGCGTTTGCCGTCTCCGCTCACCTCGAAGTGGTCGGCGCCCGTGGCCAGGTGCTCCAGGCGCCGCTGCGCGAGGTCGTACCGCTCCAGCTCGGTGTGCGGGTCGGGGTCCTCGGGGTGGGCGCGGGCGGCGCCGAGGACGCCCTGCACGGGGTGGCGCAGCCAGAGCACCCCGTCCTTGGCGGCACGCAGGGTGGAGTACCGGCCGGCCTCCACCGGGAAGGGCACGATGCGGTCGGCGAGGCCCTCCAGGTCGACACGGGTGGCCGGGGTGCCCTCGCTGTCGGGGGTCTCGTCCTTGTCGGGGGCCTCGAAGGGGCGGCCGTGGCGCTGCGGCCCGAAGGGCGAGGGCGTGGTGGCGGCCAGGGTGATCAGGTGCGGGCGGGCGCCGACCACGAACGCGAGGTCGAAGACGTGCTCGTCGTAGACCGGGTCGAAGGCGCGGTTGGAGAGGAAGGCGAGGTGTTTGCCGTCGAGGGTGAAGGCGGGGGCGTAGTCCTGGAAGCGCAGCGGGGTCGCCTCGGTGACCGAGAGGTCGGTGGTGTGGGCGATGCGCAGCTGGGAGAGCGGGCGGGGGCCGGGGTGGGCCCAGGCCAGCCAGGCGGAGTCGGGTGAGAAGGCGAGCCCGGAGACCTCGCCGTCGTCGCTGCGGTCGACCTCGCGGACCTCGCCGGTCTCGCGTTCGACGAGCAGCAGCCGTCCGTCGTGCGCGGCCACGGCGGCCCGGCTGCCGTCGGGGGCCACGGCCAGCTCCAGGACCCGGCCGAGCTGTCCGGCCGCGAGCCGGCGCGGGGTGGCGCCGGGCACCGTGCCGGTGGCCGGGGCGAACTCCAGCGCGTCGTCGCCCTCCGCGTCCGTCACCCACACCACCCACTCCTCGCCCTCGGCGCGGAAGGCGCGCGGCGTGCGGGCGCGCACGCCGGGGGTGGCGGCGAGGGCGCGGGCCGGGCCCGAGCGGTGGGTGACCCAGTGGATCCCGCCGCGTACGCAGACGGCGCTGCCGCGCGCGGTGTGGTCGGGGGACGCCTCGCCGAACCAGCGGGAGGCGTTCACCGGACGGGGCCGCAGATCGATCCGGGGCCCGCCGAGGCGCACGTCCAGCCGGCGCGGCTCGGCGCCCTCCAGGTCGTCGAGGAGCCACAGTTCACCGCCGCAGCTGTGGACCACCCGGTGGCCGTCTCCGGAGGCGTGACGGGCGTAGAAGCCGTCGAGGGGCGTGTGCCGGCGCAGGTCGGAGCCGTCGGCGAGGGAGGAGTACAGGGCGCCGGTGCCCTCGTGGTCGGAGAGGAAGGCGATGCGGTCCCCCACCCACACCGGGCACTCGATGTTCCCGTCGACGTCGTCGTGCAGCCGGACGAACTCCCCGCCGCCCTCCCGGTCGATCCACAGCTTGCCCGCCGTGCCGCCCCGGTAGCGCTTCCAGTGGGCGGCCTCGCGGCCCATCGGCGCGGACAGCAGGACGGTGGCCGGGCCGACGGCCACATCGCCGACCGGACCGTACGGCAGGGTCTCGGCGGGTCCGCCGTCCAGCGGGACGGCGTGCGCCCAGCTGTGGCGGAAACTGTGCCGGCCGTGCGCACCGAGCGCGAGCACCCGTCCGTCGGCGGTCCAGCCCCTGACCTCGGTACGGCGGTTGCCCCAGTACGTCAGCCGGTCGGCGAGGCCGCCGTCGACCGGGGCGACATGCACCTCGGGCGCGCCGTCCCGGGTGGAGGTCCAGGCGAGGAACCGTCCGTCCGGGGAGATCCGGGGCATGGTCACCGGCCGGTTGTCGGCACTGACCCGCCAGGCCCGGCCGCCGTCGAGGGGGGCGAGCCACACGTCGTCCTCGGCGACGAAGGTCACCAAGTCGCCGTGCAGGTGGGGGAATCGGAGATAGGCGGCACCCTGAGTCACCCCGTCACTGTACGCAGTGACCGGTGTGCCCCGCTCGCGTTCCGATCACTTGCCCTCGGCCGGCCAGCAGGTGGGGTCGCCCTTGCACCACAGGGTCCGGGTGACCGTCACCGTCACGGTCGGCCGGCCGCCGGGCAGGTAGGTGGGCGGCCGGTACGTCGGACCCGGCGTGGCGTCGCAGTCGCCGAGCCCGTCGACATGGAACACCTCTCTGCCGCCGGCCTCCGCCGTCAGGTCGCCGCGCACGCACGCTCCGTCGACGGCCCTGGTCACCTTCCCGGTGACGGTGATCTTCCGCCGGTCCCTGGTCTCGCCCCGGCAGTCGACGGAGACGACGGTGGACTCACCGGGCGAGGGCGACTTCCCCGCCGGGCGGCCCCCGTAGTTCCCGGTGCAGGTGAGCCAACTGACATCGATATGCTGCTGCTTGAGCCTGGCCGTCGCGGTGGTGTCGGTGGTGTAGGCGGCGGAGGCGGAACTGAGGTCACCGGGCTGACAGGCCACCACGGCCGCCCCGACGCCGACGACCAGCCCGGCTGCGGCCACGCCCCGCACGCCGCGTCGATTCCCTCTCAAAACCCCCATGCAGGGCAGGGTGCCACCGGCACGGGCAGGGGGGAAGGCCGCATACGGCCACTCACCCGTTCGGTGCGTCGCGGGCGCCCCGCGGGGAACCGCTACCCGCGCAGCAGCAGCCACTCCTGGAGTTCGACCAGGTTGCCCTCGGGGTCCTTGAGATGGGCGACCCTCATCCGTTCGGTCATGGCCGCCGGGCCGTGCACAAGGACCGCACCACGGGCGACGATCTCCGAAACGTAGGCGTCCAGGTCGTCGACGCGCAGGACGACCAGGGAACGGTGACCGGTGGCCGTCTCGCCCAGCTCGGCCAGCACCTCCGCCATCATCACCCGGTCCTGCAGCGCGATCCCCGCGGAGCCGGCGTGCGGGCTGAACTTCTCGTAGGGGCCCTCGGTCGCGCCCGACTGCGGCTTGAGGCCGAGGACGTCGGCGTAGAAGCGGTAGCAGGCAGCGAAGTCGCTGACCAGGAGCCGGACTTGGGCGAGTTCCATCATTCTCCCCGGGTGTTCAGGACCAGCGGCCGGTGCGGCCCAGCAGCAGGGCCGCCGCGGCGGTGCCGGCGGTCGAGGTACGCAGCACCGAGGGGCCCAGCACGTACGCCTTCGCCCCCGCCTCCTCGAACAGCGCCAACTCGTCGCGCGAGACGCCGCCCTCGGGGCCGACGACCAGCACGATCTCACCGTCGGTGGGCAGTTCTGCGGTGGCGAGCGGCCGGCTGACGTGCTCGAAGTCGGAGTGCAGGACGCCGGCGAAGTCGGCTTTGGCGAGAAGTGCGGCAACCTGCTTGGTGCTTGCCGCGTCCGCGACCTCGGGAAAGCGCAGCCGGCGGGACTGCTTGCCGGCCTCGCGCGCGGTGGCCCGCCACTTGGCGAGGGCCTTCAGACCCCGCTCGCCCTTCCACTGGGTGATGCAGCGGGCGGCCTGCCAGGGCACGATCGCGTCGACACCGGTCTCCGTCATCGTCTCCACGGCCAGCTCGCCGCGGTCGCCCTTGGGCAGGGCCTGGACGACGGTGATCCGCGGGCTCGGCTCGGGTTCCACCGGGAACTCGAAGGGCTCGACGACCAGGTGGTCCTTGCCCGACACACCGACGACGACCCCGGCCGCGCCCCGGCCCCTGCCGTCCGTCAGCACCACGGTCTCGCCGGGCTGCAACCGCCGTACGGAGACCGCGTGCCGCCCCTCGGGACCCGTGACGTCGACGACCGAGCCGGGGCCCACGCCCTCCAGCGACTCGACGACGAACACCGGCGCGGTCATCGCGGGCCTCCCTTGGCCGACAACGCTGTCCGAGCGGCGTCGAGTTCCTCCGCCAGGACCTCCACCAGCCGCCCGGCCGGCAGCTCGCGGGCCATCCGGTGGCCCTGGCCCGCCCACAGCGCCATGCCCTGCGCGTCCCCGGCCTTGGCGGCGGCCTTGCGCAGCGGCGAGGTGAGGTGGTGGAGCTCGGGATAGGCGGCGGGGGCGTACGGGCCGTGCTCCCGCAGGAAACGGTTGACCAGTCCACGGGCCGGTCTGCCGGAGAAGGCGCGGGTCAACTCGGTGCGGGCGAACAGGGGGTCGGTCAGTGCCTGCTTGTACACGGCCGGGGCGCCGGACTCGGGGGTGGCGAGGAAGGCGGTGCCCAGCTGGGCCGCGCTCGCGCCGGCCGCGAGGACGGCGGCGATCTGGCCGCCGCGCATGATGCCGCCGGCGGCGACGATCGGGATGCGCACGGTCTCGCGGATCTGCGCGACCAGCGAGAGCAGCCCGATGCCGGAGCCGTCGTTCTCGGGGAGGTCCCGGTGGGTCCCCTGGTGACCGCCGGCCTCCACGCCCTGGGCGATCACCGCGTCGGCCCCGGCCCGCTCCACCGCCAGCGCCTCCTCGGCGGTGGTGGCGGTGACCAGGGTGAGGGTCCCGGCCCGGCGGAACCGGTCGAGGACCTCCCGGCCCGGCACACCGAAGTGGAAGGAGACCACCGGCACCGGATTGTCGAGGAGCACGGCGAGTTTGGCGTCGTAACCGTCGTCCCGGGCGCTGTCCGGGTCGCCCAGCTCGGTCTCGTACCAGGCGGCCTCGCCGGCCAGCTGGTGGGCGTAGACCTCGACGGCGCCCGACTCCGCATACTCGGGCTGGGGCATGAACACGTTCACACCGAAGGGGCGGCCGGTGAGCCCCCGCAGCTGCTTGATCTCCTGGTACATGCCGTCGGCGGTCTTGTACCCGGCGGCGAGGAACCCGAGGCCGCCGGCCTCGGAGACGGCGGCGGTGAGCTGCGGGACGGAGACACCGCCCGCCATGGGGGCCTGCACGATCGGGTGGGGGAAGAGATCGGTCAGCGCGGAGGACATGACCGCATGTTGTCACGTCCTCCGAGGGAGTCCGAATCGGGGCGTCCCCCGGCATAAGCCGGAGGCACCCTCACCGTTCAGCGGGCTTCTCAGCGACCGTTGAACGCGTCCTTCAACCGCGAGAACAACCCCTGCTGCCCCGGCTGACCGTGCCCACCCGGGGGCCAACCCCCGGCCGCCCCGCAGCGCACCTCAGCGACCGTTGAACGCATCCTTCAACCGCGAGAACAACCCCTGCTGCCCCGGCTGGAACTGTCCCTGGGGCCGCTCCTCGCCGCGCAGCTTGGCCAGCTCGCGCAGCAGTCGCTCCTGCTCCGGGTCCAGCTTGGTCGGGGTCTGCACCTCGACGTGCACGATCAGGTCACCCCGGCCGCCGCCGCGCAGATGTGTGACGCCCCGGTTGTGCAGCGGGATCGACTGGCCGGACTGGGTGCCGGGCCGGATGTCGACCTCCTCCATGCCGTCCAGGGTCTCCAGCGGCACCTTGGTGCCGAGGGCGGCCGCGGTCATCGGGATCGTGACCGTGCAGTGCAAGTCGTCGCCGCGCCGCTGGAAGGTCTGGTGCGGCAGCTCGTGGATCTCGACGTACAGGTCACCGGCCGGACCGCCACCGGGGCCGACCTCGCCCTCACCGGCGAGCTGGATCCGCGTGCCGTTGTCGACACCGGCCGGGATCTTCACGGTCAGGGTCCGGCGGGAGCGGACGCGGCCGTCGCCGGCGCACTCGGGGCACGGGGTCGGCACGACCGTGCCGAAGCCCTGGCACTGGGGGCAGGGCCGCGAGGTCATGACCTGGCCCAGGAAGGACCGGGTGACCTGGGAGACCTCACCGCGGCCGCGGCACATGTCACAGGTCTGGGCGGTCGTACCGGGCGCCGCGCCCTCGCCGTTGCAGGTGTTGCAGACGACCGCGGTGTCGACCTGGATGTCCTTGGTGGTCCCGAAGGCCGCCTCGTCCAGCTCGACCTCGATCCGGATCATCGCGTCCTGGCCGCGCCGGGTGCGCGAGCGCGGCCCGCGCTGCGACGCCGTACCGAAGAACGCGTCCATGATGTCGGAGAAGTTGCCGAAGCCACCGGCCCCGAAGCCGCCCGCACCGGCGCCGCCCGCCTGGGAGAGCGGGTCGCCGCCGAGGTCGTAGACCTGCTTCTTCTGCGGGTCCGACAGCACCTCGTAAGCGGCGTTGATCTCCTTGAACCGCTCCTGGGTCTTCGGGTCCGGGTTGACGTCCGGGTGCAGCTCGCGCGCGAGCCGGCGGAACGCCTTCTTGATCTCATCCTGCGACGCGTCGCGGCGCACGCCGAGAACGGCGTAGTAGTCCGTGGCCACTTACGACTCCGCCAGGATCTGTCCGACGTACCGTGCCACTGCGCGTACCGCTCCCATCGTTCCCGGGTAGTCCATGCGGGTCGGTCCGACCACGCCGAGCTTGGCAACCGCCTCGCCGCCCGAACCGTAGCCCACCGACACCACCGAGGTGGAGTTGAGTCCCTCGTGGGCGTTCTCGTGCCCGATGCGCACGGTCACGCCCGGATCCTTCGCCTCGCCCAGGAGCTTGAGGAGCACGACCTGCTCCTCCAGGGCCTCCAGGACGGGCCGGATCGTGAGGGGAAAGTCATGCCCGAAGCGGGTGAGATTGGCGGTTCCGCCGATCATCAGCCGCTCCTCGTTCTCCTCGACCAGTGTCTCCAGCAGGGTGGAGAGCACGGTGGAGACCGTACCGCGGTCCTCGGGATCGAAGGCGTCCGGCAGGTCCTCGACCAGCTTCGGCACGTCCGTGAACCGGCGGCCCGCGACCCGGCTGTTCAGCCGCGCGCGCAGGTCGGCGAGCGAGGACTCGCCGAAGGGCGCCGGGCAGTCGACCATCCGCTGCTCGACCCGGCCGGTGTCCGTGATCAGCACGAGCATCACGCGCGCGGGAGCGAGCGAGAGCAACTCCACGTGCCGGACGGTGGACCGGGTCAGGGACGGGTACTGCACGACGGCGACCTGCCGTGTGAGCTGCGCGAGCAGCCGCACGGTCCTGGCCACGACGTCGTCGAGGTCGACGGCCCCCTCCAGGAAGTTCTGGATGGCCCGCCGCTCCGGCGCGGTCATCGGCTTGACGCCCGCGAGCTTGTCCACGAACAGCCGGTAGCCCTTGTCGGTGGGGATGCGCCCCGCGCTGGTGTGCGGCTGCGCGATGTACCCCTCGTCCTCCAGGGCCGCCATGTCGTTGCGGACGGTCGCCGGGGAGACCCCGAGGCTGTGCCGCTCGGTCAGGGCCTTCGACCCGACCGGCTCCTCGGTGCCGACATAGTCCTGGACGATGGCGCGCAGTACCTGAAGCCTGCGTTCACTCAGCATCCGCGCGCACCTCCAGCATGTCGTCCCCTCTGTTCCGCGGTGTATCCGCCTGGCACTCTTCGCATGTGAGTGCCAGCGCTCCCGGGCCCAGTGTACGGCTGTGGGGTACACCCGGGGCAAGGTCGGTGCGGTCGCGGCGGCTCCTGGGGCTAGCGTCGCGGTATGACGGTGACTTGGGAAGAGCTGGGGTGGGAGCGGCTGACCGCCGGGGTCGGGCGGTGCCGGCTGCCCGGCTGGGACTGCACGGCCGGACTGGTCCTCGGGGCGGGTACGGCGCTGATGGTGGACGCCGGCTCCGGTCTCGCCGAGGGCGCGCGGCTACGGGCGCAGGCCGAGGAACTCGCCGGCGGCCGTGTGACCCATCTCGCGCTGACGCACCCCCACTTCGACCATGTCCTCGGGGCGGCCGCGTTCGCCGGGGCGGAGGTGTACGGGCCCGTCGGTATGGACGCCGTCCTCGCGCACGAGCGGGAGGAGCTGCGCCTGGACGCGGTGCGCAACGGTCTGCCGGTCGCCGACGCCGACGAGGCGGTGGACGCGCTGGCCGTGCCCCGGCACCTGGTCTCCGGCGAGTGGACGCTGGACCTCGGGGGCGGCCGCCAGGTGCTGCTGGCGAACGTGGGTCCCGGCCACACCGCGCACGATCTGGCCGTGCTGGTCCCGGGGGATCCGGAGGTGGTCTTCTGCGGCGACCTGGTGGAGGAGTCCGGCGAACCGCAGGCGGGCCCGGACGCGGTCCCGGCCCGCTGGCCGGACGCCCTGGACCGGCTCCTGTCGCTGGGCGGCGAGGACGCGCTGTACGTGCCCGGTCACGGAGCGGTGGTGGACGCGGGGTTCGTGCGACGCCAGCGTGATCAACTGGCGGCGCGTTTCGGCGTGTCGTGAGTCGTGGCCCACGGCTTCTCCTATCGTCATCCGAATGCGCCAGTACTCCGCCGACCTGACTCCGCCGTGGAAGAAGCAGCAGCCGGTGCCGGAGGTACCGGCGGAGCCGGGCCTGGTGGTGGAGGAGCCCGGCACCGGGTTCTGCGGGGCGGTGATCCGCTGCGAGGCGGGCACGGTGACGCTGGAGGACCGCTTCGGCAAGCACCGGGTGTTCCCGCTGGAGCCACGGGGCTTCCTGCTGGAGGGGCGGGTGGTGACGCTGGTGCGCCCGTCGTCCTCCGGTCCGGTACGGCCCACCCGTACGGCATCCGGTTCGGTCGCCGTCCCCGGCGCCCGCGCCCGCGTGGCCCGCGCCGGCCGCATCTACGTCGAGGGCCGGCACGACGCCGAGCTGGTCGAGAAGGTGTGGGGCGACGACCTGCGCATCGAGGGCGTGGTCGTGGAGTACCTGGAGGGTGTGGACGACCTGCCGTCGATCGTGTCGGCCTTCGCGCCGGGTCCGGACGCGCGGCTGGGCGTCCTGGTGGACCACTTGGTGCCGGGCACGAAGGAGTGGCGGATCGCGGAGTCGGTGACGAGTGAGCACGCGCTGGTCGTGGGCCACCCGTACATCGACATCTGGGAGGCTGTGAAGCCGTCGTCGCTGGGGATCGAGGCCTGGCCGAAGGTGCCGCGGGGGCAGGACTGGAAGACGGGGGTGTGCCGGGCGCTGGGCTGGCCGTCGGAGAACACGGGCGCGGTGTGGCAGGCGATCCTGAAGCGGGTGGGGTCCTACAAGGACCTGGAGCCGGAGTTGCTGGGGCGGGTGGAGGAGCTGATCGACTTTGTTACGGGTAGCGGTGGGGTCTGACCTTCGGGTAGGTGCCGAACTCGTTGGTGTCCAATTCGAGCCCCAGGTCCTCCAGCAGCAGCGGTGCCCCGAACTTGGTGATCTCCTGTCGCTGGTACTCCGCGTCCTCACCCCGCCCGACGGGCCTCGTCAGCAAGACGCATTGCGCCATGATCGGGTCCACGATGAGGTAGGCCGGTACCTTGCCGGCGGCGTAGATCGACCGCTTGATCTCGTAGTCCCGCTGGACGCTGGTCTTGGAGACGACCTCGACGACCATGGTGATCAGGCTGCACGGCAGCAGTCGACCCGAGGCAGGCCTGACTTCGCGCTCGAGAACCACCAGGTCCGGCACTGGCTCACTGGCCTCATCGACAATGTCGACGTCCTGGGTCTGTAGGCGAGACCACCGCTTGCGTGGGATCTGATCCAGCACGTCCTCCACGATCATGTTGTGCACAAGATCAGGGCTCGCCATCATCACGATTTCCCCCCGGAGAAGTTCGACCTTGACGCCCTCGGGAGGCTCAAGCTCCTCGAAGTACTTGGTCATCCCACGCTCGTCCACAGCGGTCATCTCCGTGGCCCTCCACATCCGCCGCGTCCTTTTGGCGGCAGCCTACGAACCAGGTTAGGGACCGAACCGGCGTTCCGGAGGGATTCACTCGCGGGAGTGATCAATCCACCAGGTCCCGCACCACCGCGTCCGCCAGCAACCGCCCCCGCAGCGTCAGCACGGCCCGCCCCTCGTCGTACGGCCCTTCCTGGAGGAGCCCCTCCGCCAGCGCCCGCCGGGACGCCTGGAGCCCCTCCTCCCTCAGCAAGGACAGCGGCACACCTTCCCGCAGCCGCAGCTCCAGCAGGATCCGCTCCACCCGCCGGTCCTCGTCGGACAGCAGTTCACGCCCGGCCCCCGGGGAGCGGCCGGAGGCGAGGGCCGCCGCGTACGCCCCCGGATGCTTGACGTTCCACCAGCGCACCCCGCCCACGTGCGAGTGCGCACCGGGGCCCGCGCCCCACCAGTCGGCGCCGCGCCAGTACAGCTCGTTGTGCAGGCAGCGGCCCGCCTCGGAGGTGGCCCAGTTGGAGACCTCGTACCAGTCGAAGCCCGCCCCGGAGAGGGTTTCCTCGGCGATCAGGTAGCGGTCGGCGTGGACGTCGTCGTCGGTCATGGGGACCTCGCCCCGGCGGATCCGGCGGGCGAGCTGGGTGCCCTCCTCGACGATGAGCGCGTACGCGCTGACGTGGTCCGGTCCCGCGCCGATCGCCGCGTCCAGCGAGGCCCGCCAGTCGTCGTCGCTCTCGCCGGGGGTGCCGTAGATCAGGTCCAGGTTCACGTGCTCGAAGCCCGCCGCCCGCGCCTCCGCGACGCACGCCTCGGGGCGGCCCGGGGTGTGGGTGCGGTCGAGCACGCGCAGCACGTGCTGCCTCGCGCTCTGCATGCCGAAGGAGATCCGGTTGAAGCCGCCCTCGCGGAGGGTGGCGAGGTAGGCCGGGTCGACCGACTCCGGGTTCGCCTCCGTCGTGATCTCGGCGTCCGGCGCGAGACCGAACTCGTCGCGGATCGCCCCCAGCATCCGTACGAGGTCGTCCGCGGCCAGCAGCGTCGGCGTACCGCCGCCGACGAAGACCGTACGGACCGGACGCGGATCGTCGCCGAGCACCTTCCGGGCGAGCCGGATCTCGTCGGTCAGCGTGTCCGCGTAGCTGTCGCGGGAGGCCAGCACGCCGCCCGTGCCGCGCAGCTCGGTCGCGGTGTAGGTGTTGAAGTCGCAGTAGCCGCAGCGGGTCGCGCAGTACGGGACGTGCAGGTAGAAGCCGAGGGGGCGCTCGGCGGCCCCGGCGAGCGCGTGCGCGGGCAGCGCGCCGTCGGCGGGGACGGGCTCGCCGTCGGGGAGTGCGGAAGGCATGTACTCCATTGTCCCGTACGGCGGCGGTCACTCCGCCTGGAGCACCAGCAGCGCCAGGTCGTCCTCCGGCAGGCCCCCGCCGAAGTCGTGCACCAGGCGGCGGATCCTTTCCGCGATCAGTTCGGCGCTGAGCCCCGCACAGCCGGACAGGGCGCGGGCGAGCCCGTCGCCGTCGTCGAACTGCCGGGAGCCGGAGCGGCGCTCGGTCACCCCGTCGGTGACGCACAGCAGACTGTCGCCGGGCCGCAGGTCGAGGGTCTCGCTGGTGTAGGTCTCGTCCTCGACCACGCCGAGCAGGGTCTGCGGGCCGGCGGCGGTGCGCACGGTGCCGTCGGGGCTCAGGACGAGCGGGAGGGGATGGCCGGCGGAGGCGAGGGTGCAGCGGACCCCGCCCTCGTACGGGGTCAGCTCGCCGTAGAGCAGGGACAGGAAGCGGGTCTGCGGGCCGTCCGCGGCGGCCATCGGCCGGCCTCCGACGGCGACGAGGGCGCGGGCGGCGGCGTCGGCGGCCTCGGTGGCGTCGTCCAGGAGGAGCTGGTTGAGGCGGTCGAGGACGTCGGCGACGCGGTAGCCCTCGCGGGCGAGCAGGCGCAGCCAGGGGCGGGCGAGGCCGATCACGACCGCCGCCTCGGGGCCCTTGCCCTGGACGTCGCCGACGGCGAAGCACCAGCGGCCGTCGCCGGCCGGGAACAGATCGTAGAAGTCGCCGCTGGGGCCGCCCTTGTCGCAGGGCTCGTAGACGAGCGCGCTGCTCACGCCCGGGATCTCGGCGACCGCGCCGGGCAGCAGGCCGCGCTGCAGGACGGCGCTGATGGTGGCCTGGCGGGCGTACTGGCGGGCCGCGCCGATGGCCAGGGCCACCCGGCGGCTGAGGTCCTCCACGAGCCCGGTGACCTCGTCGGGGAAGCCCAGCAGCCCGACCCTGCCGATGACCAGCGTGCCGAGCGGCCGGCCGCCCGCGATCAGCCGGTACGCCAGCGCCGTGCCGTCGGTGCCCTGCGGGCCGAGCGCGTGGCCGGGCCACGGGTACGACTCGGGACCGGAGCGCAGCCCGTCGCGCGGGCAGGGCGGCTCCTTCTCCAGGGCGCAGCGCAGTTCCCCGACGCGGTTCTCGCTGGCGTGCCAGACCCGGTCGGGGCCGCCGCCCGCGCCGGTGCGCACGGTCGCCTCGTCCTCCAGCCACACCGCGCACCAGTCGGCGAGCCGGGGCACGATGAGCTGGCCGGTCAGCGCCGTGACCAGGTTCTCGTCCAGCTGACCCGCGAGCAGGTCGGAGGCCTCGGCGAGGAAGGACAGCGCGCCCCGGCCGAGCCAGTCCCGGTCGCCGTCGAGGCGGTGCGGCTGCGGGGCGAGGTCCTCGGCGACCTCCAGGGCCGACTCCGGCGCGGCCGCGTCCGGGTCCTCGACGCCGCCCGGGGGCAGCCTCGCCCAGACGGTCTTGGCGCCGGCGCGGTAGGTGACGCCCCAGGACTCGGCGAGCGTGGTGACCAGTCGCAGGCCGCGCCCGTACTCCGGGATGTCGTACGCCCCCTCGCCGCCGAGGGGGTCGCGCGGGGCGCGGGAGGGATGGAGGTCGCCCACCTCCACGACGAACGCGCCGGTCTCCTCGAGGCGCCAGTCGACCTCCACGTCCGTACCGGCGTGCACGACGGAGTTGGTGACCAGCTCGCTGACGACCGCCATGGCGTCGTCGACGAGCCGGACCGGGACCCCGGGCGCGTCGGCCAGCGCGGCCCGCACCAGCGCCCGGGCCGAGCCGGGCGCGAGGGGACCTCCGGGCAGCGTGGCGCGCCCCCGAACCTCAAAGGCCCGGGGTTCGCTCTCCCGCTGCGTCGGTATGGCCGCCATGTCCATGCGGCCCAGGGTGACAGACAGGGGGCGCCCATAAGCGCCGAGTCACCGAAGTGGCCAGAAGACGGCAACTTTCGAGCGGCGGCGAGCACAAACCCCCTCAGGGGCGCGGGGAACCGCGCGAGCGGCCACTGATGACGCACAGCCGCCGGCGGTCCCCGGCCGCCCCTGTCAGAACCGCGCTACGCCTCCCGCGTACCGGCGTACATCTCGTCGATGAGGTGCCGGTACTCCCGCTCCACCACGGGCCGCTTCAGCTTCAGGCTCGGCGTGATCTCGCCGTGCTCCACATCGAGATCCCGCGGCAGCAGCCGGAACTTCTTGATGGTCTGCCACTTCTGCAGTCCGGCGTTGAGCTGGCGCACATACCCGTCGACCATCTCCACGGTCTGCGGCGCGGCGACGATCTCCGCGTACGGCCTGCCCTCCAGGCCGTTCTCCTTCGCCCAGTCCAGGATGGCGATCTCGTCCAGGGCGATGAGGGCCGTGCAGTAGTTCCGGTCGGCGCCGTGCACCAGGATGTTGGAGACGTACGGGCACACGCCCTTGAAATGGCCCTCGACCTCGGCCGGTGCGACGTACTTGCCGCCGGAGGTCTTGATCAGGTCCTTCTTGCGGTCGGTGATGCGCAGATAGCCGTCGGGCGACAGCTCGCCGATGTCCCCGGTGTGGAACCAGCCGTCGGACTCCAGCACCTCGACGGTCTTCTCGGGCAGCCCGTGGTAGCCCTCCATGATGCCGGGGCCGCGCAGCAGGATCTCGCCGTCGTCGGCGATGCGCACCTCCGTGCCGGGCAGCGGCTTGCCGACGGTGCCGGTGCGGTAGGCCTCGCCGGGGTTGACGAAGGAGGCGGCGGAGGACTCGGTGAGGCCGTAGCCCTCCAGGATGTGGATGCCGGCGCCGGCGAAGAAGTAGCCGATCTCGGGCGCGAGCGCGGAGGCGCCGGAGACGCAGGCGCGCAGCCGGCCGCCGAAGGCGTCGCGGAGCTTGGCGTAGACGAGCGTGTCGGCGACCTTGTGCTTGGCGGCCAGCCCGAACGGCACGGCGTGGGTGCCGGTGCGCCGGAAGTTGTCCTGGCTGACCTTGGCGTACTCGCGGGCGACCTCGGCGGCCCACTGGAAGATCTTGTACTTGGCCGGTCCGCCCTCGCGGGCCTTGGCGGCGACGCCGTTGTAGACCTTCTCGAAGATGCGCGGCACGGCCGCCATGTACGTCGGCTGGACCACCGGAAGGTTCTCGATGATCTTGTCGACGCGGCCGTCGACGGCGGTGACGTGCCCGACCTCGATCTGGCCGGAGGTGAGCACCTTGCCGAAGACGTGCGCGAGCGGCAGCCACAGGTACTGCACGTCCTCGCCGCTGATCAGGCCGGTCGCGGCGATCGCCTTGGCCATGTACGCCCAGTTGTCGTGCGGCAGGCGCACACCCTTGGGGCGGCCGGTGGTGCCGGAGGTGTAGATGAGGGTGGCGAGCTGCTCACGGGTGATCGCGCCGACCCGCTCCTTGATCAGCTCGGGGTGCGTCTCCAGGTAGGCGGCGCCACGCCGCTCCAGCTCGGCGAGGGTGATCACCCAGTCGCCCGTCTCGGCGCCGGCCGGGTCGATCACGACGACCTTGGTGAGGTCGGGCAGCTCGGCGCGCTTCTCGAGGGCCTTGGCGACCTGGGCCGCATCCTCGGCGATCAGCACCCGGCTCTCGGAGTCGGAGAGGATGAAGGCCGACTCGTCGGCGTTGGTCTGCGGGTAGACGGTGGTCGTCGCGCCCCCGGCGCACAGGATGCCGAGGTCCGCGAGGATCCACTCGACCCGGGTGGAGGAGGCGAGCGCCACCCGCTGCTCGGGCTGCACGCCCAGCTCGATGAGGCCGGCCGCGATCGCGTACACCCGCTCGGCGGCCTGCGCCCAGCTGAGTGACTTCCAGTCGTCGGGGCCCTGACCGGAGGCCGACGGCACCGGATAGCGGTAGGCCTCGGCGTCCGGTGTGGCCGCCACGCGCTCCAGGAAGAGGGACGCCACGGACGGCGGACGGTTCTCGATCAGGGTCTGTGTGTCGCTCACGACATCCTCCGGGGGCCCGCGACGGTGCGGCTGACTCGGTGCGGCTGGGTTAACTCACGGTGGGGGTTCGAGCACTTGTTTAACTCGCGAGTAACTATCGAGCAGGGATCAGAGTAAGCCGCGACCGGCCGCTGCGTAAGGGGCATCGGCCTGTCACTTTCCACGCAGAGCGACGTTACGCACGCGTAGGGGCCCGCCGCGCTTTCGCACGGCGGACCCCCTTGTGTCCCGTTTATGGGCGCAACCCGCTGTTACCGTTGGTTACTTCTTGCCCTTGGCCGACCCCGCGCTGTCATCGCTGGACAGGACGGCGATGAAGGCCTCCTGCGGAACCTCCACGGAACCCACCATCTTCATCCGCTTCTTGCCTTCCTTCTGCTTCTCCAGCAGCTTCCGCTTACGGGAGATGTCACCGCCGTAGCACTTGGCGAGGACGTCCTTGCGGATGGCGCGGATGGTCTCGCGGGCGATGACCCGGGAGCCGATGGCGGCCTGCACCGGCACTTCGAAGGCCTGCCGCGGGATCAGCTCCTTGAGCTTGGCGACGAGCCGCACGCCGTACGCGTACGCCTGGTCCTTGTGGGTGATCGCGGAGAACGCGTCCACCTTGTCGCCGTGCAGCAGGATGTCGACCTTGACCAGGGAGCTGGTCTGCTCGCCGGTGGGCTCGTAGTCCAGCGAGGCATAGCCGCGGGTCTTGGACTTCAGCTGGTCGAAGAAGTCGAAGACGATCTCCGCGAGCGGCAGCGTGTAGCGGATCTCGACGCGGTCCTCCGAGAGGTAGTCCATGCCGAGCAGGGTGCCGCGCCGGGTCTGGCACAGCTCCATGATCGAGCCGATGAACTCGGTGGGCGCGAGGATGGTGGCCCGCACGACCGGCTCGTAGACCTCGTTGATCTTCCCCTCGGGGAACTCGCTCGGGTTGGTGACCGTGTGCTCGCTGCCGTCCTCCATGACCACGCGGTAGACCACGTTGGGGGCGGTGGCGATCAGGTCGAGGCCGAACTCGCGCTCCAGCCGCTCCCGGATCACGTCCAGGTGCAGCAGGCCGAGGAAACCGACGCGGAAGCCGAAGCCCAGGGCGGCGGAGGTCTCCGGCTCGTAGACGAGGGCGGCGTCGTTGAGCTGCAGCTTGTCCAGGGCCTCACGCAGCTCGGGGTAGTCGGAGCCGTCCAGCGGATACAGGCCGGAGAAGACCATCGGCTTGGGGTCCTTGTAGCCCCCGAGCGCCTCCGTGGCCCCCTTCTGCTGGCTGGTGACGGTGTCGCCGACCTTGGACTGGCGGACGTCCTTCACACCGGTGATGAGGTAGCCCACCTCGCCGACGCCGAGGCCGTCGGCGGGGAGCATCTCGGGCGAGCTGACGCCGATCTCCAGCAGCTCGTGCGTGGCGCCGGTCGACATCATCCTGATGCGCTCGCGCTTGTTGAGCTGGCCGTCGATGACACGGACGTACGTCACGACGCCGCGGTACGAGTCGTACACGGAGTCGAAGATCATCGCGCGGGCGGGCGCGTCGGCGACCCCGACCGGTGCCGGGATCTCCTTGACGACCTTGTTCAGCAGCGCGTCGACACCGAGACCGGTCTTGGCGGAGACCTTGAGGACGTCCTCCGGGTCGCAGCCGACCAGGTTCGCCAGCTCCTCGGCGAACTTCTCCGGCTGGGCGGCCGGCAGGTCGATCTTGTTCAGTACGGGGATGATCGTGAGGTCGTTCTCCATCGCCAGGTAGAGGTTGGCGAGGGTCTGCGCCTCGATGCCCTGGGCGGCGTCGACGAGGAGGATGGTCCCCTCGCAGGCGGCGAGCGACCGCGAGACCTCGTAGGTGAAGTCGACGTGCCCCGGGGTGTCGATCATGTTGAGGATGTGGGTCGCACCCTGGTCGGGGCCCTCGGTCGGGGCCCAGGGCAGACGCACCGCCTGGGACTTGATCGTGATGCCGCGCTCGCGCTCGATGTCCATCCGGTCGAGGTACTGAGCACGCATCTGCCGCTGCTCGACCACACCGGTCAGCTGGAGCATCCGGTCGGCGAGCGTGGACTTGCCGTGGTCGATGTGCGCGATGATGCAGAAATTGCGGATCAGAGCCGGGTCGGTACGGCTCGGCTCGGGCACATGGTTAGGGGTCGCGGGCACGCAGGGTCCTGTCTCTTGAGGCGCCTTATGCCTCGGGTCGGATCGATACGTAGTCTCCATGGTCCCACGCGGAGGGACCGAGGACCGTTTTGGGCCGGTCGCAGGGCCACTGGTACTGTAGATGGCTGTGCCTCATGCCCTCTCGGTGCGAGGCGCGTCAGAGAAATTTTGGATCACCGGTACGGGACCCGAGCGGCCCCGTACCAGAACCTGAAAAGGCTCCTTCGTGGCGAACATCAAGTCCCAGATCAAGCGGATCAAGACCAACGAGAAGGCTCGGCTGCGCAACAAGGCCGTCAAGTCCTCCCTGAAGACCGCGATCCGCAAGGCCCGCGAGGCCGCTGCCGCGGGTGACGTCGAGAAGGCCACCGAGCTGCAGCGCGCTGCTGCGCGTGCGCTCGACAAGGCCGTCTCGAAGGGCGTCATCCACAAGAACGCCGCCGCCAACAAGAAGTCGGCGCTCGCTTCCAAGGTCGCGTCCCTCAAGGGCTGAACCCCTTTTTTGATCTGACCGCCGGAAGGACCCAGAGCGGGCCCTCTCTCATCCGCTCCCGGCCGGCACCCCGGATTCGCACGCGGCCTGCGTTCGCCACGCGGGTGCGAGTCCAGCAGCTTGAACCGAAGGCCTCGGTGCCCTCCCTTCCCCAGGGTGGGTGGCGGGGCCTTCGGCATGCCGGGCTGCGCGACCAGGAGCCGGCCCGTGCGGATGTTCAGCCATGCACCGCCCACTCATCCGCCGGCGGCGCAACGGCTGACGCCCGCGGTTCTCCGGGCCCGCCACGCCGCGGCGACCGGATCAGCCCCGGCCCCTCGACCGGGCGGCCCGGGCGATGGTCACCACCGCCTTCTCCAGCGCGTACCCGGGATCATCCCCGCCTCCCTTCACCCCCGCGTCGGCCTCCGCGACGGCCCGCATCGCCATCGCGACCCCGTCCGGCGTCCACCCCCGCATCTGCTGCCGCACCCGGTCGATCTTCCACGGCGGCATCCCCAGCTCCCGCGCCAGATCGGCCGGCCGGCCCCCGCGCGCGGAGGACAGCTTCCCGATCGCCCGCACGCCCTGGGCCAGCGCACTGGTGATCATCACCGGCGCCACGCCCGTCGCCAGCGACCATCTGAGCGCCTCCAACGCCTCCGCCGTGCGCCCCTCCACGGCCCGGTCGGCGACCGTGAAGCTGGAGGCCTCGGCCCGGCCGGTGTAGTACCGCCCGACGACGGCCTCGTCGATGGTCCCCTCCACGTCGGCAACCAGCTGCGACACCGCCGAGGCCAGCTCCCGCAGATCACTGCCGATGGCGTCGCACAACGCCTGGCAGGCCTCGGGGGTGGCCGACCGGCCCGCCGCCCGGAACTCACCGCGCACAAAGGCCAGCCGGTCGGCCGGCTTGGTCATCTTCGGGCAGGCCACCTCGCGGGCCCCCGCCTTGCGTGCGGCGTCCAGCAGTCCCTTGCCCTTGGCCCCGCCCGCGTGCAGCAGCACGAGCGTGATCTCCTCGGCGGGCGCGCCGACATACGCCTTCACGTCCTTGACCGTGTCGGCGGACAGGTCCTGCGCATTGCGTACGACCACGACTTTCCGCTCGGCGAAGAGCGAAGGACTGGTGAGCTCGGCGAGCGTGCCGGGCTGCAACTGGTCCGGGGTGAGGTCGCGTACGTCCGTGTCGGCGTCGGCGGCCCTGGCAGCGGCCACCACCTCCTGCACGGCACGGTCGAGCAGGAGGTCCTCCTGGCCCACGGCAAGCGTCACCGGGGCGAGAGGGTCGTCATTCGCAGTCTTCCTGGCCATCGCTCACAGCATCCCACGCGGCACTGACAACGAGGCGGCCCCGGCACCCTGACCGGTCCCGGAGCGAACCCGGACCCCGCCCCGGGGTCACGGCTCCTCGCGCCAGCCGTCCCACTTCCCCGCGAAAGCATCCAGCTCCGCGGGCTCCAGCCGCCCCTCCTCGTCCCGCAGCACCACCAGCCACTGCGCGTCCTCGGCGTCGTCCTCGCCGGCCAGCGCGTCCCGGACGAGCCGCGGCTCCTCGTCGAGACCGAACCGCTCCCCGAGTGCCTCGGCCACCTCCTCCGCGGCATCCCGGTCGGGCAGCACCAGCACATGTCTCACATCGCTCACGCGCCCATTCTCCGGCAGCGCACGAGAACCGAACCGCCAGGGCGGACCAGGCCCCGGAAGGCCGCCCACGTCTGCCTCGCCCACGCGCCGCCCCCGAGACGGATCAGGGGCTCACCTTCGGGTTCCGCACGGCCGGCACCCGGTCCAGCTCGATCCCGAACCGCTCCCGGTACACCGTCAGCACCTCCTCGTCCGTCTCCAACTCCCGTGTCTCGCGCCTCCCGTCGCCACCCGTCGTCCTCAGCACACGCCCGCTGAGCGTGATCCTCCCTCCGTCCTCGGTGACCCGTGAGCAGACCAGCGACCGGGTGAAGTGGGACAGCGGCGAGGTCGTGTGCCACCACGCCCCGGCCACGAAGTCCCCGAGCACCCGGGGCCGGGTCTCCAGCCGGTACTGCGGCCTGCCGTCCCGTACGACGTCCAGGTCCCCGGCCCCCGCCGAGCCGCCGCGCACCCCGGCCGCGTCCCGTCCGGCCTCCACCACCCGGAACACTCCGCCCGGATCATGCTGCTCCGCACGTTCCGCGTACCTCAGCGGGTAGTGGCTGTGCGCTCCGAACCCGACGTCCGCGAGCCAGGTGTCCCCCTCCACCGTCCCTACCCGCAGGGCGAGATGGTCGTACGGGACGCCGAGCCGCCCCTCGTCGTCGTACACGCGGGCCGCGAGCAGTTCGACCTCGTAGCCGAGAGCGGCGAGCAACGCACCGAACAGGCCGTTCAGCTCGTAGCAGAAGCCGCCCCGCCCGCGTCCCGTCACCTTGTCCCACAGCCATTCCTCCTCCAGCAGGATCTCCTCGCCGAGGTGGATGGACAGGTTCTCGAACGGAACGGTCCGCAGATGACACAGCTGCAGTTCACGCAGCGCCCGGCCGGTGGGCTCCTGCGGGCGCCCGGCCCCGATCCGGCGGAGACAGGCCTCGATCTGGCTTGAGTTCATGGGCCCAGTCTGGGCTCGCACCCACTCCTCAGTCTCTCGCCACCCGCAGCTCCCCACCGGCCCCTCCCGTCCCGCCGACCGCGAGCTCCCCGTCCCGGTCGGTGCGCAGCACCAGCGCGCCGCCCGCCCGCAGCGCGGCCACGGTCGCCGGAGCCGGATGGCCGTACGGGTTGTCCGCACCGCAGCTGATGAGCGCCACCCGGGGAGCCGCCAGCCGTATCAGCTCCGGGTCCTGGTACGCCGAGCCGTGATGGGCCACCTTCAGGACGTCCACCCCGGCCAGCTCGGCCGCCACCGGTGAGCGCGACAACGCCTGCTGGGCCGGCGGTTCGAGATCACCCAGCAACAGCAGCCGGAGTCCGCCCGAGCGCACCAGCATCGCGACGCTGGCGTCGTTCGGACCGTCCGGCTCGGGCACCGGGCCCGGCCATGCCGGGACCTGCGCGTCCGGGGCTCGCGTCCCGGTGGCCGGCGTGTCCGGGGGCTGCTGCGGAGTGCTCGGTGGGGGCCACAGGACCCGCCAGGACAGCGGCCCGGTGCGGCGTTCCTCACCCGCGACGGCCCGGGTGACCGGGATGTGCCGGGCCGCCGCCTCCCTTCTGACGAACTCCGCCTCATCCGCGGGCTCCTCGAAGCCGGTGGTCTCGATCGCGGCCACCGCACGGCCCCGCAGGACACCGGGGAGTCCCGCCACGTGGTCGGCGTGGAAATGCGTCAGGACGAGCAGCGGGACACGCGTGATGCCCAGCCGGCGCAGACAGTGGTCGACCAGCGTGGGATCGGGCCCGGCGTCCACGACCACCCCGGCTCCCTCGCCCGCCGCCAGGACGGTCGCGTCGCCCTGCCCGACGTCTTCTCTGTCAAGTTCAGCGTGTTGAAGTTCTTGAGGCGTCCGGGGGCTCTGGCGAGGGGTGCCCGTCCGGGGTGGCTCCATCCATCCTGAATCCGAGGGTTCGGATTTCTCAGAGCAGACCAGGACCGTCTCATTCGGTCTGCTCCAGATGGACCATGAATAGTGACTGGACCCTTCGCTACGCGTTGGGGCCGTTGTGCCGAAGAATGCATCCAGTTCCAGCCCTACCCAGACCACAGTGCCGCAGCCGTTTTTGCTGAGTTCCCAACAAGGGGAGGCCGCGCGAACGCTGTTGAGCTACATGTCCTCTCTCGCGCTGCCAGGCCCTGACGCTCAGCTCGTTGCTGTGGTGGTGGCCATCCGGGCGGCACGAGGCGGCGTCGGCAACCTCACCGGGGCGGACCTGTCCGCTCTGCGGCTCGGTGATGCACGCGAAGCCGTCGACGCCCTGCGTGCCCTGGGCTGGCAGATCGGGGACGCTCTCTTCGACGGCGATCCCGCAACTCCGGTCCCGATCACCGTCCCCGACCTGACCAGGGAAGATGACCACCCGCTCCCCTTCGGGAAGAACGTGCGTTCGCGGGTGTCCGGATGGACAACGCGTGCCCTGTCCGCCAAGCCGGTCAAGAAGCTCCCTCCTGCGGCACGGCTGGCCAGCCTGTTCCTCGCGGCACACAGCACATCCAAGCTCCTCGGGCAGATCCCGCCCGACCTCCCCGAAGTCTGCCGAGCCGCCCTGCCCAACCTCCTGCAGAAGGGTTTCCTCACGGAACTGTCCGAGGACGGCTACCGCCTCGACCTGGCCGTACGCCACTTGTCGGGATTGCGCCGTCCCGCCGAGGGCGAGCAGTCAGCGAAGGCCGAAGGTCAGGTCGAGCGCCGCGCAAGGCCGGCGGTCCGATTCGACGCCGGAGCCTGGACCCAGTGGAAGAACGCGGCAAGCCCCGCGCTGCGACGGCACGCCGAAGCTGTCGAGTACTGCGCCGTGTGCTCGCTCGAACCAGGACAGGTCGCTGCGGCATTCATGGAGCAAGTCCGCCCGCAATTCATCCCCAAATGGATCAAGAACGCCTACGGCGAGTGGAAAGAGACCCACCCTGACCGTGGTCCGCAGGCGGCCGAGTTCACCGTGGCCTTCCGGGTCGAGCATGGTCACGGCCCCTCCTACAACCAGCTGTGCTCGGGCCTGGGTTGGGACGTGTGCCGCTCGGTGCGCAATTTCATCGTGCGGCGGCTGCTGTCGAACGAGTGGCTGATGGACACGAGCCCCGTGCCGTGGACGCTGCGGCCGGGGGCGATGGCTCAGGCCCAAGGCATCGTGCTGCCCAAGGCGCGAACGTCGGCCGCCGTCACCGCACGCCCTGGCCCGGAGATCCCCTGATCCAGGGGCTGCGGGAGGCCCTCTGGTGCGTTCGCGGGCCCGTCTATACGTTCCCTGACCATGAGTTGGACGTCTGCGCTTGCTGTGTTCGGTGCGGTTACCGGTGCTTTCGGAGTTGTCTGGCAGGTCTGGAGTCATTGGCTGACGGGCGGGAGGGTGCAGGTCCTTGCGATACGAGAGCGCCAGGAAGACGGGCGGTGGGCGATGTCCACCTCGGTCATCAACGTGGGGCGCCAGGACGTGATCGTGGTCGGCTACACCCTCTGGCTCGATCGTGACGGGATGTGGTGGAGGCGGCTGAGGTGGAAGACCCGGATGCTGCTCCGGTTCGGGTTCACACATGCACGCAAGACGCTGGTGACGTGGCCGCCGTCAGTGAGCTTCGGCGGTGAAGCGTGGTTGCGCGACGCGGGCGGCAGCATCCAGTTCCCCAAGGTCCTACAAGCCGGCTCCACCCTGCGAATGCCACACATCCTGTTGGACTGGCAATCGGACAAGCGGAGTCGACCGCGTGTCGCCATTCGTCTGGGCTCGGGGAAGACCGTGCAGGCGGAGGTGCTGGTCGCCGATGCCTTCGAGCCGATCGATCTCGATCCCGGGTATCGGGTCCAAGCGGACTTCGAAATTGACACGCGATCCGACGAGCAGGCGCGCGATGGGGCCGATGGAGGGCCGATCCGGGTGTTCACGAGCGTACGGAGCCGCGGCGCCGACGGGATCCACGTCGATACTCATATCGAGGGCCCCGAGCCCGTAGGCCCTTCACCCTGACGACTGTCATGCCGGTCAAGTCAGCGGCGTACAGCGAGACTTCCCGGCCGTCGCATTCGTCGCAGGGCCTGGCCTGTCGATCTCCGGATGTACGGGCCGTGGGTGCTTACTCTGCGGCAGGATCATCAGCATGGACTCTGCGGTGGTAGCAGCTCTGATATCCGCCCCGGTAGCCCTGCTTGCCTCTGCGGCTGCCTACGCGGCCGGCCGGGCACAGGGCCGCGGCGCTCTCGAAGGACCGGTGGCCGCGGTGCGGCGGCAACATCAACGAGAGGCGTACGCCGCGTTAGTAGGTGCGGCGAACACGTACATGGCGCAGATCGAGTGGGGTGCGTGCCTGCAGGAAGCGCGTACTCAAATGGGGATCGGAGCCTTCTACGACGAGAGCCAGGAGGCGGAAGTCCGTCGCCGGTCGGCGCAAGTCCGTGCCGCTGTGTCGACCGATCCGGTACGGGCTGCCGCTTCCGTCGTCCTTCTCGAAGGGCCCGAGCACGTCGCCGAACTCGCGGGAACGATTGCTAATCGCGCTGATCAAGTGCGGAGCGAGGCGCGTCACTCCGATGGCCCTGGAGGCGTACTCGAGGACCTGATGGCAGGGCGCACGCCCGAGGTTCCCGCCCAGTATCGCCTGCTCCAGGCGATCGATGCCTTCATCGATGCTGCCCGCTCTCACCTCAATGGAGACAGTTCCACCTCACGAGGCGGAGCCTCGCGGACGGGGGCAACTGCCCCGCAGCCCTCCGCGTGACGCCGGGCGGGCGCTGTCGGTTCGGCGGGGTTGGTGGGGGAAGATTACGGCGGCGGCCGACCCCACTATGCCTGGGGCCGGCCGCCGCCTTCTTGTCGGTTGCGGCCTTTCCGGGCCGCGGGGTGCGGGTTATGCCAGGTGGTCGAAGTTGCCCTTCTTCGCCCCGGCGATCATCGCGGCGATCTCGTCGCGGGTGAAGACCAGCGGGGTCTGGCCCGGCCGCTTGGAGTCGCGCATCGCGATCAGGCCGCCGATGGCGCCGAACTCCACGCAGTTGTCGTTGCCCCCGCTGAACTCGCTCTTCTCCCAGGTGACGGCGGAGAAGTCGAGGTCGGCGGGGTTGGGCTTGGTGTTGCTCACTTACAGCTCCTTGAGCATGTTCTGGATACGGCTGCGGGTCTCGGGTGGGCCGAGGGCCGTGGCCCGCAGGTGGTCAAAGACCTCGGTGTAGCGCCCCACATCGCTGGATCCCTCGAAGTACACCGAGTTGGTCAGATTCTCCACCCACACCACGTCCGGGTTGGGCTCGGGGAAACCCATGAGCATGAACGAGCCGTACAAGCCGGGGTGGAACCCGGTGTCGAACGGTAGAAGCTGCAGCGTGATGTTCGGGTTCGGCTCGACGTCCAGCAGATGCTGGAGCTGTTCCCTGAGCACGGCCGGCCGCGACTCGATGCGACGGAAGGCGGCTTCGTCGATGACCGCCCACAGCTTCGGCGGCGGGGAGTCTTCGCGGGCGAGGATGGCCTGGCGGTTGATGCGCACGTCGACCAGGGCCCGGACCTGCTTGGCGTCCAGGTCGACGCGCATGGCGGTGATGACCTGCCGCGCGTATTCGGGCGTCTGCAGCAGTCCGGGGATCAGCTGCGGCTCGTAGGAGCGCAGGGTCGCCGCGCTCTGCTCCAGTTCGAGATAGCCGCCGTACTGGGTGGTGTTGATGACGGCGGAGTACTTGCGCCACCACTTCTTGCGCTGGGCCTGATCGGCGCGGACCAGGTCCAGGATGTCCTCCCGGACGCCCGGGTCGGTGACGCCGTAGCAGTCGAGCATCGCCTTCACCAGGACCGGTGAGGTGCCGCGGTCGCCGTTCATGATGCGGCTGAGCGATCCCTGGTTGACCTCGATGACCGCTCCGACCTCGGCCAGCGTCTTGCCCGACTCCTCGTGCAACGTCTTGAGCTGGGCGGACAGTTGGCGGCGGTAGACGGACTTGGGGGCAGGATTCCTCTTCCAGGCCATGCCGACAGTGTGGCGCTTGCCCACGGCATGGACAACCAATCTGAGGAATCCGAGTTGGGCATGTTGCCCAACTCGATTGCCTAGAGGCATCCTGACTCTCGGTTGCGAAGTGTGATGAAGTCATTGCGCTTCGTGTCATATGCCATGCCTTTGCGCCGACTCCCCGGGCCGGATGGCCCCGGGGGCCGACGTGCCGACCAACAGTGCGAGCCGTCTGCACCGGTGAGATTCCGGGGTGCCCGCGCTGCCGACTGGGGAGCACGCGATGCACGAATCCGAGGTCCTGACGGGCCCGCCGTCCCATCCGCCGCAAGCGTCCTGCGGCTTCTACCTGGCGCCCCGGGGAGCCGGGTTCGCGCTGCACATGAGCGCGAGCGAGGACCATCTGCGGGAGATGCGGCAGGTGGTGTTCAAGGCGGTCGCCGGGGCGGGGATAGGCGAGGAGGTCGCCGAGTCGGCCCGGCTGGTGGCCAGCGAGCTGGTCGGCAACGCGGTGCGGGCCTGCGGCCCGTGGGCGCCGGTCGTGGTGCAGATCCATCCCGGCGAGCGCGATGTCCTGGTGCAGGTCCACGACCCGGAGTCGGACTCCCGTCCGGTACGGGGCGAGCAGGCTCCGGACAACGTGGAGGAAGTCACGGGACGGGGCCTGTGGATCCTCGACGCCATCGCCCCGGGCTGGACCGTCGAGTCCACCCCGCTGGGCAAGCAGATCACCTGCATCCTCCCTGCCGGGCACGGCAGTTGACGCACACACTTCCGGCCGTCCCGCCCTCCTCCCCGGGGGCGGGACGGCCGGAGCCGCACCGCTTCCGGCGCCCCGGGAGACGGGTGCGGCGGGCACCGCCCTTCCCCCTCCTCCTTGGGGCGGTGCCGTTCGCGGTCCGGCCGCTGTCGGCGGCGGCCGGACCGCCCCAGGAGGCACCCGCACTCACCCTGACTCATCTCGTGCACGTCCTGGAGGTCGTTGATGACGCTCGCCCCCACCCGCGTGACCGGCATGGATGCCGTCACCGTCCGCCCGGGCCGCCCGCTTGCCGGCGCGGTCCGCGTGGACGGTTCGAAGAACGCGGCCCTGCCGCTGCTGGCCGCCGCCGCGACGATGCGCCGCAGCGTGCACCTGTCCGGCGTCCCCGAAAGCTCGGACGTCCAGCTCATGCTCGGCCTGCTGCAGCAGGCCGGCTACCGCGTCGCCCACCCGGTCACCGAGCCGCACGGAGTGGTCGTGCACCCCCGGGACGGCGCGGTGGAAGCGGGCGAACTGGCGGACGCCGCCCGCATCCGGGCCTCCTACTACCTGGTGGCGCCGCTGCTGGCCGCCTGCGGCCGGGCCGAACTCCCCTGGCCGGGCGGCTGCCGGATCGGCGAGCGCGGGATGGAACAGCACTTCACGGTGTACGAGACGTTCGGCGACACCGTCACCGTGGACGACGACGGTTACCGTATCCGGGCCGGGGACCGCCGAGAGGCGGTCGTGCTCACGCTGCCGTTCCGCTCACGCGGCGCCAGCATCGCCGCGATCCTCCGGGCGGTCGCCGCGGGCAGCCGCCTCCAGCTGGGCAACCCGAACCTGTCCCCGGAGACCACCGGGGTGCTGGCCGCCTTGAAGACGGCGGGCTGGCAGGCCCATGCGAGCCAGGAGAAGATCACCTTAGCACCGCCGCCCGGCGTCCCGGCCGGCACCGTGTCCCTCGCCGTGCCCGGCGACAAGATCGAGGCGGGCACCCTGGCCTGCGCGATCGCGGCCAGCGGCGGCGAGGGCCGCATCGAGGGCATTCGCGGCCCGGACGTGAAGGCGCTGGCCGAACTGCTGGACTGGGTCGGCATCCCGGTCACGCTCGCCTCCACCGCCCTGACCGTGCACCGGGCCCTTAAGCCCACGGGACGCCCGCTGCGGGCCCTGGCCTCCCTGGACCCCGAAGGCTTGGACGCCGACTTCGAACCGCCGCTGATGGCCCTGGCCCTGACCTTGCCCGGCATCCACCTGTTCGCCGACGCCATCAACCCCGGCCGCCACGGCAACCTCCTGCCCCAACTCGCGTGCCTCGGCGCCGAGATCGAGGAGATCACCCCCACCCAGTGCCGTCTATCCGGTCCGCAGCGGCTCACGGGTGCCCGGGTCACCGCGACGGACATCCGCACCGGTTCCGCGCTGCTGATCGCCGCACTGAATGCCCGCGGCACCACCACGGTGACCGGCCTGGACCAGCTGCGTCGCGGACACGCCGACCTGCCCGCCAAGCTCCGCACGCTGGGCGCCGACGTCACCGAGGGGTCGCGATGACCGCGCGGGCTGTCCACCAGATCGTGGCCACCACCGACGTGCACTCCGCCTTGGAGGACGCCGCCGGGATGCTGGCCCACCTCCAGCAGCTGCGGGACACGTCCTTGATCGCCGATTGCGGGGACTTCTTCGAGGGCACCGGCTACTACCGGCTCGGCGGCGGCCACGTCGAGCGGGAGATCCTCACCACGCTGTACGACGTCCTCGCCCCGGGCAACCACGGCTGGCCGCACTACCTCGAGCCCGGCCTGCGCGAGATGACGGTGTGCGCCAACACCGTGGACGCGAACAGCGGCAAGCCGCTGTTCGACCGCCTCCGTCTCGTGCGCGTGCACGGCCGGCGCGTCGCCATCACCGCAGTGATGGGGCCGCAGGCGTTCAACAGCATTCCCATCGGCCAGCGGGCCGAGCACCGGGTCACCGACCCGGCCGCCGCCCTGCGCGAGCTGATGCTGGAACACCACTACCAGGCGGACTCCTGGATGGTGCTGTCGCACTCCGGGTTCGACGAGGACCTCAAACTCGCTGTGGCCTGCCCGTTCCTCGACGTCGTCTTCGCCGGCCACTGCCACAGCGACACCTACGGCCCCGTCCCGGTCGGCGACACCCTGGTGGTCAAGGGCGCCGAGCTCGGCGCCGGATACGCCGCCGCCGAACCGGTCGGTCCCGGGTGGGCCGCCCGCACCGCCGCCTTCCCGACCACCGGCGCCGTCCCCGGCCCCCTCACCTCACTCGCCGAGAAGATCACAGGCCTGCGCTCCCAGCTCGCCGCCCCGCTCGGCCACGTCAACGAGCCCTACCGGGACAGCGACCTGGACCGGCACCGGCTGCTGGCGGACATCGCCTCCCGGCTCCACACCGGCCTCGGGGCTCCCGCCGTCGTCCTGAACGAGACGGCGCTGCGGACCACCCGCCTCGGCGACGTACTCACCCTCGCCGACCTGCTGGCCATCGAACCGTTCAGCAACCAGCTCGTGCACGCCTTCGTACCTGCTCCGTACGAGAACGACCCCGCCCGACTGATCGCCCATCTGACCGAACAGGCCGGTCCCCTGGTCACCACCCCCGTCCCGCTGCCCGACCCTCTCCTCAGCGTCCTCACGACCGACTACCTCGCCGACACCTACCTCGGCGGACGCACCCACCAGGCCGGACTCCACCTCGGGCAGGCCGTCCGCCGCACCCTCGCCACGTCCTCGGAAGGGGGAACCCGATGATCCTCACCGGTCCCGAGATCACCACCGCCGCCCACGACGGCCGGTTAACGATCACCCCGTTCGAGCCCGACCAGGTCAACCCCAACAGCTACAACGTCCGCCTCGGCCCCACCCTGCTGACCTACACCGCGGACGTCATCGACGCCCACCAGCCCAACCCCACCAAGACCATCGAGATCGGGAACGCCGGCTACGTTCTGCAGCCCGGTGAGCTCTATCTCGGCCACACCCTCGAACACGTCGGCTCCGACACCTTCGTCCCGCTGCTGTTCGGACGGTCCTCGGTAGGCCGGCTCGGCCTGTTCGTCGAGATCACCGCCCCGATCGGCGATATCGGCTTCCTGGGGCAGTGGACGCTGATGCTCTCCCCGATCCGTCCACTGCGGGTGTACGCGGGGATGAAGATCGGGCAGATCATGTTCTTCGTCTCCAGCGGCGACATCGACCTCTACCGCGGCAAGTACCAGGCCGCGACAGGCCCGCAGCCCTCCCGCTACTGGCGTGACGCCGCCCGGATCCGGGCGGTGGCCTCGTGATCCTCACCGGTCCCGCGATCGCTGCCGCCCTCGAAGCCGGCGAGATCACCATCGACCCCTTCGACCCGGCCCGGCTCTCACCGAACGCCTACGACTGGCGGCTCGGCGACACCATCCGCGTCTGCGACGGCGACCTGGACGCCGCCGTGCCCACCGCCTTCACCGAACAGACGATCCCCGCCTACGGCATGCTCCTCGTGCCCGGCGTGCTCTACCTCGGCGTCACCCTGGAGAAGACCGGCTCCGAGAAGTTCGCGCAGATGCTCAACGGCGACCGCACCACCGGCTCCCTGGGCATCTGGGTGCACGTCTCCGCCCCGCTGGGCCATCAGGGCCATGCGATCCGCTGGACGCTGGAGATCCGCGCCGCCAAGCCTGTGCGGATCTATCCCGGCATGACCTTCGGCAAGCTCGTCTTCCTCACCGCCTTCGGCACCGCCGACAGCTACCAGCGGTCGGCCGCGAAGTACGCGGCCAGTACCGGCATCGACACCTCCCGCCTCTACGAAGAGATCGGAGGCGGACTGTGAGCCCCCTCGTGAGCCCCTCCTCCGGGCCGCTGGCCGCGACCTTCCTGGACCTGCCCGCAGGCAGCCCGGGCGGCAGCGTCGAACTCTTCCTCGACCTCTACACCGGCGAGAGGCCCCTGATCCCGGCCCGGGCGTTCATGCTCGCCCCCGCCGGTGCCCGCCCCCGCCTGCCGGCCGGGCTGGAGCTGCTGTCCGTGCCCGGAAAATGCCTGGAAGGACCGGCCTTCGGCCGCTACGTCGCCGCCTTGCGCCACGCCCTGACCGTCCAGCTCGACGCCTCCGAGATCGGCGTCCTGCACCTGCAGCACCTCGCCTTCGGCGCTACCCCGGCCCTGATGCGGGCCCTGCCCGCCCACCCGCGGATCGCCCTGGTCCACGGCACCGACCTGCTCTTCGCCGAGACCCACCGCGACCAGCTACAGATCCTGCGCGAGAGTGCCCGCGCGGCCGACGCCATCGTGGTGCCCACCGTCGCGATGGCCGACCACCTCCTGCGTCTCGCCCCGCAGCTCGACCGCCGCAAGATCACTCATATCCCGTGGGGCATCCCCGACCACCTCCTGGCCAGCCCGCCGAGTCGGCTGCCCCGCACCTCGAAGAGCCATCTGCGACTGCTGTACGCGGGCCGGCTGACCACCGAGAAAGGCGCCGAAGCCCTGGTCAAGAGCCTGACTGCCATCCCGGGCGTCGAATTGTCCATCGCCGCCCCCAGAGCCCAGTTCCATGCCCTGGCCCCGCTGCTGCAACGATCCGGCGTGAGGGCCCGCTACCTCGGCTGGCTGCGGCGCCCACAGCTGTGGAAGACGTTCACCGAGCACGACCTGCTCGTCATGCCCTCCACCACTCTGGAGGCCATGGGCCTGGTCGCTCTGGAAGCCCAGGCCTGCGGACTGCCCGTCCTCTACCAGCCCGTTCCCGGCCTCAGCGAGGCCCTGGCCGCCTCCGGTCTCGCCACCGACTTCACCCACACCGCCGCCCTCGCCCGGGAGATCGAACGGCTGCGGACCGCCCCCGGTCTGCTGCCCGCTCTCCGCCAGTCCGGGTACGCGAACGCCTCCCGATACCCCCTCTCCGCGACCGCCCAGGCCCTGGACGACCTCGGCCGCCGACTCGCCTGAGAATGCCTCTCACCCCCAGCCCGCCCTGGGCTGTGGTGAGGCTGGCGATCAGACGGACGGGTCACGGGTTTCCGGCGGTTGATCAAGTTGTTGTTCTCGGCGTCGTTGCTCCACCCGGAGGGTTTCGACCCTGGCAGTGAGGAGAGCGAGGTTGGCCGCAGGGTCGGCGCTGTCGTAAGGCGGCAGCGCGAGGTGGAAAGCGTTAGCGTGCTCTTCGATCGAGTCCGCCGTTTGCTGAAGGTTGAAGCTGCGTTCGCGGAACTTGTAGTACCCCGTGATACCTGCGCAGATGGCGACCAGCATGGTCAGGCCGATGATGATCGATTTGAGTGGCTGGGTAGTGTCACTGAAGGACTGCGCCCCAGCGTTAACGATCGAACCGATGATGATCAGGAGCTGGAAGAAGTTGTGCCGCCGACGGTAGCGGTGGCTCTCTTTGCGCAGCTGATCCAGTTCCTCGGGTATGGACTCGCGGTAGGCGAACTGCCTGTTGCGGATGGGGATGTCTAGCGGGGTCGCGTCGATGAGCCGGTTCTCGATTGCGATTTCGAGCTCCAGCTCCAGCTCATCGCGAGTCAGCCGATCCCCAGAGGTCCCAGGCCGTGGGCCTTCATGTCTGACTGTTTCTATCCATGAGGACCCCACCAACCCAACAGCAGATACGACGCCCAGGAGAACGAGCACCGTGTTGAAGGGGGCCATGTCGAAGCGCCGCCACGTCAGCGCTGTAGGGACGGCGACGCCGAGCACGCAGAGCACGACACAAGCACCGAAGCCGTACATCAGGCGCTGCCGGAGGTTCACCTGCCGGATGTGTTGACGCAGCTGCAGGACCCGTTCGTTGTGTTCACGCAGGCGTGCAACAGGCCCGAGCGCCGGCGGGACGGACACCCATTCCCCCTTCTAATCTGCTCGTCCCGGTCTCGTCTCGGGCTTCCTCTCAGCTCGGCGAGCCTGCGGCAGATCGTCTTCTTCCGTGTACCGGCACGATAGGGCCACGGCCCTGCGTAACGGGCAGAGTCGCAGCAGATGGCGTGATCACGATCTCCGGACCGCGCCATGCACGGTCCGGCCCGCCCACCTCACTACGCTGACCGGCGGGATGCCCACGGCGAACAGGGAGACCATGACGAACGCAATCGACCGCATCGAAGCCCTCCTGGACGAAGGCGTCCGCGACAAGGTCTACCCGGGCGCCGTATGGGCGGTCGGCACCGCCACCGGCACCCGCGCGTCCGGCGCCACGGGCGTTCTCGATCCCGACCGGCCGGACGTACGGATGCGACCGGACACCGTCTTCGACGCCGCCAGCCTCACCAAGATCCTTGCGGTGTGGTCGTCCATCGGCACCCTGTGGCAGGACGGCGTCCTCGACCTCGACGCCCCGCTCGGCACCTTCTGGCGCGAGGTCACCGGTCACCCGCTCGGCTCCGTGACCGCCCGGCAGCTGCTGACCCACACCGCCGGCGTCCCGCTGCGAGCCCAACTGAAGAACCTGTACGGCACCGACCCGAAGGCCATCCGGGAGGGTGTTCTGCACGAGGCCCTGCACCGGCCGCCGGGTGAGGCCGTGGAGTACACCGACCGGGCCGCCCTCATCCTCGGCTACCTCGCCGAATACATCTCCGGCCAGCCCCTGGACCAGCTCGCCGCCGCCCGTATCTGGAACCCCCTGGGCATGGGCACGACCCGCTTCGGGCCGTTGCCCGCCGAGATCGCCGAGAGGTGTGCGCCGACCGAACTCGACCAGGACACCGACACGCACCTCAAGGGAGTCGCCCACGACTTCTCCGCCCGCCTGTTGGGCGGCGTGTGTGGCATCGCGGGCGTCTTCACCGTCCTCGACGACCTCGTCCGGTTCCTGCGCTACATGCTCGATGCGTCCACCTCCCCCGTCGAGGCCGGTTTCGGAGCCGACTGGACCGCCCACTCCTTGGCCATCCGTACCGGCCGGCTCCAGCCCGCCCGGGGACTGTTCTGGCACCCGGCCCCCGCCACCAGCGGCGATGAGGACATCTGGGTCCACTACGGGTTCACCGGCACCGGAATGTGGCTCTCGCCTGCGAAGGACCAGTGGGCCGTGCTGCTGACCAACAAGCTCTACTACACCCGGGACCGCCAGCCGCTGACGGACATCCGCAACCGATTCCGCGAACTCGCCTTCGCATAGCCGGGGACCCCGGTGTGGCCGTGCGGGCGGGTGTCAGAAGTCGCGGGGGGCGAGGTCTTCGATGTCCTCGACCGCCCACTGCCATTCCTCCTGGTTGATGACCCATCTGGCCATGACTGCCTTGGCGAGGACGCTTTTGTCCCGCCGTACCTCGTCCAGGGTCTGCAGGAAGCAGACGTGGAATCCGGCCGGCAGCGGCTTGCGCTTGCCGCCGGGTGTCACACCCGCGGCGAGGGACACCAGGTCCTGGGTGTCCGACCGGACGGCGAGCACGCTCTCGGTGTCGCCGCTGACGCTGGTGATGACGTCGGCCCGGATGAATCCCCGCTTCTTGCTGCCGTCGGTGGGCTGGGTGAGAACCCAGATGTCCGGCACGATCCCCTCCTTCTCGATGTCACTCCGCTCGTACTCATGATGGCGGGCCCCATCACATCCCAGGTCCGGATCGCCGCAACTTCCCTGTGCAAGGAGGCTCCTGGGGCGGGGATATGGCTGAGCGTTCTCACGATGGATCGCGCTCATCACCGAGCACCCCGGATCGGTCCGGGTTCCGGCTCTGCCGCCCTTGTGCCGTCCGCAGTTCGGCGGTCGCCCTGCGGCTGCGGTCGGCTGGGAAGATCCCTGGCCTCACCCAGGCCCCCACGGCGAGGTCCTGGCCCGGGACCAGCCACACCGGCACCTGGGTGAGCACGGCCCGCAGGACCATGTCCGAGGTGCCTCCACTCGCCGGGGTGAAGTGGTCGTGGAAGGCGATGACCAGCCGGGGGCGTTCGTTCATCAGCATACGGGTGTTGCGTTCGGGGCCGGCCATCCGCCACCGGTCCGGGCGGGAGCGTTTCTCGGCGGCCCAGTCCACCGGATAGCAGCGGTGCCGGTCCTCGCCCAGGCCGTGGCGGCGGCACCAGTCGTGGGCGGCCCGGTCCGCCCCGGTCGCGGCCCCTTCGATGACGACCAGGTCCTGGCCGTAGCGGGCGGCGAGCCGGTCCAAGACAGCTTCGACCGTATGCGGCCACGGCCAGCGGCGACTCCCGCACACAAGCACCCTCGGCTCGCCCAGCTCCAGCATCGCCCTCACCACCCTCTCCCCGTCAGCGTGCCACCGGATCCGGACATCACGCGACGGAAGATCGCAGTTCGTCCGGCGGCACCTCCGAGCGGCCGGTAGCGTCGCTAGGCGCCGAGGGGGTAGCCCTTGTACCGCCTCGACGGACACGGGAGGGAAGCGCGATGGTCAACCGGATCTGGCTGGATGTTCCGTACGCGGAGAAGGACAAGGCCAAGGCAGCAGGGGCCCGGTGGGATCCGGCCGCCAAGCGCTGGTACGCGCCCCGCAAGGGCATGACCGCCCTTCAGCCATGGACCGCGGCCCCCGACGTGCCCGACCTGCTGCCCGGCGAGGACCGTACGCTGGGCGAGGGCCTGTTCGTCGACCTGGTGCCCTCCAGCTGCTGGTTCACCAACGTCCGCTCCTGCGTCACCCCAAGGGACTGGGAACGGCTCCGCCGGATGATCACCCGGCGAGCCGGGATGCGGTGCGAGGCCTGCGGCGCCGCGGAGAACCGCGACGCCAAGCGGTGGCTGGAGGCCCACGAGCGCTGGGTGTACGACGACGCCACCCGCGTCCAACGCCTCAAGAGGCTGATCTGCCTGTGCACGGACTGCCACACCGTCACCCACTACGGATACGCCCAGGTCCGCGGCCTGGAGTCGAAAGCGTTCGCGCATCTGGTCAAGGTCACGGGGATGAGCCACACCGAGGCCCGCAGCCACATCCGCTACGCGTTCAACGTGTGGGAGGCCCGATCGGCCAGGTCTTGGACGCTGGATCTGAGCATGCTCACCGACGCCGGAGTCACCCTCCAGCGACCGCCTCGCGCAGGCGAGCGACGAGGGGTCGCCGCAGCGACGCTCGCCGCGGAACGCAGCACCCCGCGGCCCTCTCCCGCCGATGCGGGCGAGATCGTGGCGCGGATTGCCATCGAGCGCGGCATCGCGCTGCCCGCCGAACCTGCTGACGTACGGTCGGAGGAACCTTCGTCGCCCCGTCCGTCGGTCGTGCCCGGCCCGCGTGAGGCGGCGGCGCCTTCGCTGCTGCGGCGGATCTTTCGACGCGGTCGCTGACGTGGTGTCACGATGCGTGGCCGGATGCGGAGCGAAGCTCGTGTCGGGCCGCGGCGGCGAATCGGCTGTGGGCCCGGGTCGCTCACTGCACGACATCCCAGCTACTGCACGGTTGCACCGCGATGGGAAGCCCGTGAACGATGACGAGCTTCTGGTGGCCGTCACATCGACTCTGCAATGGAAGCAGACCTGGATCATTAGGATGAGTGACGGCCGGTATGCACGCGTGTCACGGCTACGCCTGACCGCACCAAGAGGGAAGAGAGCGCCGTAGTGCCGCTGGAGGTTGTATACGGCGAGAGCCGAGACCGGAGCACCGCATCGCAGTTGGCGGAAAAGCTGCGTGAGGTGGTCTCCGATGGCACGGTGTATCTCGGGTACCCCGTACTGGCCACGGCTGACGACCGGGTTGAGGTGGATGCTCTACTGGTAAGCAGGAGCCACGGACTCGTGGCGTTCCTCCTCGAGGACACCATTCCACGCGATTCGGACGGATGGGACGTTGTCTCCTCGGCTCAGGACCGTCTGTACAACGTCCTGGAGAGCACACTCGGCAAGCACAGCGGGCTGCGTCGGCGCCGACAGCTGGCCCTGGAGATCTCCACGGTCACCGTCTTCCCGGGGCCGGTTGGCGATCAGCCCTCCGAGGTCGAGGGCATCTATTGCGACCTACTGGACGTCGCCACAGAGGTGGCGGGTCTCGATGGTATCGATGAGAACACCGAGCGGGCACTGCAAGCGGCACTGCAGCGGGTAACGACGATCAAGCCGGTCAAGAAGCGCTCATCGGTCCAGGACGCATCCTCCCGCGGCGCTATCTTGAAGGTGATCGAACGAGGTATCGCGAACCTAGACCAGTGGCAGAAGGCTGCCGCAATCGAGACACCCGAGGGGCCGCAACGAATCCGCGGCCTGGCCGGATCGGGCAAGACGGTGGTTCTTGCTCTTAAGGCTGCCTACCTGCATACCCAGCACCCCGAGTGGCGCATAGCGGTGACCTTCCACTCCCGAGCCTTGTATCAGCAGATCCAGGACTTGGTGGAACGCTTCACGTTCGAGTACAGCAACGACCGCTACGACGAGCAGTTTCTGCAGATCATGCACTCCTGGGGGTCGAGCTCCAAGGCCGGCATGTATAGCGAGATGGCCCGTGCTGTAGGGGTCACACCGCGGGACTGGAACTACGCGCGCGCCACCTACGGCATGGACAACGCCTTCCAGGGGGTGTGCCAGGAACTCCTCGCGGTGGTACGCGCCGGCTCGCCCGAGCCGGTCTTCGATGCGGTCCTCATCGACGAGGCCCAGGATCTTCCACCGGAGTTCTTCCAGCTCGTCTATCTACTGACGAGGGATCCCAAGCGCATCGTCTGGGGCTACGACGAGCTTCAGAAGCTGTCGGAGTCGGCTATGCCCGGGACAGATGAGCTGTTCGGGACAGGTCCTTCGGGGGAGAGCCTCGTCAGTCTCGCCGAGCAGGACAAGCAGCCGCGGCGCGACATTGTGCTGCCGGTCTGCTATCGCAACACTCCCTGGGCACTGGCCACAGCTCACGCCTTGGGAATCGGCGTGTACCGCGACGGCGGTCTGCTGCAGCACTTCGACGCCCCGGAACTGTGGGGGGACATCGGCTACAACACGGTCCACGGCAGTCTCGCGCTCGGCTCAGCGGTGACGTTGGAGCGGGCGGAGTCGAGCTCCCCGGCCTACTTCCGTGAACTGCTCACCCCGGACGACGCAGTCATCATGAAGCGTTTCGACGATCAGGCCGCCCAGGACATCTGGGTAGCTCAGCAGATCAAGAAGAACTTGGCCGAGGACGAACTTGAGCACGACGATATTCTGATCGTCCTGCCTGACGTCTACCGTGCCAAATCCCGGGCACCGCGGCTAATGCAGACACTCCTGCAACACGGGATCCCCTCACATCTGGTGGGAGTCGGCACGAGTGTCGACGAGGTGTTCAAACGGGAATCCGTCGCCCTGGCCCACATCTACCGGGCCAAGGGCAACGAGGCTCCTATGGTCTACGTCGTCGATGCTCAGCATGCGAACAGCGATCACCAAGCCGTCACCCGTCGCAACACCCTCTTCACCGCCATCACCCGCAGCAGAGCGTGGGTCCGCGTCGTGGGCTGGGGCGACCGGATGGACGCGATTTCCCGCGAGATCGACACAGTGCGGGAGAAGAACTTCCGTCTCGGCTTCACGATTCCCTCGCGCGAGGAGCTGGACCAACTTCGACACCTTCACCGCGACCGCTCTGACGATGACCGCGCTGCGGTACAGAAGGCAACGGACGGACTTCAGGCCTTCCTTGAAGCCTACGAGACCGATCAGATCGATCTCTATGACCTTCCGCCCGCAATGCGGACACGGCTGGTGATGAAGCTCAAGGAAGACATGCCGCGTGACGACGACTAGAACGGTCGCCGAGGAGGTCCGAAACCTCCTCGACTACCTTCTCAACGCGGAGATAGCCGCTTACATCAACACGGTCTCTGTCAGCGGGACGCGCGTCTCCTGGCACGCGACGGACCCCGGTATCCCCTTCCTGGTCAATCGAGGAGACCCGACCCTCCAGGACTACCGGCGATGGGCCCAGGCCGGCGCCTATTCAGCTCTCCTCTTCGATGGCGCGTTGCTGCAGATCACCTATGAGATCGAAGAGGGAGAAATCGCTGGGCACCGACTCGCCTATGTCCCCTGCCCCTACCGTGTGGACAGCGAACTCGTGCGCCAGGACCCGATCATCGATGTGATTGATCTTCACATCGAGACCGAGCCGACGAACATGATTCTGCACTCTGCGATCCGCTTCGACTTCGACCCAGGGTCGGCGGCTCCGGGTCATCCGGCGGCACATTTGACCATCAACTCTGCGGACTGCCGAATCGCCTGCGCTGCGCCAATGCACATCGGGCGGTTCACCGACTTCATCTTCCGGCACTTCTATCCTGACCTGTGGAAAGCACATCTCCCGTTCTTCGGAAGCTCAGCGACCAGGGAAGCCGGCCCCCGCACACTTACTCCTGATGAGCGCAACACCCCACACTTGTACTGGAGTTAGATCACCCTACAGCGGCTTCAGGCACTGCTCCGTATGCCGTCGCACGGCCGCAGGGAAGCGCCACCAGCGCCGATACGACTCATCGAGATTGCTGGCCGACAACGACTATGACGGCTTTTGTGCTGGCTTGGAGGCTTCTGTGGGCGCCGAGGCCGCGACTTCGTCGAGGAGATTCCCGAAGTGCCCGAAGACCCACTTGTCGATCATCGCCGGGTATGCATCAATCAGGTCTCGCGGGAGGGAGCAATTCGGCTCTTCGAAGTGGAACCCCCACTGCGAGATGATGTTGTCGCCAGCTGCCAGGTCTGACACTGCGGAGCGCAGGCGGCCTGCGTGCTCGAGGAGGTGCTTCGCCCGGGCGGCACTGATGTCACCGACGTCGGCACCTTCGTGTGCAATGAAATTCCGTGCCCTCCTGGCTCGCCGCAGCACGTCCACGGTCTCGGTGGGGCACGACATGTGGCCGGTCAGCTGGTGCAAGGCCGGCCCAAGCATCATGTCGGCCGGAAGTGCAGCGATGAGATCCTCGAACGTGGCAACCGGGTCGGCATTTTGGTGCACTTCAACCAGGTTGATACATCGGAGCATCCAGCGGCATTTCCCTTCGAACGCGTTGGCGATGTGAAGTGAACGCCCAGCCGCAAGAAATAGAGCGTCAAGTAGATCAGGCTCGCGGAGAGGCAAGTAGCCTAGCGACCAAGTCATGAGTCCACCGTAGTGACGCTGTCCACCGAATATCCGGCTTCGGCCTGTCTCCCGGTTGCCCTAGCCCAAACACAGAAGAGGCCGTCGCCGTGACGACAGCCCCTCGCTGTAGTCGGATTGCATTGTCGTTCAGGAGCGCCTGCGGACGGCTCGCGGCCTGGGCTGCGTGGGCAGCGAACGCACTGCGGGGTCGGGGGCAGCGAGCCGCTGACGCAGTTGCCGGTTCTCCATCTGTGCCTGGTGCAGGGCACCGACCAGGGCCTCGACGTCGGCCCGCAGGCCCGCAAGTTCCTCGGCGTCCGCCGCCCGCAGTTCCTTGAGCTTGGTCACTTGCCGCCGCAGCCGCTTCTCGCTGTCCGGCGTAGCACCGCGGGCGCGGACCTTCTCGTAGAACTCGTTCTTCAGGTCCAGGTGGCGCTGAGTGAGTGCGTTGCGCGGAACCTGGGCCTCCTGGGCGAGGGCCACGATGGTCAGGGCGCCGTCGGAGTGCTCAGGGGCGTCGGCCAGGATCCGGTCCATGGCGGCCCGGATGCGGTCGCGTTCATCGGGAGCGGGGCTCATGACAGGTCCTCCTGGACGGTGATGCGGTTGCGGTAGTGCTCGTCGGCAAAGGTGCGGAGGCGGCTGGCGCGGCGGCGGAACCGGTCGGCCAGCGGGACGGGGACAAGTTCGGATCCGGCCTGCTTCTCCAGCCGCTCGGCCAGGGCTATGAGTTGGTCGGCGTGGTGGTCGGTGCGCGAGATGTTCGCGCAGGACGGCTGGCAGCGGTCCAGGCTGGGAGCCTCCTGCTGGCCCTCCAGGCGGTGGCACAGGGCTTTGTCGCGGTTGTAGACGCACATCAGGTAGCTGCCGGGGTTGTCGTAGACGGACAGCTGCGGGTTGCCCAGGATGTCCTGGGCGGTCCCCGCGCTCATCACGGTGCCGATGAACTCCGGTGCGTGAGCGGCTGCGTTGATCGCGCGGCGGGCTGCTGGTCCGGAGATGCCCACTCCCTCGCTCAGGTCGGCGTTGAGTGTGGCCAGGGTGTCGACGGTCGCCCGGGCGGTTTCGATGTCTAGGAGGTCGTGAATGCCGTCGCGGCTGCGCGAGGCATAGCCGGCGCTGACCACCGTGCGCATGTGGCCATACTGGATCGCCAGGGCAACCAGACCGCCGGGGCGGCGGGCGATGTGCCAGGCCAGGGTCCGTCTAAACCGTTCGGTGCCGATCGCGCCGTGCGGATCGGCGGGGACGGTCTCATGCGGACGCTCCAGGCGTTCTGCTTGTTCAGACGCCCAGGTGGCGAAGCGCTCGATGCGCTCGCTCATCGTCCCGTAGGTGATGGACCCGGTGAATTTGCGCCGCAGGAGGAAGTCGTGGGCGTGCGCGTCGAACAGCAAGTCGCCCTCGGGGACGATCTGCTCCAGGACGCGGATGGCGCTGACCACGGGGGCGATGGCGACCCACGGCATTTCGCGCAACATTCCCTCGGACAGGTAGTTGCCGTCCTCATCGCGGGCGGTCTTGTAGACGTTTCCGTAGATCAGGTGCGGTCCCGAGTCCGGCTCGGGGCAGCATCCGCTCCGCAGGCTCAGCACCTCGCCCGGCCGCATGCCGGTCAGGTAGGCCAGCACGATGAAGCAGGCCGTGCCCAGGTGCCGCATCAACGGCTCGGCGTCGCCGAAGTCGATCGACTTGGTCCACGGGGTGCCGTCGATACGGCCCTTGATCTTGAGTTTCAGAGGGCTGGGGCCGAGATTCGCGCGGACGTACTCGCTCCGATAGTCCCTCCTGAGCACCCTGTCGACCTGGCCGACGGAGGCGCCGGTCAGAGCGGAGATGTAGGGGATGCAGGCCGTCCGCCCGCGCGACTGGACCCAGCTGGGGATGGGCTCGCCTCGGTCCCGGCGGACGTCGACATAGTCCTTGATCCGGGCCAGCCCCAGCTTGTTGGTGACGGTGGCCTCGGCCCGGCCGGTCATCTCGATGACCTTCTCCCAAGCCCGCAGGATGTCCTCGGCGAAGTCGTCGACGACCCGTAGCGCCCAGATCAGCAGCGGTCCCATCGTGGCCGCCGTGATCGGATCGGTCGCGTTCTCCCCGCGCGCGGTCGCCGCCGGCAGGAAGTCGTCGATCCCCTCCCAGTGCCACGGCGGCTCCCCGATCCTCAGCGGCTGGGCATCGTAGAAGTCGAAAGCCCACAGCCGCGAGATCGACGTCAGGAACGATCCCGCGTACTCGCGTGACTTCGGGGTGCGCAGGTTGTCCAGCGCGAACGCCCTCAAGTCCTCCGAGGTGCACTGCGCGAGGGTGGTGATGTCCCGTTTGGCCAGCCACTCGGCCAGGGCCTTCCAGCGCTGCACGGTGGAGTAGAGCTTGCCGGGGCTCTGTCGGGTACGCCAGGTCTGGACACGGCCGACCAGGAAGTCGTCCGGCAGGGCCCGGTTGATCATCGACCAGGCCAGATAGGTGAACTCCTCCCGAAGCGGCGCGGGAAAGGCGTCCAGGTGCAGTGCGTTCCGAGAAGCGCTCGGGTTCGCGTTGAGGGGAGACAGCGGCCAGATCATGTCGCTGTATCGGGCGTTGGGAGCGTCCGGGTTGACGATCAGGTCGGGGGCGATGACGGGCGTATCGGGGCCCGGGCGGTCGGGAAGGCTTTCCAGGAGAGCGACGGTCACAGGTCGTAGAGTCCGTTCAGCAGATCGCCGACGACCTGGCGGTCCTCGGCGGTGACGTTGGCAAGGCCCTGGCGCCACAGGGCGGGCCCCAGGCGTTTTTTGAGGTCGGACAGCCGGGCGTGCGGCTCGGACCAGTCCGCGTCCCAGACCGCCTTGGGCAGCACGTCCTCCAGTTCCCCAATGGCCCGGTGCAGGTGGGCCAGCCGGGGGTGATGGGCGGGGTGGACGCGGGCGTTGGGGCATGCGGTGCAGAGCAGAAACGATGCCCCGCAGCTGGCTCCGGGCCCGGTGATGGGGCTGTTCTCGTAATCCGCACAGCCGTTGGTGGCGGCCTCCACCTCGCCGTCCTCGGGGGCGTCGGTGAGCTTGGCCGTGAACACCGTGCGGCGGGCGGCCTCCAGGGCATCCTCGGCGCCTGCGGCGATGACCGGGATGGCGGCCTGCTGGGCCTGCGGTTCGGGGATGGCGTAGACGCTGTCGTGGGTGTCCTGGCTGTTCTGTCCCGGCTCACGCCGGTGCACCACGTTCACCGTCTTACGGGTCCGGCGCATGACGCCGCCCCCGTCCGGGCCGAAGTGGGTTCCGTAGTCGTCGAAGTCCGGTTTGGTCAGGCCCAGGCCGAAGGGGCCCTCGCGGATCAGTGCCTCGTTGGTGTCCTGCCAGTGGCGTGGGCGCGTTTCGTGCCAGATCAGGAACCGGTCGGCGGTGCAGCCCACGGACGCCAGGTAGGCGCGGGCCGGGGCGGTGGCCTCCAGGGCCTCGGTGATCAGACGTCCAGGTGAATCGGCGCCGAAGTCGGCGAGATTGCGGGTCTCGAAGTGGTCGGCCTCGCCCTTGCGCCGTTTCTCCAGCTCCATCCGGTAGACCGGGAAGCGGCCCTCGCCGGAGTCCGGCGTCGCCCTGGGCGTGCGCATCTCGCCGACCGTGGTGGCGTTCAGCCCGTGTTCCGCGGCGAGCAAGACCCCCAGAGCGGTGGCCTCCCGGCGGGAGAGGTAGAGGCGCCGCCAGGTGTGAATGGCGCCGTCACCGCCCATGGCCTTCGAGTAGCGGAAGACCGGCCGCATCCGGCCGTCACCTCTCGGATAGCGGGGTATGTGGCCCGTACGGGCGAGGCAGTCCAGCCCCTCGCCGATCAGCCAGTTCTGCAGGTCCTGGTGTTCGATTGCGCCTGAGCGCCAGGACTCCAGCAGCTGGACATTCTCTCGGATCCGCAGCAGCGCGGAGCGGAACATCTGCCGGGCCGAGCGGCGAACATCCTCGAACTCGTCGGGGGCGAAGGCGTGTTCCTCGACCTTCACCCGGGGCACCCGCTTGGCCATGGCTACCCGGACCGGCTGTGCGAGGCGCGGCTCCAGCTGCAGGAAGCCCGCGACCGCGGTGATCTGGACGTACCCCATCTGGGTCTGCGGGCGGCTCAGCCGCCAGGCCATCCACGTCCCGGCCGTCAAGTCCACTATGTCGTCCGGCTGTTGATCGGTCTTGGTCAGGAACTCGCCGAAGCCTCTCAGCAGCCGCCAGATGTGGACGGACGAGTCATGGCTGTCCCAGCCGCCGCCGGGAGCACACTTGGCCGCGAACAGCGCGGCCAAGGACCGCCGCATCGCCGGGGCGAACGGCAACTCGGCGAAGTCGAACTCCTTGACGGTGCCCAGCTTGCTGCGGTGTCGCACCACCAGCCCGGATGTGTCCAGGACCGCCGGCCGTTGATGCCCGGCCTCGGGAAGAGCCGCCTTGCGGCCCCGCCGGCTCACGCCGTCTCCAGCAGCGTGTCGATGTCCTGAATGCCGTCGCTCTCCTCGGCGATACGGGCCAGCAGCGAGGTGACCCGCGCATCCGACACGCTCAGGCCTCCTGCCTCCGTGTCCCGTGGTGCCGGGTCGGCCATCAGAGCCCGGATCTGCAGGTCCGAGACGGGTGCCAGGTAAATCTTGCGGGTCAGCTCGATGTCCCGGTGCCCCAACAGGTCCTGCACCATGCGCCACGGATCGCCGTAGAGAAGCCGGAAGTCCCGCCGTTCCTCGGGCGTGAGGCCCATCCGCACGTCCATGACGTGGTGCAGCACCACGAGCATGTAGAGGGCGAAGGAGTGCCGGCACATGTGCGGCGTGCAAAACGGGGGCTCCGCCATCACCGGCCCCAGCACGTCGTCGCACCGGTCCGAGGCTGTACGGAAGACGTTCTCCCACGATTCCGGCTGGAACGGCAGGCCCTGCTCGTTCAGCCACAGCCACAACGGTTCCGGGCCTGCCGGGCCCTCGGTGAAGTACGTCATCCGCTCCTCCACCGGCGCGTCCGTCAGCGGCGTCTGCCCCACCACCCCGTTTCGGTCGACCCAGTGCAGGACCTTCTTGCGGTGCCCGGTGACCTTCGTGACCAGGCGCATCTCCTCCAGCGCGTCATAGCGGCCCCTCGCCTGCGCGCGCCGGATCACCCGGGCCCGCAGCGACTCCAGGTAGTTCTCCACCTCACCGACCACGGGCGATGCCACGTAGTAGGTACGGGCTCGCCTGGACTTCGTCACCCGCTTCGCCAGCCGCCCGGTGTAGTAGCGCGCGCCTCCCAGCCGCAGCCGGGGCACCTCGATCGTCAGCAGCGACGCTCCTTCGGTCAGCCGCATCCCCGAGGAAAACAGCAGGTTGGCGAAGGCGACGTTGCGGGCTTCCAAGCGTCCACGCCAGCCCGGCGACGGCAGGCCCTCCGCTGTGTACCCGCGCAGGCCGACGTCCACCCAGAGCCGGAACATCCTCGGCGTCAGCCAGTGCACATCACTGGACTTGGCCTCCTTCGCACGGGCCTCCGGCGTCTGCACCACGTCGCCCTGGTAGCCAGCCACGGCGTGCATCAGGATCGGGTTGCTCGCCATGTTCTCCGTGGCAACCGCCCACTTGTACAAGCGAGTCAGTGCAGCAAGGCCACGGTTCCAACGTGCGGCGCCGACCTTCTGCGGGTTCCGCGGCGAGCGCGTGCGCCAGTCCTCGAAGTCCCACAAGTCGTCGGCCGTAGCCTCATCCCACACCTTGCCCCTGGCCCACAGGAAATCGAAGAAGATCGCGTAGTCATCGGTGTAATTCCGCTTGGTCTCAGCCGCAAGACGGGCAAAGGAAGACCGACACAGAAACAGACTCAACAACTCATCAATTCGGTAGTCCGGCGACAAGAGGATCGGATCCCCTGCGTGGATACCCGTGTGCTCCTCCCTCTCGACCAGATCCTCCAAACCCGCCAAAACGGGCACCCTCTGCGGGTCAACCGCGCGGACCCTCGGCACCCAGAAGACGCGCCAGCCAGTCACAATGTCCCCTCCTGCTTCAGCTTCAACACGTCGATTCAACAGGGAAGACGTCGCACATCGCGAACCGCCAGCCCGTCGGCGGCCAGCCCGTGATCACCCGGGTCAGCGGCGCGGGCCGCACCACCGCCAGCAGAAGCAGCGCCGCGAGCGACCCGGCCCACCATGGGTGCCGCGCGAGCCGCCGACCGGCCAGGACGACGGCCGCGGTGACCGCCGCGAGCGCCAGCGCCCCCGGCCAGCTCCCCGGCCAGCCCACTCCCGCGCCGGGCAGCGCCGCACCTGTCCGGGCCACTTCGGCGATCCACCCGGTCGGCCAACTCGCGCACCAGGCCAGCGCCTTGGCCGGTGCCATCGCCAGCGGCGCCGTCACGAGCGTCGCGAACCCCAGCACCGTGGCCGGCGCGACCGCCACCTCGGCCAGCAGGTTGCACGGCACCGCCACCAGGCTCACCCGCGCCGACAGCACCGCCGTGACCGGGGCGCACACCGCCTGTGCCGCGGCGGCCGCCGCCAGCGCCTCCGCGAGCCTCGGCGGCACCCGGCGCCGCCGCAACGCCTCGCTCCAGCCCGGTGCCAGCACCAGCAGCGCACCGGTGGCCAGCACGGAGAGGAGGAAGCCGTAACTGCGGGCCAGCCAAGGATCGTGGAGCACCAGCAGCAGGACGGCCGTGGCCAGAGCCGGGACCAGGGACCTACGGCGCCCGGTGGCCAGGGCGAGCAGCGCCACCGCGCCACAGGCAGCGGCCCGCAGCACACTCGGGTCGGGCCGGCTGACGACCACGAACCCCAGCGTGAGCGCTCCGGCGAGCAGCGCGGTCGCCCGCAGCGAGAGCCCGAGACGTGGGGCCAGGCCACGGCGCTCGACCCGCTGGGCCAGTCCGGGCGGCCCGATCAGCAGCGCGAGCAGGATGGTGAGGTTGCTGCCGGACACGGCGAGCGTGTGCGCCAGATCCGTCTCCTTGAACGCGTCGTCCAGCTCGGGCGTGATCCGTGAGGTGTCCCCGACGACCAACCCGGGAAGGAGAGCCCGCGCATCCGCCGGAAGACCGTCGGTCGCCTCCCGCAGTCCGGCCCTGAGCCGTCCCGCGAGGCGTTGCGGCCCGCTGGGGCCCGCGACGATCCGTGGAACGGGCCGGCCACGCACCCGCAGCACGGCCGCGGTCCGCTCCCCACCGGTCAGCGCGGGCGCCAGCCGCCCACCCACCCGCAACCGCGTGGACGGCAACAGCCCGAGCCAGGCACTGCGCGCACTCCGCGCATCCGGCGTGCCCCGGCCGACGGCCCCCGCCGTGCTCCCCTGCGCCGCACCGCCGTTCCGAGCGGCGCTCCCTTCCGGTACCGGCACATCCGCGTCGACGACCAGCAGGACCGGAGTCCGCGTCCGCACGCTCGTTCCGTCGGTCCGCTCGACGCGTCGCACCTCGGCCTTGGCCAGCACCGCAACCGGCGCCGCGTGATCACCGCGCACCCGCGGCCGGCTCAGCCAGGGGTCGCCGCTGACCTCAATCTCGGCGGTCACGGTCGCGTACCGCCGGGCCAGCTCGGGCACCGGTCCGCGGCGCACGTCCGCCCCGTGCAGCCCGGCGGAGGCGGCCGCCGCGGCGACGCAGAGCAGCACGGCGGCGATCGGGGCACGGGCCCATGCGAACCGCTGGAGCGTCCATCCGCCCCGCACGGCCCGTCCGGCCCGCCGTCCCCACCGGCCCGGCCCGCGCGCCGACAACAGCACGATCCCACCCATCAGGCAGACGACCGCGAGGCCGGCCGCCTGTGCCGCCGGTGCGTCCAGCGTCAGGGCCGCCGTGACCCAGACGGCGAGCGCGGGCGGCACCAGACGCAGGTCCACGGGTTCCGCCCGGTGGCCGGGCGTGGCCCCGTCCTCCTCGGGATCACGGACCGTGGCGTCCGCGGATCTCCGCTCTCCCGGCCGTCGGCCTCCTCGCGCGGCATCCCCGGACGCGCCGGGCCTGTCCCGTGCCGGCGGACCGCCCTCGATCACCCGGCTCATGGCCGTACCAGATTCCGTAGATCGCCGAAGCGCCGGTCGCCGATGCCGTTGACCTCGCGCAGTTCGTCCACCGAGCGGAAACCGCCGTGCTGGGTGCGGTAGTCGATGATGTGCTGGGCAAGCACCGGGCCGACTCCGGGCAAGGTGTCCAGCTGGTCCGCGGTGGCCGTGTTGAGGGAGACGGGCGCCGCAGGGAGCGCACCGGCCGATCCGGAGGCCGGGCCGGCCCCCGACCCGGCGGCCGGACCAGGGGCCGGGCCGGGTGGCACCGCCGCCCCGACAGGCGCGCCGACGACGACCTGTTCGCCGTCGACCAGGAAACGGGCCCGGTTGAGTCCCTCGGTGCTCACCCCCGGACGCACGCCGCCGGCCGCCCGCAACGCGTCGGCCACCCGGGAACCGGCCGGCAACCGCCGGATCCCCGGCCTGCGGACCTTGCCGCTGACGTCCACGACGATCTGACCGCCCGGCGTCGGTGTCGGCGACGCACCCGCTCCCGCACCGGCCTTCGTCTCGTCTTCCTTCTTGGCGAAGGGGGCCTGGGCACGCACCACTTGAGGAGTGCTCACGGCCTCGGTCCGGCCGGCGCAGAAGTGCTGTACGGCGAAGACCGCGGCGGCCACGAGGACCACCGCCAGGGCGACGACTCCGCGCCGCTCCACCGCGAACTGTGCCTGCAACCGCACGGGGATCCGCTCCCGCAGCGCCGGCCCGGCCCGCTCCCGCCAGCCGGGGCGGAGGGGCGGCGAGGGCGCCAACGGGTCAGCGGCGTCGGCATGTCGGGGGTCGGGTTCCAGGGACGTGTCAGGCACCGGCGGCGGTCCCGATTCGTCAGCCGGTACGGCGATCGGCGGGGTGATCGGGCGAGGTGCCGCAGTGGTCACCGTCCTCGCCGGACTCAGGCCGGGCGCCGGGCCCGTGGTCGTCACCGTCTCGGTCACCAGCGCTGCGGGATCGTCCCCGTCCGGCGGTCCGTTTCCCGACTCCCGGCGGCGCACGGCTCGTTCACCGAAGAGGAGTTCCGCCCGGCGGCGCAGTTCTTCCGCGGGTGTCGGCGGGCGGCGGCGAGCGCGGCGGCCGTCGTCGACGCCCCGGCCGTGCTCGATGCCCCGGCCGTGCTCGATGCGCCGGCGGTGGCGGATGCGGCCGTCGGAGGTGGGACCACGGCCTGGGCCGCTGGTCGGAGTTGCTGTGCGTGGACGTGATCGAAGTGCCATGCGACGAGGATGGGACATCCCGTCGACTCGCAATGATCTTGGTCAATTCCCGGGGAAGGTCACCCGGTTGTGGACAACTCCGCCACCCGCACGAGTGAAGGGCCGGCCGCCGGGCGAAGGATCAGCGGGGTGAGACCACCGCTCCCAGCAGTCCGGGGCCGGTGTGAGCGCCGATGACCGCCCCGACCTCGCTGACGTGGAGCTCCGCCAGGCCCGGCACCCGTTCCCGCAGCCGGTCGGCCAGCGCGGAGGCACGGTCGGGGGCGGCGAGGTGATGGACGGCGATGTCGACCTCGGCGCCGCCCGCTCGCTCGGCGGCGATCTCCTCCAGCCGCGCGATGGCCTTGGACGCCGTACGGACCTTCTCGAGCAGTTCGATACGGCCGCCGTCCAGTTGCAGCAGGGGTTTGACGGCGAGCGCGGATCCGAGCAGGGCCTGTGCGGCGCCGATGCGTCCGCCGCGACGCAGATAGTCGAGGGTGTCGACGTAGAAATAGGCGGACGTGCCCGCGGCACGCTTCTCCGCGGCCGTCACGGCCTCGTCCACGGTGCCGCCGGCCTCCGCGGTCTCGGCCGCGGCGAGCGCGCAGAAACCGAGGGCCATCGCGACCATCCCGGTGTCCACCACCCGTACCGGCACCGGCGCTTCGCGCGCCGCGAGGACCGCCGCGTCATAGGTGCCGGACAGCTCGGCGGACAGGTGCAGGGAGACGATTCCGCTCGCGCCGGACTCGGCGACCCTGCGGTAGGTTTCCGCGAACACCTGGGGGCTCGGGCGGGAGGTCGTGACGGAACGGCGTTTCTGCAGCGCCTGGGCGAGCGAGCGCGTCGAGATCTCGGTGCCCTCTTCGAGCGCCCGGTCGCCGAGGACCACGGTCAGGGGCACCGCCGTGATGCCGTGACGCTCCATCGTCCGCGGCGGCAGGTAGGCCGTTGAATCGGTGACGATCGCGACATGGCGGGACATGAGCTGGAGGTTACCTGCCGTGGTGCTCGCGCGGCAGCCCGGCCCCTGCGTGCGGGGCGGACGGCCGCTCAGGTGGTGCTCTCGGGGCGGGGCCGCTTCTGCCAGGGGTAGGCGGCGCCCGGCGACGGCGGGGTGATCGCCTGAGGCGGCTGCTCCTCGGCGGGACGGGACGTACGCGAGCGGGTATGCCGTGCCGCCGGGGCCGCCGGGTCCTCGGCGGTGGCCGAAGCAGAGGAGGCGGGGGACGCATCGGGGTGCCCCGGCGCCGGTGCGGGGCCGGCCGGGGTCCAGTGGCGCAGGGCGTCGGCCTCGATGTCTATCTGGTCGCCGAGCGCGCCCAGATCGTCGTCGACGAAGCGGCGCGCCCGGTCGCGGACGGCCCAGCGCAGTGAGTCCGCGGACTTGGTGATGCGCTCGGTGCGGCTGCGCAGTTCGGGCAGCCGTGCGGTGAGCTCGGCCCGGTCCGGCTCCGACTCCAGGCGTCTGAGGTCGGCGTCCAGCTCGTGCCCGTGCGCGCTGAGTCGCTCGAAGAGGCCGAGGGACTCTTTCAGTGACTCGTCGTCTGCCGCGCCCGCGCGCAGCGCGTCCTGGGTGGCGCGCAGGGAGGTGCGCAGCGCGAGCCGCAGTTGCGCGATCTGGGCGGCCGGCCCGATCTGGACGATGGATCTGGCTCGCAGGGTGTGGTCCTCGACCGTGCGGCGGGCCTGCTCGATCGTCCGGTCCACCCCGCGTTTGGCGGCGCCGACCGCCTTGACCGTGGCGTAGGCGCCCAGGCCGATGAAGAGCAGGAAGAGCAGGGCGAACACGGCGATCACTGCTTCCACGACGCTCCTCCTCGGGCCGGCGCGGCACACGCCGCTGCGCTTTCCACGGTAAACGCAGCGGGCAGGCCCGGAGTTCCAGAAGAACCCCGAACCTGCCCGTAGGGGACTACGCGTAGGGGACTACCCCTATACCGGTCGTACCCGGTGTCCGGTCAGCGGCCCCGTGCTACGCCGGGGCGATACCCGTCACGCCGGAACGATGTTCACCAGCTTGGGCGCCCGGACGATCACCTTGCGGATGCCCGCGCCGCCCAGCGCCGCGACGACCTTCTCGTCGGACAGGGCCACCTTCTCCAGCTCCTCGTCCGAGATGGCCGGCGGCACCTCCAGGCGAGCCTTGACCTTGCCCTTGATCTGCACGACGCAGGTCACGGTCTCGTCCACGACGTAGGCCGGGTCGGCGACCGGGAAGTCCCGGTGGACGACGGAGTCGGTGTGGCCCAGCTTGCGCCACAGCTCCTCGGCGATGTGCGGGGCCAGCGGGGCGACCAGCAGCACCAGCGGCTCGGCCACGGACCGCGGCACCGCGGTACCGGCCTTGGTCAGGTGGTTGTTCAGCTCGGTGACCTTGGCGATGGCGGTGTTGAAGCGCAGGCCCTGCAGGTCCTGGCGGACGCCGTCGATCGCCTTGTGCAGGGCGCGCAGCGTCTCCTCGTCCGGCTCGGCGTCGGTGACGGTGACCTCGCCGGTCGTCTCGTCGACGATGTTGCGCCACAGCCGCTGCAGCAGCCGGAACTGGCCGACCACCGCACGCGTGTCCCACGGGCGGGAGACGTCCAGCGGGCCCATGGCCATCTCGTACAGGCGCAGGGTGTCGGCGCCGTACTCGGCGCAGATCTCGTCCGGGGTCACCGCGTTCTTCAGGGACTTGCCCATCTTGCCCAGCAGGCGGCTGACCTTCTCGCCCTGGTAGTAGTACGCGCCGTCGCGCTCCTCCACCTCGGCGGCCGGCACCGCGATGCCGCGGCTGTCGCGGTAGACGTAGGCCTGGATCATGCCCTGGTTGAACAGCTTGTGGAACGGCTCGGCCGACGAGACGTGGCCCAGGTCGTACAGGACCTTGGACCAGAAGCGCGCGTACAGCAGGTGCAGCACGGCGTGCTCGGCGCCGCCGACGTACAGGTCGACACCGCCGTGCGGCAGGCCCTCGCGCGGGCCCATCCAGTACTGCTCGATCTCGGGGTCGACCAGCTGGTGCTCGTTGTGCGGGTCCAGGTAGCGGAACTCGTACCAGCAGGAACCGGCCCAGTTGGGCATGGTGTTGGTCTCGCGGCGGTACTTCTTCGGCCCGTCGCCCAGGTCCAGGGTGACGTTGACCCACTCCTCGTTGCGCGACAGCGGCGTCTCGGGCTGGGTGTCCGCGTCGTCCGGGTCGAAGGTGCGCGGGCTGTAGTCCTCGACCTCGGGCAGCTCCAGCGGCAGCATCGACTCGGGCAGCGCGTGGGCGACGCCGTCCTCGTCGTAGACGATCGGGAAGGGCTCGCCCCAGTAGCGCTGGCGGCTGAACAGCCAGTCGCGCAGGCGGAAGTTGACGGTGCCCTCGCCGATGCCCTTGTCCTGCAGCCAGGCGGTGATGCGGGCCTTGGCCTCGGCGACGCCCAGGCCGTCCAGGCTGATCTCGTCGTTGGAGGAGTTGATGATCTTCGCGTCGTACGACGCGAAGGCGTTCTCCCACGTCGAGGTGTCCGTGCCACGGCCGTCGGTCGGCTCGACGATGCAGTGGATCGGCAGCTCGAAGGCGCGCGCGAACTCGAAGTCGCGCTGGTCGCCCGCCGGGACGGCCATGATCGCGCCGGTGCCGTAGCCCATCAGGACGTAGTCGGCGATGAAGACGGGGACCTGCTCGCCGTTGACCGGGTTGGTGGCGTACGCGCCGATGAAGACACCGGTCTTGTCCTTGGCCTCGGCCTGGCGCTCGACGTCGGACTTCGAGGCGGCCTGCGCGCGGTAGGCGGCGACGGCCTCGGCCGGGGTGGCGTGGCCGCCGGTCCACACCGCGTGCGTGCCCTCGGGCCAGGCCTCGGGGGTGAACTTCTCGACCAGCGGGTGTTCGGGCGCCAGCACCATGTAGGTCGCGCCGAACAGGGTGTCCGGGCGGGTGGTGAAGACGGTGATGCGCTCGCCGTCGATCGGGAAGTCGACGCGGGCGCCCTCGCTGCGGCCGATCCAGTTGCGCTGCTGCAGCTTGATGGCCTCGGGCCAGTCCAGTTCGTCCAGGTCCTCCAGCAGCCGGTCGGCGTAGGCGGTGATGCGCATGTTCCACTGGCGCAGCTTGGCCTTGAAGACCGGGTAGTTGCCGCGCTCGGAGCGGCCGTCGGCGGTGACCTCCTCGTTGGCCAGCACGGTGCCCAGGCCCGGGCACCAGTTGACCGGCGCTTCGGAGGCGTAGGCCAGGCGGTACTCGCCCAGGACGTCGGCACGCTCGTGGACGCTCAGCTCGCTCCACGCGCGCGTGGAGCCCGGAACCGCGCGCTCACCGGTCTCGAACTGCGCGATCAGCTCGGAGATCGGGCGGGCCTTCCTGGCCTCGTCGTCGTACCAGGAGTTGAAGATCTGCAGGAAGATCCACTGGGTCCACTTGTAGTAGTCCGGGTCGATCGTGGCGAAGGACCGGCGCTTGTCGTGGCCCAGGCCCAGCCGGCGCAGCTGGGCCTTCATGTTCTCGATGTTGGCCTCGGTGGACACGCGCGGGTGCGTGCCGGTCTGCACGGCGTACTGCTCGGCGGGCAGGCCGAAGGCGTCGAAGCCCAGGGTGTGCAGGACGTTGTGGCCGGTCATGCGCTGGAACCGGGCGAAGACGTCGGTGGCGATGTAGCCCAGCGGGTGGCCGACGTGCAGGCCCGCACCGGAGGGGTACGGGAACATGTCCATGATGAACTTCTTGGGCCTGGCGGCCAGCTCGGAGTCGCCGGCCAGGTCGCCCTTGGGGTTCGGCGCCGCGTAGGTGCCGTCGGCGTCCCAGAAGTCCTGCCAGCGTGCCTCGATCTCGGCTGCCATGGCGGCCGTGTAGCGGTGCGGCGCGGCCACCTCGGCGGCAGCGGGGTTCGTCTCGCTCATGATCCTCAAAGCTCCATCGATCGTCTCTGCCTGCGGCTGCGACATTCAAAGAAACGAAAAATCCCCTCGCACAGGAGGGGACGCCGCGCCGATGCCGACCTCGCGGTTCGACCGGGGGTCGGGACTGATCAGCGCGGCCCGCTAAGCAGAAGGCGTACGGCACGCATGGCGTTAGGGTACCGCAGGCCTCCAGCAAGCCGCGACGGGCTTCGGCGAGGCGCGGCGGAGCGGCCCGAGCGAGGCGCGACGGGCTTGAGCAAGGCGCAACGCGCTTCCGTATCCCTTGTGGACATGCCAGGAAGCCCTGCCGGAACTGAACCAAGGTCAAGGATTACTTCGCGTACCGTCCCCTAAGGGACATCACCCCAGTCACATTGTCCGTTGATAACAACGCAATAACTCAAACCCCGTACTGATCGGTATGGCGCCACTTAGAGTTCGGCAGCGGGACCGCTTTCCCGAAACTGCTCGGAGTTGCCCCCATGAACCCTCGTCGTAGTACCAGCTCCCTTCCCAAACCGGGCCGCTCGGCCTATGGGGTGGCGTCGGCTGTCGTCCTGCTGCTCATACCCGTGGTCGTGCTGGTCGGAGGCAACCAGTTCCGCGACTTCCTGAACTTCGGCGCGGGCGTCCTCTCCCTCGTCTCGCTCAGCTGCTCGGTGATCTGGGGTCTGTTCGCCCAGGACCGGATCTTCCTCAACACGCGGCAGCGGATCGTCGGCCAGGCGGTGCACCGGACGACGGCGGTGGCCTCGATCGCGTTCCTGCTGCTGCACATCACCACGAAGGTCGCGCTCGGCCACACCCAGCTGATCGCCGCGATCATCCCGTTCTCGCTCGGCGTCACCGGGATCGGCGGTCTGATCGGGCTGGGCTCGCTGGCGGGCCTGCTGATGATCTTCGTCGGCGTCACCGGCGCCCTGCGCAGCAACTTCGCCACACCCGCCCCCGTCGCCGCCCGCTGGCGCGCCATGCACATGCTGGCCTACCCGGCCTGGTGCGCGGCGCTGATCCACGGTCTCTACGCGGGTCGCTCGGCCAAGCCGGTCTTCGTGATCCTCTACAGCCTGTCCCTGCTGGGCGTGATGGGCGCCCTCGCGCTGCGTGCCGCCCCGCGCCCGGTCAAGCGCAAGGTCGCCGACCGGCTGGTGGCGCTGTTCGGCAGCTCGGAGCGGTCGGTCCTCGACGAGCTGGACGCCAGCCGTTCCCGGGTGGCCGACTCGGCAGCGACGGGCTTCGAGGGCCGGCGCGAGCCGAGGGCGGCGGCCGCCCCTTCCGCGCCGCTGTACCAGTCCCCCGTCACACCGGCGGCGGAACCCGCGTCCGGCTTCGCCGCCGCCTACCGCGCCGTCTCCACACCGGGCCGTTCCCAGCAGCCGTACGCGGCCGGCCAGACCCGTATGGATCTGCCGCTGGACCTGCAGGCCACGGAGGCCATCCCGCGCGTGGACGGCCCCTCCAGCACGTCGGGCAGCTGGCCGGTCCCGTCCCCGCCGCCGGTCGGCGAGGCCCCGCCGTCCGCGTACGACCCGTTCCAGGACACCGGGCAGACCATCCCGGTCTACGGCAACGCGGACACCTCCGCATACAGCGGAAGTGACATGTACGACACCCGTGAGACAAGCGGCCTGTATGGCGCGTACAACCCGACTGACACGTACAACAGCGGTCCCGCTACCGAAACGCTGCCCGGCGCGTCGTTCGACACACCGGGTTCGGGCGAACCTTGGAACATGCCGTCCGGAGGCTTTAAGTGAACGAGGCCCTGCCCGACGTACCCGAAGTCCGCGTGGTCGGCCTTCCCCAGCTCACGTCGGGCTTCGACCTTGTGGAACGACTCGACCTGCCCATGCACCTGAAGGTGCACGGGCCGCTCGACCCGCTCGGCGGCGAGCAGCTCGCGCAGCTCGCCGAACGCATCAACCTCAAGGGCCGCGGCGGCGCGGGCTTCCCCTTCCACAAGAAGCTGCGCTCGGTGGCCGAGTCGGCGATCAAGCGCGGGGTGCGGCCGGTCGTCGTGGTCAACGGCAGCGAGGACGAACCGGCCTGCCGCAAGGACACGGTGCTGATCAACCGCGCCCCGCACCTGATCCTCGACGGCGCGCTGCTGTGCGCCGAGGCGCTCGGGGCGCGGACGCTCGTGATCGGCGTCACGCGCGAGTCCACACAGCGCTCGATGGAGGCGGCGCTCGCCGAACGCGGGCTGAGCAACAGCCGTAGATCGGCGCTCCGCGCGTGGGTGCAGCGCAACCCCGTGAGGATGGTCACCGGGGCCGCCGCCTCGCTGATCCGCTCGGTCGACGGCGGCCCGGCGATCCCGCCCGGCCGCAAGATCAGCGCCTCGCAGAGCGGCGTCGGCGGCGCGCCCACGCTGCTGTCCAACGCCGAGACGTTCGCACAGCTGGCCATCGCCGCCCGCATCGGCCCCGAGCGCTACGGCAACACCGGCCTGTACGACGAGCCGGGCACCGTCATGCTCACGGTGTCCGGTGCGGTCGCCCGCCCGATGGTGATCGAGGTCCCCACGGGCGTACCGCTGCGCTACGTGCTGCAGCTGGCGGGCGCCCCGCCGGTGCCGCAGGGCGTGCTGACCGGCGGTTACCACGGCAAGTGGATCGACGCGGCGACCGTCAACGAGGCGATCGTCTCCCGCAACTCGCTGGACGCGGTGGGCGGTTCGCTGGGCGCGGGCGCGATCCTGCCGATCAGCCAGGACACCTGCCCGCTGGGCGAGTCGCTGCGGGTGGCGCAGTGGCTGGCCGAGGAGAGCGCCGGTCAGTGCGGTCCCTGCTACCTCGGGCTGCCCGCCGCCGCGCGCGGCATGGAGGACATTCTCAACGGCGGCGGGCCGGCCGCCCTGGAGGCCCTGAAGCAGGTCGCGAAGAACGTCAAGCGCCGTGGCGCGTGTTCGCACCCGGACGGCTCGGCGATGTTCCTCGAGTCGACCATCAAGGCGTTCACCGACGACCTGGCCGCACATGTCCTCGGAAACGGCTGCGGACGGCCCGTGGAGGGCGTGCTGCCGCTCTTCGAGGGAGGCAAGGCCCCGACGGGCATCCCGGGCGGCGCAGAGCCCGAGGAGACCGGCGGCAGCCGCCAGAAGATCTACGTCGACTGGACGCTGTGCCGGGGCCACGGACTGTGCGCCGACATCCTCCCCGAGGTGTTCGAACTCGGCGCCGACGGTTTCCCGACCGTCGCCCAGGCGCAGGTGCCCCGGTACGCGGAGGCGAAGGCACTGCGCGCGGTGCGCCGCTGCCCGGCACTCGCCCTGCGCATCGAGGAGGACACGCGCGGGCAGGCACCGTCCCGGAACCTGCCGGTCGTCTCCCAGGGCCGCGGCCGGCGCGCCCTCGGCCGCTGAGCACACGAAAGGGGGCGGGTCACCGAGCCGGGTGACCCGCCCCCTTTCGCTCGGCCGTGTCCTTGCGGAACACGCCGAAGGCGGACCATCCTTCGGATGATCCGCCTTCGATTTCTGTGGAGCTAAGGAGAATTGAACTCCTGACCTCCTGCATGCCATGCAGGCGCTCTACCAACTGAGCTATAGCCCCTTGTTCTGTTGTCTCGCCCGGTTCCCCTGGCGACGACGTAAACATTACAGGGCCCCACGCGCAGCACCAAATCGGTTTCGGGTCCGCACCGATACGACCGCTAATGTCAGCTTTCGTGCCCTTGATCGTGTCGTCAGCAGCCCACCGCCGGGTGCCGGTCGCGCCGGTGGTGTGCCTGGTGTCCTTCGCGGCGTTCTGGGCCGCACAGCGGGCCGCGCACGTGTCGATGATCGATCTGATGGTGTACCGGGCAGAGGGCGCCACCGTGCGCGCCGGCGGCGACCTGTACGCGCTGCGGACGACGGCCGCGCACCTGCCCACCACCTACCCGCCGTTCGCGGCCCTGCTCTTCACCCCGCTGACCCTGCTGGACACCGCACCCCTGCGCGTCCTGGCGACGGCCGGGAACCTGGCGCTCCTGGTGGTCTTCGTACGGCTGTCGCTGAAACTCGTCGGCCGCACGCGCGTGGACGCCGTCTGGTGGGCCGCGGCGACGGCCGTATGGTGCGAGCCGGTGTGGACGACCCTGCGCTACGGCCAGGTCAACCTGCTGCTCGCCGTCCTGGTGCTGTGGGACCTGACCCGCCGCCACGCAGGCCGGTACGCCTCCTTGGCCGGAGCGGGGCTGGGGCTGGCCGCGGCGGTCAAGCTGACGCCCGCGCTGTTCGCGGTGTTCCTGCTCGTGACAGGAGTCGTGGCGCACCTGCGCGGCGGGGACGCGGGGCCGTGGCTGCGGCACGCGCGCGGGGCGGGCGTCGCGTTCGCCGGGGCGACGCTGCTGGCGGCGGCCGTCCTGCCGTACGACTCGTGGCGGTTCTGGACGGACATGGTGTTCCGCGCGGGGCGGGTAGGACACGCCGAGGACACCGCCAATCAGGCCCTGCGCGGCGTTCTGGCGCGCGTTCTGCACACGCCCGCCCCGGGAGTCCTCTGGATCGCCTGCGCGGCCGTGGCGGCCGCGCTGGGCCTCGGGGCCGCCGTGGCGGCGGAGTTGCGCGGGCGGCGGGACTGGGCGGTGTGCGCCTGCGCCGTCACCGCGCTGCTGATCAGCCCGGTGTCGTGGACGCACCACTGGGTGTGGTGCGTGCCACTCGTGCTGCTGCTCTGGTCGCACGGGCCCAGGACCGTGGCCCTGGGTGCACTGCTGGCCTTCTGCTCGTACGCCCCGTGGTGGGTGCCGCACGGAACCGGACACCCTGAACTGCACCAGGATGTCCTGGAATTGACGCTTTCGTCCCTCTACGGTGGAGTCGGCGCGCTCTTCCTCGTACTGGCCCGGACATCGTTGCCGGAACGCGGCGGCGACGCGGCCTGCGTCAAGCCGTCACGAAGGAGTAGAACCGTTTGAGTGTGCAGTGCTCCTCGAGGAGGCGGCCGTAGATCGGCTCGCCCTCCAGCTCCCGGTACGTCTCGATCGGGTCGCCTTTTATGATCAGCGCCCGCGCGCATTCCTCGCACCAGTACTGGTAGTCGGGATTGATCGGCTCCATGTCGCGGACGATCGGTGTACCGCTCCCACACCAGTCGCACTTCCGCCTGTGTGCACCCATCGATCAGCTCCAGCTGTGGCCGCAGGCCGTGCACACGTAGGAGATCCCGCCGTTGTCGCCGAGGACCTGGGCGACGTGCGCGGAACCGCAGGAAGGGCAGCTCAACCGGGTGGTCGTGTCCCGTATCAACGCCGCACCGAGGAGGTGGCCGACCTCCTCGAGGATGCTCGCAGGCATCGCTACTCCCTCCCGTCGGGCCGCGCCCCCTTCCGGCCGTTTGATTCTGCCACGGCCGGAGCAATACGGTCAGCGACGCCTCAGTACCAGTCCGGACACGGCCGCCGAGAACGCCTCCGCAGAGGTATACGGGCGCAGCGTCCCGAGTGACTCAAGCCGGTTCAGGGACGGTGTGCCTGCCGGTGCATGCAGAAGGTCCCGCCCCCTGACGGGGACGGGACCTTCATCACCGATCTTGACGACTCAACAGAGTGTCGATCAGTGGAGCTAAGGAGAATTGAACTCCTGACCTCCTGCATGCCATGCAGGCGCTCTACCAACTGAGCTATAGCCCCTTGCCACACGGCGGAGCCGTATGGTGTCTCGCTCCCGCTCGGCGGGGCGAACAAGAAGAACTTTAGCCTGTGACCTGCCAGAAAGTGAAATCCGGGGGCCGGGAGCCTGTGCCGGCTCAGTCGTCGTCGCCGAGGACGGGCTCCGGGAGGGTGCCCGCGTTGTGCTCCAGCAGGCGCCAGCCGCGGGCGCCCTCGCCGAGCACGGACCAACAGCAGTTGGAGAGGCCGCCGAGACTCTCCCAGTGCCGGGCGTCCAGGCCGAGGAGCCGGCCGATGGTGGTGCGGATGGTGCCGCCGTGACTGACGACGACGAGGGTGCCGTCCTCGGGCAGCTTCTCGGTGTGCCGCAGGACGACGGGTGCGGCGCGGTCGGCGACCTCGGTCTCCAGTTCGCCGCCGCCGCGGCGGACCGCCTCGCCACGCTTCCAGGCGGCGTACTCCTCGCCGTGGCGGGCGATGATCTCCTCGTGCGTCAGCCCCTGCCAGACGCCCGCGTAGGTCTCGCGCAGGCCTTCCTCGCGGGTGACGTCGAGGCCGGTGAGGGCGGCCAGCTCGGCGGCCGTGTTCGCCGCCCGCTGCAGGTCCGAGGAAATGATCGCGTCGGGACCCAGCGAGGCCAGCAGCCGGGCGGCACGGCGGGCCTGACCGATGCCGGTCTCGGTCAGCGCGACGTCCGTGCTGCCCTGGAAGCGACGCTCGACGTTCCAGGCGGTCTGGCCGTGCCGCCACAGGATGATGCGGCGGCCGCGGCTCTTGCGGTCGGTCACCTCTCCGGTGGCGCTCATCACCACTCGCCGCCCGGCTCCTGGTCGGCCTCGGCGGCCTGCAGCTTGGCGTGCTCCTCGGCCTTGCCGCGGGTGGCCTTGGCGTCGGCGGGCAGCTCCAGCTCGGGGCAGTCCTTCCACAGCCGCTCCAGGGCGTAGAAGACGCGCTCCTCGCTGTGCTGGACGTGCACGACGATGTCGACGTAGTCGAGCAGGATCCAGCGGGACTCGCGGTCGCCCTCGCGGCGCACCGGCTTGGCGCCGAGCTCCTTCAGCAGGCGCTCCTCGATCTCGTCGACGATGGCCCTGACCTGGCGGTCGTTCGGCGCGGACGCGAGCAGGAAGGCGTCCGTGATCGACAGCACGTCACTGACGTCGTAGGCGATGACGTCGTGGGCGAGCTTGTCGGCCGCCGCCTGGGCGGCGGTGTTGATGAGGTCAAGAGAACGATCGGTGGCGGTCACTACGAAGCTTTCGGTCGGCGGTCACTGGACCTCAAGGGTCTCACGGACCGCCCGGCGCACCCCACGTGATTACGGTGGCACGTGGGGTGCGCGGGACCCGTCAGGATGCGGCGGGCCTGTAGTCCTGGCCGAGGACGACCGAGACGTCGGCGCCCGAGGAGACGGCCCCCTTGGTCACGGAGCCGGCGGGCAGGCCGAGGGTCTTGGCGACCTCGGTGGCGTCCGCCTTGTGGGAGGCGTCCGAGTAGACCACCTTCGAGGCGGCCTGGGTGCCGGAGGCGTTGCCGCCCTCCAGGAAGGTGAAGCCGCCGTTGAGCAGCACCACCCGGGCCTTTTCTGTGTCGTCCTTCACACCGGTGGCGTTCTGCACGGAGACCCGGACCGCGGAGCCGGCGTCGGGGCTCTTGGCGGTGCCGCCGAGGATGTCCTTGACCACGCTGTCGCTGGTGTTCGCGGTGAGGGTGCCGTCGGCCTGCACGGGCAGCAGGGCGGTCTTGTAGGCACCGCTCTTGGCGAGGTCGGCGAGCTTGGCGAGGAAGGTGCCGAGGTCCCTGTCGGTGAGCGGCGGGTCGAGGATCTGCGCGAGGGTCTGCACGGTGGTCGTGACCGACGACGGGTCGGAGGACAGCTTGCGCAGGACGCCCTGCATGACCTGGCCGAACCGCTCCAGCTGGGCGTTCTGGGTCTCGCCGGTGGCCCGGTAGGTGGCGTAGGCGACGGCCATCTTGCCGCTGAGGGTCTGGGCGCTGCCCTTGTGGACGAGCGGCTCGGCGCCCTTCTTCTTCGCGTCCGGGTCGGGCACGTCGGTGTTGGTGTCGATGTCGATGTTGCCGACCAGGTCGACGAGGTTCTGCAGGTAGGGGGTGTCGAGGCGCCAGGTGCCCTGGATGCTGGTGCCCAGGACGGTGTCGAGCTGGTCGCGGGTGCCGGAGGCTCCGTCGTCGTCCACCGACTTGGCGAGGGTGGTGGTGGAGCCGTCGTCGTCGCTCAGGGCGAGGGAGTTGGGCAGCAGCACGGTGCTGCCCTGCTTGGTCGTGGTGTTGTCGACCAGCAGCGCCGTGGAGGTGCCGCCCTTGCCGGTGTTGTGCAGGTGGAGGACGATCACGTCGCGCTTCTGGGCGCTGACGGGGGTGCTCGCGCCGGGTTTCGCAGCGGAGGAGGACAGGCCGGGCAGTTTGCCGGCGTACCAGAGGTAGCCGACGCCGCCGACGGCGACGAGGGCGAGGACGACGAGGAAGGCGATGATCCGGCTGCGGGCGCGGCGGCGGGCCTCCTCGCGGCGCTCGGTGCGGTTCTCGGTGAACTTCAACCAGTCGATGACGTCCTCGGAGTCGCCGTCCGGCTCCTCGGCGAACGCGAACTGCTCGGTGCCGTGGTCGCGTTCGCCCCCGCCCCGCGGCTCCTCGGGCTGTGGCGGGGCGTGCGGGTGCTCCGCCGGACCGGCCTGCTGGGGGATGTGGGCGGTCTGCTCGGTGACCCGGGGCTGCTGTCCGCTGCTCGCGGCCTGCCCGTAGGGGTCGTAGCCGGTGCCGTGCTGGGCACCGGTGCCGTAAGGGTCGTAGGGGCTCTGGGAACCGTACGGGTCGTACGACGGTGCGGGCCGGCCGGAGTCGTAGGTAGGCACCGGCGGCTGCTGTCCGGTGGCGTAGGGGTCGTAGCCGTAGCCCTGCTGCTGGGCGTACGGGTCGTAGGTCGCCTGCTGAGCCTGCTGTGCCGGTACCTGCCGGTACATCGGCTGGCCGTACTCGTCGTAGCCGACGAGTTCGTACGGGCCGGCGCCGTAGCCGCCGTCACCCGCGTCGTATCGGTCGTTCACCGGTGCCCCTCTCGGCTCACTCGCCGCGGTACAGCTGGCGCTTGGCGATGTAGCGCACGACTCCGTCCGGCACCATGTACCAGATGGGGTCTCCGTTGGCGACTCTCGCACGGCAGTCCGTGGAGGAGATGGCCATGGCCGGCACCTCGACGAGCGAGACGCCGCCCTCCGGCAGACCGGGATCGGTCAGGTGGTGGCCGGGCCGTGTGACGCCGATGAAGTGGGCGAGGGAGAACAGTTCCTCGCTGTCCCGCCAGGTCAGCAGCTGGGCGAGGGCGTCGGCGCCGGTGATGAAGAACAGGTCGGTGTCGGGGTTGAGGGCACGCAGGTCGCGCAGGGTGTCCACGGTGTAGGTGGGGCCGCCGCGGTCGATGTCGATGCGGCTGACGGAGAACTGGGGGTTCTCGGCCGTCGCGATGACGGTCATCAGGTAGCGGTCCTCCGCCGGGGAGACCTTCCGGTGGGACTTCTGCCACGGCTGGCCGGTGGGCACGAACACCACCTCGTCCAGCTGGAACTGCGCGGCGACCTCGCTCGCCGCCACGAGGTGCCCGTGGTGGATCGGATCGAACGTTCCGCCCATGACACCGAGGCGCCGCTTGCCCGTGTGCGCGGGGCCGTCGCCCGGTCCGTCCTGCGGGTGCTTCGCCGTGTCGTCGGCGGTCTCGTACGCCGGACCGGTAGGCATGTCCTGCTCTCCCATGCGTGCAGACCCTACCGGCCCGGTCTCGGGCGTCCCGCGGGGGACGGGGTCCCCGCTCAGCGGTCGCGGTTGAAGCGGGTGGTGATCCACAGCAGCAGGAGCAGGATGACCAGGGCGCTGCCGCCGGTGATGGCGGGGTTGAGGCTGTTGTGGTTTCCGCCGTGCTGCTCGCCCTCGGCGGCGAGGGTGACCAACTGGGCTGCGGCGCTGTGGAAGCTCATCTTCGGCAGGACCTATCGCGTGTGGGCGGGATAAAGACGTCGGCTCATCGTATGCGGGTGGCCCCGTGGCGATCACGCCGACTCCTCCGTTGGGGACGGCCACCGGAACTTCCGGCCGTTGTCAGTCGTCTTTCCTCTTGTAGCCGCGCAGCAGGAACCAGGCGGTCAATACACAGCCCAGGGCCATGACGACCAGCACGATGCGGAGGAGGTTCCCCGAGCCGTGCTGCTGGACGGCGCTCGAGGCGGCCTCGGTCAGCCAGGCGGCTGCGGGGTGGTGTTCCATGAGCGGACTCCTTCGGCTGTACTGCCCGTCCACGGTATCTCCGCCTAGGCTGGGCCCCGCCTCGGGGGCACAGTGGCACTCACACGCACATGGGGGAAGACATGTCCGACGACGGCCCGCAGCAGACGGGGCACGAGCGCGTGCCGAGCAGGCAGCGCAGGCGCTTCCCGGGGATCTCCTCGCGTGCCTACGAGCATCCGGCCGACCGCTCGGCGCTGGTCGCGCTGCGCAAGCTGAGCGGCTTCGACACCGTCTTCAAGGCGCTCAGCGGGCTGCTGCCCGAACGGAGCCTGAGACTGCTGTTCCTGTCCGACTCGGTGCGCGTCTCCGAGCGGCAGTTCCAGCACCTGCACGACATGCTGCTGGACGCCTGTTACATCCTGGACCTGGAGAAGGTCCCGCCGATGTACGTCACGCAGGACCCGCAGCCGAACGCGATGTGCATCGGTCTGGACGAGCCGATCATCGTCGTCAGCACGGGGCTCGTGGAACTCCTCGACGAGGAGGAGATGCGGGCGGTCGTCGGGCACGAGGTGGGCCACGCGCTGTCCGGGCACTCGGTGTACCGCACGATCCTGCTGTTCCTGACCAGTCTCGCGCTGAAGGTGGCCTGGATCCCGCTGGGCAACCTCGCGATCATGGCGATCATCACGGCGCTCCGGGAGTGGTTCCGCAAGTCGGAGCTGTCCGCGGACCGGGCGGGGCTGCTGGTGGGGCAGGACGTCCGGGCGTCGATGCGGGGCCTGATGAAGATAGCGGGCGGCAACCACCTGCACGAGATGAACGTGGACGCGTTCCTGGAGCAGGCCGAGGAGTACGACTCGGGTGGCGACCTGCGCGACTCGGTGCTGAAGATCCTGAACGTACTGCCCCGCTCGCATCCGTTCACCACCGTGCGGGCCGCCGAGCTGAAGAAGTGGGCCGAGTCCCGCGACTTCCAGCGGATCATGGACGGCCACTACGCGCGGCGTGACGGCGACAAGGACACGTCGGTCAGCGACTCCTTCCGCGAGTCGGCGGCCAGCTACGCGAGCGATGTGAAGGGCTCCAAGGACCCGCTGATGAAGCTGGTCACGGACCTCGCGGGCGGCGCGGGCGACCTGGGCGGCCGGGTCCGCCGAGGCTTCGAGGGCTTCAGGACCCCGCCCCCGCCGAAGGAGGGCCCGACGGACACCCCGCGGGACGAGGAGTAGGGCCTCTCCTCTGCCCCGCCGTTCCCCCGCCGTCCCACCCCGGTTCCGCAGAGCGCCCCGCTAGACCTTCGGCTGGGCTCCAGCGGCCAGCGTCCCGCACAGGGCCGTGGGGCTGTCCTTCTCGTAGGGGTTGGTGCCCGCGGGGCCGCCGGTGCGGGCCCTCTGGCCGGCCAGGAGGGGGCGGAGGTAGGAGGCGGAGTCCTCGGCACAGGCGAGAGGGCCCGCCTCGACGTAGGCCGTGACCAGCTGGACCTGGTGGGTGCGCAGGTCGTCGCGGGTGAAGCGGAAGGTCAGCTCGCGGCGGACGGTGAACAGGGACACGAGGGCGTTCGCCGCGGCGCCGGTGGGCCGCAGGGCGTAGACGAAGGTGTGGTCGGCGGTGACCTCCAGCGTGCCCGAGTCGGCCTCGGTGGCCTGCAGGTCGCCCTGGACGCGGATCCGGTCGTCGGCGAGCTGGACGCGGGAGGGATCGAGGCGGACCAGCCAGCCGGTGAGGGCGTGCCGGCCGTCCGCTGCCGGGTGGTGGAGGCTCTGGTCGAACTGGTCGAGCTGATCGGCGTCGAGGAGGGCCTCGGCGGGGCGCACCTGGCGGCCGGTGAGCACCTCGGGGTAGAGCGAGGAGCGGACGATGTAGTCCTTGGCGGTGGTGAGCGCGGTCACCACCTGGCTGTCGGAGAAGTGGGCGGTACTGCGGGCGGCCGGCAGGGGTATGCCCTCCGCGCCGGCGTCGTACGGGGCGGCGGGGCTGCGCGCGTACAGGCTCTCGGCGTCGGTGGCGCCGGGCACCTTGCCGATCGGGGCGAGCGGGATCACCGTGATCCGCAGGGGATCCGCGGTGCGCCGGGCCTGGGGGGTGCTGTAGGGGTGGCGGACGCCCATGTAGACCGCGGTGCCGAAGGCGATGGCGATCAGCACCACGAGGATCAGGACCTGCCGGGTGAGGCCGCGGTGCAGGGGCGGGCGCCGGCGTACGGCGGGGGCGTGGTCGGTCATCCGCTCCTCGGCGGAGTACTCCTGGAGGCGGGCAGCGCGGACGAACGACTCGTCGAACACGACGGATCGGTACTCGTCCTCTCCACCTACGGGGCCGCCCTCGGGTGTGCCCTCCGGTGGGTCTCCAGGCCCGCCCATACTTTCAGAGTAGGTCTCGTGGGCCTCAGGTAAACGCCCTGCTACACGACAACTTCTGACAGGTGCTCACCAAGAGTGGGGGCGGGCGTTCACGGGGAGCGCGGGATGGCCGAGGCCGCCGGCTGGGAGGTCTCGGCGGAGGCGGAGGGGGCGGCGGCGCTGCCCTGCTCCAGACCGGTCGAGGCGGGCGTGGGTATCCCGTCGCGGGTGTCGCCGGAGCCGCCCCGGTAGACGGCGGCGAAGGCCAGGGCGACCATGCCGATGCCCATCACGACGGCGAGCACCCAGGCCACCGGGCGGTGCCAGCGGACCTGTTTGCCGTATCCGGCGAAGTGGCGGTCGCCGAGGACGTTGGTGTCCTCCAGCTCGTCGTCGTCCGGATCTTGACCGAAATCGGTCCCGTCGGGGCCGTAGGCGTCGTCGTAGCGCTCGCTCCGGGCGTGGGCGCGGCGGGCCTCCGCCTCGGAGGCCTCGGCTCTGGCCTGCGCGGCGGCCAGGAGGCGTTCCACGGCGGTCGGCTCGTGGACCGTGGCCGCCTGTATGAAGGCCTCGTCGAAGACCACGGAGGCGAACTCTTCGTCCGACACCCCGTGGTCGTGGTCGTCGTCGGGCTCCCAGCCGTCAGGGAACGGCGTGCCCCCCACGTCCTCCGGCACGGATCCAGAGTAGACCTGGGGGGTCAATTTGGGCAGACGGTAGGGAAATTCATCCGCCTGATGAGACACCTTTCGGACGCGCGGGCGCCCCCGCGGCCCGGCGGCGACCACTCCGCGGGACGTACGGCCGAACGGGTGAGCCTCAGGGGCGCACGTGGCCGTCGCCGGTGACGATGTACTTGGTGCTGGTCAGCTCCGGCAGGCCCATCGGGCCACGCGCGTGCAGCTTCTGGGTGGAGATGCCGATCTCCGCGCCGAAGCCGAACTGGCCGCCGTCGGTGAAGCGGGTGGAGGCGTTGACGGCGACGGTGGTGGAGTCGACCCGCTGGGTGAAGCGCCGGGCGGCCTGCTGGGAGGTGGTGACGATCGCCTCGGTGTGGCCGGAGGTCCACAGCCGGATGTGCTCGACGGCCTTGTCCAGCGAGTCCACCACGGCGGCGGCGATGTCGTACGAGAGGTACTCGGTCTCCCAGTCCTCGGCCACGGCCTCCACGACCGTCGCCTTGGAGTCCTTGGCGTAGGCCAGCACGCGCTCGTCGGCGTGCACGGTGACGCCGGCCTCGGCGAGGGCGTCGAGGGCGCGCGGCAGGAACTCGGGGGCGATGTCCTGGTGGACGAGGAGGGTCTCGGCGGCATTGCAGACGCTGACCCGCTGGGCCTTGGAGTTGATCAGGATGTCGATCGCCATGTCGATGTCGGCCTGGGCGTCGACGTAGACGTGGCAGTTGCCGGTGCCGGTCTCGATGACGGGGACGGTGGACTCGCTGACCACGGTCTGGATGAGGGAGGCGCCGCCGCGCGGGATGAGGACGTCGACCAGGCCGCGGGCGCGCATCAGCTCGCGGACGGACTCGCGGCTCTCGCCGGGCACGAGTTGGACGGCGTCGGCGGGCAGCCCGGCGCCGCCGACGGCGTCCCGGATGACGCGGACGAGGGCGGTGTTGGACTCGTAGGCGGAGGCCGAGCCACGCAGCAGGACGGCGTTGCCGGACTTCAGGCAGAGGGCGGCGGCGTCCACGGTGACGTTGGGGCGGGCCTCGTAGATGATGCCGACGACACCGAGCGGGACGCGGACCTGGCGCAGGTCGATGCCGTTGGGGAGGGTGGAGCCGCGGACGACCTCGCCGACCGGGTCGGGCAGCTTCGCCACGTCGCGGACGTCGGAGGCGATGGCGCGGATCCGCTCGGGGGTGAGGGTGAGCCGGTCGACGATGGCCTCGCTGGTGCCGTTCTCGCGGGCCTTGGCGACGTCCTTGGCGTTGGCCTCGACGATCTCGCTGGTGCGGACCTCCAGGGCGTCGGCGATGGCGAGCAGCGCGTCGTCCTTCTCGGCGCGCGGGAGCGGCGCGAGGTCGGCGGCGGCGGCCTTGGCCCGGTAGGCGGCCTGGGTGACCGGGGACATCGAGTCGTACGGCGAGAGCGTGGTCATGGGGGAAGGGTAGTGCGCGGCGGGGCACCGTTCAGCCGTCGTCCCACACCGCGAGACACCCCAAAAGGGATGAACCGTCGCGCGGAGGTCCGGGGTCACCCTGGACTGCCCGACCGGCTCCCGGCCGCGCTTCCCGGCCCGGTCATTCCGGTCCGGTCATCCCGGTCCGGTCAGAAGGGATGCACGCCGACGGGCGTGGCCGGTGCCGGGCCGTAGCCCTCGGCGATGCGGTGGTGGTAGGTCTCGCGGTCGATGACCTCCAGGCCGACGATCTCCCAGGCGGGCAGCCCGGCGCTCTGCCGGTGCTCGCCCCACAGGCGCAGCGCCACGGCGGCGGCGTCGTGCAGGTCGCGGGCCTCTTCCCAGTACCGGATCTCGGCGTGGTCGGGGGCGTATCTGCTGGTCAGCAGGAAGGGGTGGTCATGGGCCAGCTGTTCCAGGGCCCGGCGCAGGTCGGGCAGGGGGACCTGCGCCCCGGAGACACTGAGGGTGACGTGCCACAGCCGGGGCAGGTCCGTGGGCTCCTCGTAGGCGTCCCCGGCCGCGACGCTCGTCAGAGCCCCGCGCGACGTCGCCCCAGGGCGCGCTCGTCTCACGACGGCCTCCTTCACGCATGGCTCGCTCGGCCCCTTGATGGAACGTGTTCCTGCAACATGTCCCAGAGACAAAGTTGAGCAGGCCGCCGGGCTCCGCGTGGTGGTTTTACGGAACGTCCCCCACCGGGGTCGGTCCTTACGCCCCGTTCTACCCGTGGCTTCGCGGGTGTCACGCGTGCAGGAGCACCAGGTCGTCCCGGTGCACGACCTCGCGTTCGTACGCGGGACCGAGCTCGCGGGCCAGCTCGCGGGTCGAACGCCCGATCAGCCGGGGAATCTCCTTGGCGTCGAAGTTGACGAGCCCCCGGGCCACCGCCCGGCCCGCCGTGTCGCGCAGTTCGACGGGGTCACCGGCGCTGAACTCCCCCTCCACGGCGGCGATTCCGGCGGGCAGCAGCGACGTGCGGCGCTTCACGACGGCGTCCACCGCGCCGTCGTCCAGGGTCAGCGCGCCCTGCGGGGTGGAGGCGTGCTGGAGCCACAGGAGCCGGTCGGCGGAGCGCTTGCCGGTGGGGTGGAAGTAGGTGCCGGTGTCGCCGCCGCCCAGCGCGTCCGCCGCGTGCACGGCACTGGTCAGCACCACGGGGATGCCGGCGGCGGCCGCGATCCGGGCGGCCTCGACCTTGGTGACCATCCCGCCGGTGCCGACGCCGGCCTTGCCCGCGCTGCCGATCTCGACCTCGGCCAGGTCCTCGGGTCCGCGCACCTCCGCTATCCGGGACGTACCGGGCTTGCTGGGGTCACCGTCGTAGACGCCGTCGATGTCGGAGAGCAGGACGAGGAGGTCGGCGTGGACGAGGTGGGCGACCAGGGCGGCGAGGCGGTCGTTGTCGCCGAAGCGGATCTCGTCCGTGGCGACCGTGTCGTTCTCGTTGACGATCGGGAAGGCACCCATCGCGAGGAGCTTGTCGAGGGTGCGGGAGGCGTTGCGGTGGTGGGCGCGGCGGCTCATGTCGTCGCTGGTGAGCAGGACTTGGCCGACACGGACGCCGTAGCGGGCGAAGGACGCGGTGTAGCGGGCGACGAGCAGGCCCTGGCCGACGCTGGCGGCGGCCTGCTGGCGGGCGAGGTCCTTGGGGCGCCGGCGCAGTCCCAGCGGGGCGAGGCCGGCGGCGATGGCGCCGGAGGAGACGAGCACGATCTCCCGCTCGCCGCCGCTGCGGATCTTGGCCAGCACGTCGACCAGCGCGTCCACCCGGTCGGCGTCCAGGCCGCCGGCTGCGGTGGTCAGCGACGAGGAGCCCACCTTGACGACGATCCTGCGGGCCTCGCCCACGGCCTGCCTTGCCCTTGCCACCTTGCCCTCTGCTCCCCTCTTGCTCCCGGACGGGATACGGGTCCCCGTACGGCAATCTACGCGAAGTGGATCGCTGCCCGCCCACCGGTCCAGCGTCCGGACAGGCGTCGCGTAGCCGTTCGCTCACTGTCTGCGTACGGAAGAAGGCTGCACGGGTGGTCTGCGCCCCTGGGGCGCTCCCGGCGCTCAGGTCCCGGCGTCACGGCGGGACGCCGTCACGGCGCCCGGCGTCACGCCGCTCAGGCGCCCGCCGTCACGCCGCTGCCGCCTTGAAGTCCTTCGCCGACATCATGCGCCGTACCTTGCGCAGCGCGCGGCGCAGGAAGGAGTTGGCCGCGGCCTCACGGTAGCCGGGGAAGACGCGGGCCTCGCGGGGCTCGGCGAGGTAGATGTCGTCCGCGATGCCGGCCTTCTTGGACCGGAAGTGCGGGTAGACGAGGTAGACGCGGGTGCCGCGCTTCTCCAGGATCGCGGGGGCCTGCTTCTTCGCCCGGACGAACTCGACGACGTCCAGCAGCAGATCGGCGCGCTGCAGGGCGACCAGGTGCAGTCGCAGCCGCTCGTGCACCTTCAGGCGCCGGGCCACTCCGGGTGTCCAGTAGGCGTCCATCAGCGGCTTGGCCAGCTCCAGCTTGTGCCGGCGGACCTCCTCGCTGTCCTTGAGGAACTTCGGCCCGAACTGCGGCAGCAGGGTGATGAGGAAGGGCCGGATCATCAGGAGGTCGCGCTTGTCGCCGGCCGGGACCATGTCGGCGATCAGCTTCATCAGGGCGCGCGCGGAGTCGAAGCGCAGGGTGTAGCTGCCGCTCTTGGTGACGTGCTTGCCGTCGTCGCGGCCGACCAGGTAGTAGCAGGGGTAGTCGGCGAGGACGGAGACGCCGTCCGCGCGCAGGTACGCCTCCAGGGTGAACAGGGCGTCCTCACCGGTGAACAGCGACTCGTCGAAGCGCATGCCGTGCCGGTCCAGCAGCTCACGGCGGAACAGCTTCTGCGCGCTCAGCGTGAACTTGATGTTGGAGGAGAAGACGTCGGTCCGGCCGAGGGTCTTGCCCCACATGGACTTCGGCGGCGTGCGGTTGATGCCCTCGACCTTGCCGAGCACCACGTCGGTGCCGTTCTCGTCGGCCATGGCGACCATGCGCTGCAGGGCCTCGGGGCCGAGCCGGTCGTCGGCGTCCAGGAAGAAGACGTAGCGCCCGGCCGCCTTGCCGAGGCCGACGTTGCGGGGGCCGCTGGGGCCGCCGGAGTTCTCCTGGTGGATGACGGTGACGGACATGGGGGCGCGCGCCGCGAACTCGTCCAGGCACTCGGCGGTGCCGTCCGTGGAGCCGTCGTCGACCGCGATGACCTCCAGGCGTGCCGGGTCGATGGTCTGGGCCTCGACGGACGCCAGGCACTCCACCAGGTACGGCATCGCTTCGTACGCCCCGATGATCACACTCACATCAGGCTGCGTCACGACGGTCACTTTTCCCCCTTGTCAACGGAACATTCCCGGAACATTCCCCGCGTTTCACCTTATTGGCAACGTGTTAGACGGACTTCCCATGGAAGCGGTTGCCCTGCGTCGGACAAACAGTGACGTAGGTCACATAGGATTCGCTCAGTATGGACCACCTGGCTGCCGCCCTACAGTACGTAGGGCCGGTAAGAGGTGCTCCTCGCCGGTAAGAGACACACCAAGGGCCGGCCCCGGGATCGCCCCCGGGACCGGCCCTCGTGACGGCGCGGTCAGCCCGCGTTCACCTCGTCCGGGTCACCGGCGGACGCGGTCCGCTGTCCGGGCACCGCGTTGGTCAGCTCGGCGGTCTCGGCGGGGTCGGCGTTCGCGGCGCCCGGCCGGGACTGCTGGCCGACGTTGCGGGCCTCGGCCTTGAGGGCCAGGTCGGCCACCGCGGCGTTGAACCGGTCGATGGACGTCGGCTCGTCCGGACCGAGCAGATACTGCTTGAGCTCCTTGCGGGCGTCCTTCAGCGGGTCGGCGGACGGGTCGCGCAGGGCGTCCAGCAGGCCGCCCAGCTCGGACGCGTCGTTGGACAGGATCACCGCGGCGCGCACGGCCGTGTTCTGCCGCTTGAACTCCTCGTGACCCAGCTCGCCGGAGTCGGTGACCGCGTACGGCTTGCCGCTCGCGATGAAGTCGGAGACCACCGAGGAGATGTCGGAGACCATCGCGTCGGAGACGTTGAAGCAGTCGTACAGGCGCGGCTCGGCGCCCGTGATGACACGGTGCTCGTACGACGGGAAGGAGCGCCAGTAGGCGGTGTTCCACTCGGCGCGCAGCCGGGCGATCTCCTCGTGCTTCGCCACGTCGACGACGCCCTCGCGGGTGGCCTCGGCCTCGTCGCCCTTGTCGCCGCCGGCCGCGGCCAGCTCGGCGAGCCGCGCCTCGATGCGGGCCAGCTCGCCCTTGGCCTGGGCCGTGGCGTCGGCGTCGGCGGTGAAGCCGGAGCCGGCGGCGCGCTCGGCGGCGGCCTTCTCGACCAGCGCGGTGATGCGCCGGTGCGCGGCGCCGGCCTGCTTGCTGACCGTGCCGGTGAACGGGTGCGGCTTGTACAGGACACGCACCGGCGGATCGGCCTTGACCAGCTTCTTCACGATGTTCTCGCCGGCGAGCACGATCGAGGTGTTGCCGGGGTTGCCGTCCCAGCCCTCCCAGGTCGGCGCGTAGAGAACCGTCGGGATGCGTCCCTCGGGCACGCCCTGCCAGGTCTGGATCGGGGCGAGCTGCGGGCGGCCGACCTCGACGATGTCCTCGTCGCGGACGCCGACGTCGGCGATGGCGTAACGGTCGCGGCCGGCCCGGCCCGCGGTCCAGACCTCGTCGTAGACCTTGCTGAACGGGTTGACACTGGCGAGCTTGTCGCTGTCGCCGTGGCCGATGAACACGTGCTTCATGGTGGGCACGCGCAGCAGGTGGATGTTCTTGCCGACGTTGGCCGCGTACAGCGCGACGCGCACCTGGGACAGGTCCAGGTTCATCAGGTGCACCCCTCCGGGCACGCAGATGACCGGGACCGTGGTCGGCGCGAGGTTGTTCAGGATGACCCGCTCACGCAGGATGATCAGCGGCCGGCTGTCCAGCTGCTCCATCGTTTCCAGCCACATGTTGACCTGGTACGCGGAGTCCTTGGAGCCGGAGAAGTACAGGACCGTCTCGGGCTTGTAGGAGGCCAGCCAGTCGTCGACCGCGGCGAGCACCGTGTCGGCCTTCGGCGGGATCTTGCGGCCGCGCACGTACGGAAGCAGCACGGCGACGTACAGGGAGCCGAGGAGGACGGTGAGGCCTATGCCGACGAAGCCCGGGGCGGCCGGGGAGTCCTGTCCCGCGGAGATCACGATGCCGGTCATCGCGAACAGGTCCAGGTGCAGCATCTTCTCCGCGCTGCGGTTCAGCAGGCGGCGCGACGGGGCGTCCGGGATGCGGATCCGGGACTTCAGGTCGATGTTGCGGGTGGCGACCGGCATCCGGCGGCGGTTGCGGATGAGGGTGACCAGCGCGCCGTGCGGGGCCTGCAGGCCGTAGAAGGCGATGAAGCAGGCGACGGCGCCGTAGTAGATCAGGTCGTCCGCGTGCGAGAGGCGGGCCAGCAGCAGGATCAGCAGCAGCTGCCGGATCAGGAAGCGGATCGACAGACCCGCCCGGATCTTGCTGAGGCGGTTGATCAGGTAGCTGCCCTTGCGGTGCAGATAGTGGTCCGCCAGGTACGTCACGGCGGCCAGGGCCGCGAAGGCGGGAACGCTCGGGACGAGCGCGGCCAGCATGAGCGCCGGGAAGCCCAGGATCATGAGGGCCGCCGCGGTCAGCTCGGCCGCGCTGCCCACCCGGGCGACGCGAATAGCGGTGGATATCACGGAGAAACCTGCTCTGGGAGGGGAGTGCCGGTTTTGTTCATAAATGCCGGGGATGTACGGATTCAGGCCTCTGCTAACGCCCGGTAAATGAGCGACGGCAGAGGCCTGAATTCCCTTAAAGCTATTGACGAATTATTACATGCCGCCCTGGCGGTCCAGAACAGTGGCCAACGCCTGCTCGAAACCGGAGGCCGTGGCCGCTCCCGCCGTCGGGTCCTGCTGGCGGACGTCGATGACGTGGCCGGTCAGCTCGGACAGCAGCACATCCAGGGACGTACGGGCCACGGCCTCGGAGGAGAGCAGTGAGCCCGCGGGCTCCTGGCCGAACGCCTTGGTGCGCATCGGCGTCGCGGTGCGCTCGGGGTTGATGCAGTTGACGCGGATGCCGTCGCCGGCCCACTCGTCGGACAGCGCCTGGGTGAGGTTCACCATGGCGGCCTTGGTGGAGGAGTACAGGGAGTACTCGGCGCGGCCGCGGGTGTAGCTGCTGGAGGTGTAGAGGAGCAGCTGGCCGTTGGTCTCGGCGAGGTACTTGTAGCTGGACCGGGCGATCTGCACCGGGGCCAGGTAGTTGACCTTCAGCGCCTCCTCGATGGTGGCGTTGTCGGTCTCGGCGAGCTTGCCGATGCGCAGCACGCCCGCGGTGTTGACGACGTAGTCGATCCGGCCGGTCTCCGCGTACGCCTTGGACAGCGCGTCGTCGACCTCCTCCGGGTTCTCCACGTGGGTGCCGGTGGTGGAGCGGCCCAGCGCGTAGACGTTCGCGCCGTAGGACCCGGCGAGTTCGGCGATGTCCTTGCCGATGCCGTAGGAGCCGCCGAAGATCACGATCGTCTTGCCGGTGAGCAGCTCGCGGTAGGCCTCCTCGCCGTTCTGCTCGGGCGCGGCGGTGGAGGCGAGCTGGAACAGCTTGTCGGCGATGAAGACGTCGACCGGCTGCGTCACCTTCATGTTGTACTCGTCGCCCGCGACGACGTGGATCGGCACGTCCGGCAGGTACTTGAGCACGACGGAACAGTCGTCCGTGGCCTGGAAGTTGGGGTCGCCCGCGGCGACCTCGTAGGCGCGGCGGATCGTGGACAGCTTGAAGGCCTGCGGGGTCTGACCGCGGCGCAGCCGGGAGCGGTCCGGGATCTCGGTGATGAACTCGCCGTCCTCGCCGTGCGTGCGCGTCACGATGATCGTGTCCGCGGACGGGATGGCGACGTCCACGGCCTGGTAACGCTCCAGCGCGGCCACGCAGTCGTCGATGACGCGCTGCGACAGCAGGGGGCGTACGGCGTCGTGGAAGAGGACGTTGCGGTCCTCACCCTCGGCCAGGCCCTCCCCGAGGGCGGTGATGGCGCGCTCGGTGGTCTCGTTCCGCGTCGAGCCGCCCTCGATGATCTTCTTCACCTTGGTGAAGCCGGCCTTGGCGACGATCTTCTCGATGTCCGGCACGTAGCCCGGCGCCATCAGCACGATGACGTCGTCGATCGAGTCCGCCTTCTCGAAGGTGGTCAGGGTGTGCTCGATGACTGCCTTGCCGGCGATCTTCAGCAGCTGCTTGGGGATCGACAGACCCACCCGCTGACCGGTGCCACCGGCCAGGATCACTGCGGTGGTACGGGGCTTGGCTATGTGCTGGGACACAGGTGACCTACCTTGGGGCGACAGGGAACCGTGAAATGGTCCCACTTCCGGTAAGCGCAGTGCAAGGTGAGTGACATCCCATGCATATGTGAGCGCCACCTGTCATTCACCTGGCACGCCCGGTGATTGGGCCGGGGCCCCGCGAACGCCCGTGAATTTGCTGTGAGTAAGTCCACAGGTCCGGCACGGGAGCCCCGCGCCGGACGGAAGCCCGCGCGGCCGGTGCGGGGCGGTGTCACGATCTTCACGTCCCCGGGCACGGCAGAACACGCGTTCTTCATATCCGGCGGTCCATTGCCACGGAATTCCACATCAAGATTCCGCAGCATTTCGGTCTCGGCGCGACCAAGGAACCGATTCCCGTACGACGGCTCATGTGGTCCGCTTACCCGGGACACACGTGCGAGCACCGTGGGACTCCGGCGAGTCCCACGGTGCTGTTTCGTGCCGTCCGGCCGTCAGACCACCTGTACGCCCGGTTCGTCCGCCTCCACCCGCAGCCGGGCCAGCGTGCTCGCCGTGGCCTGCGGCCTGACGACGGTGTCGACGACGCGGACCTGGGCGTCGATGCCGTCGCGGCGGATGTCGAAGAGGTGGTAACCGCGGTGGGCGTCGATCACCTTCCAGTGCGGGTTGTCCGCCTTCAGCGGGTCCCACTGGGCGTGGAAGGCGTCCTGGTCCTGGTCGCCGTTGCTGGAGACGGACGTACCGACGAACTCGGCGCCGACGACGTCGGAGTCCGGGTCGGCGAAGTCCTCCTTGAGATCGCTGATCATCGTCAGGTGCCGGTCGCCGCTGAGCACGACCGGGTTGCGGACGCCGGCGAACTCCTGCAGCAGGGCGTTGCGCTCGACCTGGTAGCCGTCCCAGGCGTCGTAGTACCAGAGCTTGCCGTCGCCGAGCAGCAGATCGGTCTCGGCCATCATGATCTGGGAGGCGATCAGGTTCCAGCGGGCCGGGGAGTCGCGCAGCCCGTCCAGCAGCCACTGCTTCTGCCCGGCGCCCAGCATGGTCATCGACGGCGACTCGGCGCCCTCCTGCGTGGTCGCCTGGTCGCTGCGGAACTGCCGGGTGTCCAGCACGTTGAGCCGCGCCAGCCGGCCGAACTCCAGGCGCCGGTACATCTGGATGTGCGGGCCGTCGGGGATCGCCGAGGCCCGCACCGGCATGTGCTCGTAGTACGCCTGGAAGGCCGCGGTCAGCCGGGCCACGAAGGCGTCGTGCGACTGTTTGTCCGGGTCCTGCGGGATCTCGCCGGCCCAGTCGTTGTCGACCTCGTGGTCGTCGAAGGTGACCACCCAGGGCGCGTTCGCGTGCATCGCGGTCAGATCGGGGTCGGTCTTGTACTGCGCGTACCGGTTGCGGTACTGGACGAGGGTGTACGGCTCGTCGCTGCCCTCATGCCGGCGTACGGCGGTCGCGGAGGGTCTGGACTCGTAGATGTAGTCGCCCACGAAGAGTACGACGTCGGGGTCCTGGGCGAGCATGTCGGCGTAGGGCGTGAAGTAGCCGTGCTGCCAGTTCTGGCAGGAGGCGAGGGCGACGCGCAGCGAGCCGCCCCGCTGGTACGGATGGGGCGCGGTGCGGGTGCGGCCGGTGGGCGAGAGCTGTCCGCCGGCCCGGAAGCGGTACCAGTACGGGCGGTCCGGGCGCAGCCCGCGGACGTCCACGTGGACGCTGTGGCCGAGTTCGGGCCGGGCCTGGGCGGTGCCCCGGCAGACGGTCCGGTGGAACCGTTCGTCCTCGGCGAGTTCCCACTCCACGGGGAAGACGGCCTCGGGCATGCCACCGCCGTTCAGCGGATCGGGCGCGAGTCTGGTCCACAGCACGATGCCGTCGGGCAGCGGGTCGCCGGAGGCGACGCCGAGGGTGAACACCCCGTCGGGGAGCGGGGGGCCGGCGGCGCGGGCCGTGCCAGGCAGCCACAACTGGGCGGAGGCCGCGGCGCCGAGGACGGCGGCCCCGGCGGTCAGAAAGCGGCGGCGGTCGGGCGATGGTGCGGTCATGCGCTGACTCCCTTGCCGGTGGCCTCTTCGGACAGGGGGAAACTCCCACGGCCGGCCGGTCCGCCTGCTGAACGAAGTCAATCGCGAGCATGACAAAAGAGCAGACAAACAGAAGACCCGTCACGACACGAGAGAACCCACTGAAAACCCTCGTGGCGTAACGGGTCTGACGACAGGTCGGTTACGAGCCGAAGCCCGCCGACCGAGCAGTCCTACTCGAACGGGTCGAAGTCGTCGTACTCACGCAGCACCTCGTCCCGCTCGGCCTGCTTGTCCCTGCGACGCTGTGCCGCGGGCCGCTCCGCGTCGAAGCGGTGGTCCTCGCCGCGGCGGCCCAGCATCTCCGCGCCGGCCATGACCGTCGGCTCCCAGTCGAAGACGACCGCGTTCTCCTCGGGACCGATCGCGACACCGTCGCCGCCCCGGGCGCCCGCCTTCATCAGCTGCTCTTCCACGCCGAGGCGGTTGAGCCGGTCGGCGAGGTAGCCGACGGCCTCGTCGTTGTTGAAGTCGGTCTGGCGCACCCAGCGCTCCGGCTTCTCACCGCGCACCCGGAACAGCGGCTCGCCGCCGACCTCCTCGCGGGTGACGGTGAAGCCCGCGTCGTCCACGGCCTTGGGCCGGATGACGATCCGGGTCGCCTCCTCCTTCGGCTTCGCGGCGCGCGCCTTGGCGACCAGCTCACCGAGCGCGAACGTCAGCTCGCGCAGCCCGATGTGGGCGACGGCCGACACCTCGAAGACGCGGTAGCCGCGGGCCTCCAGATCGGGGCGGACCATCTCGGCGAGGTCCTTGCCGTCCGGCACGTCGACCTTGTTCAGGACGACGATCCGGGGCCGGTTGTCCAGGCCGCCGTACTCCCGCAGTTCCGCCTCGATGACGTCGAGGTCGGAGAGCGGGTCGCGGTCGGACTCCAGGGTCGCGGTGTCGAGGACGTGCACCAGCACGCTGCACCGCTCCACATGCCGCAGGAACTCCAGGCCGAGGCCCTTGCCCTGGCTGGCGCCCGGGATCAGACCGGGGACGTCGGCGATGGTGTAGACGGTCGAACCGGCGGTGACGACACCGAGGTTGGGCACGAGCGTCGTGAAGGGGTAGTCGGCGATCTTCGGCTTGGCCGCGCTGAGCACGGAGATCAGCGAGGACTTGCCGGCGCTCGGGTAGCCGACGAGGGCCACGTCGGCGACCGTCTTCAGCTCCAGCACGATGTCGTGCAGGTCACCGGGCTCGCCGAGCAGCGCGAAACCGGGGGCCTTGCGGCGGGCGGAGGCCAGCGCCGCGTTGCCGAGGCCACCGCGGCCGCCCTGTGCGGCGATGTACGACGTGCCGTGGCCGATGAGGTCGGCGAGCACGTTGCCCGCCTTGTCCAGCACGACCGTGCCGTCCGGCACCGGCAGGACCAGGTCCTGACCGTCCTTGCCGGAGCGGTTGCCGCCCTCGCCGGGCTTGCCGTTGGTCGCCTTGCGATGCGGCGAGTGGTGGTAGTCGAGCAGCGTCGTCACCGACTGGTCGACGGTGAGGATGACGTCACCGCCACGGCCGCCGTTGCCGCCGTCCGGGCCGCCGAGCGGCTTGAACTTCTCGCGGTGTACGGAGGCACAGCCGTGACCTCCGTTACCCGCGGCGACGTGCAGTTCGACGCGGTCCACGAAGGTGGTCATGGTTCAGTGCCTCCAGAAAATTACGGGTATGTCAGTTGTCAACCCATGGGTTCACGCGAACACACTGGTCAACACGCGAAAGGCGGACCCGCCTTCCCGACCGGGAAGTGAGGTCCGCCTCGCGAAAGCGTTCGGCGCTGAATCAGGCGATTCAGGCGACCGGAACGATGTTCACGACCTTGCGGCCACGGTGGGTACCGAACTCCACCGCACCGGCCTGCAGCGCGAACAGCGTGTCGTCGCCGCCACGGCCGACACCGGCGCCGGGGTGGAAGTGGGTGCCGCGCTGGCGGACCAGGATCTCACCCGCGTTCACGACCTGACCGCCGAAGCGCTTCACGCCGAGCCGCTGGGCATTGGAGTCGCGACCGTTCCGGGTGGACGATGCGCCCTTCTTGTGTGCCATGTCTCCTCAGTCCCTTACTTCGCAGCCGTGGGGATCGACGTGACCTTGATCGCCGTGTACTGCTGGCGGTGGCCCTGCCGACGGCGGTAGCCGGTCTTGTTCTTGTAGCGCAGAATGTCGATCTTCTGGCCCTTGTGGTGGTCCACGACCTCGGCCTGGACCTTGATGCCGGCCAGCACCCACGGGTCGCTGGTCACAGCGTCGCCGTCGACAACGAGCAGGGTCGAGAGCTCGACCGTGTCGCCAACCTTGGCAGTGGAAATCTTGTCAACCTCAACGATGTCGCCGACAGCAACCTTGTGCTGGCGACCACCGCTGCGCACGATGGCGTACACGCGGATCTCTCTTTCGCTCGAAGAAACGGCACCCCCGAAGGCCAGCCGCCCCACAACGCATGGACGACCTCTCCCGGCCCCGCCTGGCGTCCGGGAGGATGAGGTTTACGGGGATGTGGCGTGCTCAGTGACACGCCGACGGTCAAGGTTACGGGGCACGGCCGAGGGGGTCAAACCGGGCCCCGGGGGTGGGGGGGGGGGGGGGGGGGGGGGGGGGGGGGGGGGGGGGGGGGGGGGGGGGGGGGGGGGGGGGGGGGGGGGGGGGGTGTGTTTGGCTGTGCTTCTTTCCGGTTTGTTCTGTTTGCGTTC
>NZ_JBVJVZ010000001.1:243364-299150 GCF_055603245.1 Streptomyces sp. NPDC037290 | reverse complement strand
GGGGGGTTGTGGGGGGGGTGGGTCTTGGGAGAGACCCAGCAGAGGGCAAGGGGGAGGAAACAAGAGGGGGGAACAACCACCGCCCCGCGGGGGCGCCCCCCCCCCCCCCCCCCCCCCCCCCACACCCTGGGCATCAGCCCTCGTCGGCGGGGGCGGAGACCGTGCTGGTCTTCTTCGCCGTCGACTTCGCGGCGGCCGTCTTGGCGGTCTTGGCCGCCTTCTTGGCCGTCGTCTTCTTGGCGGCCGTCTTCTTGGCCACGGTCTTCTTGGCCGTCGTCTTCTTGGCGGCGGCCTTCTTCGCGGTGGCCTTCTTGGCGGTCTTGCGGGCCGCCTTCTTGGCCGGAGCGGCCTCCTCGTCCACCTCCACGACAGCCAGGGCCTCTCCCGCCGCAGGCGACGGTACGACCACGACGGCCGTCTCCTCGGTCGCGGCCGGGGCGCTGACCTGGCGCACGGCACGGCGGCGCGGGCGGGCCGGGGCGGCGCTCTCGGCGGGCGCCTCCTCGGCCGCAGCCGGTGCCGCGGCCTCGGGCTGTGCCACCGGCGCCTCGGCCGCGGGCGCGGTCTCGGGCACCGTCACCACGCCCGCCTCGGCTCCCGCGGGGGAACCGGCCGGCGCCGACACCTTCCGGGTCGCACGACGGCGCGTACGGCCCTTGGGCGCGGCCTCCTCGGCCGCCTCGGCCTGCGCCGCCGGGACCACCTGGTCCTCGACGGCCGCCGGCTCGGCCAGCGCCTCGGCGGCCGGCTCCGGACGCACCGGACGCGCCGCCGCCTCCTCGGCCGTGACCTGCTGCGCGGTCGGTGCCTCGGCCGCCACGGCGGTCTCGGTCACCGGGGCCTCTTCGCGGACGGCCTCGGCCTGCGGAGCCTTCTCACGAGGAGCCTTCGCGGCCCGCTCCGCCTTCGGCGCGCCCGCCGGAGCGGAGGCCCGGCGGCTCGCCCGGCGCCGCGTACGGCCACGGGTGGCCGCCGCCTCCGCCTCGGCGACGCTGCTGTACAGCTCCTCGTCCGGCGCGAAGTCGGGGGCCGGCAGCGCGACCGGCTCGGCGACCTCGGCGGCCACCGCGGCGGCGGTCTCCGCCTCGGGCTCGACGGCCTCACCGGTCTCCACGGCCACGGCGGCGGTCTCGTGCACGTGCTCGTGCACCTCACCGCCCCGGCCGCGCTTCTTGCGCTTGCCGCCACCGCCGCCGGCGACGGACGTCGGCTGCTCCATGTGCACGATGACACCGCGGCCGTTGCAGTGGACGCAGGTCTCGGAGAAGGACTCCAGCAGGCCCTGGCCGACGCGCTTGCGGGTCATCTGCACCAGGCCCAGCGAGGTGACCTCGGCCACCTGGTGCTTCGTACGGTCGCGTCCCAGGCACTCGAGAAGCCGTCGCAGCACCAGGTCCCGGTTCGACTCCAGGACCATGTCGATGAAGTCGATGACGATGATGCCGCCGAGGTCGCGCAGCCGCAGCTGGCGCACGATCTCCTCGGCCGCCTCCAGGTTGTTCCTGGTGACCGTCTCCTCGAGGTTGCCGCCCTGGCCGGTGAACTTGCCGGTGTTGACGTCGACGACGACCATCGCCTCGGTCCGGTCGATCACCAGCGAACCGCCGCTGGGCAGCCAGACCTTGCGGTCCAGCGCCTTGGCGAGCTGCTCGTCGATCCGGTAGGTGGCGAAGACGTCGACCTCGGAGGTCCACTTCGACAGCCGGGCGGCCAGGTCCGGCGCGACGTGCGAGACGTACCCGTGGATCGTCTCCCAGGCGTCGGCACCGCTGACGACGACCTTGGAGAAGTCCTCGTTGAAGATGTCGCGCACGACCCGGACGGTCATGTCCGGCTCGCCGTACAGCAGCGTCGGGGCGTTGCCGTTCTTCGACTTCTTCTGGATCTCCTCCCACTGCGCCTGCAGCCGCTCGACGTCCCGGCGCAGCTCGTCCTCGCTCGCACCCTCGGCGGCGGTGCGCACGATCACGCCCGCGTCCTCGGGGACGATCTTCTTGAGGATGGTCTTCAGCCGGGCCCGCTCGGTGTCGGGCAGCTTGCGGCTGATGCCGGTCATCGAGCCCTCGGGGACGTACACGAGGTAGCGGCCCGGCAGGGAGACCTGGCTGGTCAGACGCGCGCCCTTGTGCCCGATCGGGTCCTTGGTGACCTGCACCAGGACGGACTGCCCGGACTTCAGGGCGGACTCGATGCGGCGCGGGCCGTTCCCCATGCCCAGCGCCTCGAAGTTGACCTCACCGGCGTAGAGAACGGCGTTCCGTCCCTTGCCGATGTCGATGAAGGCGGCCTCCATCGACGGCAGTACGTTCTGGACCTTGCCCAGGTAGACGTTGCCGACGTAGGAGGTCGACTGCTCCTTGTTGACGTAGTGCTCGACGAGCACGCCGTCCTCGAGCACGCCGATCTGCGTGCGATCGCCGTGCTGGCGCACGACCATCACGCGCTCGACGGCCTCGCGGCGGGCCAGGAACTCGGCCTCGGTGATGATCGGAACGCGTCGGCGGCCCTGCTCGCGGCCCTCCCGGCGGCGCTGCTTCTTGGCCTCCAGGCGGGTCGAGCCCTTGATGGACTGCACCTCGTCGGACGGCTCACTGGGCTTGCGCGGCTCGCGGACCTTGACGACCGTGCGCTCCGGGTCGTCGGCGGACGGCTCGCTGTCGGCGGCGGTGTCACCGGCCCGGCGACGACGCCGGCGGCGGCGCCGGCTGCCGGCGCTGGAGAACGCCTCGTCGCCTGCCTCCTCGGCGTCCTCCTCCTCCTGCTCGGCGGTGTCCTCGGCGTCCTGCGCCGCCTGCTCGGCGGCCAGTTCCTCGCCCTCGGCGCCCTCGCCCTCGACGGCGTCACCGCGGCGGCGGCGACGACCGCCACGGCGGCGACGGCGGCGCGAGCCGGACTCCTCGAAGCCCTCGGCGCCTTCCGTCTCGTCGCCCTCCTCGGCCTCCTCGCCCTCACCGAGGTCCTCGACGGACTCCTGGGCCTCCTCCGGCTCATCCTCGGCCTGGGCGGGCTGCGTCTCCTCGGCGACGGCGGAACCCCGGCGGCGACGGCGACGGCGCGAGCCGGTCTCGGCGCGCTCCTCCGCGCTCTCCTCGGTGTACTCCTCGGGCTCCTCCGGCTCGGCGGCCTCCGCGGCGGCCTCGGCGGCGGCGCGCTCCGGGGTCTGGAACCTCGGCTCGGCGAACACCGGCGCCTGGAACACGGCGACGGCGGGGCGGGCGGGACGGCGCCGGCCCTCGGACTCGGCGGCCTCGGTCTCGCCGACCGACGGCGCGGGCTCGGAGAACCCGAACACCGGGCGCACCGCCCGACGCCGGGCACGGCGCGGAGCGGCCTCCTCGGCGGCAGCCTGCGCGGCCGGTACCTGAGGGGCCTGGGCGGCGGGCGCGGGCTCGGTGGTGTGCGTGGTGACGGGGACCTCCGGGGTGTGCGCCCCGGCGTCGGCGGACGCGGCCTCGGCGGCGGCCTTCTCGGTCTCGGTCTCGGCCACGGGAGCGGCGGGCGCGGTCGCGCGGCGGGTGGCCCGGCGTCGGGTGCGGCGCGGGGCTGCCTCCTCGTCGGCACCGCCCACCTCGGCGGACGCGGGGGTCTCGTCAGCCGGGGCCGGCTCGGCGGCGGCAGCGGCCGGGGCCTGATCGGCGGCGGCCTTCGGCGCGCCCGCGGGCGCGGACGCGCGGCGGGTGGCACGACGGCGGGTACGGCCGGCGGGCGCGGCCTCCTCGGCAGCGGGCGCGGCGGCCTCGGCGCCGGCGGTCACGTCCGTCGCGGCGGTGGCCGGTACGACGGCCTCGGCGGCCTCGGCGGCCTCCGTGGACGCGGGGGCCCCGGCCGGCGCGGACGCACGGCGGGTGGCCCGGCGGCGCGGACGGCCGGCGGAGGGGGTTTCGGCGACGGCCTCGGCGGGCTCGCCGGTCACGTCATCAGCATGGGTCACGGCGGCCTCGTCGGTCACAGGGGTGGTGGCCTCCGGCGCTCCGGCGGCTCCGGTCGGCGCGGAGACGCTGCGCGTGGCACGGCGGCGGGCGCGGCGCGGTGCGGCCTGCTCGCCGACGACGACCTCGCCGGCCTCGGCGACGGCGGCGGGCTTCTCCGCCTCGGCGACGGTGGCCGGGACGACGCTCTCGGCGGCCGCGGCGGTCTCCGTGGACGCGGGGGCCCCGGCGGGCGCGGACGCACGGCGGGTGGCACGGCGGCGCGGACGGCCGGAGGGTGCGGTCTCCTCGGCGGCGGACTCAGGGGTTTCCGTGGTCGCCTCGGCCTCGATCGCCTCAGGTGCCTCTACGGCCCCGGCGGCTGCCGCGGCCTCTTCGGTGCCTTCCGCCGCAGCGGTCTCGGCGATGTCGTCGGAGTCCGCGGCCGGTATGGCCGGCACCGTGACCTCGGCGGCCGCCTCGGCCCCGGCCGGCGAACCGGCCGGGCGGGAGGCGGCACGGCGACGCCTGCGCGGCGGCAGGGTGTCGCTCGGAGTGTTCAGTTCGGAACCCTCAAGGGGTTCGGTCGGCTCGAGCATGCGGGCGTTTCTCCCGTCAGGCTCCCGGGCGCCGCGCCTGGTCCGGCGCCGGTCCGCCAAGACCGTCCGCCGTTGACGTCCGCGGCCCGCGCGATGCGCGATGGCCGCCGTCCGGGGCGCGGGCGCCGCACGGGAGCACTCTGTGTCCTGTCTCGCCGGTTCCGTACGCCTTGTCGGTACGGCCTGGCGAAAGTCTTCTGGTCGGTGCGCTGCCCGACCCAGGTGGCTCCCGAGTACAAGGGCGGCGCTACGACGTCCGTCCCTACGCGGAACCTTCCGGCGTCGGCGCCGTCGCGGCGGCAGCCGGCTGGGCCGTCAGGGCCTCGGCTGCCTCGCGGTCGGGCGCGAGCGGGTCGGTCACCGTGCCGGTCTCTTCATCGAACAGCCCCTGCGCCAGCCTGGTCACCGCTGCGGGGACCGGCGGCGCCAGGTCGGCCACGGCGCGGAGACCGGACAGGACGTCGTCGGGTCGTACGGCAGGCGTCACGTGCCGAACAACCAGCCGCAGTATCGCACAGGGCTGGTCGGTCGGCCTATCAGCCGGTGAACCGTGCGTTTCCAGGCTCGCCACGGCCGGGCGGGCGTCGAAGGTACGGACGCCGTTCTTGGTCATCCGCTGGACCTCGACGGTCCCGGCCCCGGTGAAGGCCTCCACCGCGCGCTCGGCGTCGGCCGGGTCGACGCCGTCCAGCCGCAGCTCCCAGACGGAGGCCGTCAGCCGGTCGGCGAGACCCGAGGTCCGTGCCTCGACCGCCTCGATGACGTCGAGCCCGGAGGGCAGCGACTCGTCGAGGAGGACGCGCAGGGTCTCGGGGTCGCGCGGTGCGGTGAGCGCGATCTCCAGGTACTCCGCTTCACTGCCTGTGCCGGTGGGTGCGGCATTGGCGTACGACACCTTCGGGTGCGGCGTGAAACCGGCCGAGTAGGCCATGGGCACCTCGGCGCGGCGCAGCGCCCGCTCGAAGGCGCGCTGGAAGTCTCGGTGGCTGGTGAACCTCAGGCGGCCGCGCTTGGTGTAGCGCAGTCGGATGCGCTGCACCGCGGGTGCGGGCGGCGGGCCTTCGGGCTGTCGCTTGCCCAGTGTCCTAGTCCTTCGTGAGTGCGGTCGTACTGCTACCAAGAGTACGTGTCGCGGGCGCCTGAGGTTCCCGCCGGTCCACGGCGGCCGGCTGCCGGGGCTCGCCGAACAGCATCCGCCGGAAGTCCGCGCGGGCCTGCCGTACCGTGTCGCGGGCGCCCGCCAGCGCCTCGCGTACGCTCCGGCCCACCACGCGCCCGGCCTCGGCGACGGGCCGCAGGACGGCGTCCCGGACGAGATGGCCGACCGGGGTGAGGACGGTCCGGTACACCCAGCGCACCGGCTCCACGAAGATCCACCGGAAGAGGGTCCCGAGCGCCCGGCCGACGGCCCGCGAGATCCGTCCGGCGATCCGCCAGGCGTGCCCGAGGGCGTCGCCCACCTCCCGTGCCACGACGGCGAGAAACCGGCCGACGGGCGCGAGGACCCAGCGCCACAGCGCGAGGGCGGGCAGGACGACAAGGACGCGGAGCACCCAGTAGAGGGCGACTCCGATGCCGGTGGCGATCATGCCCAGCAGCCGCCCCAGCCCTCGTACGCACCAGGCGACGGCGCGTCCGGCGGGCGCGAGGACCCGGTCGTACAGCAACCGCGCGGGGACGACGAGCAGATACCGCACCAGCCAGGCGGCCGCGTGCCCGATCGGGAGCAGCACGCGCGCGTACACCCAGCCGAGCCCGGCGCCCACCCCGCGCACCAGCCACGCGACGGCGTGCCCGAGGGGCGTGAGGACGTACCGGTGGAACCACACGGCCGGTACGACGACGAGCACGGTGGCGAGCCAGGCGAGCGCCTTGCCGACCGGGACCAGGACATAGCGCCACAGGCCCACGAACGGCCAGACGAACAGGGCCTTTCCGGCCCGGAGCAGCGCCCGGCCGAGCGGCCGCAGGACCGTGTCCCGCAGAAACCTTCCGGTGACGACGAGCGCGTCCCACACCATCCGCACCGGCACCACCAGCACCAGGACGACGATCCGCAGGGGGACACGGATCGCCACGGTGAGGCACCCTTCCGGCTGCCGGGGCGGGGGAGGCGGCTTCTGCAGTTCCATACCGGGGTAGACGCCGGAGCCGCCCGTTCGGATCCGGCTGGGGCCTGCCCGGCGGACCGCCCCCTGGGACACACGTCGCCGTCTGCCGAACCATGGCAGCTCCTTCCGTCAGGACGCCGGCGGTCCGGTCACGGCAGGTCCTGCTCGGTCCAGATCGTCTTGCCGGTGGGGGTGTAGCGGGTGCCCCAGTGGTGGGTCATCTGGGCGATGATGAACAGGCCCCGGCCCCCCTCGTCGTCGTTCGCCGCGTGCCGCAGATTGGGCGAGGTGTGGCCGGTGTCGGAGACCTCGCAGGTCAGGGTCCGGTCGCGGATGACACGGACCTGGATCGGACCGCCGACGTAACGGATGGCGTTGGTGACCAGTTCGCTGACGATGAGCTCGGTGGCGAACGCCAGGTCGCCCAGCCCCCAGTCGCCGAGCTGCTTGCTGACGGCGGTGCGGATCGTGGCCACCGCGGCCGGGTCCGGGAGCAGCGCCCATTCGGCGAACTGGTTCCGGTCGAGCCGCCGGGTGCGGACCACGAGCAGCGTCGCGTCCACGTCCACCGGGCCGGGCAGCAGGGTGCTCACCGCCCGGTCGCACAACGCGTCCAAGGACCCGTCCGCGCCGGCGAGGATGTGGCAGAGCTGCGCGAGCCCGGCGTCAAGGTCGTCGGCCGCCTGCAGGAGGCCGCCCGTGAAGAGGGCGACGAGGCTGCCCGGCGCCAGCTCCAGGTCCGTGCTCTGGTAGGGCGGCCCACCGATGCCCAGCGGAGGTCCGGGCGGCAGCTCCGGGCGGTCGACGACGCCCGTGCACGGGTCGACGACCGCCAGCACCGACATGCCGGCCCGTGCGAGGCTGCACTCGCCCGAGACGGGGTCGTACACCGCGTACAGGCAGCTCACGCCCATGGCCGCGTCGGCCTGCTGCCTCCGATGGCCCGGCCCGTGGTCGATCCCGCTCTCCTCGGCGGTCTGGTCGAGCAGGTCGTCCAGGCGGGACAGCAGTTCGTCCGGGGCCAGGTCCAGCCGGGCCAGGACGCGCACACCCGTGCGCAGGCGCCCCATGGTGGCGGCGGCACGCAGGCCGTGCCCGAGCACGTCCCCGACGACCAGGCCGACCCGGGTGCCGGACAGGGGGATGACGTCGTACCAGTCGCCGCCGACCCCGGACCCGCTGTCGGCGGGCAGATAGCGGCTCGCCGAGTCGACGGCGGCATGCCGAGGCAGGCGGCGTGGAAGCAGGCCCCGCTGGAGTTTGAGGGCCACGCCGTGACCCCGGGTGACCACCGGCATCAGCAGCAGACCGATCAGCAGCGCGCCCAGGCCCAGGACGGTGACCCCGCCCGTCCTGCCGATCAGCGGCAGGTCCACGGTGGTCGTGCCGTACCTGGGGTCCGCGTAGACGACGAAGGTGGCGTAGAGGAACAGCAGGGCCATGATCAGCCCGCCGAGCCCGGGCAGGACACCCTTGAAGACCAGGTCCTTGGCGCTGCGGCGGAGGATCTTGCGGTGGTACCAGACGCAGGCGAAGCCGGTCACCCCGTACTGGAAGGCGATCGCGAGACCGACCGAGTCGATCGAGTCGGCCAGGACGTTCTGGCTGAACGACGCCAGCAGGAGGAACACGATGATCGCGGCCGCTCCCATGCCGAGGGTCCCCCAGGTCGGCGTGAGGAACCTGCGGTGGACCCGGGCGAACCGGGAGGGGACCGCCTTGTGGACCGCCATGGAGAAGACGGTCCTGGCCAGGGGCAGGATGGTGGTCTCGGCGGAGGCCAGCGCGGAGGTCAGCACCATCAGGATCAGCAGTCGCGACAGCAGCAGCCCCGTGCCCTGGCTGCCGAACACGGCCTCGCCCAGTCCGGAGAGCACGTCGTCGGCGTTGTGCGTGTTGCCGAGCCCGATGCCCGAGCTGCCGACTCCGGCGAACGACTGTGCCGAGGTGGACACCAGTGCGTACATGACCAGGAGCAGCACGGTGGACAGGACGGCGGCGCGTCCGGGGATGCGCGTGCTGTCGACGGTCTCCTCGTTGACCGAGAAGGCGGTGTCCCAGCCCCAGTAGATGAAGACGCCGGCGAGGACGCCCGAGGTCAGGGCCGTCGTCGAGGGCACCGCGAAGGGGTTGAACCAGGAGGCGGACACATGGATCGCGGTCGGCGGCGGGTCGGTGTAGACCCTGGCCAGCGCGGCGACGGCGAAAACGATCAGCATCGCCACTTCCAGGCAGAGCAGCCAGCGCTGGACGGCCGCCGAGACCTCGATGCCGACGTAACAGATCGCGGTCAGCACGATGATCCAGACGACGCCCGCCAGGGTGGTCCACAGGCGGTTCTGGGCCAGGTCGTCCAGGCCCACCAGCCGGAAGCCGTAGGCAGCGGCGATCGCGGCCAGGTTCGCCATGACGATGATGTTGGCGACGATGAGGCCCCAGCCGCCCATCCAGCCGGTGCGCGGCCCGAAGGCGCGGGTGGCCCAGGTGAAGGTGGTCCCGCAGTCGGCGTTGCTGGCGTTGAGCTCCCGGAAGGCGTACGCGACCAGCAGCATCGGGATGAACGCCAGCATCGTGACGATCGGCGCCTGCAGTCCGACCCCGGCCACGATGATGCCCAGCGTGGCGGCCAGGCTGTAGGCCGGGCCGGTGGAGGCCAGGCCCATGGCCACCGAGGAGAACATGCCCAGGGCGTCGCTCCTGAGCCCCTTCCGTCCGGCCGCCGTTCCCGGAGCGGGGCGGTCGACGGACCCGGCGCCGCCAAAGTGCCTCACACTTGATTCCAACGCCGGGGCGCCGGCCTCCGCAACAGCGCGGGCCCGGCGGGTGGCGGGGAACACGCACTCCGGGATCAACGGCACGCCCCGGGGCCCCCGTCCGATGCGTCTCGCCGCCCGGTGCCGCAGCCGGGCCGCAGTCGCGGCGGTCCAAGGGCGGCAGTCGCTCGCACTCATGGTCACGATCGTCACAAGTCCGTTAGGCCACCTGCGGGAGGTCACTGCGTCGATCACCGGGCGATGCGCGTTGCGATGTTTCGATCATGTCAGGAGGCATATGACATGGTTGACGAGCGACAGCAGGACACCCGATCCCGACCGACCCCGTCCCGGCGCCGTCTGCTGGCCGCGGCCACCCTCGCGCCTGTGCTCACCGGCGTGCCGGACCGGGCCCACGCCCTGTCCGGCGGGCGGGACGCCCTGGTGGAACCGGTGATGACCAAGCAGGCGGACTGGGCAGATGTGGGCGAGGTGCTCGGCCGGCCCGGTGACATGCGGCGCTTCATGTACCACACGGGCCTGCCGCGCCGGGACCTCACGGTCCTCTCCCGTGGCGTACGGATCGATCCCGCGCTCGCCCTGGGCACCCACCTGTCCTTCGTCCGGTACGCGGACCACAGCACGCTCCTGATGGGCGACGTCGTGGTCACCGAACGCGAGCTGCAGACCTTCTGCGACGTCCTGCAGGAACACGGGATCATGCAGACGGCCATCCACAAGCACCTGCTCGCCCACGAACCGGACATCTGGTGGGTGCACGTGCACGCCCACGGTCACGATCCGGTCGCTGTCGCCCGGGGTCTGCGCGCCGCGTTCAGGTGCACCGGTACCCCACCTGCCGAAGCCACCACGTCGTCGCCGACGGTCGACCTGGACACCACCGCCATCGACGCCGCGATGGGCGTCAGGGGCGCCGCTGACGGTGAGATCTACAAGTGCACCTATGTCCGCCGTGAGACGGTCGCCGACGGCCATCTGGTCCTGCCTCCGGGACTGGGCGCCACCACCTCCGTCAACTTCCAGCCCCTCGGCGGCGGAAGGGCCGCCCTCAGCGGTGACCTGGTCATGATCGCCAACGAAGTGCAACCCGTCCTCACGGCCCTGCGGCGCGGTGGCGTCGAACTCGTCGAGGTGCACCACCACAACCTGAACGACGAGCCGCGCCTGTTCTTCGTCCACTACTGGGCCGTCGGCGATGCCGTCAGGCTCGCCGAAGCCGTTCGCAGGGCCGTGGACATCACCAACGTCGTACCCATGCCTGGAGGAGCCGGCCAATGACCACGGACAACGAGACACCCACCTGCCCGTTCGACTTCAGCGAAGCCCTGGAATTCGATCCCGCGCTCGAGGAACTGATGCAGCGCGGCTCTCCCGCGCGCATCCGGCTCCCCTACGGCGACGCGGACGCCTGGCTGATCACCGGCTTCGACTCCGTCAAACAGGTCACCACCGACCAGCGGTTCAGCAGGGCGGGCATCATCGGGCGCGACTACCCGCGGATGACGCCGGAGCCCATCGTCTCGCCGGAATCGATCAACGTGATGGACCCGCCGCACAGCAGCCGCGTCCGTCACCTGGCCTCACAGGCCTTCACACAGCAACAGGTCGACAGTATGCGGCCCCGGATCATGCAGCTCGCGGACCGCCTGCTGGACGACATGGAGAAGCAAGGACCGCCGGCGGACGTGGTCCAGCACCTTTCCAACACCCTCCCCCAGCACGCCGTCCTGGAACTCCTCGGCATCGAACGGGAGGAATGGCCCTGGATCGAGGAGTCCGTGAACCAACTGCTCGTCGTCGGCTCGGACAACAAGGAGGCCGCCACGAGGGCCAAGGCCGATCTGACGGCCTACTTCGCGAAACTCGCCGGACAGCGCCGGGTCTCCCCCGGTCCCGACCTCATCAGCGCGATGGCCGCGGCGCGGGAGGGCGAGGAACAGCTCGACGACAAGGAACTGGCGGTCATGACGCTGACGCTGGCGCTCAGCGGCCAGGACACGGCAACCTGCCAGATCAGCAACATCACCTACCTGCTCCTGACACGTCCCGAGCTGATGCAGCACCTCCGGCACCGGCCGGAGACCCTGCCCGACGTCCTGCACGAAATGCTCCGCTGCATCCCGTTCCGCAAGGGGGTCGGAATCCCCCGGGTGGCTCTCGAGGACGTGGAACTGGACGGCGCGCGCATCCGGGCGGGCGACTTCGTCCATGTGTCCTACCTGACGGCCAACCGCGACCCGGAGCGCTACCCGAACCCGCACGTCATCGACCCTGACCGCGAGAGCGCTCCGCATATGACCTTCGGCTGGGGCGGACACCGGTGCATCGCGATGCCCCTGGCCATGGCAGAGCTCGAAGTGGCCATCGGGCGGCTCGTGGAGAGGTTCCCCGGTCTGCGGCTCGCGGTGGCGCCGGAGGACGTGCGGTGGGACACGAAGACGATCAGGCGCTTCCCCCTCGAGTTGCCGGTGGCCTGGTAGAACGGCGCACATCGCGGCGCGCGGAGGGAGGGTGCACCGGCCCACCCGGGCCGATGGGCACGGCAGGCAGCGACGCACTGGGCCGGCGGGGTCGACGGCAGGCGGGACGGGAACTCGCGCACGCCACCACCCCGCCGGCCCCGCCCGTCCCGGAGCCTGAACGCAGCCGCCGCAGGCGCGTTCTCCCCGGCGCGTCCCGAACCGCCCCGCCGGTGTTCCGAGTCGAGGGCCGCGAGGCGCGCGACTACGATGGCGGTACCGCCCCATCGAGGGCATGACCAGGGGCTCGGGCCAGAGCCCAGGCGTGCGGCAGCGCCGGCGCCCTCAGGACGGGACGACGCTCCCGCCTGTCTTCACCATGCTTCTCAGCCCCGCCAGGGAGCACTGTCATGGCCGATCAATTTCCCTCGCTCATCCTGGAGCGCCCGGCGCAGGAACTGGCCGACGCGACCAGGAACCACCCGTTCCTGTACGAGCTGAAGCCGACGGAAGCGCGCAAGGTCCTCGACGACCTGCAGGCCGCGCCGATCGACAAACCGCCGGTCTCCGAGGAGTGGATCACCGTACCGGCCTCCGTGGGCGACGTGCGGGTGCGCATCGTCCGGCCGGAGGGCGCCGCCGGAACACTGCCCGTCATCCTGTACATGCACGGCGGCGGCTGGGTACTGGGCAATGCCGCCACCCATGACCGGCTGGTGAGGGAGCTGGCGGTCGGTACGCAGGCAGCGGTGGTCTTCGTCGAGTACACCCCCTCGCCGGAGGCCCACTACCCCGTGGCCATCGAGCAGGGCTACGCCACCGCGCAGTGGATCACACGCGAGGGAGCCTCCAAGGGCCTGGACGCCCGGCGCATGGCGGTGGCCGGCGACTCGGTCGGCGGGAACATGACGGCCGCGCTCGCCCTGCTGGCCAAGGAGCGCGGTGACGTCACCTTCGTACAGCAGTCTATGTACTACCCGGTCACGGACGCGGCCATGGACACCAGGTCCTACGACCAGTTCGACACCGGCTACTACCTCAGCCGCAAGGCGATGGAGTGGTTCTGGGACGCCTACACCACCGACCCGAAGCAGCGCGCGGAGATCACCGCCTCTCCCAACAACGCCACCACCGAGCAACTCACCGGCCTGCCGCCGGCCCTGCTGATCGTCGACGAGGCCGACGTGCTGCGCGACGAGGGCGAGGCGTACGCCGCCAAGCTGCGGGCCGCCGGCGTCCCGGTCACCACGGTGCGCTACGACGGCACCGTGCACGACTTCATGATGATCAACTCGCTCAGCCAGTCCAAGGCCACCCGAGCAGCCGTCGACCAGGCCGTCGCGCTCCTGCGCGACGCCCTCGGAACCGGCCGCCGCGACATCTGACCGCATCGGTACGGGCCTTGCTCGCGCCGGAAACGCCCGGCTACGGGCGCTGGATCGTCCCGTCCGCCGAGATCCGGGCGGCGTGCGGACCGAAGTCCTCCTCCGACACGTCGTCGACGAGGTCGATCCCGTCGCCGCCCGGTTCCGGTGTGCCCGGCGCCACCATCCGGGTCGGGTGCAGGCGCCCGGACAGGTAGGTGCCGTCGGCGCGGAGGGTGACCTGCAGCACACCGCTGGTGGAGAGTGTGCCGCCTAGGCCGAGGACCTTGTAGCCGGAGAAGTTGCCCAGGCTGTAGGCGATCAGCCGGCCCTTGTAGAACTCCATTCCCCGCATCACGTGCGGACCGCTGCCCACGACGAGGTCGGCGCCGGCGTCGATCACCGCGCGGCTGAAGCGGTAGCAGTCGCCACGGTTCTCGCCGAGGAAGTACTCGGTGCCGGGCTCCACATGGGTGCGGTCCGAGCCTTCCGCGCCTGCGTGCATGGTGACGATCACGACGTCCGCCAACTTCGCGGCGCGCGCGGTGAGTCGCCTCGCGGCGGGGATGTCCGTGAGATCGTTGGCCCCTTGGTCGGGAGCGAACCCGAGCAGTGCGACCCGGATGCCGTTGACCCGCTGGACGGTGATCTGTCCCAGGCGGCCGGTGAACGGCAGGTTCACCGAGCGCAGGGCGGCGAACGTCTGGCGCCGCCCCTCCGCCCCGAAGTCGTCGATGTGGTTGTTGGCCACGTTCATCACCGTGAACCCGGCCTTCTTGAGCCAGTGGCTGTACGACGGAGGGACGTGGAACGCGAAGCAGTGCGGGCTGTCGCCGTCGCACTTGCTGGAGCCGCCGGTGGTGAGTGTTCCCTCCAGGTTCCCGAGCACCACGTCGCCGACGAGCAGGTCGTCGACGGGATCGAAGAACGAAGCGCCGTCGTCCGGCGGCAGGTCGTCCGGCAGTGAGCCCATCACGACGTCCCCCACGGCGGCGATCCGTACGGTGCCGGTGGGGCGCGGCGCCGCCGGCGCCCCGGACGTCGTGGTCCTCGTCGTCCGCAGCCGGGCGGAGCCGGCGGACGCCGCCTCCTCGGATCCGCCGCGGAAGACGAACACCGCGGCGAACACGGCGACGACCGCCGCGACGGCCACCGCACCGGTCCCGAGCAGACCGAGGGCGAACGAGCGGTGCCGGTGCACGGCCTTCTGCCCCTCGCGCCGCCGCCGGGCACGCCGTCTGCCAGACCTGATCATCGGCTCATACTACGAAATAGACACCCATTCTTCGCGGAGATCAGTCACCGGCGTGTTCCGTTTCTCCCGGTTTGCGAGCCCCGTCGGAGGAGTCGATCCTGAAGATGAGGCATGCCGTCCGATCGTGTGGACCGAGCACAAGGGCCGCGGAGCTCGCGGCGAAGGCCGCTGACGCGCCCAGGGGGACCGCGGCCCGAGCAGGGAGCGGGTACCAGATGAGGCTTGTCGTCGATCTCAACCGGTGCCAGGGATTCGCCCAGTGCGTCTTTCTCGCCCCGGACGTCTTCTCCCTCCACGGGGAAGAGGCGCTGCTGTTCTCCCCTCGCTTCGACGAGGCGCAACGTGACCGGGTGGAGAAGGCCGCTGCCGCCTGTCCGGTCCAGGCCATCCTCGTGGACTACTCCGACGAGCCGACGAGGCGGGTAGAGCCCCATGTCGGCTGACACGGACGTCCAGGTCCTGCGGCGCCAGGGCCGCATCGTCGTCGTCGGCGCCTCGCTGGCCGGTCTGCGCGCGGCGGAGACCCTGCGCGAGCAGGGCTTCACCGGATCGCTGACCATGATCGGCGACGAGCCGTACGAGCCCTACGACCGGCCGCCGTTGTCCAAGCAGGCCTTGCTCGGGCGGGCACGGCCCGAGGACACCGCGCTGCCGCGGCGGCGCGACATCGACGCCGAATGGTGTCTGGGCGTCGCCGCCGAGAGCCTCGACCGGGACGCCAAGCAGGTGCGCCTGACGAACGGCGACACCGTCCCCTACGACCGTCTGCTGATCACCACCGGGACCAGAGCGCGGCCCTGGTTCCACCCGGAAGAGGCCGCGCTGGACGGGGTGTTCGTGCTGCGCACCCGCGACGACTCCGCCCGCCTGCGCCGGAAGCTGACCGGGGGCGTGTCCCGGGTGCTGGTGATCGGCGCCGGTTTCACGGGCTCGGAGGTCGCCTCCGCCTGCCGGGAACTGGGCCTTCAGGTCACTGTCGCCGAGCGCGGCCCGGCCCCGCTGGTGGGCGCGCTCGGTGGAGTGATCGGCGCGGTCGCGGACCGGCTGCAGCGCGAGCACGGAGTCGACCTGCGCTGCGGCGTCAGCGTCACCGCGCTGGAGGGCGACGATGTGGGACGGCTCAGGCGCGCCCACCTGTCCGACGGTTCGGCGATCGACGTGGACGTGGCGGTCGTCTCGCTCGGTGCCCTGCGGAACACGGAATGGCTCGCCGGTTCGGGCGTGGCCGCGGGTCCCCGGGGGATCGCGTGCGACGCCGGGTGCCGGGTGTTCGACGTCAACGGCATCGTCACCGACGACATCTACGCCGCGGGTGACGTGGCCCGCAGCCCCCATCCGCTGTTCGACTACCAGTTCCTGGCGCTGGAACACTGGGGCAACGCGGTCGAACAGGCCGAGATCGCGGCCCACAACATGATCTGTGCGGGTCCGGACCGCCGTCCGCACCTGTGGCTGCCGATGTTCTGGTCCACCCAGTTCGGCGTGAACATCAAGTCGGTGGGTGTGCCCTCGCTGGGCGACCAACTGGTCATCGCCCAGGGGACGCTGACGGAGGCGCGGTTCGTCGCGGTGTACGGGTACCGCGGCCGCGTCATCGCCGCGGCGTCCTTCGACGGAGCCAAGTGGCTGGGGTTCTACGAGCAGCAGATCGCGTCCGGCGCGCCGTTCCCGCCGGAGTACCGCACGGTCGACCGCCGGACCGAGACGCTGGAGCCGGTCGACCCGGTCTTCCCCGATCCCCATCTGCCCACCCACGGGGCCACGGTCACGCTGACGGGTCACTCGCCGAGCGAGCGGCGCGTCGCGTTCGTTCCGGCGCATGCCTGATCACCGGCCCTGCACCGCCCGGAGCACTCAGGAGACACCATGACGTCCGGCACCCTCGTCGCGCAGATCACCGACTACGCCCATCGGGCCGATCCGTACCCGCTCTACGCGGAACTGCGCAAGCAACCGGTCAGGCGGGAGGACGACGGCACCTACCTGGTCAGCACCTACTACGAGGTGCGCAGGCTCGCCAACGACCCGCGGCTGAGCAACGACACGAGCAACCGCCCGTCCGGCTACGCCCGCGTCGGGCAGCCGGACCCGGACACCGGTCTGCCGCCCAGCTTCATCTTCACCGACCCACCCGTGCACGACCGGCTGCGCGACACCATCAACCGGCCGTTCGGCCCCCCGCACAGCCCCAGGTTCCTCGACGGCCTGCGCGGAGAGCTGGCCCAGGTCGTCACCGAACTGCTCGACGCCTTCGAAGGCAAGGAACAGGTCGACATCGTCGAGGACTTCTCCTACCCCCTTCCCGTCACCGCCATCTGCAAGGTCCTCGGCGTCCCGCGCGAGGACGAACCGCGCTTCCACGTCTGGGCCGACGCCCTGGCGTCGTCACTCGATCCCCAGGCCGGCGGCGCCGACGGCCAGGAAAAGGCACAGCGGGCACGCCAGGACATGGGCGCCTACCTGACCGACCTGATCGAGACCAAACGCCGCCACCCCGGCCCCGGGATGCTCAGCGCGCTCGCCCCCGCCATGACCCCGGCGGACCTGGAAGCCACCGCCGTGCTGCTCCTGGTCGCCGGCCACGAGACCACCGTCAACGCGATCACCAACACGACCCTCACCCTGCTGCGCCACCCCGACGTCCTCGACCGCTTCCAGAAGGACCCGGACCTGGCCGTCCCGCTCATCGAGGAAGTGCTGCGCTACGAGCCCCCGGTCCAGTTCGTCCCGTGGACCACCGCCCTGGCCGACATCGACGTCGCCGGCACCACCATCCCCGAGGGCTCCCCGGTCTGGCTCATGCTGGCCGCGGCCAACCGCGACCCCAAACGCTTCAAGGACCCCGACCGGTTCGACCCCGACCGCGGGGACAACGAGCACCTGGGCTTCTACACCGGCATCCACTACTGCTTCGGCGCCCCCCTCGCCCGGATAGAACTCCATGTGGCCGTACCCGAACTGTTCCGCCGGGTCAGGTTCTCCGGCCTGCTCGAGGACCCCCCGCCGTACCGCGCCAACGCCGTACTGCGCGGCCCCCGCCACCTTCCCGTGGCGATCGAGGGGATCACGGCCTGAAGCGTGCGCGTCCCGCACGCGTCTCGTCGCCGCCGCCCCAGAAGCAACTCGACGGGGATGTGGGTGTCCGACCGGGGGCAAGGAGCCATGCACACGCGCACCACGCTCGCAGGCCGATGCGCGGGAGCCCGTCGCGCCGGTCAGCAGGGCAGACGAAGGGCGACAGCCGCTCCCCGGCCCACGTTGTCGGCGTGGACGGTGCCTCCATGCGCCGTGGCCACCGCCTGCACGAATGCGAGGCCCAGGCCGGACCCGTCGCCGGTGCGGCTGGCCTCGGCGCGGGCAAAGCGGTCGAACGCCCGCGGCAGGAACTCCGGCGGGAAGCCGGGTCCTTCGTCCGTGACGCTCACCAGCAGCATGTCCTCCTCGATCGATGCCGTGAGGCGGACGGTCCCGTGTCCGTGCCGCAGGGCGTTGCCGACGAGGTTGCCGATGGCAGGTCGCAGCCACCGGGCATCGACGTCCACGGTCACGCGGGCGGTGTCGACGGACAGCGCGCGCCCGGCCCGCTCCGCGGTACGCCGGTGCGGGACGACGGCGGCGTCGAGAAGGTCGGCGAGGGGCACGGATGCGCGGGTGATGTGACCCGTGCTGCCGAGTTCCTCCAGCTCCAGCAGTGCGTTGGAGAGGTCGATCAGTCGCTGGACCTTGGCGTCCACGGAGCGCAGCGTCTCGGGCAGCATCACAGCATCCAACCGGGGGTCGCGGGCGGCGGCGAGCCCTGAGAGCCCGTCGTAGAGGCCCTCGGCCGTGTGTCCGGACTCGGTCAAGTAGCGGACGACCAGAACTCGCCGTCAGCGGCCACTGACCACCGCCGTCGTACTCGGCGCCGTCCGTGCGGGGTTCATCCGTCAGCGGGATGGCGCCATACGGTGGTGAGGGCCGGACCGCGGTTCTTGGAGATCATCGGTGCCCGCTGAGTGGCGTCATGTTCAATGGCCGGCGCTTGTCGCCATTTCGAGGTTGTGGCTCATGCGTTCCAGGACACGGACGGCTGTGCGGTACTCCTTTGGGGAAATGCCGGCCGTGCACAGTTCGCGGAACGCGTCGACGCGCGCGGCCACGTCGGTCAGGCGCCGGCGGCCACCGGGCGTGAGGGTGAGCAGCCCCGGTGCGGGGCGGATTGCCCAGTCGTCGGCGACAGCGGTGTCGATGGCTTCGGCCAGCGTGGCGGTGTCGGCGTTGGCGGAGAGGGTCGACAGGACTTCGGTGTCGGCGGTCTCGGGGGTGTCGTGGATGACGTTAAGGACCTGCCAGGTGATGCGCGTGAGCCCGAACTCCGCCAGCATGCCGTTCATGTAGCGGGTGAGGGCCTTGTCGGTGCGGTTCAGCCAGTAGCCGATCGGTTTCATGAGTGTGCTCTTTCGGTAGCGGACCGGTTGGTCCGGTGCCGTCCCGGCGGGGGCGCTGGTCTGTGGCACGCCTGCGGAGGGCGGCGGGCGCAACTGGTCCCGGGCGCAGGCGGCGGACGTCACTGATGCGCAGACGCCGTGGCCAGGAGGGCGGGCCAGTCCTGGGTGACCGCCCAGTCGGTGAAGCTGTGCCAGCCGACCTCGGGGTAGTCGCGGTGCAGCCCGGTGACGTCGACGTCGAGGCCGGCGGTGGTGAAGTACTCGAACATGGCTGCCAGGTCGGCCGATCGGGTCCGGACGTGGGCGAGGGGTACTTCCTGGTGGGTGACCGGCAGACCAATGGCGGTCGCGAGGATCTCCGCCATCTGGCCGGGGGTGCGCTCGTCGGAGGCGATGTCGATGCGGTGACCGGTGAACTCGTCACGGCGCTGGAGGACCAGCGCGGCGAAGGCGCCGATGTCGGCTGCGGGGATGAGCGTGAGGGGCTGGTGGGCGGGCATGGGCCAGGCGAAGGTGCCCTCGCGCAGCCCGTCGAGCGTCCAGCCGGTGGCGTAGTTGTCCATGAACGCGGCCGGGGCGATCACCGTCCAGGGCACCCCCGCTGCACGCAGGTGCTGCTCGACCAGGTGTTTGCTCTCGTAATGCGGGACGCCGGTGCCCCGGTCGGCGTGGGCGGCGGAGGTGAACACGACGTGGCCGAGACGGGCCTGTGCCGCGGCATCGGCGAGGGCTTTGCCCTGGCGGACTTCGGTGGCGGTGTCGGTGGCGAACGGGGTGGTGACCGCGAAGAGTGAGTCCGCTCCCGCGAGGGCGGTCTCCAGCGAGGGGCGGTCGTCGAAGTCGGCACGGAGTACCTGGGCACCGAGGCCGCGCAGGGCGTCGGCGGCGGGTGAGGCGGGCTGGCGGGTGAGCGCGCGCACTTGGTGGCCGGCTGCGAGCAGGGCGCGGGCGGTGGCCCCGCCCTGGGCTCCGGTGGCTCCGGTGACGGCAACGGTGAGCATGATTCTCCAGGGAGTATGGTCGCTGCGTGACGCATTAACTGCGCCACGCAGGAGACTACTCGGAATTCACTGCGCCGCGCAGCAATTTGAAAGTGTGACCCAGATGACAGACTCCCGTCGGGCCCGGCCGTACGAGGAGTTGTCGAGGGAGTCCCGTTCAACCAGGCCACCGCCGACCATCTCGGACTGCACCCCACCGACGTGCAGTGCCTGAGCCTGCTGACAGCAGCACCGGGGCCGCTCACGGTCAGGCGGTCGCCGACATGACGGGCCTGACCACGGGCTCGGCCACGGCCAGACCTGGCAGGAACTTCTCGACGACCACACCGAGGACAAACTCGGGGTGAGCACCCGGCACATACGACGGGCACACGGCCTCAGCCGCGCCCGGATGCAACGCCTGCGGTCCCGGCCCGAGCCGGACTGAGCCTGCCGGGTTCGCGGCGACACTTGGATCGGAAAGCAGGACGCCCGCCCCAAACATGGGTACGGATACTCAGTCGTCGCGGCTTCTCGCATGGCGTCGGACAAGTGCGGGTTCGCCGTTGCAGTCGCGGTCTTGTGATCCGCGGAGTACTCAAGCTTCAGATCCGCGGTTTCACCCTGGCCGGCGCCGAAGGTGTAGTACGCGCTGCGCGCGTTGCCGGTGAACACGAAGCCCGTGGGCGTGGTGAACTTGATGGGGACGGATCCAGGGTTGACCGGTCGGGAATCCCTGGCCATCAGCGCGACATGTCGGTGAGGACCCTCCGCAGCCGGGTGAGGTCCCGCAGCTGCCGCACCGGCTTCGGGGGCACGAAGCTCGGGCGCAGCATGCCGCGTTCGGCCAGCTTCGCCAGCCAGATCGCATCCGGCTTGTCCGTCTTGGGGCGGCCCGGGACGTTCTTCACGTCGCGGGCGTTGACCAGCCGGCAGCACAGCCCGTGAGCCTCGAGGACGTAGAAGAACGGCTTCCAAAAGACGCCGGTGGCCTCCATTTCATCGTGGCCTTCACCGGCCAGGTGCGCTGCACCCGCCGGTCCGGGCTCTTCTCACCCGGCAGCCGGGTACACACCATCGCCGAGGCCTTGGCGATGTCGATCGCCGCCACCCGCGTCACCAGCTCGGTGCGCGCATCGAGCACCGCCTCGGCCCGCTCGTCATCCATCGGGACTCCCTCCACGACCACAGCCGAGCAGGTACCGGCCACGGGGCCGCGCAAGGGGAACGCCGAAGGCCAGAGGGCGTGCTCGAAGCGACAGGACACAGCCCCTGACCGCGGCCCGAAAACAGACTGGAATTGCGGCCTGAACGGCCAAGTAACGTCGGCTTCGACGCGGGCGGCACCTGCCTGGACATTTCCGCGCCGACCAGGCGGCGCGGCAACGAGCCAGAATCACTGGATTGGCCGGCACGTCCGGCAGCCGCCGCCCCAAGAGCTGTCTTCCGTGTGGCCGTCGGCGACGACTCGGTGTGTCGCGGAGGGGCCCTGGTGGGTAGCCGGGGCTGGGGCGATGGTGAGGGCCAGTGCGGCACAGGCGAGGGCAGCGAGACTGAAGCGGCGCAGAACCATTGTTAAGCTCCCTTACGTGGCGTGGGGGTCGCGTCGCCTGGCTCCCAGCAGGGAGATTCCCGGAACGTGACTCAATGGCCCCAGCCTGTCGGCTCGGCGAAGTCGTCGCCATGTGGGACAAGCCTCACCAAGCTGCCTGGCATCAAGGTGAGCCGGACTCAAAAGGGGACACAGTGCACGATTCCTCCGGCGATGTGCCGCCCGGACAACTCGGGGAGCACGAGACCGCGCTATACGGCTGGGTGTTGGACCGGCGGAGCGTGGAAGTGGAGCGTGCCGCCGAGCACCTGGGACTACCGTACGGGTCGGTGGCCGCTGCCCTGGCGAATCTCAGGGCACTGCGTCTGGTCATTCCCGACGACAGCGCCCCCTTTGGAGCCAGGGCAGTTGACCCGGATGTGGCCAAGGCCGCTCTGGCCAGGCCGCTTCGGGAGTCGATCCGTAGTCAGCAGGACCAGCTGGAGTTGCTGGAGCAGGGATTCGGCGCTCTGCGTGACCGCTTCCTACGGCGCTGTGACCACAAGGAGTCCTCCGCCGTAGAGACCATAGGCAGCCTGGAGGAGGTACGAGCGGCCCTCAACCGTGCCTCCGCCGCATGTGTGACGGAGATGCTGACCAGCCAGCCCGGCGGGAACCGTGTGCCGGAGGCCATGCAGGAGGCCTTGGGTCGCGACATGGCCATGCTTGAGCGCGGAGTGCGTATCCGTACGTTGTACCACCACACGGCGCGGTTCAACGGTCCTAGCCAGGCCTACGTCGCCGCCGCCGGGGCGCACGGGGCTGAGTACCGCACCGCGCATGAGTTGTTCGGCCGCATCATCGTCTTCGACCGGGAAGTGGCTTTCATTCCTGACCACCGCGGGACGTGGGGAGCGGTGGTGATCCGGGAACCGACCATAGTGGCCTACCTGTGCGAGGTCTTCGAGCAGACCTGGACCCATGCCACGCCTTTCTCCGACGCCTGGCAGGACGGTTTGGAACAGGTCGCCAAAGACTTGGACCAGACGATAGTGCGTTTACTGGCGGCCGGACTGAAGGACGAGGCCATCGCACGGCGTCTCGGGATGTCCCTGCGCACCACGCGGCGGCACATCGCTGACATCATGGAAGCACTCGGCGCTGAAAGCCGTTTCCAGGCGGGGGCGTTGGCGGCACAGGCCGGACTGATCGCGGCCGACGCCGGGCCTCGTCCGCAAGCGGAGGGGGCCGCTGGCTGACGGTCCGCCGTACCGCCCATGTCGTCGGTGCCGCGAGTCCGTGACTGGTCCGCGCGCGGGACCGCGCACCACACTTGAGACCTACGGATTCTTGTGGCGTGGCGACATGCCGTCGTCCCCGGCTTCGAACGTGCCTCTGCCTGCCGTGGTATCGGGGGTGGCTCGGGGCAGCATGGGCGGAAGGGGCACGATGACCGGCGATCCTGGCGCGGAGGCACAGGACTTGGGACTCGAGGGCTTCGTGAGGGAAGTCGCATTGTCCGTCTCCGTCCATCGCGACCGCAGCCCCGCAATGGTGTGGCCTGAACACGAACCCGTGGCCCTGCTGAGGAGGCTCGCCCTTCTTGCCACGGCTCGTCTGGAACCGCTGTCCGGGCCCTGGTGGAATGTGTTGCCGGCCGGTCCCGAAGCCGCTCCGCTGGCCGACCGGCTCCAAGCCGTGCTCGGTCGTGCCGTCCGCGCCGACTACGCCTCGGGTCCGTTCTGGCGGGACAGCGGCGCGCTGCACAAGGGCGCTGAGGCACTGCTTTTCCCATTACGCGGTAGCTTCGACTGCACTGTCCTCGCACCAAGTACGCGCGCCGGTGAAGCCCCGGCTCTTTCGACGGCTCCGCTGCACCTGCGTGTGCGCACCGCCGAAGTCCTGTACCTCCCGGCGCGGTCGGGCCTGTCTGTCTCCGGTGGCGCCGCCGCCTCTGTGCTGCTGGTGCTGAGCTTGTCGGAAGCCGGCTCCGACTGCCGCGCCGCACGGTGACCACGGCTGGCCCTCGAGTCGCCGCTCGGGGCGGAGCCGGAAGGCGCTGCTGTCCGACGCCGGCCCATCCGAATGCCTGGCTCTGGGACGGGCAGGCGGCCGCTGGTGCGAGGCACGCTCCGGTGACCTGTTGGGACGGGTCAGCTCCTCTCACTGGCAAGGTGCCGGGCCAGTGTCACCAGACCGGGATCGGGATGTGCCGCCGCGCTCTCTTTTCGTAGGCCTTGCTGGGCGGAGGCGACCAGCGCTTCCGGGGTGATCCGGCTCAACTCGGCGGTCATATGGCTGATGAGGGCACGAGCCTGAGCGATCAATGCCGCGTCGTCGAGCGGACGCGGCGGCGGGCGGTGTCCCGCCGAGAGCAGGCGTAGCAGTTCCCTGTGGAGATGCGAGCCGCCGATCTCGCGAACGGTGAGCGACAGATGGGCGGACAGGCCGAGCGAACCTGTGGCGCAGTGTGCGAAACCCCTTGGGATGTACAGCACTTCGCCGGTGTGCAGGGTCGGTGAGAGCAGCGCCGGCCCTGCGCTGGCGATTGGCCCGGGGTGCCAGTTGCCGTCGGCGGGCCCTGGGTGAATCTGCCAGTGCTTGCTGCCGTTGACCTGGAACACGAACACGTCCGCGTCGTCACGGTGGATGCGTAGCCCTTGTCGGCCGGGCGGGGTGGCGAAGAAGAAGGCCTCCACCTTGCGGTCGAGGTCACGGCCGAGGCGGCTGGCCAGTTCTGCGGTGGCGCCGTGCCACTGGTCGATGTGCCGCAGGAGTAGCGTGGCCCCGTCTCGGAGCAGCTCCGACACCTTCGTCGCGTCGGCGAAGCCGCTGTGCACCGTCTGGTTGACGGTGCGTGGGGTGCAGTAGGCGTCCTCGGGGATCATCCGGTCCGGGCATGCCATCTCCACGTAGGGAGTGCGCAGCAGGCCCTCCCGGAGCACCGTGTCCACATCGTCGAGGGTCAGGGGCGGGCAAAGCGATACCGACGGTCGGAAGACGCCCGGTCGCTGGCGCCAGAAGGACGTCAGAAACGTTTGGGTGTCGCCGACCCACCGGGCCAGTTCGGGCGAGGGCGCTATGTGCTCGGTCGCGGTGATCGTCACGTAGGACTCCTGTTGTTTCGTCGTCTCAAGGCCGTGGGGGTGTCAGAGCAGGAAGTCCCGTCCGGTCCGTCTGGAGCGCCGCTCCTGCAACCGCAGACCCACGACCGCGAGCACGCACCACACCGCGCCGACGAGCGCCTCGCCGGACGCGGTGGCGAGCACCGGAGCCCCGGCGTGCAGGGCACGCAGCGCGGCGATCCCGTGCGACAGCGGCAGCACGGCACCGGCCGCGGCCCGCACACCGCCGCCCCGCAGGGGCGAGAGCACCCCGCTGAGCGCGAGGACCAGGTAGGTGGCCAGGTTGGTCAGGAAGACGTCAGCCCGGCCGTTCATTGCGAGGACGGCGACTGCGAGACCGAATGCGCTGCTGCTGAGGGTCATCAGAGCGTACAGCGGCAGGGCGGCGGGCAGCTCGTGCAGCATCCGTCCGTCTGCGGCCACCAGGGCGGCGACGGGGGCGGCGACCAGCGCCGTCGTCAGGCCCTCCGCCGCGTACACCGCCCAGCGAGCTGCTACCAGCACCGGCAGGGGGAGCGTTGTCATCCGCAGCCGGTGGAGCGTGCCCTGTACTCGCTCGTTGACGAGCACGTCGGGGGCCTTGTTCACGGTGGCGGTGACCGTCGCGAACGCCGAGGCGCCGAGGCCGGCTGCCGTCGCGCCGGCCGGGCCAGCGACGGCTCGACCGAGCATGGTGAGCAAGAGAACCTGCAGGACGGTGCGTGGCACAACGGCGGCGAGCAGCACTGCGGGCGGATACTCCACCAGGTACTCGCGCGCGCCGATGCGGACCGTCCGGGCGAACGCGCTCGCGAGCGCCGAGAGGTCAGAAGATCTCAAGGGTGCCCTCCTCGCGGGCGCGGTGCAGAACGCGGACGAAGGCCAGGCGTGCCGCGACGGTGTAGCAGAGGCCCGTCGCCAGCAGGCCCGCCCAGGCCGCCCGGTTCACCGGTCCGCTCATCGCACCCGCCAGCAGCACATGAGCCCAGTGCAGGCTCAGCGTGTCGGCCAGCGGGCGCAGTGGGGCGGGCAGCATGCTCAGCGGCACGAGCAGGCCGCCCAGCAGGACGATCGGGTACAGCAGGGTCTCGGCGATCCTGATCGCCGACCGGGTGAGCAGGAACAGGCAGGAGACCAGGAGGCCGAGAGGCAGTGTGCTGACCAGTCCGGCGGCCAGCGCGGCGGTGAAGACCGCGGGCCGCCGTATGGTGAGCGGATGCCCCTCGACGGCCGAGGTCGCCATGATCGAGAGCGCCGTCACACTTGCCGACAGCGCCACGCATGCCACCGACTTGCCGATCAGCACCGGGCCGAGACCGGCCGGGCGGGAGCAGATGGAGGGCAGGGTGCCCGACCAGAACTCGCGGCGCAGCACCATGCCGGCCTGCCACAGTGTGACGGTCCAGACCGCGAGCAGGCTGCTGCCAAGCACGATGGCCTGGGGTGCGACCCCGCCGGGACGGTCGGCTGAAAGCGTGATGGAGACATACGTTGCGGGCTGGACGGCGGCGGCGATGAGCACCGACAGCCAGGAGGTGCCGCGCAGTTGCATCCGGAAGGAGGCCCAGGCGACTCGGAGGCCCGTCATACGACCCTCCGTGTGCCGTCGGAGAGTTCGTCGAAGATCTGCTGCAGGCTGGAGGGGGTGACCCGGACGTCCGAGAGGTGTCCCTCGGGCCAGGCGCCTGCGAGCGTGCGCAGGGATTCGGGTGTCCAGTTGCGCACGCGCAGGACCATCGTCCATCCCGAGGCGGTGGATTCGACCTTGTCGACCCACGCCTGGTCGGCGACGTCGCGCGGTGGCACGGCCGGTGGGCGGCCCCGTCCGTTCAAGGTGACCACGGCGGCGCTGGTCGCCCGTTCCAGGAGCCGGGGCAGCGGCAGGTCGTGCAGGACACGTCCCTGGTGCAGGACCACGACACGCTCGGCGAGTTGCTCGATGTCATGGAGATAGTGGCTGGTGAGGACGATCGCCGTGCCTTCGTCGCGCATCCGGGCCACCGCGGCGCGAATGTTCTGTGCCTCCGCCGGGTCCAGGCCGACGGTGGGTTCGTCGAGCAGGAGCAGGTCGGGACGGGTCACCATGCCGATGGCCAGGTGCAGCCGCTGCCGCATGCCCTTGGAGTACGTTTCCACCGGGCGGGCGGCGGCCTCGGCGAGACCGACCGACTCCAGGGCCTGGTCCTGGCGCCTGGCGAGGTCCCGGCCGCGGACACCCGTAAGCATCGCGAAGAAGCGCAGGTTGTCGTGGGCGGACAGCCGCAGGTACAGGCCGCGTTCGCCGCCCAGTACGACGGAGAGGCGTTGCTGAGCCGCGCGCGGGTTGCGGGCGACGTCGTGGCCGCAGACCCGGACGGTCCCGCCGGTCGGCAGCAGCAGAGTGGAGATGATCTTCAACAGAGTTGTCTTTCCGGCGCCGTTGAGGCCGAGCAGGCCCAGCAGCTCGCCGGGGCGGACGCTGAAGGAGACCCCGTTCAGTGCCTGTATCCGGCCGGTGCGCGAGGGGAAGTTCCGGGTGACCTCGCACACCTGAAGGACGCTGCCGTCGCAGGGTGGGAGCGGTTCGGCGGTGGGAGTCATGTCGTACGGATTCCTCGGGTCGAGAGGGGGCCGTCAGGCGGCGGTCGCGAAGAGGGAGAAGCGGGTGCTCGCCCGGCGGGTGTCCTGCACCAGCGTGGTGACGTCCGCGCGGCCGACGTCGAGCGCCGGGTCGTCGAGCCGTCGCAGCAGATGGCGGTAGTAGTCGCTCACGACCCCCACCTGCTCCGGTGTCCGGCCGGCGGTCAGCCCCTCCCACACGTGCTCCCGGAAGTAGAAGCGGGCGTCCACCACGGCCTGCAGCCGGTTGAGGTCGGCCTTGCTGATGCGCTCGCAGACGGTTGGCAGTCCCACCGGTGACGCCAGCCCGTACTTCTCCACGTTCGGAACCAGCCGCAGCATCCGGCCCCGGCGCACCACCTCGTCCCCGTAGTGGCCGGCCTTCTTCGCCCGCACGAACTCCACTGTCGCCGGGTCCGGTGACAGGATGGTGCAGCTCATTGCGTACAACGGCAGGTCGAGGAACTGCTCCATCTCGTGGACGACCTTCTCCACAGTGTGCTGGGGCGCACCGATGATGAAACCGGTGACGCAGTCGACGCCCGCTTCGGCGAGCGCGCTGATGGCCGAGCGGTTCTGCTCCACCGTCACCTGTTTGTTGTAGTAGTCGAGCACGGCCTGATCCATGGACTCCAGACCCACGAACGCCCTGCGGCAGCCGGCCGCGGCCATTCGGCGGGCCCGGTCCGCGCTCATCCCGTCCACCCGGAGATAGCAGAACCAGGGAAGGCCCAGCTCGCCCATGACCTCGACGAGCTCGTCGAACTCCGGGTGCTGGGTGAGGTCGTCGTCGTGGAACTCGACGCTGTCGCAGCCGGTGGTGCGGACCAGGTCGTCGAGGTCGTCGCGGATCAGCCGCACCGGCCGGGCCACCGTGCGCCCGTGGATGAGGTAGGTGGAGCAGAAGGTGCAGCGCCCCCGGCAGCTCTGGGTGCAGATGTACAACTGGGGCCGGTCCCCGAGCATGCGCGTGAAGTTCGTGGCGTACACCGGCGACTCGGTGACCTGTCGGGGCAGTAGGTCGTAGGCGAAGGCAGGGCCCTCGGTCTCCTGCAGTGAACGGTCGAAGCACGGGGGCGAGACCACCTGCCGGTCCTCGGTGCGATAGTGCAGCCCCCGGGTGCCGGCGCCCTGCTCGAACGCGGGTGTGCCGAAGGTCGACAGGACGTGGAGGAGGGCCGGCGTGCCCTCGCCGCGGACCGTCATGTGGACGTTGTCGATGTCCGGCGCGACCGACGCATGGGCGCCGCCCACCATGATCAGGTACCGGTCGGCGGCGAAGGAGCCCAGGAAGGCCTCCAGCCGGTCGATCGTTCCGGTGTAGGAACTGGCCGCGACGACCGGTCGTGCGCTGCCCTCCAGCCAGTCGGTGACCGCCTCGCGGAAGGCCACCTCGTGGGGATGGGCATCCTCGTCGAAGTACCGTACCTCGACCGGGGGTATGCGGCTCTCGGCGGTCGCCGTACGGACTGCCTGGGCCAGGTTCAGCAGGCCGAGCGCGGGAAAGTGGGCCTTGAAGAAGGAGTCCTCCAGCCCGCGGCTCAACCCGACGGAACGGAAACTGCGGTGGATGAAGGCGATGCGGGTTCCGGCTTCGGGGTCGGGTGCGAAGTGTCCGCCGTCGAGCAGGGTTTCAAGTGTGTACATGGCCACCTTCAGGTGTTCTCCGGGAAGTCGGGCACAGGTGAATGAGGGGAACGGGGCCCCGCACGCCGATGGTGTGGCAGGAAGACGGCGGCCCGGACCTCGTCTGCTTCCGTCTCACCACCCGGTAGCGGGGACCTGCACACGGCTTCGGCCTCGAAGGCGGCTGCGCCCAGGCGGCGCAGCACCGCGGCGACCACCGGCCCCACGGCCCGGCGCGCGCCGTCCTCCACCGACAGCGCGAGTGTGCGGCCATCTGGAAGCGCCACGCACTGCACGCCCTCGGCTCCCGCTTTGGACAGCAGCCCGGGCACGGCCTCCATCAGCCGGGTGTCGAACCCTTGCGCGCCCGCGACGAACCGCGGATGCGCGAGCATGGCCGCAGCCACCTCAGCGGCGGGGGTGCCTGCGGGGGCGGTGGCAAGGCGCTGGAAGCCGCGGGCGAGGCCGAGCAGACTGAAGGCCAGGACCGGAACCCGGCAGCCGTCCACACCGAGGTGGGCGGCCCGTTCCCCGATCAGGTCCTCCACGGCGGCACGCACGCGCAGCTGCACCGGATGCCCGGGATGGTGATAGCCCTCAGTCTCCCAGCCTTCGGCCACGCAGACCGCGAGCATCGCGGCATGCTGACCCGAGCAGTTCATGAGAACGGGCCGGGCGCGGCCCCCTTGACGCAGATAGGGCTCGGGTGGCCAAGGCAGAGCCGCGGGCGTGCCGAGGGAGGACTCCTCCAGCCCCGCGGTCCGCAGGATCGCCCGTACCGCGGCGACATGGTAGGGCTGGCCTTCGTGGCTTCCCGCAGTGATCGCCAGCGTCTCGCCGGTGAGCGGGACGGCGGGGTGCACCAGCGCTGTGGCCTGGAGCGGCTTGGCCGACGACCGCGGGAAGACCGGTCGCCGAACGTCGCCGGCCTGCAGGATGGGCGAGCCGTCCGCGTCCAGGATGACCAGAGCGCCACGATGCCGGGACTCGACGAACCCGCTGCGGACCGCTTCGGCGATGACGGGGCTGTCCATGGGGTGCAACACCTCCGGTGGCATGGGTCAGTGGGGATCCGTACGCGCCGCCGTGGACGCGTGCGCCGGGCAGCCGTGGCGGTCGCCGAAGAGGAACGCGTACGCGTTCTGGTGCAGCAGCCGCTCCTGGTGGCCGCGGACGGCGGCCGTGGCCACCAGCAGGCGGGAGAGCGACTCCTCGGGGTGCGCGCCCAGTACCCGTCCGCTCGCCCAGTGTTCGATGTGCCAGGGCGAGTCGAGCGAGAACATCAGGCGCGTCCCACCGGCGGCGAGCAGGGCGCCGAGCCGGTCGTCGTGACCACTCGGGGCGGGGGTGTCGAGCGCACGCTCTCGCAGGGCTTCCCAGGGGCCCAGGTCCGCGTAGACGCCCGGCGCCGCCAGGACCTCGGGCAGGGCCGGGTCCAGATGTCCGGCGTGCGCGACGGCGATCCGTACACCCTTTTCGGCTGCGGGGGCCAGCAGCTGTGTGCGCAGTTCGGTCAGATCGCCCATCCGGCCCGCAGGGGCGCAGTGCACGACAATCGGCACGTCCCACTGGGCGGCCAGCTCGACATAGCCGAGTGCGACATGGGCCCCGGGCGAGCGCAGATGGGCCGCCGGATGCCACTTGAGGGCGAAGACCTCCTCGCGGCGGTCGGCGTACTCCGCAGCGAAGATCTCAGCAGTGCGGAAGGGGTCTGCGAGCAGTGCGGCCAGCGGGACGGTCCGGCCCTGGCCGCGCGACTCGGCGGCCCGGTGCTCGGCGCAGGCGTCCAGCGTCTCGTGGTTACGCCGCCTGATCGCACGGACGGCGGTCACCGGATCGACGGGGCTCTCAGCGGGCTTGAAATACCGGTAGAACGGCATTGGCAGGGCTAGGGCCGCCACCGTGCCCGCACCGTTCAGCAGGCGGTCCCGGAGCCGGGCCATAAGCGCCATCAGCTCGGAGACGGACTGCCGATAGGTGTGACGGTCCGCCGGGCCGTGCTCGATGATCTCGCTGCCGACGTGCTCGTGCGGGCTGATCAGGCTTGCGTCGGCGCGCAACAGCGCGGCGATCTGCGTACGTGTCAGATCAGGCATGGCAGCTCCGCTACGGCGGTCATGCCCAGGGACGGAAGCAGCAGCGGTGTTCCCGGCGTGATGCCGGCTTCCAGCAACTCCGCGACGAGCACCTCGATCTCGCGACGCGCGAGCGCGGAACCGAGGCAGTAGTGGCCACCCCTCCCGAAAGCCAGGTGGCGGTCCGCTCCCGCACGCCGAACGTTGAACCGGTCGGGCTCGGCGAAGACGGCTGGGTCACGGTTGGCAGCGGCCAGGACGAGGACCACCCGCTGGCCCCGCTCGATGTGCCGGCTCGCGACGCTCAGACTCTGCGTCGCGGTGCGCGGCGCATAGTGGAAGGGTGCGCAGAAGCGGAGGATCTCCTCCACCGCCCGGCCGCACGGGACGTCCCCGGTGTGTATGGCCATGTGCTGTTCGGCATCGCCGAAAAGGCGGCTGATGCCGGTGGCCGCTGCGACGGCCACCGGCTCTATGCCGCCGGTGAGAATCTGCGCGAACACGGCGGCGGCGTCGGCAGCCGTCAGCTCGCCGCGCCGGACGGGCTCGGCGAGCGCCTGGGCGATGGGCCCCGCGGGGCTCTTCAACGCCCGGTCGGCAACGTAGCCGGTCAGTTGTGCCGCCGCGTCGGCAGCCGCGCAGGCGGCCGCCGTCTCGATCCCCGGACGGCTGAGGTAGTGCACCAGGGCGTCGGACCAGGAGAGGACCCTCTCGCGGTCCGCGTCCTCGATCCCCAGGACGCGGCACACCACGTTGAGCGCGAAGGGCCGGATGACCTCGGCGAGCAGGTCGTGCGTGCCGGCTTCGAGACCGCGCACGTGATGCCGGGCTGCAGAGGAGATCACCTCGTCCAGAGCGCCGATCACGCGCGGGGTGAGCCGCGGTGCGACGAGCCTGCGCACCCTCGTCTGGAACGGCGGGTCGGAGAAGACCAGCCATCGGGCGAGGAACTTCTCGGCGGCGAACACCTCCGCGTGTTCGGACCTGTCCAGCAGTGCCAGTTGGGCTTGCTTGGACCGTGCGCCGAGCCGCGGTTCGAGCAGCAGTTCCGACACGTGCGCGTGCGAAGTTACGTACCAGGCCCCGCTCGGCTCGTTCCACTGGACCGGCCCGGTCTCTCGGAGCCAGGAGTAGAAGGGGTGGGGGTCCAGGGCGGTGTAGGGATCCAGAATGTGTTCGGGACACCAGCGTGTCGGCTGCACGGGCTGTGTGCCATCCGACGTATCGCTGTGGGGGGCTGTGTTCAGGGACATGACGACGGCTCCGGAGGTCGGGTCAGGGGGCCAGGGAGATCCCGTTCAGGCGCGGGGCGAGCTGCATGTCACGGATGTCGGACTGGCCGAGCACCCACATCAGCCACCGCTCCACGCCGAGCCCGAAGCCCGCGGTCAGCATGGGCCGGTCCTGCTTCATTCGCAGGTACCAGTCGTAGGAGCGCGCGTCTACGCAGTGGTGCCGCAGCGCTTCACGCGCCGCGGTGTCATCGATGTGCCGCTCGCCCGCGCCGACCACTTCACCGATGCCGAACAGTAGGTCGGCATTGCGGGCCCGGTCGCGGCTCTCGTCCGCGTAAGCCTGGTAGAAGGGCACGGAGAGATGGTCGAAGTGGGTCACCCAGAGCACGGGTGCCACCTCTGCCATCAGCCGTCGCTCGCCGTGCCGGGTCAGGGTTCGCCAGCCCCCCTCGTCCCGTACCGCTGCGGGGTCGTCGGCGAGGATACCGACGGCCTCGTCGAAGGTGAGCCTGGGGAATTCCCCGAGCGCAGCCATGTGTTCGAGGTGCCTGGTGGCCCCGGCCTGCAGGTTCACCGCTTCGGCGTGCTCGGCCAGGACGGCGTCGGCGAGCCGGCGCACATAGTCCTCGACGGTGGCCATCACTTCCGCCAGGCCGCCGGGTATCTCCGCCTCGCTGTGGAAGAACTGGTTGAGGTGCGTGGCGTCGCTGTCCTCGCCGCGGAAGCTCGGCATCAGGTACCAGGCTCCGGAGGGGCTGAGCCGGCAGCCGTACTCCAGCATGAACTGCATGGAGTCGGCCAGATACGTGGGACGCCCGAAGAGGTCCACTTGCACTGGAAGGGAGTCGCTGCCCAGGCCCATTGGGCTGGAAACACTGTCCGTGGTGATCGGCAGATGCATCGCCTGTACCCCCCGCTCGGCCCAGAATCGGGTGCTGACCACGGTCATGAGGTTCTGGAGTTCGGCGATGGTGCGGTGCAGGGGGCTGTCGAGGATCGCCAGGAAACGCTCGGGGTCGGGACGCCAGCCCGGGTGGGCGAAGGTGACTGCTGTCTGCATGGATGCCTCCGGGGCGAAGAATTCGATGGTGAGGAAGTGGTGCGCGGCCGCACGGCCGCTTTGTACGGCAGGCCGACTGCGGGGAAGCGGTGTTGCGGGCAAGGGATGCGTCAGACCTGGTCGAGCGGCGAGCCCGAGAGATCCGCCAGCCGGGCACGACGGACGGTGTCGACGCGGGCCCGCACCAGCGCGCGCACAGCCCGTGCTGGGACTGCGGTGGGCGAGGTGGCGAGGATCGCCAGGACCAGCGGGCCGGGAGTGCGCCGGCAGGTCAGCGCGAAGACTGAAACGAGCAGCGGTACCACGGCACCGGACCGCCGGGCCGCCTCCTCCGCCTCCCGCTCCGTCGCTGCAAGGCCGTCGATCGTTGCCAGCAGCGGTCCGGTCCGTCGGCGCCACTGTGCGACGAGGCCCCACTGGTCGCGGCGGAACCGCTCGGCACCGGCCGGCTGCGCCCGCTCGAGACCGGCGAGCAACTCGGCTGTGAGCCCGTGACTTTGTTCCTGGGCGAGTAGCCGCTCCCGCCGCGCGACGCCGGCCCGGTACTCAGCGGCGGCGACCAGCAGTGTGTGCGCGCTCCACACGGCTGCCAACCCTGCCGCGGCTCGCCGGTCCCTTCGGCCGACGAGGACCAGCGCGGCTGACGCGTATCCCAGCGCGGCGAGGGTCCACGGCAGGGCGAGACGCCGCTCGGTACGGTCGGCCGGGGCCGTACGCCACCTGGCGAGCAGATCGCTGTCGCCGCGTGCGACGAAGTATCCGATGTCGGCGTGCGCCAGAGTGCGCCCGATGTCGTCCGCCACGCGGTAGCGGGCGGCGCTGTACGCCGGCCGGGTCAGTGGCCCGTTCACACCGCCCCAGACCGCGCACGCGATCGTCGCTGCGAACCCGGCCGCCGCCGTACGGGGTGCCGGGCGCCGTTGGAGTGCTGCCGCCGTCACCAGAGCCGTAAGCCCCGGGGCGAACGCGACGAGCGTGTCACCGAGGAGCATCCGGCATGCGGCCGGAAGCCTCGGTCCGCTGGGCCTGGAGCGGGCCGGCAGCGGCGCCGTGCCCGTTTCAGGTCGACGCGTCGGCGCGCGGAGCGGCTCGAAAGCCCGCGGGCCGCGGTCCGCCCGGCCGGGGGCCGCCGCCGGACCGGTCGCTGCCCGGCCCGTCGGCACCGGTGTGCCAGCATCCCGGCCGAAGGCTAGTGCGACGCCGCTCAGTTGGTCTGCGAGGAGGTTCCAGGGAAGTCGGCGCCGGCCGATGCTCGGGTCCAGTATCACCGCATGCCCCCGTCTGATGGAGTCCAGCACCACGTAATGGCCGACGCGCAGATGCAGGATGCTGGCCCTCGGCAGAGGCGGCACCGATCGGTCGAGTGGTATCCGCACGGCCCGGGCCGCGAGTCCGTACTCCCGTGCGAGGATCAGGAGTTCCCGGGCGCTCAAGCGGCGGCCAGCCAGTTCCGGCGTGTTCAGGGCCGTCGGCAGGCGCCCGGCATGGTGCTCGAAGACCATCAGCAGGCAGGCCGCGCCGCAGCCGTGCAGAGTCACCTGGGAATGGAACGGAATTCGGGAACGCATGACGGGAGTTCCTTGTCGCTCGGGCCTCACAGCCGGTACTGAGCGGGCTGGCGTGCGTGCACGCCAACCCGCTGCAGCTTTTCGGACTAAGGGATGTCCGAACGTCAGATGGTCTCGGCGAGCATGGCGCTGCCGATGACCTCGTCCAGCTCTTCGTCGGCGATGGCCGCGAGAACCTCGTCCACGATGTACTCGACGTTCTCCATGACTTTCTCCTTCAGAAAGAGGGAACCCGGAAAGGGTTTCCGATGAATCGGACGGTCCACATTCCGTCCGAGGGCGGTACGGCCGTGATCCCGGAATATCTCCCCGGAACAGCCCGCACCATCCGGCCTACGTACGCGGGCCGGAATTCCAAGGGTTCGCCGTCGTGCTCAGCGGGTCGCGAGCGGTGGGACGGCGGAGGAGTCACCGGTGATTTCGATGCGCAGCTCACAGACGCAACGGGTCACCAGATCCTGCAGTTCGGGTGAGGAGGCGAGGACCGCGGCACGCAGCCGCTCCGTGACCCCCTCAACGGCCTCCGGTAGGAGACGGGGCGGGAACCCGACCGCGGCGCGCACCGTCAGCCGGTGCGGCTCACGGCCGGTGGCCGGGTGGAACTCGCAGGCCACCAGCGGGATGGTTCCCGCAGTGGACTGCCAGGGGGGCAGGCCGGAGACCGGAGCACGGCACAGCTCGGGCATCTTTTCCGTGAACTCCCGCAGGGCGTAGGGCCGGTATACCGGCACCTGGCTGCCCGCCGTGCGCACAGTCGGCACGAGTGCGGTGCGGCCCAGCAGCTCCACCGAAACCTCGCCGGCGTCACAGTCGGAGGGGACCGCCTCGACCAGGTCACCGGTGTCGTACCGGATCAGCGGCTGCACCTGAGAGAACGGATACAGTTCGGTCAGCACCAGTCGACCCACGCCCTCGCGCACCGGATCGCCGCCATCCAGAGGGACCACCTCGGGCACCACGATCGCGTCGAAGTGGAACAGGGAACAGCGCTCGCAGCGGGTGGCACCACCCGCCACTTCCGAGAGGCTGTAGCGGTGGACGACCCGCCCCGGGTCGGGCATCACTTGGGCCAGAAGGCGCTGCTGGGCGTGGGAGAGAAAGTCCGCCACAGCGACGATTCGCTGGATTCTGCGTCGTGCGGCCTCGTTCCCCGGCTCGGACAGGACGGTGGCCAGCAACGTCAAGTCCTGTGGTGATCCGCTCAGTTCGTATACGCAGCCGTCGTCCGGGAGATCGGGGAAGAGGTGGCCGTGGGCCAGCAGGGCCACCGACCGCTCCACCTCCCCCACCGTCAGAAGGCTGAGGGACACCGAACGCTGTGCGCCCGTGCGGGCACCGAGGACGGCACCGTGGTGGCGGGCCGAGAGGGTCGTGAAGTGAACGATCGGACGACTCTCGCCCTTTCGCGCCCGGGCCTTGGAGCTAAGCCGGTGCCGGAAGGCGTCCATCGCCGCCAGTTCCTCCGCGCACCGGAACCGGCGCACGGGCCGTCCGGTGGTCGTCCCGGTGCTGTGGAGCATGACGCTGGGTGTCCGGTCCGGATGCAGCATCCGGTCGCCATGCCGGGCGATATCGTCCCGTCCGATCTCCGGCAGTCGGGGGAGGGAGCCCGTGGTGGAAATTCGTCCTGCGGCGGACGGACCCCAGCGTTCAGCGTAGAAGGGAATGGCTTCGGCATATCGGACGGTTTCCGACAGGAGCCGGTCGCGGAGCGTCGATTTCGCTCCCCGTTCGTTCTCCCGCATACCCTCAGCTCCTCGTACTCATCAATAGCCGCGCCTTCGTCCTTCTTGGTTCCGTGTTTCTCTTCGGCCCGGAAATAATGTTTGCGCGGTTTCAGGAGGCCGGCCAGTCACGAGATTTCAGTCCCCAGGGACCGGGCGCATCAGCGCGGTGCCGGGATCAGGGTAGGTAGCCGTTCCGAAGGGCAAGCGCAATGAGCTGCACGCTGTTCGCCGTCCCGGTTTTGGTGCGAAGCCGGCGCAGGTAAGTGTCCACGGTGTGCGGGCTGATACCGAGGTTCTGAGCGATCTCCCAGTACGTCCCTCCCGCTGCTAGCAGCGAGAGGACCTGCCGTTCGCGAGGGGTCAGGGAGAGTGGCTCGGCGGTGGCGTTGATGGTCAAGAGGTCCACACCTTTCTTGGTGGGTTGATTCGGATCACTCGTGAGATCGGGACACCCGGCTTCAATCGGTCGACGGAACGATCAGGGCCGGGCGGCGGAGTCCGGACGGCGAACCACGGGAAGGTTTCTCCCCGGGGAGCCACGACCTGTGGACAGGGCCCAGCATGGCCCGGCCGCCAATGGGATCCGGGTAGTTCGTGGTCCTCACCAACCTGCCTGGCAGCAAACTGGCAAGCCCTCAAAAGGTATGAAACCTTCCGGAACGGTTCCATTCCCTCGGTGCTGGCCTGTGGGAGTGTGCGTGCGTGGAGGGGCTCTGTCACCTACCGGTGGTTTGTCAGCCTCGATTCCCGGTGCGATAGCTCGGTTGAGGTTGGCCGTCTTGCTCAGCGTGGTGGGAAGCGGAAGCGCAGGGTGCGGTCGTTCCACCAGGGGATGGGGGGTTCCAGGTCCGCGAAGCCTGCCTCGATGAGGACCGGGCGGTGGGTCCGCAGGCTGAGTGCGCAGGTCACGGCGTGTTCGGTGATGTGCAGGGTGCCGGTGGCGTCGAGGAAGTGCCGCCAGAGCCGGTCGGGGTGGCGGTTTCGAGCTCTCCTGCTGTATGTGTGGGTGCTCTGACCAGCCCTGATACGGGAAACGCGCCATCCCCTGCCATCCTTTGAGTTCTCTAGGCTCAAGTTGGATCAAGCAGGAAAACGGCGTGTCCCTCTTCAGTGGACGTCAAGTCCGATCTTCCTCGGTTCATGATCGCTCGATCGTGGGTACTGATCGCCGTACTGACCCCCTAATAGGCATGCTCATGCCGAGATGCGGGCCATGGAGCGAGAGCCATACCCCAGCGACTTATCGGACGGGCAGTGGGGGTTGATCCAGCCGATGATCACGGCCTGAAAGCAGGACCGGGTGGCACGGTCGGCGACCGGTGATCCCGGGGCCTGCGACCTGCCGGCCTGGTCGGCGGTGTTCTACTACTTCATGCTGTGGCGCCAGGAAGGTCTCGACCAGCGCATCCAGGAACTCCTGCGCTGCCAGGATCGTGGAGCAGGTCAACGGCACGTTGATGCTGCACCACCGCCTCGCCCATGAGTACGACCACCGGCCCGACACCTCCACCTCCCGCGTTTACTGGGCCTCGATCGCGAACATGGCCCGCCGTCTCACCACACCGTCTCCGGCCTGACGCGACACCCTCGGGCCGGCCGCGTTAACGTCACCAAGCTCCTGGCCGGTCTCCCGGCCCAGCACGACGAGACCACCGCCGGGCCGGTGAACTACGCGACCAGATACAGCACTTGACAGCAGCCCTGGCAGAGACCGAAGCGCGACTCGCGGACCTGGCCACCACCGCCAAGGTCATCACCGAACTCGCGCCCGTTGAAGGCGACCTCGATCCGCCCGAGACGAACACCGCCTACCAGGCCATCGCGAATGCCTTCAACCAGCACCCCGACCAGGCGTTTCGAGCCCGTGAGCTGCACGAACTCCTCGGCATGCCCACCGACGAAGCGTCCGTCAACATCACCCGCAGCCACCTCGGACGCCTCACCCGCCAAGGCTTCCTCACCCAGCCCGGACGAGGCCGCTACCAGAAACGGACTTAACGTCCACTAAGGCTCCCACGGCAGCCTTACGGTGACGCGTTCGGATGATCCCTCCATGCCTAGCCGCGGCCTTCACCACCACTCACCCCAGCTCCCATCCGGTACGCCGTCGACCCACATACCGTGGAGCAGGCGTGGTTCACGGCGTCCAGGTGGAGCGCGCCACTGTACGAACGACCTACGCGAGGCAGACCGTGACCGTCCACGTGTCTGACACGACGATCACCGTCGACCTGGACGGCCAGGTCCGGGTGATCCGGCGCACGACCGACGTCCCGGTCCGTAACGTGAAAGCGAACAAGCCCCACGGGGCTCCCTTTGTCCAGGCCCACCGTCAAGCATCACCTGGGACCAGAACGTCAGGCATCAGCTGGGATCCGACATGCGTTGGGCACTGCACAGCGCCGCCCACGGACTCACGAGTCACCGAACGCCAACGAGCCCCCTCCCGATCAGGAAAGGGGGCTCGCGGAATGGGCCGCAGGCCCACTCCGCCTCAGTGCGTGTGACCGCTCGAAGCCGGCGTCGGACCCGCGTTCTTGACCGTCAGCGGCAGCAGCTTCTTGCCGGTCGGGCCGATCTGGATGTGGGTGTCCATCTGCGGGCAGACGCCGCAGTCGAAGCACGGGGTCCAGCGGCAGTCCTCGACCTCCGTCTCGTCGAGGGAGTCCTGCCAGTCCTCCCAGAGCCAGTCCTTGTCCAGGCCGGAGTCGAGGTGGTCCCAGGGCAGGACCTCCTCGTAGGTGCGCTCGCGGGTGGTGTACCAGTCGACGTCCACGCCGTAGGGGGCGAGGGCCTTGTCGGCGCAGGCCATCCAGCGGTCGTAGGAGAAGTGCTCGCGCCAGCCGTCGAAGCGGCCGCCGTCGTCGTACACCGCGCGGATCACGGCGGCGATGCGGCGGTCGCCGCGGGACAGGAGGCCTTCGACGATGCCGGGCTTGCCGTCGTGGTAGCGGAAGCCGATGGAGCGGCCGTACTTCTTGTCGCCGCGGATCTTGTCGCGCAGCTTGGTCAGACGGGCGTCCGTCTCCTCCGCCGAGAGCTGCGGGGCCCACTGGAAGGGGGTGTGGGGCTTGGGTACGAAGCCGCCGATCGAGACCGTACAGCGGATGTCGTTGGAGCCCGAGACCTCGCGGCCCTTCTGGATGACGTGGGTCGCCATGTCGGCGATCTGGAGGACGTCGTCGTCGGTCTCCGTGGGCAGGCCGCACATGAAGTACAGCTTCACCTGGCGCCAGCCGTTGCCGTAGGCCGTGGCGACCGTACGGATCAGGTCCTCCTCCGAGACCATCTTGTTGATGACCTTGCGCATGCGCTCCGAGCCGCCCTCCGGTGCGAAGGTCAGGCCGGAGCGGCGGCCGTTGCGGGTCAGCTCGTTCGCCAGGTCGACGTTGAAGGCGTCGACGCGGGTGGAGGGAAGGGACAGGCCGATCTTGTCGTCCTCGTAGCGGTCCGCGAGGCCCTTGGCGATGTCGCCGATCTCCGAGTGGTCCGCGGAGGAGAGGGACAGGAGGCCCACCTCCTCGAAACCCGTTGCCTTGAGGCCCTTGTCGACCATGTCGCCGATGCCCGTGATCGAGCGCTCGCGCACCGGGCGGGTGATCATGCCGGCCTGGCAGAAGCGGCAGCCGCGCGTGCAGCCGCGGAAGATCTCCACCGACATGCGCTCGTGGACCGTCTCGGCCAGGGGGACCAGCGGCTGCTTGGGGTACGGCCACTCGTCCAGGTCCATGACCGTGTGCTTCGAGACGCGCCACGGGACGCCCGACTTGTTCGGGACCACGCGGGCGATACGGCCGTCGGGGAGGTACTCGACGTCGTAGAACGCCGGGACGTACACCCCGCCGGTTCTGGCCAGGCGGAAGAGGACCTCCTCGCGGCCGCCGGGGCGGCCCTCGGCCTTCCACTCGCGGATGATCCGGGTCATGTCGAGCACGGCCTGCTCGCCGTCGCCGATGACGGCCGCGTCGATGAAGTCGGCGATCGGCTCCGGGTTGAAGGCCGCGTGCCCGCCGGCCAGGACGATCGGGTCGTCCGGCCCGCGGTCCTTGGACTCCAGGGGGATGCCGGCCAGGTCCAGGGCCGTGAGCATGTTGGTGTAGCCCAGCTCCGTGGAGAAGGACAGGCCGAACACGTCGAAGGCCTTCACCGGGCGGTGGCTGTCCACCGTGAACTGCGGGACGCCGTGCTCGCGCATCAGCGCCTCGAGGTCCGGCCACACGCTGTAGGTGCGCTCGGCGAGGACGCCCTCCTGCTCGTTGAGGACCTCGTAGAGGATCATGACGCCCTGGTTGGGCAGACCCACCTCGTAGGCGTCCGGGTACATGAGTGCCCAGCGGACGTCGCACTCGTCCCACGGCTTGACCGTGGAGTTGAGCTCTCCGCCGACGTACTGGATGGGCTTCTGCACATGCGGGAGCAGTGCTTCGAGCTGCGGGAACACCGACTCGGCGGCTTCGGCAGGCATCTCGCGAACCTTCGTGAGCTGACAGGGGTGACCATCAAGCGTAACCCGCCCGGCGGACTCCCCCGTACGCTCAGCCGGCGGACGTGGACCTGATCTCCTTCCAGAGTCCGGGGAGCTCCGCCTCGGCCCGCGCGGCGCGTGCCTCCTCGCGCCCGTAGAGCACCCCGTACGTGAACGTGTTCTCCCCCGCCGCGTGGGCCACCGCGGACAGCTCGCGCAGGGTCAGCCGGGTCATGACGCTGTCCTGGTGGTCGCCGAGCAGGGTGGTCAGGGACTTCATGCCCTTGGTCAGGGAGCGGGCCGGCTTGCCGAGGGCCGGGGTGGCCGCCTCGGCCGCGTACCGGGTGCGCTTGGCCTTCTTGCGGGCCTCGTGCACGGCGAGGTCGCGTTCCTCGCCGGGCGGGGCGCCGATCGCCTGCTCGACCAGGGCGGACAGGGTCGCCAGGTCCTTGTCCACGGCCTTGGCGAGCGCCGTCCTCGGCTGTTTCGCGGCGGCCTTGCGCAGCGGGGGGTCGGCGAGCAGGGCGTCCAGGGTGTCGAGCAGGGTCAGATAGCGGCGGGAGTCCAGGACGCCGGTGAGGTGGGCGTGTGCGCCGTCGTGCCGGGCCTCGGCCCAGGACCTGAGGCGTGCCTGTACGGGACCCCTGACGAGGTGGGGCGGGAGGGCGTCGAGGGCGGCCGTCAGGCGTTCGGCCATCACCTCCTGGTCGCGGTCGAGGCCCAGCTCGCCCGCGAGCCATTTCAGCTCGGCGCCGACGGGGTCGGTGACGGCGCGGTCGAGGACGGAGCGGAAGCTGCGCAGGGTGCTGCGGGCCCGTCGGGTGGCGACCCGCATGCGGTGTACGGCGTCGGGCACGTCCCGGCGGACGGCGGGGTCGAGCTCGACCAGTACGTCCCGCTGGGCGCGCAGATAGGCGAGGACGTGGTCGCCGGCCGTCACCGGCGGCGAGGGTTTGCCCTTCCCACGGCTCCCAGGGCGGTGCTCCCCCGTCTGCTCCAGGGCCCGGGCGAGCTTCGACGGCGACTTGGAGCGGCGCACCCCCGCCTTGCGCAGCCGTTTCTCCACCAGGTCGAGGAAGGCGGGGTCGGCGTCGTCGGCCAGTTCCACCTCGATCTCGGTCCACTGGGCGGCCCCGCCCCCTGCGGTGAGCCGCTCGGCGGTCACGGCGTCGACACTCGCCTCGGCCAGCAGGGTGCCGTCGGCGTCGACGAGGTGGCGCACATCGCGGGCGGAGCGCAGCCGGACCTGCGGGACCAGCTGGGCGTCCCGGACCCGGGAGCGGACCAGGGCGGCGATCTCCTCGGGGACGGTGTCGGAGAGCGGGGCGCGGATTTCGTCGCGCACGCCGGGAGCGACCGGGAACTTCAGATGCCAGCCGGCGTCCGAGCCTCCGGTGCGGCGGCGCAGGGTGAGAGAGGCGGCGGCCAGGCGTTCGTCGGCGGTGTCGTAGTAGGTGGCGTCGAGTTCCACCAGGCCCTTGTCCACGACGGCCGCCACGGTGCCGACGCCAGTCAGGTCGGGCAGCCCGCTGTCGTCGGACTCGTACTTGCGCTCGATCTCGCGTTTCGCATCCGCCATGAATTGAATCTAGTGGGCTGCGGGGCGGCGCGGCAGAGGCCGTCCCGGGTGAATGGCCGGAAAACTCCCGTCATCCCCCCGGTGAACCACCGCCCGGGGGCGTGGCCGGACCGCCGGTACCTAGGCCGACATGGGTCTCTGGACCTTGATCGACTGCAGCAGTCCCACGGCCACCCACACCGCGAACATCGACGAGCCTCCGTAGGACACGAACGGCAGGGGCAGACCGGTGACCGGCATGATGCCGAGGGTCATGCCGATGTTCTCGAAGGACTGGAACGCGAACCAGGCGACGATCCCGGCGGCCACGATCGTCCCGTACAGCTCGGTGGAGTCACGGGCGATGCGGCAGGCGCGCCACAGGACCACGCCGAGCAGGAAGATGATGAGGCCCGCGCCGAGGAAGCCCAGTTCCTCGCCCGCGACCGTGAAGACGAAGTCCGTCTGCTGTTCGGGCACGAACTGGCCGGTGGTCTGCGAGCCGTGGAAGAGGCCGGCACCGGTCAGGCCGCCGGAGCCGATGGCGATGCGGGCCTGGTTGGTGTTGTAGCCGACGCCCGCCGGGTCCAGGTCCGGGTTGGCGAAGGCGGCGAAGCGGTTGATCTGGTACTCGTCCAGGATGTGCAGCTGCCAGATGGCGACACAGCCGATCACACCGGTGATGAGCAGGCCGAAGATCCAGCGGTTGGAGGCGCCGGAGGCGAGCAGCACGCCCAGGATGATGGACACCATGGCGAGGACCGTGCCGAGGTCGGGCATGAGCAGCACGATCAGGATCGGCACGGCGGCGAGGCCGAGCGACTGCAGGACCGTGCGGTGGTCGGGGTACGGCTTGTCACCGGCGTCGACCCGGGCCGCCAGTATCATCGCCATGCCCAGGATGATCGTGATCTTCACGAACTCGGCGGGCTGGAGCGAGAAGCCGCCGCCGAACACGATCCAGTTGCGGCTGCCGTTGATGGTGGCGCCGAGCGGGGTGAGCACCAGCAGCACCCCGAACAGCGAGATGCCGTAGAGGATCGGCACGGCGTTGCGCAGGGCGCGGTGGCCGAGCCAGATCGTGCCGATCATCAGGGCCAGCCCGATGCCGAGGTTCATCAGGTGGCGGATCAGGAAGTAGTACGGGTCGCCCTGGTTGATCTCGGTGCGGTTGCGGGTCGCGGAGAACACCAGCAGCGAGCCCAGCAGGGACAGCGCGGTGGCCGCGAACAGGATCGGCCAGTCGAGCCGGCGGGTGAGCGAGTCGCGGGCGAAGAGCTTGGTCCAGCCGGCTCGCTCGGGGCCGTACCCGGAGACGGAGAAGCTGTTCACGCCGGTCATGAGGACATCCTCCGGCTTCCCCTCCGGCGAGGCCGCCTGCGGGTGTTGCGGTTGCCCGTGCCGGGCGAGGCCGTGGTGGCGGGCTGCTGGTCGTCCCCGTTGCTGGGGTTGTCCTTCTGGGCGGTCTCGGCGTCCTTGGCGGGGTCGCCGGTGACCTTGGGGGTGACGATCGTGCCGTCCGTGCGGACCTTCGGCAGGCCCTTCTGCGGCTCGGCGAGCAGTGCCTTCTTCTTGTCGATGGAGCCGTCGCCCTGGACGCCGTAGAGCGCGCTGTAGATGTTGCGCACGGCTTCACCGGAGGCGCCGGAACCCGTACCGGCCTGGGCGATCGTCATGATCACCGTGTAGTCCTTGGAGTAGGTGGCCAGCCAGGACGTGGTCTGCTTGCCGTAGACCTCCGCCGTACCGGTCTTGCCGTGCAGCGGGATCTTGTTCTGCGGCCAGCCGCCGAACTTCCAGGCGGCCGTACCGCGGGTGATGACGCCGGCGAACGCGTCGTCCATGCCCTTGAGGGTGGCCTGGCTGACCGGCAGCTTGCGCTGCACCCTGGGCTTGATCTCCCGGACGCTCTTGCCGTCGGCGCTGATGATCGCCTTGCCGATGGTCGGGTAGTACTCGGTGCCGCCGTTGGCGACGGCGCCGTAGATCATCGCTTCCTGGATCGGCGTGACGAGGGTGTCGCCCTGGCCGATCGAGTAGTTGATCTCGTCACCCTCGCGCATCTTGTTGCCCTCGAGGCAGTTCTCGTAGGCGATCTTCTCGACGTAGGAGCCGTCCTTCTTGCCGCTCTTGCACCAGGCGTCCTTGTTGGCCTTCCAGTAGTCGAGCTTCCACTGGCGGTCGGGGACGCGGCCGGTGACCTCGTTGGGCAGGTCGACGCCGGTCTCCTTGCCGAGGCCGAACTGGTGGGCGGTCTTGAAGAAGTAGTCCTTCGGCTGGCCCTTCTTCGGGTTGATGCCGCCGTCCTTCTTCCACTCCCTGTCGGCGAGGCCGTAGAAGACCGTGTCGCAGGAGACCTCCAGGGCGCGGCCGAGGGAGATCGGGCCGAAGTTCTCGCCCTCGAAGTTCTTGAAGACCTGGCCGCCGACCGAGTACGAGCTGGTGCAGGGGTAGCCGCCGTCCCAGACGTAGCCGGCGTTGACCGCGGCGGCCGTGGAGACCACCTTGAACGTCGAACCGGGTGCGGCCTGACCCTGTATGGCCCTGTTGAGCAGGGGGTAGTCGGAGTCCTTGCCGGTGAGGGACTTGTAGTCCTTGCCGGAGATGCCGCCCACCCACACGTTCGGGTCGTAGGTCGGCGCCGAGGCCATCGCGACGATCCGGCCGGTCTTGGCCTCCATGACCACGACGGCGCCGGAGTCGGCCTTGTAGTTCTCGCCGGTGACCTTGTCGAACTGCCCGCGGGCGGTCTTCATCGCCTTGTCCAGTTCGTACTCGGCGACGCGCTGCACGCGGGAGTCGATGCTGGTGACCAGGTTCGAACCGGGCTCGGCGGCGTCCGACTTGGCCTTGCCGATGACCCGGCCGAGGTTGTCCACCTCGTAACGGGTGACGCCGGCCTTGCCGCGCAGCTCCCTGTCGTACTCCCGCTCCAGGCCGGAGCGGCCGACCATGTCGGAGCGCAGGTAGGGCGACTCGGTGTCCTTGGCCTTCTGGATCTCGGCGTCGGTGACGGGCGAGAGATAGCCGAGCACCTGCGCGGTGTTGGACTTGCCCGGGCCCGGGTAGCGGCGCACGGCCTCGGGCTCGGCGGTGACGCCGGGGAAGTCCTCGGAGCGCTCGCGGATCTGCAGGGCCTGCTTGGGGGTGGCCTCGTCGGTGATCGGGATCGGCTGGTACGGCGAGCCGTTCCAGCAGGGCTGGGGGGTCTTGGCGTCGCACAGCCGGACCTTCTGGATGACGTCGGCGGGCTTCATGCCGAGGACGCCGGCCAGCTTGGTGAGGACCGCCTTGCCGTCGTCCTTCTGCTTGAGCAGGTCGGTGCGGGAGGCGGAGACGACCAGGCGGGTCTCGTTGTCGGCGAGGGGCACGCCTCGGGCGTCCAGGATGTCGCCGCGCACGGCGGGGTCGACGACCTGCTGGACGTGGTTGCCGGAGGCCTCCTTCTGGTACTGGGCGCCCTCGCGGATCTGCAGGTACCACAACCGGCCGCCGAGCGTGCCGAGGAGGGAGAGGACGAGGATCTGGATCACGACGAGCCGGATCTGGACCCGTGGGGTCCGACCGGTCTCGGGGATGTTGGTCACTGCGGCTGTCTCCCCCTCTCAGTGCGCATGTGTGAGAACGCGTACGAATGATGAACGACCAGCCTGTGAACCCGCGTTCCAGGAAAGCTGACCCGTTCGAGTGAACTCCCCGGTGTTCACAGCCGCTTGACCCCCTTGATCCGGCCGACCCGCGCGGAGCGGGTGCGGGCCTTGGCCTTCAGCGCGCCGAGACCGCCGCGCTGGCTGCCGATGCGCAGGCCGGTGCCGGAGGACAGCCAGCCGGCGGAGATGTCACCGGCCTTGGTCGCGGGGCCGGCCTCGGCCAGCGGGTCGTTGTCCGCGCGGCGGGCCAGCCACATGATCCCGGGGACCACGAACGGGGCGAGCAGCAGGTCGTACAGGGCCGCCGAGAACAGCAGCCCGGGCAGGCCGACATGGCGGGCCGCGGTGTCGCCGACCAGCGCGCCGACGCCCGCGTACAGCAGTGTGGAGCCGATGGCGGCCGCGACCACGACGGCCATCGGGCCGGTCGCCGACTTCAGGCGGCCGTTGTCCGGCCTGATGAGCCCGGCGAAGTAGCCGATGACGCACAGCACGAGGGCGTAGCGGCCGGCCGCGTGGTCGGCGGGCGGGGCGAGGTCGGCGAGCAGGCCGGCGCCGAAGCCGACGAGGGCGCCGCCGACATGGCCGTACACCATGGCGAGGCCGAGGACGGTGAGCAGCAGCAGGTCGGGGACGGCGCCCGGCAGGTGCAGGCGGGCGAGGACGCTCACCTGGATCACCAGGGCGACGACGACCAGCACGGAGGAGAGCAGGATCCGGTTGACACGCATGGGGATTCAGCTCCTACTGCTGCTGCTCGTCGTTGGCGGTGGCATCTGCGGACGGGTTGACGGTGACCGTCACCGTCGGCGTCGGAACCGGCTTGGGCTTGGCCAGCAGGACCTCGTCGCGCGGGTCCTTCTTCGGGGCCTGGACGACCACGCCGACGATGTCGAGCTTGGTGAAGCCGACGTACGGGGTGACGTAGATCGTGCGGGTGAGGCCGCCGTTGGAGGGCTCGACGCGGGAGATCACGCCGACCGGTACGCCCGGCACGAACGGCCGGTCGGCCTGCGAGCCGAAGGTGACGAGGCGGTCGCCCTTCTTCACCTCGGCCTTGCCGTTGAGCAGTTCCACGCGCAGCGGGCGGTCGCCCTGCCCGGAGGCGAAGCCGAGTTCGTCGCTGCCCTCCATGCGGGTGCCGACGGTGAAGTCGGGGTCGTTGGCGAGCAGCACGGTGGAGGTGTCGGGGCCGACCGTGGTGACCCGGCCGACCAGCCCGTCGCCGTTGAGGACGGTCATGTCGCGCTTGATGCCGTCATTGGCACCGGCGTCGATGGTGATGGTCCAGGAGAAGCCCTGTGCCGCTCCTATGGCGATGACCTGGGCGCCCTTGATGCCGTACTGGCCCTCGCCGGCGATCTTCAGCATCCTGTCGAGCTGGTTCAGGCGGCTGCGGTTGCGGTCGTCGCTGCCGAGCTTCGCCTTGAGGGCCGCGTTCTCGTTCTCCAGCCGGGCGAGCCGGTCGTGCCGGCTGCCGGAGTCCCGGATCGCCGAGACGGCGTTGCCGACCGGGTCGACCGCCGAGGACAGCCCGTTCTCGACCGGGCCGAACACCGTGGCCGCGGCCTGCCGGGCACCGTCGACCGGGGAGTTCCTGCCCCCGCGGATGTCCACCGTGATCAGTGCGAATGCGATGGCGACCAGCAGGACCAGGAGCAGACGGCTCTCTTTCGTGTCCCTCACGTGCGGCGGCCGTGCCCTTCCTCAATAGGAATTCGGGAGCCTCTTTGCGGGCGCGATACTCGAAACGCAAACCCGAGGGGCCCATTTGTGGGAGCTTATGCCTCTCATCAACGATCCGCCGCACGAGAGGAGAACGTCTCGTACGGCGGAATCGAAGTGTTGAGTCATCTGCGCGGCTGGGCGTCCAGGACCTGCTGCAGCGCCTCGAACTCCTCGACGCACTTGCCGGAGCCGAGCGCGACGCTGTCCAGCGGGTCCTCGGCGATGTGGATCGGCATGCCGGTCTCCCGCCGCAGCCGCTCGTCGAGCCCGCGCAGCAGGGCGCCGCCACCGGTCAGAACGATTCCTCGGTCCATGATGTCGCCGGACAGTTCCGGCGGGCACTTGTCGAGCGTCGTCTTGACCGCGTCCACGATCGCGTTGACCGGCTCCTCGATCGCCTTGCGGACCTCGGCGGCCGAGATCACGACGGTTTTCGGCAGCCCGGAGACCAGGTCCCGGCCGCGGACTTCGGTGTGCTCGTCGGCGTCGAGGTCGTACGCCGAACCGATCGTGATCTTGATCTGCTCGGCCGTGCGCTCACCCAGCAGAAGGCTGTACTCCTTCTTGATGTACTGGATGATCGCGTTGTCCAGTTCGTCGCCCGCGACCCGGATGGACTGCGCGGTGACGATGCCGCCGAGCGAGATGACCGCGACCTCCGTGGTGCCGCCGCCGATGTCCACCACCATGTTGCCGGTGGCCTCGTGGACCGGCAGGCCGGAGCCGATGGCGGCGGCCATGGGCTCCTCGATGATGTGCACCTGGCGGGCACCGGCCTGGGAGGACGCCTCGATCACGGCGCGGCGCTCGACACCCGTGATGCCCGAGGGCACACAGACGACGACCCGCGGACGGGCGAGATACCGCCGCTTGTGGATCTTCAGGATGAAGTAGCGGAGCATCCGCTCGGTGATCTCGAAGTCGGCGATCACGCCGTCCTTCAGCGGGCGGACGGCCACGATGTTGCCAGGCGTACGGCCGATCATCTTCTTCGCTTCGGCACCGACCGCGAGAATCCCACCCGTGTTGGTGTTGATCGCGACGACGGACGGTTCGTTGAGTACGATTCCGCGACCCCTGACGTACACCAGCGTGTTGGCGGTCCCGAGGTCGACAGCCATGTCACGGCCGATGAACGACATTGAGTTCCCCATCCGGATTCATCTGGCCTTCCCGAGCTTTTGAGGGCATGTCAGGACGGCGAGGCGGGTGCTGTGACGTGAAGGCTTCCATCGTAAACGCGCCTGCACGGACACTGCGCGAGGGTCTCCGCCATTGTCACCAGATGGCGGCCCGCCCCGCTTGTGGAGACGGTCCAACGGAGGCACGCGTTCCCCCGATCGGCAAGGCATATGCCAAGGGACGGCCGGAAATGTACGGCCGTCCCTGGTCAGGCGCCACCGTAGCGAGCTGACGCCCCATCAGGAAAATTATCGAAAAACTCGGCTCGCGGCGCCTACGCCCGGCCCGGAAAGAAGATCTTCACCTCGCGCTCGGCGGACTCCTCGGAGTCGGAGGCGTGGATCAGATTCTCGCGGACGATCACGCCGTAGTCACCGCGGATCGAGCCCGGCGCGGCGGCGATCGGGTCGGTCGGGCCGGCGAGCGCGCGCACGCCCTCGATGACCCGCTCGCCCTCGACGATCAGCGCGACGACCGGGCCGGAGGACATGAACTCGACCAGCGGCTCGTAGAAGGGCTTGCCCTTGTGCTCGCCGTAGTGCTGCTCCAGGGTGTCCTGGTCCAGGGTGCGCAGTTCCAGCGCGGTGATCTGCCAGCCCGCCTTGCGCTCGATACGGCTGATGATCTCGCCGGTCAGGCCACGACGGACGGCGTCGGGCTTGAGGAGGACGAGGGTGCGCTGGCTCACGGGAGGACTCCTTACGACTGGCGTGTGCGGTGGGACGAGGTTACAGGGCGTGTCGGGGCGCCGGTCACACAGCGTCAGCCGGAGAGGAGCCGGCCTCGGCCTGCGCGGCGAACCTGGCCTTCGCCTCGTCCACCTTTCTGCCGAAGTGCACCGACGCCCACCACAGCGCCGCGAACACCGCACCCATGAAGTACATGGTCGGGACGAAGACACCGGAGGCGATCAGCGCGATCTGCAGGGCCCAGCCGAGGGCCACCCCGCCGGGCCGGGTCACCATGCCGCACAGCAGCACGCACAGCAGCATGGCCACACCGCTGACCAGCCACACCGTGGAGACCGACAGGCCCGGGTCCTTCATGGCGACCAGCCCGGCGAACCCGATGACGAAGAACTCGCCGATCAGGGTCGACGCACAGAGCGTACGCATCTACGATCCTCAGCCCTTCCCCAGCAGCAGCCGGGCCTCGCCGACGGTGATGACGGAACCGGTGACCAGCACGCCACCGCCCGCGAACTCGCCCTCCTCCTCGGCCAGCGTGATCGCGGCCTCCAGGGCGTCCGGCAGCCGCGGCTCGACCTGCACCCGCTCCTCGCCGAACACCTCGACGGCGATCGCGGCCAGCTCGTCCGCGTCCATGGCCCGGTGGCTGGAGTTCTGCGTGACGACGACCTCGGCGAAGATCGGCTCGAAGGCCTCCAGCAGGCCCCGCACGTTCTTGTCGCCGCTCGCGCCGACCACGCCGATCAGCCGGCTGAAGTCGAACGCCTCCTGGACGGCCTCGGCGGTGACCCGGGCGCCCGCCGGGTTGTGCGCGGCGTCCAGCACGATCGTCGGGGAGCGCCGTACGACCTCCATGCGTCCCGGCGACGACACGGCGGCGAAGGCCTTGCGGACGGCGTCGATGTCCAGCGGCTCCGCGCGCTGTGCGCCGACGCCGAAGAACGCCTCGACGGCAGCGAGGGCGACGGCCGCGTTGTGCGCCTGGTGGGCGCCGTGCAGCGGGAGGTACACCTCGGGGTACTCGCCGCCGAGGCCGCGCAGCGTCACCAGTTGCCCGCCGACGGCGATCTGCCGGGCGACGACCCCGAACTCGAGTCCCTCGCGGGCCACGGTGGCGTCGACCTCCACGGCCTTCTTCAGCAGCACCTGCGCCGCGTCCACCGGCTGCTGCGCCAGGATCACGGTCGCGTCCTGCTTGATGATGCCGCCCTTCTCGCCGGCGATCTCGGCGGGCGTCTCGCCCAGGCGGTCGGTGTGGTCCAGGTCGATGGGGGTGACCACGGCGACGTCACCGTCGATGACGTTGGTGGCGTCCCAGGAGCCGCCCATGCCGACCTCGACGACGGCCACGTCCACGGGGGCGTCCGCGAAGGCGGCGTACGCCATGCCGGTGAGGACCTCGAAGAAGGACAGGCGGTACTCCTGCTGTCCGTCCACCATCTCCACGTACGGCTTGATGTCCTGGTACGTCTCGATGAACCGCTCGGCGGAGATCGGGGCGCCGTCCAGGCTGATGCGCTCGGTGATCGACTGCACATGGGGGCTGGTGTAGCGGCCGGTGCGCAGCTCGAAGGCGCCGAGCAGGGCCTCGATCATGCGGGCGGTGGACGTCTTGCCGTTGGTGCCCGTGATGTGGATCGAGGGGTACGACCGCTGGGGCTCGCCGAGCACGTCCATGAGCGCGGAGATCCTGCTGACCGACGGCTCCAGCTTGGTCTCGCCCCAGCGGGTGGCAAGCTCCGCCTCGACCTCGCGCAGGGCCCTGTCGACCTCCGGGTCCTCCGGCCGGGCGGGGACGTCGGCGTACGGCTGGCCGCCCTGGGTCCGCAGGGTTCGGCTGCCTGCCTCGATCACGGCGAGGTCGGGGTCGCGGGTGGTCTCGGCTTCGATGATGTCGTCGAAGCCGTCGAGGGGGTCGGGGGTGTCGCTGGTGCCGGGGTGGTCGCTCACGGTGCCAGTCTACGGAGCGGGCGGGGGCTTCGCGGCGCCGGTATGGGGTGGCTTGTCTTGTCGCCCGGGTGCGGGTGTTCGGGGGCTGGTCGCGCGGTTCCCCGCGCCCCTGGGGGGAGCTGCGGTGCCGCCCGCTGACCAGCACCGCCGCGGCTGCGAGCAGCGCCTCGTCGCCGGCACGCCGAAGGCCCCCGGTGTCTGAACGGCTCCGGGGGCCTTCGGCGGCGTACGAACCCTTACGCCGGCGGCAGCTTGTCCAGCTGTGCGGTGATGCGGGCGATGTCCTCCTCGGCCTTGGCCAGGCGCGTGCGGATCTTGTCCACCACGTTCTCCGGGGCCTTCGCCAGGAACGCCTCGTTGCCGAGCTTGGCCGTGGCCTGGGCCTTCTCCTTCTCGGCGGCGGCCAGGTCCTTCGCGAGCCGCTTCCGCTCGGCCGCCACGTCGATCGTGCCGGAGAGGTCGAGCGCGACCTCCGCGCCGGCGACCGGCAGGGTGGCCGTGGCCGTGAAGGACTCGCCCTCCGGCTGAAGCCGCAGCAGCTGGCGGATGGCGGCCTCGTGGGAGGCGAGGGCCGTGCCGTCGAGGGTCAGGCGGGCCGGGACGCGCTGGCCGGGCTGCAGGCCCTGGTCGGCGCGGAAGCGGCGGACCTCGGTGATGACGGACTGGAGGGTCTCGATCTCCTTCTCGGCCGCCGTGTCACGGAAGCCGCTGTCCTGGGGCCACTCGGCGATGACGACCGACTCGCCGCCGGTCAGCGTCGTCCACAGCGTCTCGGTCACGAACGGGACGACCGGGTGCAGCAGCTTGAGGGTGACGTCGAGGACCTCGCCGAGGACCCGCTTGCTGACCTCCGCCGGCTCGCCGCCCGCCTGGAAGACGGTCTTGGACAGTTCGACGTACCAGTCGAAGACCTCGTCCCACGCGAAGTGGAAGAGGACGTCGGAGAGTTTCGCGAACTGGAAGTCCTCGTAGTACGCGTCGACTTCGGCGACCACCGAGTTCAGGCGGGAGAGGATCCAGCGGTCGGTCGCCGACATCGCCGACGGCTCGGGCAGCGGGCCGTCCACGGTCGCGCCGTTCATCAGCGCGAAACGGGTGGCGTTCCAGATCTTGTTGGCGAAGTTGCGGGAGCCCTGGACCCAGTCCTCGCCGATCGGGACGTCGACGCCCGGATTGGCGCCGCGCGCGAGGGTGAAGCGGAGCGCGTCGGAGCCGTACTTGTCCATCCAGTCCAGCGGGTTGACCGCGTTGCCGAAGGACTTCGACATCTTCTTGCCGAACTGGTCGCGGACCATGCCGTGCAGGGCGATGGTGTGGAACGGCGGGGTGCCGTCCATCGCGTACAGGCCGAACATCATCATCCGGGCGACCCAGAAGAAGAGGATGTCGTAGCCGGTGACCAGGACGGAGTTCGGGTAGAACTTCGCGAGCGACTCGGTCTGTTCGGGCCAGCCGAGGGTGGAGAACGGCCACAGGCCGGAGGAGAACCAGGTGTCGAGGACGTCGGTGTCCTGGTGCCAGCCCTCGCCGGTGGGGGCCTCGTCGTCGGGACCGACGCAGACGACCTCGCCGTTCGGGCCGTACCAGACGGGGATCCGGTGGCCCCACCACAGCTGGCGCGAGATGCACCAGTCGTGGAGGTTGTCGACCCAGTCGAAGTACCGCTTCTCCATCTCCTGCGGGTGGATCGTGACGCGGCCGTCCCGGACGGCGTCTCCCGCGGCCTTCGCCAGCGGGCCGACCTTGACCCACCACTGCATCGACAGGCGCGGCTCGATGGTGGTCTTGCAGCGCGAGCAGTGGCCGACGGAGTGGACGTACGGCCGCTTCTCGGCGACGATCCGGCCCTCGGCGCGCAGCGCCGCGACGATGGCGGAGCGGGCCTCGAGCCGGTCCAGGCCCTGGAAGGGGCCGTGGGCCGTGATGACCGCGTGCTCGTCCATGATCGTGATGGACGGCAGGCCGTGGCGCTGGCCGATCTCGAAGTCGTTCGGGTCGTGGGCCGGGGTGACCTTGACGGCGCCGGTGCCGAACTCGGGGTCGACGTGGGTGTCCGCGACGACCGGGATGGAGCGGTCGGTGAGCGGGAGCCTGATGAGCTTGCCGATGAGGTGCTGGTAGCGCTCGTCGTCGGGGTGGACGGCGACGGCGGTGTCGCCGAGCATCGTCTCGGCACGCGTGGTGGCGACGACGACGGTGTCGTCCCCGTCGCCGTACTTCAGCGAGACCAGCTCGCCGTCGTCGTCCTGGTACTCGACCTCGATGTCCGAGATGGCCGTCAGACAGCGCGGGCACCAGTTGATGATGCGCTCGGCGCGGTAGATCAGCTCGTCGTCGTAGAGGCGCTTGAAGATGGTCTGGACGGCCTGGGAGAGCCCCTCGTCCATGGTGAACCGCTCACGCGACCAGGCGACGCCGTCGCCGAGGCGCCGCATCTGCCCGCTGATCTGCCCGCCGGACTCGGCCTTCCACTGCCAGACGCGCTCGACGAAGGCCTCGCGGCCGAGGTCGTGGCGGGACTTGCCCTCCTTGCCGAGCTCCCGCTCGACGACGTTCTGCGTGGCGATGCCGGCGTGGTCCATGCCGGGCTGCCACAGCGTCTCGTAGCCCTGCATGCGCTTGCGGCGGGTCAGGGCGTCGATGAGGGTGTGCTCGAAGGCGTGCCCGAGGTGGAGCGAGCCCGTGACGTTCGGCGGCGGGATGACGATGGTGTACGGCGGCTTGTCGCTCTTGGCGTCCGCCTCGAAGTAACCGCGCTCTACCCAGCGCTCGTACAGCGGGCCCTCTACATCGGCCGGCGCGTACTGGGTCGGCAGTTCGGAGTCGGGCGCGGGTGGCTGCTGCTGAGCGTTCTCGGTCACGGGGGTCAGTTTAGAGGTGTCACGGGGTGGTCCCGAAACGCGTTTGTTCTGTAACGGTGCGGCCCCCGGTGCCGTGCGTTTCCTGGGCCTGGTCCAGGATGTCAGGAACACATAAGCGTCCTAGGGGGAACCCAGAAATGAGCAACAACCAGCCGGGCCCGTACGGCCAGCCGCCCCAGCAGCCGGGTCCGTACGGCCAGCCGGGGCAGCCGGCACCGTACGGCCAGCCGGGGCCCTACGGCCAGCCTGGACCGTACGGCCAGCAGCCGCAGGCTCCGCAGCCCGGCTACGGCTACCCCCAGCAGGCGCCGCCGGCTCCGCCGCAGCCGGGGTACGGCTACCCGCAGCAGGGCGTCCCGCCCCAGCCGAACCCGTACGGCCAGCAGCCCGGCCCCTACGGCCAGCAGCCCTACGGCGTCCCGCAGCCGCCCCAGCCTGCGGGGGGCAAGAAGAAGACGGGCCTGATCATCGGCGGTGTGGCCGTGGTGGCGGCGATCGGGGTGGGGGCGTACTTCGTCTTCGGCGCGAGCGGGTCCGGGCTCACCGACGACGGTCCCCACAAGCTGACGACTCCGGCGAAGGTGCTCGGCCAGTACAACCGGGCGACCAAGGACGGGGACACCGCCGCCAGCGATTCGAGCACCGTGAAGGACCTGCAGAAGAGCGGCGTACAGAACGGCACGGCTGTCTTCGCCGCGTACTCGACGGCCGACCTCAGCCACTACAACCCGGAGGATCCCTCCACCGCGCCCAGCAAGACCGAGCTCCTGACGGCCAAGAGCATGACCATCGTCGGCGCCTACGGCAAGGTCGCCGATCCGAAGGCATCTCTGGACGCGTTCTTCGCGGACATCAAGAAGAGCTCCCAGAAGAAGAACTCGTCCCGCAGCTCCTCGGGCAAGACCCAGTTCATCGGCAACCCCGAGTCGGTCGACATCGACGGCGCGGTCATGAAGTGCCAGGCGGCCACGGGGACCAACCTGCTGACCCAGCGGCCGCAGACCGACTGGTTCTGCGCCTGGGCCGACTACAGCACCATGGCCATGGTCTCCCCCGGCGACAACACCGGCGACGTGTCGAAGGAAACCGCGGTCGACCTCACCAAGAGGCTGCGCGAGGAAATCCGCGTCAAGGCCTGACGCACCGAGTCACCGCAGGAGGCGGGACCGACGTGTCCCGCAACGGCGAAGGCGCCCGGCGATATCGCCGGGCGCCTTCGCACGGGGTGCCGGGAGCGGGTCCGCCGACCTCTGTTTGCCCTACCCCCAACCCCCGGAGTCCTGGGGGGGCGGGGTGTGGTTT
>NZ_JBVJVZ010000001.1:226432-243354 GCF_055603245.1 Streptomyces sp. NPDC037290 | reverse complement strand
TGGGGAAGAAGCTCGGTTGAAAGCCTCAACACCACGGCCCATGAGGGAGGGGGGGCCGGATTTCCCCAACAGCAGAGAGCCCCCCGCCCACTCCCCCCGCCCGCCTTCGCACGGGGTGCCGGGAGCGGCTACGCCGACTTCTGCTCGCCCGATCCCCGACCCCGCGCGTCCCGGGGGATCAGGGTCGGGTTGACGTTGGAGAGGACGACGTCGGCCGTGATGACGACGCGGGCCACGTCCTTGCGGGACGGGACCTCGTACATCACGCCCTGGAGGACTTCCTCCATGATGGCGCGCAGGCCACGGGCGCCGGTCTGGCGGAGGATGGCCTGGTCGGCGATGGCCTCCAGGGCCTCGCGCTCGAAGTCCAGCTCCACGCCGTCGAGTTCGAAGAGCCGCTGGTACTGCTTGACCAGGGCGTTGCGGGGTTCCACCAGGATCTTGAGGAGCGCCTCGCGGTCGAGGTTGTGGACCGAGGTGATCACCGGCAGGCGGCCGATGAACTCGGGAATCATGCCGAACTTGACCAGGTCCTCCGGCATGACGTCCTCGAAGACGTCCTTGGACTCCAGCTCGCGCTTGGAGAGGATCGTGGCGCCGAAGCCGATGCCCTTGGCGCCCGCGCGGGCCTCGATGATCTTCTCCAGGCCGGCGAAGGCACCGCCCACGATGAACAGGACGTTCGTCGTGTCGATCTGGATGAACTCCTGGTGGGGGTGCTTGCGGCCGCCCTGCGGCGGGACCGAGGCCGTCGTGCCCTCGAGGATCTTCAGCAGGGCCTGCTGGACGCCCTCGCCCGAGACGTCGCGGGTGATCGACGGGTTCTCGCTCTTGCGCGCCACCTTGTCGATCTCGTCGATGTAGATGATCCCGGTCTCGGCCTTCTTGACGTCGTAGTCCGCCGCCTGGATCAGTTTCAGGAGGATGTTCTCGACGTCCTCGCCGACGTAGCCCGCCTCCGTGAGCGCCGTCGCGTCGGCGATCGCGAAGGGCACGTTCAGCATGCGTGCCAGGGTCTGCGCGAGGAGGGTCTTGCCGGAGCCCGTGGGGCCCAGCAGGAGGATGTTGGACTTCGCCAGCTCGATGGCGTCGTCACGGCCGCCCGGGCCGCCGTTCTCGCCCGCCTGGACCCGTTTGTAGTGGTTGTACACCGCGACGGAGAGGGCCTTCTTGGCCGCCTCCTGGCCGACCACGTAGCCCTCGAGGAACTCGTAGATCTCGCGGGGCTTGGGCAGCTCCTCCCAGCGCACCTCGCTGGTCTCCGCGAGCTCTTCCTCGATGATCTCGTTGCAGAGATCGATGCACTCGTCGCAGATGTACACACCGGGCCCTGCGATGAGCTTCTTGACCTGCTTCTGGCTCTTGCCGCAGAACGAGCACTTGAGCAGATCGCCGCCGTCACCGATGCGTGCCACGGTGTGCTTCCCCTTCGCCTGGGAGACGACTGGACGCTTTCGAATCCAGCGGCTCCTGGTGCTGCCTTATGTCCGACGGTACCTTGCCGGGCCCGGTGTTCGGGCCCCCCTTGGCAGGGTTCACTTTGACGTGCACCGTGCCAAGAGGGGCAAAGAGCGTGCCGCTCCGCGTCAGCGGACCGCGGCGTTGTTCAGCTTGCGGGTGGAGATGATCTGGTCGACGAGGCCGTACTCCAGCGCCTCCTCGGCCGTGAGGATCTTGTCGCGCTCGATGTCCTCGCGGACCTGCTCGATCGGCCTGTTCGAGTGCTTGGCCAGCATGTTCTCCAGCTGCTCACGCATCCGGGTGAACTCGTTGGCGATGATCTCCAGGTCGGAGAGCTGGCCGCGGCCGGTGGAGCCGGCCGGCTGGTGGATCAGCACGCGCGAGTTCGGCAGCGCCATGCGCTTGCCGGGCGTACCGGCGGCGAGCAGGATGGCCGCGGCGGAGGCCGCCTGGCCCATGCAGACCGTCTGAATGTCGGGCTTCACGAACTGCATCGTGTCGTAGATCGCCGTGAGGGCGGTCATGTCGCCACCGGGGCTGTTGATGTAGATCGAGATGTCCCGGTCCGGGTCCATCGACTCCAGGCACAGCAGCTGCGCCATGACGTCGTTGGCGGAGGCGTCGTCGATCTGGACGCCCAGGAAGATCACGCGCTCCTCGAAGAGCTTCGCGTACGGGTCGTACTCGCGGATGCCCTGGGAGGTGCGCTCGACGAAGCGCGGGATGACGTAGCGGCTGTCGGGGCGGGGCCCTTCGTACATGCCGCTGGCGGCGCCGGGGAAGTTGTTCATGGGGTTCACCGTCCTGGTGGGCGTTCGGGGGCTGGTGTCTTGGCGGTGCGTGGCGTGGCCGGGCCGGTCAGGCACCGGTGCCGCCGCCTCCCGGAACACCCGAGGCGTGCATCATGATCTCGTCAATGAGACCGTACTCCTTGGCCTCTTCCGGGGTGAACCAGCGGTCGCGGTCGGCGTCGCGGAGGATCGTCTCGACCGACTGGCCGGAGTGCTGCGCGGTCAGCTCGGTCATGGTCTTCTTGGTGCGCAGCAGGTACTGGGCCTGGATCTTGATGTCCGAGACCGTACCGCCGAGGCCCGCGGAGCCCTGGTGCATCATGATGTCCGTGTGCGGCAGGGCGAAGCGCTTGCCGGCGGTACCGCCGGTGAGCAGGAACTGGCCCATCGAGGCCGCCATGCCCATGCCGATCGTCACCACGTCGTTCGGGATGTACTGCATGGTGTCGTAGATCGCCATGCCGGCCGTCACCGAGCCGCCGGGGCTGTTGATGTAGAGGTAGATGTCCTTGTCCGGCTCGGCGGCGAGGAGCAGCAGCTGTGCGGTGATCTTGTTGGCGATGTCGTCGTCGACCTGCTGGCCGAGGAAGATGATCCGCTCGCCGAGCAGCCGGTTGTAGACCTGGTCGCCGAGGCCACCACCGATGGAAGGCTCGCCGGCGGCGGAGGGCATCAGATTCGTCACGTATCCACCTGCTCGTCTTACGACGGCGCCGGGCCGTCTCATTGTTCTGCCTTTCATGGACCCTAACGCGATGGTCCCTTCGGGGAATCCCGGGAATGCGGGTGTTCGCCCGGGGCGTAGCGGCTCCGCCGGGGGGCGGGAGCCTGCTCGCCGTGGGATGTGCCGTGCGCCGGCGGCCGCGGGTGGCCCATGGTCGCTCGCGCGGTTCCCCGCGCCCCCGGGTAGGCGAACGGGCCCCGGGGAAGAAGTCCCCAGGGCCCGTCCGGACGTCCTTCACAGGCGCCGCAGGGCTGCTCAGCCCTCGGCGTTCTCCTCGGAGGTCTCCGACGCCTCGGCGGCCTCGGTCTCCTCCTCCTCGTCCTCCAGGTCGACGATCTCGCCGTTGGTGTCCTTCACCGTGGCGGCCTCGACCACGACGGCCAGGGCCTTGCCGCGGGCGACCTCGCCGACCAGGAGCGGCACCTGGCCGCCCTCGACGACGGCCTGGGCGAACTGGTCGGGGGACATGCCGGAGGAGGCCGCACGCCGCATGAGGTGCTCGGTGAGCTCCTCCTGGTTGACGTTGAGGTTCTCCTTCTTGACCAGCTCGTCGAGGACGAACTGGGTCTTGATGCCCTTGACCGCGGCCTCGCGGGTCTCGGTCTCGAACTCCTCGGCGGTCTTGCCCTGGATCTCCAGGTACTTGTCGAGGGTGAGGCCCATCTGGCCGAGCTGGTGGTGCTCCAGGTTGTGCTTGCGGGTGTTGATCTCGTCCTCGAGCAGCTTCTCGGGGACCGGGACCTCGACCAGCTCGAGCAGCTTCTCCAGGACGCGCTCCTGGGCCTGGGTGGCCTGGTCGAACTGCTTCATGTTCGCGAGGCGCTTGCGGCTGTCGGCCTTCAGCTCGTCCAGGGTGTCGAACTCGGAGGCCAGCTGCGCGAACTCGTCGTCCAGCTCGGGCAGTTCACGCGCGGCGACCTGGGTGACTTTGACGGTGACCTCGGCCTGCTTGCCCGCGGCGGAGCCACCCTTCAGCTCGGAGGTGAAAGTGCCCTCCTCGCCGGCGGACAGGCCCTTGACGGCGTCGTCGATGCCGTCCAGCAGCTCACCGGAGCCGATGGTGTAGGAGACGCCGTTGGCGATGCCGTCCTCCAGCACCTCGCCGTCGACCTTGGCCTCCAGGTCGATGGTGACGACGTCGCCGTCCTCGGCGGCGCGCTCGACGGGAGAGGTCGACGCGAAGCGCTCACGCAGCTGCTCCACGGACTTCTCGATGTCCTCGTCCGTCACCTCGACGGCGTCGACCTCGACCTCGATGCCGGAGTAGTCCGGGATCTCCAGGGCCGGGCGGACGTCGACCTCGGCGGTGAAGTTCAGCGTCTCGCCGTCCTTCAGCTCGGTGATGTCGACCTCGGGCTGGCCCAGCGGGCTCAGCTCGGCCTCGTTGACCGCCTCGGTGTAGAACTTCGGAAGCGCGTCGTTGACGGCCTCCTCCAGCACCGCACCGCGGCCGAACCGCTGGTCGATGACGCGGGCCGGGATCTTGCCCTTACGGAAGCCCTTCACCGTGACCTGCTGGTTGATCTTCTTGTACGCCGCGTCGAGGCTGTCCTTGAGCTCCTCGAAGGGCACCTCGACAGTGAGCCGAACCCGGGTCGGGTTCAGGGTCTCCACGGCGCTCTTCACGGTTCGGTCTCCTTGTGGCTGACTTCTTGGGTTTCGCCGGAGCCAGACAGGTCCGGCGGATTCGCCGCCCGGAGGAGTACGTAGGCCGTGAGGGCCGGGTCACACGGGCGCGCAGCTTGCATAGTAACCGCAGCGGGTCAGCGTCCCAAAAGGCGATCATCGCGACACCGTGAGCAGATGCGTGGGCAGGTGGTCGGGGTGGCGGGATTTGAACCCACGGCCTTCCGCTCCCAAAGCGGACGCGCTACCAAGCTGCGCCACACCCCGTCTGGTGCGACACGTAGGGTACATGCCCCGGAGGATTACGTCGGCCGCATTCCTCGGGTCCGCACGTGCGGGGGCCGCGGCGGCGAACGCGTTGGCCTCGACGGCGGGCGACCCGCTACGATGCCTCCAGTGCCGCGCGGTCACCGACCTGCGGCGCACTGGTGCGGGCGTAGCTCAATGGTAGAGCCCTAGTCTTCCAAACTAGCTACGCGGGTTCGATTCCCGTCGCCCGCTCTGTCCGGTCACCGTGACCGTTCCAGGGGCCCGGTTCCGCTTCGGCGGGGCCGGGCCCCTGGTGTGTGTCACAGGTGGCGCAGGTCCACGGAGTAGACGGCCCGGGTGCCGTAGGGGACGTAGAGGGCGGCGCCGTGGACGAGGGGGGTCGCGCCCGTCTCCACGAACACCGGGTCCGTGCGGTCGTCGCGGCCGGGCAGGCTGTGGGCCTCCGCGCCGGTGCGGCGGTCCAGGGCGGCGAGGCGGCCGCCCGGGGAGACGATCAGGACGTAGGAGGCCGAGAGGGCGGGCCGGCCGGGGCGTTCCACCGAGGAGTGGGTGATCCAGCGGGTGCGGCCGGTGACCGGGTCGACGGCACGGACCTCGCCGCTGGCGCGGACGAAGTACAGGGTGCCGTCGAGCAGGGTGGGTGTGGCGTCGGCCGGGACGGGCCGGGCCAGCGGGACGATGTGCGGTGCGTGGTCGGTGAGGCCCAGCAGGGTGACACGGCGGTAGGTGGTGCTGGAGGTGACGTCCGGCATGGCGTAGGCGTCCGCGGCCGTCAGCAGGACGAGACGGTCGCCGGTCCGGCCGGCCGGCGTGAGCGCGCCCTCCAGCGTGGCGGTCCAGCGTGGGTCGCCGTGCGCCGGGTCGAGCTGGGCGATCGTGGTGCGCTTGGCCTTGCTGCCGACGCAGACCAGGTAGGCGCGGCCCGCCACGGCACGCAGCGTGCAGGTGTCGTCCGCGGACATGGTGTGCAGGGCGGGCATGGTGCGCTTCCAGCGGGGTGCGCCGGTGGCCGGGTCGAGCAGCGAGTACGTCCTGCCGCCCGCGCGGATGACGAACGGCCCGTCGGGCGTGATCGCGGCCGAGCCGTCCGCCAGGGAGGGCTCCTCGTCGCCGTTGGGGGTGCTCCAGCGGACCTTGCCGGTCCGGGCGTCGACGGCCTGGAAGGCGTAGGCGGCGTCCTGCGCGGAGGGGCGGGAGGTCTCGGCCACCGTGTAGACGTCGTGTCCGTGTGCCCCCAGCACGCCGCCGTCGGAGCTGCTGGAACTGCTGCTGTTCGGGTCGGGATGGTCGTCCGCGGGCAGGGCCCACTCGACCTTGCCGGTGGCGAGCGAGAAGCGGACGGCCTTCAGGTCGTCGCCCGCGCAGATCAGTCCGCCGTCGAGCGCCGCGCAGGACGGGAAGGACGCGGCGGCGCTGGTCTTCTTGTCGGTCTCCCGGGCGTGCCAGGCCCGCCAGCCCGCGGGCAGGGCGGCGGCCGGATCCGGGCTGCCGTGTCCGCTCGTCCTCAGGGCCACCAGCGGGGCGGTCACCGCGAGCACCAGGGCGGCCGCGAGCGATGCCAGCCACAGCGCCCGGCGTCGGCGCCGGGGCCGGGGCGGCCGGATGTCCTCCGGTGCGGGCCGGTCCGGCGGATCGGGCAGCCGGCCCTCGCGCAGTACGTACAGCAGTTCGTCGGGGGTCGGCCGGGACTTGGGGTGCTTCTCCAGGCAGAGGCGGACGAAGGGGAGCAGGTCGGCGGGGACGCCGTCGAGGTCGGGAGCGCGCTCGACGACCCGTGTCGCCGTCTCCCAGGGGCTGACGCTGTCGAAGGGGCCGCGCCGGGTGGCGGCGTACACGACGACCGCGCCGAGGGAGAAGACGTCGGTGGCGGGGCCGACCTCGTGCGGGGAGGTGAACTGCTCGGGGGACATGAAGGGCGGGGTGCCCATCACCCGCCCCGTCTGGGTGAGGGCGTCGGCGGCGGTGGACTCGGCGGCGCGGGAGACGCCGAAGTCGATGACGCGCGGGCCGTCCTCGGCGAGCATGACGTTGGCCGGTTTCAGGTCGCGGTGGACCACGCCCGCGCGGTGGATGTCGCGCAGGGCCTCGGCGAGGCCGGCGGCGAGTTCGCGCAGCCGGGCCGGCGGGAGCGGGCCGTGGCGGCGGACGTGCGTGCCGAGGTCCTCGCCGGGGATGTAGAGCGTGGCCATCCAGGGGCGCGGGGCGTCGGCGTCCGCGTCCACCACGGGGGCCGTGAAGGCACCGCTGACCTGGCGCGCGGCGGCCACCTCGCGGCTGAAGCGGGTGCGGAACTCGTCGTCGTCGGCGTACTGGCCGTGGACGACCTTCACCGCGAGCCGGCGGCCGGAGGCGGACCGGGCGAGGTACACCACGCCCATGCCGCCGCTGCCGAGGCGGTCCTCGATCCGGTAGCCGCCGATCTCCGCCGGGTCCGTGTCGCGCAGCGCCATCCCCGTACGTCCCCCCGTTGCTTCAGTTGTTCAGCATGCTCTGAACCGCCGGCTCCCGCGCCGGGTCAGAACTTGATCGAGCTGATGGAGTCCGCTATCGAGTTCAGGAAGCGGTCGATGGACGGGGCCATGCCGGTCGAGGCGAGGAAGAAGCCGAAGAGGATCGCGACGATCGCGGGCCCCGCCTTGATGTTCCCCCCTCGCAGCAGCACCACAAGGATGATCGCCAACAGCAGCACCACAGACAGTGAAATGGCCACAACTGATCACACCCTCGGTCGGTCCGCTCTCCCGGCCCGGGGGTACGGCCCGCACCCCCGCCAGAACCATCGTGCCACCAACCCGGCCGCCTCATGCGGCCCGTGACGCAACGTCGGGCGGCCGGCCGGGGCGGGCGATCCGCCGCACAGTAATTCGGCGGGGCACCCGCACGCGACTTCCCGATGAATTGCGCGAGTTCGTTTCCACCTCCACACATCCTGTGCGCAGGTAATTCGAATTGATGACACAGAGACGCCGTATGCCCCATTTAGTCGGGATGAATCGGGACATCAGGGGTGAACTGATGACCCTGTGTGCGCACCATCACGTAGACGAAGATGGCCCGTTGTGTAAATCAGCGGGTACTCGGAAGCGATAACCAGGAATGACTGCGGGGTTTTACGAAATCCCACGGACGACGCTAGGGTGCCTGAGATGTTTGACGCCGCCTCGTCCCCCGGCCCAAGCCGCAGGCCGCTCCCCCCGGCACAGTCGCCGGTGGACGGAGTGCCCGGTCCGCGCACCCCGATGAGTGCGCAGAAGGGACAGCCGAAGGCGGACAGACCCGGCAAACAGGGTGATGGCAAACGGCGTGACGCGTTCTTCGACAACGCCAAGTACCTGGCCATCGTGCTCGTCGCGATGGGGCACTCGTGGGAGCCGCTGAAGGGCGACAGCCGGATCCTGGAGGGCGTGTACACGGTCGTGTACGCCTTCCACATGCCGGCGTTCATCATCATCTCGGGCTTCTTCTCGCGCGGTTTCGACCTGCGCCCGGACCGGCTGAAGCGGCTGATCACCGGTGTCGTGGTGCCGTACGTCCTCTTCGAGACCGCGTACCCGCTGTTCAAGAACCTGATCACGGGCTCGCACGAGGAGATCAGCCTCCTCGACCCCTGGTACCTGACCTGGTTCCTGGTCGCCCTGTTCATCTGGCGGCTGACGACGCCGATCTGGAAGCTGGTGCGCTCGCCGCTGGTGGTCGCCCTCGGCATCGCCATGCTGGCGTCCGTCACCCCGAACATCGGTGACGACCTCGACCTGCAGCGCGTGCTGCAGTTCCTGCCGTACTTCGTACTCGGTCTGTGCCTGAAGGCCGAGCACTTCCAGTTGGTGCGCCGCCGCTCGGTGCGGATCGCCGCGGTGCCGGTGTTCGCCGCCGCGCTGGCCGTCGGCTGGTGGGCGGTGCCGCGCATGAACACCGCGTGGTTCTACCACCGTGACTCCGCGCAGGAACTGGGCGCGCCCTGGTGGTGCGGCCCGGTGATGACGCTCGCGATGATGGGCTGCTCGCTGCTGCTGACGGCCTGTTTCTTCGCCTGGGTGCCGGGCCGGCGGATGTGGTTCACGTCCCTCGGCGCGGGCACGCTGTACGGCTATCTGCTGCACGGCTTCCTGGTGAAGTTCGCCGACTACCGCGGCCTGTTCGACCACGCCTGGCTGCACCACCCGCTCGGCGAGATCCTGGTGACCGTCCTCGCGGGCGCCGCCGTCACCGTGCTGTGCACCAGTCCCGTCCGGCGCGTCTTCCGGTTCGCGATGGAGCCGAGGATGGAGTGGGCGTTCAAGCAGGACGCGGCCGAACTCGCCCGCGAGCGGCGGAAGAAGGAGCGCGAGAAGGTCAGCGCCTAAGGCCTGCCCTGGCGCTCATCCCTCACCGAGGCCGAGAAGTGCGCGCATCCGGGCGTACTTCTCGGTCAGTCGTTTCCGGGTGGGCCCGTCCAGGACGGCCAGCCGCCGCGGGTCGGCGTTGTGTGCCAGGTCCGCCTCCTTCACCAGCCGCGCGCCGTCGGTGGCGAGGATCCGCCGGGCGTACTCCCGCGGCTCCTCCCCCGGCCGCTTGGTGAGGGCGTCCACGATGGCCTTGGTCCGCCGGGTCAGCGCCGCCTGTTCGAGCCACTCCCGGGACAGCGCGTCGTCCTCCACGGAGTCGTGCAGCCAGGCCGCCGCGATCTGCTCCGCGTCCCCGCCGCGGGCGCGCACGCCCGCGGCGACGGCGGCGAGATGCTCGGCGTACGGCCGTCCCGCCTTGTCGGTCTGTCCCTCGTGGGCGGCCCGGGCGAGGGCCTCCACCTCGTCGAGCGAGAGCTGTGTCATCGCGCCAGTGTCTCGCGAAGCCGGCCCCGTCATGCCATCCTGTAATAGATACTTATACGGAGCACCTATTACGCGCAGGGAGGGGTCGTGTCTTTCGGGAGCACTGCCGAAGCGGTACGCGCATGGGTCGAGGGCTGGGTCGTGTCGCGCGGGGCGGCCGAACCAACCCGCGAGTCCTGGGGTTTCACGGTCCAGGTCGGCCTGTCCAGGGAGGTGGCCCGGCACGTGCTGACCGCCGCCGACGAGGCGACCGTCCGGAAGCTGGCCGAGAACAGCCCCGCCGGTGTCGCGCTGAAGACGTTCGTGCCGGGGCGGACCCTGCGGGCGTGGCTGCCGCCGGGCTGGGGCCTGCTGGATGGCCACGCCGCCCTCATGGCCGCCTCCCTGTCCGAGGTCGAGGTCCCGCCTGACCTTCCCGACGGCTACCGGCTGAGCAGCTGGAACAGGGGCGGGGTCACCCGGGTCGTGGTGCGTGCCGCCGACGGGGCCTTCGCGGCGCGCGGACAGATAGCCGTCACCGGTACGACCGCGGCCGTCGACCAGGTGGAGACCGACCCGGCCCATCAGCGGCGGGGCCTCGGGCGCGTGGTCCTGGGCACGCTCGCCGAGGCGGGCGTCGACCAGGGGGCGAGGGCGGCCGTACTGGGCGCGACCGAGGAGGGCCGGGCGCTGTACGAGGCCGTGGGCTGGCGGGTCCTGACCCCCCTGAGCGCAGCCATGCGCACCACGGAGCCTGGCCCGCGGGTGGCCTAGGTGTACGGCTCTGGGGACGGCGCGGGTGGGCACCGTCCCTTGGATGCCCGACCCGGCGCCGGCTTGGGACGGTGCCGTGCCCGGCGAGGCCCTGCGGCGCCGCTCGCCGCTCGCCGCTCGCCGCTGGGTCGGTACCCGGGGCGGCTTGGAGCAGTACCCGGGCGCACGGCCTGGGACAGCGCACGCCCCCCGGAATGACACCCGAAGTCGCCCGAGCAGCACACGGCCCCTGGGCGGTGCCCGGCGTGGGCGGGGAGCGGCCGGGGAAGGTCAGGAGGAGCAGCCCCACCCCGGCAGGGCGGGCGCCGCGAGTCCGCTGGGGGCGGTCCCTAGGGAAGGCGGGCCGGGGAGGTCTGGCGGCAGATCAGGAGGAGGGCCCTGTCGTCGTTGACGTCCTTCGCGACCGCCTCGATGAGGTGCCAGGCGGCGCCGTGGAAGCCCCCGGCGACATAGCGGTCGGCCTCGCCGGTGAGGCGGTCGATGCCCTCGACGATGTCACGGTCGGAGGTCTCCACCAGGCCGTCCGTGAAGAGCATCAGGACGTCACCGGGGCGCAGGGACCCCTTCACGGAGTCGAACTGGGCACCGTCGTACACCCCGAGCAGCGGCCCCTCTGCGGCCTTCTCCTCCCAGCGGCCGCTGCCCGCGCTCAGCTGCAGCCCCGGCGGATGGCCGGCGGAGTACAGCTCGTAGTCCCCGGAGTCGAGGTCCAGGACGAGGTGGATGGAGGTGGCGAAGCCCTCGTCCCAGTCCTGGCGGAGGAGGTAGCCGTTCGCGGCCGGGAGGAAGGCGTGCGGCGGGAGGGAGCCGAGGAGGCCGCCGAAGGCGCCGGACAGCAGCAGGGCGCGCGAGCCCGCGTCCATGCCCTTGCCGGACACGTCCGTGAGCACGACCTCCAGGGTGCGGCCGCCGTTCGTGCGGGCCGCGACGACGAAGTCACCGGAGAAGGACTGGCCGCCGGCCGGCCGCAGCGCCATCTCGTGGTGCCAGCCCTGCGGCAGCTTCGGCAGCTTGCTCTGCACCCGGATCCGCTCGCGCAGGTCGAACAGCATCGTGCCGCCGCGCCGCCAGGGCACCCCGACCCGGCTGCGGAACTGGGCCGTGAGCAGGCCGAAGAAGCCGCAGGCCGCCACCACGAGGACCACGCCCGGGGTGACCCGGGAAGGCCCTTCCGTGTACGGGCCGAGCCGGACCGACTCCACGATCAGCGCGGTGGCCCCGGCCGCGTACAGGCCGAGCAGGCTCGCCGGGCGCAGCAGCAGGCCGCCGGCGACGATCGGCAGCACCAGCGTGGCCGGGGAGCACCACACCGAGTCGACCAGCGTCATGGCCATCAGGACGGGGATGGTGAGCAGCAGCCCGGCGAACGCGACCCAGTCGGAGCCGTCGCCGCGGAAGTAGTCCACGGCACTTCTGCGCAGGCCGGTGCGGACCCGGTGCCACTGCATCTTCCACCGTGCCGTGAACGTCTCGGCCTTCGCGCGCCGCCCTCGTCCTGCTGCCATCAGTTCGGGACCCTATCCATCGGACCGGCTGCTTGGCACGGGAGGTCCCACTTGTCCCCCGTGCGAGGCTCTCCTTCGCGGATCGTCGTGGGTTCGTCGTGGGTTCGTCCTCGGTGCGTCCTCACAGTGAACGGCACGCGCGGCCATCGCGCCGCTGTCCGGGACAAATTCACTGGCTCGTCCCGCAATGCCCTGATAGGCATGGCGCATGGGGACGGAACACGCGATCGATTTGACCGTACTGGCGCCCGAGGACTTCGACCGCTGGTGGGACGGCGTGGTCCGCGCCTTCGGCGGGTCCGCCTCGGCCGAGGAGCGCGAACTGGACAGATCACTCACCGAGTTCGACCGTTCGCTGGCCGCCCGGGACGGGGACGAGATCGTCGGGTCGGCGGGGGCGTTCAGCTTCCGGATGACCGTGCCGGGCGGCGCCGCGGTGGCGACGGCCGGCATCACCATGGTGAGCGTGGCCGCCACCCACCGGCGGCGCGGGCTGCTGACCGCGATGATGCGCCGGCAACTCGACGACGTACGGGCATGGGGCGAGCCGCTGGCGGTGCTGAACGCCTCCGAGCCGGCCATCTACGGCCGGTTCGGGTACGGCGCGGCGACCTTCCAGCTGATCGCGGAGATCGACACGAGCCGGGTGTCCCTGGCGCCGCCCGCCGGCACCGACGGCGTACGCCTGCGGTACGCGGCGCCCGCCGACGTCCTGGCCGAGTGCGAGGCGGTGTACGCGGCCCTGGTGCCGCTGCGGCCGGGAATGCTGGCCCGGCAGCCCGGCTGGGCGCGGGCGCCGCTGTTCGACCCGGAGAGCGAGCGGGCGGGGGCGTCGGCGCTGCAGTGCGTCGTCGCCGAGCGGGAGGGACGGGTCACCGGATACGCCCGGTTCCGCACGAAGCTCGGCTGGGGTCCGAGCGGGCACGACGGCACGGTGACGCTGGAGGACCTGGCCGCGCTGGATCCCGCGACGGACGCGGCGCTGTGGCGCTTCCTGTCGGGCATCGACCTGATGTCGACGCTGACCGTGCGGGGGCGCCCGGTGGACGACGCCTGGCAGTACCAGGTGGACGACATCCGACGCTGCCGGACGCGCGTGCGGGACTCGTGCTACGTCCGTCTCGTGGACGTCGGTACGGCTCTTTCGGCGCGGACGTACCAGGCGCCCGTGGACGTCGTGTTCGAGGTGGAGGACGCCTTCTGCCCGTGGAACGCGGGGCGGTGGCGGCTGGCCGGGGACCCGAAGGGCGCGTCCTGCGAGCGGACGTCCGACGCGGCCGATCTGGCGTTGTCCGTACGGGAGTTGGGGGCGGCCTACCTCGGCGGGGTCTCCCTGCTGTCGCTGGCGGGTGCCGGGCGGGTACGGGAGCTGCGGCCGGGGGCGCTCACCGAGGCGTCGGTGGCCTTCGGCTCACCGGTGGTCCCCTGGCTGCCGCACGGTTTCTAGCGTCCGGTCAGCGTTTCTGACAGGCGGGGCACCAGAAGAGGTTGCGGGCGGCGAGGTCGGCGGTGCGCACCCCGGTGCCGCAGATGTGGCAGGGCAGGGTGGCGCGTCGGTAGACGTACACCTCGCCGCCGTGGTCGTCCACCCGGGGTGGGCGGCCCATGGCCTCGGGGGTGTGCTCGGGGCGGACGGTGTCGATGCGGTTGTTCCGGACGCCCTCGCGCATGAGGGCGACCAGGTCGGCCCAGATGGCCCGCCACTCGGCCGGGGTGAGGTCCTTGCCCGCCCGGTACGGGTCGATGCCGTGCCGGAAGAGGACCTCGGCGCGGTAGACGTTGCCGACGCCGGCGACGATCTTCTGGTCCATGAGCAGCGCGGCGATCGTCGTACGGCTGCGGGAGATCCTGCGGTACGCCGCGGCGGGGTCGGCGTCCTCGCGGAGCGGGTCGGGGCCGAGGCGGGCGTGTATCGCGCGCTTCTCCTCCTGCGTGATCAGCGCGCAGGTGGTGGGGCCGCGGAGGTCGACGTACGACATGTCGTTCGCGAGCCGGAGCCGGACCGTGTCGGCCGGCGGGGGCGCGGGGGCGTCACCGAAGCCGACCTTGCCGAACAGGCCGAGGTGGATGTGGACCCAGTCGGTGTCCCGGAAGCGCAGGAAGAGGTGCTTGCCGTGGGCTTCGGTGTCCGTCAGCTCCGCGCGGTCCAGGAGGGCGGCGGCATCGGAGAACTTGCCCTGGGGGCTGGTGACGCGAGGGGCGGTGCCGCGGAAGCGGGCGGCGTAGTCCTGGGCCAGCCGATGGATGGTGTGCCCTTCCGGCACGGCGGAGGTGTCCTTTCGGGGGCGGCCCGGACCGGGTCGACTCCCGGCGGATCGAGAGTCGGCCCGGCCGGCGGAGCCTACTGCTGGGGGTGGTGGGCCGGGATCGGCGGGAGGTCGCCCGTCGTCTCGTACGCCGCCAGCATGTCGATGCGGCGGATGTGACGCTCGTCACCGGAGAACGGCGTGTTGAGGAAGGTCTCGACGAACTTCGTCGCCTCCTCCGTGCTGTGCATGCGCGCACCCACGGCGACGACGTTGGCGTTGTTGTGCTGCCGGCCGAGCGAAGCCGTCTCCTCGCTCCAGGCCAGCGCCGCCCGCACGCCCTTCACCTTGTTCGCGGCGATCTGCTCACCGTTGCCGGAGCCGCCGATCACGATGCCGAGGGCGTCGGGGTCCGCGGCCGTCCGCTCCGCGGCACGCAGGCAGAAGGGCGGGTAGTCGTCCTGGGCGTCGTAGATGTGCGGCCCGCAGTCGACGGGCTCGTGCCCCGCCGCCTTGAGCCAGTCGACGAGGTGGTTCTTGAGTTCGTAGCCCGCATGGTCGGAGCCGAGATACACGCGCATGCAATGAGTGTGACACGCCTGTTTCAGGGCAGCAGCCTCGGGTGGCCGGGCTCCGAAAGCTCCCGGAAATGTGAGCAGAGCCATAGAACCTCAAGGGAACCTCAAGTAACGATACGGATTCAGAGGTTCCCGAATTCGTTCGCCTCGGATTCACTGGACCGACTCGTACACCGCTCATACGAGCTGCTCCTCCTGGCGCAAAGGAAATCCGTCCATGACCCCTGGTTCGGGCCTCCAAGCAGGACTCAAGAACCGCCATCTGTCGATGATCGCGATCGGTGGTGTCATCGGAGCCGGCCTCTTCGTCGGTTCCAGCTCCGGCATCGCGACCGCGGGACCCGGCATCCTCCTGTCGTACGCACTCGTCGGCACCCTCGTCGTCCTCGTGATGCGCATGCTCGGCGAGATGTCGGCGGCCAACCCCACCTCCGGCTCCTTCTCCGCGCACGCCGACCGTGCCCTCGGCCGCTGGGCCGGGTTCTCCATCGGCTGGCTCTACTGGTTCTTCTGGGTCGTCGTGCTGGCCGTCGAGGCCACCGCCGGCGCCGGGATCCTGCACGGCTGGGTCCCCGGTGTGCCGCAGTGGGCCTGGGCGCTCATCGTGATGACCGTGCTGACCGCGACCAACCTGGTCTCCGTAGGCTCCTACGGAGAGTTCGAGTTCTGGTTCGCCGGCATCAAGGTCGTGGCGATCGGCGCGTTCATCGTCGTCGGCGCGCTGGCCATCTTCGGCGTGCTGCCCGGCGTGCACGCCGACAAGGCGAGCTTCGGCAACCTGACGAACCACGGCGGCTTCCTGCCGCACGGCCCCGGCGCCATCCTCACCGGTGTGCTGCTGGTCGTCTTCTCCTTCATGGGAAGCGAGATCGCGACCCTGGCGGCCGGCGAGTCGGAAGACCCGCAGCGCGCGGTCACCAAGTCCACCAACAGCATCATCTGGCGTATCGGCGTCTTCTACCTGGGCTCGATCCTGGTCGTGGTCTCGCTGCTGCCGTGGAACGACCCGTCCATCAAGAGGGACGGCTCCTACGTGGCCGCCCTGGACTCCCTCGGCATCGCGCACGCCGGCGAGATCATGAACGTCATCGTGCTGACCTCGGTGCTGTCCTGTCTCAACTCCGGCCTCTACACGGCCTCCCGGATGGCCTTCTCGCTCGGCCAGCGCGGTGACGCCCCGAAGGCGTTCGCCCGCACCACGTCCCGCGGTGTGCCGATGACGGCCATCCTGGCGTCGGTCGTCTTCGGCTTCGTGGCGGTCTTCTTCAACTACGCCTACCCGAAGACGGTCTTCCTCTTCCTGGTCAACTCCAGTGGTGCGGTGGCCCTGTTCGTGTGGCTGGTCATCTGCTTCTCGCAGCTGCGGATGCGGAAGATCCTCCAGCGGGAGGCGCCGGAGAAGCTCGTCGTGAAGATGTGGCTGTATCCGTACCTGACCTGGGCGACGGCCTTCTTCATCATCGGCGTCCTCGGCTACATGCTGACCGACACCAAGGGTGAGAGCAGCGGCCGTACGACCGTGCTGCTGTCGGTGGGCGTCGCGGCGGTCGTGGTGCTGATCGCCGTGGTGAAGCAGAAGCTCGCGGCGAACCGCCCGGCCTCCGCCGCCGAGGCCCCGGCCGACAAGGTGTCCGTCGGCTGATCCGCCCTTCGGCTGACCATGGCCGCACGACCTGACGATGCCTGTCGGGTTGTGCGGCCATGCTGCGTTCCGCCGTCCGGTACGCGGCGGCCGAGGGCCTGCCGGCCGGGGTACGAGCCGCCGGGCACGGGCTGCCCGGCGGCTACGAGACGGGATCCCGGACGGGGCCGCCGTCGGCCCTGTCACGCACGGTCCGGCAGGCCGGGCGCTGCGTTCCGCCGTCCGGTACGCGGCGGCCGAGGGCCTGCCGGCCGGGGTACGGGCCGCCGGGCACGGGCTGCCCGGCGGCTACGAGACGGGATCCCGGACGGGGCCGCCGTCGGCCCTATCACGCGCACGGTCCGGGTGCAGGCCGGGTGCGCCGGGGCAGGCGGTCGCGGCCGCCGAGCCGTACGGGCTGCCGCCGCTGGGGGGACTCGGTACCTCGCCCTCGCCGGGGAGGCGGGCGTACCGGAACGCGGGGGGGGGGGGGGGGGGGGGGGGGGGGGGGGGGGGGGGGGGGGGGGGGGGGTGGTGCA
>NZ_JBVJVZ010000001.1:140190-226422 GCF_055603245.1 Streptomyces sp. NPDC037290 | reverse complement strand
GGGGGGAAGGAAGAACAAAAAGCGACGCCCCCCCCCCCCCCCCCACCACCCCCCCCCCCCCCCCCCCCCCCCCCGGGACCTACGGGATCACTGCTGCCGGTTGACCAGCTTCCAGGCGGTGGGCATGACGCCCATCGCGAGAGCCGCCTTGAGGGCGTCGCCGATCAGGAACGGGGTGAGGCCGAGCGCGACGGCCGAGGAGGCGGAGAGGCCGGCGGCGTAGGCCAGGTACGGGACGCCGATCGCGTAGATGATCGCCTCGCCCAGCAGCATCGTGCCCGCCATGCGCAGCACGGAGCGGTCGGCGCCGCGCCGGGCCAGGGCGCCCACGACGGTGCTCGCGAGCAGCATGCCGAGGATGTAGCCGAAGGAGACGGAGACACCGGAGCTGCCGGCGGCGAACCACGGCACACCGGCGAGTCCGGCCAGCGCGTACAGGACGAGCGAGGCCAGGCCGCGGCTCGCGCCCAGCGTCGTGCCGACCAGGAGCGCGGCGAAGGTCTGGCCGGTCACCGGCACCGGGGAGCCGGGGACGGGGACCGCGATCTGGGCCGCGAGACCGGTGAGCGCGGCGCCGCCGAGCACGAGGGCGACGTCCCGGGCACGGGACGCGGGCAGCAGGTCGGCGAGGACCTCGCGGGGGCGGGCGGTGGCGGCAGCGGTGCTCATGGGGACTCCGCGGGTGACGGGGACATGCTGGGACACGGCGACGCTATCCCAGCCGACTCGGGCCGATCACCGTCAGCGCTCGACAAAGGGCGGAACGACAGCTTGGTGGGCTCCGGACAAAGAGTGCTGGTTACACCGATCAGCGCGTGACACTGGTCACTGAGGCAGGGACGTGTGGCTCACTCGGGGGCGCGCCGAGGGCACTGTGGGATCTCACCAAATGAATCCGGGCCGTCTGGCCGGATTCACCTTTCCTGCCCTACGCTTCCAGCCATGGTTGCCCAGGCCCGGAACTTCACGTCGCGTCGCTATGTCGACCTGCGACGCCAGGGCACGGCCACCTGTCGCCGCCCGGGGTAGGGGCGGGCTTCGCGGCACGCCTCGCCTTTCCGAGACGTGTCGGCCCCGTTCCCGAGGACGGTCCTCCATGCCCCGTACCGCGGTATCCACCCTTGTCTCGCCCGTTCCGCGTGCCGCCGACAGCGACCGGCGGCGCACCAGCGCCAGCGTCGTCCTGCGGTCCGTGCTGGAGCACGGGCCGGTGGCGCGCAGCACCATCGCCCGGCTGACCGGGCTGTCGCCCGCGTCGGTGACGGAGCACTGCGCCCGGCTCTGCGGACTCGGCCTGATCCGGGAGTCCGCCGCGCCCCGCCGCTCGAACGGGGTCGGCCGGCCGCATGTCCCGGTCGACCTGGACGACGCGGGGTTCCTGGTCGGCGGGGTGCATGTGGCCGTGCCGTACACGACGGTCGCGCTGCTGGACCTGCGCGGCCGGGTGCTGGCCCGGCGGGAGCTGAAGCATGAGCGGACCGATCCCGCCTGGGTGCTGGCGCGGGCCGCACAGGCGCTGTCGGGGCTGCTCACCGGGGTGCCGGGCCGGCGGCCGCTGGGGGTCGGGGTGGCGGTGGGCGGCTGGGTGGACCGGGAGACGGGCACCGTGGTCGAGCACGAGCTGCTGGGCTGGCGGGAGGTGCCGGTGCGGGAGCTGCTCGGCGCCCGCACCGGTCTGGCGGTCCATGTGGACGGGCACGCGCGGGCGTTGGTGAACGGGGAGCGGCTGTTCGGGCGGGCCCGGGGCAGCCGGAGCGTGCTGCACCTGTTCGTGGGCAACGTGGTCGACGCGGCCTTCGCCACCAACGACGAGGTGCACCACGGGCCGCGTTCGGCGGCCGGGGCGATCGCACACCTGCCGGTGCCGGGCGGCACCGAACCGTGCGCGTGCGGCCGCACCGGCTGCCTCCAGGTGGAGCTGAGCGAGCGGACCCTGTGCCGGCGGGCCCGGGCGGCCGGGGTGACCGGCTCGGCCAACCCGATGCATGTGGTGGCCGCGGCGGCGGCCGGGAACGCGGTGGCCCGCCGGCTGCTGGTCGAGCGGGCCCGGACGACCGGGCGGGCGGCCGGGCTGCTGCTGGACGTGCTCAATCCGGAGACCGTCGTCGTGACCGAGGTCGGCGTGATCCATTTCGAGGACTGCCTCGCCGCTCTGCGGGAGGCGGTCGGTACGGCACGTTCGGCGGACGTCCTCCCGACGAGTTTCCCGGATTCCGTGCTGGCGGTGGCGGGCGGATCGGTGATGCTGGACGCGCTGTTCAGAGACCCGTTGGGCGCCTCACCTGAGGCTATTTAATTCAGAAACTCCGAATGTTGACAGTGGGCGCTCAGGGCCAGGAACATCCTGGTCATGAGCCTGCTCACGAGCTGTCGCACCGTCTGTTGCTGACACATTGCCGCGCATGAAGCGCGTGTTTCCCGCTGCGTGAGTTTCCCTTGCTCCGGCTTTCCTTCCCGGAATTCCTCCGGTCTCTCCCTCCCTGTTTTCCCTTCCTTTCTGCCGGGAGTCCCGCATGCACCGTCGTCTCTTTCTCACCTCCGTGCTGGGCGCGTCCGCCGCCGTGACGGGCTTGGCGGGCTGCGCGAAGGGCAGCGCCGCCGCCGACACCGGGGGTGCCGCCGCCAAGCCGCTCGCCGCCAAGGTCCCGGCCGGCACCAGCCTGAAGATCGCTTCCTACCTGGGGCAGCAACAGCTGCAGTTCAAGCTGGCGAAACTGCCCGAGCTGCCGTTCACCGTGTCGAACTGGCTGAACATCGGCGCCGGCCCGGACGTCATCAACGCCTTCCGCGCCGGATCCCTCGACCTCGCCAACAACGCGGGCATCCCGCCGATCCAGGCGCACTACCAGGGCTACGACGCGAAGATCGTGGCGATCGACATCACCCGCAAACCCAACTACCTCTTCGCCACCAGGCCGGGCAGCGACATCCGCGCGGTCGGCGACTTCAAGGGCAAGCGGCTCGCCTTCTCGCAGGGGCAGGCGCAGGGTGTCGTCCTGCTGCGGGCCCTGAAGCAGGCCGGCCTGAAGTACGACGAGGTGAAGCTGGTCCCGCTGACCAGCAACCAGTTCCTCACCGCCCTGCAGTCCGGCCAGGTGGACGTGGCCCCGCTCGCCAACAGCCAGGCGCCCGCCTACCTGAAGCAGTACGAGGCGAAGGGTGCCCGCGGCATCCCCACCGACGTCGTCGACCTGCTCAACCTGCTGTGGGCCCCGCAGTCCGTGCTGAACGACCCCGCGAAGGCCGCCGCGGTCGCCGCGTACATCCCGCAGTGGGCCAAGGGCCAGGTGTGGCAGTACGAGCACCCGGACGTGTGGAACGAGCAGTTCTACGTCAAGACGCAGAACCTGACCCTGCAGCAGGCGCAGGGCATCACCAGGCTCGCCAACAAGCCGCTGTTCCCGCCCAGTTGGGACGAGGCGATCAAGTGGGAGCAGCAGACCGCCGATCTGCTCGCCGAGGGCGGCTTCGTGAAGAAGTTCGACGTCTCCTCGCTCTTCGACCACCGCTTCGAGTCGATCGCCGCCAAGGCCGTACCCGAGGAGTACCGGAAATGACCGCCCTGACCACGACGACGACCGCCGTCGCGGCGGTGGAGGCCGGGGAGCCGCCCCAGGTCCGCCGGCGCCGCCGGCTCTCCCCCGGCCGCCGCATCCCCGCCTCCCGGCTGATCGGCCCGCTCGTCCTCGTCGCCCTGTGGGCCGCCGCCTCCGCCGCCGGGACGCTGGACACCGGCGCCGTACCGGCGCCCTGGACGGTGCTGAGGACCGCCGGTCACCTGTGGACCGCCGGCACGCTGTCCACCGACGTCCTGACCTCCCTTCAGCGGGCCGGGTACGGCTTCGCGATCGGCCTGACCGCGGGTGTGCTGCTCGCGCTCGCCTCGGGGCTCAGCCGGACCGGGGAGGCGCTGATCGACGGGACCGTGCAGCTGAACCGGGCGATCCCGACCCTCGGTCTGATCCCGCTGTTCATCCTCTGGCTGGGCATCGGGGAGACCTTCAAGGTCGCCGTCATCGCGATCGTCGTCTACATCCCGATCTACCTGAACACGCACGCCGCGCTGTCCGGCATCGACAGCCGCTTCGTCGAACTCGCCGAGGTACAGGGCCTGTCCAGGCTCGCCTTCGTCCGGCAGGTGGTGATCCCCGGCGCGCTGCCCGGATTCTTCGTGGGACTCCGGCTCGGTGTGACCGGCTCCTGGCTGGGCCTGGTGGTGCTGGAGCAGATCAACGCCACCAGCGGCCTCGGCTACATGATGTTCCAGGCGCAGAACTACGGCCAGAGCGACGTGATCCTGGTCGGGCTGCTGATCTACGGCGTCTTCGGCCTGGTCTCCGACAGCGTGGTCCGTCTGGCCGAACGGAGGGTGCTGTCGTGGCGCCGCACACTGAGCAGCTGACCCGGCCGGCCGTACGGCTGCGCGGCCTGACCCGGTCCTTCGGCGACCGCAGGGTCCTCGACGGCATCGACCTCGACCTGCCCGCCGGCCAGTTCACGGCCCTCCTCGGGCACAGCGGCTCGGGCAAGTCGACCCTGCTGCGGGCGGTCGCGGGCCTGGACCACGGAGTGGCCGGCAGCGGCCGGCTCACCGCGCCGGAGCGGGTCTCGGTGGTCTTCCAGGACTCCCGGCTGCTGCCCTGGCGCCGGCTGCTGGACAACGTCCTGCTCGGCCTGGACGGCAAGGACGCCGCGGAACGCGGCCGGGCCGCCCTCGCGGAGGTCGGCCTGAAGGGCCGCGAGCGGGCCTGGCCGGGCGAGCTGTCCGGCGGCGAGGCGCAGCGGGCCGCGCTCGCCCGCTCCCTGGTCCGCGAGCCGGAACTGCTGCTCGCGGACGAGCCGTTCGGCGCGCTGGACGCGCTGACCCGGATCAGGATGCACAACCTGCTGCGCGGCCTGTGGAAGCGCCACCGGCCGTCCGTGCTGCTGGTCACCCATGACGTGGACGAGGCGATCGTGCTCGCCGACCGGGTCCTCGTCCTGGACCAGGGCCGGATCGGCCTCGACCTGACCATCGACCGTCCCCACCCGCGCTCCTACCGCGAGCCGGTCCTGGGCGAGTACCGCGAGCGGCTGCTGGCCGCGCTGGGCGTCACGGAGGACCACCAGTGACACAGGGAAAGACACCCAGAACGCTCCATCTGAACGCGTTCCTGATGAACACCGGCCATCACGAGGCCTCGTGGCGGCTTCCGGAGAGCGACCCGTACGCGCACGTCGATCTCCAGCACCACGTGCGGCTCGCGCGGACCGCCGAGCGCGGCACCTTCGACTCGCTCTTCCTCGCCGACGGCCCCCAGCTGTGGAGCAACCTCGCGCAGCGCCCGGCGGGCGCTCTGGAACCGCTCACCCTGCTGACCGCGCTGGCGACGGCCACCGAGCACATCGGGCTGATCGCCACCGCTTCCACGTCCTACAACTCCCCCTACAACCTGGCCCGCAGGTTCGCCTCCCTGGACATCATCAGCGGCGGCCGGGCCGGCTGGAACATCGTCACCACCGCCGGCGCCGAGGCCGCCCGCAACTTCGGGCTCGCCGAGGAGCCCGCGCACGCCGAGCGGTACGCACGGGCGGCCGAGTTCCTCGACGTGGCACGGAAGCTGTGGGACAGCTGGGAGGACGACACGGTCGTCGCCGACAAGGCGGCCGGTGTCTGGGGCGACGACAGCAGGATCCACCCGGCCCGCCACCAGGGCACCTACTTCAGTGTCGCCGGCGCGCTCAACGTCCCCCGCGCGCCCCAGGGCTACCCGCTGCTGGTGCAGGCGGGGTCGAGCGAGGACGGCAAGGCGTTCGCGGCCCGGTACGCGGAGGCCGTCTTCACCGCCCAGCAGACCCTCGCCGGCGCGCAGGCCTTCTACGCCGACCTCAAGTCACGCACCGAGCGGGCCGGACGCGACCCCGGACACATCAAGGTGCTGCCCGGGATCGTGCCCGTGCTCGGATCGACGGAGGCGGAGGCACGGGCGGCCGAACAGCTGCTGGAGGACCACATCGTGTACGAGCACGGCGTGGGCCGGCTGGAGAGCCTGCTCCAGCTTCCCGCAGGGACCCTGAAGCTGGACGAACGGCTCCCCGCCGGTCTGCCGCCCGAGTCCGCCGTCGAGGGCGCCAAGAGCCGCTACACGCTCGTCGTGGAGCTGGCCCGGCGCGAGCGGCTCACCGTCCGGCAGCTGATCGCGCGGCTCGGCGGCGGGCGCGGCCACCTCACCTTCGCCGGGACACCCGAGCAGGTCGCCGGCCAGATCGAGACCTGGTTCACCCACGGGGCCGCCGACGGCTTCAACATCATGCCCGCCGTGCTGCCCTCGGGCCTGGACGCCTTCGTCGAGCACGTCGTACCGCTGCTGCGCGCCCGCGGCCTGTTCCGCACGGAGTACGGCGCCCGCCAGACCCTCCGGGAGCGCTACGGCCTCCCCCGCCCCGCCAACCAGTACCTGACCCCCGCCTTCGCCTAGAGAGGACCCGCACATGTCCATCGAGATCACCAAGGTCACCGCCCGCATCGGCGCCCGCGTCTTCGGCGTCGACATCACCCGGCCGCTCGCCCCGGAGGAGGTCGCCGCGATCCGTGAGGCCCTGGGCGTCCACAAGGCGCTCGTCTTCGACGCCGGCGACCTGGACGACGCGGGCCAGCAGGCCTTCGCCCGCCACTTCGGCGACCTGACCACCGCGCACCCGACGGTCGGCGCGGTCGACGGCGCCCCGAACGTGCTGCCCGTGGACAGCGAGCGGGGCCGCGCCAACCACTGGCACACCGACGTCACCTTCGTCCTCAACCCGCCCCAGGCCAGCACCCTGCGCTCGATCACCGTCCCGCCGTACGGCGGCGAGACCCTGATCGCGAACGCGGCGGCCGCCTACCGCGACCTGCCCGAGCCGCTGCGCCGCCTCGCCGACACCCTGTGGGCGGAGCACACCAACGACTACGACTACGCGGTGCCGGACGAGGAGATCGACGAGGAGAAGGCCGCGCAGCGCGCCGAGTTCACCTCGATCACGTACCGCACCGCGCACCCGGTGGTCCGGGTGCACCCGCTGACCGGCGAGCGCGGGCTGTTCATCGGCGGGTTCGCGCAGCGGATCGTGGGCCTGTCGGCCGGCGAGTCCCGCAAGGTCCTCGACCTGCTGCAGGCGTACGTCACCCGCCCGGAGAACATCCTGCGCCACCGCTGGGCGGAGAACGAGCTGGTGCTCTTCGACAACCGGATCACCCAGCACTACGCCATCGACAACTACGACGGGCAGCCGCGCCGGCTGCACCGGGTGACCGTCGCCGGTGACGTCCCGGTCGGCGTCGAGGGCAAGGAGAGCTACTCGATCGAGGGCGACGCCTCGCACTACACCCCGGTCCTCGCGGCCGCGTAACCGCCGTCTCACCCTGCGTACGCCGGGTGTCCGGATACTGGGCGGCCCCGTCGTGTGAGCGGACGGGCCGCCCAGACTGGCGGGGTTTTTGCCCGCCCATTGCACGGGGAGAGCCGCCCGCCCATGACCAGCAGCACCACCACCGAGACGCCGCCTCAGGAACAGGGCGCCTCCCTCTCCCACGGCCTCAAGCAGCGCCATCTGTCGATGATCGCCCTCGGCGGGGTGATCGGCGCGGGTCTGTTCGTCGGCTCCGGCGCGGGCATCGCCGCGGCCGGCCCGTCCATCGTGATCGCCTACACGCTCTCCGGCCTGCTGGTGATGCTGGTGATGCGGATGCTGGGCGAGATGTCCGCCGCCTACCCCTCCTCGGGTTCCTTCTCGGCGCACGCCGAGCGGGCGATCGGCCCCTGGGCGGGCTTCGCCGCCGGCTGGTCGTTCTGGGTGCTGCTGTGCACGGCGGTCGGCCTGGAGGGCATCGGCGCCGCGAAGATCGTCCAGGGCTGGGTGCCGGGCACCCCGCAGTGGATGTGGGTCGCGCTGTTCATGGTGGTCTTCTGCGGCGCGAACCTGGCCGCCGTGAAGAACTTCGGCGAGTTCGAGTTCTGGTTCGCCGCGCTGAAGGTCGGCGCGATCAGCCTGTTCCTGATCCTCGGTGTGCTGGCCGTCGCGGGCGTGCTGCCCGGCACCGACTCCCCCGGCGCCTCCAACCTCACCCACTTCCTCCCGCACGGCAGCGACGGCCTGATCATCGGCCTGCTCGCGTCCGTGTTCTCCTACGGCGGCATGGAGACCGTCACCATCGCGGCGGCCGAGTCCGAGAACCCGGTGCGGGGCGTGGCCGGCGCCGTCCGCACGGCCATGTGGCGCATCGCCCTCTTCTACATCGGCTCGATGGCGGTCGTGGTCACCCTCGTCCCCTGGGACTCCAAGGATGTCGTGGAGAAGGGCCCGTACGTCGCCGCCCTCGACCACCTCGGGATCCCCGGCGCCGGGCAGCTGATGAACGTGGTCGTCCTGGTCGCCCTGCTCTCCGCGATGAACGCGAACATCTACGGCTCCTCGCGCATCGCCTACTCGCTGGTCGAGCGCGGGCAGGGCCCGAAGGTGCTGGCGAAGCTGTCCGGTGGGGTGCCGCGGATCGCGGTCCTGGTCTCCTGCGTCCTCGGCTTCGTGTGCGTCCTGCTCAGCTACTGGAGCCCGAACGGCGCCTTCAAGTGGCTGCTGAACATGATCGGTGCGGTGATCCTGGTCGTCTGGATCTTCATCGCCGTCTCCCAGCTGCTGCTGCGCCGCCGGATCGAGCGCGAGGCCCCCGAGAAGCTGGTCGTGCGCATGTGGGCCTTCCCGTGGCTGACCTGGGTCGCGCTGGCCGGCATGGCCGCGATCTTCGTCCTGATGGCACGTGAGCCGGACACCCGGGTCCAGCTCTGCTCCACCGGTGGCATGACCCTGCTGCTGGCGGCCGGGGGCTATCTCTTCCAGCGGGCCCGCGCCCGGCGCTGAGCCCCCACCCCGTCGAGGCCCCCACGTGCGACACGTGGGGGCCTTCGCGTTGCCCGGACCTTCTTATTGCTAGCGTGTAATTGCAAGAGACTTGCAATAAGGTTTCGGAGGGGACACCCATGCCCGTCTACACGCTGCCCGACCTGCCCTACGACTACGCCGCGCTGGCCCCCGTGATCAGTCCGGAGATCATCGAGCTGCACCACGACAAGCACCACGCGGCCTATGTGAAGGGCGCCAACGACACCCTGGAGCAGCTCGCCGAGGCGCGGGACAAGGAGTCGTGGGGCGCGATCAACGGCCTGGAGAAGAACCTGGCCTTCCACCTCTCCGGCCACATCCTGCACAGCATCTACTGGCAGAACATGACCGGCCCGAAGGACGGCGGCGGTGAGCCCCTCGCCGCCGACGGCGTGGCCGGACTGGCGGACGCGATCAAGGAGTCCTTCGGCTCCTTCGCCGCCTTCAAGACCCAGCTGTCCAAGGCCGCGGCCACCACCCAGGGCTCCGGCTGGGGCGTGCTGGCGTACGAACCGCTGAGCGGCCGGCTGATCGTGGAGCAGGTCTACGACCACCAGGGCAACGTCGGCCAGGGCTCCATCCCCATCCTGGTCTTCGACGCCTGGGAGCACGCCTTCTACCTCCAGTACCGCAACCAGAAGGTCGACTTCATCGAGGCCATGTGGCAGGTCGTCAACTGGCAGGACGTGGCACGGCGCCACGAGGCGGCCAGGTCCCGCACCGACGCCCTGCTGCTCGCCCCCTGAGAACGTCCTGCCTCGTGATCGTCTTCTCACCCTTCACGCAGGCAGGCGGATGAGAGAAGACCCCCGCGAGGACGTGACTCGCGGGGGTCTTCCCCACCCCGCGGGTCCACCGAACGGCTGACCCGAAGTTCCACCGGGCACCCGTGTCCGGCAAGTGCCCTGCCCAGCAAGGCTTTCGGGCATGAACTCACTGACTGTGCGCATGGCACGCTGGAGCGCCGGGCACCCCTGGCGGGCGCTCGCCGGCTGGCTGCTGTTCGTGGCGCTGTGCCTGGGCGCCGGCAGCGCCCTCGGCACCCACAGCGCGAAGACCGCCGACTACCGGGTGGGCGAGGCCGGGCGGGCCGAGGCCATGGCCGCCGAGGGGCACCTGGACCGCCTGTCCACCGAACAGATCCTGATCTCCTCCCGCTCGGGCGCCCTGGACGCGGGCCCCGCCGCCTCCGCCGCGCGTGAACTGGCCGGACGCATGCGGCACCTGGCCGAGGTCGCAGGGGTGGCCGACCCGGTGCGGTCCTTCGACGGACGCGTCCTCATGGTCGAGGTGTCCCTCAAGGGCGAGGAACTGGACGCCGAGGACAAGCTCGGCGCCGTCGTCGCGCAGACCCGGGCGGTGCAGCGGGCGCACCCGGAACTGCTGGTGCAGGAGACCGGATCCGCCTCCGTCAGCAAGGGGGTCGACCAGCAGCGCGACGACGACCTGGCCCTCTCCGAGAAGATCAGCCTGCCCGTCACCCTCGTCACCCTGCTGATCGTGTTCGGCTCGCTCACCATGGCCGCCGTACCGCTGCTGCTCGCGCTGTCGTCGATCGCGGGGGCCATCGGGCTGGCGATGGTCGCCTCGCATCTCACCCCCGACGCGGGAGTCGGCAAGAACGTCATCCTCATGATCGGCCTGGCGGTCGGCGTCGACTACACGCTCTTCCATCTCAAGCGGGAGCGCGAGGAGCGTGCCCGCTCCGGGGGCCGGCTCGGCGCCGAGGCGCTGGTGGAGCTGGCGGCGGCCACGTCCGGACGGGCCGTGGTGGTCTCCGGCCTGGCGGTCGTCGCCTCCACCGCCACGCTGTACCTGGCCTCGGACGTGATCTTCTCCTCGCTCGCCACCGGCACGGTCGTGGTCGTCCTGGTCGCGGTGGCCAGCTCACTGACCGCGCTGCCCGCACTGCTGACCCTGCTGGGCAGGCGCGCCGAGCGCAGGGCGCGGCGTCGGGCGGAGCACGGCAGGCCCTCCCGGCGCCCGCGGGGCGGCGACGACCGGTTCTGGTCCGGGCTGCTGCGCCCCGCCGCCCGGCACCCGCTCGCCACCCTGTGCTGCTCGCTCCTCGCCCTGCTCGCCCTCACGCTCCCGCTGACCGGCCTGAAGATCACCGAGATGAGCCGGGACACCCACTCCCGCGCGATCCCCGCCATGCGGGTGTACGACCGCCTCAACGCGGAGTTCCCCGAGCGCCGGGTCACCCACCAGGTCGTCGTACAGGCCCCTGCCGCACGCTCCGCCCAGGTCACCGGGGAACTGCGCGCCCTGGCCCGCCGGGCCGCGGCCGACCCGCTGTTCACCGACTACGCCCGCCTGCGCACCGCCGCCGACCACCGGACCAGCACCCTGGAACTGCGGGTGCCCTACCTCGGCGGCTCCCCGCAGGCGCACGCCTCGCTGGAGCGTCTGCGGCACGACTACCTGCCCGCCACCGTCGGCACGGTCACCGGCGCACGGTACGGCGTGAGCGGCGACGTGGCCCGCTACACCGACTATCCGGCCCATCAGGACGGCAGACTGCCCCTCGTCCTCGGCGCGTTGCTGCTGGTGACGTTCCTGATGACGCTGTACGCGTTCCGCTCGGTCGTGCTCGGCCTGCTCGGTGTCGTGCTGAACCTGCTGTCGGCGGCGGCCGCGCTCGGCCTGCTCGTGCTGGTCTTCCAGCACACCTGGGCCGAGGGGCTGCTGGACTTCCGCTCCACGGGGTCGATCGGTTCCCGTGTGCCGCTGTTCCTCCTCGTGATCCTCTTCGGTCTGTCGATGGACTACCAGGTGTTCGTGGTCAGCCGGATCCGGGAGGCGGTGCTCGCCGGCACGCCCACCCGGCAGGCGGTCGTCGAGGGCATCCGGCGGTCGGCGAGCGTGGTGACCAGCGCGGCCGTGATCATGACGACCGTCTTCGTGAGCTTCGTCTTCCTGCACCTCATCGAGATGAAGCAGATCGGTTTCGTGCTCGCCGCGGCCGTCCTGCTGGACGCCTTCGTGGTGCGCGTGCTGATCCTGCCTGCGGCCCTGCTCCTGCTGGGCGAGCGCACCTGGTGGCCGGTGCGGCCCGCCCGGACCACCGCCACCGTCACGAACTCCGCCCTGGTCGACGTAGGTTGACGGACATGACCACGACCGCCGACGCCCTGTGGGCGACCTCGCTGCGCCGCTGGAACGCGGTGTGCTGGGTCCTGTTCGCCGCGATGGCGGTCGGGATCACGGCCCTGAGCCAGGGCGCCCACCGGTACGCGGCCCTCGCCCTCCTGGGCAGCGTGGCCCTGTGCTTCGCCGTGCTGGACCGCCGGCCCGCCAATCCCCTCGTACGGCCGCACGGGTACCTCGCGGTACTGGTGATCGCGCTCGCCGGTCTGGCCTACCTGCGGACCAGCTACGCGGCCCTGTTCATGGTCACGCTGCCGCACTACTGGATGTTCGGCCGCACCCCGAGGATCTCCCTCACCTTCCTGGGGCTGGCCACCGGCGGCACGCTGCTGGGGAGCTGGGTGCGGCAGGGCTGGTCCGGCAGGTTCTTCGGCGAGACGGTCGTGGGCACACTGATCGTGGTCGCGGTCGGCGTCCTGATCGGGTTGTGGGCCCGCGCGGTGGTCGAGCAGAGCAGCGAACGCGCACGGCTGATCGAGGAGTTGGAGCGCACCCAGGCGGAGCTGACCGCGGCGCATCTGCGGCAGGGCGCGGCGGAGGAACGGGAGCGGATGGCACGGGAGATCCACGACACGCTCGCCCAGGGCTTCGCGTCGATCGTCGTGCTCGCCGAGGCGGCCCGCGCCGGGCTCGCCACCGACCCCGGACGCACCGCCCGGCAGCTGGTGTCGATCGAGACGACCGCCCGGGAGAACCTGGCGGAGGCCAGGGAACTGGTCGGCTCGGGCCGGCCGCCGGGCGACGCGCACGCCGGCTCGGTGGCGCAGACCCTGCGGCGGATCGTGGACCGGTTCGCCGAGGACACCGGGCTGAGTGTGGCCGCCGAACTGGCCGAGCTGGACTGCGACCAGCAGACCCGGGTCGCGCTGCTGCGCTGCACCCAGGAGTCCCTGGCCAACGTGCGCAAGCACGCCCGCGCCTCGACGGTCGGGGTGGTGCTGGCCCGGCGCCCCCACGGCGTGGAGCTGGAGGTCACGGACGACGGCACCGGATTCGTGGTCGAGGACTCCACCGGCTTCGGCCTCGACGGGATGCGCAAACGGCTCGCCGAACTGGGCGGTCGGCTCACGGTGACCAGCTCGGTCGGGGACGGGACCAGGATCCTCGCGGTGATCCCGGTGGAGGGAGCGGCATGACCGAGGACAGGCTCCGGATCGTCGTGGTGGACGATCACACCGTGATGCGGGCCGGGGTGATCGCCCTGCTGGACGGGGAGGCGGACATCGAGGTCGTCGGAGAGGCGGGCGACGGCCGCGCCGCCCTCGGCCTGGTGGCCCGCCACGATCCGGACGTGGCCCTGGTCGACCTGCGCATGCCGGTGCTGGACGGTGTGGCGACGACCAGCGAGATCGTCGCCCGTCACCCGCGCACCCGGGTGCTGATCCTCACCACCTACGACACCGACGCCGACATCGAGCGCGGGGTCGAGGCCGGCGCCATCGGCTACCTGCTCAAGGACACCACCCGCGACCAGCTGGTCGACGCGATCCGCGCGGCCGCGCGCGGCGAGACCGTGCTCGCGCCCCGGGTGGCCGAGAAGCTGGTCGCGCGGATGCGGCGCCCCGTCCACGACCCGCTCACCGCCCGCGAGACCGACGTGCTGACCGCGGTGGCCGACGGCCTCACCAACGCCGAGATCGGCCGCCGCCTGGTCATCTCCGAAGCCACCGTCAAGACGCATCTGCTGCGCCTGTTCGCCAAGCTGGACGTCAACGACCGGACGCGGGCGGTGGTCGTCGCGATGGAGCGGGGGCTGCTGCGCAGGCCGTGACGGCCCAGCACGGGCCCGGCGGTGACCGCCGGGCCCGTCGTACGGCCTACAGGTTGCTGAAGTCCGGCCCCTTGGTCCGGGTCCGCTTGATCTCGTAGAAGCCCGGCACCGAGGCCACGGCGAGGGTGCCGTCCCACAGGCGGGCCGCCTCCTCGCCCTTCGGGGCGGGGGTGACGACCGGGCCGAAGAAGGCGATCTGCTCGCCGCCCGGGCCGGGGACCGCGATGACCGGGGTGCCGACGTCCTGGCCGACCTTCTCGATGCCCTCCTTGTGGGAGGCGCGCAGCTCGGCGTCGTAGGTGTCCTTGTCGCCGAAGTCGATCAGGTCGGCGGGCAGGCCGGTGTCGGCGAGGGCGGCGGCGATGCTCTCGCGGTTCACGCCGAGGCCCTCGTTGTGGAAGCGGGTGCCGAGCGCGGTGTAGAGCCTGCCGACCGCCTCGTCACCGTGCAGCTGCTGGGCGGCGATCACCACCCGGACCGGCCACCAGGTCCTGCCGCCGGGCCGCATGTTCTCGGCGTACTCCTCCGGCAGCTCGTCCAGCCTGTTCTCGTTGAGCACCGCCAGGCTCATCACATGCCAGCGGACCTCGATGTCGCGGACCTTCTCCACTTCCAGGACCCAGCGGGAGGTCATCCAGGCCCAGGGGCACACCGGGTCGAACCAGAAGTCGACGGGGGTCTTGTCCGACATGTCTCTCCTCACGGGGGACTCTTTCCCGGGACAACGCCCTTGTCCCTCCGGCCATTCCCTCCCGCCCCCTGTCAGGGGCGCATGGCAGGATCGGTCCTGTTCAGCCCTCATCCACGCGATCACAAGGGAGTGCCGCCGGTGCCCGGTGAGAATCTGTCCCGCGACGAGGCCCGGGAGCGGGCCGCCGTGCTGTCCGTCGACGGGTACGACGTGTCCCTGGACCTCAGGTCCGCCGTCGGTGACGGGGACGGGGAGCCGCGCACCTTCCGCTCGGTGAGCACGATCCGCTTCCGCTGCAGCGAACCGGGCGCGTCCAGCTTCGCCGATCTGATCGCTCCGGGCGTGACCTCGGTCTCGCTCAACGGCCGGGATCTGGACCCGGGCCAGGTCTTCGACGGCTCGCGGATCCTGCTGGAGGACCTGGCCGCGGAGAACGAGCTGGTGGTGGACGCGCAGTGCGCCTACTCCCGCACCGGCGAGGGCCTGCACCGCTTCGTCGACCCCGAGGACGGCGAGGTCTACCTCTACACCCAGTACGAGCCGGCCGACTCCCGCCGGGTCTACGCCAACTTCGAGCAGCCGGACCTGAAGGCGCCCCACCGCTTCGAGGTGCGGGCGCCCGAGGGCTGGACGGTGTGGAGCAACGGCGCTGGCGAACTGACCGACGGTGTCTGGAAGTTCGCGGAGACCAAGCCGATCTCGACCTACATCACGTGCGTGGTGGCGGGCCCGTACCACTACGTCACCGACTCCTACACCCGCACCTTCGAGGACGGGACGAAGCTGGAGATCCCGCTCGGCGCGATGTGCCGCAAGGGACTCGCCCCGCACTTCGACGCCGACGACGTCTTCCTGGTCACCAAGCAGGGCCTGGACTTCTTCCACGACCACTTCGACTACCCGTACCCGTTCGGGAAGTACGACCAGGCGTTCGTGCCCGAGTACAACCTGGGCGCGATGGAGAACCCGGGCCTGGTGACCTTCCGCGAGGAGTACGTCTTCCGCGGGAAGGTGACGCAGGCGTCGTACGAGGCGCGGGCCAACGTCATCCTGCACGAGATGGCGCACATGTGGTTCGGCGACCTGGTCACCATGGAGTGGTGGGACGACCTGTGGCTGAAGGAGTCCTTCGCGGACTTCATGGGCACGTTCGCGAACGTCGGCGCGACCCGGTTCAAGAACGCGTGGATCACGTTCGCCAACCGCCGCAAGGCCTGGGCGTACCGCGCGGACCAGCTGCCGTCCACGCACCCGGTCACGGCGGACATCCGTGACCTGGAGGACGCCAAGCTGAACTTCGACGGCATCACCTACGCCAAGGGCGCCTCGGTGCTCAAGCAGCTGGTGGCGTACGTGGGCGAGGAGGCCTTCCTGGAGGGCGCCCGCCGCTACTTCAAGCGCCACGCGTACGGCAACACGCGCCTGGGCGACCTGCTGTCGGTGCTGGGCGAGACCAGCGGCCGGGACATGTCCGCGTGGGCGCGTTCGTGGCTGCAGACGGCCGGGGTGAACTCGCTGACGCCGCAGGTGCTGCTGGACGCGGACGGCGGCCGGGTCGCCGAGCTGGCGATCGTCCAGGAGGCCCCCGAGTCCCATCCCGAGGAGCGCCCGCACCGGGTCGCGGTGGGCCTGTACCGGCGTACGCCCGAGGGCGCGCTGGAGCGGTACGCGCGCGTGGAGACGGACGTGCACGAGCCGCGCACGGTCGTGGCCGGCCTGGCGGGCGCCGAGGCCCCGGATCTGGTCCTGGTCAACGACGACGACCTCACCTACTGCAAGATCCGCTTCGACGAGACGTCGCTGGCGACCCTGCGCGAGCACCTGGGCGCCCTCACCGACCCCCTGGCCCGCGCCCTGTGCTGGTCGGCGCTGTGGAACATGACCCGGGACGCGCTGCTGCCGGCGCGGGACTTCGTCGACCTGGTGCTGCGCTTCGCCGGGCGGGAGTCGGAGATCGGTGTGCTGCAGATGCTGCACGCGTGGGCGGAGTCGGCGCTGGTCCACTACGTGGCGCCGGACTGGCGGGCGACCGGCGGTGAGCTGCTGACCGAGGGCGCGCTGCGGGAGCTGCAGGGGGCCGAGCCGGGCAGCGAGCACCAGCTGGCGTGGGCCCGCTTCTTCGCGGCGGTCGCGTCGGGCGAGACGGACCTGGCACTGCTGAAGGGCCTGCTGGACGGCACGGAGGTGGTCGACGGCCTGGACGTGGACCAGGAGCTGCGCTGGGCGTTCCTGGAGCCGCTGGCCGCGCACGGGGTGGCGGACGAGTCGGTGCTGGCGGCCGAACTGGCCCGCGACGACACGGCGTCCGGCAAGCGGCACCAGGTCCGCTGTCTGGCGGCCCGCCCGTCGGCGGCGGTCAAGGCACAGGCGTGGGCGCAGGTGGTGGAGTCCGACGCGCTCTCCAACGCCCTGGTGGGGGCGACGATCGCGGGCTTCGGGCAGTCCTCTCAGCGGGAGCTGACCGCGCCGTACGCGCAGAGGTACTTCGCGGCGATCGAGCGGGTGTGGCGGGAGCGGTCGATCCAGATCGGCATGGACGTCGTACGGGGCCTGTTCCCGGCGCTCCAGGACCGCCCGGAGACGCTGGAGGCGACGGACGCGTGGCTGGACGCGCACCGGGACGCGGCGCCGGCGCTGCGCCGGCTGGTGCTGGAGGCCCGGGACGACCTGGCGCGGGCGCTGCGCGCACAGGAGTGCGACGCGACGGCCGCCGGCCACTGAGCTTTGGCCTGAGGTTGCCCGGCCGGTGACCGTTACGAAATTCGGGCAAGAGTAGCCGTAACCCCTGGTCCACACCCGATCGGACCAGGGGTTTTGCCTCCCTACTCGGCATCCGAACACCTGACCTTTAGTCCCAGCTTGTCCGCATTCTTCGACGGGCGTGTAACAACGGTTAAAGCGGGGACCGGGCGCGGGAATCCCGACGCCATGACGCACAACACCCCGCTCTCCCCCCGCCCGCTCCGCCACCTCTCCGAGGTCCACCGCCGCGTCCTGACGACGGCTCAGCTCCGCGCCCACGGTGTGACGACGGCCGAGCTGAACGAGCAGTGCCGCCCCGGCGGCCCCTGGCAGCTGCTGCTGCCGAACGTGGTCCTGCTGCACCCCGGACCGCCGACGAGCCAGGAGCGTCTGCACGCGGCCCTCATGTACGCGGCCCGCGAGTCCACCCCGGGCGTCCCGGCCCAGCCGACCGTGGAGGAACCCCACCGCCCGGTCTACGCGGAGGCGATGATCACGGGCCTGGCCGCCCTGACCCTGTACGGCTTCTCCGCCACCCCGCCGCTGCTCTCCCTGGACCGCGTCGACGTCCTGGTCCCGCGGCTGCGCCGGCTGCGCTCCACGGGCTACGTCCGCGTCCTGCGCACGCCCTCCCTGCCCACGCCCCGGGCGGTGACGGGTCTGCCGGTGGCGCCGGTGCCGCGGGCGCTGGCGGACGCGGTGGCGGAGCTGACGGACGGGGAGGCGGTACGGCGGCTGCTGACCGAGGCGGTGCGAGGCGGCCACTGCGAACCGGCCTCGGTGGTCCGTGAGCTGACCCACGCCAAGCTGCTGAACCGCCCCCACGTGGTGGACGCGGTGGACGCGCTCGTGGCGGAGGGCCGCTCGATCGCCGAGGACCGGCTCTACCGGATGGTCTCCGAGTACGGGCTGCCCGACCCGGTCTGGAACGTCGACCTGCGCCTGCCCGGCGGCCCGCACCTCGGCGGCCTGGACGCGTACTGGCCCGACCAGGCGGTGGCGGTGGAGCTGGACACGCGCGCTCCCCGGCAGGACGACGACGCGCTGTGGTCGGAGTACGCCCGCAAGCGCGAGCACCTGGAGCGGCTGGGGATCACGGTCGTGTACATCACCCCGAAGAAGCTGCGGGACGGGATGGAACAGCAGGCGGCGGTGGTCCGTACCGCCCTGATGGCGTCGGCCGACCGTGACCCGGCCGCCTATGTCGTGGTGCTTCCCCGGTAGTGACGGCCAGGGAGGACACCAGGAGGGGAGAGGAGGGGCCACCGGACCGCGTCCGACGGCCCCTCCTCGTGCGTACCGCCGTCTGTCGACTTCTCCTGCGCCACCCGGGTGAGGGTTCACCGGAACGGACGAGCATCCCGGGCGCGGCCGAGCGTGCCCGCGCTAACTGGAGACTCATGAGACAGTCCCGGACAACGGCGGGTGCGTGCTCCTTCCTTCTGGCGGCCGCCTGTGCCTTCGCCGACCCCGCAACAGCCCAGGTGACACCCGCGGCCACCGGCTATGTGGCCCTCGGCGACTCCTACTCGGCCGGCGTCGGAGCCGGTGACTACCTGTCCTCCGGCAAGGAGTGCAAGCGCAGCGCCCGGGCGTACCCGGTCCTGTGGGCCGAGGCCCACGGGCCGTCGTCGTTCAGCTTCGCCGCGTGCAACGGCGCCTCGGCGCGCGACGTCCTCACCGGCCAGCTCGGCCACCTGAACACCCGCACCGGCCTGGTCACCCTCACCGTCGGCGGCGCCGACGCGGGCTTCGCCCGTGTGATGACGACCTGCGCGCTGGGCGGGGGCAGTCTGTGCCTGTCCGCCCTCTCCAAGGCCCGCACCGCCATGGACGGGTCCCTCGTCCGCAACCTCGACGTGCTGTACTCGGCCATCCGCGACAGGGCGCCCGCCGCCCACGTGGTGGTGCTCGGCTATCCGCACCTGTACCGGCTCGGAGGCACCTGCCGGGCCGGCCTCGCAGACGGTGAGCGCGCCGCCGTCAACGACGGTGTGGACCACCTCAACGAGGTGATCGCCAAGCGGGCCGTCGACCACGGCTTCACCTTCGCCGACGTCACCGCCGCCTTCACCGGCCACGAGATCTGCTCGGCCAGCCCCTGGCTGCGCGGTGTCGACGTGCTGGCGATCACCGAGTCGTACCACCCCACGGCACCGGGACAGTCCCTGGGCTACCTCCCGGTGCTCACCCGGGCGTCCTGACCGCTACAGCGGTTCGGGCAGCGTCGGGCGCGCGGCCCTCGTGTGGACGTCGTCCAGCAGTGCGGCGTACGCCGCGATCATGCGGGTGCGGCTGAAACGTTCGCGGCTCGCCGCCAGGGCCGGGGCGAAGGCGGCACGGCCGGCGACCGCCGCCGTCCAGGCCAGGGCGACGGCCTCCGGGTTCTGCGGGGTGACGAAACCGTGGCCCCGCACGATCTCCGCGCTGTCGCCCACGTCCGTCGTCACGGGCACGGCGCCGCACATCATGCCCTCGATCAGGCACAGCGGCGCCGCCTCCCCGGAGGCCGAGGTCAGGGCGACGACGTCGGCACCGGCGTAGACGGTCTCCATGTCGCGGCGTACGCCGAGCAGGCGGATCCGTTCCGCGAGGTGGCGGTCCGCGCCGAACGCGACCTCGATGTCGGCCCACAGGGCCGGGTTCGTGTCGTTCATCCCCGCGCCGCACATCAGCACGCGGCCCTCGGGCTCGCGGGCGAGCCAGGCGCGGGCGGCGCGCAGGAGGAGCGGGATGTTCTTCATCGGGGCGTACCGCGCCGCGAAGACCACCACCGGCGCGGCGGCCGGGAGGCCCAGGGACGCGCGGAACGCCTGCCGGGCAGCCGGGTCCGGGCGGAAGCGGAGCAGGTCGACGCCGTTGGGGATGACGTGCAGCAGCCCGGCCGGGATGCCGGCGGCCTCGTAGGCGGCCCGGGTGGACTCGGCGCAGCACACGCAGGCGGCCACCGTGCCGTCGGCGATGGCGTCCTTCAGCTCCTCAAGCGCCGGGCCCTGGTTCTCCGGGTCCGAGCGGTGCAGGCAGACCACGACCGGGCGGCGGGGCAGGCCGGCCTGGTTCAGCAGGGCCAGCGGCTGCTCCTTCAGGGAGAGGATCACGTCCGCCCCGGCCATCGCCCGAGCCGTTTCGGCCATCTCGGGCCCGCTGAAAACGTCCGCCGCGAGGGCTCCGTCCACCAGGCCGGCGCTGCGGCCGAGCGAGGTGACGCCGATGCCGTCGGCGGTCAGCGCCCGGTAGCAGGCGTCGTCCTCCATGCGCTGCCTGGTGGCCTCGCGCCGGACCTCGCCGTGGATGCTGAGTACCTGGTGGGACTGGCCGCCCTCGGCCAGTCCCCGTACGACGTCGCTGTGCACGATCCGGGCCCCTCCGGAGAAGAAACCCTCGTAGACCGACAGCACACGCAGTCCGTGCCTCTGACGCACGCGACCACCCGCCTTGCATAAATGATCGAGAAGATCGAGCCATCCCCGTCCGTAGCGGGATAGCCGATATGAGGCGGTACGGACATTGCGTACGGGTTAACACGGAATGTCGCGCGTGAAACGGTGGCTAACAGAATTCCCCTTCGACGACGGACCGCTCGCCCTCGGCCCAGTCGCCGTTGGAATTGAAGGCGAGGGAATGCCGGCCGTCGTCCGCCGTCACCGCCACGGAGGACGAGCCCGGGATGCCACCGTCATGGCCCCAGACGTGAACACCGCAGCTCAGCGGGGTCTCCATGAGACCGAGGCCATAGCCGCCCGGGTACGGGCCGTCCGTGATCGCGACCGTGGTCTTCATTTCCTTCAGCTGGTGTGCCGGAAGGAGTTTCCCGCCGAGCAGGGCGCTGTAGAAACGGTCCAGGTCGGCGGAGTTCGAGATCATTTCCCCGGCGGAGGAGGCGAGGGAGGGGTTGAGGTTCGTGACGTCGTACGCCGGGCCCTTCGGATCGGTGAATTTCGAGTAGGCGCGGCTGCTCGGACGAGGGACGGTGACCTTCGTACCGGGCAGGGAGGTGGCGCGCAGGTGCAGCGGGGCGATGACGCGCCGGGTGATCTCGGTGGCGTACGGGTGTCCCGTCACCTTCTCGATCACCATGCCGGCCACCACGTAGTTGGTGTTGGAGTAGTTCCACGACGTGCCCGGCGCGAAGTCCGGCCTGTGCTTCATCGCGATCGCCACCAACTGGCGCGGGGTGAGCGTGTCGTAGCGGTGCCGGAAGAAGCCGTCCTCGGTGAAGTAGGCGCGGCCGAAGTCGCCGTCCGCGGTGTAGTTGTAGATGCCGCTGGTGTGGTTCAGCAGCTGCCTGACGGTGATGTGGCGGCCGTCGTGGCCGTGGCCGCGGACCACCCCGGGCAGCCACCTGTCCACCGTGTCGTCCAGCGACAGCCGTCCCTCCGCCTCCAGTTGGAGCAGCACGGTGGCGACGAAGGTCTTGGTGATGCTGCCGACCCGGTAACGGTCGGCGGTGGAGCGCGGCGCGCCCGTGCGGGTGTCGCCCACACCGACGGCGGCGGACCAGGTGCCGTGGGCGTCCTTCGCGGTGGCGCTCACACCGGGCACCCCGGACGCCACGATCGCCGCGAGGGCCTTGCGGGTGGCGGTGTGCCCGCCGTCGGCGCGGGCGCCGGTGGCGGCCACGGCCGGAGCCGCCAGCGCCGTCGAGACGAGCAGGGCGGTGGCGCCCACCAGGGTCGTGCGTACACGCATGTCTTCCCCCAACCTGGATTGTTCGGTCCGGTCGGGGGAGAGAACCTGCGTCGCATGCGCGAAGGTTGCCGCGGCTTACGCCGGTTGGGTGAATTTCAGCCCTTTTTCAGCACCAACTCCGTGTTGCGGTCCGCCGCGCTGCCCGCGAGGGTCTTGTTGGCGCCGGGGGCGTTGTAGGCCAGTTCGCGGTAGAGGGCGGCGAGGCCGGTCTGGGAGAGGTCGGCGAAGTCGGTGCGGTGCGGGGCGGCGGACTCGATCAGCGTGGTGAACAGGGAGACCGTGCCGTCCTTGTTGTCGGCCAGCTCGAAGATGCGGGCCAGGTGGGGGTAGTCGATGTGCGAGGCGGTGGAGATCTCCCAGAAGGAGCGGCCGCCGGACGCCTGGTGCGGGGTGATGACGTTCTTGTGGATGTGCCCGTTCACCCAGGCCAGCACATTGGCGTGGGCGGACAGGACGGAGACCACCTCGGCGCCGTCGTGGCGGCGCTCCCCGGGGCGGGCCGGGTCCGGGCGGGTGTTGGTCATGGACTTGCTGGTGTGGTGGCTGAAGACGACGGCGTGGGAGTCCTTGTTGTCCTTCAGCGTCCTGTCGAGCCACTTCAGCTGCGCGGTGCCGATGGAGCCCTCGTAGTGGCCGCCGGCGTCGGTGGTGTCGAGGCTGATGCCGATGACGTCGTCGGAGATGCGGAAGGCGTAGTACTGGGTGCCCGCGGCGAGGTTCGCCGAGGAGTAGCCGTGGCCGGCCGGCCCGTGTCCCTGGTACGCCGGGTCGAGGTGGGCCTTGAGGTAGTCGGCCTGGGTGTAGGGGGCCCGCTTCTCGTCCGCCGTGACCGAGCGCATGGAGCGGGCGTGGGCCTTGAGGAAGTCGCGGTAGCCGGCGCCCTGCGGGTCCTTGGCGTTCTTGATGGCGTCCTGGAGCTTTTTGGCGTCGGCGTCGGAGACGCTGAACAGCTTCTTGCCGCTGATGGCCGCCTCGGCGAGGTACGGGTCGCCGTGGGAGCCGTAGCAGCCGAGCGGGAGGGCGTCGTGGTTGCCGACGGTGGAGTACCAGGGCAGCTTGAGACCGGGGCTCTGCACCTCGCGGATCGCGGCGGCCAGGAATCCCTTCAGATGCGGGAAGCCGAGCGCCTTGTCGTTGTCGCGGGTGGTGGAGTCCGGCTGCCAGTACAGCTTCAGACCGCTGTTCTGCACGCCCTCGTAGTGCCTCGGGTCACCGGAGTTGGGGGTGATACGGCCGCCGCTCATCACCTTCATGAACCACTCCAGTTCGGAGTGGGCGTTGTTGTCGGTGTTGTCGCCGGTGGTCATGACGAAGTGGAGCGGTGCGCCGGTGACGGGGGCGCCCTGCAGCGCGTTGACCCGCTCGACGAGCGAGATGGCGCCGGGCACGGTGAGCGCCTCCTGCGGACGCCAGGCGTGCGGGTCGTGCGAGCGCAGGTACTCCAGCCGGAGCGGGTGCTGGACGTCCTGCAGGTGCAGGTCGGTGAACTGTACGAACGCGGCGAGGGTCGTACGGCGGCTCGCCCGGCCGGACGAGGGCGTGGCCAGCTCGCTGCGCACCACGCGGTTCCAGCCGGGACCGTCGCCGAGCCGGCGGTAGCCGGAGCTGTTCCGCGGCGTGGCGACGGAGGCGAGGGTGGTGCCCTTGGTGTAGGGGGCGGGCGGGGCCGCCGCGGTGGCCTTCCCGGAGTGGGCGACCGGTGCCTCACCGGTGCCGGTGGGGTCGGTGGCGGCCTGGCTGTCGGTGGGGCGGAGGGCGTAGCCGACGCCCGCGGAGAGCGAGACCGCTCCGGCGGCGGCGAGGACGGTACGGCGGTTGACCCCCACAGCGGAGGTGACGACAGAGCGTATGCGCGACATGGCGCGATCTCCCCGAGTGCGAACGCGTCGGCAGTGGTCGCGGGCCGTCGCTGACGCGAACACCCCGCTCGCTCTGGATCGTTGGCATCGGGAATGACCTGCGCGTGAACGCGGCGGCAACGCCCAGCGCCGATCACCGTACGTGGATCACGGGGTGGGGCACGCGGTCATGGAGTGGATTGCGGGCGGCCGGGGAGCGGTTACTCCTCGTTCATCTCCTGGGGCAGGGGACGGGCCCGGGCGGCGAGATGGCCGTTCGCGGGGCGCTCCCGCCACAGCTGCAGCGCGACGTCGACCAGGCGCACCCGGTTCAGGTCCGGGAGGGCCGCGAGATCCTGCCATGTCGCGAAATCGGTGGATCCGCCCACTTCGTAACGGAGTTCGCCGCCGACGACCTCCCCTTCGTAGATGAGGCGCAGCGCGTGGTGGGCGGTGGCGCGCCGCGGTCCACGACGGCGGAAGAGGTGGCGCCGGGAGTCCACGCCGAGGAGACCGGTCACCTCGATGCGGTAGCCGGTCTCCTCGGTGAGCTCACGGCGGACGGTGTCGTACGGGTCCTCACCGTGCTCCATCCCGCCACCGGGCAGCACCCACTCGGGAGTTCCGTCGGGTCCGGGGGAACGGGCGAGCAGGATCTGTCCGTCACGGACGCACACGGCGTAGGCCGCCACCCTCAGGTTCCGTCGCATCCCCCGACGTTAACCGGGGTTGGCCGGTGAGTACTCCGGCGCGGACCAGCGCAGGGGGAGGGCGGCCGGGGTCCACCGGGCCTCGGTGAGCGTGAAGCGGACCGTCCGGTCACCGGCGGCGGTGAACTCGGTGCGTGCCCCACCGGTCAGCTGGAGGGTGGTGCCGGTCGTCCAGTCGAGGAAGAGCAGGCCCGCGCGGGGGTCGGTGCGCAGGTTGCCGAGCGTGAGGAACATGGCGTTGCCGGGATAGTCCGGCCAGGTCAGTTCGCGCGGTGACGCGACCTGGACGAAGCCGGGGTTGCCGCCGCGGTGGCTGACGTCGGCCCCGCCGGGGTGGACGGTGGCCAGGAAGAAGGTGTCGGCGGCCCTGATGAACTCCGTGGCGGCCGGGTCGAGTTCGCTGAGGCGCCGGGGGAGGCCGGGCGTGCGGCCGGGGGTCGTCTCGTAGGCCTCCCGGCGTTGGATGTACTTGGGGCAGTTGGAGAAGACCTGGTCCGCCTCCACGGCGAAGCCGCGGCCCGTCGGCCTCAGCCGGCCGTTGAGGCGCATCCGGCGGCGGGTCCGGGGGTCGAGGGCGAGGGAGCCCACGCGGGTGCCCGGGGTGTTCAGGGCCGCGGTGAGCGGGTCGCTCGCCATGTGCCCGGCACCCGTCGCAACAGACATCTGGCGGGCCCCCGTCGCCCGGACGAAGCCCGGGGCGCCCGTGAGGGCGGACGCCCACACCCGCCCCGTCCCCGGGTCCGCCGCGCCCACCACCAGCAGGGGCTGCATCTCCAGGAAGGCCGCCGCGACCGGCTTGATGCCCTGGCCGAGGGAGCGGCCCAAATGGTCGGCGCGGTCGCGTACGCCCAGCTGCTCCTGCACGGCGAGCGAGCCCGCGTGATAGGCACCCATGGCTAGAAGAAGCCGCAGGTCGGGGCGTCCGTGTGCGGGGCGGGGGCGCCCTGCGGACCGAGGGGGGCCGCGATCTCCAGGCGGATGCCGTCCGGGTCGTGGAAGAAGATCCCGCCCGAGGCCCCGCCCTCGCGGTGAGCCACCACGCCGTCGTGGGCGAAGTCCGCTCCGGCGGCCCTGAGCGCGTTCTCGTACTCCCGGACGCGGTCGATCGAGTCGACGGTGAAGGCGAGGTGGTGCAGGCCGGGCCGGCCGCCGTCGTACGCCCCCTGCGCCTGCTGCCAGAGGGTGACGAGCGGGGAGCCGCCGCTCTCCCCCAGCATCGCCCAGCGCTGGTCGTCCTCCTTGCCCTCGGCGAGGACGGCGAAGCCGAGGAGATCGCGGTAGAAGGCGAGCGAGCGGCCGAGATCGGTGACGTTCAGGCCGGTGTGCGCGATGCGCGGGGTCATGGCTCTTCCTTTCGGACTGTCTAACCTTCGTATTCGACGTTAGATGGTTAGACAGGGCAGCGTCAACCGGTGACGTACGCTTTAGTGGTTAGCGAGAAGGAGTGCCCGATGTCCGCCGCCCGCGATCCCCGCCCGCTCACCGGCGAGCCCCTCGCCCTCGACCTGCTCAACACCCGGTGGAACCTGGAAGGCGTCACCCAGGACCTGCTCGACGACACCGCGGGGCTCGCGGTGTGGCTCGCGAGCAACGGGCTGGCCGGCACCCACCCGGCCGACGCGCAGGCGCTGCGCCATCTGCGCGAGGCCCGCGAGGCGATCGCGGCCGGGGTGCACGGATCACCGCGCAAGGCGGCGCCGCTCGTGGACGCCGTACTGGCGCACGGACGGATCCGGGCCCGGCTGACCGAGGACGGCCCCGCCGAGGAGCCGGAGTTCGCCGACCCGGCCTGGGGGCCGGCCTGGCTCGCCGCCCGCAACTACCTGGAGCTGCTGGCACAGGCCCCGGACCGGATCCGCGCCTGCGCCCACGAGGCGTGCATCCTGCACTTCTTCGACACCTCACGGAACGGCACCCGCCGCTGGTGCTCGATGGCCGTGTGCGGCAACCGCGCCAAGGCCTCCCGGCACTACGCCCGCTCGAAGGAGAGCTGACCCCATAGCGGGTTTTCCCCATACCTCCATATCGGTTCGGTCAACGGTGCCCAAAATCCAGTCCCTTGGGTAAAGCTGAGCGCTCTCGTTCGCTCGCTCCTTTACCTGAGGGATGTCGATGACCCATATATCCGAGCGCACTTCCCCGCCCGGTCCAAGACGCCTGGCCCGCCTGGCCGTGGCCCTGGGCGTGGTGGCCGCGCTCTCCGCGGCCGGGCCGATACCCCTGGCCCTCGCCGCCGACGCCCCACCGGCCGGCACCGGCGTCAAGTCCGCCCACGACAAGCTAGGTTCGGACGACGCCGGCCTGCTCGCCGACGCCAAGGCCGACGGCGACAAGACCGTCACGATGATGATCGCGACGGCCCCCGGCCGGACCGGGCAGGTCGCCGAGGAGCTGGACGCGGTCAAGGGCGGTTCGGTGGACCGCACCTACGACAAGATCGGTTACGTCCGCGCCACCGTGCCGACGGCCAGGGCGGACTCGGCCATCGCCGCCGCCGCGAAGCTCTCCTCGGTCCACGCCATCGACCTCCGGCAGGAGATCCCGCTCGACGACCCGGCGCCGAACGGCGCGAAGTCCGGGACCGGTACGGCCACTTACCCCGGCCCCGGCAGGAACACCCCCGCCGAGAACCCGTACAACCCGTCCTTCGAGACCGGTGCCGTCGATTTCGTCAAGGAGCACCCGAAGGCGGACGGCCGCGGCATCACCATCGGCATCCTCGACTCCGGCGTCGACCTGGGCCACCCGGCGCTGCAGAGGACCACCACCGGCGAGCGGAAGATCGTCGACTGGGTGACCTCGACCGACCCGATCGCCGACGGGGACCAGACGTGGCGCCCGATGGTCACCGCGGTCTCCGGTCCCAGCTTCTCCTATGGCGGGGCGACCTGGACGGCGCCCTCCGGCTCGTACCAGATCAGCACCTTCAAGGAGTCCGCCACCACGGGCGGCGACGAGAAGGGCGACCTGAACCGGGACGGCGACACCACCGACAGCTGGGGCGTGCTGTACGACCCGGCGGCCGGCACGGTCACGCTCGACCTGAACAACAACCACGACTTCACCGACGACACACCGATGAAGCCGTACAAGGACGGGTACCAGGTCGGCTACTTCGGCACCGACGACCCGAAGACCGACGTGGCCGAGCGGGTGCCGTTCGTCGTGCAGATCCGCAAGGACGTGCCGATGGACCCCTACGGCGGATCCTGGGTCGGCAAGAAGGCGGACTTCGTCAACATCGGGGTCATCGAGTCCGAGCACGGTACGCATGTCGCGGGCATCACGGCCGCCAACGGCCTGTTCGGCGGGAAGATGAACGGCGCGGCCCCCGGCGCGAAGCTCGTGTCGTCCCGCGCCTGCACCTGGACCGGCGGCTGCACCAACGTGGCCCTCACCGAGGGCATGATCGACCTGGTCACCAACCGGGGCGTCGACATCGTCAACATGTCGATCGGCGGTCTGCCGGCCCTGAACGACGGCAACAACGCGCGCGCCGAGCTGTACACGCGGCTCATCGACACCTACGGCGTGCAGCTGGTGATCTCCGCGGGCAACTCCGGGCCGGGTGCGAACACGATCGGTGACCCGGGTCTGGCCGACAAGGTGATCTCGGTCGGCGCCGCCATCTCCAAGGAGACCTGGGCCGCGAACTACGGCTCGGCCGTGGAGAAGAAGTACCAGATGATGCCGTTCTCCTCGCGCGGCCCGCGGGAGGACGGCGGCTTCACGCCGACCCTGGTCGCGCCCGGCGCCGCGATCAACACCACCCAGACCTGGCTGCCGGTCTCCCCGGTCACCGAGGCGGGCTACTCGCTGCCGGCCGGCTACTCCATGCTGCAGGGCACCTCGATGGCCTCCCCGCAGGCGACGGGGGCCTCGGCGCTGCTGCTGTCCGCCGCCAGGCAGAAGGGCATCGGCCTGACGCCGGCCGGGCTGCGCACGGCGCTCACCTCGACCGCCCACCACATCCCGGGCGTGCAGGCGTACGAGGAGGGCGCGGGGCTCATCGACGTCGTGGACGCGTGGGACGCGATCCGCGACGACGCCGGCGCGCACGACTACACCGTGAAGGCCCCGGTCGACACCGCACTCGACCAGGCCCTGAAGACCCCCGGCTTCGGCACCGGCCTGTACGACCGCGAGGGCGGTCTGACGGCGGGCGGGAAGAAGACGTACGACGTCACGATCACCCGCACCTCCGGCCCGGACAAGGCGGTCCGGCACGAGCTGCACTTCGAGAACAACGCCGGGCACACCTTCCGGATCGTCGGTGACGACGTGGTGCGGCTGCCGCTGAACCAGCCGGTGACGGTGAAGGTCCAGGCGGCGCCGGCGTCCGCGGGCATCAAGAGCGCGATCCTCGAGGTCGACGACCCGCGGACCGAGGGCGTCGACAAGCAGATCCTCACCACGGTGGTCGTCGCCACGCCGGTGAGGTTCGCCTACTCGGCGAAGGGCTCGGTGCAGCGCAACAGCACCCGGTCGTACTTCCTGACCGTGCCCGAGGGCGCGAAGTCGCTCGAGGTCGCGATCGGCGGGCTGACGGACGGGAGCCAGACCCGGTTCATCGCCATCCACCCGTACGGCACCCCGGTCGACAACACCGGCACCCCGTACTGCTACCCCAACTACCTGGACGGCAACGGCTGCAGGCCCGACGTGCGCTCCTACGCCGACCCGCAGCCCGGCGTCTGGGAGGTGGAGGTCGAGTCCCGCCGTACCTCCCCGCTGCTGGACAACCCGTACACGCTGGACGTCTCCGTGCTCGGCGCGGCCTTCGACCCGCAGACCGTGACCGTGCCCGAGGCGAAGGTGGGCACCGCCGCCACCGCCACCTGGAAGGTCACCAACACGTACGCGGCGCTCGACGGCAAGCTGGTGGGCGGCCCGCTCGGCTCGGCCAAGTCGGCCCGCCCGACCATCAAGCAGGGCGAGACGCAGACCACCACGGTGGACGTGCCGGCCGGCGCCAAGTCGCTGGACGTCGCGATCGGCAACGTCTCCGACGCGGCCGCCGACCTCGACCTGACCGTGTACGACGCGAACGGCAAGCAGGTCGCCCAGTCCGCCGACGGCGACTCGGAGGAGGCGGTGTCCGTGCCGTCCCCGGCCGCCGGCACGTACACCGTCCAGGTCGTCGGCTACTCGGTCCCCTCGGGAGCCACCGAGTACGACTACCGGGACGTGTTCTTCTCCCCCACGCTCGGCACGGTCACGGTGGACGACTCCACGCCGGTCCAGCTCGGCACGGGCGACTCGGCCACGGTCACCGGGCAGGTCACGGCCGCCGCCGAGGCACCGGCCGGCCGTGAGTTCTTCGGCCAGGTCCAGCTGGTGAACGCGCGCGGCACGGTCGCGGGCACCGGCAGCGTGAAGATCGGGAAGGTCACGCCGTAACGACGGGGTGCCTTCGCAAGGGGCGGGTGTCCGGTCGGGCACCCGCCCCTTCGCGCTGCCGCGCTCAGGACGACTCGTCGGAGGGGCAGGCCGTGTGCCGGGACCCGGGCAGCGCCTCGGTGATCCAGGCACGGTTGACGGCCACCCGGGTGTCGCCGACGGCCCAAATGCTCGCGTACTGCCGGCCCAGGCCGACCCGGACGAGCACGTGCTGGCCCACGCGCGGGGCCGGCTTCGCGCCGCCGTCGAGCAGGAAGCCGACCTCGGCCGGTCCGTGCGCGGGCTTGTAGGAGCGGATCACCTTCAGTGTGATCCGGCTCCAGGGGGACGCCTTGCCCGGCTCGACCTCGGCGACGGTGCCCTCCACGACCAGCCGGGAACAGGCCAGGTCGAGTTCCGGGTCGGAGGGTTTCCCCGCGTCCCCGGAGACCTTGGCCGGGGGCTGGGCCACGCTCCTGGCCGCGGCTTCGGGGGAGCTGCTGTTGTCGTCGGAGGCGCCGGAGTGCGTCACCACCCAGCCGAACCCGACGGCCAACGCGAGGGCCGCGGCACCGGCGACCGAGCCGAGCGCGATCCGCGACACCCGCCGCCGCCCGGAGGGCCGTCCGGGCCGCGGAGGACGGGCCGGACGCGCGGGGCGGGCGGGGACGTCGGGGCGCTGGGGCCCATGGGGACGCGTGGACTTCTCGCGGAAGGCGGGCGTCGGCATCCCTTGCGCCGGGTCATCCGCCGTGGCCGGGTCATCCGCCGTCGCTCCCGGCGCTCGTGCCGTCTCGCCCGTCAACGCCTGCGCGAGCCGGTCCAGCTGTTCCCTCAGCACCCTCACATCGGTCTCGGCGGCCCGGTGCTCGGCGAGGAAGGCGGGGTCCCGGCGGGCCTCGTCCGGCAGTGGCTCCCCGGTGATGGCGGCCATCAGCGCGTCCATGCCGCCGTACTCCCCAGCGCCCTCCGCGCCGCGTGCGCCCTCGTGTTCGGCGGTCACGTCACACCACCTCGTCCTCGTGCAGTCGGGCGCGCAGGGCGCGGACCGCCGTGTGCAGCCTGCTCTTGACCGTGCCCTCGGGGATGCCCAGTTCCTCGGCGATGCCCCGGACGGGCAGGTCGGCGAAGAAGCGGAGCACCAGTACCTGCCGCTGCGCGGCGGGCAGGTCGTCCAGGCCCCGGGCGACGGCGAGGGAGAGCAGGCTGGTCTCCTCGCCGGAGGGGTGCGCGGGCTCGTGCAGCGCGGCCAGCCGCTCCCCCAGCCGTTCCTGGCGCCGCTTGGCCCGGTGCCAGTCCATGGCGAGGTGGGAGGCGACCACCGCCGCCCACGCCGACACGTCCCGCGGCGCCTCCCGGCCGCTCGCGGTCCGCTCCAGCAGCCGTAGCCGTACCTGCTGCACGCCGTCCGGCAGGTCCGACTGCGGCACCCCGCCGAGCGCGAGCACCGCCCGTACCCGGCGTTCCTGGGCCGCGTCCAGCGGATCGTCACCGGTACGTCCCCCACGGTCCGTACCGCCGCCGTACGCCCCCTGGTCGCGGCGCGCTCTTCCGCGCAGCACAGGCCACCCCCTCATGCGTGTGCCCCTACGACGCGGCGGCGGGCCGAAACGTTCGGCCGGTCTCCGGCGGTCCGCAGAGGCGTACGTCACACCGCCGTGTGGCCGCGACCCGAACGGGCAGGGACGGGACAGCACAGCTTGCGGCCCGGGCGCCCGGCTGAGGGAATTTCTCCAGCTCAACGCGGTGCCGGGCGAACGTACGGAACCGTCCGAGAGGTGATCGTGTCCCATTCCTCGGGCACGCATCGCAAAGAATTGGACAGGTGGACCGGGGTCGGCCGCATGATGGAAAAGCCCCGGTCATGCAAAGAGACACAAAGAGGGAGTCACTGTGAGGGTCGGAATCGTCGGAGCCACCGGTCAGGTCGGCACGGTCATGCGCAGGATCCTCACGGAGCGGAACTTCCCGGTGACGGAGTTGCGCCTGTTCGCCTCGGCCCGCTCGGCCGGCACCGTGCTGGACGGCGTCACGGTGGAGGACGCGGCGACCGCCGACTACACGGGCCTGGACATCGTGCTCTTCTCCGCGGGCGGCGCCACCTCCAAGGCGCTGGCCGAGAAGGTCGCCTCCCAGGGCGCCGTCGTGATCGACAACTCCTCCGCCTGGCGCAAGGACCCCGAGGTCCCGCTCGTCGTCTCCGAGGTGAACCCGCACGCGGCCGCCGACCGCCCCAAGGGCATCATCGCCAACCCGAACTGCACCACGATGGCCGCGATGCCGGTCCTGAAGCCGCTGCACGAGGAGGCCGGCCTCACGGCACTGGTCGTCGCCACCTACCAGGCGGTGTCCGGCTCGGGCCTCGCGGGCGTGGCCGAGCTGCACGGCCAGGTGCAGAAGGTCGCCGCCGAGGCCGACAAGCTGACCCACGACGGCCGGGCGGTCGACTTCCCCGAGCCGAACGTCTACAAGCGCACCATCGCCTTCAACGTGCTCCCGCTGGCGGGCTCGCTCGTCGACGACGGTCTGAACGAGACCGACGAGGAGCAGAAGCTGCGCAACGAGTCCCGCAAGATCCTGGAGATCCCCGAGCTGAAGGTCTCCGGCACCTGTGTGCGCGTCCCGGTCTTCTCCGGCCACTCCCTCCAGATCAACGCCCGCTTCGCCCGCCCGCTCTCCCCGGAGCGCGCCACCGAGCTGCTCGCGAAGGCGCCGGGCGTCGCCCTCTCCGACATCCCGACCCCGCTGCAGGCGGCCGGCCAGGACCCGTCGTACGTCGGCCGCGTCCGCCGCGACGAGACGGTGGACAACGGCCTCGCCCTGTTCGTCTCCAACGACAACCTCCGCAAGGGCGCCGCGCTGAACGCGGTCCAGATCGCGGAGCTGGTGGCGGCGGAGCTGTCCGCGAGGTAACCCGCAGCTGTGCCACAGGGGCGGTCACGGTCACGTGGCCGCCCCTGTCGTCGTGCTACTTGCCGGCCGCCGCGTCCGCCGCACGGGCCCGCAGGGCACGCTCGACGCCCGCGCGGGACTCCGAGACGAGGCGGCGCAGGGCAGCGTTCGGCTCGGCCGCGGCCAGCCAGCTGTCGGTCTTGGCGAGGGTCTCCTCGGCGACCTGGACCGCCGGGTACAGACCGATGGCGATCTGCTGGGCGATCTCGTGCGACCGGGAGTCCCACACGCCCTTGACGACCTCGAAGTACCTGTCCGTGTACGGCGCGAGCAGCTCGCGCTGGTCGGTCTGGACGAAGCCACTGATCACGGCCTCCTGGACGGCGTTGGGCAGCTTGTCCGAGTCGACCACCGAGGCCCAGGCCTCCGCCTTGGCCTCCGGCGTCGGACGGGCCGCACGGGCGGTGGCCGCGTGCCGCTCACCGGCCGCGGTCTTGTCCCGCTCGTACTCGGCCGCGATCTCCGCCTCGTCGAAGCGGCCGACCGCCGCCAGTCGCTCCACGAACGCCCAGCGCAGCTCGGTGTCCACGGCCAGGCCCTCGACGGTCTGGGTGCCGTCCAGCAGGGCCTCCAGCAGGTCCAGCTGCTCCGGGGTGCGGGCGGTCGCCGCGAAGGCGCGGGCCCAGGCCAGCTGGTGGTCGCTCGCCGGCTCGGCCGCGCGCAGATGGGCCAGGGTGGCGTCGGTCCAGCGGGCCAGCAGCGACTCGCGGGCGGACGGGTCGGCGTACAGGTCGATGGCGAGCTTGGCCTGGCGGTGCAGCGACTGCACGACGCCGATGTCCGACTCCTTGCCGATCCCGGACAGGACCAGGGAGAGGTAGTCGCGGGTGGCCAGCTCGGCGTCCCGCGTCATGTCCCAGGCCGAAGCCCAGCACAGGGCACGCGGCAGGGACTCGGCGAAGTCCCCGAGGTGCTCGGTGACGACCGCGAGCGACCGCTCGTCCAGGCGGACCTTGGCGTACGACAGGTCGTCGTCGTTGAGCAGGACGACGGCCGGGCGGGCCCTGCCGGTCAGCTGCGGTACGGCGGTCAGCTCGCCGTCGACGTCCAGCTCGATCCGGTCGGTGCGCACCAGGTTGCCGCTCGCCTCGGCCAGGTCGTACAGGCCGATGGCGATGCGGTGCGGGCGCAAGGTCGGCTCCCCCTTGGCGCCGGCGGGCAGGGCCGGGGCCTCCTGGCGGACGGCGAAGGAGGTGATGACACCCTCGGCGTCCGTCTGGATCTCCGGGCGCAGCACGTTGATGCCCGCGGTCTCCAGCCACTTCTTCGACCAGGTCTTCAGGTCTCGCCCGGAGGTCTCCTCCAGGGCGCCCAACAGGTCGGACAGGCGCGTGTTGCCGAAGGCGTGCGCCTTGAAATAGGCCTGCACGCCCTTGAAGAACTCGTCCTCTCCGACGTACGCGACGAGCTGCTTGAGGACGGAGGCGCCCTTGGCGTACGTGATGCCGTCGAAGTTGACGAGGACGTCGTCCAGGTCGCGGATGTCCGCCATGATCGGGTGCGTGGACGGCAGCTGGTCCTGCCGGTACGCCCAGGTCTTCATCGAGTTGGCGAACGTGGTCCACGAGTGCGGCCAGCGCGAGCCGGGCGCGGCGGCCTGGCAGGCGATGGAGGTGAAGGTGGCGAACGACTCGTTCAGCCACAGGTCGTTCCACCACTCCATGGTGACGAGGTCGCCGAACCACATGTGGGCCAGCTCGTGCAGGATCGTCTCGGCCCGGACCTCGTACGCCGCGTCGGTCACCTTGGACCGGAAGACGTACTGGTCACGGATGGTGACGGCACCGGCGTTCTCCATGGCGCCCGCGTTGAACTCGGGCACGAACAGCTGGTCGTACTTCTTGAAGGGGTAGGCGTAGTCGAACTTCTCCTGGAACCAGTCGAAGCCCTGCCGGGTGACCTCGAAGATCGCGTCCGAGTCGAGGAACTCGGCGAGCGAGGGCCGGCAGTAGATGCCGAGCGGCACGGACTGGCCGTCCTTCTCGTACACGCTGTGCACGGAGTGGTACGGGCCGACGATCAGCGCGGTGACGTACGTCGAGATGCGCGGGGTCGGCTCGAAGGTCCAGACGTTGTCCTGCGGCTCGGGGGTCGGCGAGTTCGAGACCACCGTCCAGCCCTCGGGCGCCTTCACGGTGAACTGGAAGGTGGCCTTCAGGTCCGGCTGCTCGAAGGAGGCGAAGACGCGGCGGGCGTCCGGGACCTCGAACTGGGTGTACAGGTACGCCTGCTCGTCGACCGGGTCGATGAAGCGGTGCAGGCCCTCGCCGGTGTTGGTGTAGGCGCAGTCGGCGACGACACGGAGGACGTTGCGCCCCTCCAGCAGTCCCGTCAGGGCGATCCGCGAGTCCTTGAAGACCTCGGCGGGGTCCAGATGGTCGCCGTTGAGCACCACCTCGTGCACGGTCGGCGCCACCAGGTCGATGAAGGAATCGGCGCCGGTCCGCGCGGCGTCGAAGCGCACCGTGGTCACGGACCGGTAGGTACCGCCCTCCTGCGCGCCGGAGAGGTCGAGATCGATCTCGTACGAGTCAACGGTGAGCAGCTCGGCCCGCTGCTGCGCCTCTTCGCGAGTCAGGTTTGTGCCAGGCACGCGGTCATCTCCTCGTTATGTGTCGGTTGCGTCATCCTTCCATGGGATCCACAGGGAGCGCGATGTCCGGTTCCCGCCGGTCAGCGGGGCGTCGCGGCGGGAGGCTGGACCCATGACGACGACATGCACGCCACGTCCCATCCCGCCCCGGGTCCTGGAGGAACTGCGGACCGCCGACGACGCGGGGCGCCCCCTGGCCCCCTTCACCGACGAGGAGGGCGGCGGCCCGCTGCGCTGCTGTCTGCGCCACAGTGCGCCGGGCGAGGAGATCGCCCTGGTCTCGTACGCGCCGCTGCGCCGCTGGGCGGCCGAGACGGGCGCCGATCCCGGCGCGTACGACGAACGGGGTCCGGTCTTCATCCACGCAACGCAGTGCGCGGGCCCGTCCGGTGCCGCCCTGCCCTTCACCAACGACCACCGCGTCCTGCGCCGCTACGGCGCCGACGGCCGCATCCTGGGCGGCCGCCTGGTGAACGGCGACTTCCGGTCAGCCCTCGCCGAGGCCTTCGCCGACCCGCAGGTGGCGGTGGTGCACGTGCGGGCGGTGGAGTACGGGTGCTTCCTGTACGAGGTGCGGCGGGGCTGAGGCTCGCGGAGGAAGGGAGCCCCGGCCGTCCGGCGGGCCTCGGTCAGCCGGGCCGCGGCGGTGAGGTCACCGCGACACTGATGGTGGCCGCGTTCTGGAGAGCTTCCAGCACCCGGTGCACCGCCCGCCCCGTCTCCCCGCCCCTGCGCACCGCCGCCGTCACGTGCCGGACCGGGCCGTCGGGGCCGAGGTCGCGCATGACGACGCCGCTGCGTCGGGCCGCGGCCATGCGGGGGATCAGCGCCACCCCCATGCCCGCCTCCACCATGGCGAGGATCGCCGTCCAGCCGGAGGCCGAGTGGCCCTGATGGGGGCTGAAGCCGGCCGTCTCACAGGCGCGGCGGGTGATGTCCGACCAGGGGCCGCTGCCGCCGAAGATCCAGGGTTCCGCGGCCAGGTCGGTGAGGGTCAGGGCGGGGGCGGTGGCCAGTGCGTGGTCGGGGGGCAGGGCGATGTCGAGGGGGTCGGCGAGCAGCGGTACGCGGGTGAAGCGGGGGTCGGCGGCGCTGGGAGCCTCGGCCGCGAGGGACAGGGCGACGTCGACGTCACCGGCGGCCAGCAGGTCGTAGGCCGCGGCGGCCTCCGCCTCCCGTATGCGCACGGTCACCCCGGGGTGCGTGTCACGCAGGGCCCGTACGGCCGGTACGACCAGGGCGGGCACCGCCGTGGAGAAGGCGCCGACCCGGACCTCGCCCGCCTCGCCGTGCGCGTAGGCCGCGAGTGCCGCGTCGGCGCGCTCCAGCTGCTCGAACACCGCCTCGGCGTGGGTGAGCACCAGCCGGGCGGCGTCGGTGAGCCGGACCCGCCGTCCGTGCGCCTCCAGCAGGGGCACGCCGAGCTGGGCGGCGAGATTGGTGAGCTGCTGGGACACCGCGGACGGGGTCATGTGCAGGGCCTCCGCCGTCGCGGTCACGGTCCCCCGCTCGCGCAGGGTGCGCAGGATCTGCAGCTTCCGGATGTCCCACTCGGCCATGCCGGGAAAGCTACACGTCAGCGGCGTGAACCCGCGCCCAGCACCACCCCGCCCAGGATCAGCGCCATCGACAGCAGCTGCGGCAGGCCCGTCGTCTCGCCGAGCACGGCCCAGGACAGCAGGGCCACGCAGACCGGCTGGAGGTGGTAGACGATGCCCGCGCGGGTCGCGCCGATCAGGCTGATGGCCTTGTTCCAGGCGAAGAAGGCGACGGCGGAGGAGGCGACCCCGACGTAGAGGAGGGGCAGGACCGTGCCGGGGGTGGGGTGGAAGGAGCCCTGCACGGTCACGCTCACCGCCTGCGCGGGCAGCAGCAGCACCGTGCCGGTCAGGAACGTGGTGAACAGGAAGCCGGTGCCCTGGAGTTCGGCGGGCTTGCGGCGCAGCAGCGCGCTGTAGCCGGCGAAGCAGCAGGCGGCCGCGATCATCCAGAGGTCGCCGGCCGAGAAGTGCGCGCCGCCGCCGACGAGCAGGGTCACGCCCGCGCAGGCGATGAGCAGCCCAGTGGTGCGGCGCCCGCCGAGCCGTACGCCGCCCAGCCGCTCGAACACGGCCATGAGCACCGGCGAGGCGGCCATGATCATGCCCATGGTGGCGGCCGGGGTGGTCAGTCCGGCCTGGTTGACGAGGGTGTTGTAGGTGGCCACGCCGAGCAGGGAGGCCAGCAGGACGAAGCGGGCGTGGCGGCGGAGCGACGTCCGCTGGCGCCAGGCCTGGCGGGCGCCGAAGGGTGCTACCGCGAGGAGTGCGATGACCCAGCGCCAGAAGGCGTGCTGGACGGGCGGGACGCTGTCGTGCAGTCCGCGGGAGGTGACGAAGCTGCCGGACCAGACGAGGGTGGCGAGGGCGGCGAGGGCGAGTCCGGCCGCGGGGGCGGCGGCCTCGCGGGCGGGTGCGGTGGAGGGGGTGGTGGTCCTGGGCAGGACGGCTGCCACGGGGCTCCCTTCGGTGGGTGGTGTGTCCGTGTCCCTACCGTCGCAGCCGCGGATCCATAAGGTCCATCGAATCTTTTCGAGCATTCTTTTCAGTTGAACTGAACGGTTGGTGTCTGCCGCCCCCGAGCTGGCCCGCGAGCGTCGCGCCGAACGCCAGCGCCATCCCCGCCATCTGCACCGGTGTGAGCGCCTGGCCCAGCGCCGCCCAGCCGACGACCGCCGCGGTCAGCGGGGACAGCGGGCCGAGGAAGGCGACCTGCGGGGCGGTGAGCCGGCCGATGCCGCGGAACCAGAGCCAGTACGCCACCGCCGTGTTGGCCAGGGCCAGATAGAGGTAGCCCCCGGCGGCCCGGCCGTCCAGGGCGGGCGGGGCGCCCTCGGCCAGGAAGGCGACCGGCGCGATGAGCAGGCCGCCCGCCGTGAGCTGCCAGCCGGTGAGCGCCAGCGGGCCGACCCCGTCCGGGCGGCCCCACCGCTTGGTCAGCACCGTGCCGGCGGCCATGGAAGCGGTGGAGGCGACGGCCGCGAGGGCGCCCACGGCGTCGAGCGTCCCGGTTCCCTGGAGGACGACGAGGCTGACGCCGAGTGCGGCGACGGCCCCGGTGACGAGCGTGCGCGGGACCGGCCGCTGACCGAGCAGCAGCGCCGAGAGGCCCACGACGAACAGCGGCTGGACCGAGCCGACGACGGCCGCCATACCGCCGGGCAGCCGGTACGCCGACACGAACAGCAGCGGGAAGAAGGCGCCGATGTTCAGCGCGCCGAGCACCGCCGCCTTGCCCCACCAGCGGCCCCGCGGCAGCACCCGGGTCAGCGCCAGCAGCAGGAGCCCGGCGGGCAGGGCCCGCACGAGTGCCGTGAACAGGGGGCGGTCCGGCGGCAGGAACGCGGTGGTGACGGCGTAGGTGGTGCCCCAGGAGACGGGGGCGAGCGCGGTGAGCGGGACGGTGACGGATCGCTTCACGGCCGGGTCCCCCGGGTTCCTTCGGCATCGGCGAGGACGGGCGCCGGGGCGGAGGCCGGTGCGGGGATGGGGGCCGGGGCGGGGGCGCCACGGCGCACCACTGTCGCCGGCAGCGTCAGCGGCCGTACCGCCTCCTCCGGAAGCCGGCGTTCCGACCGGATCAGCAGGGCCGCGGCCACCGCCGAGGTCAGGACGAGGACGGCCCACGGTGCCCGGCCGTCCAGGTCGAGCAGGACCGTGAACAGGGACGGCGCCACCGCCTTCGCCAGCGACCAGGACATCTGGTACGCCGCCAGGTACCGGCCGCGCACCGCCTCGGGCGCCGCCGCCACCGCGAGCACCTGGGCGGCGGGGCTGTGGATCAGCTCGCCGAGGGTGTAGACGAGGACCACGGCGATCAGGGCCGCGCCCAGGACCGTCGTCGAGGCGGGCCGTACGGTGCCGAGCACGATCTGCGCGGCGAAGGCGGCCGCGAACAGGCCCCCGCCCAGCGCCGCCGCCCGGGTCCGCCTGGCCCCGGCCTTGCGGACCCGTGCGCCCACGCCCACCCCGGCGGCCGCGCACAGCACCGTGTTGAGGGTGAACGCGGCGCCGGTGAGCACCGAGGGCCCGTGCAGCCACTCCACCATGAACAGCGGGAACAGCACCGAGAGGGCCGAATAGCTCAGCGCGTTGAGGAAGTTGGCGCCGGTGACGACCAGGAAGGGCCGGTCGGCGAGGACGAGCCGGTAGCCGTCGCCCGCCCGCCCGGCCGCCGGGATCTCGCCTGTCGCACGCGTCGGCCGCAGGGGCCGCAGCAGCAGCGCCGCGAGGGCGAAGGAGAGGGCGTTGCCCCAGGCCGCGTACGTGTAACCGGCGCTGCCCGCCAGGGAGATGACGAGAGTGGCCAGCAGCGCCCCCGCGCCGTTGCCGGCGTTCTGCAGTGCGCGGGTCGACGCCTGCAGCCGGTCCCGGGCCGCCCCGCGGGCGACCTCTCCGATCAGGGACTGCTGGGCCGCGGGGAACGCCCGGTCGGCGGCGGCCGTGACCAGGGCGACGGCCGCGAAGGCGGCGAGGGAGTGGGCGAAGGGGTAGAGGGCGAAGCCGGCGACCCGGACGCCGTACAGCGCGTACTGCACCCGCTTCGCGCCGTACCGGTCCACCGCCGTGCCGGCGAGCGGCAGTGCGACGATCCCGGCGAGGCCGGTGCTGGTGAGCACGGCGCCCACGACCGTGAAGGACAGTCCGGTGACGGCGTGGAAGAAGACCAGCGTGAACGGGACGTACATGCCGGTACCGATGCCGTTGACGGCCGCGGTGAGGGGCAGTGCCCACTCACCGGGGATGCGCTCGCTCTTCCTTGTCACCATGTCTGCCCCCTCGAAGTAGCTTGATGGAAAGTAGCTTAGCACTAAGCAACTTTCCATCAAGTCACTTTCTTGCCGACGACCGTCCGGACGGCGATACTCGGCGCATGAGTGCAGGCAAGGATCCCGTCGACGCGATCATCGACCAGTGGGCGGCCGTGCGGCCCGACCTCGAGTCCAGGGCCATGGAGGTCTTCGGGCGGATCTACCGCCTCTCCCGCGCCATGGGTGACCGCGTGGAGAAGGCGTACCAGCCCTACGGCATCTCACGCGGCGAGTTCGACGTGCTCGCGACCCTGCGCCGGGCCGGCGAGCCGTACACCCTCTCACCGCGCCAGCTGTCGGCCACCCTCATGCTCACCACCGGCGGGATGACCGGTCGCCTCGACAAGCTGGAGAAGGCCGGGCTGCTGCGCCGCTCCCCCGATCCGCACGACCGCCGGGGCCTGAAGGTTACGCTCACGGAGCAGGGGCTGGACGTCATCGACCGGGCCGTCGGCGCGGGCCTCGCCGTCCAGACGGAGGCACTGTCCCGCCTCGACGACGAACAGGCCGGCCAACTGGCCGACCTGCTGCGGGAGTTGCTCGCGGGGACCCTGGAGGAGCGGCACTAACCGCCGATGTGCGGGGCGAGCGCCGTCTCGATGTCCGCCGAGGTGGGTGAGTCGGCGGCCCAGGCCGCGTATCCGTCGGGGCGGACCAGCACGGTCGTACGGCGGTCGCTCGCCCAGCGGGCCACGCTCAGCCGGGCCGCGCGGGCGGGGCCCGGCTCGTACGGCTCCGCGGTGACCAGCACGAAGCGGCCGTCGCGCAGGGCCTCGTGGAGGCGGCCGCCGCCGGCCAGGGCGACGTCCGGGACGCGGGCGCCGGTCAGGGGGTGGGCGCCCGGTTGCTGATCCGGTGGGGGCGCTTTTCGAGGACGGTGACCGGGACGCCGGCGGTGGCGAGATCGCCGGCGAGGAGCAGGCCGGTGGGGCCGGAGCCGACGACGATGACGTGGTGGGGGGTGTTTCCCGTGGTGCCGGTCATGGTGGCCTCCTGGGTGTCAACGCCTGTTGGTCAACGTTCGTTGGACAACAGACGTTGGTCAACGTTCGTTTGCCAACGCTTGTTGGCAAGCCTAGAACCGCGCGACACAGGCGGTCAACACTTGTTGGCCCACACGCGTTGGCCTACGCTCGTTGGCATGACAGACGGCACCAGAACGCACCAGGCGCGCCGCTCCGACGCCACCCGGACCGCCATCCTCGCCGCCGCCCGTGAGCGGTTCGCCGCCGACGGCTACGAACGGGCCACCATCCGGGCGATCGCCAAGGACGCGCGCATCGACCCGTCGATGGTCATGCGCTACTACGGCAGCAAGGAGGGGCTGTTCGCGGCCGCCGTCGCGCTGGACCTGCGGCTCCCCGATCTGGCGCAGGTGCCGAGGGACGAGGTCGGACGGGCGCTGGTGAGCCACTTCCTCGGCCTGTGGGAGGAGAACGAGGAGCTCACGGCCGTGCTCCGGGTCGGCGTCACCAACCGGGCCGGGGCCGAACGGATGCAGAGCATTTTCCGGGACCAGTTGCTGCCGGTGGCCCGGCAGGTGTGCCCCGACCCCGAGCAGGTCCCCGGGCGGGCCGCGCTGTGTGCCGCCCAGCTGCTCGGACTGGCCCTGACCCGCTATGTGCTGCGGCTGCCGGCGGCGCGGGAGCTGGCCCGCGAGGAACTGCTGGCGTGGCTCGGGCCGACCGTACAGCGGTACCTGACCGCACCGACCCCCTGAGGGGCCCGGGAAAGACAGAACGCCGAGGGCGCCGTCCGCACCCGGGTACGGCGGTGCGCACGTACCGGCGGGACCAGGCGCCCCCGGCGAGGGCACCGGGGACAGGCGCCCCGGCGGAAGAACCGGTGTCCGGTCAGGCCTTGGCCTTGGCCTCGGACTTCACGGCGGACGAGGGCTTGATCGTCCTGATCTTGGACTTGTCCAGCGCCATGACCAGACCGGCGATGACCGCGAACAGCGCGAGCGGGATCAGCACGTAGAGGCCCAGCGTCTGGACGACGCTCAGGCCCGGGCCGGGGTCGTCGCCGTCGTCGCGGGTCAGCGCGAGCGCGGGGGACGACATGAGCAGCATCATCAGCGTCGTACCGGCGGCCAGGGCACCGGCGCGCAGGGCGTTCTTCTTGTCCACGATCTCAAGTTAGCGAATCACCCGGAAGGCCGCGCGCGCGGGGTCGGGTACCGGTGGTCCGCCCGTCCCCGGCCTGCGTGAACACATCGAGCAGCGCCCTCAGCCGGGGGGATGCCGTCAGTTCCTCCAGCGGCACCGGCCGGCCCTCGCGGTCCGCGAGGGGCAGCCGCCAGTTCGGGTACTGGTCCCAGGTGCCCGGCAGGTTCTGCGGGCGCCGGTCACCGACGCCGTCCGGGAGCCAGAGGCCGATCAGCCGGGCCGGGGTGCGCAGCAGGAAGCGGTGGAAGGCCCGGATCTCCTCCTCCTCGTCGGTGCCGGGCGGTCCGGCGGCCGTCAGGTCCAGCAGACCGAGGCTGCCCAGCAGGGCGAGCCACTCGGCGGTGTCGGCGGTGGCCTCGGCGCGTTCCTCGGCGGCCGGCCGGGTGAGCAGGCCCAGGCGGTCGCGCAGCTCGACGTGGTCGCCGGTGAGCCGGGCGGCGGTGGGCGGCAGGTCGTGGGTGGTGGCGGTGGCCAGGCAGTCGGCGCGCCAGCGGTCGGGCGGCAGCGGGCGTCCGTCGCCCTCCCAGTCGCGCTCGAACCACAGCACCGAGGTGCCGAGCACGCCGCGCCGGGCGAGCGTCTCGCGGACACCGGGCTCGACGGTGCCGAGGTCCTCGCCGATGACGACGGCTCCGGCCCGGGTGGCCTCCAGGGCGAGGATCGCGAGCATGGCGTCGGCGTCGTAGCGGACGTACGTGCCCTCGGTGGGCGGGCTGCCCTGCGGGACCCACCACAGCCGGAACAGGCCCATGACGTGGTCGATGCGCAGGGCGCCGGCGTAGCGGAAGAGGGCGCGCAGGAGGTCTCGGTAGGGAGCGTGGCCGGTGGCGGCGAGCCGGTCGGGGCGCCAGGGCGGCAGGCCCCAGTCCTGGCCGCGGGCGTTGAAGGCGTCGGGTGGGGCGCCGACGGACATGCCGGCGGCGAACACGTCCTGCTGCGCCCAGGCGTCGGCGCCGGCCGGGTGCACGCCGACGGCGAGGTCGTGCACGATCCCGACCGGCATCCCGGCCTCGCGGGCGGCGCGCTGGGCGGCGCGGAGCTGGCCGTCGGTGAGCCAGGCGAGGCGGGCGTGGAAGTCCACGCGGTCGGCGAGGTCGGCGCGGGCGCGGGCGGTCTGAGCGGAACGCGGGTCCCGCAGGCCGGACGGCCACCGCTGCCAGTCGCAGCCGTGGGTCTCGGCGAGGGCGTACCAGGTGGCGTGGTCCTCCAGGGCCTGGCCGTGGGCGGCGCGGAAGTCGTCGTAGGCGGCCCGGCGGCCGGGGCCCAGGGGAACGGCCAGGACCAGGTCCAGCGCCTCCCGCTTCAGCTCCCACACGGCGTCGCGGTCGATGAGGGCGCCCTTGTCGAGGACGGCGGCGCGCAGCCGCTCGGCCCGCTCCAGCAGCCGGCCCAGCCGCTCGCGGTCCGCCACGTACGCGAACTCGGGGACGGCCTCGATCCGCAGGTGCACGGGATCCGGGAAGCGGCGGGAGGAGGGGCGGTACGGGGAGGGGTCGGTGGGGGCGCCGGGTACGGCCGCGTGCAGCGGGTTGACCTGGACGAATCCGGCGCCGGCCGTGCGTCCGGCCCAGCCGGCCAGCTCGGTGAGGTCGCCGAGGTCGCCCATGCCCCAGGAACGGCGGGAGAGCAGGGAGTAGAGCTGGACGAGCAGGCCGTGGGAGCGGCCGGGCGGGGCGGGCAGCCGGTCGGGGGCGACGACGAGGTGGGCGTGGCCGGTGCGTCCGTCGGGGGCCGCGGCGGTCACCCGGTGCACGCCGAGCGGGAGGTTCCGGGTCCCGTCCCGCTCCTCGCCCTCCTCGGTGCGGACGCGCAGGCGGGTACCGGGCGGCAGGGCCGCGAGGGCGGCGGGGCCCTGCGGGTCGCCGGCCCAGTGCACGACCGTCGGCGGCAGCAGGCGCTCGCGCAGCTCGCGTTCGCGGGCGGCGAGCGCGGTGCGTACGGCGCCGGGGCCGGCCGCCTCGACGCCGAGGGCGGCCAGGGCGGCGACCACGGCGGAGGCGGGGACGGGGACGTCGCGGCCCGGGGCGGGGCTGTAGGAGGTGGCGACCCCGTGCAGCTCGGCGAGCCGGGACAGCTCCGCGTCCGCGAGCTCCTCGAACGCCGGGGCCATCTACAACCCCGCGCCGAAGGCGTCGGACTCGCTGGTCAGCGGGGTGGCGTCGGCGAGCGGCGGCTCGCTGGTCAGGGGCTCGGCGTCGGGCAGGGGCGGTTCGCTGGTCAGCGGGGCCTGGGCGCTGGCGCCCTCCGCGCTGAAGGCGCACAGCAGTGCCTCGTCGGTCATGGCGGACGGCTCCGCCACGGGTTTCCACTGGGCCGGGATCGAGAGTCGAGCCGTTGCGGCCACAGGGGCCTCCTTCAGGTGAGTCGCCTGGGTGGGTCGGATCCGCGGGTCGGATCGGGGGGCGGACGGTCGGGGCGGACGGTCGAGTCGGATGGTGCGGCTTTGAACGGGTTAGGGCAGGCCTACCCCGTGACGGCGTCGGCACGCGTGGCGGTTTGCGGAGCCGGGGGGGACCGGCGGCGCCGACGGGAACGCGGCGCCGTTGCGGGCCGTCGCAGCGGCCCGCTGCCGGGGCCGGCGCCGGGTTCGCCGGTCCTCGCCTCCTTCGCCGGATGCCGGGGCCATGACCTGCGGCTCCCTGAACCACTCCGGGCTCGACGGCCGGGACGGGCGAGCAGGCGCGCCGGGACCGGCTGTCGGCCTACTCCGCGGCCCGCGGCCGCCGCCGCGCCGACTGCCACGTCCACTGCCACGTCAAGGAGGTGCCGGCCTCGGCGGTGACGGGTACGAGCCCGCGCACGGCGTCGGACGAGCCGGACCGTACGGCCGTGCGCCCGTGGTGGCCGCGGTGTCCGGCCCACCTCGCGCCGCTGACAGCACCGGCGGCGGCGCTGTTCGCGGGCACGTGGGGCACGACCCTGTACGCGGAGCGGGGCGCGGGGCGCTGTTGACATGCGGCAACTGACATGCGGCAACGACCACCACCGCGCCCCTACCGGGCGCAGAACAACACAGGCCCGGAACTAGGCGGAGATGCCGTCGATCCGGGCCAGTGCGTCATCCGCACCGTACGGCTGCAAATAAGGCATCCAGCGCGGATCCCGGTGCCCGGTACCGATGATCCGCCAGGCGAGGCCGCTCGGCGGCGCCGGCTTGTGCCGCAGCCGCCAGCCCAGCTCGACGAGGTGCCGGTCGGCCTTGACGTGGTTGCAGCGGCGGCAGGAGGCCACCACGTTGTCCCAGACGTGCTTGCCCCCGCGGCTGCGCGGGATGACGTGGTCGACGCTGGTTGCGACGCCACCGCAGTACATGCACCGGCCCCCGTCGCGGGCGAAGAGCGCACGGCGGGTGAGAGGAACGGGCCCCCGGTAGGGAACCCGCACGAATCGCTTGAGCCGGACCACGCTGGGTGCGGGGACTGTGACGGTTGCGCTGTGCATATAGGCGCCGGATTCCTCGAGGGAGACGGCCTTGTTCTCCAGGACGAGGACGAGCGCGCGGCGGAGCGGTACGACGCCGAGCGGCTCGTACGACGCGTTGAGGACCAGGACATGCGGCACGGGTGCCTCCTTGGGCGTCGGCGGCGCGTGGCTCGCGCCGGGACGATCTGCAGTCAGTCTCCCCTCATGCCTGGTGGAAGCGCCACCATGTCCCGGTAACGGGCTGGGAGTGTTTTCGACCACATCTGATTCATCCCCCGGATCACGGCCTGTTCAAGCCGGCCGGGCCATGGCCTGTTCAAGCTGGGGTGCGCCCCCGTCGCTCCCGTACGCCTCCTTGGCGGATCCGCGCGGGGCACACACAATGCCCCGTTAGTGTGGTGGTCCTGTCCGTCCGGTGACCTTTTCGTGACCTTGAAGACCTTGACCGCTTTGCCGGTACGGACCGTGCAGCACCTTGGAGGTACCTGCCGTGTCGTCCTTGCCCGCCGTCCTGCTGGCCGCCGGTGCGTCGCCGACCCCGTCCCCTTCCCCGTCACGGACGACACCCGTCGTGCCGTCGTTCCAGGACGCCCAGCAGAGCGCGACGAACGCGGCGAGCTGGGTCGAGCAGAACTGGTCGACGTGGCTCGCGATGGGGCTGCAGATACTGCTGATCGTGGTAGTGGCGGTGTCGCTGCGCGCGGTGGTGCGGCGGGCGATCACCAAGCTGATAGACAGGATGGGCCGCACCGCCGAGGCCGTGGACGGCACGGCGCTGGGCGGGCTGCTGGTGAACGCCGAGCGACGGCGGCAGCGGTCGGCGGCGATCGGTTCCGTGCTGCGCTCGGTGGCGAGCTTCCTGATACTCGGTACGGCCGCGCTGATGGTGCTGTCCACCTTCAAGATCAACCTGGCGCCGCTGCTGGCGTCGGCCGGTGTCGCGGGCGTGGCGATCGGTTTCGGCGCGCGGAACCTGGTCACGGACTTCCTCTCCGGCGTGTTCATGATCCTGGAGGACCAGTACGGCGTCGGTGACGTGGTCGACGCGGGGGTGGCCAGCGGTGAGGTGATCGAGGTCGGACTGCGCGTGACCAAGCTGCGCGGCGCCGACGGTGAGATCTGGTACGTCCGCAACGGCGAGGTCAAGCGGATCGGCAACCTCTCGCAGGGCTGGGCGACGGCGGGCGTGGACGTCACCGTGAAGTCGTCCGAGGACCTGGACGGGGTCAAGGCCGTGCTCGACGACGTCGCCGAGCACATGACCAAGGAAGAGCCCTGGAACGAGCTGCTCTGGGGCCCGGTCGAGGTGCTCGGCCTGGACTCCGTGCTGATCGACTCCATGGTGGTGCGGGTCTCCGCGAAGACGATGCCGGGCAAGGCGCTGACGGTCGAGCGCGAACTGCGGTGGCGGATCAAGCGGGCGTTCGACCAGGCGAGCATCCGCATCGTGGGCGGCGCGACGTCCGTGGAGGACGCGGAGGACGCCCCCGACCCGACAGCCTCGGTCGCGGCGCCTTCGGTGTACGCCAACGCGGACTCCGCGCAGTCGGCGGCGACGGCACCCCTCGCTCCCCAGCGGCCGGCGCCTCCGGCGAAGTAGCGGAACGGTTCGGCACACACGTTCGAGTGAACAGGTGGGGCATCCCGGCGCGGAGAGCGCACGGGGTGCCCCATCGTTCTGCCGGGGCGCCCGGCGTGGGCTTAGCCTGACATCAGCGCGACAAGGAGAACGAGCGATGAGCGCCGAACCTCTCGTGGAGCCGGTGATGACGCAGGACCCCGCCGACCTGTTGAGTGCGATCGAAGAGGCGTCTCCGATGCCGATTCGACCCGAGTACGTCGAGGGGACGGTCATCGTGCCGCCGCAGCCGGACGAGAATCACAACGACGGTGCCCTGGAGCTGACGTTCCAGTTCCGCATGGCTGGAACCCACCTCGTGGGCATGGGCAACGGCTACCGCGCAGCCACCAAGAACGGCGGGACCCTGGGCCTGCTCGTCCCGGACTTCTACGTCCGCCGCCGCAAGGCCTCCGAACTGGACGAGTCCTACCGCAAGGCCCACAAGGGGTGGTACCCCGCCGACATGCTCGCCCTCGTCGGCGAGGTCACCTCATCGAACCACTGGACCGACACCGGCCCCAAGTTCCGCACCTACGCCGCCGCCGGCATCCCCGTCTACGTCCTCATCGACCGCCATTCCAAGACGGCCCACTGCTATACGGACCCCATCCTCCCCGGCGACAGCCCCACCGAGGCGTACTACGACACCGACACCAAGGTCAGCCTCGGCGAACCCCTCCCCCTCCCCGCGCCGTACCCCACCCTCGACACCACCCCCTTCCTCGGCAGCTGAACCCGAGGACTTCTCCGGCCCCGGGACACCAACTCCGCCGCCCCGGGCCCCTTGTCTATTGACGCCCCCTTCGTCCTGGGCTTACCTTCCTCGCACCGCGATAGGAAACTTTCCTAACAGTGATCTTCCCGGGGCCGGTGATCAAGGCTGGACGCCGCGCCCGCGTCACTGAAAAGCTGGGTGGCTGGAAAGGCAGGTGTCGAACTCCATGGCAGGAACAGCCGGTACGCCGGGCACCCCGCGCGTGCTGCGCGCCATGAACGACCGCGCCGCCCTGGACCTCCTGCTGGCGCACGGCCCGCTGTCACGCACCCGGATCGGCAAGCTCACCGGCCTGTCCAAGCCCACCGCCTCGCAGCTGCTGGCCCGGCTGGAGGCGGCCGGACTGGTCCGGGTGACCGGCACCAGCGAGGGCCGGCCGGGCCCCAACGCCCAGCTGTACGCCGTCGATCCGGGTGCCGCGTACGCCGCCGGCCTGGACGTCACCCCGCACCGCATCCGCGCCGCCGTCGCCGACATCACCGGCCGCACGGTGGGTGAGTTCGAGCTGCCCACACCGGGGAGACGGCCCGTGCGGCCCGTCGTCCAGCAGGTCACCGACGCGCTCGACGGCGCCGTGAAGGCGGCCGGGCTCGCGCGGTCCGACGTGCACCGGCTGGTCATCGGCACCCCCGGCGCCTTCGACCCGAACACCGGGCGCCTGCGGTACGCCTCCCATCTGCCCGGCTGGCACTCCCCCGCCCTGCTCGACGAACTCGCCGCCGCCCTGCCGATGCCGGTCGAGTACGAGAACGACGTCAACCTCGTCGCCCTCGCCGAACAACGGCTCGGCGCCGCCCAGGGCCACGGGGACTTCGTCCTCCTGTGGAACGAGGACGGGCTCGGCGCCGCCCTGGTCCTCGGCGGCCGGCTGCACCGCGGCTGGACCGGCGGCGCCGGCGAGGTCGGCTTCCTGCCGGTGCCGGGCACGCCCCTGGTGCGGCAGGTGACCAAGGCCAACAGCGGCGGCTACCAGGAACTGGCCGGCTCCCAGGCCGTACCGAAGCTGGCCCGGGAACTCGGCATCCCCCACCTTCCGTCCGGGTCGCATCCGGAGGTCGCCGCCGAACTCATCGCCCGTGCCGCCGACCACACGAGCGGCCCCTACCGGGAGCTGCTGCAGACCTACGCGACCCGGCTGGCCACCGGTCTCGCCTCGCTCGTCTCCGTCCTCGACCCCGAACTCGTCGTCCTCAGCGGCTCCGCGCTGACGGCCGGCGGCGAGGTGCTGCGCGCCCTCGTCCAGGCCGAGCTGGAGGAGCTGGCCGCCGCCCGCCCCCGGCTGGTCGTCGGCGGCGTCCGCGAACACCCCGTACTGCGCGGCGCGTTGGAGTCCGCGCTCGTCACCACCCGCGACGAGGTCTTCGACACCTCGCGCTAGAGCGCCCCCCTCTTCCACCCACCCCGTCCCCCTGGGAGACCCCGCCATGCCCGAAGCCATACCGTCTGCTGCCCGAAAAGCAGCTTTTGCCCTGACTGCTTCCCTGGCCCTGTTCACCACCGCGTGCACCGGGCAGTCGGGCTCCGGCGCCACGGACGACGCCTCGAAGGACACGACGATCAACTTCTGGCACGCCTGGAGCGCGCCGAACGAGGTGAAGGCCGTCAAGTCACTGGTCGCCGGCTTCGAGAAGGCGCACCCCAACATCCACGTGCACGTCGTCGGCAACATGACCGACGACAAGATCAACCAGGCGCTGCGGTCGGGCGGCGACGAGGCCCCGGACGTCATTTCCTCCTTCACCACCAACAACGTCGGCAAGTTCTGTTCCTCCGGCGCGCTGGTCGACCTCAACCCCTTCTTCAAGAAGTCGGACATCGACCCGGAGACGACGTTCCCGAAGCCGATGAACGAGTACACCCAGTTCGAGGGGAACCGCTGCACGGTGCCGCTGCTCGGTGACGCCTACGGGCTCTACTACAACAAGACGGCGTTCAGGAGGGCCGGCCTCGCGAACCCGCCCAGGACCTGGTCCGAGTTCGAGACCGACGCCAAGAAGCTCACCATCGCCCAGGGCGACGGCTACAGGCAGCTGGGCTTCATGCCGGACTACCACGGCTGGGAGACCACCACCGAGCACTACTTCGCGCAGTTCTCGCCGACGTACTTCGCCAGGGACGGAAAGTCGAACCTCGCCAAGGACCCGGCCTTCGAGAAGGGCTTCGCCCTCCAGAAACGGCTCGTGGACGGACTCGGCGGGTTCCAGAAGCTGGAGAGGTTCCGGGCGACGCTCGGTGACGAATGGGGTCCCAAGCACCCCTTCCACACCGGTCAGGTCGCCATGCAGCTCGACGGCGAGTGGCGGCTCGGGATGGCCGAGCAGGCAGGGACGAAGTTCGACATCGGCGTCGCCCCGCTGCCCGTGCCCGACGACCAGGCCGCGCAGTACGGCAAGGGCTACATCACCGGCACCGTCGCGGGCATCGCCGCCACCAGCCACAAGCAGAACGCGGCCTGGGAGTTCGTCAAGTACATCACCACCGACACGGACGCCGTGGTCGGATTCGCCAACGACATCCACAACGTGCCGTCCACCCTGGCCGCGCTGAGGTCCCCGAAGCTGAAGTACGACCCGCGCTTCAAGACGTTCCTGGACATCGCCGCCCATCCGGACTCCACCACGTCACCCGCCTCCCTCAACGGCGGCCAGTACCTGGTGACGATCCAGCAGCTCGGCTACGACTACGAGAGCGGCAAGATCACCGATCTGAAGGCCGGCCTGAAGACGGCGGCCGCACAGATCGACACGGACATCGCGCAGGCGAAGTAGCCGATGAGCGCGGTCACTCTCGCGTCGAAACGCCGTCGCGCGGCGCTTCGCACGGTCGCCTTCATGTCGCCCTGGCTGATCGGCTTCGCGGTCTTCTTCGCGTATCCGCTGATCTCGACGGTCTATTTCTCCTTCATGCACTACGACGGCTTCCGGCCGCCGACGTGGAGCGGGGGCAAGAACTGGACCTACGTCTTCGAGCACTACCCGCTGTTCTGGCCCGCCCTGCGCAACACGCTGTGGCTGGTCGTCGTGGTGGTGTCCCTCCGGGTCCTCTTCGGGCTGGGCGTCGGCCTGCTCATCACCAAGATCAAGACGGGGACGGGTGTCTTCCGCACCCTGTTCTACCTGCCGTACCTGGCCCCGCCGGTCGCGGCGACCATGGCCTTCGCCTTCCTGCTCAACCCCGGTACGGGCCCGGTCGACTCGCTCCTGGAGAAGGCCGGCGTCCCGGCGCCGGGCTGGTTCAACGACCCCGCCTGGTCCAAGCCGGCCCTCACCCTGCTCTTCCTCTGGGGCATCGGCGACCTGATGGTCATCTTCATGGCCGCGCTGCTCGACGTGCCGGCGGAGCAGTACGAGGCGGCCGAGCTGGACGGCGCGTCCGCGTGGCAGCGGTTCCGGTACGTCACGCTGCCGAACATCTCCCCGATCGTGATGTTCGCCGCGGTCACCGGCGTGATCCAGACCATGCAGTGCTACACCCAGCCCCTGATCGCGGGGAAGGTCGCCTCCGGGGTGATCCAGGGCGCGGGCACCCAGTTCGAGCCCGGCTACCCGGACAAGTCCACGCTCACCCTCCCCCAGCTCGTCTACAACCTCGGCTTCCAGCGCTTCGACTACGGCTCCTCGTGTGTCGTCGCCCTGGTCCTCTTCGTCCTGTCGATGGCGTTCACCGCACTGCTGATGCGGCGCCGGGGCGGTCTCATCCAGGCAGGTGACTGACCATGACCCAAGTACTCGACCAGCCGGTGAAGCCGGCACCGCCGGTCGTGTCCGTGGCCGAGCGCTCGGCCCGGCGCCGCGCGCTCCTCGAATGGATCGCGATCCACTCCCTCGGCGTCGCCGCCGCGCTGTTCTTCGTGCTGCCCTTCGTGTTCGTGTTCCTGACCTCGCTGATGAGCGACTCCCAGGCGCTGAGCCGGGACCTGGTCCCGCACACCTGGGAGTGGGGCAACTACCAGAAGGTCTTCGACACGCCCGGCTTTCTGACCTGGTGGAAGAACACGCTGATCTACGCCGGCCTCGGCACCGTCCTGACCGTGGTCTCGTCCGTCCCGGTGGCGTACGCGCTCGCCAAGCTCCGCTTCCGGGGCCGCAGTCTCTCCCTCATGCTGGTGATCTCGATGATGATGCTGCCCCCGCAGGTGATCATCATCCCGATGTACTTGTTCTGGGCGAAGCAGCTGGACCTCTCGGGCACGCTGTGGCCCCTGGTCATACCGCTGGCGTTCGGCGACGCGTTCTCCATCTTCCTGTTGCGCCAGTTCCTGATGACGATCCCGAACGAGTACCTGGACGCGGCGAGGGTCGACGGCTGCGGTGACCTCAGGACCCTGCTGAAGGTCGTCCTGCCGATGGCGAAGCCGGGCATCGCCGCCGTCGCCCTCTTCCAGTTCTTCAACGCGTGGAACGACTACTTCGGCCCCCAGATCTACGCCTCGGAGAACCCCGGCGCCTGGACCCTGTCCTACGGCCTGGAGTCCTTCAAGGGCGCCCACCACACCGACTGGAACCTCACCATGGCCGCGACCGTGCTGGTCATGGCCCCCGTGATCCTCGTGTTCTTCTTCGCCCAGAAGGCGTTCGTGGAAGGCGTCACGCTCACCGGAGTGAAGGGTTAACCCTGTATGAAACTCACCGTGGTCGGCGGAGGCTCGACCTACACCCCCGAACTCGTCGACGGCTTCGCACGCCTCAGGGACACCCTGCCCATCGAGGAACTGGTCCTCGTGGACCCGGCCGCCGAACGCCTGGAACTGGTCGGCGGCCTGGCCCGGCGCATCTTCGCCAAGCAGGGCCACGGCGGCCGGATCGTCACCACCGCCGACCTGGACGCCGGCGTCGAGGGCGCCGACGCCGTGCTGCTGCAGCTGCGCGTCGGCGGCCAGGCGGCCCGGCAGCAGGACGAGACCTGGCCGCTGGAGTGCGGCTGCATCGGCCAGGAGACCACCGGCGCGGGCGGCCTGGCCAAGGCGCTGCGCACGGTTCCGGTGGTGCTGGACATCGCCGAGCGGGTGCGCCGTACCAACCCGCGGGCCTGGATCATCGACTTCACCAACCCGGTCGGCATCGTCACCCGCGCCCTGCTCCAGGCCGGGCACCGGGCGGTCGGACTGTGCAACGTGGCGATCGGCTTCCAGCGGAAGTTCGCGGGCCTGCTCGGCGTGACCCCGGCGGATGTGCACCTCGCCCATGTGGGCCTCAACCACCTCACGTGGGAAACAGGTGTGCGCCTGGGTGGCCCCGAAGGCGACAACGTCCTCCCGAAGCTTCTCGGAGAGCACGGCGACGCGATCGCCGACGACCTCCGCCTCCCGCGCCCCCTCCTGGACCGCCTGGGCGTGGTCCCCTCCTACTACCTGCGCTACTACTACGCCCACGACGAGGTCGTACGCGAACTGCGCACCAAGCCGTCCCGCGCCGCCGAGGTGGCCGCCATGGAGCGCGAGTTGCTGGAGATGTACGGCGACCCGGCCCTGGACGAGAAGCCCGCGCTGCTCGCCAGGCGCGGCGGGGCCTACTACTCGGAGGCGGCCGTGGACCTGGCGGCGGCCCTGCTCGGCGGGGGCGGCAGCCCGTACCAGGTGGTGAACGCGTTCAACCGGGGCACGCTGCCCTTCCTGCCCGACGACGCGGTGATCGAGGTGCAGGCGGCGGTCGGCCCGGCCGGCCCGGCCCCGCTGCCGGTCCCGGAGCTGGACCCCCTGTTCGCCGGTCTGGTCGCGAACGTGACGGCGTACGAGGAGCTGGCCCTGGAGGCGGCGCTGCGCGGCGGCCGCGACCGCGTCTTCCGCGCCCTGCTCGCCCATCCGCTGATCGGCCAGTACGCGTACGCCGACGCCCTCACCGACCAGTTGATCGCACACAACCGGGAGCACCTCGCGTGGGCCTGACCTCGACCGTGCTCGCCATCGACGCGGGCAACAGCAAGACCGACGTGGCCGTGGTCACCGCCGCCGGGGAGGTGCTGGCCACGGCCCGCGGCGGCGGCTTCCGCCCGCCCGCGGTGGGGGTGGCGGCGGCGCTGGACACGCTGGCCGAACCGGTCGCGCGGGCCTTCGCGGACGCCGGCGTCACCTCGGTCTCGCATGTGTCGGCCTGTCTGGCCAACGCCGACCTCCCCGTCGAGGAGGAGCAGTTGGCCGCCGCGCTCCGGGCACGCGGCTGGGGTCAGTCGGTTCAGGTGCGCAACGACACCTTCGCGATCCTGCGGGCGGGCGTCGCCGAGCCGCGCGGGGTGGCCGTGGTGTGCGGGGCGGGCATCAACTGCGTCGGCATGCGCCCCGACGGCCGTACCGCGCGCTTCCCGGCCATCGGCCGCATCTCCGGTGACTGGGGCGGCGGCTGGGGCCTGGCCGAGGAGGCCCTCTGGCACGCGGCCCGCGCGGAGGACGGCAGGGGCGGCCCGACGGCCCTGTCCCGCACTCTGCCCGCGCACTTCGGCCTGCCGACGATGTACGCGCTGATCGAGGCGCTGCACCTGGAGCACGTCGACCACGACCGCCGGCACGAGCTGACTCCGGTGCTCTTCGCCACGGCCACCGGGGGCGACGGGGTGGCCCGCGCGATCGTCGCGCGGCTCGCGGAGGAGGTGGCGGTCATGGCCACGGTGGCGCTGACCCGCCTCGACCTGCTGGAGGAGGAGACGCCGGTCCTGCTCGGCGGCAGCGTCCTGACGGCCGGGCACGCCCTGCTCGACGACGGCATCCGCGCCCTGCTGACGGCCCGCGCCCCGAAGGCCGACGTCCGCGTGGTCACGGCGAGCCCGGTCCTGGGCGCGGCCCTGCTGGGCCTGGACCGGCTGGGCGCGACGGCACAGGCGCGGGAGCGGGCGCGGGGGCACTGGGAGGGGTAGCGACTTGACGGGGCACCGTCGCGTGGGCGCGCGGCGCATCCCGTGGCGGAGGGGAACCGAACAGATGCTCCCGGCGTGTTCATGAGCGGCGCACACTGCGATCCGATCAAGATCCAGTGAAGGCCGGTGCAGATGTCAGTCCGTGCGGCGATACTTGGCGGCGAACGGATGACCATGGGGGAGGTCAAGTGACACACCCGCCGAAGAGCGCGGCACCGCCAGCGGTGGGCCCCGGCGTGCCCGCCGCCCCCGGCATCCCCCCGCAGTCCGCCCGGCCGGCCCCCGTGGGCTCCCCCGCGCCGCCCACCCGGCGGACCGCCTTCGCCGAGGGCGTCGACCGGCTGCGGGCCGCGGCGACCACCGAGCCGGGGCGGCTGCGGATCATCGGCGCCTTCCTGGCGCTGCTGGTCGTGGCGTTCGGCGCGGTCAGCGCCTGGCAGGCCAGTGAGCGGACGGCCGCCGCCGACGACGTGCTGCACCGCAGCCAGCCGCTCAGTTCGGGTGCCGCCGACATCTACCGTTCGCTGGCGGACGCCAACACGGCCGCGTCCAGCGGCTTTCTGGCGGGTGGCCAGGAGACGGCCGCCTCCCGGGACCGGTACGAGAAGGACATCAGGACCGCGGCCGCCGGGCTGGTGACCGCGGCCGCCAACGCCGAGCCGGGCTCCGCCTCCGAGGCGACGATCGCCAAGCTGAACAAGCTGCTGCCCGAGTACAAGGGGCTCGTCGAGCGGGCCCGGACCTACAACCGCCAGGGATATCCGGTCGGCGGCGCCTATCTGCGCTACGCCAACGAGAAGATGCAGCAGGAGATGCTCCCGGCGGCGGAGGATCTCTACACCAAGGAGAACGCCCGGCTCGACGCCGACTACGCGGACGCGACGCCGTACCCGTGGATCGCCATCGCGCTCGGCGTGCTCGCGCTGGCCGCGCTCGGCTGGGCCCAGCACCGCACGTACCGGCGGACGAACCGCGTGCTCAACCACGGTCTGGTCGCGGCCGGCGCCGGCACCGCCGTCGCCCTGCTGTGGCTCGTCGTCGGGCACGCGGTGGCCCGCGCGGAGCTGAACGGCTCCTACGACCACGGCGTCCGCTCGCTGACCGTGCTGCACGACGCCCGCATCGCCTCCCTGAAGGCGCGCGGCAACGAGAACCTGAGCCTGGTGGCGCGCGGCGCCGAGACCATCACGGTCGGCGGAAAGACGTACGACGCCTACTACTACGACTTCGACAAGGACATGGGCGTGCTCGGCAAGGGGCTGACCCGGGCGCAGACGCTCGCCGACGACCAGGGCGGCCGTACGCCGGTGAAGGCGGCCGAGGGCAACATGGCGGTGTGGAAGCAGCGCCATGCCTCCGCCCGCGCCGAGGACGAGAACGGCAACTACCAGCAGGCGCTGGACAAGGTCATCGGCGCCAAGGGTGCCACCGGCGAGTGCTTCGACAGCGTCGACCGCAATCTCGCCCAGGCCATCGACCACGAGCAGGGCGAGTTCCAGCGGGCCGCCGGAGACGGCCGGGATGCCATGGCCGGGCTGCCGGTCGGCGTGGCCGTGCTCGCGGTGCTCGGCGCGGCCGGCGCGGTGGCCGGCATCGGGCGCAGACTCTCGGAGTACCGGTGACAGGGGGCATGACGATGTACGCGGCACGTGTACGGGCCTCCCTGCGGGGCTGGGGCGGGGTCGGCGCGATGGCGGTGCTGTGCGCGCTGGCGCTGGCCTTCGTCCTGCTGCTGCCGTGCACCCAGCAGCCCCCAGGGCATCCCGGGCGCAGCGGTCAGGCCGTCGCCCACGGCCTGCAGGCCCGCGCCGGGGACTGCCGGGACTCCGAGGCGCAGGACCAGACCCTGGCGCCGTCCGGAGCGGACGGGCCGACCATCGACGCGATCAAGGCCCGTACGGGCGCCAAGCGCAAGCTGATCGTCGGTGTCGACCAGAACAGCTACCACTGGGGCTACCGCAACCCGAACACCGAGGGCACGGAGCTGGAGGGCTTCGACATCGACCTGGTGCACCGGATCGCGCAGGACATCCTCGGCGACCCGGAGGCGGTGCAGTTCAAGGCGATACCGACCAGCCAGCGGATCTCCGCGATCCAGGACGGGCGGGTGGACATGGTCGTGCGGACCATGACGATCACCTGCGACCGGCTGTCCCAGGTCGCGTTCTCCGCCCCCTACTTCAAGACCGGGCAGCAGGTCCTCGCGCCCAAGTCGTCGTCCGTCACGGGCTACAACGGCACCCTCGCGCACCAGCGGATCTGCACGGCGGCCGGTTCGACGGCGTACACCAAGCTGGACGCCGACAGGAAGAGCGGTGCCCTGCCCGCCTCCACGGACATCTCCACCACCGTCCCGAACCAGCTGGACTGCCTGGTCAGGCTGCAACTCGGCGAGGTGGACGCGGTGGTGACCGACGGCGCGCTCGCCGCCAGCCAGGCCGCCCAGGACCCGACCGTCGAACTGAAGGGCGCGGCGTTCACGACCGAGTACTACGGCGTGGCGATGAAGAAGGACGCATCCGATCTGGTACGCCGGGTCAACCGCGTTCTGGTGGGCTACCGCGCCAGCGGCTGGCAGGCGTCGTACGACACCTGGCTGTCGGCGACACTGGGGAAGGACTCGAGCGCGTCCAAGCCGCCCGCGCCGCGGTATCTGCGGACGAGTTGAGCCACATCCGACCGGAACACTTGATGGCAGCGAGAGGTGATCGATGGGCGTCACGGACCCCGCCGGGCCGGTGATGGACCGGGACGAGGTGGACCGTGCGCTGGCGCGGCTCGGCCAGGAGCACGAGGCGATCGAGACCTCGCTGCTGGCGCTGCAGGACCACGCGGGCCGCAGACTCCTCGAAGGCGCCGACCTGACCGGTGTGACCCGGGACCGCTGGCAGGCGACGGAGGCGCGGATCACCCTGCTGTGGGGGTACTTCGACGCGTACGCCGACGCGCTGCGCGCTGCCCGCGAGATCCGCGCCCGGCGCCGCTGGTCCAGCCGCGAGGACCTCGCGGAGCTGACCGAACTGCTGCGCGGCGAGTCCGTCACCATCCCCGGTGGCGGCAACGGCAGGCTCAGCGAGTCCTTCTCGCTGACCGCGCTGGTCGACCGGATGAACGAGCTGTACGCGACGAGCCTGGACCTGGTCGTGACCGCCGACGCGGTGTGGTCGGCGCTGCCCGCGCGGATCGATTTACTCGCCGCGGAACTCCAGCGCACCCGCAAGCTCGCGCACTCCGTCGGCGTACGCCCTGGAGAGCATCCGGCCGGCGACGACCTGGAGCGGATCACGCGCACGCTGACCAGGCTCAGGCAGGACGTGGTCTCGGACCCGCTCGCCTTCTGGATGCCGGCCGAGGGCAGTTCGGCGCCCGGCGGCGGCCGGCCGGACACCACCGTGTACGACCGTGAGGCGCGCGCCCTGGAGGACGTGCGCCGGGAGATCGACGCCGTGCTCACGGTCCGGCAGGACGCGGAGGCGCGGCTGATCCGGCTGCGGGACGTGCTCTCGCGCGCCGACCGCACCCTCGCCGAGGCCCGCACCGCGCGCGGCGAGGTGCTGGCGAAGATCGCGGCGACCGAGGTGCCGGTGGTCAGCGGGCCGCCGACCGTACTCCAGGAGCAGCTGGCGACGGCGGCCGAATACCGGCGGCAGGGGCAGTGGCACCGGCTCTCCCCGCTGCTCGAATCCCTGGAGCAGAAGGCGGAGGACGAACTGCTGCGCGCCCGCGAGTCGTTGACCGCGGTGACCGCGCCGCTCGCGGTCCGCGCCGAGCTGCGCGGCCGGCTCGACGCGTACAGGGCGAAGGTGTCCCGGCACGGACTCGCGGAGGACCCGTTCCTGGTCGAGCGGTACGACGCGGCCCGCCGCATGCTGTGGAGCGCGCCCTGCGACCTGCGGGTGGCCGAACAGGCGGTGCTGCGCTACCAGCAGTTGGCGGCGGAGCTGCTCGGTGGTGCGGGGGCACCGGAGGACCGTAAGGGGGACCAGTCATGAGCCAGCCGGGGCAGAGCTGTCAGCGGCCGGGCTGCGAGGGCGTGTACGAGGACGTCGGCGGCGGTGAGCTGTACTGCGACACCTGCGGCCTCGCACCGGTCGTCTCGGCGAGCGGGATGGTCGGCTCGCCCGCGACCGGGCTGACCAGGGGCGCGGCGGACAGCGGCAGTTCGCGCAGCAGCTCCCGTACGTCCTCGCAGTCCTCGAAGTCGCGCCGCTCGGTGTCCGGGCGGCTGTCCCGCTCCCTGTCGGGCCGGTCCACCGGGCGCTCGGTGTCGGTGCGCAGCTCCGGCTCCTCCTCCGGCACGTCCACCCGCGGACGCCTCGGCGCCGGGCTGGTGAACGTGCCGCAGGTACCCCGGCCCGACCCCCGCGCGATGGTCCTGGACCACCCCGAGGTGCCCGAGCGGAAGCGGTTCTGCTCGCGGTCCGACTGCGGGGCGCCGGTGGGCCGGGCCCGGGGCGACCGGCCGGGGCGCACGGAAGGTTTCTGCACCAAGTGCGGGCACCCCTACTCCTTCGTGCCGAAGCTGAAGGCCGGGGACGTGGTGCACGGCCAGTACGAGGTCGCGGGCTGTCTCGCGCACGGCGGACTCGGCTGGATCTACCTCGCCGTGGACCGGGCGGTCTCCGACCGGTGGGTGGTGCTCAAGGGTCTGCTGGACACCGGCGACCAGGACGCGATGGCGGCGGCGATCTCGGAGCGGCGCTTCCTCGCGGAGATCGAGCACAACAACATCGTGCGGATCTACAACTTCGTCGAGCACCTGGACCAGCGCACCGGCTCCCTCGACGGCTACATCGTCATGGAGTACGTCGGCGGCAAGTCCCTGAAGGAGATCGCCAACGCCCGCCGCACACCGGAGGGCCGCCGGGACCCGCTGCCGGTGGAGCAGGCGTGCGCGTACGGCATCGAGGCGCTGGAGGCCCTCGGCCACCTGCACAGCCGCAACCTCCTCTACTGCGACTTCAAGGTCGACAACGCCATCCAGACCGAGGACCAGCTCAAACTGATCGACATGGGTGCCGTGCGCCGCATGGACGACGACGAGTCGGCGATCTACGGCACGGTCGGCTACCAGGCGCCGGAGGTCGCCGAGGTCGGTCCGTCGGTGGCGAGCGACCTCTACACGGTGGGCCGTACGCTCGCGGTCCTCACCTTCGACTTCCAGGGCTACACGAACGTCTACGTCGACTCCCTGCCCGACCCGGACACCATCGACGTCTTCCGCCGCTACGAGTCCTTCTACCGGCTGCTGGTACGCGCCACGGACCCCGACCCGGCCCGCCGGTTCGCCTCCGCGCAGGAGATGGCCGAACAGCTGACCGGCGTACTGCGCGAGATGGTCTCGCTGCAGACAGGGCAGGCACGGCCCGCCCTGTCCACGCTGTTCGGTCCCGAGGTGAGGGTCACGGACCGGGAGTTGTTCCCCACGCTGGACGGGGACGTGTCCCGGCTGGGGGCGCGGGAGGTGCGGGGCCGCAGGCGGAGGGCCGCCGGCGCGCCGGTGGCGGCCGGTTCCGGGGCCGGTGGGCCCGCGCAGGGGGCGGTGGTCCCCGCGGCCGGGGCCACGGGAGCGGGAGCGCCGGGCGGGACGGCCGGACCGGGAGCCGTGGTGCCCGCGCCGGGGCCCGCCGGGTCCGCAGCCGGCCCGTATCCGCCCGCGCCCGTGCCGCCCGTGCTCGTCAAGCCCGTCGACTCCCCCGCCACCGCGCTCGCCCTGCCGGTCCCGCTGGTCGATCCGGGCGACCCCAACGCCGGTTTCCTGGCAGGGCTGATGACCTCCGCGCCGGCCGAGCTGATCAGCGCGCTGGACGCGGCGCCGACCCAGACCGTGGAGACCCGGCTCCGGCAGATCCGCGCCCGGCTCGAGAGCGGCGATCACCAGGCCGCGCTGATGAGCCTGGCCAAGCTGGACGAGGAACGGCCCGAGGACTGGCGGGTGGTGTGGTACCGGGGCATGGCCGCCCTGGTCACCGGTGACTTCGAGGGCGCCGCGCTGGCGTTCGACGCGATCTACGACGCCTTCCCCGGCGAGGCCGCGCCGAAGCTCGCACTCGGCCTGTGCGCGGAGGTGCTCGGCCAGCTGGACAACGCGGCCGAGTACTACCACCTGGTGTGGGCGACCGACCCCAGCTTCGTCAGCGCCGCCTTCGGACTCGCCCGGGTGCAGCTCGCGGCGGGGAACCGGCACGGTGCCGTACGGACCCTGGAGTCGGTACCGGAGTCGTCCATCCACTACACGTCCGCCAGGGTCGCCGCCGTCCGGGCGCGGCTCAGACAGCGCACCGCCGTCGCCGGTGACGTACCGTTCCTGGACGACCTGACGGCCGCCGCCGGGCAGGTCGAGGCGCTGGACGCGTACGGTCTGGACCCGGCGCGGCGCGAGCAGTTGTCGGCGGAAGTCCTCGGCAGTGCGCTGGACTGGATACTCTCCGGTGGCCAGGGCACCCCGCCCGCCGCCGGGGGACGGGTGCTGCTGGGCAGCGGTCTGGACGAGCGGGACCTCCGCTTCGGCCTGGAGCGCGCCTACCGCACGCTGGCCCGGCTGGCGCCCGGCGGCGAGGAGAGGATCGAACTGGTGGAACGGGCCAACCGTTACCGCCCCCGGACGTGGGTGTAGTTGATGTCGCAGATGCCCCAGCAGGCCGCGCTGCCGAAGTGCCCGAGCTGCGCGGAGCCCGTCGAGTCGGGTGACCTCTTCTGCGGAGCGTGCGGATACGACCTGTCCGTCGTGCCCGCGCCGCCGCAGGACCATCCGACGCTGACCATGACCGGCTCGGCGACCGGCTCCCCGGCGGACGGCGTGGACTGGCCCGCCCCCGAGCCGGAGAGTCCCGGCACGCCGCCGGCGGTGCACCTGCCGGCCGACCTGCCCGGCACCGACTCCGGCGGCTCGCCGCTGCGCGAGCACGAGTCCGGCTCCGGGCGGGGTGCGGAGCAGCAAGCCGGCTCCGGCGTGCGCTTCGACCGGCCCGAGGAGCCCGAGGAGTACCCGCTGCAGGCGCCCGACCCGCGCGTGGCCGAGAACCTGGAGAGCCCGGCCCCGCCCGAGGAGCCGGCGCGGGTGTGCGTGGCCTGCCGGGCGGGCCGGGTGGACGACGACGGCTACTGCGAGAACTGCGGGCACGCCCAGCCCCGTGAACGCGACCACATGGAGCGGGAGTCGGGCCCGGTGGCCGCCGTCAGCGACCGGGGCCTGCGCCACCACCGCAACGAGGACGCCTTCGCCGTCGGCCAGACCACACTCCCCGACGGCACCCCGGCCGTGCTCGCGATCGTCTGCGACGGCGTGTCCTCGGCGACGCGTCCCGACGACGCGTCAACGGCCGCGTCCCAGGCCGCGGGTGACACCCTGCTGGCCGCCCTGCCGCGCGGCACGCATCCGCAGACGGCGATGCACGAGGCGATCGTCGCGGCCGCGCAGGCCGTCAACGCGCTCGCCGAGGAACCCGCCACCGCCCGCGAGCACACCCCGCACCAGAACGCCCCGGCCTGCACGATCGTCGGCGCGGTGGTCGCCGCCGGGCTGCTGGTCGTCGGCTGGGTCGGCGACAGCCGCGTCTACTGGGTGCCGGACGACCGCGGCGCACCGGCGGCCCGGCTGACCGAGGACGACTCCTGGGCCGCGCAGATGGTCGCCGCCGGCCTGATGAGCGAGGCCGAGGCGTACGCCGACGAGCGCGCCCACGCGATCACCGGCTGGCTCGGTGCGGACGCCTACGAGCTGGAGCCGCACACGGCGTCGTTCAAGCCCGACCGGCCCGGTGTCGTGGTGGTGTGCACCGACGGCCTGTGGAACTACGCCGAGACGGCCGAGGAGATGTCCGAGGTCATCCCCCTGGACGCGGCGACCCGCCCGCTGCACGGCGCCCGGGTCCTGGTCGGCCACGCCCTGGACGGCGGGGGCCACGACAACGTAACAGTGGCGGTCGTGCCGTTCCCGGCGCCGCCGCAGGGGGCAGGATCGGCCTGAGGCCACGGGGCGGAGGGGACCGGCCCGTTCACAGCCATCGCCCTGCTTCGGCAGGGCGGCCAAGGGGGATTTGAGTACGCATGGCCAATTTCGCGAAGTCGCATGTGCCGCAGTTCTCGATGGACGTCTACCAGAACGAGTACCTGCCGGAGGGCGGGCGCGAGGTCAACGCCATCGTCACCGTGACGGCGACCGGTGGCGGCACCATCGGCAGCACCGCGGCCCCGGTGTACGCGCAGGGCCGCGGCCCGTCCGCCGCGGTGGCGATCATGGTGGACTGCTCCGGCTCCATGGACTATCCGCCGGCCAAGATGCGGGGCGCCCGGGACGCCACGGCCGCCGCGGTCGACGCGCTGCGCGACGGCACCCACTTCGCGGTGATCGGCGGCACACATGTGGCCAAGGAGGTGTATCCGGGCGGCGGGCGGCTCGCGGTCGCCGACGCCACCACCCGCGAGCAGGCCAAGCAGGCGCTACGACGGCTCAGCGCGGGCGGCGGTACGGCCATCGGCACCTGGCTGCGGCTCGCCGACCAGCTGCTGAACTCGGCGGACGTCACCATCCGGCACGGCATCCTGCTCACCGACGGCCGCAACGAACACGAGTCGCCCCAGGATCTGAGGGCCGCCCTTGAGACCTGTGCCGGACGGTTCACCTGTGACGCGCGGGGCGTGGGCACCGACTGGGAAGTGAAAGAAGTCACAGGCATCGCCTCCGCGCTGCTCGGCACGGCCGACATCGTCGCCGACCCGGCCCATCTCGCCGCCGACTTCACGCGGATGATGGAGACGGCGATGGGCAAGGAGGTCGCGGACGTCTCCCTCCGGGTGTGGACGCCGGTCGGCACGACCATCCGGTTCGTCAAGCAAGTCGCCCCCACCGTCGAGGACTTGACCGCCCGCCGCGCCGAGGCCGGACCGCGCGCCGGGGACTACCCGACCGGGTCCTGGGGCGACGAGTCCCGGGACTACCACCTGTGCGTGCAGGTGCCGCCGGCCGGTCTCGGCCAGGAGATGCTCGCCGCACGGGTCTCGCTGGTCGTGCCGCAACCGGACGGATCGGTACAGAACCTCGGCGCGCAGGGCCTCGTACGGGCCGTGTGGACGGACGACATGACGGCCTCCACCTCGATCAGCCCCCAGGTCGCCCACTACACGGGGCAGGCCGAACTGGCGCAAGCCATCCAGCAAGGGCTGGATCTTCGCAAAGCGGGCGATTTCGATGGCGCAACGGCCAAACTGGGACGCGCTGTTCAGCTCGCCAGTGCCTCCGGGAACACAGATACTGCGAAACTGCTTGCGAAGGTGGTGGACGTGGTCGACGCCGCGACAGGTACTGTGCGGTTGAAGACGAAGGTCGCAGAGGCGGATGAGATGACTCTGGAGACCCGGTCCACAAAGACTGTTCGTGTAAAGAAGTGACCCTCACGAACTGGCCCTGAAAGCGTAGGAGAAGGGGAAGCGCCGACATGCCGACCTGCCCGAACGGACACCAGTCGGGTTCCGACGACTGGTGCGAGGTCTGCGGTCACCGCATGGCCGGTGCCGTACCTCCGCCCCCTCCGCCGCCCCCGCCCGCGGGTGGTTACGGCTTCCCGCCCCCGCAGGGCGGCCCGGCCGGCGGTCGCCCGCCGGCCGCCTCCGCGCCGGAGGCGGAGCTGTGCCCGCAGTGCCGTACGCCCCGTGAGGGCGGCGCGCCGTTCTGCGAGGAGTGCCGGTGGAACTTCCTGACCAACACGGCCACCTCGTACACCCCGGCGGCGCCGCGCTCGCCGCAGCCGCGGTTCCAGCCGCCGAGCGCGACGTACGGCGGCGGTGACGGGTACGAGTACCAGGGCTCGCGGCCCTCGCAGGTGAACCGGCCCGCCGAGCCCATCCCGTCGTTCGGCAGCGAGCCGTCGGGCCCGACGCCGTTCGGCGGCGACCGCGGCCCGTCGGGTCCGCCGCCGACCTCCCCCGGCCCGTCCGGTCCGGGCGGCTTCGGCGCCGTCCCCGGCCAGGGCCAGGGCCAGGGCTCCGGTGGCCCTTCCCGCCCCTCCGGCTTCGGCGGCCCGGCCCAGGACCCCGGCGGTCCCTCCGGCTTCGGCAGCGGCCCGGGACAGGGCCCGGGCTCCGGTGGTCCCTCCGGCCCCTCCGGCTTCGGCGGCCCCGCCCAGGGCCCCGGTCAGGGTCAGGGACCCGCCGGTCCGCCGCCGTTCGGCCGTGAGCCGTCCGGTCCCGGCGGCCCGTTCGGCTCCGGTGGCCCCGCTCCGACCCAGGGCGGCCCCCACGCGCCCGGTCCCTCCGGCTTCGGCGGCGATCCCTCGCGTCCGGTGCCCCCGCCGCCCGGCCCGACGCCGCACGCCGGTCCCGGTGGTGCCCCGCAGGCCTATCAGCAGTCCGGTCCGCCCGCGCCGCCCGCGTTCCCGCGCGAGACCGGCCGGCCCCCGGTCGGCGGTCCGCCCTCCGGTGGCCCGTCCTTCGGCGGCCGTGACGACGACTGGGTGATCTCCCCGCCCTCGTCCGGCGGCCCTGCCGGCGGCCCCGGGGGGGCTCAGGGCGGCGGGTACGGCTACCCGCAGCCCGGCAGCCCGCAGGCTCCGGCCACCCCCGGCTTCCCGCAGCAGCCCGCGGGACCGGTCACCTGGACGGCGACCATCGGCCCCGACCGCGACTACTTCATGGCGATGATGCAGCGCTCGGGCCCCGAGGCCGCGGGCCTGAACCTGCCCGCGTACTCGCCCGCGCAGCAGCGCACGCTCAGCGGCAACCAGGTCACCATCGGGCGCCGTCGGCACTCCACCGGCGACACCCCCGACATCGACCTGGCGGTGCCGCCGGAGGACCCGGGCGTCTCGCACCAGCACGCGGTGCTGGTGCAGCAGCCGGACGGCAACTGGGCCGTCGTCGACCAGAACTCGACCAACGGCACCACGGTCAACATGTCCGAGGAACCGATCCAGCCGTTCGTACCGGTTCCGCTGCAGGACGGCGACCGGGTGCACGTGGGCGCCTGGACGACGATCACCGTCCGCCGGGCCTGACGGCGCTCAGGTGAGGGGCCAGGCGTACGGCCCCTCCGGCTCGTCCAGCCACGACCACGTGTGCTCGCCGCCGACCGTGACCCCGTACCGTTCGCGCTCCGGCATGCCCTCGCGCTCCCACAGCGCGTAGGCCTCCTGCGGATCGAGGGTGCCCCGGGTGAGGGCGAGCAGGAAGCGGAACGTCTCCTGCTCGCGGGCCCGGCCCGGCAGCCCGGCGAGCGACACGCCCTCCGGCTGCGGCCTGCCCTCGCCGCGCAGCGGTACGAAGTAGGCCGCCGTGGGCAGGAACCGGCCCTCGCCGTGTGCCTGGTCCCGCACCGTGAGCGCGAGCAGGCCGGTGGCCAGCGGGGTCAGGATCCGGGCACCGGGGCGGCACTGGGCGAGCCAGGCGCGCGGCACCGTGGACAGCTCGCAGGTGGCGATGATCCGGTCGAACGGGGCGCGCTCGGGCACCCCGCGCGCGCCGTCGCCGGTGACGACGGCCGGGTGGAAGCCGGCCGCCTCCAGGTGCCGGCGGGCCGACTCGGTGATCTCCGGGTCCAGGTCGACGGTGGTGACGAGGTCGTCGTCGCCGAGCCGGTGGGCGAGCAGGGCCGCGTTGTAGCCGGTGCCGGCGCCCACCTCCAGGACCCGGTCCCCCTCCCCGACCTCCAGCGCGACCAGCATCCGCGCCATCAGGGAGGGCTGGCTGCTGGAGGAGACCAGCTCGCCGTCGCGCAGCCGGGTCGCCAGCGGTACGTCCGCGTAGGCGCCGCGCACCCAGCGTGCGCGGGTCTCCGGGTCGGGGCTCTCGCCCCAGCGGCGCTCGTAGCCGCGGGCACCGGCGACGTAGTAGTACGGCACGAACAGGTGCCGGGGCACCGCCGCGAACGCCTCCCGCCACACCGGGTCCTCGGCGAAGGCTCCCTCGGCGTCGATCTCCTGCACCAGCGCGTCCCGCGCGACGGCGGCCAGACGGTCGGTCTCGGTGTCGTAGGCGCCCATGGGTCCACAGTAGGCGCGGCCGTGGCCCGGGCCGGGGTCCTAAGCCTCGAGTCCTGGGTCACCCGGTCTGAGACCATGTACAGGTGAATGAGATTCGGCGCGGCACGCTTCAGGAGCAGACCTTCTACGAGCAGGTCGGCGGGGAGGACACCTTCCGCCGGCTCGTCCACCGTTTCTACGAGGGAGTCGCCGGGGACCCGATCCTCAAGCCGATGTACCCGGAGGAGGACCTGGGACCGGCCGAGGAGCGCCTCGCCCTGTTCCTGATGCAGTACTGGGGCGGCCCCACCACCTACAGCGACAACCGCGGCCACCCCCGGCTGCGCATGCGGCACGCCCCGTTCACCGTGGACCGGGCGGCGCACGACGCCTGGCTGAGGCACATGCGGGCGGCCGTCGACGAACTCGGGCTCTCCGAGGAGCACGAGACGATCCTGTGGAACTACCTGACGTACGCCGCCGCATCCATGATCAATACCCCTGACTGAACCGGGCGCGGGGCCGGACGGCACGCGGTGGGCGCGGCGGCTCAGCGCACGCTGACACCCAGTGAGCCGAGCCCGGCCCGCCGTACGGCGACGGATCCGTAGGGGGTGCGCAGCCTGAGCCACGCCCCCGAGGAGAACAGCCCGGTGTCGGCCGGATCGGCGCCCGGCCGCAGGAAGCCCAGGGACTGCGCCGCGTGCGCGGCCCGCACCGGGAGCCCGGTCCGCCCTATCTCCCGGGACCAGATGTCCCGGCCGATCCGGTCCAGCTCCGCGCGGGTACGCCCGTCCGGCGCCAGGTCCTCCGTACGCGACCGGAACTCGGCGACCGCCGCGGCGACGGTCGCCCGCAGCACGTCCGGGGCCGGCAGCCCCGGCTCGGGCCGCCAGCCGCCGCGCGGCGGCAGCACCCCGGCCCACGGCGGACCGGTGACCGCGGCCGGTACGGCGGCGGTGGCGGCGCGCTCGTCCACGGACTCCAGGAACTCACCGGCGGACACGGTCACGTCGAGGGTGGCGTCGAGCCCGTCCTCGTACGGCTTCGCCAGCCGCACCGCGCGGACGGCCAGCACCTCGAAGGAGGGCGGCCGGCCGAAGACGGCGAGCGTCGTGCCGGCCGCCTGCAGTCGCACCGCGGCTCCACGGTCGTAGTGGAGCAGCCGGGAGAGGAAGGCGGCGAGGTCGGCCGCCTCCGTCTCGTCGGCCAGGTGCAGCACCGTCATGCGGCGACGGCCTCCTCGTCGGCGTCGTCCCGGTACTTCTGGAGGAACTCCCGCTCCTCGGTGGTGATCCGGCGCGGCCGCTGCCCCTCGAAGTCGAAGGGGACGACCACGGTCGCGGCCCGTACGTAGATCAGGTCCTGGTCCTTCACCTCGTAGCGGACGGTGAAGGACGCGGCCTTGATCTCCGTGACCCACAGCTCGATGTCCACGGGCGTGGGCCGGTGGACGAGCTGCCGCTTGTAGTCGATCTCATGGCGCGCCACCACGGACCCCTGCTTGGACTCCTTGCCCCGCAGGGACAGGAAGTCGATGCGAGCCTCCTCCAGATAGCGGAGGAAGATCGCGTTATTGACATGTCCGTACGCGTCCATGTCCGACCAGCGCAGCGGGCAGCGATAGATGTGGCGCAAGACCGATCAGCCCCGGGTCAGCTTCTTGTAGGTGGCGCGGTGCGGACGCGCGGCGTCCGGACCGAGCCGCTCGATCTTGTTCTTCTCGTACGACTCGAAGTTGCCCTCGAACCAGAACCACTTCGACTCACCCTCGTAGGCGAGGATGTGCGTGGCGACCCGGTCCAGGAACCACCGGTCGTGGGAGACGACCACGGCGCAGCCGGGGAACTCCAGCAGCGCGTTCTCCAGGCTGGAGAGGGTCTCGACGTCGAGGTCGTTGGTGGGCTCGTCGAGGAGCAGCAGGTTGCCGCCCTGCTTGAGGGTCAGCGCCAGGTTGAGGCGGTTGCGCTCACCACCGGAGAGGACACCGGCCGGCTTCTGCTGGTCCGGGCCCTTGAACCCGAAGGCGGACACGTACGCGCGGGACGGCATCTCGACCTGTCCGACGTTGATGTAGTCGAGCCCGTCGGACACGACCTCCCACAGCGTCTTCTTGGGGTCGAGGTTCGCGCGGCTCTGGTCGACGTAGGAGATCTTGACGGTCTCGCCGACCTTGATGTCACCGGAGTCCGGGGTCTCCAGGCCCTGGATCATCTTGAACAGCGTGGTCTTGCCGGCGCCGTTCGGGCCGATGACGCCCACGATGCCGTTGCGCGGCAGCGTGAAGCTGAGGCCGTCCACGAGGACCTTCTCACCGAAGGCCTTGCTGAGCTTGTCGACCTCGACGACGACGTTGCCCAGACGCGGGCCCGGCGGGATCTGGATCTCCTCGAAGTCCAGCTTCCGCATCTTGTCGGCCTCGGCGGCCATCTCCTCGTACCGCGCGAGACGGGCCTTGGACTTGGCCTGGCGCCCCTTGGCGTTGGAGCGCACCCACTCCAGCTCTTCCTTGAGCCGCTTCTGCCGCTTGGCGTCCTTCTGGCCCTCGACCTTGAGACGGGTGGCCTTGGTCTCCAGGTACTTGGAGTAGTTGCCCTCGTAGCCGTGCAGGCGGCCGCGGTCGACCTCGCAGATCCAGCCGGCCACGTTGTCCAGGAAGTACCGGTCGTGGGTGACGGCGACGACGGTGCCCGGGTACTTGGCCAGGTGCTGCTCCAGCCAGTTCACCGACTCGGCGTCGAGGTGGTTGGTGGGCTCGTCGAGGAGCAGCAGGTCGGGGGCCTCGAGCAGCAGCTTGCAGAGCGCGACGCGGCGCTTCTCGCCACCGGAGAGGTTGGTGACGGGCCAGTCGCCGGGGGGGCACCCCAGGGCGTCCATGGCCTGCTCCAGCTGGGCGTCCAGGTCCCACGCGTTGGCGTGGTCCAGCTCCTCCTGCAGCTTGCCCATCTCGTCGAGCAGCGCGTCGGAGTAGTCGGTCGCCATCAGCTCGGCGATCTCGTTGAACCGGTCGAGCTTGCCCTTGATCTCGGCGACACCGTCCTGGACGTTCTCCAGGACGGTCTTCTCCTCGTTCAGCGGGGGCTCCTGCAGCAGGATGCCGACGCTGTAGCCGGGAGACAGGAAGGCGTCACCGTTGGACGGCTGCTCCAGCCCCGCCATGATCTTCAGCACGGTCGACTTACCGGCACCGTTCGGGCCGACGACACCGATCTTCGCTCCCGGCAGGAAGCTCAGGGTGACGTCGTCGAGGATCACCTTGTCGCCGTGCGCTTTGCGCGCCTTGCGCATGGTGTAAATGAACTCAGCCAAGAGAAACCGTCCGGCAGCTTGAAATCTGGCAGTGGGCAGATACACCCCATCTTGCCGTACGGCCACCCCTGGGCGGAAACGCGTTGGGGCGGGCGGCTCTGACCTGGGGTTTCTCTGATGGGGGCTGCGGCTCGCCTGTCACTGCCGGTCGCCGTTGGGTGGCCTCGGGCACCCTCGCACGGCCCAGGAAACAGAGTCCCCGCCGCCACCGCGGCGGGCTATCGTGCCGCTGTGGCCGGCGCAACGGAGCGCCCCATCCTCTTCCTCGACGTCGACGGTCCGCTCATCCCGTTCGGAGCGTCGTACGGCTCCTCGACGCCTCTCGATCAGGGCAACCCGCTGCTTGATCGGCTGGACCCCGGCATCGGATCGAGTCTCCTCGCCCTGGGCTGCCCTCTCGTGTGGGCCACGACGTGGATGGAGGACGCGAACGAGGCCGTCGCTCCGCGCCTGGGACTGCCGAAGCTGCCCGTGGTGGAGTGGCCGGACGCCGGCGCCGACGACGGACCCCGCGGCCTGCACTGGAAGACCCGCCCCTTGGCCGAGTGGGCCGATGGTCGACCGTTCATCTGGGTCGACGACGAAATCAGCCCCATGGACCGTGCCTGGGTCGATGCACAGCACCGTGGGCCGTCACTGCTTCATCGCGTCGACCCGAGCAGAGGACTCGTAGACGCCGACTTCTCCACACTCGCCGATTGGCTCGCTGCTGAGGGCGCCGGCTAACGGTTGATCGGGATCTCGTACACGATCTCGCAGTGGGCGGCGGGCACCACGATGTCCGCCGTCTCGACGGGCCGCCCCTGGTCGCTGTAGTACGTCCGCCGGATGTGCGTGACGAGCGCGGCCTTCCAGCACACCCTGGGAGATCAGCAGCTCCTGCGCGCGGCGGACGACGTTCTCGCCCACGCCACACTCCTGGCCGATCTGAGCGCGGGAGGGCAGACGGTCCCCCGGCTCCCATACGTGCTCCGCGAGCGGCCATCGCTGCCCGGCTGTCCGCCGTCGGTCTCGCCGCGCGCGTGGAGGAGCACGACCGGTACGCGTCGGTCGAAGCAGAGGTGCCGGGCTCGCTCTCCGCCGATGCATGGCGGGAGGTCCTGGAAGCGGTGGCGGGAGCCGATCGGTTCGGTCTCGTCGCCACCAGCCTGGACGGCCGCACCCTCTGGGCGGTCGTACGCAAAGCGGTCCCCACGACGGGCGATGTCGGGGGACCTGCCATCAGCGACAGGAGTTGAGTAGCGTGCTCAACCGTATCCGCCGTGCCGTCTCGCTCACCAGAGCGCGGTACGCCCCCAAGGGCAGGCGTCGCCGCCCCTTAACGCCCTTCCGGCCCCCGGCCACGACCGCTCCGGGGCGAAGAGAACGCGCTCGTCCGCCCATACGTGCTGGCTCGGGAAGAACGAGTACGGCCGCATGTGGTGGTGGTCGCTTCGCACCTGCCCGCTGAAGCCTGGTCATTCCTCGCGGTGACCCGGCCCGTGCCTCCACGCCATTACGACATCGCCGACGATCTACGGCAGCAGATCACGACCGGTCGCATGAAGCCGGGCGAACGTCTTCCGTCCGAGACCGGCCTCGCCGACCGATACAAGGTCAGCACGGTGACACTGCGGCGCGCCTCGCGGTCCTCCAAGCCAAGGCCTCGTCGAGAAGGTCCACGGCAAGGGGAACTTCGTTCGTCGCCCACCACGCAAGATCGTGTACGTCGGCGGATGGGGGACGCTGGACCCGTGGACCGCTGCTGAAGCGGCCCTGCGCGTCACCGTGCGCACCACCACGGTTCCGGCAGACAGCCACCTGACGACGTTACTCAAGGTACCGACGGGCAGTCCACTCACTGAGTTCTTCTGCGTCAGCCACGAGGAAGAGTCACCGCGCGGCCTGGCCCGCATCTACATCCCGCACGACCTGGTCCCGGCCGGAGCGCTGGACAGCGAACCCTCCTGGCAGGAGACCGCCCTACGACTCGCCGTTCTGGGCTCGCCGCCGGCAACCGTCCGGGAGACGGTATGTGCCCGCCCACCAACGCCGGACGAAGCATCGACCCTCCGGACCGGCTCCTCCAAGGCAGTCCTCGCGATCACGCGCGTCGCGACCGATACCGCCGGGCGAGTCGTCGAGGCCGCCCTTCTGGCGTTCCCAGGGGATCGCGTCGACGCGGTCTTCACCACCCACCACGTGATCGACGAGAGGCAGACGCAAGGATGACGGCACCGAACAAACTACGCCTCCTCCCGTGGTCGGGGCCGGAAGGCAAGCCCTGCTACCTGAACACCGACGACAAGGGCGGCTACATGTCCCGTCTGGCGGACAACATCGAAGCGGTACAACTGGGAAGGGCTGCCGAGCTGCTGGAGCATGCCTCGGACGCCCTCGGCAACCGGGACCAGGGCCCGGAGGACCTGCGGCGGTTGGCCAAGGAACTGACCGGGGCATCGCGAGACGTGCTCCGCGTTGCAACGAGCTGCGGTCGCCTCCTGGCAGTGAGGGACTCTCATCGCCCCTGAAGAGGCCGGCGCGTTCAACGGCTACAGCCTGCTCAGTGCGGCCTAACTCGCCGGTCTACTGATCAAGGGTCTCGCTGGCCAGCGGGACTTCTGTCGTTGTCGGTTGGAGTCGGTTGGCCTCGGACGGCCCAGGTATCGCGCCGAGGGTACGTACCGGGAAGGCGTGTCACCTGCTACGGGCAGCGACGATGCCCAGAATCACCAAGGCCACGAAGAACATCGCTACGCAACCGCCTATGGCGCTCTCCGCCTCCGCGACGATCCCCTTGGGCCTCGGGCGGGATTTCTCGTAGTCCTGCATCCCTCGCGCTACCGCACTCAAAGTAGCCGCCTCGACTGGCGGTGTCCTGGGCCCGGTCCGTGCGGACCAACACACTTTCCAAGTCTGTTGGTGCCTTGCTGGGCAGAGTGCAGGGCCGTTCACCTGCGTTCAGGGGCGGGTGAGTGCCGGCACGACCTCTGCGGATGGTCCTGTCTGAACAGCAGTGAACCTCGCTGAATGAGACGGAAACTGAGGCGGCCTGGCACACTCGATCTGCCCCTGTCTACACCGCCTCGTTCAGAAGGGCGGCGGGTTGTGCTCTCCAGCCTCTCTCAGTGTGATCGCGCAGACACTCCGCTGAGCGCCGCCCTTGACCCCTCCGGATGAAAAATACGTCCGGTTTGAGAGATCGACGTCACACGGCCGAAGGAAAGGCGTCGTTCTTAACGTCCGTTGCGATGCGCGGTGGAGTCCGTCTTTTCTGCGTCACGAGACGGTCTGCCTGGCAGTGCCGGCCCCTGCCGTGCTCGCTTGTTCCTGGTATCGCAGCCACTCTCCGCGCTACTACTGAACGAGAGAAGGAAGACGCATGATTCGACAGCTTGGCCGATTACTCGCTCTCATACTCATAGCCGCCGGGCTCACGGGTTCTGGGGGAATAGCACAAGCAGGTGCGGCCAAGGGGCCAGTACGTACCGCGATCACCATGCCGGCAGGGCCTCCCAAGCAGCTCACCGTGCGCAAAGGGAAGGTCGTCAAAACCGGCATAGACGTTGAGAACGTCCGGGACTGTGGTGCCGTCGGTGACGGCATCACAGATGACACCAACGCCTTCAAGTGCGCTATCGCGCAGTCGACCGCCCGGAAGGCTCCGGTCTATGTCCCGTATGGAACCTACAAGATCACCGATACCCTGACGCTGACAAAGCAGCTGATGTTCGGACAGCCCAACGGCAGCTACACCTCCGACTGGGATTCGCTCCCCACCATCCTCGCGACAAACCCCTCACGCAGCGCGATCAGCCTCCTAGAGGGTGGCGCAGTGAGCGGGTTGGTATTCGACTACGCGCAGGACGAGGGCTCCGCCAAACCGACTCAGTACGCCACGACCATCCTCCTGAACGGGGTGGGAACACGAGTGAGCGACGTGAAGATCGCGCACACGTGGATCGGAATCCAGTCGGCTTCCGACAACACGGGGCGTGCGGTCATCCAGGATGTGTTCATCTCGCGGGTCGCCAAACTGGGCATTCAACTCGACACGGGATGGGACGTCACGACGATCTCGAATGTGGAGGTCTGGACGCCAGACAAAACCTACCAGGGGACCTTCTGGCATAACGGCGGAATCGGCATCATACTCAACCATCTCGACGCATTCCACATGAGTGGTGTCTTCGTCTTCGGTGCAGACTGGGGAGTTCTTCTGCAAGGGACCGACAAAGGAAGCACCTGGGGCACGATCGACGGACTTACGACAGATTTCTGCAACGTCGGTATCGTCAGCAAAGACAAAACCCTTGTGACCATCACCAACACAACCAACCAGAGCCACGTAACCGCCCTCTGGATCGACGGGGACAGTTGGATCAACGTGTCAGGCGGCCACTTCCGAGCTAACGGCTCGTCAGCAGTCGAAATCCGCAGTGCATACTATGTGACGATTTCGAGCTCCGAACTGCAGAGCATTGCGGGGGCCGGACTCCATGTCAATGGCGGCTCCAAGGTCACCATCACAGGCAACGACATCTCAGCCGCCGCACTCGGCGTACGACTTGACGGCACCGGCGTGATCAATTTCTCGAACAACACCATTGTGTCGAACACGCACGCCGCCGCCTTCCAAAACTACGCGACCAACCCATTCAATCAATTCAACGGGAATGTCATCTACCCCTGATAGGCCGGGGAGGGGCCACATCCTGTCTGGGCGAGCACAGCCCTCTAGTCCAGACAGGACGTTCATCTTCATCTGGCTGGGTAGATACCTCACCAGACGGCGCAGCTCTCGGGGCCCAGAAACCTCAGGTGCCGTCCTTGGGTTGAGAACGGCACCCCGTGCAGTGCTCGCGTCAGGCTGCCCCTAGCTGCGAACTACGGGCGGGGCGGTCGTTGAGGTTTCCCTCCCGTGCTGTACCGCTGGCTCAGGACGTCGCCCCCTGCACGACGTACATACGCCCTGATGGGGTGCGGACCACTACCGGGAACGTCATCAGCCCGCCCGGGCCCAAGGCGCCCACTGCCATGCGGACTCGGATGCGAGGGCCGTTGAGCAGATACAGAGCCAACTGCCAGGTCGGATTACCGATGCCAATGCACAGAGCGACGATGCTGAGGACGAAGCCGGCTACCTTCATTCTCTAACTGATCATTTCAGAATGAGGTTCGGAGTTGCCTCAAGCAGATGATGCTGCAGGCGAGTTGGAGCAGTCCGAGGTGGACGTCGGCTCGTATCTCGTAGCGGATCCGCAGGCGTTTGAACTGGTGGAGCCAGGCGAAGGTTCGCTCGACGACCCACCTGGTCTTGCCCAGGCCGGATCCGTGGGCGGTGCCCTTGCGGGCGATCTTGGGCGTGATGCCGCGAGCGCGGAGGAGCCGTCGTGTCGACGGTGGCTTGTCAGGTGCTGTGGTGGTTGAGTGCTGATCAGCGCCGGGCAACGATGAGCCCATGAACCATGGTTTACGTCGCATCGGTGGACTGGTGGTCATGATGGCGGGCATCGCGCTGGCCGCCTGGGTGGCCTTCGGGGCGCCGCACTCCTGGCACGGCGCGAAGGTCCTGGGGCGTGTGGCGCTCGGTCTCGGGGCTCTGGGGATGATCAGCGGCGGGCCGAAGCTGATCTTTCCCGGCGCTGCGCGCGGTGGGGCCGCCGGCCGGGACGGCGGGGCGTGAGGCCGGGTGGGATCGGTCGCCGCGGGCAGGTCGCGGCGCGGTGGCCCCGCGTGTCGCCTCAGTCGCCCGGCTGCTCGCGCTTGCGCAGCACCACCAGTACCGCCCCGCCGATCACCACGAAGCCGATGGCCACGCCCGCGATCAGTGGGGTGATCGCGGAGCCGCCTGTCGCGGCGAGGTCGGTGTCGGGGGCCGTGGTGCCGCCGCCGACCGACGCGGGGCTCGGCTCGTTGGGGACCTTGGCCGTCTGTGTCGTGATCGTGCCCTGCGTCTTGCAGTCGAGGACGCCTGTGAAGCGTCGGCTGAAGCCGTGCGGCCCGGTGATCGTGAAGTCGTAGGCCTGGTCCTCCTGGAGCGGGACGGTCACCGTGCGGGAGGTGCCCGCGGGGATGGTGTGCTCGGCGCCCATCAGCTCGAAGGTGAAGGGCTGGTCGCCCTTGTTGGCCGCGACGATGTCCACGCCGCCCTGGGCGCAGTTCTTACGGGCCGACAGCTGCGGTATGGCGCCCTCGGCCGCCCAGGTGGCGGTCGCGGTCGCGGAGACCGTGGACTCGCTGGAGCCGGCCAGGATCTGGGTCTGGCTGTGGCTGTCGGAGGCGAAGGCACGGCCCACGGGCACGGTGGTCGACGCCTGTACGGTCAGCTGGGCCGTGCCGGCGGACGTGTCCCCGGGGACGTCGAAGTACAGCCGGCTGCCGTCCTGCGCGGAGGTGATCTCCTTGCCGGTCCTGTCGGTGATCCGCACCCCGCTGGTGGCCGCGTCCGCCGGCGGACTCACCGCGACCGTGCCCGCGTTGGTGTGCACGGTCACCGGTCCGAGCAGGTCGCCCGGCCGGCCGGAGACCGCGGGCGGGTCCAGGGTGAGCGAGGCCTGCGGTTCATCGAGGGCGCGGGCGCTCTTCTGCAGGTAGTCGGCGAGCTTCTCGGCCTGCGGGTCGACGGCGTCGACCCGCGCGCCGTCGGAGTAACGCCAGATCGCCACCTGGGTGCCGGCCGCCGCGTCCTGCTCGGTCAGGGTGCCGGCGCCCGCCTGGCGGGCGAGCGCGGCGAGGTCGTTGACCTGGGGGTAGGAGTGCCGCAGGATCCAGCTGATCTTGCTGGCGTCCTTGTTGGCGCCCAGCGAGGTGCCGCTCCAGGGTGTCTCCTGGTAGTGGGCGTCGCGCTGGGTGGGGTTGTGGAGGTCGACGCAGTACGTCTGCAGGGTGCCGCCGCCGTCGACGGACATCTCGAACAGGCCGGCCTCCACGCGCTGGTCGCCGCCGTCCTCGTGGATCACTGCCTCGCCGTAGGTCTTCAGGCCGTTGATCGTGGCCGTCGCCCCGCCCTGGGTCTGCGGTGTCCCGTCGGCCGCGGCCGTACCGGCGCCGGACAGCGCGCCGGCCGCCACGAGACCGGACACCGTCGCGGCGGCGGCCAGGCGGGCCGTTCCGGCGGAACGGCGGAACCCAGAGAACGCAGCAAGCACAGAATTCCCCTTCGAGCAGGACCCGTTGGACGTGGGGGACGGTCCCACCAGCAGAATCGGCAGCCCCTAGGGGCACGCCCGGCATCCTATGGATCAGGCGGAGCCTCTCCCGCCGGTCGGATGATCCGATGGGCGATCCGATCCGTAATCGTTATCGCCGGGACCGTCCATGAGCTGGGCATATCGACAAATCCACCCGTTCGTACGGGGAGTTCGGCGATCCGGAAGGCGGCGGTGACCGGGGGGTGGTCACCGAACCGGCCTCAGGCACTGACGTCATGTCACCGCCGCCGGCTCCGGAGCCTGTTGCACCGTGACCTCGTCCGGTGCGGCAGCGGGCGGGGGTGGTGTCTCCCAGTTCGGCTCGGGCCGGTTCGCCGGCGCGGGTACCTCCGGTTTGGCCGCCCGCTGGAAGACGGCCGTACCGCGGGAGAGGTCGTGCCCGACCGCCACGGCGTCGATGTCGGCGGAGGTCCACTGCTGTTGCGGGTCTCGCGCCTCCGTGCGCACCTTCAGCCGGCCCTGGACGACGACCGGCTGGCCGACCTCCACGCACGCGGCCACGTTGACCGCGAGCTGGCGGTTGGCCCACACCGTGAAGAAGTTGGTGTGCCCGTCCGTCCAGGCGCTCTTCTCCCGGTCCCAGTACCGCGCGGTCACCGCGAGCCGGAACCGGGCCGACGGGCCCGTCGCCACCTCCCGGTACACCGGCTCGGTTGCCACGTTGCCCACCACGCAGACGATCGTCTCGTTCATGTCCTCGCTCCCCTCCCCGCCCGGCCCGTCACGGCCGGGCGGACACGCGTACGGGCCCGTCCCGTACGGCTGCGTCTGGCGCACCGGCACGTACGACCGTCGTACGTGCTCGCGCGTCCCGTCGATCGCGTGCGCCGTCCGCCGTCCCTCCGGCCGGACCCGCCGTGCGATCGCCGCGACCCCAGACTGCCTCCGCCGGGCCGGGCCCGCTGAGCGCTGTGGACGCTCCCTGACCTGTGGAAAACCCCGCCACCCGCACGAGTGACACGCCTCCCCCGCCACCGCCTTCACCCGAGGTGGCGGCACCAGGTCTTCGGCCTGCCCTTCTCCCCGGTCCTCCCTCCGCCCTTTTCCCGCCGGCCCTCCCCCGCCCTCTTCCGCCCGCCTCCTTCAGCTCACCCTCACTCCCGCCCCGGTCCGCACGACCCGCCCGTACTGCTCCCGCACCTCCCGATAGCGCAGCAGTTCCGCCGCCACCGGATCGAGCACCCTGGCCCGGCCGCAGCCGGCGGCGGCTTCCCGCAGGCGCCGTTCCGCCTCCTGGCCGTAGCGCCGGGCCGGTCCTCTGGCCGCCATCCGGCAGCCCCACTCCACCAGCGGCCCGCCGATGATCCCGCACAGCATCAGCAGCACCGGGACGCCGAGGTTCGGCGCCATGACGCCGGCGATCTGGCCCGCCAGCCACACGCCGCCCACGATCTGCAGCAGGGTCATGGCCGCCTGCACCAGCACCGCCGCCGGCCACCAGCCCGGCCGCGGCGGGCGGCCCGGCGGCAGTCCGGCCCGCCCGGCCAGCTCGTCCAGCGCCTCCGACAGCCCCTGTGATCCACGTACGGCCGCCTCGCGCACCGCCTGCGCCCACGGCCCTGGCAGCCCGGCGGAGGCGCGGTCGGCCACCGTACGGACCGCCTGCTCCACCCGCTGCCGTGCGGTGGCCTCCTCGTCGGCCTGCGGGCGCACCGCGTGGCGGCCCGTCGTGGAGTCGCCGCGCCCCTGGTACCAGCGCCACAGCCGCAGCCAGGGCGTACCGCAGGCGCGGTTGGCGTTGCGCAGCCAGGCACGTTCGGCGGCCTCGCCCGCCGCGGTGGCGCCCACCGCGTCCGCGAGCCGTGCCGCGAACTCCTCGCGCGCCTCCTCGCTGAGGCCGACGCGCCGTTCGGCGGCGTAGACGGGGCGGAGTTCGGTCGCGGCGGCGTCCACGTCGGCGGCGACCCGGCGGGCCGCCGCGCCGCGCTCCGCGACGAACTGGCCGAGCGCGTCGCGCAGTTCGCCGACGCCCTCGCCGGTCAGCGCGGACAGCGCGAGCACGGTCGCGCCCGGTTCGCCGTGCTCGCCGAGCGCGACGCCGTCCTCGTCCAGCAGCCGCCGCAGGTCGTCCAGGACCTGGTCGGCGGCCTCCCCGGGCAGCCGGTCGACCTGGTTGAGGACGACGAACATGACCTCGGCGTGGCCGGACAGGGGCCGCAGATAGCGCTCGTGCAGGACGGCGTCGGCGTACTTCTCGGGGTCGACCACCCAGATCACCGCGTCGACCAGTTTCAGGATCCGGTCGACCTGTTCGCGGTGCTGTACGGCGGCGGAGTCGTGGTCGGGCAGGTCCACCAGGACCAGCCCGCGCAGCTCCGCCTCGGTCTCCGGGTTGTGCACGGGGCGGCGGCGCAGCCGGCCCGGGATGCCCAGCCGGTCGATCAGGCCCGCCGCGCCGTCGCTCCAGCTGCAGGCGATGGGGGCGGCCGTTGTCGGGCGCCGTACGCCGGTCTCCGAGATGGCCACCCCGGCGAGGGCGTTGAACAGCTGCGACTTGCCGCTGCCGGTGGCGCCCGCGATGGCGATGACGGTGTGCCGGCCGGAGAGCTTGCGGCGGGCGGCCGCCTCGTCGAGGACACGTCCGGCCTCGGCGAGGGTGTGCTTGTCCAGCCGGGTGCGGGAGAGGCCGACGAGCTCGCGCAGGGCGTCGAGCCGGGAGCGCAGCGGGCCGTCGTACGCCAGCGGGACGGGGGGGCTGCCGCCCAGGATCCGGCCGGTGGTCTCGCGTTCGGTGGCGAGCGCGGCGGCGCCGTCCTCCGTGACCCGCCGGGCGATCAGCCCGTCGTCCCACGTCTCCGAGGAGTCGGCGCCGGTGTCGGCGGCGGTGTCGGTACCGCCGGTACTGCCGTCGGCGCCGGTACCGGAGTCCGCACCGGTGTCGTGTCTGCGCCGGGGGGCCGCCTCGTCGCTGGGACCGGGCTGCCGGGGGGTGCGGTGCGCGGGGCGGGAGCGCTGACCGCTTCCCGCGTCCGCGCCCTTGCGAAGGGCCGGCCTGTCCCGCCCCGCCCCCTGATCCGCCACGCCCCCGTCAGCCCCCTGGCCAAGGACAGACCTCCCCCGACCGACCCCCTGATCCGCCGCGCCCCCGTCAGCGCCCCGACCAGTGACGGACCTGTCCCGAACGGCCCCCTGATCCGCCTTCCCCGCCCCGGCACCCTGGCCAGACCTGCCCCGCCCCGCCCCCTGATCCGCCGCGCCCCCCTCAGCGTCCCGACCAGCGACGGACCTGTCCCGGCCCGCCCCCTGGCCCGCCGCGCGTGCGTCCCGGTCACCGGTCGGTTCCGTCGGCACCCGGCGGTTGTGCGGCTCGGGGCCGGTGTCCTCCCCCGTCACGCGTGCGTGCCCCCCGCGCTCCGAGTCCTCGCGCTCGCCCTCGGCCCGGGCGTGGCTCGCCCCCTGGTCGTCGGCCTGGGCCCGGCCCGTGCTCGCTCCCCGGTCGTCGGCCTCGGCCCTGTTCTCGCCCGTGTCCGCGGCCGCCCCCGAGGCGGCCGGTACGGAGTCGCTGCCCGCGTTCTCGGTCCGCTCCTCGGGGGCGGTGGAGGCACCGCCCGTGGTCCCGTCCCCCGGCGCGGGGCCGGCGTCGCCGGGAACTTCCGGGCTCGGGTTCGGCAGCTCGCCGACCAGGTCGCCACGCTCCATTGGTTTCATGACCTCGGCATTCATGTGACCGCTGCGCTCGGTGCGCGCCATGGGGTCGGTGTGCTCCAGGTGGTCCTGATCAGTGGCGGCCGTCACCGGTCACCTCTCCTTCTGCAGTACGGACAGCGCGGCGATGAGCTCGGCCTGGGGCCCGGGGTTGACGCCGAGGGCGTCCAGCGGGGCGAGGCGCCGCTCGCGTTCGGTGTGCATGACCCGTTCGACGTACTCGGCCAGCAGGCGCCCCGCCCGGTCGCGCAGCCGCAGCGCGCCATGGGCGCCGAGCTTGTCGGCGAGCCCCTCGCCCACGTTGCGCGTCCGGCGGCCGCCCAGCAGCGAGGTGGCCACGACGGCGGCGACGACCTCGGGATCGGGTGCGGAGGTGCGCTCCAGGACCCGCACCTCGTCCTCGGCGTACTCCTCCAGTTCGCGCCGCCAGCGCCGTACGGCGAGGCCGATGCGGTGCTCGGCGCTCTCCGAGGAGTGGTCGCGGCCGGCGAGGCCCGGGGCGTTCGCCGCGGGTTCGTGCCGCCAGGCCTCGCCGACCCGTTCGTCGGCGGCGGTGACGGAGCACAGCAGCAGGGCGCCCAGGCTCTCCACGAGCGCGTCGAGGAGTTCCCCGGGGGTGCAGTCCAGGGGGAAGGCCCGCCAGCGCTTGAGCGCGTCCCCGGCGAGTACGGCGCCGGCCTGCAGTCGGCCGCGCACGCGCGCCTGCTCGGTGTCGTAGGCGGTGTCCACGGCGGCGGTGAGCCGAAGGGCGGCCGCGTACTGGGCGGCGGCGGCGCTGGCCAGCTCGGGCATCCGTGACTTGAACGAGTCGAGGAGGCCGTGGACCGTCCGGGCGATCACCTGCTGCCGGGCCGCGGGGTCCTGGGCATGGTGCACGAGCCAGGTCCGCAGGGGGGCGACGGCGCTGGCGGGCAGCAGTCCTGCACCCCAGGCGGACTCGGGCAGTTCGGGCACGGTGAAGCGGGGTACGTCGCCGAGCCCGGCCTTGGTGAGCAGGGCGCCGTACTGCCGGGAGACCTCGGAGACGACCTGGTGGGGCACCCGGTCCAGCACGGTGACGAGGGTGGCGTCGTACTCCTTGGCGGTGCGCAGCAGGTGCCAGGGGATGGCGTCGGCGTAGCGGGTCGCCGTCGTGACCATGATCCAGACATCGGCGGCGCAGATCAGCTCCGCGGCCAGGACACGGTTGTCGGCGATCAGCGAGTCGATGTCGGGGGCGTCGAGGAGGGCTAGCCCGCGCGGGATGGTTTCGGTCGTCTCGATGCGCAGCACGCGCGTGGGGGTCTCGCGGTCGGGCAGCAGCAGCTCCTCGACCGGGTCCTGCTGGTGCGCCCACACGCGCGTGAGCTCGGGGAGTACGCGCATGCCACTGAACCAGTGATGATCGTCGGGGTGGCAGACGAGGACCGGTGTCCGGGTCGTCGGCCGCAGTACGCCCGCCTCGCTCACGCGCCGTCCGACGAGCGAGTTCACGAGCGTCGACTTGCCGGCGCCGGTGGATCCGCCCACGACGGCCAGCAACGGCGCCTCGGGCTCACGCAGGCGGGGTACGAGGTAGTCGTCGAGCTGCGCGAGGAGTTCGTCGCGGTTGGCACGCGCGCGTGCGGCCCCGGCCAGGGGCAGCGGAAAGCGTGTGGCGGCGACACTGTCGCGCAGAGCGGAGAGTGTGTCGAGCAGCTGAGGCCGTACGTCCAAGGTCACCACATGCGAAGAATGCCCAATTTTAGGGGAATTCTGAAGCATATAGACATGTCTGCGCGCCGGGAGGACAGAACGGACGGAAGGAACCATTGGGACACGGGCGCAGTCGAGGCATAACGAGTGCACAACACCCGGTGCGTCGGAGGCCAAAAGCGATGCACGAATCGCACCTGCCTGCGATTATCAGGACCGCTTCACCGAACCTCCACATCGAGCCACGGAGGCGAAGCGACAGGGTCAGGGAACCGGGAGCTCTATCCTTGTCCCCGGGCAACGTCAGGGATCAGCCCCCCGGGGCACCCGGCACGAGGCCACCACACCAGGCCCCCGTAGCTCAGTGGATAGAGCAGGCGCCTTCTAAGCGCTTGGCCGCAGGTTCGAGTCCTGCCGGGGGCGCACATCCTGGCCCTCCCTCCGGGAGGGAGTTTTCTCGCCGTCCGGGGCGCCGTCCAGGGCGGTACGACCGCACACAGAAGAGCGCCGGACCCTCCCCGGTGTTCACGGGGAGGGTCCGGCGCTGTTCGGCGCGGCCCGTCAGAGCGCCCGGCTGTTGCAGCCCATGTCCGAGCCGAGGTGGCTCTCCTGCGCGCCCGGGTTGCCCTCGCCGTTCAGCAGGTTGCCCGCCAGGCCGTTGACGGCGCCGACACTGCCGAGCACATCGATGTTCATGTCGTGCGAGCGGCACTCGATGCCCTGCGTGATGTCGAGGTCGTGGCCCGGCTCGTGTGCGGAGGCCGGGTTGACGCCGAAGGTGCCGACGCTGCCGAGGACGGCGCCCACGAGGACGGCCTTGTGAAACGTGCGCATTGCTTCTCCGATGGTCTGGCGGATGCGATCTGCAGCAGATCGAGTGGGGGGTGGCGGAGCGCGGCTGGGCGGTCAGCCGAGGCGGGGAAGACCCAGCTGGCCGACGGGGGGCGCGGCGACCTGCCCGAGGCCGAGCCCGGGGACCTCCGGCGCGCCGGCCCCTGACACCAGCGGGTTGACGAGCGGGTTCACCTGGGGGTTCACCTGCGGGTTCACCTGGGGGGCGACACGCGGCGGGGCCTCCGTCGCGCCGAAGGTCTGGGGCACGGAGACCTGCGGGGCGACCCGCGGCATGACCTCCGGCGCGGACTGCGGGCTGACCTGGGGCATGACCTGCGCCGCCGGCTGCTGCGGGGCAACGGCCTGCTGCGGGCCGTACGGCGAGTTGGAGGCCTGCGCGGCGCCGAGCGACGTGGCCACCGCGGAGGCGTAACCGGTCTGCTGCGGCGGCGCCGGGGGCGCGGGCGGGGGCGGCATCACCGGCGGGGCGTACGGCTGCGGGGCGGCGACCTGGGCGACACCCCGCGAGTTGGCCGTCGCCTGCGCCTGCGGACCGCTCGGCGGGGGCGGCGCGTACTGCGGGGGTGCGTACTGGGGAGCCGCGTACTGCGGTGGCGCGTACTGAGGAGGTGCGTACTGGGGAACGGCGTACTGCGGTGGCGCGTACTGAGGAGCCGCGTACTGGGGAGCCGCGTACTGCGGTGCGGGGTACTCGGGAGCCGGCGCTGGGGCGGCACCACCGCCGTATCCGACGGGAGTGTCGGCATGGCTGACGCCGGCGCCGATGGCGGACAAGCCGCCGGCCGCCGCTACGACGAGCGCGGCCTTGTGAATCTTGCGCATGGAACCCTCGGCCCTTCAATACCTGAACAGGGAAATCCGTTGTATTCAGTGCGGCGTGCGCTCAGCCTGGTATTCGTATGGTCGTACTGCGCCGTTACGGGGGTAACTTCCGGGCTGCGCACGGACTTACGCCGGAGCTGACAGCGAACTCCCTTTACCCCTCCGTGATCCATGATCGCTGCCCTCTCCCAGCTGGCAACGACATTTCCCCCGCCCCGGTCACGGGACCGGGAACTCCGTCACCCATTTGCCATTGACGGACGGACGCGCCGGTTCAGGATCGCAGGGGTCCTCCGGACACCGTACCGAGGCACGCACAGGCCTGGGGCAAATGGGTGACCGGCGCCCGACACCCGTATCCGGCTCGGCACTTGCTTCGTTCCCCACGAGGACAGAGCGATGGTCCATCGCAGCCGCCCAGGGCAGCAAGAACAGCAACAGCTGCATTGAGACATCAGCATTTCGACACGTTCCGTGCACAGGTCAATGAAGGGCCGAGGGTTCCATGCGCAAGCTTCACCAAGTCGCGCTCGTCGTCGCAGCAGCCGGGGGTCTGTCCGCCGTCGGCGCCGGCCCCAGCTCCGCTGCGGCTCCCGCGTACAACGGCTACAACGGCGCTGCGCCGCCCCCCGTTTCGCAGCTGGACGCCCAGGCCGCCTCGGCAACCTCCGCCCAGGCCAGCACGCAGACCTACGGGACCCCCCAGCAGGCCCCGCAGCGCGGTGCCGAGGTCACCCCGCAGGTCAACCCGACGCTGAGCCCGTCGATCAGCCCGCAGATCAGCCCGCAGGCCACGCCGGGCCAGGGTTCATCGGCCCTGCAGAGCAACCTGTTCCACCCGTCCCAGGAGTGCAGCCCGCAGTCGCTGCTCAACGCGGCCGTGCCGGTCGCCGTGCTCGCCGCCTCCGAAACCCACGGCATCGACTGCGGCCAGTCCAACATGCAGTCGAACGCCCTCGCCAACGCGACCGCGCACTAGGGACTTTCACCCCTCGGACCTGCTGCGCGCGGCAGGGCGGGCGGCCCCCGGGGGCCCCGGACAACCGAACACCCAAGCCCAGCACGGGCCCTTCGGGCATCGCCACGGAGGGCCCGTTCGCATGCACTGCGGCTTTCGGGTGCTTTTGCCCAGAGATCATGAAGTCGGCGCGTCGCTGTCCGTTTTGAGATATTTCTGATTAACCTCCCGTAACTGTAAGAAGTCGATCTGTCACAGATCGCAACACACTTCACTCCACCGGAGATGACATGCACAAGCTTCGCAAGGCTGCCGTCCTCGTCGCCGCAATCGGCAGCATCGCGCTCGTGGGCGGCACCGCCCACGCCGGCCAGGGCGGCTACGGAGGCAAGGGCGGTGAGCGCGGCGGCGACAAGTTCAGCGTCCTGCAGAGCTCCAACTGCAAGTCCCACGACCTGAACCTCGACGTCCTCGGTGAGGTCGGCATCCTCAACGGCCTCCTGGGCAACGGCCTCAACGGCGAGGGCGACCCGGGTGCCCAGTCGACCCACATCGGCTCGACCATGGGCTGCAACAACAGCGCCTTCTGAGCGCACCGTCGCGTAGGCGACTAATCGGGAAATAGTCCCGGGGGCGAGGCCCCGGGGGCGGGGGGGGGGGTTTTTTTTTTGTTTGTTTTTTCTCCTTTTTGCGGAGACGACCCGCCGATCCACCGCACCCCCTACCTTTC
>NZ_JBVJVZ010000001.1:50835-140180 GCF_055603245.1 Streptomyces sp. NPDC037290 | reverse complement strand
CCCCATCTCGCCCCGACCAGGGACGAAAAAAACACCCCCTCCGAAACGAATCGTCGGGGAGAAGACGGAGGGGAAACGACCCCCGCCCCAGACCCCGCGGGCTCGGCCCCGGGCCCTTTTTTTGCGTCTATGGGCATTCAGGGTGACAGGAATTACGAATTCGGCGCGTCGCCGATTGCCTTTGGTTATTTCGTATTAGCCTCCATAACCGTACGAAGTCGATCTGTCACGGATCGAATCCACTTCATCACCCACCGGAGATGACATGCACAAGCTCCGTAAGGCTGCCGTCCTGGTCGCCGCTCTCGGGAGCATCGGGCTCCTGAGCGCCGGCGCTGCCCACGCCGACCAGGGCTGGCGCAAGGGCGGCGACAGTGACCGCTTCAGCGTCCTGCAGAGCACCACCTGCAGGTCGCACGACGGCAACGTCGACGTCCTCGGCGAGGTCGGCATCGCCAACGGCCTGGGCGGCAACCTGCTGAACGGCGAGGGCAACCCGGGGGCGCAGGAGTCGTCCCTCGGCTCGAACATGGGCTGCAACAACGCCGTCGGAAAGTAAGTCGGAATCCTCCCCGGTGTCCCGGCCGCAGGCCGGGACACCGGGGAATTCCATGTCGGCGCGGGCCCCTGCGGCCAGGAAACAGAAATGCCGGACCGGGAGTGATCCCGGTCCGGCATTGTGCTGGCCGCGCGTCAGAAGTCGATACGAGGCTTCCGGAACTCAGGCACGGCGATCTGCGGCTTCTTGAAGTGAGGCTTCTTGAAGCCCTTGGGCAAGTGGGCCTTGTTGTTGCAGTCCACAACCGGCCCGACGTCCCTCGATCCGCCGCCCAGCAGGGTGTCGTCGGGAAACACCACGCGCGGCCGGTCGGTGACCGAGCAGGCGCGCTCCTGCTTGATGGCGTGGGTGCCGTGCTTGTCGACGTGGGCCTCGCTCTTGCGCACGCAGATGGTGTCGCCCAGAACGGTGTTCCTGCACTCGCTCTTGGGTTCGTCGGCGTGCGCGTATGCGCCGCCGACACAGATCACGGCGAGACTTCCGACGAGCCCCGAAACGGTCGCGATCTTCTGCCGAGTGAACATGTGCGTTCCTTTGCCATGGAGGCCCGGGCGACGACGCCGTCGACCGGCGTGCACCCGGGCCTTGGAGAAAGTCGAACGTGGGACTCGGCGCCGTGACGCGTGGTCAGATGCGTCCGGCGACGACACGGCCGCAGCCCGGACGCGCACCCTGAGGTGTCTGCCGCGCGTCCGGGCTGCCTTCGCCATGGGATATTGCTCAGCACACCGGCGAACCATCCGAATTGATCCAGGACAGGGAAGGTTCAGTGCGTACGATGTGCATGTCGTGCTCCAAAGGGGTGTCGATGCGCGACGACCGCAGCGTGCTCATACGTGCGCATCGAGACCTTGGTGATTCTTCTTACTGCTGCTGCTGACCGTTGTCGGACGGAGCGGAGTACTGGCCGTAACCCTCCTCGGGCGCGGCGGTTTCCTTCTGGCCGCCACCGGGCTGCGGAGTGAAGTAACCGCCCCACGTGGCCACGGCGTTGGCCGACGAGTTGGCCACGGCGTTGATCTGCGGAGGGGTGTCGTCGTAGCCGCCGGCGAAGCTGACGCCGACGCCCAGGGTGGACAGTCCCGCAACCGCCGCGGCTACGACTGCAGCGCGCTGAAACTTACGCATGGTTTGACCCTTTCTTACCCGGGCATGAAGCCCTGGCTTGACTACTTAGTGTGAGCATATACACACGGTCGGTAGCAATTTGGGATCTTCTCCATACGTCGTGTCGGCCTGCGCCGAGAAATACACCGGAAGGTTCCGTCCGGAGGTTCAGCCGAACATGTCAGGCAATTCCATCTTGGTGTCGCCCTTCTCGGGCGCCGGCGCCCTGCAGGTCACCTCGGGTCCGATGCGCATCGTCCCGTTGCCGAGGGCGGCGGGCAGCAGCAGGGGCTGCGTCGGCATGCAGTTCTCCTGGTGCGGGATGGTCCCGTCCTCGGGCAACTCACCCTGGATCCGCTGGATGCAGCTGACGTTGCCCTGGATGTCGCGCGTACAGATGCCAGGGCCGCCCGCGGCGTAGACCTGGGCAACACCGGCGCAGGTCACGGCGAGTCCGCCAACTAGCCCCGAAACAGCCGCGATCTTCTTTCTACTGAGCATGTGAAGCGTTTCCCTTTCGAGATTCAGTCAACCGGCCCGGCGTGCAGGGAACCCTTCGGGAGACGACCCGAAGGGTTCCGCGGAGGGCGTCGTACGCGTGGACGCCGCCGGCCTCAGCCAGTGAAGGCGTTGTTGAACTGGCCGCAGGTGGTCTCCAGGGTCTGGGCGAGACCGAGCACGCCGATCGGGAGGTTGCCGTCGGCCACCGTCTGCGGGCTGCACTCCTGGTAGGGGCGGTAGAGGTCGTTCACCTCCAGTCCGCCGGCGTGGGCGTAGGCGGTACCGGCGGCACCCCCGACGGCGGAGAGACCGCCGGCCGCCGCCACTGCTGCGATCACGACCTGCTGAAGCTTGCGCATGGAACCCTCGGCTCTTCATTGCTTGTTACGTCGAGGCTGATTGCCTACCGTGACTGACTGAACACTAGCAGTAGCGATACTCGGTATTCCACTTTGCCGGATATCCGTGTCTGAAAGGGGACATGAGCGCGAATACCTCGTCCGCTCGTGACAACTACCCTGTTCCGGCGGCGGGTTGATCAACGCGAATATGAAATACGGAAGTTGTTTGGTATTACGAGAATGACGGTTCCGCGGCCCGGATGCGATCGGGTGCGGGCACGGACACGATGACGTCCCGCAACGCCTCGATGTACCGCCGGATGTTCTTGTAGGCGACATCGGTGTCGGGGTAGCGGCAGGCGAGCCACAGACCCTCGTGCAGCCGGTTGACCCAGACGCACACCTGGTCGCCGTACGAGACCCGGATCAGCCCGTACGCCCTCTGGTCCGTCCAGCGGGCCGAGCCGGGGGCGACGCGGGCGTCGACGTACGAGACGATCGAGTACAGATCGGGCGAGGTCGGCCGGAAGTCCGCGCCGAGCAGGCGCAGTACCCGGGCCAGCGGCATCCGCGCCAGCGACCGGTTGGCCTGCAGTTCGGCGCGGACCGCGGTGAGCGCGGTGTCGAAGTCCCGGGTCGCGGGCACCTCGATCGGCGCGCCGCCGACGTACCAGCCCACAGAGTCCGACCACGCTGATTTCACCCGGGTGTGGAACGGCACGACCGTGCGGTAGACCGGCTGCCCCCCGAGTTGGTGCACGATCAGGCTGGTCGCGGCCAGGACCCCCACCATGCTGCCGCCGTAGGGCCGGCAGTACGCCTCGAACGCGGCGGCCGCGTCCGCGTCCACGAACGGCTCGCGCAGCAACCGCTGGGCGGGCAGTGCGCCACCGGGGCGCAGGCCGAGGTCGACGGGGAAGTCCGGAAGCTTCCCGCCGCACCGGGCGATGAACTCCCGCCAGCGGGCGACGATCACGTGGGTGTCGTCGATGCCGTCCGCGTTGGCTCGCTCCTGCTCACAGAAGTCGACGTAGCTGCCCGCGGGATGACCGGCCAGGGACCCGCCCGCGACGTCCGCCTGATACAACGCGCGGATCTCGTCCGGGATGCGCTGGACGGAGTAGGCGTCGACGTTGGTGTGGTCGAAGGCCAGGTACACGCTGGTGGAATCGTCGCGGACGACCGCCGCGTAGATGAGGTTCGGCCAGCCGAGCGCGTCCGCCGCGACGTCGAACCGGTCCTGCAGATACCGGACCAGGGTGTCCGCGTCGGCGAAGTCGCCGACCACCTCGCGGTGCAGCGACACGTCCTTCGCGTCGAGTGTGAACCGGTGCATGTCGTCGCCGGCCCATCGGAAGCCGCTGCGCAGCGTCTCGTGCCGGAGCGTCCAGCCGCGCAACGACCTTTCCAGCGCGTCCAGATCGGCTCGACCGGGCAGATCGAACGCGCCGACCCAGGTCGGCACGAACAGTCCGTCCTCGCGCACCGACCGGGCGGTTCTGATGTGCGACTCCTGGATGTACGCCGGCGGCCGCGGATCCGGCGGCAACGCTGCCGCGGCCGCGACGGTCGCCGGGCTGAACGTCCACTCGACGAGCCGTCCGGGCCGGACTTCGCAGCGCTGAATGTCAGAAATTCGCACGGGGGGCGTCTCCTTCGCAGAAGACACAGACTTGATCAAGGGCAAGCGGTGTGCGAGCGGCGGGTCGCCGTGTCGGCGGCTTTTCAGCGGTACGTGTGAAGGCTCGAACGGCGAAGCGATCAGCCGGCGGTGACCGGGCGGGCCAAGCCGGTTGTCCGTGCTGGACGGTGAACGTGCCTGCCATCGGCGGGAGTTGTGGGGCCGGCCGGGGAGGAGCGCGGTGTCGTGCACCGGCGCTCCTCCCGCATCATCTCCGCCGGGAACCGGGCCGCCTCACTCGTACCGGTAGATCCCGCTCATGTCCTCCAGTTGGTCCGGCGTCACGTCCCACGGGGGCAGTCGCTGGTGGCGGGCCACGATCCGGCCGTGCTGGGTGTCGCGCGCGCCGGGCGGCTCGGCCGGGAGGTAGCGGTGCTCGCGGTGCCGCTGCTGCCAGCGGGTCCACTGCAGGTCGACGAAGGAGTGGTGCAGCCAGAAGACGGGGTCGTTGACGGAGGCGCCGCCGACCATGACGCCGCCGACCCAGCGGTGCACCCGGTTGTGGTTGTGCCAGGAGACGCTGCCCCGGCCCGGTGCCCACCCCTCCAGTTTGTTGCGGAAACCGTGGGTGACCGTCGAGTCCCAGGGCGCCGTGTCGTAGGCCGGGTCGGCCAGCGCCGACTCCAGGTCGCCGGCGGTCGGCAGCTGGATGGGGTTGCGGGCGCGACCGAGGTCACGGGTGAGGTAATGCCGGTCGGTCACGCCCTCGTTGAGCCGCCAGTGGCCCGCCCGGTAGGCGAACGGGCCGGTCATCACCTGCCGGTCCGAGCGCCGCCCGTTGCCGCCCATCAGGTCGTCGGTCCACGGCAGGGAGGTGGCCGTGCGATCACGGGTCCAGTCCCAGTACGGCACCGTCACCGACGCGTCCACCCGGCGCAGCGCCCGCTCCAGTTCCAGCAGCAGCTTGCGGTGCCAGGGCAGGAAGGAGGGTGTCATGTGCGCGGTGCGCAGCCCGCGTTCACCGTCGGGGGTGTTGTACGTGATGTGCATCCGTACGAACTCGTCGTACTCACCACGCCGTTTGACCTCCAGCAGGGAGTCCACGAACCGGCGCCGTTCGGTGCGGGTCAGCCTGCCGATGTTCTTACGCGTGTACACCATGCCCTCCGCCTCCTTCCTCCTGCGCCGGTCCCCCGCCCATCGGTCCCGGTGCCAGGTCGCGCAACTGCTCTTCGGGTCCCATCTCGTCGACCGCTCCGCGGGCCGCGGCGAGCGGGGTCGCGTACGAGCGGTAGTGGTCGACCATGCTCAGCCAACTGCCGTCGGCGCGGCGCATCAGGTGCAGGGCGCGGCCGTCGATCGTGACCTTCCACTGGGCGTCGGCCCGGCGGGAGGTGCGGAGTTCGACGCCGCGGATGTGGCGCCCGCGGTAGGTCTCGTCGAAGGCGCCGGCCTGCCGGCCGTCGTCCGGGGTGGGCGGCCGTCCGCAGGCCGCGGCCACCGGGGCGAGCGCCACGCCGACGGCCGAGGCGAGCAGCCTCCGCGTCACGTCCCGCCGCGTTCCGCCCCGGGGCCGCGCTCCGCCCGCGACCGGCGTCCCGCGCTGCCCGCCCCCCGGCACTCCGCCGACGCCTAGAACCATCGTTCACTCCTCGTCCGGTTCGGTTGTCCGATGCCGTAACCGCCGGACGGCCCCGCCGGTCACCGACGTGCGGCCGGACCGGTGACCCGGGCGGCGAGCCCGGGGGGTGGTCAACGGGTCCAGAAGTCCCACCAACGGGTCAGGACGAGCATGCCGACGACTCCGGTGTGCCGCAGGGGCAGCACCCAGGTGAACTCGCCGAGGAACGCCCGCAGCCGGGACTCGAACTGCAGCCACGACACCGGGTTCGGGCTGCATCCCGGGGTGAAGTCCGGGTTCTCCAGCAGCTTGAACTTGTCGAGGGTGATGACCCAGGAGGCCAGCAGCCCGGCCGCGCCCGTGGTTACCAGCAGCAGCGCGAAGCCGCGGTTGCCGCCCGCCGTCCGGGGTGCCGGCGCCGCCGCCATCAGGCGTCCGGGCCGGGGGGCGGTACGACGGTGTGGACCGCGGCCCGCACGGGCTCCCCGGCGCGGCCGGCCACGGCCGGACCCTCCGGTGGAGCGCCGCACCGGGCGGAGTGGGACGTGCCGTGGGCCGAGCCGGGGACAACCGCCCGGCCCTCCTCCGCCGGCAGCGGAACCGACTGCTCCTCCATCAGCAGCGGCCCCGCCCGGACCTTCCCCGCCGGCATCGGGGCCGTCCGGCCGGGACGGGCCGGACCGGCGAAGCCGCGAAGCCGCATGCCGGCGGGCGCTGAGGTCACCGCGCGACCCTATCGGCACCGGGCGCAACGGCCCGTCGGACGCTCACCCGACCGGAGCAGAGCGGCCGGCGCTCCACACGATCGGCGCACGGCACGGGGACGTCGACCGGCCGGGGTCCAGTGCCGCACCCCTCGATCAGGGACCCGCGGGGACACCCCGACCAGGCCACGGTGAGGCACCCGGACCAGGGCACCTTGGGCCCCACGACCGGGGCACGCGAGGCGCCCCCGGGCAGGGCGCCGTGGGACGCCCCACGGCCCAAGCCACCGTGAGGCGCCCCCGGTCACGGCAGGAGGGGCGCCCCCCGGTCGACGCGCCGCAGCGGGCTCGGCCAGGGCCGCCGCTGCGGTGCGGCCCTGGTCGGGTCGCTGCGGTGCGGCCCGGGACGGTGTCTCGTCAGGAGGACGGCACCGTCGGTGTGGGTACCGGCAGGCCCGGCAGTGAGGGCAGTGTCGGCAGTCCCGGCAGGTTGGGAGCGGGCAGGCCGCCGGAGAGCAGTAGGGCGGCGAGGTAGTTGACCAGGCCGGTCAGCACCGCGGTGGCCGCCGGGGCGACCTGGGCGGCGTCGCCGGACGTGATGGCCTTCAGCAGGGCGTCCAGCGCCTTGGTGAGGTTGGCGAGCGCGTCGCTCGCGAGGTCGGCGCGCGTCCCGGCCCTGGCGTCCGTCTTGGCGAGCGGGGACAGCGGGCCGGCGGCCGTCGGGGTGGCCGGCGCCGCCGCGGTGACCTTGGCGATGGCGTCCTTGGCGGCCTGGACGAGGGCGGTGGCCTGGTCGGCGGGGAGTTGGCCGTTGTCGGCCTTGAGCACCGCGTTGAGCAGGTCGGTGACCGGGGTGACGACGATCCCGAGCTTGGCGAGGAGCGTGACCTGCGCGAGGAGCGCGTCCGCGCCGGGGACGGGCGCGTGGGACGCCGTGTGGACGCGGTCACGGGTGGAGTCGGCCGCCACGGCGGCCGGGCCGGTGACACCGGCCAGGAGGGCGGCGCACAGCGCGGTGCACGCGATGCGCCGGACGGGTGGACCACCCATGGAAGTTCCTTTCAACGGTGCGTGGGATGGTGCGTGGGATCCTGTGCCCACCGTGAGATCACCTCCCGGCATCCGCAACCGGCCAGGGATGCGAAGCGGCTGACTTATCGTCAGAGCCTGCCAGTCCTTGCTGGTCAGACGGTCCGTCAGGGCCATCTCGGGGATTTGTCGCACCGCCCGCCCATTCGGGGCAACCCCCTGGGGATTCCGCACGCCCGACCCATTGACCAACTCGTACGCGTGAGTAAGTTGACTTCGCAGTAAGTCCGCGTGGGCACGTCAGCCGAGCCGCGACCGGGAGCCGTCATGGGCGTACGCAGGGATCTGAAACGGGCGCAGCGGCGCACCGACTTGGCGGCGCGTACGCGGATCGAGCTGGTCAGGGACGAGACCGGCACCGTGCGCGAGGTCCGCACCGCCCCCCTGGCGTCCCCGAGCACCGGCGGCAGCACCGCCGACATCCCGTTCACCAACGCGGAGGCGGCCCCCGCTGCGGTCGTCCTGCGCCGCAGAGCCGACGGCGTCTGGCGCCCGGTGACCGCCGCGGCCTTCGCGGACGAGGTCACCGCCGTCGCCAGGGGGCTGATCGCCGCCGGTCTCGAACCCGGCGGCCGGGTCGCCGTGATGTCCCGCACCCGCTACGAGTGGACGGTCCTGGACTTCGCGGTCTGGGCCGCCGGCGGCCAGACCGTCCCCGTCTACGCCACCTCCTCCGCCGAGCAGGTGGAGTGGATCGTCCGCGACTCCGGCGCCCGCTTCGTCGTCGCCGAGACGGACGGGAACGCCGAGACGGTCGGCACCGCTACGGCCCGCCACCCCGAACCGCCGGCCGTCCTCACCATCGACGCGGGTGCGCTCGCCGGCCTCGCCGCCCTGGGCCGGGACGTCCCCGGCGAGGAGGTCACCAAGCGCCGTACCGCCCTGACGCCCGACACCGTGGCCACGATCTGCTACACCTCCGGCACCACCGGACGGCCCAAGGGCTGCGTGCTCACCCACGCCAACCTGCACGCCGAGGCGGCCAACACGGTCGAGCTGCTCCATCCAATCTTCAAGGAGGTGACCGGCCAGACCGCCTCCACGCTCCTGTTCCTGCCGCTCGCCCACATCCTGGGCCGCACCCTGCAGATCGCCTGTCTGCTCGCCCGGATCGAGCTGGGCCACTGCCCGAGCGTCAGGCCGGACGAACTGCGCCCGATGCTCCGGGAGTTCCGGCCCACCTTCCTGGTCGGCGTGCCGTACCTCTTCGAGAAGATCCACGACACCGGGCGCGCCACCGCGGAGAGGATCGGCCGGGGTGCGTCCTTCGACCGCGCGGACCGCGTCGGGGTGCGTTTCGGGGAGGCGTACCTGAACAAGTTCCTCGGCACGGGCAAGGGCCCGGGGATCGGCCTGTACGCGGCCTGGGCGCTGTACGACCTGCTGGTCTACCGGCGCATCCGCAAGGAACTCGGCGGCCGGATGCGCTACGCCATCAGCGGCGGCTCCCCGCTCGACCGCGATCTCAACCTCTTCTTCTACGCGGCGGGCGTCATCGTCTACGAGGGCTACGGCCTGACCGAGACCACCGCCGCCGCCACCCTCGTCCCGCCGCTGAGGCCCCGCCCGGGCTCGGTCGGACTGCCGGTGCCCGGCACGGCCGTGCGCATCGCCGACGACGGCGAGGTCCTCGTCAAGGGCGGGGTGGTGTTCGGGTCGTACCTGAACAACGCGGCGGCCTCGGAGGCGGTGTTGACGGACGGCTGGTTCGCCACGGGTGACCTCGGCTCCCTCGACGGCGACGGCTATCTCACCATCACCGGGCGCAAGAAGGACATCCTCATCACCTCCGGCGGCAAGAACGTCTCTCCGGCCGTCCTGGAGGACCGTCTGCGCAGCCGTGCGCCCATCGGCCAGTGCCTCGTCGTCGGTGACAACCGCCCCTTCGTCGCGGCTCTGGTCACGCTCGACCCCGAGGCGGTGGCCCACTGGCTGGCGGTCCGCAGGATGCCCGCGGACACCCCGGTGCGGGAGGTCATCCGGGACCCGCGGATGCGCGCCGATGTGCAGCGGGCCGTGGACTACGCCAACGAGGCCGTCTCACGGGCCGAGTCGATCCGCGCCTTCGTGCTCGTCGAGGGCCAGTTCAGCGAGGAGAACGGGCTGCTCACCCCGTCCCTGAAGGTCAGGCGGCAGGCGGTGACGGCCGCGTACGCGGAGCAGATCGAGGCGCTGTACGGTAGGTGAGGTTCTCGCACAGGTGCGGGCAATCGGGTGAATTCCTCAGCATTTGGCGCCTCTCGGTATCTTCGGGCCTTCATATCTCGTTCACAGTCCGCAGGTCGTGGCGCGTGTGAACGTGCGGCATGACGGTCCCCGCGACGACCCTGCGGAACCCGGCAATCAGGAAGGCCGGATCAGCGGCCGACGCCGGCTTCCCCTTCCCGCCTGAGAGAAAGACAACGAGAGTGCGACAGACCCTGACCAAGGGATTGGTCGTGGCCGCCGCCGCGACAAGCGCCCTGACTCTGTCCGGCACATGGGCGTTCGCGGACTCCGGTCCGCAGGCGACAGGGGCAGACTCACACACCGTGCTGTCGGGCGATACGGCTCCCCAGCAGGTCATTCCCGGTGAGTCCAGTGCCCTGCGGGCGATCGCGCGTGCCCAGGCCGCCGTGCAGCAGGCGCACAGGGAGGCGGGGGTCACGGCCCCGGCCTCCGACAGCCCCACGACGGAGGCGAGCGACCAGGGCTACGGCGACGACGAGCCGAGTGAGGAGCCCTGCGCCTGCTACGGCGAGGACACGCCCACGCCCACCCCCACCAAGGCGGCGCCACCGCCCCGCACGCACCCGGCCCCCAAGCCCACTCCCTCGGTGACACCGCCCGTGCGGCGGACCCCGCCGCCCCCGGAGCTGGCCAAGACCGGCTCGGAGACCACCATCGGAGCCATGGCCGCCAGCGGCGCGCTGCTGGCCGCCGGAACCGTCCTGTACCGGCGGGGCCGGGCCGCAGCCCGTCGATAGTGCACCGGGGGGGGGGGGGGGGGGGCCCGGGCCCCCCCCCCCCCCCCCCCCCCCCCCCTTTCCCCCCCCTCCCCCCCCCCCCCCCCCCCCCCCCCCCCCCACCCCTGTGTTCTCCCTCCGTGCGCTGCGCCTCCCGGTGCACCCCGGGTCACGTTCGTCTGTCGAGGGCGTCGAGCAACTCCGCCGACCGGGATGACGCGACCTTGCGGGTGAAGAACATGCGGGAGGCTTCGATCGCCGGGAGATCGGCGAGGGTCCGGGTGCCCTTGAGCTGCCGGTCCAGGTGGTGGAAGTTGGTGAAGTCGGCGGTGATGCGCCCGGCTCTCGGCCGGAGTTCCGGGTCCTCCACCTCGTTGCGCCAGCCGCTGTTCCACACAAGCGTGTGGAAGAACATCTCGTCGGGCGCGAGCGTCGTACGGAACAAGCTCTCCCAGTAGGGATCCTCGGCCTTGCCCAGCAGGTCCGCGACGCAGTCGGCGGTCAGCGCCGTCCACTGGCTCCCCGCCACCGGCTCGACGTCACCGAAGAAGGAACGCCTGCGTCGGGGGGTCACCTCCGAGACCGTTCTCCGCAGCAGGGCGCGGGGAAGGTAGGTCGGGCCCGGGCCGATCGGAAGCGCGTCCAGGTACCACCTCTTGAGAACCCGTCCCTCGTAGGCCCCGCCGTCGAGCAGGGGTGCCGCCCGGCAGTGCTGCCGGAAGGGGGCCGAAGCAAGATGGCCGGCGAACTCGCCCACCGGCCGGGCGGGGTAGCACTGCCCGGACAGCAGGACGATGTGATCGCACGGCTGTGCCAGCCGCAGCGCCGTGCGGTACAGGGCGAGCGTGGCCCGGACGACGGAGAAACCTCCCCATCGAACAGCGACCCGCTCCCGGACGTACGTGACCCGGGGCACCCCCGCGAAGTCGTCACCTCGTGACCGGGCGTCCACGTGGACGACCACCGGGTACGGCGCCAGCCGCTCGACCAGCCGGGCGAACAGCTCGGGCTCGGTGTGCGCGAGCACGGCAAATACCGGCATCGTTCTCTCCTCCCTCGGTCCACCGGCTCCTCCCTCACGGTGATCGCGCGGCCGTGGGTCATCTCGCGGGCTCGCTGGTGCGGGGCGGCGATGTCCCCCGAATGGCACGCCGCCGGCGAACCGCACGACAGGGAGGCAGCACCGGGGTCGACTCAGCTGATGAGTCGTCAATGCCCTGACCACACCCTCGTACCGAATGACATTGTTTTGTGAAGAATGCCTGATATAAGTAGTGGCCGACGACAGCGACTGGGGGCTTCTGAAGGAGAGCCATGGGGCGGTCCACCAACGCGGTGTCAGGGCAGGCGCCCGTCTCCACGCCGTACAGCACTCCTCACCGCGAAGGCACACGGACCCATGGGTACGGCACGCTCTCCGTCTGCGTGGATCTCGTAGGGGCGATGCTGCCCGTGACGGCGGCGATCACGCAGAGCCGGGAGCCGGGTGCGCTGCTCGTGGCCGCTGCCGCCGCCGTGCTGTGGCCGCTGATCGGGGTGGCGAGCAAGCGCTACGCGTCCGGGGTCTGGGCCGACGCGGCCGATCTGCGGGCCGTCCTGAGGGACTGGCTGATCCTGGTCGGTGCCCTGGCCGTGCTGCGTGTCCTGTGCGGCCTGAACAACGGTCACCTCGAGGCCTTCGCCCCCCTGCTGCCCACGCTGTTCCTCACCGCGACGTGCCAGAAGGTGATCCGCCGCCGGCTGCGGGCCGCGTGCAGGGACGCCCGCGTTCTGCGCCGTGTCCTGGTCGTCGGCGAGGGCCCCCTGGTGGACGCCGTGGTCGCGCAGCTCGCCCAGCGCACCGACCACGGGTACGTCGTCGTCGGCGCCTGCGCGGTGGGCGAGTGCCCGGTGTCCTCGGGCGTCACCGTGTGCGTACGGCTGGCCGGTGAGGTGCCTCAGCCCCCGGAGACGGACGCGGCGGGGGTGCTCGGCGCCGTCGACGAGGTCGCGGCCGACCTGGTCTTCGTGGCGGTGAGCCGGCACATGTCGGGCGAGCGGCTGCGCCGGCTGTCCTGGGCGCTGCACGACCGGGGCTGTCCCCTCGTCGTACTGCCCGGCATCGTCGACGTCGCCCGCCGCCGGCTCCGGGCGACGTCCGCCGCCGGGCTGACCATGCTGCACATCGCACCGCCCGCGCGCCGCGGGCTCCCGGCACTGTTCAAGGCCGTCGTGGACCGGGTGGGCGCCCTGCTGCTGATCGTCCTGTTCGCTCCCCTGCTGCTCTCCGTGGCACTGGCGGTGCGGCTCGGCTCACCCGGCCCGGCCCTGTACCGGCAGACGCGCGTGGGCCGGTGCAACACGCATTTCTCCATGTGGAAGTTCCGCACGATGGTGGTCGACGCGGACCGTCTCAAGTGCGAGCTGGAGGAGGCGAACGAGAGCGACGGGCACATGTTCAAGATGCGCCGTGACCCACGGATCACCCCGGTCGGACGCATCCTGCGCCGCTACTCGCTCGACGAGCTGCCCCAGCTGTTCAACGTCCTGCTCGGTCACATGTCGCTGGTGGGGCCGCGTCCCCCGCTGCCCGAAGAGGTCGTCAAGTACAACCGGGTGGAACGGCGCCGGCTCACCGTCAAGCCGGGACTGACGGGGCTGTGGCAGGTGAGCGGACGGGCGGACCTCTCCTGGAACGAGACCGTCGCGCTCGATCTGCGGTACATCGACAACTGGTCCCTGGCCGGGGACGTCAACGTGATGGCCCGCACCGTGCGAGCGGTACTGGACGGCCAGGGCGCCTACTGAAAGGTACAGCGTCATGGCAGCGACATGGTCCCTGCGCGGCTTCACCGGTGCCGGCTACGCCAAGGGGCGTCCCCTGCTCGTCCAGGCGGCCTGGTTCGCCGTCCTCCACCTCCTCTTCGTCAAGTGGTGGTTCCCGGCCCGCTGGCGTCCGCCGCTGCTGCGGGCCTTCGGCGCCCGCATCGGACAGCGGGTGCTGATCCGGCACGGGGTGCGGGTGCACTGGCCGTGGAAGCTGGAGGTCGGCGACGACGTGTGGATCGGCGAGAGCGCCTGGATCCTCAACCTGGAACACGTCACGATCGGCCACGACTGCTGCGTCTCACAGAACGCGCTGCTGTGCACGGGCAGCCATCTGCGCCGTTCGCCCACGTTCGAGTTCGACAACGGTCCCATCCGGCTGGAGCCGGGCAGCTGGGTCGCCGCACGGGCGGTCGTCCTGCGCGGCGTCACGGTGGGCCGGGGCGCCGTGGTGGGCGCCGGCGCGGTGGCCCACCGGGACCTGGCCCCCGGCACGGTCCTGACGCCAGGCGGTACGCCGGCATCGGCCCGGACCGCACCCACGAGAGGAGTCAGGGCATGAGAGTGGTCCAGGTGGTCACGCTCGTCAGCGAGGGCGGAGCCTTCGGGGGGCCGCCGAGCGTGGCGGTCGCCCAACTGCAGGAGATGGCCGCACGGGGGCACGACGTGGAGCTGGTGGCGTTGTGGCGGGGCAGGACGCCGGCGCCCCGGCGCATCGGCGGCATCCCCTTCGTCTCCCGCCCGGCGCGGACCGTGGTCCCCGGCCGGGGTTATCTCGGCCTCATGCACCCGTTGCTGCTGTGGGATCTGTGGCGAACCATGGGGCGGCGCGCGGAGGCCGTTCACCTGCATGTGGGAAGGGATCTGGTGTCCCTGGCCGCGCTCGCCGTCGCACGGCTGCGGTGCACCGACTTCGTCGTCCAGACACACGGCATGGTCGAGCCCCGGACGGGTGTCGCCGCGCGTCTCTTCGACCGCGCCTTCGTCCCCCTGCTCCGGCGGGCCCGCTGCTGTCTCGTCCTCACCGAGGAGGAGCAGCGGGCCCTGGCCACGGTGCTCGGGCCCAAGGCGCCTGCACTGGTGAGGCTGGGCAACGGCATGCCCGCGCCCCGCCGTGGGGTGGACGAGCGACCGCGCGGCGGCCACCACGTGCTCTTCCTCGCCCGGCTCCATCCGCGCAAACGCCCGGAGAACTTCGTCGAGATGGCCGCCCTGGTCCACAAGGAGATCCCCGAGGCGCGGTTCACCCTCTACGGAACGGACGAGGGATCGCTGCGGCCGGTGAACCAGCTCATCGCCGACCGCGGACTGGACGACGTGGTCCACTACGGCGGCGCACTGGACCACTCCGCGGCGCTGGAGGCCTACCGCAGGGCCACCGTCTACGTCCTGCCCAGCGTGAACGAGCCGTTCGGCATGACCGTTCTGGAAGCGCTGACCGAAGGAACACCCGTCGTGTGCACGGACAGCTGCGGCATCGCGGAGGAACTGACCAGCAGACAGGCGGCAATGGTCACCGACGCCAGCCCCCAGGCCCTGGCCACGGCCGTGATCCAACTCCTCGGCGACGAATCGCTCCGCCGCCGCCTGGTCGAGGCCGGTTACCGGGCGATCGAGGAGGTCTTCTCCATCCACGCGGTGGTGGACCGCCTGGAACGGATCTACCGGGGATCGTTGCCGGTGGGGGGATAGGTCACGGGGGATCGCTCGACGCGATGGCAGCCCATGCAGGGGACGGGCCCCGTCGGAGGGGCCGGTTCCTGGCCGATGAAGCCCCCGGCCGGGGGATCAGCCCCGGCGGCCGCACCCGGCCCCGGCGCCCCTCCTGCCCCCGGCCCGGCGGCCCCACCCGGCAAGGGACCGTCCCCGCAAGGGACCGTCCCCGCAAGGGACCGTCCCGTAGGGGACCGTTCGGCAAAGCACGGGCCGGCGAGCAGGGGCCGCCGGACGGCATGGGCGGCCGGGTCAGTGGGCCGGGGTGCCGGTCGCCGTGCTGAGGATGTCCTCGAAGCGGGAGGCGGAACGCTCCAGGGTGAACTCCCGCTCGGCCAGGACGCGGCTCTGCTTGCCCAGGGCCGCGGCGTGTTCCGGGTCGGACAGGACGTCACGGACCCAGGCGGCGGCCTCCTCCAGCGAGGACTCGTGCGGTGGGAAGACCGCCGAGCCGGCCTGCCGCAACAGCTGGGCGGCCAGGTTCTCGGCGGGCATCAGGCCGAGCACCGGACGCCCGGCGCACAGGTACGACAGGGTCTTCGACGGGACCGAGAACATCCCGGCGTCCCCTTCGAGAAGAACGACGAGTACATCGCCGGTGCCCAGCACCTCCGGCAGCCGCCGGTAGGGCTGGAAGGGCAGCAGGGTCAGCTCGACCCCGCGGGCGGCGGCGGCCGCCTCGAGGACGGGCACGGCCGGGCCCTCGTTGACGACCACCAGCCGCACCCGCTCGCCCCGCAGCCGCAGGCGCTCCGCCAGCTGCACCAACAGCACGGGGTTGTGCTTCAGACCGAGCGTGCCGGCGTAGAGCAGGGTCCTCACCCCGGTCAGCCGCTGCTCCTGCGCCCACGCGTTGGCCCTGGCCACGGGAACGATCTCGTCCAGCGGCGCCCAGTTGGGGATCACGGTGACCTTGTCGGCGGTGCCCCACTCCCGGTGCACCCGCACGAAGGAGTCGGCGATCACCACGATGGCCGCGGCCTGCCGTGCGGCCCACTTCTCGCCGGCGCCGAACACCTTCGCGGCGACACCCATCGCGCCCGCGACATCGGCGGCGGCGAAGCGCTGGAGCGCGACGGCGGTGATGTCCTGGTGCCACAGCACCCAGGGGATGCGCAGCCGCTTCAGGACGGCCGCGGTCACGGTGAGGACCGGGATCGGCAGGTTGGACAGCAGCACCACGTCGGGCCTGGCGCGTGCGACCTGCCGGGCCAGTTCGACGCCCAGCCGGGTCTCCTGGACCAGCCGGTGCGCGTAGGCCTGCTTCCTCAGCACCGTGCGCTCGCCGATGGTGGTGAAGCGCAGGCCGGCGACGTCCGCCCCGAGGTCACCCTTGCCGCTGAGATAGGCCGCGCAGGTCGAGTGGACCACCGCGTGCCCGCGCCGTGCCAGCTCCCGGCTGAGCTGGGCCTGGAAGGGGTGACCGCTGTAGTCGTGAACGAAGATCCTCATCGGCTTGTCGCGTCCTCGCACCGGGGCTCAGCCGTGCGCGCGCTTCACCTGGTCGTAGACCCAGGCATAGGTCCTCTCCAGGCCGCTGACCAGGGAGACCGAGGGCTCCCAGCCGTAGATCTCGCGGATCAGGGTGTTGTCGGAGTTGCGGCCGCGCACGCCTTGCGGGGCGTCGAGCCGGTGGCTGCGTACGCAGCGGATGCCCGCGATCTGCTCGACGACGTCCACGAGCTGATTGATGGTCACCAGTTCCGACGAGCCGAGGTTGACCGGTACGCCACTGTCCCCGCGCATGATCATCTGGGTGCCGTGCAGACAGTCGTCGATGTACATGAAGGAACGGGTCTGCTGTCCGTCGCCCCAGATCTCGATCCGGTGGTCGCCGCAGAGCACGGCCTCGGCCACCTTGCGGCACACCGCGGCCGGGGCCTTCTCCCGGCCGCCGGCCCATGTGCCGTGCGGGCCGTAGACGTTGTGGTAGCGGGCGACGCGGGTGGTGAACCCGTAGTCCTCCGCGTAGTGCCGGCACATGCGCTCCGAGAAGAGCTTCTCCCAGCCGTAGCCGTCCTCCGGCTGCGCCGGATAGGCGTCCTGCTCCCTCAGCGCGGTGACGTTCGGGTCGGTCTGCTTCCCGGCGGCGTAGACGCAGGCGGAGGAGGAGTAGAAGTAGCGCTCCACACCGGCCTCGTGCGCGGCCTGCAGCATGTGGGTGCTGGTGAGCACCGACATCATGCACGCGGCCTTGTTGTTCTCGATGAAGCCCATGCCGCCCATGTCCGCGGCCAGCATGTACACGTGCCGGGCCCCCTGGACGCCGCTGCGCGCGCCGTCCAGGAGCGAGAGGTCCGCGATCACGTTCTCCGCGCCCTCGTGGACCTGGTGCCAGGCGCGCAGGGGCTTGATGTCGATGGAGCGGACCGTCAGTCCCTGGTCGAGGAGCGCGCCCACGAGGTGCCCGCCGATGAATCCCCCGCCACCGGCTACGACGGCGTCGACCTGCTTGTTCATGGACAACTCCTCTGGCGAAGCGGGGATTTGGGGTAGGGCCGGCCGTGTCCTCACCGGACTTCCGCTCGCACAGAATATGCAGTTTTGCCCCATTTACCCCGTAATGGCGCGCGTGGCTGATCCGATATGCCGGATAAGGTCGCTATATATCTTCCAGTGAGGTTTCCGCCGAAGTACCCGTTGGCTCCTGGGGCCCCGGTGCGGGACGCGCGCGTCCGCAGTGTCCCCGCACTCTGCGTCTGGGCCGTGGTACTGATCGCCCTGCTGCCCGGGCTGGTTCTACGGCCGCACAGCGGACACGTGCCGACGGCCCTCTTCCTGCAGGGCGTTGTCGTGGCCCACACCGGTGGCGCCCTCGCCCGCGTGCTCACCGCGCCCAAGATCCGGCTCGTCGGCCTCGGCTTCTGGATGTTCGCCTACGTCTGGTTCGGGCTGGCACCCGTGACGATGCTCAGCTCGGACACCTACCCGTGGCCCTACCGGGTCAGCGACGAAACCTCCCTCGCCGCCGTGGCGGTGGTCGAACTCGGCCTGCTCGCCCACAGCGCCGGAACCGCCTTCGCCGCCCGGCGTGAACGGGCCCGTGCCGCGCGCCCGGCCGCCTTCCGGCCGGGGCTGGTGGAACGGCTGCTCGCCCGGCGCCTGGCGCCCTGGCGGGTCGTGCTGCTGTGCGGGCTCGCCCTGGCACTCGCGGTGCTGCTGCTTCCCGGCGAGCCGGGCGGAGTCGCCGCCTACTTCACCAGCCGTCAGGCCGTTCAGGGAACCGTCGCCGTCCCGGACGGTTCGGCGGGCGCCTTCCTCCAGCCGCTGCGCAGCTGGTCCCTGTCCGTGCCGGCCTTCTGGGCGCTGCTGAGCCTGCTGCGCCTGCCGGGCCTGCCGGCGGGTGACCGCCTGCTGCGCGGCATGCGCCGGCTGCTGTTCCCCCTGCTCCTCGCGCTGAACATCGTCGTCAACAACCCCATCAGCAAACCGAGGTTCTGGGCCGGTACGGTGCTGCTGACGTTGCTGTTCACCGTGCCGCGGCTGTGCCGGCCCCGCGCCTCCCGCGCGATCGTGGGCGCCGTTCTCGCCGCGGTCGTCGTCGTCTTCCCCTACAGCGACTACTTCCGCTACGACGACCGGCAGGCGGTCCATGTCGCCTCGCTCGCCGAGCAGTTCATCGCCAAGGGCGACTACGACGCCTTCCAGCAGGTGCAGACCGGCCTCGACTACGCGCGGGAGACCGGGGTCTCACCCCGGGCCGCCCTCGGTCCGCTCCTCTTCATGGTGCCGCGATCGGTGTGGCCGGACAAACCCGAGGACACCGGCATCGCTCTGGGCCGGTACGCGGGTTACGACCTCCTCAACCTGTCGGCACCCTTGTGGATCGAGAGTTACCTGTGGGGCGGCCCGGCTGCCGTAGCCCTGGTGTTCTGCCTGCTCGGGGCGGCGGGACGCCGTATGGACGAGCTACGGGAGCGCCTGCTCGACCGGCCGGACACCCTGGCGGTTCTTCTCGTACCGGCCTTCGCCTTCTACCAGCTGATCTTTCTGCGCGGCAGCCTGCTCGGCGTCATGGGCCCGATGCTGCTGATGATGACGATCCCCCTGCTCGTCACCACGTCGGCGCGCCGGACGCCCCAACTCGCCGCACCGGCGCTGCTGTCCGCCCCCACTCCCCATGCACCACTTCCGCACGCAGGAGGCCACCTGTGACCAGTTCCCTCCCCTTCGACGACCGGTTCGACGAACGGGACCAGCTCCGCGAGCAACTGCGCCTGCTCCTTCGCTACCGCGTGGTGATGGCGCTGGGAACCGTCCTGGGGCTGCTCGGCGGCCTGGCCCTGGCGCTGTACGGCGCCGGCACCTACAGCTCCACCAGTGACGTTCTCGTCCGCGCCAGCTCCGACCCCTTCGGCACGGTCAGCGTGCCCGCCGACAACCAGATCAGCATGAGCACCGAGCAGCAGATCGCCGCGGGCACGGCCGTGGCCGTCCGGGCGGCACACGCACTGGGCCAGCCCGAAAGCCGGGCCGAGGCACTGCAGCGCCACCTCCGGGTCACCAACGTGGCGAAGTCCCAGGTGCTCCGCTTCGAGTTCACCGCCGGCACCCGCCAGCGCGCGGCGCACGGCGCCGACGCGCTGGCCGAGGCCTATCTCGCCGACCGCAAGAGCCGTAACGACGCCGCGGTGCAGCGAGCCGTCGACGCCATGGACAAGCAGATCACCGCGCTGAACCGGCGGGCGAAGAAGGACAAGGACGCGGACAACGGCACCGAGGACTCCGCCGTGCAGAGTGAGATTCGCAGCCTGCAGAAACGCGTGTCCGAGATCAGCTCCCGCGACACCAACGGCGGCGACATCGTCCGCAGGGGCACGGCGCCCTCCCTGCCCGCGGGCCTCGGATGGCGAACCCTGCTCGCCCTCGGACTGGCCGGCGGTGCCGCCCTCGGCATCCTGCTGGCCTGGCTGTGCTCGGCCCTCGACGGCCGGGCACGGTCGGCCCGCGAGGTCCAGGCCGCCCTGGGTGCACCCGTGCTGGGCTTCCTGCCCCGCGACCGCCGCACCGACGACTCCCTGCTGGCGGTCGGCCGTACGGACGGTGCCCTCGCCCGGACCTACCGGTCCCTGGCCGGCCGCCTGGAGCACACCGCGTTCCCGGGACGCACCGGCGGCTGCCTCGTCGTGGCGGCCCCGCGGCGCGGGGAGGCGGCCGGAGCGGTCGCCGCCAACCTCGCCGCGGCCTTCGCGGAGGGGGGCACCGAGGTGGTCCTCGTGGACGCCGACCCCGAGACGCCCAGCCTCGCGGCATGCCTGCCGCTGGCCCCGGAGGCGGAGCGCGCCGAGCGTGCGGCGTCCCTGCCCGCTGCGGGCGTGCTCGTCGACGCGGGCTCGGCGGGCCGGTTCGCCCTCTGCTCCAGCGGCAGGACCGGCCGCTTCCTTCAGGCCGACGTGTCCGAGGCGATGGACCGGATGGCGTCCGGCGGTGACCCGCCCGCCGCGGTCATCGCGGCCCGGCCCCTGCTGGAGCACGCGAACGCGCTGGCGATGGCCCAGCACTCCGGCGGCGTCCTGGTGGTCACCAGACTCAACACCCGGCGGGAGGAACTCAGGCAGGTGAGCGAGCTCATCAGCTGTTCCGGCGCGCGCCTGCTGGGCGCCGTGGTCGACTCCGGGCGCGCGCGGCGAGGTGTGTCCGGCGCCGTGCTCCGCCTGGTGAAGCCCCGTTCCCAGGCCGAGAGCGTCACGCCGGTCACGGAGCCCGCCGGACAGCACGACACGCTCACGGTCTCCAGCAGATGACGCGGCCCCGGACGACCGCTCCCGCCCCCGCGAAGGCCACCGCCCGCAGCACGGTCGCCGCCGCCGCACGGGGCGGGCTGTGGGGCGCGGGGGGTTCCGCCACGAGCGCCCTGTTCGCCTTCCTCCTGGTCGGCTTGATCACCCGGGCGGTCGGGGCCCGCGGGGCCGGAGCGATCTTCACGGGCGTCGCCGTGTTCACCATCCTCAGCAATGTCTGCAAGCTCGGCGGCGACACCGGACTCGTCCGCTACATCCCGGGGGACCTCGCACTCAACGGCGGCCGTTCGGTGGGTGCGCTGCTGCGCATGGCCATGCTGCCCGCGGTGGTGAGCGCCACCGCCGCGGCCGCGGCCCTGCTGCTGTGCCCGGCGGTGGCCACCACACTCCTGCCCGACCTGCCCCCCGCCGACGCGGTCGCCCTGATCCGGCTCTTCGCCCTGTGCCTGCCGGCCGCCACCGTCAGCCTGGTCATGCTCGCCGCCACCCAGGGATACGGCACCGTGGTGCCGTTGGTCTGCGTGGAGCAGATCGGCAAGCCCGTGCTCCGGGTGCTGATCGCCGTCCCCATGGCGTCCCTGGCGTCCGGGATGCTGTCGCTGGCCGCGGCCTGGCTGCTGCCCGCACTGGCCGGCCTCGCAGCCGCGTGGCTGGGCCTGCACCGCTGCCGTGCCCGGTACGCCGCGGCGCCCCCCGCGGGCGGGGTGTCCGTCTCCCCTCCGGGCAGAACGCCCGTTTCCTGGCGGGTCTTCTGGGCCTTCTCCGCACCCCGCGCGATCTCCGCCGTCTTCGACATCAGCGCCGTCTGGGTCGGGGTCATCCTGCTGTCGGCGCTGGCCACCGACGCGGAGGCGGGCATCTACACCGCCATCGGCCGTGTCGTCACCGCGGGCACACTCGTCCAGCTCGCCGTGCGCCTGGCCGTCTCGCCCCAGTTCAGCCGTCTCCTCGCGGTCAACGACGTTGCCGAGGCGCACGACTTGCACCGCGTCTCGACCTGCTGGGTCGTCCTCTTCTCCTGGCCGCTGTTCGTACTCATCGCCGGCTTCCCCCGCACCGTACTTTCCGTCTTCGGGCCGGACTTCACCAAGGGGGCACCCGCGCTGGTCGTGCTCTGCGCCGCCGCCATCGTCAACGTGGCGGTCGGCAACGCGCAGACCGTGCTCCTCATGGCCGGCAAGAGTTCCTGGCACCTGGCCTGCACCGCCCTGGCGTTCGCGGTGCAGCTCACCGTGGGCGTGCTCGCCGTGCCCCGGTGGGGCATCCTCGGCGCGGCCGTCTCCTGGGGTGCGGCCGTCATCGTGGAGAACCTCTCGGCCGCCATGCTGGTCCGGTTCCGCCTCGGCTTCACCACCGTGGCCGCCGGTTACACCCGGGCCCTCGGTATCGCGGTGGCCGTTTCGGTGGTGCCGGCGGGCGTGCACACCCTGTTGGGTGACACCCCGTCAGGACTCGCGCTCAGCCTGACTTTCGGAATGTCCGTATTTGGTACTTTCCTGTGGCGATACCGTACGCCTCTGGGTGTAAGCGAGCTGGTCCAGGTGCTGCGCCGTCGCACCGTATGAGGCATTGCCCCTCAACCTGCCCGCCCCCTTTCCTTCGAGGTGTCCCCTTGCGTCCGAGCAAGCTCCGTAAGAAGGCGGTCACGGGTCCGGCTGCCGCCGCCCTCATGTGCGCAGGCGCCCTGCTCTGCTCTCCCGCCGCCGCGGCCACACGGCACGATTCGGCCACGCTCACCGCCGATCCGCTGGCCACCTGGCAGACGGACGGCATCGTCTGGTCCCTGGCCTACGCCCGCGGTGTCGTCTACGCCGCGGGCAGCTTCGACACGGTCCGCCCGCCCGGCGCCGCCGCCGGCACCGCGCAGGTGCCGCGCCACAACTTCGCCGCGTTCGATGCCACGACCGGCGCACTGCTGCCCTGCGCCCCGTCCTTCACCGACGGTGCCGGCCCGTACAGCGCCGGTACGGTACGGGCCCTGAAGGCCTCCCCCGACGGACGGGTGCTGTACGTGGGCGGCTCCTTCGGCCGCGTCGGGTCCACCGGGGTGGCCAACGCCGTGGCCCTCGACACCGCCGGCTGCACCCTGCGCAGGGACTTCAGGCCCACGGTGTCCGCAACCGTCCGGGCCATCGAGACCACCGGCCAAGCGGTGTACCTGGGCGGCGACTTCGACCAGGTCGACGGACACCGCAGGTCCCACGTCGCCGCCTTCACGCCCGCGGGTTCCCTCCTGCCCTTCAAGGCCGGCGTGGACCTTTCCGTCCGCGCCCTGTCGGCGGTGCCCGCGCAGCGTGAAGTCCTGGTCGGAGGGGACTTCGAGTGGGTCAACGGCAGACAGGTGCGCTCCCTGGTCGCGCTGGACGCCGCCACCGGGGCGACGGTCCGCACCTTCCCGGGCTGGCTGCCGCACGGTTCGAAGGTCAAGTCCATCGCGCGGGACGGCTCCCGCTTCTACATCGGCGCCGAAGGGGACCCGCAGGGCGTCTTCGACGGACGCATCGCGGGCCGGCTCCGCGACGGCGCCATGCTGTGGAAGGACACGTGCCAGGGCGCCACCCAGGCCGTGCTGCCGTACAACGGCGTTCTCTACAGCGCCTCCCACGCGCACGACTGCTCCCGGACTCCCGGCGGATTTCCCGAACGGGGCGTCCGGCACACCCTCCTGGCCCAGTCGGTCACCGACCGGAGAATCCTGCACTGGTTCCCCGACACCGACCCCGGACTCGGGGAGGGAGTGGGCCCACGCACCCTGGCCATGGCCGGCGGCACCCTGTGGGTCGGAGGTGAGTTCACCCAGGTCAACGACCGGCCACAGCAGGGACTCACCCGCTTCGGCACCGCCGCTCCCACGAGCGCGCCCCAGGCCCCCGCTCTCACGCTCCTGTCCGCACGCCCGGGAAGCGTCACCCTCGGCTGGCAGGCCGCGTGGGACCGCAACACCGCCGTGCTGACGTACCGGCTCTACCGGGACGGAACGCTCGTCTCCCGGCAGGCCAGGTCCTCGACGTCCTGGAACCTCCCCGCCATGAGCTTCACCGACTCCGTGCCCGCCGGCTCCCGCCACCAGTACACGATCGAGGTGACGAACGGCACCCGCACCTCACCCCGGTCCGTTTCGCTGACCGTGACGGTGCCCGCGCCCCGCGGCCGGACGAACGGAGCGTGAGCCGTGACAGCGACACTCACCGGGTACGCGCCCGGCGTCTGGGACCTGTTCCACATCGGTCACCTCAGCATCCTGCGTGAGGCGCGCCGGCACTGCGACCACCTCGTGGCCGGGGTGGCGTCCGACGAGCTGACCTTGCGACTGAAGGGCAGGCCACCGGTGATCCCGCTGGCCGAGCGCCTGGAGATCGTCCGCAGCGTGCGGCACGTCGACGATGTCGTCGTGGAGACGCACGGGGACAAACTGCAGATCTGGAAGCAGGTCGGTTTCCATGTCGTGTTCAAAGGAGACGACTGGAAGGGCACGCCCAAATGGGAAATCCTCGAACGGCGTTTCGCCAAGGTCGGTGTCGACGTCGTCTACTTCCCCTACACCGTCCACACGTCCAGCACGCTACTGCGCAGGGCGCTGGAGCTGATGCAGCTCGCGGAACCACTTCACCAGGAAGGCCGCCATGAACAGGACATGAGCCAAGAGCAGCACGCAGTACAGGGCAAGGAAGAGGTCCCGACTGCCCAGAAATAGAAAGCAGACGCAGGTCGTGCCGTAGTCGACCGGCAGCAGCAGGACGGACCCCCACGCCGAGGCAGGACCACCACCGCTCCTTTCCACCGCCACCCGCGCCTTGAGCTGCTGGGTGAGAACACCGGCGAAGAAGATCACCACCGCGGCGAGCTGGAACACCATCGGGGCCAGCAGGAACAGCGGACTGGGCAGCGCGAAGAAACGGTAGAACGCCACCAGCACCACCAGGTGCAGCACGACGATCCTGACGCAGTCCAGCACATGGTCCAGCCATTCGCCCGACAGGCTCGCGGACCGCTGGCTCCGCGCGAGCTGACCGTCCGCGGCATCCAGGGCGAAACCCAGGGCGAGGGCCACCCCGACACAGACCGACAGCACGGGCTCGGGCCGCAGCAGGGCCACCGCCGCCAGGGCCGGAAAAGTGAACAAGGAACCGAGTAGCGTCAGCTGATTGGGGGTCGCACCGATCCACGCGGCCAGCGCCGCCATCACACGACCGGCCGGGCGATTGACGAAACGGCTGTAGACCGAGACCCCTTTCGCCGGTTTCTGTGCCGTCGACAGTTGCCTCAGCATTTCCGCGAACTCGGCCATAACCCTCCTTGACGAGGCCACACGTGACAAGGGAAGGCAACTATGACAGAACAGGGTGGCGAAATGGCCCGCGACCGTCGGCGAATTCTGCGCGGCGGAACGTCATTGCTGGTCGCGGCGGCCCTGCCCGCCGGCAGCGCGTCCGCCAGAAGTGCGTCCGCCAAGAGCACCGCCGTAGGGCCGATGTCCTCGGTCAACGTCACCGATCTCGGTGCCGTGGGCGACGGAAGAACCGACGACACACAGGCCTTCGAGAGCGCGTACGCGCTCGCCGCCGACCGGGTCCGGGGCGGGGTGGGCCGCCTGGTGGTCGAGATTCCGGCCGGGGACTTCCTCATCACGCGTCCGTACGCCCTGCTGAACGGCGTCGCACCGCCACGTCCCGCGAACGGTCTGCGCTTCGTGGGGGCGGGAAAGAACATGACCACTCTCGTCTTCCGCCCGGGCACCGGCCCTGGATCCTATCTGTGCCGGAACGAGGACAGCTGGTCGAACCTCTCCTTCGAGCGCATGCAGTTCCGCTCCGACACACCGGGCGCGTCCTTCTTCAGTTCCTACTCCACCGGACAGGCCCAGGACTACCGGTTCTCGGAGTGCGAGTGGCTCGGGGAATGGGAGTACGGGCTGGCCCTCGACGGCACGAACACCAACTCGGAGATGCTGTGGCAGGCCTGCACGGTCGCCGGCAGCTACCGGAAGGCGTTTCTCTACTCGGGGATCACGGGGCACGCACAGACCACCCCGAACGACCAGGACCAGTTCCTGAACTACTGGTTCACCGACATGAAGGTCGAATACGAGTGGGGCAACTTCCTGGAGTTTCCCTACGGCGGATCGATTTCCTGCCGGGGCGGTTCGTACATCATCACCGGCAAACGCCCCGAGAGCACCAAGGAATACGGCACCACCAGCACCTTCTTCCGTTTCCCGGTCCGCTGGCACAACGACTCGGTGCAGCGCTTCCACGCCCAGGACATCCGCTTCGAGGTGCGCAACCCGGATGTGCGGATCATCGACTGCGTGTGGAACAGCGGAACGATCCACTTCGCCGACTGCGACGACACCGCGATCGCCTTCCAGGACTTCTCCGACGACATCCGTCCGCACCGGTACACCGTGGGCCCACGGGGGCCGCTGATCCGCTACGACTCCTGCCAGCTGGTGGGCCGCCACCAGTACCGGACGACCCACGAACCGGCCGCCCAGCCGGCCGTGGTCCGCTATGACATGTGCCTGCTCCGCAGCCACGCGGAGGGCGAGTTCGCCGTCATCGACGACGGCACCACCGCCACCCGGGCCCCCTTCGTGCGCTTCACCGACTGCATCGACACCCCGCCGACGCCCCGTGCGCAGGCCTCCCCCACGCATTGAACGCCCGCCCGTGCCACGGCCGTCAGCATGCGGGGCCCGGAGTGGTCCGGGCCCCGCATCCGCTCCGTCAGACGTACTTGGTGGGCTTGACGCAGAAGTCGATGCGGGTGATGAGCGGGTCCTGGCCGGCCGAGTTGGCCGTGGAGTGGAGTCCCGTGTCGGCCGCCTTGCCGTCGGGGAATCCGGTCGTGCTGTCGTACGTGTAGACCTTGGCGCCGGCGCTTCCCGTGGCCGTGACCTGGACCACGGTACGGTGCGCGGACGCGGGGACGTCGAAGTCGAACGTCTCACCCTGGGTGCCGTTGTGGATGGTGAGCTGGAGGTTTCCGTCCCCGGGGATCGCCACGGGTCCGCTCACCGGATTGGTCACGCTGAACCCGGTCGCGCCCGCCGGGCAGGCCGGAGGGGGCGGCGGGGCCGTCTGGCACGGCGTGCACCCGGACGTGGGGGGCTTCGTGGCGCAGGACGCGCACCCGGACGTCGGGGGGGTCGTCTGGCACGACGAGCACCCCGACGTGCCGGTCGTCGGGCACGACGACTTGCACGCCATCGTCACCCGGGGAACCGTGTGGGCCGCCGCGGAGCCGGCGGCGATACCGAATGCCACGGTTGCGGTCAGGCCGGCGCCGACGAGCCCCGCTCCCCAACTCAACCGTCGTGACTGCGTCTTCGTTCGGGCAGCTACTCGCATTACGAGCACTCCTCCTCCATGCTTGGGTACCTGACCTCGGGTACCTGATCTCGCCCTGGCGAACTCTCACGCCATTTCCTTTGGCAGTTCGAGCTTGACCAAGTGTCCGCCGCCGGGCGTCCCCACACTCGCACGAATGCACTGCCGTTATGGATTACGACTCCTTTTCCTAGGCCATTCGAGCTTCAGTAAGGGCCTGAAGGGCGGAGCGCCCGCTTGTCGAATCCGGTAAGGCAGGGGCGGGTGTCTACTTTCGGAAAGCTCCTCGCCCCCCGTATCCCTCGACCCGGGATGTTCCATGCGCCTAAGGAAAAGCACCGCCAGGACCGCCACCACGGCTTCCGCCATGGTCCTCCTTGCCGCCGCCTCGCTCACGACCGCTTCCGGGGCGCCGGCCCGCCAGGAAAAGACCCTGACAGCAGCCCCGTTGGCCACGTGGCAGACGAACGGCGTCGTCTGGTCGGTCGAGTACGCCCGCGGGGTCGTGTACGTCGGCGGCACCTTCGACAGCGTCCGCCCGCCCGGCGCGCGTCCCGGTGAGAAGGAGGTCGTACGGCGGAACTTCGCGGCCTTCGACGCCGTGACCGGCAAGCTGCTGCCCTGTGCCCACTCCTTCACCGGGGGTGCCGGCACCGTACGGGCCCTGAAGGCGTCCCCGGACGGCAAGGAGCTGTACGTCGGCGGCTCGTTCGGCAGGGTCGACCGCACCGGCGTGGCCAGTGCGGTGGCACTGAACACGGCGGACTGCTCGCTGCGCGGGGACTTCCGCCCCGCCATGGAGGCGACCGTGCGGGCCATCGAGGCCACGGACAAGACGGTGTACCTGGGCGGTGAGTTCACCGTCGTGGACGGCAAGCCCAGGAAGCGCATCGCGGCGTTCAGCCGGAGCGGCTCGCTGCTCCCGTTCAGTGCGGACGCCGACGAGCCGGTCCGCGCCATCCTGGCCGTGCCCGACCACGGACAGGTGCTCGTCGGCGGCGCCTTCCACAACGTCAACGGCCGTCCGGAGCAGGCACTGGTCTCCCTGAACCCCACAACCGGCGCGACCGTGAGGTCCTTTCCCAACTGGCTTCCCGCGCGCTCCGCGGTGTCGTCACTGGCACGCAACGGCGACCGCTTCTATCTGGGGGCCGAGGGCGAGGGGACGGGCATCTTCGACGGTCGCATCGCCGGCCGGCTGGCCGACGGCACGATGGTCTGGAAGGACACCTGTCTGGGCGCCACCCAGGATCTGCTCGTGCACAACGGCGTCCTCTACAGCGCCTCCCACGCCCACTTCTGCGGGCTGACACCGGGTGGCTTCCCCGACGGGCCCCGCCGGCACTTCCTGGCGCAGTCGGCCGGCGACAAGCGCATCCTGCACTGGTTCCCCGACACCGATGACGGCATCGGAGAGGGGGTCGGCCCGCGAACGATCACCATGGCGGGCGAAATCCTGTGGGCGGGCGGTGAGTTCACCATGGTCAACGGCCAACCCCAGCAGGGCCTGACGCGTTTCGGGGCCGGCCCCCGCAACACGGCGCCGCAGGCCGCTCCCCGGCTCACGACCGACAGCTCCCGCGCCGGACACGTCACGCTCACCTGGCAGGCCGCATGGGACAGGGACGACGCCGAACTGACCTACCGGATCTACCGGGACGGTGCGCTCCTGGTCACCCGGAAGCAGCGGTCGGCCGAATGGGACCGCCCGGAGATGACGTACACGGATGCGGTCTCCCCCGGCTCCCGTCACCGCTACACGATCACCGTCAGCGACGGAACGAACACCACGCCCCGGTCGGCACCGGTCGACGTGACCGCGGCCACCGCCAAGTGACCGGCCGGAGCGGGGTCACGTGGTGATGGACTCCCTGCTCTGGCTGGGCACGAACGGCGTGCTGCCGACGCCGAGCAGTTCCCGGTACACGTCACTCACCGCGTCCCGGGTCTGCCGGACGTCGTGGGCAGCGACCACATGCGCGCGGCCCTGTGCCCCCAGGGCCGCGCGCAGCGGCGTACGGCGCAGCAGCGCCGTCAGTGCCAGCGCCAGCGCGTCGGAGTCGTCCGGCGGCACCAGGCAGTGCGGCAGATGGCCGGGCGGCAGGCTCTCGCGCACGCCGTCCACGTCCGTGACGAGGACCGGCCGGGCGCACGCCATGGCCTCCAGGGGGACGAGCGCCCTGCCCTCCCAACGGGACGGCAGGACCACGACATCGGCGGCCCGGTACCAGGGGGCGGCGTCGGGTGCGGGGCCGGCGAACTCCACCGACGCGGGCGCGGCGGCGCGCAGCCGGTTCGCGTCCGGCCCGTCGCCGACCAGCACCAGCCGGGCGGCCGGCATCTGCCGTACGACGGCGGGCCAGGCCCTCAGGAGCACGTCCTGGCCCTTCTGCCGGCACAGCCGTCCCACGCACACGACGAGGGGTCCCGTCCCGGACCGGGCGACGCTCCCCTCCGGCCGGAACCTGCGTGTGTCGACGCCGTTGGGGACCATGTGCCACTGGGCGGTGATGCCGTGCTGTTCCCCGGTACGCCGTTCCGCCTCGCTCACGCAGAGGACGCGCGCCGCCCACCGCGCCCCGAACTGCTCCCAGCGCAGGGCGGTTTGGGCCTTGACGCCGTCCACGGCCTCGAACGACCAGGCGTGCGGCTGGAAGACGGTCGGGAGCCGGCCGCGCACCGCGAGCCGTGCGGCGAGCCCCGCCTTCATGCCGTGCGCGTGCACCACGTCGGGGCGCACCCCGCGCAGGATCCGGGTCAACCGGGCCACCTCACCGGGCAGTCGGGGCCCCGGTGAGCCGGTCGCGTTCCAGGGAAGCACCTTGCAGCCTTCCGTGCGCAGCCCGTCGGTCAGGGTGCCGCCTCTCGGGCAGGCCACGCTGACGCGCAGCCCCGCGGTGAGCTGCGCCGCCGCCAGGTCCGTCACGAACCGTGCGACACCGCCCTCGACCGGCTGAGTGACGTGCAGGACGTGCGGCTCACGTGCTGCGGACGGTGTCGCACGGTGCGGGACCGGACCGAGGGGAATGCGCATGCCCGAGGCTTCCCTTCCGAAGAAACATTTCGAACCAGCGCAAAGCGTGCGATCGTAGGTTCGACATAAAACGCATCGGATTCGGGAGGCAACACTAGCCCCTTTTACCACGGAGCCGTCAACCGTGTCGGAATGACAATCCTCCTCCGGGACCATTCCTCGCGAAAAAGTCACCTGCTTGGCGCCGCACTGGGACGGCGGAACGCAAAGATAATCCGATAAGAATTTCTGCGTTGTCGTTCCATGATGTATGAGTTCCGGGGAACTTGCGGCCGGCGGAGTTTCCCGTGGCGCCCCTCTCTCGTTAACCCGGGGGAAGCTCGAGAAAGGAACACAATGAAGAGTCTGAAGGCTGCCGCCATCGTTGTCGGCACCCTGGCCATGGCGGGCGTCGCGGCGCCGGCCGTCGCGGCGGACGTACCGGCGCAGGGCATCATCGATAACGGGAAGACGGTTGCCCGGTCTCTCCCCAACGCAGCCGAGATCCCGACCGGTGCCCTGGCTGGCGATGTCAAGCGCACGGCGGACGGCGTGAAGAAGTCCGGGGTCGTCAAGACCCCCGTCCTGGGCGGCGCCCTGCCGAACCCCCTCAACGGCAAGCCGCCCGCCGCACTTCCCGTCCTGAAGTAGACGACGCGTCCGCTGGGCTTTCAGGCCGGCTCCGGTGTTTCCGGAGCCGGCCTTTCTTTGTTTCGCCGCACAGCGTGCGTAAAAAGCATGAGGGAAAACGCACGGGGCGGAAAAGCAGATGGTGGCCCGCCGAGGCTCGGCGGGCCACCAGGCTGAAGGGGCGTCAGATCAGACCCGCGGCCTCAGTGAGGACCGACTGGTCGACCGGCGCGGTGTTGCACGCGGCGTAGCGCGAGTGCGGCGGGACCACTCCGCCGAGGACGGCACCGTTCGACCACGGCGCGATGCAGCGGCCGTCGACCAGGGCGCCGTTGACGACGGCGAGCCCCTGCTGAGGAGCGTTCACGACGACCGGGGACTCCGAGAAGCCGTTGCCGCCGGTGACGGTGGTGTTGTTGTCGGCCGAAGCAGTACCGCCGGCGGCCAGAACGACGCCCGCAGCCAGGACACTGAGGGCCGTAACCTTCTTACGCATGAGATGCGCCTTTCGGTTGGTTGACAGATCGGAAGGAGACGCGCCGATGTGATCGGAGCGCGGATGGTTCAGCCGAAGAGGCCGGCCGCCTCGACGCCCGCCTTCTGGTCGACCGACCCCGTGTTGCACGCGGCGTAGCGCGAGTGCGGCGCGTAGACGCCGCCGAGCACGGCACCGTTGGACCACGGGGCGACGCAGCGGAGGTCGACGAGCGTGCCATTGGAGACGAGGACGCCCTGCTGCGGAGCGTTCACGACGACGGGGGACGACGAAAAGCCGTTGCCGCCGGTGACGGTCGTGCAGTTGTCGGCCGCGGCGGTGCCGCCTGCCGCCAGGACGACACCCGCGGCGAGAGCGGAGATGGCCGTAACCTTGTTACGCATGGGATGTCCTTTCCGGACTGCGTTTCGAGGGGGTTCACCTGCTCGGAATTGCCCGGAGCAGGGGTCAGAGGATGCCGGCCGCCTCGCTGACCGTCGATTGGTCGACGGACGCCGTGTTGCACGCGGCGTAGCGCGAGTGGGGCGCAGCGACGCCGCCGAGGACGGCACCGTTGGACCACGGCGCGATGCAGCGGCCATCGATCAGGGCGCCGTTGACGACGACAACGCCCTGCTGAGGAGCGTTCACGACGACCGGGGACTCCGAAAAGCCGTCACCACCGGTGACGTTGGTCGTGTTCGAGTGGGCGGAGGCAACGCCGGCGCTGCCGCAGACAGCGGCAAGGGCGAGTGCAGTGATGACCGCGAACTTCCTGGTCAACTCGGTTCCTTCCTGGATTCACGGTAAGCCGCGCTTACATAGCAAGAAACCGAAATATGTGGCGAAAAGTCACGCGGACACCGGGCATACCGGGCGGATTCCACCGGATGGCGGAACGGCAGCTGGGCACCGATTCATGCGGGCCGCACCGGCACCGGAGAGAACGCCGACATGCGTCCGGCCCACTGGCAAGGAGGAATCCAGTGGGCCGGACAGGCTTGAGCCGTGTGTGCGGCACGACATCGGCGCCGGGGTGGGTGCGCGGCACTGCGGTGTCGGGTCTCCGGCGAAGGAACCGGATCAGAGTCTCAGAATCCCGGTCACGCCGACTCCTGACGGTTTCCGCGTCACCCCTGGTTGAGCAGGCTACCGACCCCGGCACTCGTCGGCCCGTTCAGCGGGTGGAGCTGAACCGATCCGGTTCCGAGCGGATTCTTCACCGGGATTGCGGGCTTCTTGTTGGTGCTGTGCCCCATGCCGTCCAGGTATACGCCGGAGATTTTGGCGGCCTTATTCTTGCCGGTGACCGAGGATGCCTGGTTCTCGTCGAACGCGCTGCCCTTGGTGAGGCTGCCCTGCTTGGCCACCCGCATCACGGTGTCGGCCGCGGGCACGAGCGCCGGAGTGACATCGGTCTGGGACATGAGGCCGAGCGGACCGGTTGTCTCGCGAGCGGGCGTCTTGCCGACGGCCGACGCGGCGACCGCGGAGCCACCCACGAGACTCGCACCGATCGCCAGCGCCGCAGTTGTGAAAACTGCTTTCTTCATGATTCACCTCACTTGAAGTTACCTCTGATCCGACAGACGCAGAACATAGCAGTCCACAGTCCGCCCAAAGCGACGCACTACTCCATACGCATGAATGCCATGGGGGTGAAGGAGCGCATTCCCGGGATTTATACAGAGGTATTCACATCTGGTCGGCGAATCAATTGATCGGAAAAGAAAACTATGACACCACGTCCTTGCGGGCGAAGCCCCGGAAAGCCAGGGCGATAAGCACGAGTGCGTAGCTCAGGGAGATCGCCGTCCCCTGGATCATGCCGGACCATTCGGGGTGCGGCTGGACGGTGTCGGCCCAGGCGAACTGCCAGTGCGCGGGCAGAAAGTCACGCCAGTGGCCAAGAGCGGTCACAGCGTCCAGGACGTTGCCGACGATGGTCAGGCCGACCGCGCCGCCGACCGCGCCGAGCGGGGCGTCGGTCTTCGTCGACAGCCAGAACGCGAGCCCGGCGGTGACCAGCTGGGACACGAAGACGTACGCCACGGTCACCGCCAGGCGCTGCAGTGCCGTACCGGCGCCCAGTGCGCCGCCGGTGGGGATCTGCAGCGGGCCCCAGCCGTAGGCCGCCGTACCGGCGGCGAGGGCGACCACCGGGAGCAGGATCATCGCGGCGAGGCTCAGCCCGAGCGCCACCACCAGCTTCGACCACAGCAGCCGGGCCCGTGGCACGGGAGCTGCGAGCAGATAGCGCAGCGAGGACCAGCTCGCCTCCGATGCGACGGTGTCCCCGCAGAACAGGGCCACCGGGATGACCAGCAGGAAGCCGGCCGAGACGAACAGGTTCACCGCGGCGAAGTTGGCTCCGGAGGCGGTGGCCGTGTCCATCAGGGTGATCTGGTTGTTCCGGCCGCCCGGGTCACCGCCGACGGCGAAGGCGATCAGCAGCACGAACGGCAGCAGTGCGAGGACGGCGCCCATGACCAGGGTGCGGCGCCGCTTGAGCTGGCGGACCAGCTCGACCCGCAGGGGCAGGGTGTGCCGCGTCCGGTAGCCGGAGGCGGCCTCGGTGAGCGTGCTCATGCGGAACCTCCGATCAGGGTGAGGAAGGCGTCCTCCAGGCGGCGGTGCGGGCCGACCGAGGCGACGGGCACGTCCAGCCGGACCAGCTCCGCGACCAGCCCCTCGGCCGTGGCCCCGGGTGCGAGGCGGATCAGCAGTCCGTCGTCGGTGCGCACGGCGGAGGCGACGCCGGGCAGCGCGGCCACCTTCTCCACGACCGGCTCCTCGACGGGGCGGGCGGTGCCGACGAGCAGGGTGTCGCCGGAGCCGATGATCTCGCCGACCGGTCCTGCCTGGACGAGCCGGCCGCGGTCCATGACCACCAGGTGGGTGCAGGACTGCTCGACCTCGGCGAGGAGATGGCTGGAGACGATCACCGTACGGCCGCCGGAGGCGTAGCGGATCATCACCTCGCGCATCTCGCGGATCTGGGGCGGGTCGAGGCCGTTGGTGGGCTCGTCGAGGATGAGCAGGTCGGGCAGGCCGAGCATGGCCTGGGCGATGGCGAGGCGCTGGCGCATGCCCTGCGAGTAGGTGCGCACCGCGCGGGCGAGCGCGTCGCCGAGCCCGGCGATCCGAAGGGCCTCGTCCAGGTGGGCGTCCTCGGGCGGGCGGCCGGTGGCCCGCCAGTACAGTTCCAGGTTCTCCCGGCCGGACAGGTGCGGCAGGAAGCCCGCGCCCTCCACGAAGGCGCCGACCCTCGACAGCACGGGCGCGCCGGGCCGGATGGCGTGGCCGAAGACGCGGATCTCGCCCTCGTCCGGTGTGATCAGGCCCATCAGCATCCGCAGGGTGGTCGTCTTGCCCGCGCCGTTGGGCCCGAGCAGGCCGAGCACCTGGCCCTTCTCGACGCGGAAGGACAGCTCGCGCACCGCGTACCGGTCGGCGGACTTCGCGTACCGCTTGCTCAAGTCCTTGATCACCAGCGGGACTTCGGCCGACTCGGGGTCGGGCGCGGGCCCGGCCGTACGACGGCGGGCGGTGAGCAGCAGGGCCAGGGCGGCCGCCGCCGAGGCCGGCGGCAGCCACCACACCCAGGCGGCCAGGGGCGCCGCGGCGGTGGTGACGGCCGGGGCCGTCGGCACGCTCAGGTCGCCCTTGAGGGAGACGGTGTAGGTGGCCGGAGCGGCCGGTGAGGCGTAGCCGAGGTCGGTGGAGGCGAGGACCAGGCGGAGCCGGTGGCCCTTCTGCGCCTCGTGGTCGATCGCCGGGAGGGTGAGCGTGACGTCCTTGCCGGCCCTGGCGCCGGTCACCCGGAAGGGGGCGACGAGCTGGGAGGGCAGCACCTGCTGGGTGCCGTCGGGGCCGACGTCGTAGACCTTGCCGAACAGGACGGCGTCGTCGCTGGTCGAGGTGATGTGGACGGTCGCGGTCGGGGTGCCGGTGATCTGCAGGTCGCGGGTGAGCGGCGCGGAGTCGAACTTCGCGTACTGACCGGGGAAGTCCAGGGAGACACCGAGACCGAGCGCGGACAGCTGGGTCAGGCCGCCGGAGCCGCCGAGGCCGGGCAGCGCGGAGACGCCGGGCGGGCTGGCGCCTGCCGGGTTGGTGATCCGCTGGGTGCCGCCGGTCAGGGTGATGCCGCGCGGGTGGTCGCGCAGGCCGGGGTAGGCGGTGGCGCTCGCGCCGCGCAACTGGGCCCTGCCGTTCGTGGAGTCGACGCCTCCGGTGCGGGTGATCCGGAAGGCCGGCCCGGTGTCGGTGTTCCTGTCGCCCTTCAGATACCGGTCGAACCACGCACGCACGCGTGTCCGGCCCCGGCCGGCCTCCATGTCGCCGCCGTCATGGCCGCCCGCGATCCAGTCGACGTCCACCGGTGCGCCGTTCGCCCGGATCGCCTTCTCAGCCGCGTCGGACTGGGCGAGGGTGAACAGGGAGTCCGTCTGGCCCTGCATCAGCAGCGTGGGCACCTTGATCCGGGAGCCCACGGCGGACGGCGAGCGCCGCTCGAGCAGCGTGCGGGCGGCCGCGTCCGGGGTGCCGGACTCGGCGACCCTGTCGTACATCCGGCACAGCGCGGGCTCGAAGCGGGCGCAGCCGCCGCCGGTGTTGAAGAAGACACCGGCCCACAGCCTCTTGAAGACGCCGCCCGGGAACAGGGCGTCCGCGAGGTTCCAGTAGGTGATGGCCGGGGCGATGGCGTCGACCCGGTGGTCGTACCCCGCGGCGAGCAGGGAGATCGCGCCGCCGTAGGAGCCGCCGGCCATGCCCACGCGCGGGTCGCCCGGTTTGTCGAGCCGGACCTGGGGCCGCTTCGCCAGCCAGTCGATGAGCCGGGAGACGTCGGCGACCTCGCCCTTCGGGTCGTTCAGCCCGATCTTTCCGGTGGACCTGCCGAAGCCGCGCGCGGACCAGGTCAGGACCGCGTACCCGTCCCGGGCGAGGTCCTCGGCCTGCTCGCGCACGTCGTCCTTGCTGCCGCCGAAGCCGTGCGCCAGCAGGACGGCCGGGTGGCGGCCGGCGTCGGCCGGGGTGAAGAACGAGGTGTCCAGGCGCACTCCGTCGACCGCCATGACCCGGTCGCTCACGCGTACCGCCCGCGTGTCGCCGGAGGCGGCCGCCGTCCAGGTGCCGGCACCGGCGAGCACCACGACGGCGGCCGCGGCGGCGAACAGCCGGCGCGGCCCCTTGAGCAGCCCTCGCACGGAAGGCACCCGAAGATCCATGCCCTCAACGGTACGGGCCGCCACCGACAACCGCTGAAGCCGCTGGGCTGAACCCCCGCCCCTCCCACAGGAGTACGGGGCCTGACCGGCGTACACCAGCCGTGGTACGAAGGCCCGCGGGCATGCGCCGGGCGACCACCGTCGCCGAGGTGGGCCGGGGCCGGGAACGACGTCGCCCTTGCCGCTTGTCGGAGTGCGGGCGGCGAGGGCGACGGGACGTGCACGGTGATGACGTGGGAGTGGTGACCCCCTACGCCTGCGCCTCCTCGGCGGTCTGGACGTCCTCGGGCAGGGAGACCAGCCAGCGGGTCTCGCGGCGCGGGCGGAGGTAGAAGGCCCAGTAGAGGGTGGCGACGGCGGTGATGCCACCGGTCCACCACAGGTACGACGGGTCCTGCTCGACCAGGATGTAGACGAGCACCGCGATCAGCAGGACCGGCATGGCCGGCCACAGCGGCATCCGCCACGCCTGCTTCCCGCGGTGCGCGCCGCGGCGGGCGAGCAGGGCGGCGACCGCGACCAGCAGGTACAGGCCGGTGACGGCGACGCCGGTGACGCCGTAGAGGGTGTCCAGGTTGACGAAGCAGAGGAACGCGCCCGGGATGCCGACGACGAGGGTGGCGACCCACGGGGAGCCGAACCGGCCCAGCTTGGACAGGGCCGCGTTGACCGGCGAGGGCCAGGCCTTGTCGCGGGCGGAGGCGAAGAGCACGCGGGAGTTCTGGATGACCATGACGATGCCCGCGTTGATGATCGCGAGGGCGACGCACAGGCTGACGAAGGTGCCGACGGCCGAGTTGCTCCAGGCGATGACCATGCTGGAGATGTCGCCGCCGGTCAGGGCCTTGAGGTCACCGGCGCCCAGGGTGATCGCCACGACCGGCACCAGGATGACCACGCTGGAGATGGCGAGGGTGGCGAGGACGGTGCGGGCGACGCTGCGGCGCGGGTTCTCCAGCTCCTCGGAGAGGTAGATGGCGGTGGAGAAGCCCTGGGTGGCGAAGAGGGCGATGGCGAGCCCGGAGAGGACCATCATGGCCGTGACCGGGTTGACGTGCGCGTGCTCGCCGGCCACGTGGAACGAGCCCACGAGGCTGCCCGCACCGCGGTGGGCGTGGGTGAAGCCGAGCATCGCGACGACTCCGGCGGCGACGACCTCCAGGACCAGGAAGATGCCGGTGATCCAGGCGTTGGCGCGCAGGTCCAGCAGTCCGGCGAGGGTGGCCGCGATCATCACGCCGGCGCCCGTCATGGACGGGGCGAGGTGGATGACCGGGGCCAGGTAGTCGGCGGTGCCCATCGCGATGACCGGAGGGACGATCATCACGACGAGCAGCGACATCACGAAGGCCAGCCAGCCGGCGAGCCGCCCGGCCAGGGTGGAGACGATGGCGTACTCGCCGCCCGCGCTGGGGATGAGGGTGCCCAGCTCCGAGTAGCAGAACGCCACGGGGATACACAGCAGCGCGCCGATGGCGAGACAGAGCGCCGTCGCCGTGCCCAGGCTGGAGAACAGGTCGGGCACGATCACGAAGAGCGTGGAGGCGGGCGTGACGCAGGACAGCGTCAGCAGGGTGCCGCCGACGACACCGATGGAACGCTTCAGCCCGGGTGAGGGGGCCGTCGCGGTGTCAACCACGGACTTCTGGAGCGTGTCGGTCATGCGGCGGTTCCGATCGACTTGAGCGGCTGAGGGTGGGGGTCGGGAGCGCTATCGCCTCCGGCGGATCGTGGTGCGTTCATCTCGTCCGCTCCCGGCGCTGCATAGCGAACCCCGACGAAAACCGCCACGTCAATGGCCGTTTACCTTCGGAATCCGCACTTCCAGAGACCCTTACGCCGCACCACATTCCTAGGCGGCGGCGCCCTATAGAGGCATCCATCAAGCCCATGGCAAATGTGACCTTGCTTTCCAAGGTCATCTGCTCGTAACCCCTTCGCCACCCGTTTCGTCCCGCGTAAACGGGAACCGCAGCCAACGTGTCAAAAAAATGTCAGGCCGTCCGGAATCCGGACGGCCTGACGACAGGGTTCTGGCGGTGCTCAGTGGTTGCGCGGGAAGCCCAGGTCCACGCCCGCCGGGGCGTCGGCCGGGTCGGGCCAGCGGGTGGTGACGACCTTGCCGCGGGTGTAGAAGTGCGTGCCGTCGTTGCCGTAGATGTGGTGGTCGCCGAAGAGCGAGTCCTTCCAGCCACCGAAGGAGTGGTAGCCGACGGGGACCGGGATCGGGACATTCACGCCGACCATGCCCGCCTCGATCTCCAGCTGGAAGCGGCGGGCCGCGCCACCGTCCCGGGTGAAGATCGCGGTGCCGTTGCCGAACGGGGAGCTGTTGATCAGCGCCACGCCCTCGTCGTACGTGTCCACGCGCAGCACGCACAGCACCGGGCCGAAGATCTCGTCCTGGTAGGCCTTGGCGCTGGTCGGCACCTTGTCGAGCAGCGAGATGCCGATCCAGTGACCGTCCTCGAAGCCCTCCACGGTGTACCCGGTGCCGTCGAGCACGACCTCGGCGCCCTCGGCGGCGGCGCCCTCCACGTACGACGCCACCTTGTCGCGGTGGGCGGCGGTGATCAGCGGACCCATCTCGGACGTCGGGTCGTTGCCGGGGCCGATCTTGATCTTCTCGGCGCGCTCGCGGATCTTCTCCACCAGCGTGTCGCCGATGGCGCCCACGGCCACGACCGCCGAGATCGCCATGCAGCGCTCGCCGGCGGAGCCGTACGCCGCGCTCACCGCGGCGTCGGCCGCCGCGTCCAGGTCGGCGTCCGGCAGCACCAGCATGTGGTTCTTCGCACCGCCCAGAGCCTGCACGCGCTTGCCCCTGGCGGAGGCCGTGGTGTGGATGTAGCGGGCGATCGGGGTCGAGCCGACGAACGACACCGCCTTGACGTCCGGGTGCTCCAGCAGGCGGTCCACGGCCACCTTGTCGCCGTGGAGGACGTTGAAGACGCCGTCCGGCAGACCGGCCTCGGCCAGCAGCTCGGCGAGCCTGATCGACGCCGACGGGTCCTTCTCGCTCGGCTTCAGCACGAACGTGTTGCCGCACGCGATGGCGATCGGGAACATCCACATCGGGACCATCGCCGGGAAGTTGAACGGCGTGATACCGGCGACGACACCGAGCGGCTGGCGCAGGGAGGAGACGTCCACGCGGCTCGCGACCTGCGTCGACAGCTCGCCCTTCAGCTGCACGTTGATGCCACAGGCCAGGTCCACGATCTCCAGACCGCGCGCGACCTCGCCGAGCGCGTCGGAGTGCACCTTGCCGTGCTCGGCGGTGATCAGCTCGGCGATCTCGTCCCGGTGCGCGTCGAGCAGCGCGCGGAAGCGGAAGAGGATGGTGGTGCGCTGGGCCAGCGAGGACTGGCCCCAGCTGGTGAACGCGTCCTTGGCAGCCGCGACCGCCGCGTCCACCTCCTCCACCGACGCGAACGCGACCTTCGTGGTGACCGCGCCGGTCGCCGGGTCGGTGACCGGCCCGTACGTGCCCGACGCGCCTTCGACGGTCTTGCCGCCGATCCAGTGGTTGACGATCTTCGTCATGCCCAGAGACTCCTTCTTACAGATGGCGGCGTCGGGTCGAGACGTGCCGTTCGTACAGCTCACGTGCCTTGACCGCCGACGGTCGGGTCGCGGTCTCGGCCACAGGAACATCCCACCAGGCCTGCGCCGGAGGCGCGCCCGACACAGTGTCGGACGTTTCGGTCTCCACGTAGACACATGTGGGAGTGTCGGCGGCGCGCGCCTCGGCGAGCGCCGCGCGCAGGTCGCGCACGGTCTTCGCGCGCAGCACCCGCATGCCGAGGCTGGCCGCGTTGGCGGCGAGGTCGACGGGCAGCGGGGCACCGGTGTACGTGCCGTCCTCGGCCTGGAACCGGTACGCGGTGCCGAACCGCTCGCCGCCCACCGACTCCGACAGCCCGCCGATGGACGCGTACCCGTGGTTCTGCACCAGCAGCACCTTGATCGCGATGCCCTCCTGCACGGCGGTCACGATCTCGGTCGGCATCATCAGATACGTGCCGTCGCCGACCAGCGCCCACACGTTCCGCTCCGGCGCGGCGAGCTTCACACCGAGCGCGGCCGGGATCTCGTAGCCCATGCAGGAGTAGCCGTACTCCAGGTGGTACTGGTCCCTCGACCGCGCCCGCCACAGCTTGTGCAGATCGCCCGGGAGCGAGCCGGCCGCGTTGATGACGATGTCCGACTCGTCGACCAGGGCGTCCAGGGCGCCGATGACCTGCGGCTGGGTCGGCCGTACGTCGATCTCGCCGGCCTCGAAGCAGGCGTCGACGCGCTGCTCCCAGCGCTCCTTGTCCTCCGAGTACTCGGCGACGTACGACTCCGCCGCCCCGTGCCCGTGCACCACCAGCGCCTCGGTCAGTTCACCGAGGCCGCTGCGGGCGTCGGCGACCAGCGGGAGTCCGGACAGCTTGTGGCCGTCGAAGGGCGCGATGTTGAGGTTGAGGAAGCGGACCTCCGGGTTCTCGAAGAGGGTGCCGGAGGCGGTGGTGAAGTCGGTGTACCGGGTGCCGACGCCGATCACCAGGTCGGCGGTGCGGGCCAGTTCGTCGGCGGTCGCGGTGCCGGTGTGGCCGACCCCGCCGACGTCCTGCGGGTGGTCGTAGCGGAGTGAGCCCTTGCCGGCCTGGGTGGACGCGACCGGGATGCGGGTGGCCGACGCGAACTCGGCGAGGGCGGCCTCGGCGCGGCTGTGGTGGACCCCGCCGCCCGCGATGACGAGGGGCCGCCGCGCCGCACGGATCGCGCGGACCGCCTCGGCCAGCTCGGTGGGGTCCGCGCCCGGCCGTCGTACGGTCCACACGCGCGTCGAGAAGAACTCCTCCGGCCAGTCGAAGGCCTCCGCCTGCACGTCCTGCGGCAGGGCGAGGGTGACCGCGCCGGTCTCCACCGGGTCGGTGAGGACCCGCATGGCCTGGAGGGCCGACGGGATCAGGGCCTCCGGGCGGGTGACGCGGTCGAAGTACTTCGACACCGGGCGCAGGGTGTCGTTGACCGAGACGTCGCCCGCGTACGGCAGCTCCAGCTGCTGCAGGACCGGGTCGGCGGGGCGGGTGGCGAAGACGTCGCCGGGCAGCAGCAGCACCGGGAGGTGGTTGATGGTGGCGAGGGCGGCACCGGTGACGAGGTTGGTGGCGCCGGGGCCGATGGACGTCGTCACCGCGTGCGTGGACAGGCGGCCCGACTGGCGGGCGTAGCCGACGGCCGCGTGCACCATGGACTGCTCGTTGCGGCCCTGGTGGTACGGCATGGCGTCGGCGTACTCGACCAGCGCCTGGCCGAGCCCCGCGACATTGCCGTGGCCGAAGATGCCCCAGGTGGCGCCGATCAGCCGGTGCCGTTCGCCGTCCCGTTCGGTGTACTGGGCGGCGAGGAAGCGGACGAGTGCCTGGGCGACGGTCAGCCGGATCGTCATCGGTAGCCCCCTGTGCTCTCTACGTGGTCGGGGTGGAAACAGATCCGCCACTCCCGGGTCTCGCCCGGACCCGCCATGACGTTCAGGTAGTACATGTCGTGCCCGGGCTGGGCGATGGACGGGCCGTGCCATCCGTCGGGGACGAGGACGGCGTCGCCGGAGCGGACCTCGGCGAGGACGTCGGAGCCGCCTTCCCGCGAGGGGAACACGCGCTGGTATCCGAGACCGTTCGGGCCGTCGATCTCGAAGTAGTAGATCTCCTCCAGCTCGGACTCCTCGCCCGGACGGTGCTCGTCGTGCTTGTGCGGCGGGTAGGAGGACCAGTTGCCGCCCGGGGTGATCACCTCGACGGCGATCAGCTTGTCGCAGTCGAAGGAGTCCGCCGAGGCGAAGTTGCGCACCCGGCGGGCGCAGCTGCCGCTGCCGCGCTGCTCGACGGGGACCTCCGGCGCGGGGCCGTAGCGGGCGGGGAGTCGTCGCTCGCACTTCGCTCCTGCCAGGGCGAAGCGGCCTCCCGCGCCGGAGGCGATCTGGACCCGGGCGTCCCGGGGGGCGTACGCGAAGTCGGAGACGTCCGCGAACACACTGTCCCGGCCCAGGAGTTGGAACGCGCACCGCTGCGTTGACGCAGTCTCAATTTGTACGGTACATCCGCCTTCCAGCGGAAGCACGATCCACTCACCGTCCCCGGTGGTGAACGTATGGCTGCCGCCGGGCGCCAACTCGACGACACGCAGGCTGCTGTGTGTCCAGCCGGCCAACTCGGGGTCGATGTCGACGGCGTACCGGGCGTTCGCGGCGGCACCCCGGGGCAGGTGCAGGTCGGTGCTGGTCATGCGGCCCTCACAGCAGTCCTACGGCGGTGTCCACGGCGGCGGCCACATCGCCGTCCGCCGGGTACAGCAGCGAGCGACCGGCCACCAGGCCGCGCACGGTGGGCAGTTGCAGCGCGTCACGCCACTTCTCGTACGCGGCGACCTGGTCCTCGGGCGAGTCGCCGATGTCGCCGCCGAGCAGCACGGCGGGCAGCGTCGAGGTCTCCATGACCCGGGCCATGTCGTCGGGGTCGTCGGTGACGGGCACCTTCAGCCAGGTGTAGGCGGAGGAGCCGCCGAGGCCGGAGGCGATGGCGATGGACCTGGTGACCGCGTCGGCGGACAGGTCGTTGCGCACCTTTCCCCCGGGCGTGCGGTGGCTGATGAACGGCTCGACGAAGACCGGCAGCCGGCGCGCGGCCATCTCGTCGATGGCACGGGCGGTGGACTCCAGGGTGGTCAGCGAGCCGGGGTCGTCGTAGTCGATGCGCAGCAGCAGCTTGCCCGCGTCGAAACCGAGGCGCTGGATGTCCTCCGGGCGGTGCCCGGTGAAACGGTCGTCCAGCTCGAAGCTGGCGCCCTGCAGTCCGCCCCGGTTCATGGAGCCCATGACGACCTTGTGGTCGAGGGCGCCGAGCAGCAGCAGGTCGTCCAGGATGTCGGCGGTGGCGAGGACGCCGTCGACGCCGGGTCGGCTCAGCGCCAGGCAGAGGCGTTCGAGCAGGTCGGCGCGGTTGGCCATGGCGAGCTTGCGGTCGCCGACGCCCAGCGCACCGCGGGCCGGGTGGTCGGCGGCGACGATCACCAGCCGGCCGCTTTCGTTCAGCAGCGGGCGGCGGACCCGGCGGACGGCGGCCTCGGCGATCGCTTCGGGGTGATGGGTGCGGATACGGACGAGTTCGGCGACGTCGATGCGGGAGCGCCGTCCGGCGTCCCCGCCCTCGGTGTGCGTGCCCGTGACCCGGCCGGCCCTCACAGCACCGCTCCGGCGTCGAGCGCGGCGGCCACCTCGTCCGGGGTGGGCATCGCGGAGGAGCACTCCAGGCGGGAGGCGACGATGGCACCGGCCGCGTTGGCGTGCCGCATGACCGTCTCCAGGTCCCAGCCTTCGAGGAGGCCGTTGCACAGGGAGCCGCCGAAGGCGTCTCCGGCACCGAGTCCGTTGAGGACGGTGACGGGGAGCGGCGGGACCTCGGCCGAGTCGCCGTTCCGGCTGACCGCGAGGACACCCTTGGGCCCCTGCTTGACGACGGCGATCTCGACGCCGGCTTCGAGGAGTGCCCGGGCCGCCGCATGCGGCTCGCGTACGCCGGTGGCGACCTCCACCTCGTCCAGGTTTCCCACGGCGACGGTCGTGTGCCTCAGCGCCTCGGCGTAGAAGGAGCGGGCCTCGTCGGGGTGGGCCCAGAACATGGGCCGCCAGTCGAGGTCGAAGACCGTCGTGCCCGCCTTCGCCCGGTGGGTGAGGGCGGCGAGGGTGGCCGTACGGCTGGGTTCCTCGCTCAGGCCGGTGCCGGTGACCCAGAAGACGCGGGCCTCGCGGATGGCGTCGAGGTCCAGCTCGTGGGCGTCGATCTCCAGGTCGGGCGCCTTGGGCTGCCGGTAGAAGTAGAGGGGGAAGTCGTCCGGTGGGAAGACCTCGCAGAAGGTGACCGGGGTCGGCAGTCCGGGGACCGGGGTGACCCAGCGGTCGTCGACACCGAAGCCGCGCAGGGCCTCGTGCAGATAGGCGCCGAACGGGTCGTCGCCCGTACGGGTGATCACGGCGGTGTGCCGGCCGAGCCGGGCCGCGGCGACCGCGACGTTCGTCGCCGACCCGCCGAGGAACTTGCCGAAGGACGACACCTGGGCGAGCGGGACACCGGTTTGCAGCGGGTAGAGGTCCACTCCGATCCGCCCCATGGTGATCAGGTCGTAGGCCATCGGCTTCCCTTCGTCGTGGCTCTCCCCGGATTTCTAGTCCCGCATGCCGCGCCCTGTCAATATTTTGTCCGGACATTCGGACCAGCACTTGACACCGCTTTCCGGAGGCCCGCACGCTGACGCCCATGACGTCGTTGTCGCCCTCCTCCTCACTGTCCCGTATCCGGATCGGATCGGCGCCCGACTCCTGGGGCGTGTGGTTCCCCGACGACCCCCGGCAGGTGCCCTGGCGGCGCTTCCTCGACGAGGTGGCCGACTCCGGCTACGAGTGGATCGAGCTGGGCCCCTACGGCTATCTGCCCAGCGACCCCGCGGTGCTCGCCGAGGAGACCGCCCGGCGCGGCCTGAAGGTGTCGGCCGGCACCGTCTTCACCGGGCTGCACCACGGCAGGGCCGTGTGGGACAGGACGTGGGCGCACGTCTGCGACATCGCGGCGCTCACCCAGGCGATGGGCGCCCGGCACCTGGTCGTCATCCCGTCCTTCTGGCGGGACGACAAGACGGGCGAGGTGCTGGAACCGTCCGAACTCACCCCCGAGCAGTGGCGCGACCTGACCTCGCTCACCGAGCGACTGGGCCGGGAGGTGCGGGAGCGGTACGGGCTGACGATCGTCGTCCACCCGCACGCCGACACCCACATCGACAGCGAGGAGAATGTCACCCGCTTCCTCGACGGCACGGACTCCGGCCTGGTGTCGCTGTGCCTGGACACCGGGCACTACGCCTACTGCGGCGGGGACAGCGTGCGGTTGATCGAGACGTACGGGGAACGGATCGGGTATCTGCACCTCAAGCAGGTAGACCCGGAGATCCTCGCGGACGTACGGGCCAAGGGGACGCCGTTCGGGCCCGCCGTGGCCCAGGGGGTGATGTGCGAACCCCCTGGTGGGGTGCCTGAACTGGGTCCGGTGCTCGCCGCCGCGCAGCGGCTGGGGGTGGATCTGTTCGCGATCGTGGAGCAGGACATGTACCCGTGCGAGGCGGATGCGCCGTTGCCGATCGCCCGGCGGACCCGGGCGTTTCTTCGCTCCTGCGGGGTGTAGGGGGGTAGCGTGCCCTGCCTACCATGAGGGCATGTTCACCGTGTCCGCACGACCCCATCCGGCGTTGCGGCCCGGAGTGATCAGTTATCGCGGGATCCGGGTGGACCTCGGGCGGCCCCGCCGGCGGCTGGAGGCGCCGATCGGTGCGGCCACGTTACTGCTGGGCTTCGAGCAGCCGGTGCGCATCTCCCGCCCCGGGCGGCCCCCGGTGAGCCTGGTCTCCCTCGTCAACGGCCTCACCACCACCCCCGCGCTCGGCGAACACAACGGCCGGCTCTCCGGCGTCGAGGTGCTGCTGGAACCGTGGGCCTCGTTCGCGCTGCTCGGCACGGAGCAGTACGAACTCGCCAACCGCTCCGTCGGCCCCGATGAGCTGGACCGCAGCCTCGGTCGACTGGCGGGCGCCCTCGCCGCGTTGCCCCGCTGGACGGAGCGGTTCGCGCTGCTCGACCGGGTGTTGCTGGAGCGGCTGCGCGCGGGCGCCCCCGCTTCCGAGCGGGTGGTGCACGCCTGGTCGCTGCTGCGGCACAGCGCCGGCACGGTCCCGGTGCCCCGGCTGGCCGAGCAGGTGGGCTGGAGCGTACGGCACCTGGAGAACCGCTTCCGGGAACAGATCGGTCTGCCCCCGAAGGCGGCCGCCCGGGTGCTGCGGCTGCAACGGGCGCGGCGGCTGCTGGCCGCGGGGCACGGGCAGGCGGAGACCGCGGCGATCTGCGGCTACTACGACCAGGCGCACCTCAGCGGCGACTTCAAGACCATGACGGGCTGCACCCCGGGGGAGTTCCTGGCGGCCCGGCGGCTGTCGGCGGCAGGCGCCGTGACCGACCGGCTGGCGGGCGAGCCGACCAGCCTGCTCCTCACCCCCGGCCGCGGTGCGCTTTTTTCCAAGACCCGTGCGGGCAGGGCCTGACACGCTGATCGTCCCGCCCACGGGGTCCGGGGAGACGGGGGCCTTCGGCGGCCAGGGGCACCGGTCCAGGAGGTGGCCCCGGGGGAATCAGCCGCCGGAGGATGCGGGGAAGCCGGCGGGCCGGGTCTGACGCAGCGGACCCGGCCCGTCATCGGCCCACCGGCACCGGATCGGCACCGGTTCGACCGGCACCGGGTGGACCGGCCCGGGTCGACCGGTTCCGTCACCTCGGGACCGACGCGATGTCAACGCGACCGCCGGTGCCCGGGCGTACGCCTTTGTGGCGGCTGTGTCACAAAGGCACTCTCTGTGTCACACATGTCTCATGTACGCCGGTTGTGCGTCACACCATCTCGACAGGCCCTGTCCCGCGGTCACTCCGTGTCGTTCACCGGACGCAGGCTGGTGATCGCCAGCGCAGCGCCCGGCTCCCCCGACGACCGCCCTTGGTCGCCGCTGCGGCGCGCGCAGGGAGGTGCAACTCATGACCGACCGAGGGCTCTGGTCCTACAAGGAGATCGCGGCGCACATCAAAGTGCAGCCGGACACCGTGCGGTCCTATCGCAAGCACGGGCTGCTGCCCCCGCCCGACCACGTGGAGGGCGGCAAGCCCTACTGGTACGCCGACACCGTCCGCGCCTGGGTCGCCTCCCGGCCCGGCAACCGAGGACGCCGGCCGGACGGATCCGCGCCGTAGACCGGCTGCGCCCCGCCCGGGCCGCTCTCAGGTCCACGGCTCGATGACCGTGACCCCGGCCCCCGGCGCCGTCCCCATCGCCGCGAGGGCCGCCGGTGTCGCGTCGAGCGGGATGGTGGAGGTCACCAGGAGGTCGGGGCGCAGGGCACCGGAGCGGACCATGCGGAGCATGCCGGGATAGGCGTGGGCGGCCATGCCGTGGCTTCCGAGGAGCTCCAGCTCCAGGGCGATGGCGCGGGCCAGCGGCACGGGGGTGGTGCCGTCGTCCGAGGGCAGCAGCCCGACCTGAACGTGCCGGCCGCGGCGGCGCAGGCCGTTCACGGAGGCCGCGCAGGTGACCGGCGAGCCGAGCGCGTCCAGGGAGAGATGGGCACCACCGGCGGTCAGCTCGCGGACGGCCCCGGCGGGGTCGGCCGCACCGGTCGCGTCCACGCACTCGGCGGCCCCGAACTTCCGTGCCAGATCGAGGGCGTGGGGTGATACGTCGACGGCGACCACCCGCGCCCCGGCGGCCGCCGCGATCATCACGGCCGACAGCCCGACCCCGCCACAGCCGTGCACCGCGACCCACTCCCCCGCCGCCACCCGGCCCTGCCGCACCACCGCGCGGAAGGCGGTGGCGAAGCGGCAGCCGAGGGCGGCGGCGGTGGAGTACGCCATGTCGTCGGGGATCGCGACCAGGTTGACGTCGGCGTGGCCGAGCGCCACGTAGCCGGCGAAGGAGCCCCAGTGGTGGAAGCCCGGCTGGGTCTGGCGTTCGCAGACCTGCTGGTCGCCGGCCGCGCAGGAGGGACACGTGCCGCAGGCGCAGACGAACGGCACGGTGACCCGGTCGCCCGGCCGCCATCCGGTCACCCGGGAGCCCACCGCCTCGACGACACCGGCGAGTTCGTGCCCGGGCACATGCGGCAGGGTGATGTCGGGGTCGTGGCCCATCCAGCCGTGCCAGTCGCTTCGGCACAGGCCGGTCGCCTCGACCCGCACGACGACTCCGTGGCCGGCGGGTTCCGGGTCGGGTACGTTTCGCATCTCGGCCGGCTCCCCGTACCGCTCGAACACCACCGCGCGCATCCGTGCCTCACCTTCCGGCCGCGTCCGGGCCACCGCTCTCGCGGAACGCTAGCGCTCGGCGGGAGCTGCCGTCCGGCGACTGCGGGCCGTCCGTGGCTCGTCACGCCCCTTCGGGGCCGCCGGAGGCTCACCCTCACTGAGTCCGAACCGTTCGTGGAGGCGGCGCAACGGCCCCGGCGCCCACCATGTGGCCCTGCCCGTCAACCGCATGATCGCCGGTACCAGCAGGCTCCGGACCACCATCGCGTCCATCAGGACGGCCAGCGCGATGCCCAGGCCGAGCATCTTCGTGTTGGTCACCCGTGAGGTGCCGATGGCGACCATCACCACGGCGAGGATGACCGCCGCCGCGGTGATCAGACCTCCCGTGCGCTGCAGTCCGTGCCGTACCGCCGCGTCGTGGTCGCCGGTGCGGTCGTACTCCTCCTTGATGCGGGAGAGCAGGAACACGCCGTAGTCCATGGACAGTCCGAAGGCCACGCAGAACATCAGCACGGGCAGGGTGGTCTCGATGGAGCCGGAGCTGGTGAAGCCGAGCGCGCCGGACAGATGGCCGTCCTGGAAGACCCAGACCACGGCGCCGAACATCGCGGTCAGGCTGAGGGCGTTGAGCACCACGGCCTGTACGGGTATCAGCACGCTCCCGGTGAGCAGGAAGACCAGCAGGAGGGTGACGACGGCGATGAAGGCGGCCGCCCAGGGCAGACGCCGGGCTATCGCGTGCTTGGTGTCGACGAGGACGGCGGCCGTGCCGGTCACCCGGGTGTCGAAGGGGGCGTGCAGTGCGCGCAGGTCGCCGACCAGGCGCTGGGCCGCGTCGTCCACGGCCTCGCCCTTCGGCTGCACCGTGAAGTAGGCGGCGTCCCCCTTGACCAGCGGACCGTCGACGCGGAGCACCTCGGGCAGGGCGGCCACCCGCCGCTCGTACGCGGCGTACTGAGCCTTGGTGGCCCTGCCCTCGGCGAGGACCTCCAGGCCGCCGCCGGGGCTTCCCGGGAAGCCCTCACGGATGTGCTCCTGCACCATGTGGGACTCGGCGGTCGAGGGGAGCTGACGGTCGTCGGCGGTACCGAACTTCACGCCCAGGAAGGGCAGTCCGAGGGTCACGAGCAGGACGGTGGTGCCGAGTGCGAAGAGCGGGGCGCGGCGCATCACCAGGACGGCGGTCCGTGCCCAGGCCGACCCCTCGGCGGGCTTCGGATCGCGGCGCCGGCGCAGCAGGCGGCGCAGGTCGAGGGAGTTGACCCGGTGACCGAGCAGCACCAGCGCGGCCGGAAGCAGGATCAGGGCGGCGGCCGCGGCGAGCAGGACCACGGCGATGCCGGCGTAGGCGAAGGACCGGAGGAAGTACTGCGGGAAGACCATCATGGCGGCCAGGGACACCGCCACCGTGAGGGCGGAGAAGAGCACCGTGCGCCCGGCCGTCCGCAGGGTCGCCCCCACCGCGGTCAACGGGTCGGCGCCGGTGGCCAGTTCCTCTCTGTAGCGGCGCACGATGAACAGGGCGTAGTCGATGGCCAGGCCGAGGCCGAAGGCCGTGGTGAGGTTGAGCGCGAAGACGGAGACGTCGGTGAATGCCGTCAGTCCGCGCAGGACGGCGTTGGTGCCGAGGATGGCGACGATGCCGATGCCGAGCGGCAGCAGGGCGGCGATCGCACTGCCGAACACCATCACCAGCAGGACCAGTGTGATCGGCAGGGCGATCAGCTCGGCGCGGGTCAGATCCTCCTTGATGATCGTCTGCATCTCGTGCCGAACGGCGACGATGCCGCCGAGCTTCACCCGGACCGGGCCGTGCGCGCCCCGGTAGTGGGGCGCCATGCGGTCCAGGGTCTTGCCCATCGCGCTGTCGTCGCCGGTGATGCGGGCGGCGATCAGCGCCTCGTGCCCGTCCTCGGCGCGCAGGGCGGGTGAGCCGCTCTGCCAGTAGGAGCCGACGCCGGTCACGCCCTTCTCCCCCGCCAGCCGGCCGACCAGGTCGCGGGCCTCGGCGGCGACCGCCGGATCGTCGACCGAGGCGCGGCCCGCGTCGACCAGGAGCAGCAGATTGGGCTGGGAGCCGGGGAACTCGCGCTCCAGGGCCTTGGTCGCGTACGTCGACTCGGCGCCCGGGTCCTCCCAGCCGCCGCTGCCGAGACGGTCCGCGACCCCGCTGCCGGCCAGCACGGCGAGCGCGGTGAGCACCAGGGCCACCAGCAGCGACAGGCGTGGGCGCGCGGTGACGAAACGGGTGTGCCGGCCGGGCCGGGGCGGCGCCTCCCCTGGCGCCCGCTTCCCTGTCCGCGGTGGCGTGTTGACTTCGGTCATCCTGCGGTGTCCCCTTCACCACGAGCCGTGCCCGCACGAGCAGGCGGCACGGAGGAGTCGTTGCCCTAAACTGGCAAACACGAGACATCGCTCGCGTTTCTCAAGAATGCGAGCGGTAACTCGTGTTTGTCAATGACCTTCGGAGAGCTGGGGATAACGCGTGTCCGACACCTCGGAGAAGGAGCAGTCACGGGACAAGGAGCAGCCCCGTCGCCGGCAGGCCCGCGGGGAGCGCCGTATCGCCCAGCTGCTCGAGGCGGCCGCCCGGGTCTTCTGCACCACCGGCTACACCGCCGCCAGCACCAACGCCATCGCCCGTGAGGCCGGCGTCTCGCCGGGCACGCTCTACCAGTTCTTCCCGAACAAGGAGGCGATCGCGGTCGAGCTGGGAGACCGGCTCGTCCACGAGATGCGGGCGGCCTACGGCGAGGCGCTGGGCCCGGTCGCCCCGGCCACCCCCCTGGAGGAGGCCATCGGGTCCGCCATCGACCGGTTCATCACCTTCAACACCGAGCACCCGGTCTTCTTCGCGCTGATGCATGGCCCCGACATCCCGGGCCGGATGGCCGAGCAGCACGACCAGCTGCACACGACCGTGCTCGGCCGGATCGAGGAACTGCTCGCCTCGCTCATGCCCGGCGCCGCCCCGGCCGACGTCACCCGCACGGCGCACGTCTGCCTCGGTGTCTACAAGGCCGGCCTGGAGCTGGTCCTCGCCCACGAGGGCACCCGGCGCGCGGCCTACGTCCAGGAGATCAAGGACGTCCTGATCCGCTACCTGGAACCGCTGGTGGGCGCACGCCTCGGCCGCGGCTGATGCCGTAGGCACCGCCGTAGGCACCGCCGTAGGCACCGCCGTAGGTGCCGCCATGGACACCGCCATGGATACCGCCACAGGTGATGCCGCAGGTGACAGGGAGGGCCGTCCCGGAGGGGTGATCCCGGGAATCACCCGGACTGCGACGCCCGGTACATCTGCCTAGAGTGCGGATAAATCGCCCAGCAGCTGTCGAGGGGACCCCCGTGAGTCACTCCCCGCCTCCCGGCACACCCAAGGCCCGCATCCCCGGCCCCCAGCAGCCGCCACCGCCGTACCCCCGTATCGCCGCGGGCCTGTGGCGGCGCTGCCTGGGCGGGGGGATCGCCCTGTGGGCGCTGACCGCGTGGATCACGTACGAGACGCGGAGCGCCACGCTGCTGCCGACACTGATCCTGCTCGGCGGGTTTCTCATACCGGTCGTCTTCACACTGTGGGCGTACGAGCGGCACAGCCGCGACCTGGGCGTCAGCGCCGTGCTCGGCTGTTTCCTCACCGGCGGGACCCTCGGCGCCCTGGGCGCCTCACTGGCGGGGACGTATCTGCTGCACCCCTCCCTCGGAACGTTCGCCGGAATCGGCCTGACCGAGGAGGCGGCCAAGCTCGCGGGGCTGGTCTTCGTGCTGCGCCGGCATCCGGGGATCCGCGGGCCGCGGGCCGGACTGGTGCTCGGCGCGGCCGTCGGCTTCGGCTTCGCGGCCCTGGAGAGCGCCGGGTACGCCTTCACCACGGCCGCCTCCGCCCCCGGCACCGAGCTGCGCATCCTGCTGGAGACGGAGTTCCCGCGCGGTGTGCTCGCCCCCCTCGGACACGGCCTGTGGACCGCGATCGCCGGCGGCGTGCTGCTGTCCCGGCGCCGCCTGAACGGGCACTTCCGCCTCGCCGCGCCGGTGGCCGCCGCCGGCCTGGGCGTCTCCCTGCTGCACGCGCTCGGGGACACCACGCACGGCATCGCGATCTGGGTGGTCGGCCGGCTGACGGGCACCGGTACGAGGGGGCGGCTGTTCACCCAGGGGTACCTCGTCCGGCCGAGCACCGGGCAGGCACACCTGTTCACGCTGTTCTCGATCGGCGGACTCGCCCTGGTGGCCCTGGCGGGCGTCGGATGGGTGCGCTTGCTCGCGCGCCGGGACCCTCCTTGGAGAAATACCCCCTAGGGGTATACTGTGAGGAAGCGTGGGGATCCCCCGCGGACCCCACCGGCCCCACACGCCTCGACGAGGAGTAACGACATGACCGCCCACACCGACACCCCGGACTCCGTCATCACCGTCTACAAGGTGACCGGCATGAGCTGTGGCCACTGCGAGGGCTCCGTCTCCGGCGAGATCTCCCAGATCCCCGGCGTCAGCTCGGTGAAGGCCGTCGCGTCGACCGGCGAGGTGACCGTCGTCTCCGACGCCCCGCTGGACGACGAGGCCGTGCGCGCCGCAGTGGACGAGGCCGGTTTCGAACTGGCCGGGCGGGCCTGACAGGGCTCGTACGACAAGGCCCGAGCGTCAGGGCTCGTACGACCGGTCCCGCCCTGAGCACGGGACCAGAAACCTTTCCCCGACCGGCCGTGCCGACCAGCTGATACTGGCTCCGTACGGCCCGGTCCGATGTCTGGAGTCCGGACATGACCAGCACCACCGCAGAGACAGCCATAGCCCCGGGTTCGAACTCCGAGGTCGAGCTGCTCATCGGCGGAATGACCTGCGCCTCCTGCGCCGCCCGCGTGGAGCGGAAGCTCAACCGGATGGAGGGCGTCAGCGCCACCGTCAACTTCGCCACCGAGAAGGCGAAGATCACCTTCGGGCAGGGCGTCCAGGTGGCCGACCTGATCGCCACCGTGGAGCGGACGGGCTACACCGCCGAGGAACCCGCGCCGCCGGAGCCCGGACCCGAGACGGCGCCGGAAACCCCCGCGCGGGATCCCGAACTCGGTGCCCTGCGCCACCGTCTGCTCGTCTCCGCGCTGCTCGCCGCGCCCGTGGTCCTGCTGGCGATGATCCCGGCGCTGCAGTTCGACAACTGGCAGTGGCTCTCGCTCACCCTCGCCGCGCCCGTCGTCGTCTGGGGCGGCGCCTCCTTCCACCGGGCCGCCTGGACCAACGCCCGGCACGGCGCCGCCACCATGGACACCCTGGTCTCGGTCGGCACGCTGGCGGCGTTCGGCTGGTCACTGTGGGCGCTGTTCCTCGGTGACGCGGGCATGCCCGGCATGCACGACGAGTTCCGCCTCACCGTCTCCCGCATGGACGCCGCCTCCACCATCTATCTGGAGGTCGCCGCCGGAGTCGTCGCCCTGATCCTGCTCGGCCGCTATCTGGAGGCCCGCTCCAAGCGCCGCGCCGGGGCGGCCCTGAAGGCACTGATGGAGCTGGGCGCCAAGGACGTGGCGGTCCTGCGGGACGGCCGCGAGACACGCGTCCCCGTGTCGTCCCTGGCCGTCGGCGACCGGTTCGTCGCACGGCCCGGCGAGAAGATCGCCACCGACGGTACGGTGGTCGAGGGCGTCTCCGCCGTCGACGCCTCCATGCTGACCGGCGAGTCGGTGCCGGTGGACGTCGGGCCCGGCGACCGGGTCACCGGTGCCACGGTCAACGCGGGCGGCCGGCTGGTCGTCGAGGCCACCCGGGTCGGCGCCGACACCCAGCTCGCCCGGATGGCGCGGCTGGTGGAGGACGCGCAGAACGGCAAGGCCGAGGTGCAGCGGCTCGCCGACCGGATCTCCGCCGTCTTCGTGCCCGTGGTCCTCCTGATCTCGCTCGGCACCTTCGGCGTCTGGCTGGGCGTCACGGGCGACACGGCCGCCGCGTTCACCGCCGCCGTCGCCGTCCTGATCATCGCCTGTCCGTGTGCGCTGGGCCTCGCCACGCCGACCGCGCTGATGGTCGGCACCGGGCGCGGCGCCCAGCTCGGCATCCTCATCAAGGGGCCCGAGGTCCTGGAGTCCACGCGCCGCGTCGACACGGTCGTCCTCGACAAGACCGGCACGGTCACCACCGGCCGGATGACGCTCCAGTCGGTGTACGTCGCCGAGGGCGAGGACGAGAAGGAGCTGCTGCGGCTCGCGGGCGCCCTGGAACACGCCTCCGAGCACCCCGTCGCCCGCGCGATCGCCGCCGGCGCCGAGGGGCGCGCCGGAGCGCTGCCCCCGGCCGAGCACTTCGAGAACGTCCCCGGGCGGGGCGTACGCGGGCGCGTGAACGGCCGTGAGGTGGCCGTGGGGCGCCTGTACGACGTACTGCCGAAGGAGCTGGCCCGCGCGGTGCACGAGGCCGAGCAGGAGGGCCGTACGGCCGTCGTGGCCGGCTGGGACGGACGGGCCCGCGGGGTGCTCGCCGTCGCCGACGCGGTCAAGGAGACCAGCGCGGAGGCGGTACGGGAACTGCGTGCGCTGGGCCTGAGGCCGGTGCTGCTCACCGGGGACAACCGCACGGTCGCCGAGGCGGTCGCGCGCACGGTCGGCATCGACTCCGGGGACGTGTTCGCCGAGGTGCTCCCCGAGGACAAGGCCGACGTCGTACGACGGCTGCAGCGCGAGGGGCGGGCCGTGGCCATGGTCGGGGACGGCGTCAACGACGCGGCCGCCCTCGCCACCGCCGACCTGGGCCTCGCGATGGGCACCGGGACGGACGCGGCGATCGAGGCCGGGGACCTGACGCTGGTGCGGGGGGACCTGCGCGTGGCGGCGGACGCCATCCGGCTGTCCCGGCGGACGCTGGCCACCATCAAGGGCAACCTGGTGTGGGCCTTCGGTTACAACGTGGCCGCGCTGCCGCTGGCCGCCGCGGGGCTGCTCAATCCAATGATCGCCGGCGCGGCGATGGCCTTCTCCTCGGTGTTCGTGGTGACCAACAGCCTCCGCCTGCGCCGCTTCCGCTGAAGTCCCCCGGGGTTACCGGCGGTTCGCCGCAGCAGAAGTAAGAGACCCCCTAGAGTCCGACGCGAGCCTCACATAAGCTCTTCACAAGGCTCGCGCATCATCCTTACGCTTGGGCCCCGATCGCCGTATCGGGGCTCTTGCGCACCTAAAGGACATATGCAAGAGACGCAGATCACAGTGATGCGAACGTAACCATCGAAGGGGTTCGAAGGTCTAAGTTGGCGATGTCGGTTAGGCGTCTTGGGGGGCGTCAGTCGGCATCTGGGGATGTCTTGGGGGACTTCCTCAGAGATGCGTTGCCGGGGCACGCACACAGGGAAGCTTTGAGCGGCCCTCCCAGCGTGCGTTGTCCCGGCAGATCGCACGGCATCACTGGGGCAGGACGAGTTTTGCTCATTCTGCTCATCGACAGCGATTCAGGCGCTGTCCTCTCCGAGCGCCCGGCCGGATCCCGTGGGGGGAATCCGCACCGGGACATGGGAAGGCGCCCTGATCGTCGGCCCGTGGGGGGACCGGCGACAGGGCGCCTTCTGCTTTTCACCTGTGACTCAGGGACCGCCCATGGGGTCATCTGAGGTTCAGCGCTCCCCCGTGGGGTCGCCTGTGATTTCAGGGCCCATGCGCCCTCCCACTCGTGGGATCGGCTGACGCCACAGCGAGGGGCACCAGGCGAGCGGCGCCCCTCAGCGGCAGGTGTCAGCGCTCCTCGACCGGCACGAAGTCGCGCTCGACGACACCCGTGTAGATCTGGCGCGGGCGGCCGATACGGGAGCCCGGCTCCTTGATCATCTCGGTCCACTGGGCGATCCAGCCCGGAAGGCGGCCCAGGGCGAACAGGACCGTGAACATCTCGGTCGGGAAGCCCATGGCCCGGTAGATCAGACCGGTGTAGAAGTCGACGTTCGGGTACAGCTTGCGCTCGACGAAGTAGTCGTCGGAGAGCGCGTGCTCCTCCAGCTTCAGGGCGATGTCGAGGAGCTCGTCCTCCTTGCCGAGCGCGGAGAGCACGTCGTGCGCGGCGGCCTTGATGATCTTGGCGCGCGGGTCGAAGTTCTTGTAGACCCGGTGGCCGAAGCCCATCAGGCGGACGCCGTCCTCCTTGTTCTTCACCTTGCGGATGAAGGTGTCGACGTCGGAGCCGGAGTCGCGGATGCCCTCGAGCATCTCCAGCACGGACTGGTTGGCGCCACCGTGCAGCGGGCCCCACAGCGCGCTGATGCCGGCCGAGATCGACGCGAACATGTTGGCCTGCGACGAGCCGACCAGGCGGACCGTCGAGGTCGAACAGTTCTGCTCGTGGTCGGCGTGCAGGATCAGCAGCTTGTCCAGCGCGGAGACCACGACCGGGTCCAGCTCGAACTCCTGCGCCGGGACCGAGAAGGTCATGCGCAGGAAGTTCTCGACGTAGCCCAGGTCGTTGCGCGGGTAGACGAACGGGTGGCCGATCGACTTCTTGTACGCGTACGCCGCGATCGTCGGCAGCTTGGCGAGCAGCCGGATCGTGGAGAGGTCGCGCTGCTTCTCGTCGAACGGGTTGTGGCTGTCCTGGTAGAAGGTGGACAGCGCCGAGACGACCGAGGACAGCATGGCCATCGGGTGGGCGTCGCGCGGGAAGCCCTTGTAGAAGTTCTTGACGTCCTCGTGCAGCAGGGTGTGCCGCGTGATGTCGTTCTTGAACGTCGTCAGCTCGTCGACGGTGGGCAGCTCACCGTTGATCAGCAGGTACGCCACCTCGAGGAAGGTGGAGCGCTCGGCCAGCTGCTCGATGGGGTAGCCGCGGTAGCGGAGGATGCCCGCCTCGCCGTCGAGGTAGGTGACCGCGGATTTGTAGGCGGCCGTGTTGCCGTAACCGCTGTCCAGCGTCACCAGACCGGTCTGGGCGCGGAGCTTCCCGATGTCGAAGCCCTTGTCGCCGACGGTGCTGTCGACCACCGGGTAGGTGTACTCGCCGTCGCCGTACCGCAGTACTACAGAGTTGTCGCTCACGTCTTCCCTCACCGACGTAGTGCCTCATCTTCGAGGTGCCCTGACTGTCTCTACCATCCCCCATTTGGCTCAGGAGAGTGCACTCGGGGTCGACCATTGGGCCTATCGACGGCACTCAGTGCCGCCAACCTGCTCATCCTGCCCCCTCCGAACGGCATCTGGAAGTGCTCTGTGACCTTCACGACTCATTTGATCGATCATTTTTTCTGATGCCGTCCGCCGACCGTACGAGCCGGTTACGCCAGCCTGAAATCGAGGGCTGTGCAACGCCGTCCGGCCGACACCGTGCGCACCGCCTGTCCGATCGCCTTGCGCGAACCGACGAGGACGACCAGCCGCTTGGCCCGGGTGACCGCCGTGTAGAGCAGGTTCCGCTGGAGCATCATCCATGCTCCGGTCGTGACGGGAATCACCACGGCGGGATATTCACTCCCCTGCGAACGGTGGATGGTCACCGCGTACGCATGTGCCAGTTCGTCCAGTTCGTCGAATTCGTACGGAACCTCCTCGTCCTCGTCCGTCAGCACCGTCAGGCGCTGGTCGACCGGGTCGAGCGAGGTGACGACGCCGACGGTGCCGTTGAAGACACCGTTCTTCCCTTTCTCGTAATTGTTGCGAATCTGGGTGACCTTGTCGCCGACGCGGAAGACCCGGCCTCCGATCCGCTTCTCCGGCAGATCGGGCCGCCCGGGCGTGATGGCCTGCTGGAGCAGCCCGTTGAGTACGCCGGCCCCGGCCGGGCCCCGGTGCATCGGCGCGAGGACCTGCACGTCCCGCCGCGGATCGAGCCCGAACCTGGCCGGAATCCGCCGCGCGGCCACGTCCACGGTGAGCCGCCCGGCCTCCTCCGTGTCGTCCTCGACGAAGAGGAAGAAGTCCTTCATCCCGTCGGTGACCGGATGCTGCCCGGCGTTGATCCGGTGCGCGTTGGTGACGACACCGGACTGCTGGGCCTGGCGGAAGACCCGGGTGAGCCGGACCGCGGGCAGGGGACCGCCCTCGGCGAGCAGATCCCGGAGGACTTCTCCCGCGCCGACGCTGGGCAACTGGTCCACGTCCCCGACGAAGAGCAGATGAGCACCCGGGGGCACGGCCTTGACCAGCTTGTTGGCGAGGAGGAGGTCCAGCATGGAGGCCTCGTCCACGACGACGAGGTCGGCGTCGAGCGGGCGGTCCCGGTCATAGGCGGCATCCCCTCCCGGCTTCAGCTCCAGCAGCCGGTGCACGGTCGAGGCCTCGGCACCGGTCAGCTCGGCCAGCCGCTTGGCGGCACGCCCCGTCGGAGCGGCGAGCAGCACCTTGGCCCGCTTGGCCCGGGCCAGCTCCACGATCGAGCGCACCGTGAAGGACTTGCCGCAGCCGGGCCCGCCGGTGAGGACGGCGACCTTCTCGCTGAGCGCGAGCCTGACGGCGGCTTCCTGCTCCGGGGCGAGGTCGGCGCCCGTACGGCTCTTCAGCCAGCCGAGGGCCTTGCCCCAGTCGACGTCCCGGAAGGCCGGCATGCGGTCCTGGTCGGTCCGCAGGAGGCGCAGCAACTGGGCGGAGAGGGACACCTCGGCGCGGTGGAAGGGGACGAGGTAGACGGCGGTGACGGGCTGCTCGGCATCACCCTCCGGCCCGGGCACCTTCTCCCGTACGACGCCCGGGTCCGAGCCGTCCTGTGCCGGCTCGGCCAGCTCCGCGAGGCACTCGATGACAAGCCCGGTGTCGACGGCGAGGAGCTTCACGGCGTCGGAGATCAGCCGCTCCTCGGGCAGGAAACAGTGCCCCTGGTCGGCGGACTGGGACAGGGCGTACTGCAGCCCGGCTTTCACCCTCTCCGGGCTGTCGTGGGGGATCCCGACGGACTGGGCGATCTTGTCGGCGGTGAGGAAGCCGATGCCCCAGACGTCGGCGGCGAGCCGGTACGGCTGCTCCTTGACGACGGAGATCGACGCGTCGCCGTACTTCTTGTAGATCCGCACGGCGATGGACGTGGACACTTCGACGGTCTGGAGGAAGAGCATGACCTCCTTGATCGCCTTCTGCTCCTCCCAGGCGTCGGCGATCTTCCTGGTCCGCTTGGGTCCGAGACCGGGGACTTCGACGAGCCGCTTCGGCTCCTCCTCGATGATCCGGAGGGTGTCCAGTCCGAAGTGCTGGGTGATCCGGTCGGCGAAGACCGGTCCGATGCCTTTGACGAGGCCGGACCCGAGATAGCGCCGGATGCCCTGCACGGTGGCGGGCAGGACGGTGGTGTAGTTCTCGACGTGGAACTGCTTGCCGTACTGGGGGTGGGAGCCCCAGCGGCCCTCCATCCGGAGCGACTCGCCGACCTGGGCACCGAGCAGCGCGCCGACGACCGTGAGGAGGTCTCCGCCGCCTCTTCCGGTGTCGACGCGGGCGACGGTGTAGCCGTTCTCCTCGTTGGCGTACGTGATGCGCTCCAGCACACCCTCGAGCAAGGCAAGCCGCCGCTCACCGGTCTGCGTCCCCGCCTGTCGAGCCATGATCCGACGGTACCGGGCGGGTCTGACAGGAGGGGCGGAGAGGGGATCGCCGGAGAAGGGGGAGCCGATGGTGAAGGTGCCCATGAGGGTGGTCACGAAGGACAACGTGGCCGGCTTCAGCGGCTGACGACGGCAGGGGCGGGCGGTCGGACCCCATGGAACGCCGCCATGGGCCACCATGGGGCGGCGTGGGCGACGGCCGTCCGCCCGGGTCATCTCTCTGGGGAGTCAACTGATGTACGACTACGACCTGCTGGTCGTGGGTTCGGCCAACGCCGACCTGGTGATCGACGTCGAACGGCGGCCCGCCGCCGGGGAGACGGTGCTCGGCGGCGACCTGACCGTCCACCCGGGCGGCAAGGGCGCCAACCAGGCGGTCGCCGCGGCCCGCCTCGGCGCCGGTACGGCCCTGCTGGCCCGGGTCGGTGACGACACCTACGGCCGGCTGCTCCTCGACTCCCTGCACGCGGCCGGCGTCGACACGGTCGGCGTACTGGTGGGCGGGGCACCGACGGGCGTGGCACTGATCACCGTGGACCCGGCCGGGGACAACAGCATCGTGGTGTCGCCGGGTGCCAACGCCCGGCTCACCCCGGCGGACGTCCGGGCGGCCGTGAGCCTGTTCCTGGCCTCGCGAGTGGTGTCGGCGCAGCTGGAGATCCCGCTGGAGACGGTGGTGGAGGTGGTACGGAACCTGTCCCCGGACAGCCGCTTCGTGCTGAACCCCTCGCCGCCCCGGCCCCTGCCGACGGAGGTGCTCGCGGCCTGCGACCCGCTGATCGTGAACGAGCACGAGGCACGGGTGATCCTCGGCGACGCCTGTGTCAGCGAGGAGCCTGCGGACTGGGCTCGGCTGCTGCTGGCCAAGGGTCCGCGCTCGGTGGTGGTGACGCTGGGCGCGGAGGGGGCGCTCGTGTGCGACGGCTCGGGGGTGACGCGGGTCGAGTCGGTGAAGGTGGACGCGGTCGACACCACCGGTGCCGGGGACGCGTTCACGGCCGCGCTCGCCTGGAAGCTGGGCACGGGCGCCCCGCTGGCCCGGGCGGCGGCCCACGCGGCCCGGGTCGGTGCGGCGGCCGTGACGAAGCGGGGCGCGCAGGAGTCGTACCCGACGACGGAGGAGGTCGACGCCCTGTGCGGAAGTCGGGAATCCTGAACCGTCATCTCTTGGGCGCGCTCGCCGAGTTGGGGCACAGGCACGAGGTGCTGGTGTGCGCCGACCGGGTCCTGCTGGACCGGCACTTCCCGGATCTGGACCTCGTCCGCGCGAGCGTCTGAAGGAACGGTCGGCGGGCGCCCGGCTGGTCGTCCGCACCGGGGAGGCCCGGCCGTACACCGATGTGCTGCTGCGGTGCGGGGTGTCCTTCCAGGGGCCGCCCCTCGCGGGTCACCGCCGGCCGGGTGGGTGATCCGCAGGCGCATGCGGGGGTTAACCCCATGGCGGGGCTCGTCGCGGGCTTTGTAACGTCGTGCCGAGGGCGGATTCGATCACGGTTCCGACCTGCGCTTCGACCATACCGCCGGCCGGTACTGCCGACCGGCTCGGCGACTTGTGCACAACGGGGGAGATTCTCATGCACCAGCGGCTCCGCTTTCTCGCGGCTGCGTCCGTGACCGTGATCGCGGCAGGAGCGCTCGGCGCGTGCGGTGCGCTCGACGACAAGACCTTCGAGGACGACCACGCCGTCTCGCAGAAGATCACTGCGATGCGGCTCGACAACGCGAACGGCGGGGTCGAGGTGCGGGGCACCGAGGGTGCCACGAAGGTGTCGGTCCACCGCAGGGTCACCTACCGGAACGACAAACCACAGTCCCCGAGCTACCACGTCGAGAACGGCGTCCTGGTGCTCGCCGGCTGTGGCCACCACTGCGCGGTGGACTACACGGTCGACGTGCCGGCGAACCTGCCGGTGACCGGTTCGACGACGAACGGAGAGGTGGACCTGTCCGCCGTGGGCGAGGTGAAGGTGTCCACCAGCAACGGGGACGTGACCGTCGACGGCGCGAGCGGGCCGGTCGACCTGCACACCTCGAACGGCGAGGTCGAGGCGAAGGGGCTGAAGGGCCGCGGGGTGAGGGCCGAGACGTCCAACGGGTCGGTCTCCATCAGCCCGGCGGTGGCCCAGAACGTGTGGGTGAAGACCTCCAGCGGCAACGTCACCGTCGCGGCACCCGCCGGCCCCTACCGGGTGTCCACCGACATCAGCAGCGGCAGCCCGCACATCTCCGTGCCCACCGACCCGTCCGCCAGGTACGCCCTGGACCTGAGGACCTCCAGTGGGGACATCACGGTCAAGCCCGCCTGACGGCCCCCGCCCCCGCCCTCCGCCCCGCCAACCTTGCCAAAACGAATCCTGGTCGTGAATGATCATGCCCGCCGACGACCACTTTCATCAGCAGGAACTCCGGGGGGAATCATGTCTGTTCAGGATGCCATGGACACGCCAAGACCGGCGGACGTGCGGGCGGCACAGGCGGAGGAACGCCCGCTGCCGCCTGCCCGGTCCCAGGGCAGCGCCGCGGCCGGCTGGATCCTCACCATCGCGCTGAACGTGGCGGCGCCGATCTTCACCTACAACGCCCTGCATGACCGGGGGTGGAGTGAGTTCGCCGCACTGCTGGCAAGCGGTGCCTGGCCGGTGCTCGACAGTGCCGTGCACCTCGTGTGGCGGCGCCGCCTCGACGAGTTCGCCATCGTGACCCTGGCGTTCCTGGTCATCACGGCTGTCGTCTCACTCGTCGGCCCCCACTCGGCCGGGGCCCTGCTGGTCAAGGACTCGGCCGTCACCGGTCTCTTCGGCCTGCTGTGCCTGGCGACGCTGCTGGCGCCGCGGCCGCTCATGTTCTACTTCGGCCGCAAGTTCGCCACCGACGGCACCCGCGCGAGCACCGCCTGGTGGAACGGCCTCTGGCAGTTCGAAGGGTTCCGCACGACCGTACGGACGATGACCATCGTCTGGGGCGTGGCCTACTGCCTGGAGGCCGTGGTCCGCATCGCGTTGGCCTCCGTGCTGAGCACCGGCACCGTGGTGAGCATCAGCCCGATCCTGATCTACGGCGTCCTCGGCGGCCTCGTCCTGTGGACGACCCTGTACGGCAAGCGGGCACGGCGCAGGGGCGAGGAACGTACCGCCGCGGCCGCGGCCCAGGGCTAGACGGCCTCACCCGGATCGCGGTCGGGGGCCCTGGGAAGAGCCCGACGAGAAGTGTTCGGCGAAGCGTGCCGCCGTCTCCACCAGCACCTCCCGGCCGTCGCGTGCCCACAGGCCCTCGTTGAACAGCTCGACCTCGATGGGGCCGGCGTAGCCCGCGTTCTCCACGTATCCCTTCCACTCCCGCATGTCGATCGCGCCGTCCCCGATCTGGCCCCGGCCGTTGAGGACGCCCTCGGGCAGAGGGGTGACCCAGTCGGCGAGTTGGAAGGTGTGGATACGGCCGCCCGCCCCCGCCCGCGCGATCTGCGCCGGGGCCTGGTCGTCCCACCAGATGTGATACGTGTCCACGGTCACCCCGACCTGGTGGGCGGGGAAGCGTTCGGCGAGGTCCAGGGCCTGGGCCAGCGTCGACACCACGCAGCGGTCGGCGGCGTACATGGGGTGCAGGGGCTCGACGGCCAGGCGTACGCCGTGGTTCCCGGCGTACGGCGCGAGCTCGGCCAGGGCGTCGGCGACGCGTTCGCGGGCCGCCCGCAGGTCCCGGGTTCCGGGCGGGAGACCGCCCGAGACCAGGACCAGGGTGTCGGTGCCGAGGACGGCCGCCTCGTCCACGGCACGGCGGTTGTCCGTCAGCGCCTTCGCCCGCTCGGACGGGTCGATCGCCGTGAGGAAGCCGCCCCGGCACAGGGTCGTCACCGTCAGGCCCGCGTCACGGACCAGCTTCGCCGTCGCGTCCAGGCCGTACGCCCGGACCGGTTCACGCCACAGGCCCACCTGGCTGACGCCCGACTCGACGCAGGCTTGCGCCAGTTCCGGCAGGGACAACTGCTTCACGGTCATCTGGTTGATGCTGAAACGCGCCAGACCGGTCATTGGTTCACCCCGTACAGCGACAGCAGGGTCTTCATGCGCTCCTCGGCGAGCTTCGGGTCCGGGAACAGGCCGAGGCCGTCCGCCAGTTCGTAGGCGCGGGCCAGGTGCGGGAGGGAGCGGGCCGACTGGAGGCCGCCGACCATGGTGAAGTGCGACTGGTGGCCCGCGAGCCAGGCGAGCAGGACCACGCCGGTCTTGTAGAACCGGGTCGGCGCCTGGAAGAGGTGGCGGGACAGCTCGACCGTGGGGTCCAGCAGACCCCGAAAGCCTGTCACATCACCCGTGTCCAGGGCCCGTACCGCCTCGGCCGCCAGCGGGCCCAGCGGGTCGAAGACGCCGAGCAGGGCGTGGCTGAATCCCTGGTCGTCGCCCGCGATCAGCTCGGGGTAGTGGAAGTCGTCGCCGGTGTAGCAGCGGACACCGCGAGGCAGCCGGCGGCGCAGGTCGATCTCCCGCCGCGCGTCCAGCAACGACACCTTGATGCCGTCGACCTTTTCCGGGTGCGCGGCGACGACCTCCAGGAGCACCTCCGTCGCCGCATCCAGGTCGCTCGACCCCCAGTAGCCCTCCAGTGCCGGGTCGAACACGGGGCCCAGCCAGTGCAGGATCACCGGCTCGGCGGACTGGCGCAGCAGGTGGCCGTAGACCTCCTGGTAGTCCTCGGAGCCGTGAGCCGTGGCGGCCAGCGCGCGCGAGGCCATCAGGACCGGCTGGGCGCCCGACTCCTCCACCACCGCGAGCTGCTCCTCGTAGGCCGCGCGGATCTCCGTCAGGGAACCGCCCGTGATCTGGTCGGTGCCGGCCCCGCAGGCGATCCGGCCGCCGGCCGACTTCGCCTCCGCCGCCGAACGGCGGATCAGCTCGGCCGCGCCCGCCCAGTCCAGGCCCATGCCGCGCTGGGCGGTGTCCATCGCCTCGGCGACTCCGAGTCCGTGGGACCACAGGTGGCGGCGGAAGGCGAGGGTGGCGTCCCAGTCGACGGCGGCGGGCGAGTCGGGGGTGGTGTCGGCGTACGGGTCGGCCACCACATGGGCCGCCGAGAAGACCGTACGGGAGGTGAAGGGGGTGCCCGAAGTCACCGGCAGCGGCTCGGGGCGCGGCTCGTACGTCCGCAACTCCCCATCCGTACAAGGGAGTCGGATGGTCACAGCGCGATCTCCGGTACGTCGAGGCGGCGGCCCTCGGCGGAGGACCTCAGGCCCAGTTCGGCGAGTTGCACCCCGCGGGCGCCGGCCAGCAGGTCCCAGTGGTACGGGGTGTCGGCGTGGACGTGCCTGAGGAACAGCTCCCACTGGGCCTTGAAGCCGTTGTCGAAGTCACCGTTGTCCGGCACCTCCTGCCACTGGTCGCGGAAGGCCTCCGTGGCCGGGACGTCCGGGTTCCAGACCGGCTTGGGGGTGGCGGACCGGTGCTGGACGCGGCACGTGCGCAGGCCGGCCACGGCCGAGCCCTCGGTGCCGTCGACCTGGAACTCGACGAGTTCGTCGCGGTGGACGCGCACGGCCCAGGAGGAGTTGATCTGGGCGACGGCGCCGCCCTCGAGTTCGAAGACGCCGTAGGCTGCGTCGTCCGCGGTGGCGTCGTAGGGCTTGCCCTGTTCGTCCCAGCGCTGCGGGATGTGGGTGGTGGCGAGGGCCTGGACGGACGTCACCCGGCCGAACAGCTCGTGCAGGACGTACTCCCAGTGCGGGAACATGTCGGCGACGATGCCGCCGCCGTCCTCGGCCCGGTAGTTCCAGGAGGGGCGCTGGGCGGCCTGCCAGTCGCCCTCGAAGACCCAGTAGCCGAACTCGCCCCGCACGGAGAGGATCCGGCCGAAGAAGCCGCCGTCGATCAGCCGCTTCAGCTTCAGCAGGCCCGGCAGGAAGATCTTGTCCTGGACGACGCCGTGCTTGATCCCCTTCCTCTGGGCGAGGCGGGCGAGTTCGAGGGCGCCCGCCAGCCCCGTCGCCGTCGGCTTCTCGGTGTAGACGTGTTTGCCCGCCGCGATCGCCTTCCTGACGGCCTCCTCGCGGGCGGAGGTGACCTGGGCGTCGAAGTAGATGTCGACGGACGGGTCGGCGAGTACGGCGTCGAGGTCGGTGGAGACGTGCCCCAGGCCGTGGCGGTCGGCGATGTCCCGGAGGGCGTGCTCGCGGCGGCCGAGCAGGACCGGCTCCGGCCACAGCACGGTGCCGTCGCCGAGGGCGAGGCCGCCCTGCTCGCGCAGGGCCAGGATCGACCGGACGAGGTGCTGGCGGTGGCCCATGCGCCCGGTGACGCCGTTCATGGCGATACGCACCGTCTTGCGTGTCACGTCAGTTCCCTTCGCACAGCATCGGCACGAGTGCAGCAAGCGCTTTCTACGGTGAGAAGCTAGCGTCAGGACAGTGGTCCGTACAAGACCGTGTCCCCTTCGAGTTGTTCGAGGGGGCGAACAAACGGAGGCCATGGCTTTAAGGTCTGCTGGAAGATCTGCTCGGAACCAGGAGCAGGGTCTGGCTGTCTACGAGGGCGTACGACACGATGCGCGACCGGAGGACGACGACATGACGGTGACCCTGGCGGATGTGGCGGCCCGCGCCCAGGTCTCCCCAGCGACGGTGTCGCGCGTGCTGAACGGCAACTACCCGGTGGCCGCCTCCACGCGCGAGCGGGTGCTGCGGGCGGTGGACGAACTGGACTACGTCCTCAACGGCCCGGCGAGCGCCCTCGCGGCGGCCACCTCCGATCTGGTCGGCATTCTCGTCAACGACATCGCCGACCCGTTCTTCGGGATCATGGCGAGCGCGATCCAGGCCGAGATCGGCGGGCCGGGCGGCCGGGCGGGCGGCGAGCGGCTCGCGGTCGTCTGCAACACGGGCGGATCGCCGGAGCGCGAGCTGACGTATCTCACGCTGCTGCAGCGACAGCGCGCGGCGGCCGTGGTGCTGACCGGCGGAGCCGTGGAGGACGCGCCGCACGCGGCCGCGGTCGCGGCGAAGCTGCGCAAGCTCGCGGAGGCCGGGACGCGGGTGGTGCTGTGCGGGCGGCCGCCGGCACCCGACACCGGCGCCGTCGCCCTCACCTTCGACAACCGGGGCGGTGCCCGCCGGCTGACGGAGCACCTCCTCGGTCTCGGCCACCGCCGCCTCGGCTACATCGCGGGCCCGGAGGAGCGTACGACCACCCGGCACCGCCTGGAGGGCCACCGGGCGGCGCTGGCCGCGGCGGGTATCGAGGAGGACCCTCGCTGGACGGTGCACGGACGGTACGACCGCCAGTCCGGTCACGAGGCCACGGTGGAGCTGCTGCGCCGCGATCCGTCGCTGACGGCGGTCGTCGCCGCGAACGACTCCGTCGCGCTCGGGGCGTGTGCGGCGTTGCGGGAGGCGGGGTTGCGGATACCGGAGGACGTGTCGGTGGCGGGCTTCGACGACCTGCCGTTCAGCATCGACGCGGTGCCTTCGCTGACGACCGTGCGGCTGCCGCTCGCTGAGGCGGGGGCGCGGGCCGGGCGTATCGCCATGGGGCGGGAGGAGCCGCCGCCGGGGGGTGTGGCGAGCGTTCGCGGGGAGTTGATGGTGCGGGGGTCCTCGGGGGTGCCCCGGTCAGCCGGGAAGTGATCGCCCCAGCGGCTGCAGGGGCGCCTCGCCCCTGCGGCGGTCCCGGTACCAGCGCTTTCCGGTGTCGTAGGCCCGCCGGGCCCGGCGTTCCGCGGCGATCCGGGTGGCGAGGTGGACCCGGTAGCGCCAGAGGCGCTGGCGGCCCTGGCGCACGGACACGGCGTAGGCGAAGGACACCGGGCCGCGGTCCAGGCAGTCGTCCGGCTGCTCGAACCAGGCCATGCCGGAGCGCGCTCCCGCCTGCACGGGGTGCAGTTCCGCACGGCGGTGCCGGTCGTACTCGCGCAGCGCCACCCGTGGGTCCGGGTACCGGGCGAGGCTGTGGGCCGGCACGATCGCGTCGATCACCGCCAGGCGGGTCCCGGAGCCGAGCGTGAGGTGCGTGGTGTGCGCGGCCTCGCCGGCCAGGACGACGGGGGTGCCGGCGTCGTCGTACCAGGTCCTGTTGCTGAGGTGCCGGAACCGCTGCCACTTCGCCGGTTCGCCGCGTGAGCGGACCCGGCGCTCACCACGCGTGCGCTCTCGGGGTCCGGTGCGGTGCAGCATGGATCCGGGCGCCCCATTGGGCTGGGCACCCGGATCCGCTGTCGCTGTCAGTGGGCGGCAGTCACGACGGTCGACTCAGCAGTCGTCGTCGTCATCGCCCCAGCCGCAGCCACCGTGGTCTCCTCCTCCGTGGTCTCCGCCTCCGTGGTCGCCCCCGCCGCCGTAGTCGCCTCCGCCGCCGTGGTCTCCGCCTCCGCCGCCGTAGCCGCCCCCGCCGCCGTGGTCTCCGCCCCCGCCACCACCGTGGTTGTCGTAGGCGACGACATGGTCAGGGGCCGCAGCGGAGGCCGCGGTGGCGGCTCCGGCTCCGGCGGCGATGGCCAGGATCGGCGCCGAGCAGACCGCGATGGCCACTCTCTTGATGCGGGTGGTGTGCGCGCGCATGATGAACCCCTCTCCGAGGGTGCGGTTGATGTACGGCGGCCGTGACGGGCCGTCAGCCTGCGCTCCGGAGCCTGCGCGTCGCTCCGTGCGCCCCTCCGCCGCCCGCGTTGCGCTACGGCGGCGAATCGTCACTCCCGAAACAGAACGGGCATATGTGACGTTTGTTCTTAAACTACGACGAGTTTACGACGAAGTCAAAAGGAGCGGGACGACGGAAGGAGGTAAGGACAAGGGCCCAACTTCCCCGCCGGGCAAGCCGTTTCGGCAGCCCTCCGGGGCCGCTGCGCCTTCGGACCGTGGACGCGGGCGGGTCGCGGGCTTACGCTCGGGGGGCGGTATCTCTGACTGAGTCAAGCATCCGGGGGCGATTATGAGCGTCCAGGACGTCCGAGCCTTCAACCGCTTCTACACGGGCCTCATCGGCGCCCTCGACTACGGCCGCCATCTCTACGCGCCGTACACGCTCACCGAATCCCGCATGCTGTACGAACTCGCCCAGGCCCCGCACGTGGACGCGGCCGACCTGCGCACCCTGCTCGACCTGGACGCCGGGTACCTGAGCCGGATCCTGAACAAGTTCGAGGACGCCGGGCTGATCGAGCGCGGGCCGTCGGAACGCGATCCGCGCCGCAGGCGGGTGCGGCTCACCGGGCGCGGGCGGGAGGCCGCCGGGCTGCTGGACGAGCGGGCCCGGGCGACGGTCGGGGCCATGCTCGACACCGTGGCCCCGGCCGACCGGCCGCGGCTGGCGGAGGCCATGCGGACCATCCGGGACCTCCTCGGCGAGCCGCGCACCCGGTCCGGCGAGGCGGTGCTGCGCGAGCCGCTCCCCGGCGACCTCGGCTGGATCGTGCAGCGCAACGCAGCGCTGTACGCGGCCGAGTACGGCTGGAACGCCGACTACGAGGGGCTGGTCGCCCGGATCGTCGCCGACTTCGCGGAGGATCACGACCCGCACCTGGAGCGGGTGTGGATCGCCGAGGAGGACGGGCGGCCGGTGGGGTGCGTGATGTGCGTACGGGACGACGCGCCCGGTACCGCGCGGCTGCGGCTGCTGCTCGTCGAGCCGGAGGCGCGCGGGCACGGCATCGGCGACGCACTGGTGCGGACGGTGATCGACTTCGCGCGCGGGGCCGGCTACCGCGACCTGGTGCTGTGGACCAACGACGTGCTGGGCGGCGCCCGCCGCATCTACCAGCGACACGGTTTCGTCCTCGTCGCGGAGAAGCCGCACCGCTCCTTCGGCAAGGACCTCGTCGGCCAGGACTGGCGGCTGGATCTACACGAATCGGGCGCATGACGAGTAGGGTCCGCCCCATGAAGCTGGCGTTCTCCACTCTCGGTGTCCCTGGCCTGCCCGTCCCTGAGGTCCTCGCGCTCGCGACCGCACACGGCTATCACGGCGTCGAACTGCGTGCCCACCCGGAGGAGCCGGTGCATCCCGGCCTCTCCCCCGCCGAACGCGCCGAGACGGCCGCCCTGTTCAAGGCGGCCGGGATCGAGGCGCTGGCCGTCGCCGGGTACGCGCGTGTCGCCGCGCCCGGTGACGACGAGCCCGTACTGGCGGAGGTCCGGGACCTCCTCCACCTCGCCCATGACCTGGGCGCGCCCTTCGTCCGGGTCTTCCCCGGCGCCGACCCCGACCGCCCGCGCGAGGAGTCCGACGCCCTCGCCGCCCGGCGGCTCGGCACCGCCGCGGAGGACGCTTCCGCGCTGGGGGTGCGGATCCTGCTGGAGACGCACGACTCGCACCGCACCGGTGCCGACGCCATCCGGGTCCTCGGCCCGGTCGGCCACCGGCAGGTGGGCGCGCTGTGGGACGTGATGCACACCTGGCTGGGCGGCGAGCAGCCCTCCGACACCTTCGCCGCGCTCCGCCCGCACCTGGGATACGTACAGGTCAAGGACATCGCGTCGGCGCAGGACACGGTGCCGCTGCCGCTGGGGTCGGGGGTGTTGCCGCTCACCGAGTGCGTGGATGTGCTCCTGCGGCAGGGGTGGGACGGGTGGCTGTGCTGGGAGTACGAGAAGCGGTGGTACGAGTCGGCTGCGCCGCTCGCGGGGCTGCTGGGCGCGGGGCGGGAGCATGTGCTGCGTCTGCTGGGCGAGGCCGCGTGACGCTGCGGCGCCCCCTGCCGGGCGCCGCCCCCACCCGGCCCCGGTGAACCGCTGTCCCGGCCCGCGGTGATCCAGCCGCGTCCGCGCCGGCCGGGTTCATGGCCATGGTGACGGTCATGAACCAGGTGCCGGGTGTGCGGGCTCTTCGTACCGGCGGCGGATCCTTCTGACGGCGACCGTGAGCCAAGCGGCCGGTTCCGCGCCGCTGGCCGTGCAGGGTGTCAGCGGGCATGTCCCGGTGGCGCCGTTCTCGCGCTGGTCGTCGTGCGGCCGGCGTACGGCGCGCTCGGTGCCCCGGGGCCGGGGTGTTCGTCCCGCTCGTCGGCGCCGCCCCGGCCGGTGTGCTGCCGGACCTTCGGGCCGGCCGGGCACCGGGTGGTGCGCGGTGCGCCGATCACCGACCTCGCCCTCGGCCTGTTCGTGGGCGCCGCGCTCGGCCGGGTCACGGTGGACGACCCGAACGACCGACTCGCCCTGCGGGGGCCTCAGGCGGTCCGCGCCCTCGCGGCGGAACCGGTCGGTGCCGCCCGGCAACTCCGGTCAGCTGCTGCCCGGTCGGCTCAACCCCCTCTGGTGTGAGAGAAGTTGCTCCGATAGCTTCCGGCGCACATGTGTCTCACAACAGTCACACAGGGGAGAGTGCGCATGCGCAAGGCGCTCAGATGGCTGCTGGCGCTCGCGGTGTTCATAGGAACACTGAGCGGCACGGCGGCCGGCGCGGCCACCGCCGCGCGGTCCGGGCCCACCGACATCAAGGACCGGCTGCTGTCCGTACCGGGCATGAGCCTGATCGAGGAGAAGCCGTACCCCGGCTACCGCTACTTCGTCCTGGACTACACCCAGCCGATCGACCACCGCCATCCGGACCGCGGCACCTTCCAGCAGCGGATCACCGTACTGCACAAGGACACCAGCCGGCCGACGGTCTTCTACACCAGCGGCTACAACGTCTCCACGACCCCCTCGCGCCGCGAGCCCACGCAGATCGTGGACGGCAACCAGGTCTCCCTGGAGTACCGCTTCTTCACCCCGTCCCGCCCCGACCCGGCCGACTGGTCCAAGCTGGACATCTGGCAGGCGGCCGGCGACCAGCACCGCGTGTTCGAGGCGCTCAAACCGATCTACGGCGGCCACTGGCTCGCCACCGGCGGCTCCAAGGGCGGTATGACGGCGACGTACTACGAGCGGTTCTACCCGCATGACATGGACGGTGTGGTGGCGTATGTCGCGCCCAACGACGTCGTCAACGACGAGGACTCCGCCTACGACCGCTTCTTCGCCACCGTCGGCACCAAGGAGTGCCGGGACCGGCTGAACGCCGTCCAGCGGGAGGCACTGGTGCGCCGGGAGCCGCTGGAGAAGCGGTACGCGCAGTACGCCGCCGACAACCACGACACCTTCGACACGATCGGCGGCCTGGACAGGGCCTACGAGGCGGTCGTCCTCGACTACGTGTGGGGCTTTTGGCAGTACAGCCTGCTGAAGGACTGCGACACCGTCCCGGCGAACGCGGCCACGGCGAGCGACGAGGAGATCTGGAAGTCGGTCGACACCATCTCCGGTTTCTCCGCCTACACCGACCAGGGCCTCGCGCAGTACACGCCGTACTACTACCAGGCGGGCACCCAGCTCGGCGCGCCGACCATCCACTTCCCCCGCATCGAGCGGAAACTGATCCGCTACGGCTACGAGCAGCCGCGCAGCCTCGTGCCCCGCTCCATCCCGATGCGCTTCCAGCCGCACGCGATGCGGGACGTGGACACCTGGGTCCGGCACCACGCCGCGCACATGCTCTTCGTGTACGGCCAGAACGACCCCTGGGGTTCGGAACGGTTCCGGCTCGGCCCGGGTGCGCGTGACTCCTACGTCTTCACGGCACCCGGCCTGAACCACGGCGCGAACGTGGCGGGCCTGGTACCGGACCAGAGGTCCCTCGCCACCGAGCGCATCCTGCAGTGGGCCGGGGTCTCCTCCGCCGACGTGGCCCGGGCCAGGCCGCTGGCCCGGTTCGATGCGAAGCTGGATCGCCGGGATCCGGAACGGGAGCCCGCGCTGCGGCCGTAGCGGAGCGTCACACCCGCCTGGCGCAGCCCACCGGTTCGCTCCCGCCCAGCTGGACGTACAGCGCCGTCGACGCCGGGCAGCTCCCGCGGGTCGTCGTCGCCCTGGTGATCCGGTACTGGGGCCGGTGTCCGCCCGAGCCGTCGCAGGGCGTCTCGCGGACCTGGCCCTCACCGGAGGCGTACACGCAGTCGCCGGGGATCGTGCGGGGGCCGCCCCCGCCGCCCGGGTCGCCGGGGTGCGGGGGCTCCAGGTTGCGCATGCAGGCGTAGCCCTGGGGGATCGCGCCGTCGCCGTCCTCGTCGCCGGTCGCGGCCTGGGCGCTGATGTGCAGGACGAAGTCGGTCGTCGCCGGGCACGAGGGGCCGTCGGCGGCCACGCCGTCGTAGCGGGCGACGACCCTGGCCGCCGCCCGCTCGCTCGCGCAGGGCACCTCGGTGAAGCTGGTCGTGCCGAAGGAGCTGCACTCGCCGACCGCGAGGAACTCGGCTCCGTAGCCGCTGGTCGTGGCCGGGGCGGGGCGGGCGTCGCCGACGGGGGTGCCCGCCGGGCCCCGGCAGCCGGTCAGCAGGACGGCCAGCAGCAGGCACGCGAGTCCTGCGGCACCCTTCCCACGCATGGCACCCCCCTGACACCCCGGTCCAGCGTGGCCCTTGGCGACGGGGCCACGCCAGACATGCGGGAGGTTTTCCGCCCATGGGGGGTATTACGCCCGGTGTGTGGCGTACGGCTGGTACGTCAGCCCGTGCCCGATCGGGTACAGCACCTGCGTGGGGTCGTCGGCCCGCTGCACCGGCACCGGCAGCCTGCCGCGCGGCGCCACGCGTCCGGCGATCACGCGTGCGGCGGCGCGTACTTCGACGTCCGTCCAGCCGTAGGAGGCCAGGCAGGCCTTCACGGAGGGGAGTTGGGCCACGTCGTAGGGGTTGCGGACGGCGAGTGCCACCAGGGGTCTGCCGGTGGCCGACAGGTGCTCCACCAGCGTCTGCTGCGCACTGCCCGCCGTCACGTTGTACGTCGCCACGATCACCGCGTCCGCGTCCCGCGCTGCCGTGACCGCCTGGGCGATGGCCGCCGTGGAGGGCGAGGTGCCGGTGGACAGGGCCGTGGCGGTGAAGCCCAGCTCGGTGAGGGCGGCCGCCAGGACGCCGGTGGGCGGGCCGGTGGTGCCGGAGGGGGAGGCCGGGTCCGCGCCGACGACCAGGAGGCGGGGTTCGGTCCGGGGGGCGAGGGGAAGAGTGCGGTCCTCGTTGACCAAGAGGGTGGTGGTCCGCTCGGCGATCCGGTCGGCGGCAGCCAGATGCGCCTTGGTGCCCACGGTGTGCCCGATGCGGGTCGGGTCGGCGCGCGGGTCGTCGAACAGGCCCAGGCGGGCCTTCAGACGGAGGATGCGCAGGATCGATTCGTCCAGGCGGGACTCGGTCAGTTCGCCGTCCTGGACGGCCGTCAGCACGGCGTTCCAGGCCACGTCCAGGGACGGCGGGTTGAGCAGCTGGTCGACGCCGGCCTTCAGCGCGAGCACCGGCACCCGGTCGTCGCCGTACTTGGTCCGGACGCCCTCCATGCCGAGGGAGTCGGTGATCACGACCCCGTCGTAGCCGAGTTCGCCGCGCAGGATGCCGGTGAGCACCGGGTGCGAGAGGGTGGCCGGGTCGCCGGAGTCGTCCAGGGCGGGGAACTGGATGTGCGCGGTCATGACGGAGTCGATGCCGGTGGCGATCGCCGCCCGGAACGGCACGGCGTCCAGCTTCTCCCACAGGTCCCGGCTGTGCGTGATGACCGGGAAGCCGGTGTGGCTGTCGACGGCGGTGTCGCCGTGGCCCGGGAAGTGCTTGGCGGTGGCCGCGACCCGGGACTCCTGATAGCCCCTCACCTCGGCGGCCACCAGCGCGGCGACGGCGTCCGGGTCGGCGCCGAACGACCGTACGCCGATGATCGGGTTGGCCGGGTTGACGTTGACGTCGGCGTCCGGCGAGTAGTCCTGGTTGATGCCCATCGCGCGCAGCTCGGCGCCGGAGATCCGGCCGAGGGTGTGCGCGTCCGCGCGGGAGCCGCCGGCGCCGATCGCCATGGCGCCGGGGAAGAGGGTGGCGGGCTTGCCGACCCGGCAGACCGCGCCGTGCTCCTGGTCGGTGGCGATGAGCACCGGCAGGCCGCGCGGCTGGTCGAGGGAGGCCTGCTGGATACCGTCGGAGAGGTCCGCGATCTGCTGCGGGTCACGGGTGTTGTGGGCCCAGGTGAAGTAGATGATCCCGCCGACCCGGTACTTCGCGACCAGCTCGGCGGCCGTGCGGACGCCGATCTCCTTGAGGTTGGCGTCGATGTCGGCCTGGTCGGGGGCGGTGGCGGAGTGGCCGTAGACCCGCATCACGAAGAGCTGGCCGACCTTCTCCTGAAGAGTCATCCGGGAGATCAGGGCACGCAGCCGGCGGTCGTCACCGGGTGCGGCGGCGCGGGCGGTCGTCGGTACGGTCAGCGCGGCGGTGAAACCCGCGGTGGCGGCGAGGACGGCGCGTCTGGACGGTCTGCTGGTGTCGGACACGTGCGCTCCTTCCAGAGGTGAACCGCTGAAGGAAACTTCCGAGGGGTCACCAATATCCGGGAAGTTACTTTCCGTCAAGGGAGAGCACAGTAACCGGAGAAGGGGCCGCCATCGGCGCATTGAGGGGGCGCGCCGATGGCGGCGGGCTGTCGGCCGGATGCGGCGGAGAGGGTGCGTCGGCGCTCGCCGCCGGGCGTTCAGGCCGACACCGCACCACGGAGACTCGTCCGGCAGCCTGGCCGTTGGACGGGTGGGGGGCCGGGCCGGTTCCCGTGGTTCACCGGCCGCGGCCGGCTGACCGGCCGGGGTCGGCCGTCAGCACAGGATCCAGCCCGAGTCGACCTTTCCGCTCGACCCGACCGAGCCCTTGACCAGGACGCAGCGGCGGCCGGCGTGGACCGTCACCGGGCCGGCGTGGTGCCAGTAGCGGCCCATGTCCACGACCGGCCGGCTGCCGCGGGCCTGGACACTGACGGACATCGTCTGGGCGGAGCCGGGATGCCGGGCCACGGTGATGGCGCAGATGTAGCCGTCGCGCTTGTAGACGTGGGTGACACCGCTGCTGAACGGCAGCGTCCGCACCTCGCGCCCGGCGCAGCCCTGGGCCGTGGCCGCCGCGGCGGTTCCCGATGTCACCAGCCCGAGCACTCCGGTCGCGGCCAGCACCGCCGCGCCGAGCGCCAGGCGCCGGCGTATCCCACCACTGTGCACTGTCGTCCTCCCCCGCATCGGTCGTACCTCCGGTTGCCGTACTGCTGTACGGACGCACGACGTATGCCGGATGGTTGCACGGCCGTCAGCGGCACGCGTCCACCGGGGGGCTCAGCGGGACGCGGTGACCGGCTCCTCCGGTTCGGCGCGGCCGATGAAGGTGCGCCACAGCTCGGCGTACCGGCCGTCGCGGGCGAGGAGTTCCTCGTGGGTGCCGTCCTCGGCGACCCGGCCGTGGTCCATCACCACCACCCGGTCCGCGCGGGCCGCCGTGGTCAGGCGGTGGGCGACCACCAGTGTCGTACGGCGCCCCGCCAGACGGTCGGTGGCCTGGTTGACCTGGGCCTCCGTGGCCAGGTCCAGGGCGGCCGTGGCCTCGTCCAGGAGCAGGATGTCGGGGTCGACGAGTTCTGCGCGGGCGAGCGCGATCAGCTGGCGCTGGCCGGCCGAGAGGTTGCGGCCGCGCTCGGCGACCTCGTGCAGGTAGCCGCCCTGGAGGGTGGCGATCATCTCGTGCGCGCCGACGGCTCGCGCCGCCGCCTCCACCTCGGCGTCGGTGGCGTCGGGGCGGCCGTAGGCGATGGCGTCCCGGACCGTGCCGGGGAAGAGGTAGGCCTCCTGCGGGACCACCCCGAGGCGGTGCCGGTACGAGGTCAGGCCCAGGGCGCGCACATCCGCGCCGTCGACCGTGACCCGGCCGGACGTGGGGTCGTAGAAGCGCGCGACCAGCTTGACGAGGGTGGACTTGCCGGCGCCCGTCTCGCCGACGAAGGCGACCGTCTGCCCGGCGGGGATCGTCAGGTCGATGCCGGTCAGCGCCTCCTCACCGTCGCCGTACGCGAAGTGCACGCCCTCGAAGGCGATGTCGCCGCGGAGGGAGAGGACGTCGAGGGGTTCGTCCGCGGACTTCGTGGACGTCGGCTCGCGCAGCAGTTCCTGGATGCGGCCCAGGGACACCGTGGCCTGCTGGTAGCCGTCGAAGACCTGGGAGAGCTGCTGGACCGGGGCGAAGAACAGGTCGATGTAGAGCAGGTACGCGACCAGGGCGCCGGTCGTCAGCGTGGCCGCCTCGATCCGGTGCGCACCCGCGATCAGCACGCTCGCCGCCGCCACCGAGGACAGCAGCTGCACGAACGGGAAGTAGATCGATATCAGCCACTGGCCGCGTATGCGGGCGCGCCGGTAGCTGTCGCTGCGCTCGCCGAACCGGCGGCCGCCGTCCCGCTCGCGCCGGAAGGCCTGCACGATCCGCAGCCCGGCGACCGACTCCTGGAGGTCGGCGTTGACCGTCGACACGCGTTCCCGGGCCAGTTCGTACGCCTTCACGCTCGCCCGGCGGAAGAAGAAGGTCGCGACGATCAGCGGGGGCAGCGTCGCGAAGACCACAAGGGCGAGGTGGAGGTCGATCACCAGCAGGGCGGCCATGATGCCGAAGAACGTCACGACCGAGACGAACGCCGTGACCAGGCCGGTCTGCAGGAAGGTCGACAGGGCGTCGACGTCCGTCGTCATCCGGGTCATGATCCGGCCGGTCAGCTCGCGCTCGTAGTAGTCGAGCCCCAGCCGCTGGAGCTGCGCGAAGATCTTCAGCCGCAGCGCGTACAGCACCCGCTCGCCGGTACGGCCGGTCATCCGGGTCTCGCCGATCTGCGCAACCCACTGGACGAGGACGGTCACCAGGGCGAGCAGCGAGGCCGCCCAGACCGCGCCGAGGGCCATCTTCGACACGCCCGCGTCGATGCCGTGCCGGATCAGCACCGGCAGCAGCAGGCCCGCGCCCGCGTCCAGGGCGACCAGCAGCAGGCTGAGCAGCAGGGGCGTACCGAAGCCGTGCAGCAGGCGGCGCAGGCCGTAGGAGTCCTCACGGCGGACCGCCCGCGCCTCGTCGACGTCGGGGGTGTCGGTGGCCGGCGGCAGCGCCTCCACCTGGGCGAGGAGCTGCGGGGTGGCGGGGGTGCCGGTCAGCGCCTGGTCCTTGGGTTCACGGTCGCCGGTCCACAGCCTCGGGGTCACACCCCGCTCGGCGTCGAACTCGGCGTCCAGCTCCTCGCGGACGGAGGTGTCCTCGCGCGGCACGGCGGGCTCGGCGTGGCCCGGAGAGACCCCGCCCAGCTCGTCCGGGTCGGTGAGCAGCCGCCGGTACAGCGCGGACCGCTGCTGGAGTTCCTCGTGCGTGCCGACGTCGGCGAGCCGGCCGCCGTCGAGGACGGCGATGCGGTCGGCGAGGTTCAGGGTGGAGCGGCGGTGGGCGATGAGCAGGGTCGTACGCCCCGCCATGACCTGCCCCAGGGCCTCGTGGATCTCGTGTTCGACGCGGGCGTCCACGGCCGAGGTGGCGTCGTCCAGGACCAGCAGGCGCGGATCGGTGAGCAGGGCCCGGGCGAGCGCGACGCGCTGGCGCTGGCCGCCGGAGAGGGTCAGGCCCTGCTCGCCGACCTTGGTGTCGTAGCCGTCGGGGAGATCCCTGATGAAACGGTCCGCCTGGGCGGCGCGGGCGGCCTGCTCGATCTCCTCCTGGGTGGCGTCCGGACGGCCGTAGGCGATGTTGGCGCGGACGGTGTCGGAGAAGAGGAAGGAGTCCTCGGGGACGAGCCCGATGGCGGCCCTGAGCGAGTCCAGGGTCAGCTCGCGGACGTCGTGGCCGCCGATCAGGACGGCGCCGTGGGTGACGTCGTAGAAGCGCGGGAGCAGCAGGGACAGGGTGGACTTGCCGGAGCCGGAGGAGCCGACGACGGCGAGGGTCTCGCCGGAGCGGATCTCGAAGGTCAGCCCGTCCAGGACGCTGGATCCGCTGTCGTACCCGAAGGACACGTCGTCGAACTCGACGGTCGCGGGCGCGTCGGCCGGCAGGGTCTTGGTGCCGTCCCGCATCGTCGGCTCGGTGTCGATCAGTTCCAGGACGCGCTCGGTTCCGGCGCGGGCCTGCTGGCCGACGGTGAGGACCACCGCGAGCATGCGGACCGGGCCGACCAGCTGGGCGAGATAGCTGGAGAAGGCGACGAAGGTGCCGAGCGTGATGTGCCCGCGCACCGCCAGCCAGCCGCCGAGGGCCAGCATGGCGACCTGGCCGAGGGCGGGGACGGCCTGCAGGGCGGGGGTGTACCTGCTGTTCAGCCGGATCGTGCGCAGCCTCCCGGCGAAGAGCCTGCGGCCGACCTCCCTGAGCTTCCCGGTCTCCTGCTCCTCCTGCCCGAAGCCCTTCACCACGCGTACGCCGCTGACGGCGCCGTCGACCACGCCCGCGACGGCGGCGGCCTGGGCCTGGGCGTACCAGGTGGCGGGATGCAGCCTGCCGCGGCTGCGCCTGGCGATCCAGTACAGGGCCGGTGCCACGGCGAGCGCGACCAGGGTCAGCGGCAGCGACAGCCAGGCCATGATCACCAGGGAGATCAGGAAGAGCAGGACGTTCCCGAGGGTCATCGGGAGCATGAAGAGCAGACCCTGGATCAGCTGCAGGTCGCTGGTGGCCCGGCCGACCACCTGCCCCGTGGACAGCTCGTCCTGGCGGCGGCCGTCCAGGCGGGTGATCGTGCGGTACATCTCGGTCCGCAGGTCGTGCTGGACGTCGAGGGCGAGCCGGCCGCCGTAGTAGCGGCGGACGTAGGCGGAGGCGTAGACGAGCAGGGCGGCGCCGATCAGGGCGCCGGCCCAGGGGGCCATGGTGCGGGTGTGGTTCCCGATCACGTCGTCGATGATCACCTTCGTGATCAGCGGCACCACGGCCATGACGGCCATGCCCGCGAGAGAGGAGCCGAGGGCGAGGACGACGTCCTTCGGATACCGCCAGGCATACCCTGCGAGCCTTCTTGCCCATCCCCGTTGCGGTGACACGCGGGTGCCTTCCTGTCGACCTGTTCTACCGGAAGACACCAACGCGTCCGGGACCGGATTTCATCCCTCCGCAACAAAACAGGGGCCGCGGTCAGGTCCGTACCCGCAGGTAGTAGAACCGGGTCGTCTGGGCCGCGTTCTGGTTGTCGTCGCTGACCAGCAGGACCTTCAGGCGGCCGGTGCGGTCCCGCCCCGTGATCGTCATGCCCTCGATGTTGTCCAGCAGCGGGTTCGGCTGGGGCTGCTTCGCCGTGGCACCCAGGGACGGGCAGTCCGCGATGTCGGTCAGCAGCGACTTCTTGATCAACCGCACGCCGCTCTGCCCGGTGAGGTTCTCGATGCCGCTGGTGTCCGTCGCGTGGCGGAGGTCGGCCAGATAGAGACGGACGGTGTTGCCGACGCCGGCGGTGAAACCGCGCTCCAGGACGAGGAGGCGGCCGTCGGGGGTGGCCCGCACCTCCGGGACGCCGAGGCCGGCGTCGGTGCGGTAGGCGTACTGGGCGGCGAGACGGAAGTGGCCGCCCTTGGTCCGGGTCCAGGTCTGGAAGCGGACGACACCCGTCGAGTCGCCCGAGATCGCGTACTCCATGGAGGCCAGCAGGGTGTGGCCGCCGGGCAGCAGGGTCAGCCCCTCGAAGGTCTGGTTGGAGGTGGCGCGGCCGGCCGGGGCGACCAGGAGGGAGGACGGCACCGGGAGACGGTCGAGGATCCTGCCGTCGGCGGAGTAGCGGCGGACGGACGGCTCGGTCTCGGAGGTGACCAGCCGGGTCCCGTCGCCCTCGACGACCAGGCCCTCGGAGTCGAGGTCGGCGCCCTTCTCGTCGGCGAGGTGGACGGCCCGCCGCGGCTGGAGGGTCACCGGGTCCAGGCCGAACAGCGAGGAGCGGTCCTCCAGGGCCGCGATCGAGCCGTCCCGGTCGACGGCGAGCGCGGAGAAGTTGCCGACGAACGTGCCGTCGTACGTCGTCTTGTCGAGCGCGTCGGAGAAGCGGTCGATGGCGACGGACGGCGAACAGGCTTGACCGTCCGCGGAGTTGGCGGCACCGGCGGGCCCGGCGGCGGTCAGGCAGGTGGCCGCCGCCAGGCCGGCGGTCAGGGTGGCGAGTACGGTTCTCAGGCGCATGCCGGTCACCGTAGGGCGGCCGGGTGTCCTGCGGGAGACCGCCCCGTGAACCGACCTGCCGCCTCAGCCCTGCGGCGGGACCGCGACGAAGGCCTCACTGGGCCTGCTGGTCGGGGTGTAGACCGCGGTCGACGGGGTGGTCGGCACCAGGTCCTTGTGGATGGCCCTCGCGACGTTCTGGATCGTCGTGACGCCGTAGTCCATGGTGCTGTTGTCCTGCGTCAGCACCGACATCATGTAGTCGTGGCCGGCGCCGTTGAAGGTGCCGAGGCTGTGCACCCGCCAGCCGTGCGTTGCGCGCTGCAGCCAGCCGTTCTTGACGTGCACGGAGACGGTGGACGGCGCACCGGCCGGGGTGCCCCAGCGCTGCGAGGAGATGACCTGGCCCATCAGCTTCAGGATGTAGGCACGGGAGTTGTCGCTCAGCACGCTGTTCGGTGCGGTGACGAGCTTGAGCAGCTTCTGCTCGTCGGTGACGTTCTCCTGGGTCAGGCCCCAGTAGCCGTCCGCGCCCGGCACGGTCTTCGTCATCCCGGCGGCGGCGAGGAAGCCCTTGATCTTCGTCATGCCCAGCTGCTTCCACAGCGTGGTCGTGGCGTTGTTGTCCGACTGGGTGATCATGGCCTTGGCGAGCGAGGCCTCACGGTCGGTCAGGTACCGGTTGTGCTTCTTCGCGTCCCAGAGCAGCGTGGCGAGCACGGTGACCTTGACGGTGCTGGCCGAGTCGTAGGAGCTGGTGGCGCGCAGGGTGCAGGTGGTGCTGGTGCTGCGGTCGTACAGGCCGATGGCGACCGTGCCCGTGCGGTTCGCGAGGGCGGCCGTGATGTCCTTCTGCAGCTTGGCGGCGAGGCCCGCCGTGGCGGACGTACAGCTGACGGCTGGCGTGGCCGCGGCGGCCGGGGTGGCGGCGGCCACGGTGGGTATGAGCAGCGCGGCACCGAGGGCGGCGGAGAGCGCGCCGGTACGTCGTGAGGTCCGGGGTTTCATACCCCGGTTGACGCGCGAGACCGACCGGAAGTTGTACGCCCGTTCCCGGAGGCGGGAGTTCGATCGCCCCGGAAGACGGCAATGATTCGCTCATGCCGGAGGAGAAGGAAAGCGGATACGTGCGCTCGGGGCGGTTGTTCGCGGCGCTGGCGGTCCTGCACTGCCTGGTCCCGTCCGACCGGAAGCGAGTCAACGACATCAATAGAGCACGGCCGCCAGCAGCAGAACCGCGAGCAGCGCAGGGAGGGTCCAGCGGGGTGCCCGGTCCGCGTGTCGTCCCGTCGGCATCGAAGTCGTCCTCTTCCAACCGGCCAGCCGCCCGGACGGGCAGGGCCGAAGCACCTTGCCAGAGCTGCCCGCGCAACGGCCGCGTGCTCACTCCTCGGCGAACAACCCCGCGGCATTCGTGGCATGTACGGCGCGCTGGGCCCAGACCTCGAGCTGGTCCAGGTCCGTACAGGCCTCGACCCGCTGGCGGACTGCTTCTGACACGGGGATGCCGCGCCACTCCAGGATGCGCAGGGTCATCTCCTGACGATCCTGAACACGCCCCTGCTCCAGGCCTTGCTCCAGGCCTTGCTCCCGTCCTTCCTCGCGTACCTGTTCGGCGAGGGGGTGTCGCCAGAAGTACTGGATCGCCGTCATCAAATCCCTCCACATCTGCTTCGCCTGGGGGTCGGCCAGGCAGGAGTCGACGAACTGCACGAAGACTGCGGCACTGTCGGGGTCGATGGTCCGCAGGGCGGCGGCCAGGGATTCCAGTATGGCCTCAGCCTTCGGTCCACGCCCGTGTGTCATGGCCGAGAGCACCGCAAGGGGGACGTCCTTCTCGGCCTGCCGCTCGTCCGCGATCACCGGCACGTTGTCCGGACCCAGCACCAACGGACGCACCGTCAACGAGTCCCAGCCGGCGAAGCCGAACCGGATCGGGCGCGAGGCCCACTGGGCGGTCCTGCTGCTCTGCGTGATGACGATCAGCACCGGCTCGCAGCGGTACTTTTCATACAAGTAGGACAGGTAGTACGGCCAGCTGCCCCGCTTGCGCTCGTCCACCTTCCCCTGCGACTCCACCACCAGCAGATACGTGCCCTCGTCCGTCTCCGCCCGCAGCAGCGTGTCCACCCGGCGCTCGACCGGTTCGATCTCGGTGAGGTCCACGTTCAGCGCCGCGATCTCCCTCGGTTCGGGAAACGGCACGTGCAGGACCTTCTGTAACGCCTTCGTCAGCAGCGTCGGGTCCTTCTGGAAGATCCGGTGCAACGCCTCATGCGACGAGCCGACCATCAGCTCTCCTTTCCATCGCCGTGATCAACGAGCTACGCCGCCGCAAGTTCGCATCACACGAATTTGCCTCTGTCACCGAACCGTGCCGCCGGCCGCCACCCCCAGTACTCCGCGCGCGCCTTCACCAACCCCAGCCCCCGCCCGTCCTCCCACTCCAGCTCCGCCACCTGCCCCAGCGGGCGCGGCGGGTCCGGTGGGGCCGGGTCGGTGTCCCACGCCCCGATCCACACCGTGCCCTCCGGGGTGCGGCGAGCCCCCAGCGCGGCCGGCCCCGTGTGGCGTACGGGCCGCGAGGTAGCGGGGCTGCTCAGCTCGACGTCGGCGCAGATGAGCCAGGTCGAGGCGGGCCTCGCGGGTGTCAGCGAGGAGCGGGTATCAGCCACGTCCCCGGGCTCCTCCAAACCCCCGACTACGCCCGTGCGGTCTTCGGCTACATGGTCGGCAGGCCTCCACGGCTGATCGCAACTGACGACCGGTGTGTCATCGGACCCGCCGGCCCAGCAGTGCCGTACCCGCTCAGGTTGCTCGGCCAGCCGTACGCCGGATCTTCACCGCCGTCGGCCCTAGGCCAGATGCGTCGGCGCGAACATCCGCAGCACCGCCGGGAGTACGACCACCGACGGGCCCGGTGCCGCCAGTGCCTTCGCGAGGTCCTGCTCCAGGGTCTCCGGAGTCGTTCGGAAGCCGGGGACGCCGAAGGACTCCGCCAGGGCCACGTAGTCCGGGCGGGTCAGTTCCGTCGCCGTGGCCTGGCCGAAGGCGTCCGTCATGTACTCGCGGAGGATGCCGTAGCCGCCGTCGTCGACGATCAGCCAGGTCACGGGCAGGTCGTACTGCCGGGCCGTCGCCAGTTCCGCGATCGAGTACAGGGCGCCTCCGTCGCCCGACACCGCCAGCACCGGGCGCGCCGGGTCGGCCGCCGCCGCGCCCAGCGCCGCCGGGAAGCCGTAGCCGAGGCCGCCGGCGCCCTGCGCGGAGTGCATGAGATTCGTGCCCTGCGGGTCGAACGCCGACCAGGCCCAGTACGCCAGGATCGTCATGTCCCAGAAGGAGGGGGAAGCGTCGGGGAGGGCGCGGCGGACGGCGCCCAGTACCTGCTGCTCCAGGGTGAGTTCCTGGGACGCGATGCGGGAGGCCACCTTCTCCAGCAGCTCCCGCACCCGCTCCGGCGCCGAGTCGTCCGCCCGCTCCTCCACCGTCTCCAGCAGCGCCTGCAACGCCAGGCGCGCGTCGGCGTGGATGCCGAGGGCGGGATGGTTGGACTCCAGCTTGCCGAGGTCGGCCTCGATCTGGACGACCCGGCCGCGCGGCTTGAACGTGTGGTAGTTGGAGGAGAGTTCACCGAGGCCCGAGCCCACCACCAGCAGGACGTCCGCGTCCTCCAGGAAGTCGGTCGTATGGCGGTCCTCCAGCCAGGACTGCAGCGACAGCGGGTGCTCCCACGGGAACGCGCCCTTGCCGCCGAACGTCGTCACCACCGGCGCGTTCAGCTTCTCGGCCAGCGCCCGCAGTTTCCCGGACGCGTCCGACCGCACGACCCCACCGCCCGCGATGATCGCCGGACGCTCGGCCCGCGACAGCAGGTCGGCCGCCACCGCGGTCAGTTCGGGGCGCGGGACCAGGTCCTCGGGAGTCGCGTCCGGCGCCGTCACCACCGGCAGGGCGGTCGCGGCGAGCAGCACGTCCTGCGGGATCTCCACCCACACCGGGCCGTGCGGTGCCGTCAGCGCCGACTTCCACGCCGCCGCGATGGCGGACGGGATCTGGGACTGGGTGCGGACCGTGTGAACCGACTTCACCACACCGCGGAACGAGGCCGCCTGGTCGGGGAGTTCATGGAGGTAGCCGTGGCGGCCGCCGCCCAGGCCCGCCGTCGGGATCTGGCTGCTGATCGCCAGCACCGGAGCCGAGGCGGCGGCTGCCTCCTGCAACGCCGCCAGCGACGTCAGCGCGCCCGGGCCGGTCGACAGCAGCAGCGGCGCCGCCTCGCCCGTCACACGGCCGTACGCGTCCGCCGCGAAGCCCGCGTTGTTCTCCACCCGCAGGCCCACATAGCGAAGGGAGGAACGCCGTAGCGCGTCGAACATGCCCAGCGCGTGCTGGCCGGGCAGGCCGAAGACCGTGGTCGCGCCGAGCCCGGCCAGTGTTTCCACGACCAGGTCTCCGCCGTTGCGCCCCGCGGGAGGATTCAGGGCGGCGGTGATCTGCGCCGGCGTCGGGCGGAGTACCAGGTCGTGGTCGTGAGTCACAGCTCTTGTTCCCCCAGGGAGAGTCAGGCGTTGCGGGCCGCCGCGATCTGGCGGCTCATGATGGTGGTGAGTTCGTAAGCCGTGTGCGAGGCCGCGACCGAGGTGATCTCGGCGTGGTCGTACGCGGGCGCCACCTCGACGACGTCCGCCGAGACCAGGTTGCACGAAGCCAGGCCGCGCAGGATCTCCAGCAGCTCCCGCGACGTCATGCCGCCCGCTTCCGGCGTGCCCGTGCCGGGGGCGTGCGCCGGGTCGAGGCAGTCGATGTCGATGGAGATGTACAGCGGGCGGTCGCCGATGCGCTGGCGCAGCTGGTCGGCCACCTCGTCGGCGCCCCGGCGGTAGATGTCGGCCGAGGTGACGATGCCGAAGCCCATCTTCTCGTCGTCGGTGAGGTCCTGCTTGCCGTACAGGGGACCACGGGTGCCCACGTGGGAGAGGGCCGAGGTGTCCAGGATCCCTTCCTCCACCGCACGCCGGAAGGGGGTTCCGTGCGTGTACTCGGCGCCGAAGTAGGTGTCCCAGGTGTCCAGGTGGGCGTCGAAGTGGAGCAGCGCCACCGGGCCGTGCTTCTTCGCCACCGAGCGCAGCAGCGGCAGCGCGATGGTGTGGTCGCCGCCCAGGGTCATCAGGCGGGCGCCCGTGCCGAGCAGCTCGTCCGCCGCGGCCTCGATCGTCTCGACGGCCTCGTTGATGTTGAACGGGTTCACCGCGATGTCGCCGCCGTCCGCCACCTGCGCCAGCGCGAACGGCGACGCGTCCTGTGCGGGGTTGTAGGGGCGCAGCAGCCGGGACGCCTCGCGGATGGCGTTGCCGCCGAAGCGGGCGCCCGGCCGGTACGAGACGCCGGAGTCGAACGGCACGCCCACGACGGCGACGTCGGCGGTGCCGACCTCGTCCAGGCGGGGAAGCCGGGCGAAGGTGGCGGGACCGGCGTACCGCGGGATGCGGGAGGAGTCGACGGGGCCGCGGGGCGTCTCGTTGCTGCTCATGATGAAATGCCTTCTTTCTTGCGCTTCGTCGCGCATGTACTGCATTTACTGCTTTCCATACGACTCTACTGGGGAGCCGGGACCGGTTCGGACGCGAGTTCGGGGGCTCCTCGCCCGGCGAGGCGCTCCCGCCAGGTGGTGAGGACGGCCTCGTCGGTGGGCTTGGTCGCCAGGGATACGGCGACGTAGGCGACGAGGGAGGCGAGCAGGCCGTAGTACACGGGCTCGTTGGCGAGGATGCCGTAACCCGCCATCAGGCCGATCACGGCGAGACCGCCGGCGATCACGGCGGCCAGCGCGCCCTGGACCGTGCCGCGCTTCCACAGCAGGCCGCCGAGGATGGGCACGAGCAGGCCGCCGACGAGCAGGTTGTACGCCACGGTCAGCGCCTCGACGACGTTGTTCAGCGCGATCGCCGTACCGATCACCGCCACGCCCATGACCAGGATGAACGCCCGGTTGCCCGTGACCTCGTCGTGGTCCTCGGACGAGCGGCCGGTGAGCCCCCGCAGCCGCGACCAGATGTCGTTGTTGGCGACCGTGGCGCAGGCGATCAGCGCGCCGGAGGAGGTGGACATCACGGCGGCCAGGGCGGCGGCCAGCACCAGGCCGCGCACGCCGATCGGGAGTTCGTCCTTGACGATGGTGGCGAAGGCGTCGTCGGGGCTGCCGAGCTTGGGGTAGAGCACCTTGGCGGCGGTGCCGATCACCGCGCCGGCGAGGGCGTAGGCCAGGCAGTAGGTGCCGGCCACCGTGCCGCCCCACCGGGCGGTCCTGTCGCTGCGGGCGGTGAACACGCGCTGCCAGATGTCCTGGCCGATCAGCATGCCGAACGTGTAGATCAGGACGTACGTGAAGATCGTCTCGCCGCCGATGCCCAGCGGGTCGAAGTACGAGGTGGGCAGCTTGGCCCTCATCTCGGAGAAGCCGCCCGCCTTGACGACCGCGATCGGCAGCAGCAGGAGCAGCACACCGATGGTCTTCACCACGAACTGGACCATGTCCGTCAGCGTGATGGACCACATGCCGCCGAGGGTGGAGTAGGCGACGACGATGGAGCCGCCGAGGATGATCGCGACGGTCCGGTTCATGTCGAAGAGGACGTCGAAGATCGTGGCGTAGGCGATGGTCGAGGTGACGGCCAGCATCAGGGTGTACGCCCACATGACCACGCCGGAGATCACACCGGCCCGGCCGCCGTAGCGCAGGTCCAGCATCTCGGAGACGGTGTACACCTTCAGGCGGGCGATGCGGGCGGAGAAGAAGACCGAGAGCGCGAGGAGCCCGAGGCCGATGGTGAAGACCATCCAGGCGCCGGACAGTCCGTACCGGTAGCCGAGGCCGACGCCGCCGATGGTGGAGGCGCCGCCGAGGACGATCGCCGCCATGGTGCCGGAGTACATGGCGGGTCCCAGGCGGCGGCCGGCCACCAGGAAGTCGCTCTTCGACCTGGCGCGGCGCATGCCCCACCAGCCCATGGCCAGCATGCCGGCGAGATAGACGACGATCACTGTGTAGTCGACGGCCATGTGGGGCCCTCCTTCGCGCACTGTCCGGTGGCGTGTCGTGCAGATGCAGTGGGGACGACGGCAGCGGCTCGCGGGGACATCCGCCCGTACCCGCGGCTGCCGTGCTGACTTGACACTAGGTGGCCGGAAAGCGACTGCGAAGTGTACGTTTCATCCATATGAACGGGGCGGGATGGAGGGAACGCACACCATGCCGGAGACGATCACCCCAGCGGTCCCACCGACCCCACCGGTACCGCTCGCTGCCCTTCTGGCCCGCGAGGACCTGGCCCTGCGCCAGATCGCCGGCCCGGCCGACCCGGCCGTCGTGATCCACTGGGCGCACACCTCGGAGATGGCCGACCCGTACCCGTACCTGCTGGGCGGCGAGCTGCTGCTGACGGCCGGGGTGCACGTTCCGGAGGCGGCGGGCTCGGGCACCTACTTCGACGACTACGTCTCCCGGATCGTCGCCGCCGGCGGCGCGGCCCTCGGCTTCGGCCTGGCCCCGGTGCACGACACGGTCCCGCGCGCCCTGGTCGCCGCCTGCGAGCGCTACGGGCTGCCGCTGCTGGAGGTCCCGCCCCAGACCACCTTCTCCGGGGTGGCCCGCGCCGTGTGGCAGCTGATGGCCCAGGCCCGTCTGGCCGAACTGCGCCGCGTCACCGAGGCCCAGCAGAGCCTCGCCTCGGCCGCCGCCCGCCCGGACCCGGTGCCGGCGGTGCTGCGCCGCCTGGCCCGGCACCTCTCCGGCCACGCGGTGCTCTACGGTCCCGACGGCACGTCCCTCGCCACAGCGGGCCGCGCCCCGGCCGACGAGGTACGCAACGCACTGGCCGAGCTGGCGACAGTGGTACGCCCCACGCCCGCCCCGGCCCCCGAAGCGGACGGCGCCCCGTCCCCGGCCCCCCACACGACGCCCGACGGGACGGCCCGGGGCGGGGGTGAGGGCACGGCCGGGGCCGGGGGCGTGGCCGCCCCCGGGTCGACGGGTGCGGGCCGCCCGCTCCCCGCCTCCGCCGCCCACACCGTCGGTGCCACGCACCTCGCGGTCTACGCTCTCGGCACCGGTGACGGGTTCGTGCTCGGTGTGGCCGCCACCCGGCGGGAGCCGGGGGACAACACCATCGCCTCCGTCGCCGCGGTGCTGCTGTCGTTGCTGACCGGGGAGCACCACAGCGGCGCCGGGGCGGCGCGGTCCTCGGCGCTGGTGCGGCTGCTGCTCGGCGCCCCGCCGGAGGCGGTCGCGCCGCTGCTGGGAGAGGGCGGCTGGGTGGTCGTGCACGCCCGGCCCGAGGGGCAGCTCCCGGACGCCGTCGGCGCCTCCGCGCTCGGTGCCGCCCTGGGCTCGCCGCTGGTCGACCTCGGCCATGACGTCGTACGCGTACTGGTGCCCGGGGGGCGGGCACCGGAGCCGCAGGCCGGGTGGACGCTCGGGGTGAGCGGCGCCGTCGAGCCACGGGAGTGGGCGGCCGGCGACGCCCAGGCGGCCCGTGCCCTCGCGGGGGGCAGAACGACAACCCAACCACTGGGCCCACACCACGACCCGGCGAGAACCCAGGACCCTGTGCCGGAGAGGGGAGACAAGGCACAACCCACC
>NZ_JBVJVZ010000001.1:0-50825 GCF_055603245.1 Streptomyces sp. NPDC037290 | reverse complement strand
TGGACGCGGGGGGGGGGCGGCGTCGGAGGGCTAGGGGGCGGCACCCCCGGCTCCCCCCACCCGCCCCCCCCCCTCGCGCCCCCCCCCCCGACCCGCACCCCGCTGGTCCGGCACGGCGCCCGGCCGGGCCTCGATGACCTGGTGCCGCGGGCGGACGCCGAGGCACACGCCCTGGCCGTGCTCGCCCCGCTCGCCGGACGGCCCGAACTCGCCGAGACCCTGCGCAACTGGCTTTCTTTGCACGGCAGTTGGGATCGTACGGCGGTGGCGCTTGACGTGCACCGCAACACCGTGCGGCAGCGGATCGCCCGCTGCGCCGTCCTGTTGGACGCCGACCTGGACGACCCGGACGTACGCATGGAGCTGTGGTTCGCGCTACGGCACGGCTGACCGGCGGGCGAGCCCCGTACCGGCGCGCACTCACCTCGGCATGCCGCGCTCGGCCAGGCCGCTCTCGTAGGCGATGATGACCAGCTGCGCGCGGTCCCGGGCGTGGAGTTTGGCCAGGAGGCTGCCGACATGGGTCTTCACCGTCGGCATGCTGATGACGAGGCGTTCGGAGATCTCCGCGTTGGACAGCCCGTTGGCGATCAGCACCAGGACCTCCTGTTCCCGCTTGGTGAGCCCGACGAGCCGTGGCGCCGGCCGGGCCGTCTCGCTGCGGCGGGAGAAGTTCGCGATGAGACGCCGGGTGACCGTGGGGGCCAGCACCCCCTCGCCGGTGGCGATGACACGGATGCCGTTGACCAGGTCGGACGGTGAGGCGTCCTTCAGCATGAAGCCGCTGGCGCCGGCCTGGAGCGCCGGGTAGACGTACTCGTCCATGTCGAACATGGTCAGGGCGAGCACACGGACGCCGGACAGCGCCGCGTCCGAGCTGATCTCCCGGATCGCCGCGATGCCGTCCACGACCGGCATGCGCAGGTCCATCAGGACGACGGTTCCGGCTGGTCGGCACGGCGTCCGACGAGTCCGACGGCCTGCGATGTCTGGAAGACGGGACGTCACGGCCGGACGTGGTGATCCTCGGGGAGCCGCCGTCCACGAGGGCCGTCTGCAGGAACGTCACGGAGATTGTTTCCCGGTACGGCCAGGAGACCGCGCGGCCCCGCGTCGTCGTGGTGTCGCAGAAGGACTACGACGACGTCATCGTCGTCTCCGCGCTGCGCCTCGGGGTGAACGGCCATCTCGCACGGATCACGTCGCCGGAGGAACTGCTGGAGTCACTGCACATCGTGGCGCGCGGGGGTGCCGCCTTCAGGCCGTCGATAGCGGCCCGGTTCAGCAGCTACTTCGCCGACGTGCAACGACTTCCGGAACCCACGGAGCTGTCCCGGCTGACCAGCCGGGAGACGGAGATACTGGAACTGCTCGCGGTCGGCATGACCAACCGGCAGATCGCCCGCAGACTCTTCCTGGCGGAGAAGACCGTACGCAACTACGTGTCGCGCATCTTCACGAAACTGGAGGTGCACGACCGGGCCACTGCCGTGCTGCGGGCCCGCGACGCGGGTCTCGGCGGGCGGCCGGGCACCCTGCTCCCGCAGGGTGCCTGACGGGCCGGCCCGGCGCGTGACCCCCGTCCCAGCGGGCGATATGCCGAGGACGCCCGCGGCGCGCTGCCCCACAATGGGAGGCATGCCGATATCCGGGACACCCAGCCGCGCCCAGCTCGTCGACCACCTGGTGAGGACCCGTATCGCGGGGGACGTCGCCACGCCCCGCGAGAACAACCTCTCCCACTACCGCCAGCTGGCCAACGGTGTCCGGGGCTTCTGGTTCGGCCTGGAGCTGGGCGACCGCTGGACGGACGAGCAGGACGTGCTCGCGGTGATGGCCGAGCGGGTGGGTGTCAGCGACGACCCCGAGTACCGGTACGGGCAGGACACCATCGACCCCGAGCTGACCGTGGGCGCCCTGGACCGGATGGCGGCGCGGCTGCGCAAGGCGGCCGCGGGCAGGCAGCGGGTGCTGTTCGCGACCGGACACCCGGGCGGCCTGCTGGACGTGCACCGGGCCACGGCCGCCGCGTTGCGCGCCGCCGGCTGCGAGATCGTGGTCATCCCGGACGGGCTGCAGACGGAGGAGGGGTACGTCATGCAGTTCGCGGACGTGGCCGTGCTGGAGCACGGGGCGACGCTGTGGCACACCCACTCCGGGGAGCCGATGCGGGCCGTTCTCACGGGACTTGAGCGCGCGGGCCGCCCGCTGCCGGACCTGGTGGTCGCCGACCACGGCTGGGCCGGGTACGCCGGGCAGCACGGCCTGGACTCGGTCGGGTACGCCGACTGCAACGATCCGGCGCTCTTCCTCGCCGAGTCCGAGGGCACCCTCCAGGTCGTCGTACCGCTGGACGACCATGTGGTCAGCCCGCGTTACTACGACCCCCTGACGGCGTATCTGCTCGCCGAGGCCGGACTGGTGTGACAACGGGGCGCGGTGTACGGCCCCCGGTGCGGGGCCCGCACACCGTGTTCAGGATGCGGTCCGGTCAGTAACCTCCGTGGCCGCCGCCTCCGTGGTCACCGCCGCCGTGGTCACCGCCGCCGTGGTCACCGCCGCCGTGGTCGCCGCCGCCATGGTCACCGTGATCGCCGTGATCGCCGTGGTCACCATGGTCGCCGTAGTCGTCGTCGTTGCCCCAGTCGTCGTGGTGACTGCCGTGGTCGGAGTCGTCGCAGTTCCGGCTGTAGGAGCTGTGGTCCTGGTGGTCCGCCGCGGAGGCGGTGCCCGCCGCGCCGATCGCGGCACCGCCGGCCAGCAGCAGACCGGAGGCGGACAACGCGACAAGACGCCGCGTGCGTGTTGCTCGCATGGGAATTACCTTCCATCGTCGCTCGCGGCTCCCTGAGGGAACGTCACGAGACGGACGGCCACCGCCGCGCGGGAAGAGGAATGCGGCGCGGCCTTCGGATGTCACCGCTGAACCGTGGCGGCACGTTCATCCGGTCGACGCCTGCGGCCCGCCGGTACGCGCATTCACGCACCTCGGGTGCCGCGGCTGAGGTCAGAGGAGTCCCGGGGACCTCGTCGGCCGCGTGTGCCGTGCACTGCGGCTTTCACTCAGTGAGCCTAGTCCCGCACCCGTAACTTGGCACCTCAGGAAACCAAATCCGTCCCGGGCTCAGCGCGGGACCCGGACCACGCCCTCCTGGATGACCGTGATGGCGAGCCGGCCGTCCTGGGTGTATATGCGGGCCTGACCGAGACCGCGGCCGCCGTGCGCGGACGGCGACTCCTGGTCGTACAGCAGCCACTCGTCGGCGCGGAAGGGCCGGTGGAACCACATCGCGTGGTCCAGGGAGGCGCCCACGACGTCCCCCACGGCCCAGCCGCCGCGGCCGTGCGCGAGCAGCACGGAGTCGAGGAGGGTCATGTCGGAGACATAGGTGGCGAGGACGACGTGCAGCAGGGGGTCGTCGTCCAGCTTGCCGTTGGTGCGGAACCACACCTGGCTGTGCGGCTCGCGCGGCTCGCCGAACTGCCCGTACGGCGGCTCGTCCACGTACCTGAGGTCGATCGCCTCGCGGGCCTCCAGGAACTTCTCGACGACCTCGGGGGCGAGGTGGTCGTAGCCGCGCAGCCGCTCCTGCGAGGTGGGCAGGGTCGCAGGGTCGGGCGAGGCGGGCATGGGCGCCTGGTGTTCGAGGCCCTCCTCGTACGTCTGGAAGGACGCCGAGAGATGGAAGATCGGCTTGCCGTGCTGGACGGCGACCACACGGCGGGTGGTGAAGGAGCGGCCGTCGCGGATGCGGTCCACCGTGTAGACGATGGGCGCGCCGGGGTCGCCGGGGCGCAGGAAGTACGCGTGCAGGGAGTGGGCGGGCCGGTCCGCGGGGACCGTCCGGCCCGCGGCGACCAGCGCCTGCGCCGCGACCTGCCCGCCGAAGACCCGGGGGACGACGGCGGAGCGGGACCGGCCGCGGAATATGTCCTCCTCGATCTGCTCGAGGTCGAGCAGATCGAGGAGCTCCTGGAGTGCCTGGCTCATGGAATTAGTTGTACCGGCCAGTGATTGCGGGGACCTTACAGACCCATGTCCTTGGCGATGATCGACTTCATGATCTCGCTGGTGCCGCCGTAGATGCGGTTGACGCGGTTGTCCGCGTACAGGCGGGCGATCGGGTACTCGTTCATGTAGCCGTAGCCGCCGTGCAGTTGCAGGCAGCGGTCGATCACGCGGTGGGCGACCTCGGTGCAGAACAGCTTGGCGCTGGCGGCCTCGGCGGGGGTCAGCTCACCGGCGTCCAGGGCCTCGGTCGCGCGGTCGGCGACGGCCTCGGCCGCGTCCACCTCGGCCTGGCAGGCGGCCAGCTCGAACTTGGTGTTCTGGAAGTGGGCGACCGGCTTGCCGAAGACGGTGCGCTCCTGCACGTACTGCTTGGCGAACCGGACGGCGGCCTTGGCCTGCGCGTAGGCGCCGAAGGCGATGCCCCAGCGCTCGGAGGCCAGGTTGTGGCCGAGGTAGTAGAAGCCCTTGTTCTCCTCGCCGAGCAGGTCCTCGACCGGGACCTTGACGTCGACGAACGCCAGCTCGGCGGTGTCAGAGGTGCGCAGGCCCAGCTTGTCCAGCTTGCGGCCGACGGAGTAGCCCTCGGACTTGGTGTCCACCGCGAACAGGGAGATGCCGTGGCGGCGGTCCTCGGCGGTCGGCGCGGCGGTGCGGGCGCACACGATCACCTTGTCGGCGTGGACGCCGCCGGTGATGAAGGTCTTGGCGCCGTTGAGGACGTAGTGGGTGCCGTCCTCGCTCAGCCTGGCGGTGGACTTCATGCCCGCGAGGTCGGAGCCGGTGCCGGGCTCCGTCATCGCGATGGCCCACATCTCCTCGCCGCTGACGAACTTCGGCAGGTAGCGCTTCTTCTGCTCGTCGGTGGCGAGCATCTTGATGTACGGCAGGGCGAGCAGCACGTGCACGCCGGAGCCGCCGAACTGGACGCCGGCGCGGGCGGTCTCCTCGTAGAGGACGGCCTCGAACTTGTGGCTGTCCAGGCCGGCGCCACCGAACTCCTCCGGGACGTTGATACCGAAGATGCCCAGCTCACCGAGCTTGTAGTAGAAGTCGCGCGGCGCCTGGCCGGCAGCGAACCACTCGTCGTAGACCGGGACGACCTCGGCCTCGATGAAGGCGCGCAGGGTCTCCCGGAACGCCTCGTGATCCTCGTTGAACACCGTACGGCGCACGGCCACCTCCACGTACCTCGGCATGTCTAAGCGCTTGCTCAGAACCGAAGATACCGATGAGTACGGTCGGGCGTCCAGGGTGAGCTTGACCACGCGAGGGTCAGTTACCGGCCTTGCCGTACCGGCGGAACTCCGAGGTGTCGATCGTCCAGGGGCCGAACGGCACCGCATCGCCGGAGATGTACGGCTCCTTACGGGTGTAGCGGCCGTTGCACGGCTCCGAGTGGACCTCGATCGTGCCGGTGCGCGGGTCGACGATCATGTAGTGGCCGATGCCCATGGCCGGATAGTCGTCGAGCTTTTCGACGTAGTCGTTGTTCGGGTGGGACGGCGAGACGATCTCGACGGCTGCCAGCACCTGGGTGGCGTCCACGGCGATACCTTCTTCGTCCAGCACCTCCAGCGGGATGACGACCGCGTCGGGCAGACGCATACGGCCGAGCGCCGGGTGCTCGATCTCAGGGCCGGTCGCACAGACGTAGCCCGGATGAGTTGCGGGCACCTGCCGGTTGAGCTGCTCACGGATGCGGTGCAGCGTGCCCTCGTGCCGCTTCGACGGGCACGTCATGGCCAGTACCGGACCGGACGGCCCGATCTCCACGCTCCAGGTCCCCTCGAGCCGCTCGGCGTAAGCACCCAGCTCCTCGGCGATCGCCCGCATCTTCGCGTAGTCCATGTCCCGATGATAGTGACCCGCGTCACCCCTCCCCCGCCGCCGCGAACGCCCCCCGCGCCATCCGGTGCAGCAGCGCCGCCGTTGCCCCGCGTCCCGGCAGGGTGCCCGCACGGCCCAGGTGGGGCGTGGAGTTCAGCAGGCCGAAGACCGAGTGGACGGCCGAGCGGGCCGACGGCTCGGACAGCGCGGGGTAGACCTCGCGGACCACCTCCACCCACAGCTCGACGTACTGCCGCTGCAGCTGGCGGACCAGCTTGCGGTCGCTGTCGCGCAGGCGGTCCAGCTCGCGGTCGTGCAGGGTGATCAGGGGACGGTCGTCCAGGGCGAAGTCGATGTGGCCCTCGATGAGGGAGTCGAGGACCACGGAGGCGGCGGTCCTGCCGTCCGCCTCCGCCAGGCGCCGCTTGGCCCCGGTCAGCAGCTGGCCGCTGATGCCCACCAGCAGCTCGGCGAGCATCGCGTCCTTGCCCGGGAAATGGCGGTAGAGGCCGGGGCCGCTGATGCCGACCGCGGCGCCTATCTCGTCGACGCCGACGCCGTGGAAACCGCGCTCGGCGAAGAGCCGGGCGGCTTCCTTGAGGATCTGCTCGCGGCGGGTGGGGGCGTCGGTTCTGGTGACCATGCAGGCAATTCTAGACAGCGAGGTTAGCGGTCGTTAACCTGGAGGAAATGGTTAACGCTCATTAACAGCGGATCACGGGTTCGATCACCGGGTGAGGGGACCGCAGGATGCAGGAGGCACCGGAGCTCCGGAGCGCGGCAGATCCCGCGTCGGAGGCCTGGCGGGCCAACGAACAGGCGCATCTCGCGCTCGTCGAGGAGCTGCGCGGCAAGCTGGCCGCGGCGGCCCTCGGCGGCGGCGAGAAGGCGCGGGCCCGGCACACCGCGCGTGGCAAGCTGCTGCCGCGGGACAGGGTGGACACGCTGCTCGACCCCGGGTCGCCGTTCCTGGAGCTGGCGCCCCTCGCGGCCGACGGGATGTACGACGGCCAGGCCCCGGCGGCCGGGGTGATCGCCGGGATCGGACGGGTCAGCGGCCGCGCGTGCGTGATCGTCGCCAATGACGCCACGGTCAAGGGCGGCACGTACTACCCGATGACCGTGAAGAAGCACCTGCGCGCCCAGGAGGTGGCCCTCGACAACCGGCTGCCGTGCGTCTACCTCGTGGACTCCGGCGGCGCCTTCCTGCCGATGCAGGACGAGGTCTTCCCCGACCGGGACCACTTCGGCCGGATCTTCTACAACCAGGCCCGGATGTCCGGCGCGGGGATCCCGCAGATCGCGGCCGTCCTCGGCTCGTGCACGGCGGGCGGCGCGTACGTCCCGGCGATGAGCGACGAGGCGGTGATCGTCCGGAACCAGGGGACGATCTTCCTCGGCGGCCCGCCGCTCGTGAAGGCGGCCACCGGTGAGGTCGTCACGGCGGAGGAGCTGGGCGGCGGCGAGGTGCACTCCCGGGTCTCCGGTGTCACCGACCACCTCGCCGAGGACGACGCGCACGCCCTCAGGATCGTCCGGAACATCGTCGCCACGCTCCCGGCCCGGCAGTCCCCGCCCTGGGAGGTCACGGCGGCCGTGGAGCCCAAGGTCGACCCGTACGGGCTGTACGGCGCCGTCCCGGTCGACCCCCGCACCCCCTACGACGTACGCGAGATCATCGCGCGCGTGGTCGACGGCTCCCGGTTCGCCGAGTTCAAGGCCGAGTTCGGGCAGACCCTGGTCACCGGCTTCGCGCGCATCCACGGCCACCCGGTCGGCATCGTCGCCAACAACGGCATCCTGTTCTCCGAGTCCGCCCAGAAGGGCGCCCACTTCATCGAGCTGTGCGACCAGCGCGGCATCCCGCTGGTGTTCCTGCAGAACATCTCCGGCTTCATGGTCGGCAAGGACTACGAGGCGGGCGGCATCGCCAAGCACGGCGCCAAGATGGTGACGGCCGTCGCGTGCACGCGCGTGCCGAAGCTGACGGTCGTCGTCGGCGGGTCGTACGGCGCGGGCAACTACTCGATGTGCGGCCGGGCCTACTCGCCGCGCTTCCTGTGGATGTGGCCGGGCGCCAAGATCTCCGTCATGGGCGGCGAGCAGGCCGCGTCGGTGCTGGCGACCGTCAAGCGGGACCAGCTGGAGGCCCGCGGCGAGGAGTGGCCCGCCGAGGACGAGGAGTCCTTCAAGGCACCGATCCGCGCGCAGTACGAACGCCAGGGCAACGCCTACTACGCCACGGCCCGCCTCTGGGACGACGGTGTGATCGACCCGCTCGAGACCCGTCAGGTGCTCGGACTCGCCCTGACGGCCTGCGCCAACGCGCCCCTGGGAGACCCCCAGTTCGGCGTCTTCCGGATGTGAGGAGGGGAACCGTGTTCGACACAGTGCTGGTCGCCAACCGGGGCGAGATCGCCGTGCGCGTCATCCGTACGCTCCGCTCGCTGGGCGTGCGCTCGGTGGCGGTCTTCTCCGACGCCGACGCCGACGCGCGGCACGTCCGGGAGGCCGACACGGCGGTACGGATCGGGCCGGCGCGGGCCGCCGAGAGCTATCTGTCGGTGGAGCGGCTGCTGGAGGCCGCCGCCCGCACGGGTGCGCAGGCCGTCCACCCCGGCTACGGCTTCCTCGCCGAGAACGCCGCCTTCGCGCGGGCGTGCGAGGAGGCGGGGCTGGTGTTCATCGGCCCGTCGGCGGACGCGATCGCGCTCATGGGCGACAAGATCCGCGCCAAGGAGACGGTGCGGGCGGCCGGGGTGCCGGTGGTCCCCGGCGGACGTGATCCCGAACTCGCCGAGGCAGCCCGGGAGTTGGGCGCACCCGTACTGCTCAAGCCGTCCGCCGGGGGTGGCGGCAAGGGCATGCGGCTGATCCGTGACATGTCGGTCCTGGAGGAGGAGATCGCCGCCGCCCGCCGCGAGGCCCGTGCCTCCTTCGGCGACGACACGCTGCTGGTGGAGCGGTGGATCGACCGGCCCCGGCACATCGAGATCCAGGTGCTCGCCGACGGCCACGGCAACGTCGTCCATCTCGGCGAGCGCGAGTGCTCCCTCCAGCGGCGGCACCAGAAGATCATCGAGGAGGCGCCCTCCGTCCTGCTGGACGAGCGGACCCGCGCGGCGATGGGCGAGGCGGCCGTGCAGGCGGCACGCTCGTGCGGGTACCGGGGCGCGGGCACGGTGGAGTTCATCGTGCCGGGCCGGGACCCGTCGTCGTACTACTTCATGGAGATGAACACCCGCCTGCAGGTGGAGCATCCGGTCACCGAGCTCGTCACCGGCCTGGACCTGGTGGAGTGGCAGCTCAGGGTGGCGGCCGGGGAGAAGCTGGGCTTCACTCAGGAGGACGTGAAGCTGACCGGCCACGCGGTCGAGGCACGCATCTGCGCCGAGGACCCCGCGCGCGGCTTCCTGCCCTCCGGCGGCACCGTGCTGCTCCTGAAGGAGCCGCAGGGCGACGGCATCCGCACCGACTCCGGGCTCAGCGAGGGCACCGAGGTGGGCAGCCTGTACGACCCGATGCTGTCCAAGGTGATCGCGTACGGCCCGGACCGGGAGACGGCGCTGCGCAGGCTCCGGGCGGCGCTCGCGGAGACGGTGACGCTGGGCGTGCAGACCAATGCCGGGTTCCTGCGCCGGCTGCTGGCCCATCCGGCCGTCGTGGCCGGCGAGTTGGACACCGGACTGGTCGAGCGGGTGGTGGACGAACTGGTCCCCGCCGACGTACCGGAGGAGGTGTACGAGGCGGCGGCCGCCGTACGCCTGGAGGCGTTGCAGCCCCGCTCGGAGGGCTGGACGGACCCGTTCTCGGTGCCGAGCGGCTGGCGCATGGGCGGCACCCCGAAGCCGCCCGCCTTCCACCTCAGGGTGCAGGAACCGGTGACGTACACCCCCCGGGGCAGCCACACGGTCACCGGCGCCACGGTCTCCGTCGCGCTCGACGGCGTCCGGCACACCTTCCAGCGCGCCGGTGACTGGATCGGCGGCGACGGCGACGCCTGGCAGGTGCGCGACCACGACCCGGTCGCCGCGTCCCTCACCCGGTCCGGGCACGCGGGCGCGGACTCGCTGACGGCGCCCATGCCCGGCACGGTGACCGTGGTCAAGGTGGCCGTCGGCGACGAGGTGGCCGCCGGTCAGAGCCTGCTGGTGGTCGAGGCGATGAAGATGGAGCACGTCATCTCCGCCCCGCACGCCGGCACGGTCGCCGAGCTGGAGGTCACCCCGGGCACGACGGTCGCCATGGACCAGGTGCTCGCCGTGATCGCACCGCACGCCGAGGAAGGGGAGGTGGCGGAGTGACCGCCCACGGTCTGCCCATGGTGGTACCGGCCACCGAGCTGCCCGCACGGGTGCGGATCCACGAGGTCGGCGCGCGCGACGGTCTGCAGAACGAGAAGCGGACCGTACCGGCCGAGATCAAGGCGGAGTTCATCCGCCGCCTCGCCGACGCGGGCCTGACGACCATCGAGGCGACGAGCTTCGTGCACCCCAGGTGGGTGCCCCAGCTGGCCGACGCCGAGCAGCTGTTCCGGATGGTCAGCGACCTGCCGGGGGTGGCGTTGCCCGTGCTGGTCCCCAACCAGCGCGGCCTGGACCGGGCGCTGGCGCTCGGCGCCGACCGGGTCGCCGTCTTCGCCAGCGCCACCGAGTCCTTCGCGAAGGCCAACCTCAACCGCACACTGGACGAGTCGCTGGCGGTGTTCGACCCGGTGGTGCGGCAGGCGAAGGACGCCGGGGTGCACGTACGCGGCTATGTGTCGATGTGCTTCGGCGACCCCTGGGAGGGCGCGGTCCCCCTGCACCAGGTGGTCCGTGTGTGCAGGGCCCTGCGCGACATGGGCTGCGACGAACTGAGCCTCGGCGACACGATCGGCGTGGCCACCCCGGGCCATGTGCTCGAACTGCTCAACCTGCTCAACGAGCAGGGCGTGCCGACCAACGTGATCGGCGTGCACTTCCACGACACCTACGGCCAGGCGCTCGCCAACACCTACGCGGCCCTGGAACACGGTGTGACGACGATCGACGCGTCCGCCGGAGGCCTCGGCGGCTGCCCCTACGCCAAGTCCGCCACCGGCAACCTCGCCACCGAGGACCTCGTGTGGATGCTGCACGGCCTCGGCATCGAGACCGGGGTCGATCTCGGCCGTCTGACCGCCACCAGCGTGTGGATGGCCGCCCACCTGGACCGGCCCAGCCCGTCCCGTACCGTCCGCGCTCTCTCCCACAAGGACCAGTGATCAGCATGGACCACCGTCTCAGCCCCGAGCTGGAGGAACTCCGCCGTACGGTGGAGGAGTTCGCGCACGACGTGGTGGCGCCGAAGATCGGCGACTTCTACGAGCGGCACGAGTTCCCGTACGAGATCGTCCGCGAGATGGGCCGCATGGGCCTGTTCGGGCTGCCGTTCCCCGAGGAGTACGGCGGCATGGGCGGGGACTACCTGGCCCTCGGTATCGCCCTGGAGGAACTGGCCCGGGTGGACTCGTCGGTGGCGATCACCCTGGAGGCCGGGGTGTCGCTGGGCGCGATGCCGCTCCACCTCTTCGGCACCGAGGAGCAGAAGCGGGAGTGGCTCCCCCGTCTGTGCTCGGGCGAGATCCTGGGCGCGTTCGGCCTGACCGAGCCGGACGGCGGCAGCGACGCGGGCGCGACCCGGACCACGGCCCGTCTCGACCCCGACACGAACGAATGGGTGATCAACGGCACGAAGTGCTTCATCACCAACTCGGGCACGGACATCACGGGCCTGGTGACGGTGACCGCCGTGACCGGACGCAAGCCGGACGGCAGGCCGCAGATCTCGGCGATCATCATCCCGTCCGGCACGCCCGGCTTCACCGTCGCGGCCCCGTACTCGAAGGTCGGCTGGAACGCCTCGGACACCCGCGAGCTGTCGTTCGCCGACGTCCGGGTCCCGGCCGCCAACCTCCTGGGCGAGGAGGGCCGGGGTTACGCCCAGTTCCTGCGCATCCTGGACGAGGGCCGCATCGCGATCGCGGCCCTCGCCACCGGGCTGGCCCAGGGCTGTGTGGACGAGTCGGTGAAGTACGCCAAGGAACGCCAGGCCTTCGGCAGGCCGATCGGCGCCAACCAGGCCATCCAGTTCAAGATCGCCGACATGGAGATGAAGGCCCACACGGCCCGTCTGGCCTGGCGTGACGCGGCTTCCCGGCTGGTCGCCGGCGAGCCCTTCAAGAAGGAGGCGGCCCTGGCCAAGCTGTACTCCTCCACCGTCGCCGTCGACAACGCCCGCGACGCCACCCAGATCCACGGCGGCTACGGCTTCATGAACGAGTACCCGGTGGCCCGCATGTGGCGCGACTCCAAGATCCTGGAGATCGGCGAGGGCACGAGCGAGGTGCAGCGGATGCTCATCGCACGGGAGCTGGGGCTGGTGAGCTAGGGGCCGTCCGGCGGACCAGGCCGGCCGAGAGGGCACCGGTGATGCGGGCCGTGTGCCGGTAGGCCCGCCGGGCGGCGGTCAGGGCACGGTCCTGGGCGGCCGGACCGGCCAGGACCGCGTCCAGCCGGGTGGTGAAACGGCTCCAGCGGGCCGGGTCACCGCTCGCGTAGTAGGCGGTGCCCTCGGTGCCGCGCAGGCCGTAGGCACGGCTGACGTACCGGCGCAGATGCAGGGCGCCCAGCGTGGAGCCCTCCATGACGTACAGGAAGCCGAGCAGTGCGGGCGGGTCCGCGGCCGCCGTCGTACGGATGTCCGCCGCGAACGCCGCCGCGTGCGCGGCCGGCCACCGCGCGGGGGTGGCGCCGCGGAGCGTGAAGTGGCGCAGGTCCCGCTCGATCAGTGGGGCCTTGCGCAGGTCCTCCGCCGCCCACAGCCCGGTGACGCCCGGGTGCATGGTGTCGGAGAGTGCGCGCTCCAGATCGGCCGACACCATGTGCAGGGCGGCCAGTTGAGCCGTGTAAAGGGTGAGGGGAAGGGTGCCGGCGAGCAGCGCGGTGGCGAAGCCGGTGCGCTCCAGGGCGTCGTGCCGGTCCCGGGTGCCGGAGCGCAGACGGGCCGAGGCGGTGGCCGTCATGCCGCGCTCCGGTGCCGGAGGGCGTCATGGAGGCGGTCGATGAGGTGGCCCTTGCGTTCGACGGTGAGGTCGAAGTAGGCGGCGCTGTCCGCCGAGCGGCACACCTGGCGCACGGCGTCCTTGGCGGCCCGTTTGCGGGCGACCGCCTCGGCGGACAGGGCGAGGAGTGTCCGGTGGAGGTCCGGGTGGCCGAGGACGTACGACCGCAGCCGGCCGCCGTCCGGCGCGGTACGGCCGGGCGGGGGCGCGGAGTCGAGCAGTTCCAGGAAGACGCGGTTGCTCAGCCCGTCGAAGTCCTCGTGGGTGCGGGGGCCGGCGAACTCGGGCAGGAAGTCGGTCAGGTCGTTGAACAGCTGGCTGGCGAGGCCGAGTTGGCGCATGGCCTCCTTCAGGGTGCCGCGCTCGTCCGCGACGACGCGCAGGGCCGCCAGCGCCGCGTCGAGCGGCATCCGGAACAGGGTGCCGGTCTTCAGCGCGGCCATCGACTCCCAGAACGCGACCCGCTCTTCGCGCGGCGCCGCGGCCAGCTCGGCGCGGGTGCGGGGCGAGCGGGTGGCGATGTCGACGGCCTGCCCCTGGAAACCGTCGGCCACCGCGCCGAGCAGGCTGTCCACGACGGCGGGGTCGGCGGCGTGGGCCAGGGCGGCCGCGATCAGCCAGGAGCCGGTGTTGACGGCGAGCGGCACGCCGTGGGTGGTGTGCAGCGCGGGTTCGCCGTAGCGGACGGTGCTGCCGTCCTGCACGTCGTCCAGCGCGACGGCGGCCTTCAGCAGGACGCGCACCGCGACGGCGGCCCGGCGGACCGCGTCGAGTCCGTCGTCGTGGGCGGCCTCGTGCCCGGGGGCGTCGAAACCACGGTAGTTGCGGTAGGCCCAGTAGACCATCGAGGGGCGCAGCGGCCGGCCGCCGCCGGGTGCCCCGGGAGCGGGACGCAGCGCCTGCTGGCCCACCTTGGAGCCGACGGCGTCGGCGGCCGGCTCGCGCAGTGCGCGCCGCAGCGCCGCGCCGTACACGGAGTCCGCCGCGCCGGACGGCACTTGGGTCAGTGCCGCGAGGAAGCGGTCCAGGTCCGCCTCCACGAGCGCGGCGTCCGAGCGGACCGCCGCCTCCACGTCCACGCCCTCCGGCGTCGTCCTCACACCCAACACCCACCTCCGGCCGCCTCGTCGATCAGCACCCCACGGGAACCGAGACGCGGGTCAACGTAGCGAGACGTGATCGGAATGACCATGCGGACGAGGGGAGTCCGGGGCCGCGCGAAGCAAGTTTGACCGGATCCGTTCCCGTCGGCGTTCGGCCACTTCCCGGCCGGAGCGGGGCACCCCTGGACATCGACTGAGGTTAGGCTAACCTACCTTCGAACCTGTCCGGCGGGCGCTCCGCCCCGTTCGAAAGCAGTCATGCCCATGCCCCATCCCCGTGCCACCCACCTCACTCGCCGCGGACTGCTCGCCGCCGGCGGCGCCGCCGGACTCGGTGCCGCGCTCGCCGCCTGCGGGGACGGCAAGGGCAAAGACAGTGGCCCGGGCAGCGGGACGCGGGCCGCCAAGTCCGGTCCCTGGTCCTTCAAGGACGACCGCGGCACGACCGTGAAGCTCGATCGGACCCCCGCGAACATCGTCGCCTTCACCGGCGTCGGCGCCGCGCTCTTCGACTACGGCATCCAGGTCAAGGGCGTCTTCGGCCCGACGACGACCAAGGACGGCAAGGCCGACGTCCAGGCCGGCGACATGGACGTCAGCAAGGTGACGGTCCTCGGCAACACCTGGGGCCAGTTCAACATCGAGAAGTACGCCTCGCTCGCACCGGATGTCCTGATCTCCACCATGTTCGACGCCGCCGGCACCCTCTGGTACGTGCCCGAGGAGTCGAAGAAGAAGATCACCCAACTCGCCCCCAGCGTCGGTGTCTCCGTCTACGACCGTCAGCTCACCGAGCCGTTGCAGCGCGTGTGGGACCTCGCGAAGTCGCTGGGCGCGGACATGCGGGCCGCCAGGGTGACCGACGCGAAGAAGCGGTTCGAGGCCGCCGCCGCCCGGCTGCGGGCCGCCGCCGGGGCCAAGCCGCACATCAAGGTGATGGCCGGTTCCGCGAGCGACCAGCTGTTCTACGTCTCCGGCACCGACCTCTCCGTCGACCTGGAGTACTTCAAGGCCCTCGGCGTGAACTTCGTGGAGCCGCCGGAGAGCGCGAAGAAGCAGGGCGGCGGCTGGTACGAGTCGCTGAGCTGGGAGAACGTCGACAAGTACCAGGCCGACATCATCATGATGGACGACCGGTCCTCGGCGATCCAGCCCGCCGACATCAGCAAGCCGACGTGGAAGAAGCTGCCCGCGGTGAAGGCGGGGCAGGTCATCGCCCGTTCGCCCGAGCCGATTCTGTCGTACGACAAGTGTGTGCCGCTGCTCACGAGTCTGGCCGAGGCCCTGGAGAAGGCCAAGAAGGTCAGCTAGCACACCACCGCCTGACGCCACCTCAGGAGCCCTTATGACGACGGCCGTGGCCGCCCCGTTCCGATTCTTCTCCCTGCACGTGGTACGGACCCGGCGGCTGGGGCCGTCGCTGGTGCGCGTCACCTTCGGCGGAGCCGATCTGCACGCCTTCCACTCCCTCGGACGCGACCAGTCCCTCTCCCTGTTCCTGCCGCATCCGGACCAGACCGAGCCCGTCGTCCCGCTGGACCTGGGGGACGGGTGGTGGCAGGCGTGGCGGGAACTCCCGGACGGCGTACGGGCCGTGATGCGCTCGTACACCCTTCGCGACCTGCGCCGGAACCCCGACGAGATCGACATCGACTTCGCCCTGCACGGCATCGGACCCGGCGCCCCCACCCCCGCCGGCCCCGCCTCCCGCTGGGCCTCCCGGGCCACCGCCGGTGACCGGGTGCTGCTGCTCGGGCCGGCCGTCGCCGACAACCGCGCGGTCCGTTTCCGCCCGCCGGGCGACACCGACCTGGTCGTCCTGTGGGGCGACGAGACCGCCGTACCGGCCGCGTCCGCGATCCTCGAGTCCCTCCCCGCCGGGACCCGCGCCCGGGCCTGGCTGGAGGTGCCGCACGCCGAGGACATCCAGGACGTCCGCACGGAGGCGGACGCGGAGATCACGTGGCTCGTGCGGCACGACGGGTCCCCCATGGCCGTCGATGCCGTACGGGCCGCCCAACTCCCCACGGCCGAGCGGCCGTACGTGTGGATCGCCGGTGAGTCGGGGCGGGTGAAGGCGCTGCGGCGGCACTTCGTCGGCGAGCGCGGCGTCGACCGGCGGCGGGTGACCTTCGTCGGGTACTGGCGGCAGGGGATGACGGAGGAACAGCTTCGCGTCGCGGAGTGACCCGCCGCGCAGCGACAGCGGTCACGGCCGACACATGCCTTGATCCATGCAGCTTAGGTTAGGCTAACCTAAGTAGACATCCCCGCACGGACTGTCCCCCGGAGGACCCCCACATGCGCTCGCACCTGCTCAATGGCCTCACCGCGGAGCACTACCGCAGCTCCGTGACCGAAGGAGTCGAGCGGGTGGCGGCCAAACTCGCCACCACCGACCGTCCGTTCACCGGCGTCACCGTGGACGCCCTCGTCCCCCGCGTGGACGCCATCGACCTGGACCGCCCCCTCGGCGACACCGCCGCCGCGCTCGACGAGCTGGAGGACGTCTACCTCCGCGACGCGGTCTACTTCCACCACCCCCGCTACCTCGCCCACCTCAACTGCCCCGTCGTCATCCCGGCGGTGCTCGGCGAGGCCGTGCTCTCCGCGGTGAACTCCTCCCTCGACACCTGGGACCAGTCGGCCGGCGGCACCCTCATCGAGCGCAGGCTCATCGACTGGACGGCCCGGCGGACCGGCCTCGGCCCCGCCGCCGACGGCGTGTTCACCTCCGGGGGAACGCAGTCCAACCTCCAGGCGCTGCTGCTCGCGAGGGAGGAGGCCAAGACGAACGGCCTCGGGAAACTGCGGATCCTCGCCTCCGAGGTCAGCCACTTCAGCGTGCGGAAGTCCGCGAAACTGCTGGGGCTCGGACAGGAGGCCGTCGTGTCCGTCCCCGTCGACCACGACAAGCGGATGCAGACCGTCGCCCTGGCCCACGAGCTGGAGCGCTGCCGGCGCGACGGGCTGGTGCCCATGGCGGTCGTCGCCACCGCCGGCACCACCGACTTCGGCTCCATCGACCCGCTGCCGGAGATCGCCGAGCTGTGCGCCCAGTACGGCGTGTGGATGCACGTCGACGCGGCCTACGGCTGCGGACTGCTCGCCTCCCTGAAGTACCGGGACCGCCTCGACGGCATCGAACGCGCCGACTCGGTCACCGTCGACTACCACAAGTCCTTCTTCCAGCCGGTGAGTTCGTCCGCCCTGCTCGTGAGGGACGCGGCCACCCTGCGGCACGCCACCTACCACGCCGACTACCTCAATCCGCGCAGCATGGCGCAGGAACGCATTCCCAACCAGGTCGACAAGTCCCTGCAGACCACCCGCCGCTTCGACGCCCTGAAGCTGTGGATGACCCTGCGGGTGATGGGCGCCGACGGCATCGGCGAACTCTTCGACGAGGTGTGCGACCTCGCGGCCGAGGGCTGGAGGCTGCTCGCCGCCGACCCCCGCTACGACGTCGTCGTCGAACCCACCCTGTCCACCCTCGTCTTCCGCTACATCCCGGCGGCCGTCACCGACCCGGCCGAGATCGACCGCGCCAACCTCCACGCCCGCAAGGCCCTGTTCGCCTCCGGCGACGCCGTGGTCGCGGGCACCAGGGTCGGCGGCCGCCACTACCTGAAGTTCACCCTGCTCAACCCCGAGACCACGCGGGCCGACATCGCCGCCGTTCTCGACCTGATCGCCGGCCACGCCGAGCAGTACCTGGGAGAGTCCCTTGACCGCGCTTGCTGAAGCCAGCCGCACCTATGACTTCGTGGGGATCGGCCTCGGCCCCTTCAACCTCGGCCTCGCCTGCCTCACCGAACCGATCGCCGGTCTGGAGGGCGTCTTCCTCGACTCCAAGCCGGACTTCGAGTGGCACGCCGGGATGTTCCTGGACGGCGCCCACCTGCAGACCCCGTTCATGTCGGACCTGGTCACCCTCGCCGACCCGACCTCGCCGTACTCCTTCCTCAACTACCTGAAGGAGAAAGGCAGGCTGTACCCGTTCTACATCCGCGAGAACTTCTACCCGCTGCGGGTCGAGTACGACGACTACTGCCGCTGGGCGGCGAACAAGCTGAGCAGCGTCCGGTTCGGCACGACGGTCACCGAGGTGACGTACGAGGACGAGCTGTACGTCGTGCACACCGAGCGCGGCGAGACGTTCCGTGCCCACCGCCTGGTGCTGGGCACGGGCACGACCCCCTACGTCCCGCCGGCCTGCCGGGACCTGGCCGGGGAGCCCGTGCACAACTCCCGGTACATGCACCGCAAGGCGGAGCTGCAGGCGAAGAAGTCGATCACGATCGTCGGCAGCGGACAGAGCGCGGCCGAGATCTACCACGAGCTGCTCGCCGAGATCGACGTCCACGGCTACCAGCTCAACTGGGTCACCCGCTCCCCGCGGTTCTTCCCGCTGGAGTACACCAAGCTGACCCTGGAGATGACCTCACCGGACTACATCGACTACTTCCGCGCGCTGCCCGAGGAGACCCGCTACCGGCTGGAGAAGCAGCAGAAGGGCCTGTTCAAGGGCATCAACTCGGATCTGATCGACTCGATCTTCGACCTGCTCTACCAGAAGAACGTGACGAGCGGCGACCGGCCGGTCCCCACCCGCCTCCTCACCAACTCCACCCTCCGCCGGGCCACTTACGAGGACGGCACCTACACCCTGGGCTTCCACCAGGACGAGCAGGGCAAGGACTTCGAGATCCGCACGGAGGGCCTACTGCTGGCGACCGGCTACCACTACGAGCCCCCGGCCTTCCTCGCACCGATCCGGGACCGCCTCCGCTTCGACGGCCACGGCCGCTTCGACGTCGCCCGCAACTACGCCGTCGACGTCACCGGCCGCGGCGTCTTCCTCCAGAACGCCGGCGTCCACACCCACAGCATCACCAGTCCCGACCTGGGCATGGGCGCGTACCGCAACTCGTACATCATCCGCGAGCTGCTCGGCACCGAGTACTACCCGGTCGAGAAGACCATCGCGTTCCAGGAGTTCGCCGTATGACCAGCACGGACATGAGTTTCACCCTCCGCCCCCTCGACCCCCTGCGGGACGCCGGGCTCCTGCACTCCTGGGTCACCCACCCCAAGGCCTCCTTCTGGATGATGCAGGACGCGAAACTGGAGGACGTCGAGCGGGCGTACATGGAGATCGCGGCGGACGCACACCACCACGCGTTCCTCGGGCTGTGCGACGGGGAGCCCGCCTTCCTGATGGAGAGGTACGACCCGGCGCACCGGGAGCTGGTCGGGCTCTACGAGCCGGAGCCGGGCGACGCCGGCATGCATTTCCTGGTCGCGCCGACCGACACCCCCGTCCGCGGTTTCACCAGGTCCGTCATCACCGCGGTCATGGCCCACCTCTTCGAGGACCGGTCGGTGGCGCGCGTCGTGGTCGAGCCGGACGTCCACAACACGGCCGTGCACGCACTGAACGAGGCCGTCGGGTTCGTGCCCGAGCGGGAGATCCAGAAGCCGGAGAAGAAGGCCCTGCTGAGCTTCTGCACGCGCGAGCAGTTCACCGCCGCGACGGGGGTGGCCGCATGAGCCTCACCGACGCCGTGGCCCACCTGACCCCCGAGCGCTGGGCGAGGGCCAACCGTCTGCTGATACGCAAGGCGCTCGCCGAGTTCGCGCACGAGCGCCTGATCACGCCCGAGGAGGACGGGGACCGGTACGTCGTCCGCAGTGACGACGGGCAGACCTCCTACCGGTTCACAGCCGTACGCCGCTCGCTCGACCACTGGCAGATCGACGCCGACTCCCTCACCCGGCACCGGGGGGGCACAGAACTCCCGCTCGCCGCCCTGGACTTCTTCATCGAGCTGAAGGACTCCCTGGGCCTGAGCGACGAGATCCTGCCGGTCTATCTGGAGGAGATCTCCTCCACCCTCTCCGGCACCTGCTACAAGCTCACCAAGCCGAAGGTGACCTCCGCCGAGCTGGCGGCGAGCGGCTTCCAGGCGATCGAGACCGGGATGACCGAGGGACATCCCTGCTTCGTCGCGAACAACGGACGGCTCGGCTTCGGCATCCACGAGTACCTCGCGTACGCCCCGGAGACCGCGAGCCCCGTCCGGCTGGTGTGGCTGGCCGCGCACCGCTCGCGGGCGGCGTTCACGGCGGGAGCGGGGATCGAGTACGAGTCGTTCCTGCGGGAGGAGCTGGGCGAGGCCACGCTGAACCGTTTCCGCACGGTGCTCACCGACCAGGGCCTCGACCCCGCCGGCTACCTCCTCATCCCCGTCCACCCCTGGCAGTGGTGGAACAAGCTCTCGGTCACCTTCGCCGCCGAGGTGGCCCGCCGGCACCTGGTCTGCCTCGGCGAGGGTGACGACGAGTACCTGGCCCAGCAGTCCATCCGGACCTTCTTCAACACCAGCGACCCGCACAAGCACTATGTGAAAACAGCCCTCTCCGTCCTCAACATGGGCTTCATGCGCGGGCTGTCCGCCGCCTACATGGAGGCGACTCCGGCGATCAACGACTGGCTGGCCCAGCTGATCGAGAACGACCCGGTGCTGAAGTCGACCGGCCTCACGATCATCCGGGAGCGGGCGGCCGTCGGCTACCGGCACCTGGAGTACGAGAAGGCCACCGACCGCTACTCGCCGTACCGCAAGATGCTGGCCGCGCTGTGGCGGGAGAGCCCGGTGCCCTCGCTCCGGGACGGCGAGTCCCTCGCCACCATGGCGTCGCTGCTGCACGTGGACGACGAGGGCGCCTCCTTCGCGGGCGCACTCGTCGAACGCTCGGGCCTCACCCCCACGCAGTGGCTGCGCCGCTACCTGCGGGCGTACTACACCCCCCTCCTGCACAGCTTCTACGCCTACGACCTCGCCTTCATGCCACACGGCGAAAACGTCATCCTGGTGCTGAAGGACGGGGCCGTGCAGCGGGCGGTCTACAAGGACATCGCCGAGGAGATCGTGGTGATGGACCCGGACGCGGTCCTGCCCCCGGAGGTCGAGCGCATCCGTGCCGACGTCCCGGAGGACAAGAGGCTCCTGTCGATCTTCACGGACGTCTTCGACTGCTTCTTCCGCTTCCTCGCCGCACACCTCGCTGCCGAGGGAATCCTTGCGGAGGACACCTTCTGGCGTACGGTCGCGGAGACCACCCGCGAGTACCAGGACGCGAACACCGAACTGGCCGACAGATTCCACCAGTACGACATGTTCGCCCCCGAGTTCGCCCTGTCCTGCCTCAACCGGCTCCAGCTGCGCGACAACCGGCAGATGGTGGACCTGACGGATCCGTCCGGCGCACTCCAGCTGGTCGGGAACCTGGAGAACCCCATCGCCAGGTTCTGACCAGCACAGCCCCACAGACGGGCAGGCACCCCGGAGTACCGTCCCCCGGGGTGCCCGTCAGTGAGCGGTCAGGTCGTCGGCCAGGGGACCTGGGGGGACTTGTAGTAGGTGATGCCGAGGGCGTCCCAGCGTGGGGCCTGGGCGGCGAGTCGGAGCTTGTAGGTGTTCCAGTCGTGCGTGGCCGCCGGGGACCAGCCCAGTTCGGCCGCGCCGGGCAGGCGCGGGAACGCCATGTACTCGATGTCGGCGGACGTCTTCAGGGTCTCCGACCACAGGGGTGCCTCCACACCCTGGACGGCGGAGCCCGGGGCGCCGGGAAGGTAGCTGCCGGGGTTCCAGTCGTACGACCGCTGGACCTCGACGTAACCGGCCCACTTCGTGCCCGGCACGGTGCTGCTGGTGTACTTCATGTCGAGGTAGACCCGGTCCGCCGGGGACAGGATCAGCCCGGTGCCGTTCTGCGCGGCCCTGGCGACCTGGTCCTTCTCCGTGGCGCTGGTGCCGTCCAGGCCCCAGTACTGGGCGAGGGCACCCTTGGCCGGGTGGGCGCCGGTGAGCTGGTGCCAGCCGATGACCGTCTTGCCGTACTTGGCGACGATCGGCTGCACGCGGTCCATGAACGTCACGTAGTCGGTGTGGCTGGTGGAGTGCGCCTCGTCGCCGCCGATGTGGAGGTAGCGGCCGGGGGTGAGGGCGGCCAGCTCCCTGATCACGTCGTCCGCGAAGGTGTACGTGACCTCCTTCGGCACGCACAGCGAGCTGAAGCCGACCTCCGTGCCGGTGTAGAGCGGCGGTGCCGTGCCGTCACAGTTCAGCTCGGCGTAGGAGGCCAGGGCCGCGTTGGTGTGGCCGGGCATGTCGATCTCGGGGACGACCTCCAGGTAGCGGGAGGCGGCGTAGGAGACGATCTCCTGGTAGTCGGCCTTGGTGTAGTAGCCGCCCTTGCCGCCGCCGACCTCGGTGGAGCCGCCGTAGGTCGCGAGGCGCGGCCAGGAGTCGACGGCGATGCGCCAGCCCTGGTCGTCGCTGAGGTGCAGATGCAGCTCGTTGATCTTGTACATCGCCAGCTGGTCGATGTAGCGCTTGACCTGGCCGACGGTGAAGAAGTGCCGGGAGACGTCCAGCATGGCGCCCCGGTAGGAGTAGCGGGGGCGGTCGTCCACGGTACCGCCGGCGATGTGCCAGGGGCCGGTCTGCACGGTCCTCTTCTCGACGGCTGCCGGGAGGAGCTGACGCAGGGTCTGGACGCCGTGGAAGAGCCCGGCGGGGGCGCTCGCGGTGAGGGTGACGCCGCCCGCGTCGCTGTGCAGCCGGTACCCCTCGGCGCCGAAGTCCCCCTGGGCGAGGTGGAGCGTGATGCCTCCGGTGCCGTGGGCGGTGACCGGCAGTGGGTAGCCGGTGGAGGGCCGCAGGATACCGGCGAGATACGCGCCGATCCGGCGGACCTCGGCGGAGTCGTCGACGCGGATGCCGGTCGCCCAGGTGATGCGGTACGGGGTTCCGCCGGGCTGGACGGAGGCAGGCGCCGGGACCACCCGGTCCAGTGGTGTGGGGGCGGCGGCCGCCCGTGCCGCGGGTGCCGCGGGTGCCGCTGGTGCCGCTGGTGCCGTGCCGAGGGTGAGGACGCCGGCCGCCGCGAGCAGCAGCAGGGATCCGAGGACGCGGGGTGTTCGGGGAGTCGTGCTGTGGTTCCGTCTCACATGCGCTCCCTTCGGGTGGGGGTCGACTGTCTGACGCCCCGTCGGAGGCGACCGTCGGGCGTGGTCGTCGGACGTGGTCGAGACCACTCTCCCGCAGATCCGGTGAAACAATCCCTCCATGGCGGAAATCATCCAGAAGGACGGCACCTGGGCCTTCGACGGCGATGCCCTGCGGCTCACCCCGGGCCGGGACAAGAACGTCAGCCTGCTCCGCCGGGTGCTGGGCGAACTCGTCGTACCGCTGGGCGCGTTGGCCGGTGTCTCCTTCGAGCAGGGCCGGAGGTCGGGCCGGCTGCGGCTACGGCTGCGGGACGGGGCCGATCCGCTGACGCAGGCCACCGGTGGCCGGCTGGCCGAGCCGAACGACCCCTATCAGCTGACGGTGGAGTCCGACCGGTACGGCGTCGCCGAGTACTTCGCGGACGAGGTGCGCAACGCCCTGCTGCTGGACGGGGTTCCGCCGGAGCCGGTCGGTGAGTACCTGCTGCCGGGGCCCTCGCTGCCGGTGTCCGCCTCGGCCGGGGACGGCACGGCGAGCTTCGACGGGGAGCGGGTGCGGCTGGAGTGGAACTGGAAGACCGAGAACGCCAAGGCGAACGTCGGCACCCGGACCATCCCGCTCGTGGACGTCCTCGGCGTGGAGTGGCAGCCCGCGGCCGGCCTGGAGAACGGGTACCTGCGCTTCCACGTGCGGGGCGCCCCGGTGACGGCGACGGCCAAGTACGACCCGAACGCCGTCGAGCTGTGGGGGTTCAAGAAGGACCCGCTGATGGCCCTCGTGGCCGCCGCCGTGCAGGGGCGGCTGCCGCATCCCGCCGCGGCGGGGCCGGACACGCCGAAGGATCCGCCGGCGCTCGACAGGGCGCCCGCCGAGGACGACCACGACTCCCTGCTGCGCCGCCTGCGCGAGCTGGGCGAACTCCACCGCGACGGCGTTCTGACGGAGGAGGAGTTCGCGCTGGCCAAGCAGGCGGTCCTCAAGCGGATGTGAGGACCGCCCGCCGGATCGTCACTTCGCCGTGCGGGACACCGTGAAGTGGTCGATGCGGTCGCCGGTCTCGGCGATGCCCGACACCGTCAGGGTGGTCTGGCGGCCCTTCGGCGCGGGGGTGACGTCCACGCGCAGGAAGGAGTAGTTGAGGTAGCGCACCCGGGACCAGGTGACGGTCTCGTTGACCTTGCCGTCCTTGGTGTTGATGAAGGAGGCGACCGAGTCGACCTCGTGCTCGTTCCCTTCGTAGGAGTCGGGCGCGGTGAAGGCGTACAGGCTGCGGCCCGCCGCGCCGGCGGTGACGTAGACCACGCCCTCGGTCTCGGGGTAGGCGGTGCCGCCGATCGGGAGCTTCTTGGTGACCTGGCCGGCCTTGATCACGTCGGTGCGCTCGTACTGGTGGTTGTGGCCGTTGATGACCAGGTCCACCTGGTACTTCTCGAACAGCGGCACCCACTCCTGGCGCACGCCCCCCTCCGAGGCGTGCGCCGTGGACGTGCAGTACGCGCAGTGGTGGAAGAACACGACGATGAAGTCGACGTCGTCACAGGCCCGGTACTTCTTCAGCTGGGCCTCGAACCACTTGGTCTGAGTTCCTCCGGATATGCCCAGGTTCGCCGGGATCTCGAAGGAGACGTCGTTCGGGTCCAGCGAGATGACCGCGGTGTTGCCGTGGACGAAGGAGTACACGCCCGGCAGGTTCTTCGCGTCCGGGCCGTTATCCGGGAGGGTCCAGCGGGCCTCCTCGCCGCCGTAGCCGTTGGGCGAGTACCAGGCCTCCATGTCGTGGTTGCCGTACGAGACCATCCACGGGATCTGCTTGGCGACCGACTCGGTCTGGTACAGGAACTGGTCCCAGGTGCGCGAGTCGAAGCCGGTGTCGGTGGTCTTGCCCTGGCCGGCCGGGTCTCCGTAGGCGATGTCGCCGGCGTGCAGGTGGAAGGAGGGGTTCTGGCCGAGGATCAGGCTGTCGTTGGCCAGGGCGTGGTAGCTGACACCCTGGTCGCCGAAGGCCGTGAAGGTGAACGGCGCCTTGCGGGCGGGGGCGGTGGTGAAGGTGCCCAGGGTGCCCAGCAGATGCGGCTCGGCCGGGTCGAAGCCCTCGTGGCCGACGCCGTAGTAGTAGGTCCGGCCGGGGCGCAGGTGGGTGAGCTGGGCGTGCAGGTAGTACTGCGTGTGGTCGCCGCTCGCGCCGACGCCGGCCGGGGTGTAGAGGCTGCGGACCTCGGCCTCGATCTTGCGGGAGAGGTCCCAGGGGTGGGCGCCGATGCGGATGAACGGCTTCTTCACGGCGACCGGGACCTGCCAGGAGACGGTCATCTCCGTGCGCGGGTCGTTGCCGAAGGCGAGGTGGCGGCCGAAGGGGGCGACGAGGGCGCCGTCGACCGTCTCGGTGGCGGGGGCGGTGCTCCCCCACTGCCTGAAGGGCGTGGGAGGTGCCCCCAGGGTCGGCACGGCCGCCTGTGCGGTGGCGCCCGGCACGAACGCGCCACCCGCGACGGCGCCCAGCGTGACGGCGCCGCCTCTGATCATGGTGCGCCGCGAGAATCTGGCGCGCAGGTACTCGTGCTGCTCGGCCATGCTCATGCGCTCGGCCAGCTTCTCGGGTACTCCCATACGAGGAATGTCCATGGCGTCCGAAACTCGTGGGTCCGGGCAACGAGACGCAAGACACAGAGTGGACAGCTTGCGAACAGAGATCCAACAGCACTCACGGCGGGCGCCTGCCCGGAATCGGGCACGTTTCTTGCGAAACCGTGTCCCGTACCCCAGGATCTACCGGGTGCACGACGAACTGGTTGACCATCTGACGCGGTCCACGCCCCTTGCCAGGGGTGAGGCACTGCGGGTGATCCAGGACGTGCTCGCCTTTTTCGACGAGTCGACGGAGGACTACGTCCGTCGCCGTCACCGTGAACTGCAGGCCCAGGGACTGGTCAACGCGGAGATCTTCGAACGGATCTCGGCGGACCTCAAGTACCGAGCGGTGGCGCCGCCCGAACTGACGCTCAGGCAGCTGCGCCGCATCGTCTACGGCTAGGAATACCTATACATGTGCGGAATTGTCGGATACATCGGGAAGCGTGACGTTGCCCCGCTGCTGCTCGAAGGGCTGCAGCGGCTGGAGTACCGCGGGTACGACTCCGCGGGCATCGTCGTCACCTCCCCGAAGGCGCCCGGCCTGAAGATGGTCAAGGCCAAGGGCCGGGTGCGCGACCTGGAGGCCAAGGTCCCGGCGCGCTTCAAGGGCACCACCGGCATCGCCCACACCCGCTGGGCCACCCACGGCGCCCCCTCCGACGTCAACGCCCACCCGCACATGTCGGCCGACAACAAGGTCGCCGTCGTCCACAACGGCATCATCGACAACGCCGCGGACCTGCGCCGCAAGCTGGAGGCGGACGGGGTCGAGTTCCTCTCCGAGACCGACACCGAGGTCCTCACCCACCTCATCGCCCGCTCCCCCGCCGAGAAGCTGGAGGACAAGGTCCGCCAGGCGGTCCGGGTGATCGAGGGCACCTACGGCATCGCCGTGCTGCACGCCGACTTCCCCGACCGGATCGTGGTGGCCCGCAACGGCTCCCCGGTGGTCCTCGGCATCGGCGAGAAGGAGATGTTCGTCGCCTCCGACATCGCCGCCCTGGTCATGCACACCCGCCAGATAGTGACCCTGGACGACGGCGAGATGGCCACCCTCAAGGCCGACGACTTCCGCACCTACACCACCGAGGGCACGCGCACCACCGCCGAGCCCACGACCGTGGAGTGGGAGGCCGAGTCGTACGACATGGGCGGCCACGACACCTACATGCACAAGGAGATCTTCGAGCAGGCCGACGCCGTGGACCGCGTGCTGCGCGGCCGCATCGACGACCGCTTCTCCACCGTGCACCTCGGCGGTCTCAACCTCGACGCCCGTGAGGCCCGGCAGATCCGCCGTGTGAAGATCCTCGGCTGCGGCACCTCGTACCACGCGGGTCTGATCGGCGCCCAGATGATCGAGGAGCTGGCCCGCATCCCCGCCGACGCCGAGCCGGCCTCCGAGTTCCGCTACCGCAACGCGGTCGTCGACCCCGACACCCTGTACGTCGCCGTCTCCCAGTCCGGTGAGACCTACGACGTCCTCGCCGCCGTCCAGGAGCTGAAGCGCAAGGGCGCCAAGGTCTTCGGCGTCGTCAACGTCGTCGGCTCGGCGATCGCGCGCGAGGCGGACGCCGGGATCTACGTCCACGCGGGCCCCGAGGTCTGCGTGGTCTCGACGAAGTGCTTCACGAACATGACGGTCGCCTTCGCCCTGCTCGCCCTGCACCTCGGCCGCACCCGCGACCTCTCGGTCCGCGACGGCAAGCGGATCATCCAGGGCCTGCGCAGGCTGCCCGAGCAGATCACCGAGATCCTCAAGCAGGAGGAGCAGATCAAGGAGCTGGCCGAGCTGTACGCCGACGCCCGCTCGATGCTCTTCATCGGCCGCGTCCGGGGCTACCCGGTGGCCCGTGAGGCCTCGCTGAAGCTCAAGGAGGTCTCCTACATCCACGCCGAGGCCTACCCCGCCTCCGAGCTGAAGCACGGCCCGCTGGCCCTGATCGAGCCGGCCCTGCCGACGGTGGCGATCGTCCCCGACGACGACCTGCTGGAGAAGAACCGCGCGGCCCTGGAGGAGATCAAGGCCCGCAGCGGCAAGATCCTGGCGGTGGCCCACCAGCACCAGGACAAGGCCGACCAGACGATCGTCGTCCCGAAGAACGAGGACGAACTCGACCCCATTCTGATGGGCATCCCGCTCCAGCTGCTGGCGTACCACACGGCGAAGGCCCTGGGCCGGGACATCGACAAGCCGCGCAACCTCGCCAAGTCGGTGACGGTGGAGTAGGACCGCGACACCGGAAAGGGCCCCCGCGTGTGCCACCAGCACGCGGGGGCCCTTTCGGTGCCGCTCGGATTCAGCCGGTGGCCGTCACCCCCCGGCCCGCGGCACGCCCGGGAAGGGCCGTCGGCCAGTGCGCGAGCGCCGCGGTGGCCGCGTACCAGGCCACCGCACCGGAGACGGCCGCCGCCCAGCCCCCGGCCTTGGTGAGAGCCGAGCTGTCCGCGAACTGCGCCACGGCCAGCACCAGCATCGCCAGGAACAGCAGGCCGTGCATGACCTGACCGAGGCTGTCGCCGCCCGCGAGGGTCAACGTGAGCGCCACGAGGGCGAAAAGAAGCAGGAAGAGCCCTGCCGCGTTGGCGGAGGAGTGACCGCCGACCGCCCAGGTGAACCACAGGGCGCCGAGGGCCGCGAAGCCCGTACCGGAGACGCCGTCACCGCTGCGGAAGGCCAGCAGGCCGACCAGGAACAGGGCAACTCCGCCCACGTAGTGGGCCACTGACACGGCGTCGGACGCGGCCACACCGTGGATCACGCCTGTCGTGCCGAGGCCGAACGCCAACAGGGTGACTCCCAGGGCGAGTCGGCCGACCACCGTAGTACTTCCGTTGTCCACGGCGGGCTCCCTTCATGCTGTGCAGTTGCGCGGTGACCGGTATATGCCCTTCACAAGGGCACAAACCACCTCTACGCGCGAGTAGTTTCGCGCCGCACAAAGGGAGTTGGGAGCTCAGGGAATGACGATCACGGGCCGCTGGGCCCGCTTGGCGAGCCGCCCCGCGACGGAGCCGAAGATCCGGCCGACGATGCCGTGTGTGGAGCCGACGACGATCGCGTCCGCCTCGTACTCCTTGCCGACCTCTTCGAGCTCGTGGCAGATGTCGCCGCCGCGCTCGACGAGGATCCACGGCACCTCGGCCAGGTAGTCCGCGCACGCCAGCTCGAGGCCGAGGACCTCGGTGCGGTGGTCCGGTACGTCGACGAAGACGGGCGGCTCGCAGCCGGCCCACACGGTGGTCGGCAGCCGGTTGGCGACATGGACGATGATCAGGCCGGCCCGGGAGCGGTGGGCCATGCCGATCGCGTAGGCGAGGGCGCGCTCACTGGAGGTGGAGCCGTCGAAGCCGACGACGACTCCGTGCCGGAAGGCGGGGTCGCAGGAAGGACGTGGCTCTTCCGCCGCCAGGGGATCGGCCGCCGTGGGGTCGGCGACCGGCCGCTTGCGGTCCGCGGGTTCGAAGAATTCGTGACCGGCCATGGCTGTCTCGGCGTTGTGATCCTTTATGGGAGGGATGACAGTGTGCGGCGGAGCTGTGTCCGGGAAACATCTTCCCAACCCCATACCCCCAAGGGTACGGCGGCACGCCTCCTGAGCCCAGATCCCGCGCACGCTCCGTAAGCGGTCCCCGACATCCGTAGGGGTTCACCGGAGCATGCACGAGCCGCGCCCGTAACGCAATGGTTGCTGCCCCGTACAGGCGGTTTGCACAGGATTCACAGACGTACGGCCGGTGACCGACCGCTCGAACAGACGTTGAACCCCGTGAGCCACCGCCACAGGGAGTACCACTGATGCCCCGTCCCCGATCCACCTCCGATCCGCACCCCGCGCCGGACACCGTGAGCGATGTGATCCGCTGGGCCGCCTTCAGCTGCGTCCTCGTCCCGGTGGTCCTGGTCTGGTACGGCACCTCGCTGGCCGGCGCGGCGGGTGCCGCGCTCGGTCTGGCCGCCGTCACGGCCGTGTGCCGGATCCTGTTGCGCCGGTCCGAGCGGTGCGCCGAGCGGACCTCTCGCGGCCGCAGGCGTTGCCCGAAGCAAAGAGGTGGACGTCACACCCGCAGGCGGACACCGGTCGACTGACCTGTTTCCGTACCCCCGAGCGCATCTTTTCAGCCAACTTCTGAATGTCGCCCCGCAGGGGCCCCGACCACCCTCCAACCCCCGTTCGACCTGCACGGAAAGGGTCCAGGAGCGGCTGCGCACCCTACGCGGTTTGGCCACTGCGACAAGGCGCACTTCCCTGCACGGCCCGCGAGTGCAACGCTTCGTGATCGAATGCTTCACGCCAAGTTGTCATGTCGACAATTCGGGCGTGTTGGAACTGGTCACCGTGAGACCGCGGGACCCAGTAGATTCGATCTTGACTGTCTTACGGCGGGGGACTCGTGCAGGACCGAGGGGAAACGTGCAGGAGCGACACAACCGAGGAGCCGCGACCACCGAGGGGGGCTTAGCAGTATGAGCCACGACTCCACTGCCGCGCCGGAAACCGCGGCCCGGAAGCTTTCCGGGCGCCGCCGCAAGGAGATCGTCGCGGTGCTGCTGTTCAGCGGCGGCCCCATCTTCGAGAGTTCCATTCCGCTGTCGGTGTTCGGAATCGACCGTCAGGACGCCGGCGTCCCGCGCTACCGGCTGCTGGTGTGCGCCGGAGAGGAAGGCCCGCTGCGGACCACAGGGGGCCTGGAACTCACCGCACCGCATGGGCTGGAGGCGATATCGCGCGCCGGGACGGTCGTCGTACCGGCCTGGCGTTCGATCACCGCGCCACCACCGGAGGAGGCGCTCGACGCGCTGCGCCGGGCCCACGAGGAGGGTGCCCGCATCGTCGGGCTGTGCACGGGCGCGTTCGTGCTCGCGGCGGCCGGACTGCTGGACAGCCGCCCGGCGACCACCCACTGGATGTACGCGCCGACGCTGGCCAAGCGCTATCCGTCGGTGCACGTCGATCCACGTGAGCTGTTCGTCGACGACGGCGATGTGCTGACGTCCGCGGGGACGGCGGCCGGAATCGATCTCTGTCTCCACATCGTGCGGACGGACCACGGCAACGAGGCGGCCGGCGCGCTCGCCCGGCGCCTGGTGGTCCCACCGCGCCGGTCGGGCGGCCAGGAGCGCTACCTCGATCGGTCTTTACCAGAGGAGATCGGCGCCGACCCGCTCGCCGAGGTCGTCGCCTGGGCGCTGGAACACCTCCACGAGCAGTTCGACGTGGAGACCCTGGCGGCACGCGCCTACATGAGCCGCCGTACGTTCGACCGCCGGTTCCGTTCGCTGACCGGCAGCGCTCCGCTGCAGTGGCTGATCACCCAGCGGGTGCTGCAGGCGCAGCGGCTGCTGGAGACGTCGGACTACTCCGTGGACGAGGTGGCGGGCCGGTGCGGCTTCCGCTCCCCCGTCGCGCTGCGCGGGCACTTCCGCCGCCAGCTCGGTTCGTCCCCCGCCGCCTACCGGGCCGCCTACCGGGCCCGCAGGCCGCAGGGTGACAAGCCGGCCGACGCGGAGCCTGCGATGTCCGCGTCCGGCCAGCCCGGCCCACCCATGGGCCTCGCCGGTCCCGCCCCGGTGGGGCACAGCCCCGCGCTGCTGCACCCGGACCGGGACAGCGGCGTACCGATGCAGAGCCGCCGCCAGGCGGCCGGCGCGGTGGGGCTGCTGCCGGGACCACGGAGCGGTAACTGAGAGTGGGGGCGAGCACACGCTCGCCCCCCTTACCAGTACAGGGCGTCCAAAAAAGCTGACGTCAGCTTTAGGGTGGTCGCATGAACGATCGCATGGTGTGGATCGACTGCGAGATGACCGGCCTCTCGCTGTCCGACGACGCGCTCATCGAGGTGGCCGCCCTCGTCACCGACTCCGAGCTGAACGTACTCGGCGAGGGGGTGGACATCGTCATCCGCCCGCCGGGGCAGGCGCTGGAGACGATGCCGGAGGTGGTGCGTCAGATGCACACCGCGTCCGGGCTGCTCGCCGAACTGGAGAACGGTACGACCCTCCAGGACGCCGAGGAGCAGGTCCTCGCGTATGTGAAGGAGTACGTGAAGGAGCCCGGCAAGGCCCCGCTGTGCGGCAACTCCGTCGGCACCGATCGCGGCTTCCTGCTGCGGGACATGCCGACCCTGGAGGACTGGCTCCACTACCGCATCGTCGACGTCTCCTCCGTCAAGGAGCTGGCCCGCCGCTGGTACCCGAGGGCGTACTTCAACAGCCCGGAGAAGAACGGCAACCACCGGGCCCTCGCCGACATCCGCGAGTCGATCGCCGAGCTGCGCTACTACCGCGAGGCCATCTTCGTCCCGCAGCCGGGGCCGGACTCCGACACCGCGAAGTCGATCGCCGCCAAGCACGTCCTGCCCGCGCGGTAACGCCGAGGAGAGGGGCTCGCGAAAACGTGTGCGCGAGCACCCCTTCGGACCCTGTAGACTTCTTCTCGGCCGGTCGGGGAAACGACAAGTTCCACCGCCGGTCATGGTGGGTGTAGCTCAGCTGGTAGAGCACCTGGTTGTGGTCCAGGATGCCGCGGGTTCGAGTCCCGTCACTCACCCTCACCGATCAGCCGGTGACTCCGTCGCAAGACGAGTCACCGGCTGATTCGTTTTCCCGGACCCGGATCCGCCCCGCAGCGGCACCTCCACCACGAGCAGCGCCAGCGCGAACGCCACTGCGCACACCCCGGCGCTCGTGAGGAAGACGTGCCGCGTGCCGTTCGCCACCGCGTGCCGGTACGCCTCACCCCGCGCCGTGGCCGGCACCGCCCGGGTGAACAGCGAGCCGAAGACGGCCACGCCCACCGAGCCGCCGAGGGTGCGGAACAGATTGGTCGCCGCCATGGCCGCCCCCATGTCCCGCAGTTCCACGCTGTTCTGCGCGATGGTGGTGGCCATCTGCATCGTGAAGCCCAGACCGAGGCCGACGAGGGCCATCCAGCAGCCGGCGGTGAGGCGGGAGGTGCCGGTGTCCATCGTGGCGAGCATCACCGTGCCGGCCGTCAGCAGCAGGGTGCCGAGCACCGGGAACACCTTGTAGCGGCCGGTGCGGGACATGATCTTCCCGGCGAGGTTGGAGGCGATCACCACCGGGACCATCATCGGCAGCAGGAGCAGCCCGGAGCTGGTCGCCGTGGCGCCCTGGACGGTCTGCTGGAACAGGGGCAGATAGAGCGCCGACCCGAACATCACCACACCGACCGCCGCCAACAGGCCGATGCCGAGCGGGAAGTTGCGGTGCCCGGTGAACACGCGGGGCGGCAGCAGGGGTTCGGTCACGCGCCGCTCCACGGCGACGAACGCCACCGCGCCGAGTGCGGCCACCGCACCCAGGGCGAGTATGCGCCAGGACGTCCACGCGTACGTCGTACCGGCCCAGGTGGCCGCGAGGACCGCCGCGCCGATCGTGGCCGCGAGGACGGCGATGCCCGCCCAGTCGATGCGCGGCCGGCGCTTCGGGGCCCCGTCCGGCAGGCGGAGCAGCAGGTGGACCCAGACCAGGGCGACGATGCCGAGCGGCAGATTGGCGTAGAACGCCCAGCGCCAGCCGAGGTGTCCGGTGACCAGGCCGCCGACCAGCGGTCCGCCGACCACGCCGAGGGCCATCACGGAGGCTGTCATGCCCTGGTAGCGGCCCCGCTCCCGGGGCGGCACGAGGGTGCCGATCAGGGCGAACCCGCCGGCGGCCAGCCCGCCCGCGCCGATGCCCTGCAGGGCGCGGAACTCGATCAGCTGGGCCATCGAGTGGGCGGCACCGGCGAGCAGCGAGGCCGGCAGGAAGAGCGCGACCGAGGCGAGGAAGACGTGCTTGCGGCTGTACAGGTCACCGAGCTTGCCCCAGACGGGAGTCGAGACGGCGGTGGCGAGGGTGTACGCCGTGACGACCCAGGAGATGTGCTCCAGGCCGCCCAGGTCACGGACGATCGTCGGCATCGCCGTACCGACGATGTTGTTGTCGAGCATCCCCAGCAGCATGGCGAGCATCACGCCGAGCAGTGCCCAGCGGACGTTCTTGGGAGGTGGTGTTGTGGTCATGCGGCCCAGAAAAGCACACCGACTCACTAAGTGCAATGAGTCAACTTTTTGTCTGCGACAACCGAAGGGGTAGGCTACGGGCCATGACGGAGACGACCGAGCCGATGGGCCGCCGCGAACGCAAGAAGGCCGCGACCCGCCGGGCGCTGGCGGACGCGGCACTGGAGCTGTTTCTCGAGCACGGCTTCGACGCGGTGAGCATCAAGGACATCGCGGAGGCGGCGGACGTCTCCACGACGACCCTCTTCAAGCACTTCCCGAGCAAGGAAGCGCTGCTGTTCGACATGGACACGGACGTGGAACAGGCGCTGGTCGCCGCCGTGCGCGACCGGGCGCCCGGCACACCGCTCATCCAGGCCCTGCGCGAGCACATGCTGCGGGCCCGGGCATTCAAGTCCGAGTACGACGAGCAGATCGCCGTGTTCCAGCGGCTGGTCAGCAGCACCCCCGCGCTCGTGGAGTACCACCGGCGCATGTGGATGCGGCACGAACGCGCCCTGGCCGACGCGATCGCCGCCGACACGGGCGCCCCCGCCGACGACCCCGCCTGCGCCGCCCTGGCCCACCTCACCCTGGAGGCCCGGACCCTCACCACCCCGTCCGCCGACCGCCTGAGCGCCGTCAACGCGGCCTTCGACCTGCTGGAGCGGGGGTGGGAGGCGGTGCGCGGTGCGGAGGGGCGCTGACGGTGCCTCTCACCTTTTCCGGGGCGGGAGTTGAACGGCACATGGTCTCCCCGGTGTGGCGCTCCGCCGCCTCCGGGTAGACCCTGACGGACCTCTCAGCTCCGGAAGGGGACTGCCTCATGGCGTTGTCGACGGCGTTCACGCGGCTGTTCGGGGTCGAGCACCCGATCGCCCTGGCCCCGATGGGCGGTTCGGCCGGCGGGGCACTGACCGCGGCGGTCTCGCGCGGTGGCGGGCTCGGGCTGCTGGGCAGCGGGAACGGCGACCGGGACTGGCTGGCCCGCGAACTGCCCCGAGTGGCCGCCGAGGGCGCCGGAAGGCCCTGGGGTGTCGGCTTCCAGGCGTGGGCCACCGACGTCGGTGCGGTGGAGTGGACGCTGGAGCACGGTCCGGCGGCCGTGATGCTGTCCTTCGGTGACCCCGGTCCGTTCGTGGAGCGCATCCGCGACGCCGGTACGGCGCTGATCCTTCAGGTGACCGGTCTGGAGGAGGCCCGCAGGGCGGTGGACCTGGGCGCCGACGTGATCGTGGCGCAGGGCACGGAGGCCGGCGGGCACGGCGCACGGCACGGGCGGTCGACGCTGCCGTTCGTGCCCGTCGTGGTGGACCTGGCGGCGCCCGTGCCGGTGCTCGCGGCCGGGGGGATCGCCGACGGCCGCGGTGTGGCGGCCGCCCTGGTCCTGGGTGCCGCGGGGGCGCTGCTCGGCACCCGCTTCCAGGCCACGGCCGAGGCCCTGGTCGACCCCGCGACCAGCCGGGCCATCATCGCGGGGCGAAGCGAGGACACCGAGCGCAACCGGGTGCTGGACATCGCCCGCGGCTCGCGCTGGCCGGCCAGGTACACCGCCCGTACCCTCCCGCACCCCTTCCTCGACCGCTGGCGGGGCCGGGAGGCGGAACTCGCGGACGACCCCGAGGCCGGACGGTCGTACCGGGAAGCCGTCGCGGGCGGTGCCGTCCCCGCGCTCCCGCGGTGGGCCGGCGAAGGCGTCGACCTCATCGACGACCTGCCCTCCGCCGCCGGCCTGGTCACCACCCTGGCCGCACAGGCCGAGCAGGCGCTGGACCGGACCCGCGGACGCTGACCCCGGCCCGGCGCACGGATGACCGGCCTTGCACGGAACGCGATCCACACCACGCGGAGGCGACCGGTGTCACGACGACGCCCGCACCACCAGCTCGGTCGGCAGCACCGCATGCCGGCGCTCCAGCCCCCGGGACACCGGCGGGCGGCGGTCGGCGATCTCCGTGAGGAGCAGGTCGATCATCGCGCGGCCCATCTCCTCGATGGGCTGGCGGACGCTGGTGAGGGGCGGGTCCATGTGGCGGGCGATGGCGGAGTCGTCGTAGCCGACGAGGGCCACGTCGTCCGGGATACGGCGGCCCGCCCCGCGCAGCGCCTGCCGGGCGCCGGCCGCCATCACGTCCGAGCCGGCGAAGACCGCGTCCAGGTCCGGGTCCCGCTCCAGCAGCACGGTCATGGCGTGGCGGCCGCCCTCCTCCGTGAAGTCGCCCGGTTCGACGAGGAGTTCGTCCGGCTTCCGGCCCGCGTCGCGCAGGGCGTCGCGGTAGCCGTCGACGCGGCGCTGGGCACCGTAGACGTCCAGGCGGCCGGTGATGTGGGCGATGCGGGTGCGGCCGCGGGAGAGCAGGTGCTCCACGGCCGAGCGGGCACCGCCGTAGTTGTCGGAGTCCACGGAGGTGAGCGTCTCGCCGGCCGAGCGGGGACCGCTGATCACGGCCGGGATCTCCAGCTGGGCCAGCAGGTCGGGCAGGGGGTCGTCGGCGTGGACGGAGACGAGGAGCACGCCGTCGACCCGGTGGGCCGCCAGGTACTGGGCCAGGCGCTGCCGTTCCCGGTCGCTGCCCGCGAAGATCAGCAGCAACTGCATCTCGGTGTCGGAGAGTTCCGAGCCGACGCCGCGCAGCATGTCCGAGAAGTACGGCTCGGCGAAGAAGCGGGTCTCCGGCTCGGGGACGACCAGCGCGATGGCGTCGGTGCGGTTGGCGGCCAGGGCGCGGGCCGCCGTGTTCGGCACGTAACCCAGTTCGGCCACGGCCGCCTCGACCGCGGCGCGGGTGGCGTCGCTGACCCGGGGCGAGCCGTTGATCACCCGCGAGACCGTGCCCCGGCCGACCCCGGCCCGGGCGGCGACCTCCTCGAGCGTGGGCCGGCCCCCGCTTCGGCCCCGCGCTCCGTGGCTTGCCATGGGCTCCGCCTCTCTCGACCGACTCCTGGTGCTGGCCTGGAATCTAACAGCACCGTTTGCCGTGGTCGCCGTCCCCGCGGGCGGCGCCCACGGACCCTCCGCGCGCCGGACTCAGGCCCCGTCCGCACACGCCGGACGGGCTGGACCGGGCGCCCCCCGGCTCAGGCAGCTAACGCTCGGATAACTGAACGCAGTTGCGCTGTCCGCTCCCTTGACACCCCGCCCCCGACCGACGACTCTTCAACACATCACTGGTGGGAGCGCTCCCACGGTACCTGACACCTACACAACCCGCACGTTCCCCGCCCGAGCCGCAGCGACTACGAACGGGCCCGATTCCATGCAGTTGGCCGGGGGGTCGGCACGTCAGGCAACAGGAGGACGCAATGCGCACGAGCATCCGCCGGTCCCAGCGGCTGATGGCCCTCGCGGCCGTGGCCGCGCTGACCACGGGTCTGCTGGCCGGCTGCGCCAAGGACTCTGACGACAGCTCGTCGGACGGCTCCGGCGGCGGAAACGGCAGTGGCAAGGGCAAGACCACGCTGACCATCGGCACCTTCGGCGTCTTCGGCTACAAGCAGGCCGGCCTCTACGACGAGTACATGAAGCTGCATCCGGACATCAGCATCAAGGAGAACGTCACCACTCGTACCGACGTGTACTGGCCGAAGGTGCTCACCCGTCTGCAGGCCGGATCCGGCACGGACGACATCGAGGCCATCGAGATCGGCAACATCACGGAAGCCGTGCAGACCCAGGCCGACAAGTTCGTGGACCTCGGCAAGGAGGTCGACAAGTCGCAGTGGCTGGACTGGAAGAACGCCCAGGCCACCACCAAGGACGGCAAGCTCATCGGGCTCGGGACCGACATCGGGCCGATGGCCATCTGCTACCGCAAGGACCTGTTCCAGAAGGCCGGGCTGCCGACCGACCGGACCAGGCTCGCCGAGATGTGGAAGGGCGACTGGGGCAAGTACGTCGACGTCGGCAAGCAGTACATGAAGAAGGCGCCCAAGGGCACCAAGTTCGTGGACTCGGCCTCCTCCGTCTACAACGCGGCGGTCGGCGGCGCGAGCGAGCGGTACTACGACAAGGACGGCAATCCCGTCTGGGACAGGTCCGAGGGTGTGAAGAAGGCCTGGGACGTCGCCATGAGCGTGGCCACCAGCGACATGTCGGCGAAGCTGAAGCAGTTCGACCCCACGTGGGACCAGGGCTTCGCCAACGGCACCTTCGCCTCCGTCGCCTGCCCGGCCTGGATGATCGGCTACATCGAGCAGAAGTCCGGTGACTCCGGCAAGGGCAGGTGGGACGTGGCGGCGGCGCCGGCCGCGTCCAACTGGGGCGGCTCCTTCCTCGGCGTGCCGACCGCGACCAAGCACCAGAAGGAGGCCGTCGCGCTGGCGAAGTGGCTGACCGCTCCCGAGCAGCAGGCGAAGGTCTTCGCCAAGCAGGCCAGCTTCCCGTCGACCCCGTCGGTGTACGCGGGCCTGAAGCCGCAGTCCGACACCACGGCGTACTTCTCGGGCGCCCCGCTCACCCAGATCTTCTCCGACTCGGCGAAGACCATCCCCTCGCAGCCCCTCGGCCCCAAGGACAAGCCGATCGACAACGCGATCAGCGACGTCGGCATCCTCCAGGTCGAGCAGAAGGGCAAGACGCCCGCGCAGGGCTGGGACGCCGCGACGAACGAGATCAAGGACGTGCTCGGCCAGTGACCGACCCGAAGCAGGCTCTCGCGCACCCCGCGTCGAGCGCCGAGGCCGCGCCCGGCACCCCGCCGGGCGCGGCCCGGGGCGCTCACGGTCGCGGTGCGCCGGCGGGCACCGACTCCTGGCGCAGCCGGCTGTACCGCTGGGACATGAAGGCGTCGCCGTACGCGTTCGTGTCCCCGTTCTTCGTGCTGTTCGCGGCGTTCACGCTGGTCCCGCTGCTCTACACGGCCTGGTACTCGCTGCACCACGTGCAGCTGTCCGCGCTGGACCACCAGAGCTGGGCGGGCCTGGACAACTACCGGAACCTGTGGTCGTCGGAGTTCTTCTGGAACGCCCTGACGAACACCCTGACCATCGGTCTGATCTCGACCGTGCCGCAGCTGCTCGCGGCGATCGGCCTCGCCCACCTGCTGAACTACCGGCTGCGCGGCTCGACCGTGTGGCGCGTGGTGATGCTGACCCCGTACGCCACCTCGGTGGCCGCGGCGACCCTGGTGTTCACGCTGCTGTACTCGTGGGACGGCGGCATGGTCAACTGGATCCTGCACTTCTTCGGGGTGGATCCCGTCAACTGGCGTGAGTCCGACTGGGGTTCGCAGTTCGCGGTCTCCTCGATCGTGATCTGGCGGTGGACGGGTTACAACGCGCTGATCTATCTGGCCGCCATGCAGGCGATCCCGACCGATCTGTACGAGTCGGCGGCGATCGACGGCGCGAACCGCTGGCAGCAGTTCCGGCACGTGACGGTCCCGCAGCTGCGCCCGACGATCCTCTTCACGGTCGTCGTCTCGACCATCGGCGCGACCCAGCTGTTCGGCGAACCGCTGCTGTTCGGCGGGGTGAGCGGGTCCAAGGGCGGTTCCGAGCACCAGTACCAGACGCTCGGCCTGTACATGTACGACCAGGGCTGGATCATCGGCAACCTCGGCAAGGCGTCCGCGATCGCCTGGTCGATGTTCCTGATCCTGCTGGTCATCGCCGCGATCAACCTGCTGCTCACCCGACGGCTGAGGAAGTCCCAATGACGACGAGTGAACTGGCACCGCCCCGGAAGGCGGTCCGGCGCCGGGGCCGGACGGGCGCGGGCAAGCAGCTGCACGCGGGCCCGGTGACGTACGTCGTACTCACGGTCTTCGCGCTGGTCTCCCTCGCCCCGCTGGTGTGGACGGCGATCGCCGCCTCGCGCACCTCCCACCGCCTCGACGAGACCCCGCCGCCGCTGTGGTTCGGCGGCAACCTGTTCAGGAACCTCCAGACGGCCTGGGACCAGGCGGGCCTCGGCACCGCGATGTTCAACTCGGTGATCGTGGCGGGCACGATCACCGTGAGCACGGTGCTGTTCTCCACGCTGGCCGGCTTCGCCTTCGCCAAGCTGCGGTTCCGCTTCTCCGGTCTGCTGTTGCTGCTGACCATCGGCACGATGATGATCCCGCCGCAGCTGGCGGTCGTACCGCTGTACCTGTGGATGTCGGACCTCGGCTGGTCGAACCAGTTGCAGACGGTGATCCTGCCGAGTCTCGTCACCGCCTTCGGTACGTTCTTCATGCGGCAGTACCTGGTGCAGGCACTGCCGACGGAGCTGATCGAGGCGGCCCGGGTGGACGGCGCGAGCAGTCTGCGGATCGTCTGGCACGTGGTCTTCCCCGCCGCCCGTCCGGCCATGGCGGTGCTCGGCCTGCTGACGTTCGTGTTCGCCTGGAACGACTTCCTGTGGCCGATCATCGCCCTGAACCAGCAGAACCCGACCGTGCAGGTGGCCCTGAACTCGCTCGGCACCGGCTATGTCCCGGACCAGGCGGTGATCATGGCGGGCGCCCTGCTGGGCACCCTGCCGCTGCTGATCGCGTTCGTCCTGTTCGGCAAGCAGATCGTGGGCGGGATCATGCAGGGCGCGATCAAGGGCTGATTTTCTCCTCCCAGGGGCCGGGCCACCGCCGCCCCGGCCCCTTCCCCCTCCCCCACTACGCCGGGTCTGCCACGACCCTCGATGGGAGCGCTTCCATGCCTGAACCCGTTACCCCCGTGACCTTTCCCCGCGCCTTCCTCTGGGGCGCCGCGACCTCGGCGTACCAGATCGAGGGCGCGGTGCGGGAGGACGGCCGCACCCCCTCGATCTGGGACACCTTCAGCCATACGCCGGGAAGGACGGCCGGCGGTGAGACCGGTGACATCGCCGTCGACCACTACCACCGCTACCGCGACGACGTGGCGCTGATGGCGGAGCTGGGCCTGAACGCCTACCGCTTCTCGGTCTCCTGGTCCCGGGTGCAGCCCACGGGCCGGGGTCCCGCGGTCCAGCGCGGACTGGACTTCTACCGCCGTCTGGTGGACGAGCTCCTCGCCCACGGCATCAAACCGGCGCTCACCCTCTACCACTGGGACCTGCCGCAGGAGCTGGAGGACGCGGGCGGCTGGCCGCAGCGGGACACCGCCTTCCGCTTCGCCGAGTACGCCGGACTGGTCGGCGAGGCGCTGGGCGACCGGGTGGAGCAGTGGATCACCCTCAACGAGCCCTGGTGCAGCGCCTTCCTGGGCTACGGCTCAGGCGTCCACGCCCCCGGCCGCACCGACCCGGCGGCCTCCCTGCGCGCCGCCCACCACCTCAACCTGGCGCACGGCCTGGGGGCCTCGGCCCTGCGCTCGGTGATGCCGGCCCGGAACGAGATCGCGATCAGCCTCAACTCGTCCGTGGTACGGCCGCTCTCCCAGGACCCCGCCGACCTCCGGGCGGCCCGCCGGATCGACGACCTCGCCAACGGCGTCTTCCACGGTCCGATGCTGCACGGCGCGTACCCCGAGTCGCTGCTGGCGGACACGGCCCCGGTCACGGACTGGTCGTACGTCCTCGACGGCGACACCCGCACGATCAACGTCCCGCTGGACGCGCTGGGCCTGAACTACTACACCCCGGCCCTGGTGTCGGCCGCGCCCGGCGGGGCCCGCCCGGGCGCGCGGGCGGACGGCCACGGCGCGAGCGACCACTCCCCCTGGCCGGGCGCCGACGACGTGCGGTTCCACCAGACGCCGGGCGAGCGCACGGAGATGGGCTGGACGATCGATCCGACGGGCCTGTACGAGCTGATCACGCGGTACGCCAGGGAGGCCCCCGGCCTGCCCCTGTACGTCACGGAGAACGGGGCCGCCTACGACGACAAGCCCGAGCCGGACGGCCGTGTGCACGACCCGGAGCGCATCGCCTACCTGCACGGCCATCTCTCGGAGGTCCGCCGCGCCATCGGCGACGGCGCGGACGTCCGCGGCTACTACCTGTGGTCCCTGATGGACAACTTCGAGTGGGCGTACGGGTACGGCAAGCGCTTCGGCGCGGTGTACGTGGACTACGCCACGCTGGAACGGACACCGAAGTCGAGCGCGCGGTGGTACGGGGAGGCGGCGCGGACGGGGGTGTTGCCTGGGGTGGAGGCAGAGGTCTGAGCCGCCGGAGAGAGGTGCGGCCGCGCCGGGGGGCGAGGGCCGCACCCCGCGCGGCCTGCGCCGGCCGCAGTCCCCGGGTCAGCGTTCGCCCTCAGCCTCGCCGCCCGCGATCAGGATCGGACGGACCGGGCTGCCGTCATCCGGGACGGCCTTCGGGGTCAGAGTGACCTTGATCCGCTGTGTCTGGGCGTGGGAATACTTGCCGTTCGCGCCCGCGTCGACGACCCAGAGCCGCACCTTGGCGTCCGCGCCCGCCTCACGCGTGACGGCGACGGTGGCCTCGATCTCGACCGGCCCCAGCTCGAACCGTACGAGCTGCCCGTCCCCGTCGGTCAGGGCCGACGTGAGCTGTTGCCTCAACTCGCGGATCATGTCGGACAGTTCGATCACTGCGCCCCCTCGTGCACCGGATGCACCGATGCTACCGGGGGCGCGGCACCCCACCGTCGTGCCGCGCCCCTCGGGGAGGGAGCGGGTCAGTGGAAGGCGGCGAACGCCTTCGAGAACGCGTACGCGTCCTGGGCGATCGAGCTGCAGGTGGCGTCGGCGGTGGGCTTGGGGCCGCCGGCGCACTGCTTGTCCCGGGTGGCTGACCACATGGACAGACCGCCGAGGCCCTTGGACTTGGCGAAGTTCACCAGCTGGGTGGCGTCGTCCACCTTGAAGACCTCGGAGGAGACGTCGTTGACGCCGATCATCGGGGTGACCGCGACCGCCTTCCAGGCGGCGGAGTCGGAGAGCCCCAGGACGCTCTTGACCTGCGCCTGGGTGGCCGTGGCGGCCTGTTCGGCCAGGTCACCCATGTCCCCGCTGAACGAGGGGCCGTAGTCCATCGCCATGATGTTCACGGCGCCGATCCTCACGCCGTTGGACTTGGCGTCGGACAGGAGGTTCACGCCGTCCTGGGTGAGGCCCTGCGGCAGCACCGGGAGGGTGAAGGAGACGTCCAGGTCCGGGTGCTGGGCCTGGAGCTTGGCTATCGCCTTGGCCCGCAGGGTGTTCGCCGCCGTGTTGGGCAGCGCGCCGCCCTCGACGTCGAAGTCGACCTTGGTGAGCTTGAACGCGTCGACCGCCTTGCCGTACGCCGCCGCCAGCGCGTCGGCCGAGGAGCAGGTCGTGGCCAGTTCGGAACCGGAGGCGCCGCCGAAGGAGACCCGGACGTCACCGCCCTTGGCGCGCAGCGAGCCGATCTGCGCGGCGACGCCGTCACCGGTCAGGTCGGTCACGCCGCCCCACTTGGGGGTGCAGCCGCCGCCGTCGGTGATGAAGGCCAGGTTGTAGTTCTTCACGCCGGTCGCGTCCGCCGCGCCGAGCAGGTCGAAGGCCGGGTAGAGGGAGGTGTCGACGTACGGGGCGAAGCCGGCGGAGGCGGTCGTGCCGTTGCCGGTGCCGCTGCCACTGCCGGTCGTCCGGGTGGCGGTCGGGGTCGGAGTGGCGCTCCTGGTCGGGGTGGGGGTGGCGCTCCTGCTGGGCTCGCCGGTCGGAGCCGGGGACCGGGTCGCGGTGGGGCGGCCGCTCGGCTCAGGGGTGGCGCCGCCGTCGGCGGAGCACTGGGCTTGGTCGATACGACAGCCCGTCGGGGCGCCGCTGCCGTCGACGACGAAGCCGACGGTCACCGACTTGCCGGGGGCGAGGCCCTCGGTGTCCCATTTCGCCGGCTTCACGGTCACGTGCGAACCGCTGACGCTCGACTCGCCGTTCCACAGGGAGCCGAGCCGGGCGCCCGCCGGGAGGTCGAACTCGAGCGTCCAGGTCTTCTCCTGCTGTGCGCTGTTGTTGGTGACGACGTACTGCGCGGTGTAGCCGGTGGACCAGTCACTCGTCCTGGTGTACGCGGCGTTCACGCCGGCCGCGTTGGCGGTGCCGGTGAGCAGGACCGCGCCGCCCCCGACGACGGCCGCGGCCACGAGACCGCCTATCGCCTTGTTCCTGCCACTGATCCTGCGCCGGTGCGTGCTCATGCGCGTGCCTGCCTTCGCTGTTCACGGGGGTGAGGTGCGGCAGCACGCTAGCGATCCGGAATCGGACAAATGGCTTGATCGGGACGGCCGTTGAAGACCTTAGGGTTCGCTTAAGGAAGGGATCGGGGACGATTAATGGTCGAGACCAGTGGGGACCGGTTTGCCCGATCGGCGCCTTCGCGCCCGCCCCCGCGCCACCGGTTTGCGCCCGGCCGACTGGAACCAGAGCCGCACCTCGGTGCCGCCGAGGACCGAGGAACCGATACGGACGTCCCCGCCGGTGGACTCGGCGAGCCGGCGCACGATGTCGAGGCCGAGGCCGGTCGAGCCGGTGTTCCCGGAGCCGCGGCCACGGGCCATCGCGGCGTCCGGGTCGGATATGCCGGGGCCCGCGTCGGAGACCAGCACGATCACCGCGTCCTCGCCGTTGTGCACGTCGACCGCGAAGGCGGTGCCCTCGGCGGTGTGCCGGAAGACATTGCCGAGCAGGGCGTCGAGGGCCGCGGCCAGGTCGGCGCGGGCCACGGGTATGCGCACCGGCCGCTCGACGCCCGCCACCCGCCACTTGCGGCCCTCGTCCTCGGCGAGCGCGGACCAGAACTCCATGCGCTCGCGCACCACTTCGGCCGCGTCGCAGCCGGCTCCGGGCCCGGCCGCGACCGTCTGCGGCTTGGCCTCCCGGGCCGTGCGGATGATGGTGTCGACCTCGCGCTCCAGCTGGGCGACGGCGGCCCGGGTCTGCTCGGCGGCCGGTCCGGCGCCCAGTGAGGCCGCGTTGAGCCGCAGCACGGTGAGCGGTGTGCGCAGGCGGTGGGAGAGGTCCGCCGCCAGCTCCCGTTCGTTCGCCAGGAGCTGGACGACCTGGTCGGCCATGGAGTTGAACGCCACGGCCGCGAGGCGCAGTTCTGTCGGGCCGTCCTCCGGCACCCGGGCGCCCAGTCTGCCCTCACCCAGTTCGTGCGCGCCGCGCACCAGTCGCTGGGCGGGCCGCACCATGCGCACCCCGAGCCGGTCGGCGACCGCGACCGAGCCGACGATCAGCGCGAGGCCGACGGCGGCGAGCACCGCCCAGGCCGTGCCGACGCCGTTGGTCACCTCGGACTCGGGGACGTAGACCTCGACGACCGCGATGGCTCCGGAGCCGAGCGCGACCGGCTGGAGCAGGGTGGAGCCGCCGGAGACGGAGGCCGTGGAGGCCCGGCCCTGTTTCCGCACCGCCTGGATGTCACGGTCGGCGGCGCGCTGTCTGCCGATGTCGATCGCCGGGCGGCCGTCGGCGGCGGCCAGATGCACGGCCATCCCCGAGTCGGCACCGGCGGAGGCCACGACGCGCTCCAGTTTGTCCCGGTCGGTGGTGATGGACAGCGCGGGCGCCACCGCCGCGGCTTCCCGCTCGGCGTTGGAGAAGGCACGGTCGCGGGCCATCTCCTTGACGACCAGGCCGAGGGGGACCGCGAAGGCGACCACGACCATCGTGGTGACCGCCAGGCAGACCTTGACCAGGGCCCATCTCATCGCACCGGCTCCCTGTCGCCCCGGTCGGCGGGCGGTTCGAGCTTCACGCCGACACCCCTGAGCGTGTGCAGATAGCGGGGTTGGGCGGCCGTCTCCCCCAATTTCCGGCGCAGCCAGGACAGATGGACATCGATGGTCTGGTCGTCGCCGTAGGACTGCTGCCAGACCTCGGCGAGGAGTTCCTTGCGCGGCACGACGACCCCGGGCCGGCCGGCGAGGAAGGCGAGCAGGTCGAACTCGCGTCGGGTGAGGTCGAGCCGGACTCCGTCCAGTTCGGCCTGGCGGCGCAGCGGGTCGACGGTCAGGCCGCCGACCCGCAGCACGGAGGAGGGCGCGGCCTCCCCGCCGCCGGAGCGGGTCCGGCGCAGTACGGCCGCGATCCGCGCGGAGAGGTGCTCGACGGAGAACGGCTTGGTCAGATAGTCGTCCGCGCCGGCGTTCAGCAGCCTGACGATCTCCGTCTCGTCGTCCCGGGCGGTGGCGATGATGACGGGCACGTCGGTGATGCCGCGGAGCATCTTCAGCGCCTCGGAGCCGTCCAGGTCCGGCAGTCCGAGGTCCAGGATGACCACGTCGAAGCGGAAGTGGGCGACCTCGCGCAGCGCCTCCAGAGCCGTACCGACGCTGCGCACGGTGTGCGCGGCGTCGGTCAGATGCCGGATGAGCGCCGAGCGTACGAACTGGTCGTCCTCGACCACGAGCACACTTGCCATGCGCCGCACCGTACGCCATGCGGACCACACCGGGCGGGCGCCTGTGGATAACTCGGATGATGTGCGCACCGCGCTGCCCCTGGGGCAGTATGGCCCGCGATGCGCAGAGGACTCGTACACGTACTGGCGTGGCTGCTCGCGACGGGAGCGGCGGTCACGCTGTCGTGGTGGGGTGTGCACACGGTGATGGTCCAGACGGCGTACGACCCGCCGCGCGCCCTGCCGGTCACGGACGCCGGCGCGACGGCCCAGGGCTCCGCGACCCTGCCCGCACCGAGCCGGCGGCCGGCCTCGCCGAAACGGCGGTCGCCCAGCCCGGCGCCCCCGGCCCGGACCCCCACACGGTCCCCGGGCAGCCCCTCCCCCACGGCGTCCGCCTCGGCGTCCGGCCAGGTCAAGTCGTACGACACCGACGGCGGCCGGGCCGTGTTCGAGCTGGGCACGTCCAGCGCCACCCTCGTCTCGGCGACACCGGGATCCGGCTGGTCGATGCAGGTGTGGAAGACCGAGACGTGGATCCGTGTGGAGTTCAGCAGGGGCACGGGCCGGGTGTCGGTGTTCTGCACGTGGCACGACGGTCCGCCCCATGTCGAGGTCGGGACCTACTGACCCCTCACCGGAACACCGAGGGCGGCGGAGCCGGGGACGCCACGGCTGCCTCGTCCGTCACGGGAGTCGCGCCGCCCGTGAAGTCCGTCAAGGACCTGCCGTGTTCGACCCGGGCCGGGTGCGGGTCGGAGGCGGCGCGGCGGGTGAGCTCGGCGAGCGGGAGCGGGGCGTCGGAGGCCACCAGGACGGCGTTGCCGAAGCGCTTGCCGCGCAGTACGGCCGCGTCGGCGATCAGTGCGAGGTCGGTGAACCGGGCGGCGGCGGTGGCGACCTGGCCGCGCAGATGGGCGAGCGGCGGCCCGTCGGCGAGGTTGGCGGCGTAGACCCCGGACGGCGTCAGGGCCCGGCGGACCTCGTCGAGGAACTCGGCGGAGGTGAGGTGGGCGGGCGTACGGGCGCCGCTGAACACGTCCGCGATGACCAGGTCCGCCCAGCCGTCCGGCACCTTGGCGAGACCCGCGCGGGCATCCACCGCCCGGACCCGGATCCGGGCGTTCGGGTCCAGGGGAAGCTGCCGGCGGACCAGTTGGACCAGGGCCGCGTCGCGCTCGACGACCTGCTGGGTGGAGCGGGGGCGGGTGGCCGCCGTGTACCGGGCCAGGGTGAACGCGCCACCGCCGAGGTGCACGGCGTGCACGGGCCTGCCGGGCGGGGCGAGAAGGTCGATGACGTGGCCCAGGCGGCGCTGGTACTCGAAGACGAGGTATGCGGGGTCGTCCAGGTCGACGTGCGACTGGGGCGCTCCGTCGATCAGCAGCGTCCAGGCCCGGCTGCGGTCGGGGTCGGGGACGAGCTGTGCGAGCCCGCCGTCGACCGGCTCGACGACGGCTTCGACGGCCGCCGGCCTGCGCCGTGCGTCCCGTGCCTGCCGTGTGTTCCTGGACCTGCCCATCGGACCATTTTCGCAGCCGGCCCGGGCGGGCGCCTCACCGGCAGCTGTCCGCCGCCTCGATCATCCGGGCCGCCTCGCCGAGGGCCCGGCGCAGCACCACCGGGTCGGTGGCGAGGTCGGCCTCGCCGGGCGGCAGCAGCCAGTCGGAGCCCTCCACCGGCGGCTCCGGGTCGAGTCTGAGCCCGCGCCCGTCCGTCTGAGTGCAGGTGCTGCCCGGCACGTCCCAGCAGGCCGCCGTGCCGGCCGGAACCAGGAAGCCGAGGGTGGCGCAGCCGCCGTCGTGCAGCACGGGTCCCATCGCGTCACCGGAGCCTCGCCGCAGGATGTCGACCGCCTCGAAGCCCTGCCGGGCCGGTACCGTCACGAGGTCGCAGGCCGCCGCGCCCGCCGCGGTCTCCACGGTCGACGACGGCGACGTACAAGGTTCGTTGCTCTGGCTGGTCTCCATGCCGGCCTCCACCACACAGCCCTGTTGCGGTCCATGGGGTCCAACGCGCGGGGCGCGTCAACGGCTACGGCACAAGTGCGCCGCAAAGGATGGCACTTCATGGCAGATCGTGGATGAGATATCCGGTTTGTAGCCAAACACTGCGTGGCGGGTCGTTCACAGCAGGTACGTTCATGCCCGCCGGAACCAGGGCGTCACTCGGACAACTCGTCCCGAATCCGTCCCGGATCCGGCATGGTTCGACGGTTCGCACGAGAGGACCCGGCCATGGCGTCGTCAACCGAGACCGCGTCACAGCCCGAACGGCCACCCCGGCCGAACCTCGCCTTCCGGCATCTGCGCGGCAGTCGTTCACCCGCCGAGTTCGCGGCACTGGTACGCCGTGCCGCGCGCGAGATCGGTGAGCGAGTGAGCTGTGACGCGCGGTACGTCGGCAGGGTCGAGGCGGGCGAGATCCGCTGCCCCAACTACGCGTACGAACGGGTGTTCCTGCACATGTTCCCCGGCCGCACGCTCACCGACCTCGGCTTCGCGCCCCGCTCGTCCGTCCGCGGGCGCGCGGCCCGGCCGACGGCGGACGGGCCCGAGACGCTCATCACGGGTGCGGGTCAGGGGCCCGGTGAGATGTCGGCCGCGGTCGAACCGTATGACACGCAGGACCCGTACGGCCCGCACGAGCCGTACGCGAAAGACCATCTGAACCACGAGGAGAGCGACGTGCTGCGTCGCGCATTCATGACCGGCGGAGGCGCCACGATGGCCGCCGCCACGCTGGGCCCGCTGGGGCTCACCACGGACGCCGCGGCCGCGGGCCGGCCCGCACGCCGCCCCGGAACCCCCGAGGCGGCCGCCCTGGAGGAGGCGGTCCGCCGTATCCGGCTGCTCGACGACCGGCACGGCGCGGACGGTCTCTACCGGCGCGCGGCGGCTCCGCTGCGCGCGGCCTACGCACTGCTGGACGCCGGCGCGACCCGGCAGACCACCGCCGACCGGCTGCACTCGGGCGCCGGTGAACTCGCCATCTCCGTGGGCTGGCTGGCGCACGACTCCGGCCGCTTCGACGACGCCCGCTCGCACTACGCGGAGGCGCTGGCCACGTCCCGGATGACCGGGGACCCGGCGCTGGAGGCGCACGCCTTCTGCAACACCGCGTTCCTGGCGCGGGACGCCGGCCGGCCACGCGAGGCGGTCCGCGCCGCGCAGGCCGCCCAGCGGGCAGCCGCTCCGCTGGGATCGGCGCGCCTGATGTCCCTGCTGGCGCTGCGGGAAGCCGGCGGCTGGGCGGGGCTTGCCGACCGCACCGGCTGTGAACAGGCACTTGTCCGGGCGCAGGCCCTCTTCGCGCGGGGCCGCTCGGACGCCGACCCCGAGTGGATGAGCTTCTACGGCGAGGCCGAGCTGGAGGGGCTCGAGGCGCAGTGCTGGTCCACGCTGGGCGACTGGCGGCGCGCGTCACGGCACGCGTATCGCGCCGCTCAGCTGCAGGACCCTCATTTCACGCGGAACATCGCGCTCTACACCGCGGAACTCGCCGACGACCTGGCCCGGGAGGGTCGTCCCGACGAGGCGGCTGCCGCGGGCCTGAAGGTGCTGTCGTTGCTGGACCAGGTCCAGTCCTCGCGCATCCAGAGCATGCTGGCGGGGACGGCGCGGGTGCTGCTGCCGCACCGGCGGGCGTCCGGCGTCTGCGAGTTCCTGGACCGGCACGCCTCTGTGCCTAGAACGGGGAGGGTGTAGGCGGTGCGGGCGGGGTTGCCCGGGCGGGTGTGGCGCCCCGGCTATCCCGCCAGGTGACCCACGTCGTTCCAGCTCTCGATCGCCGGTTCCCCGTAGGCCCAGCCCAGTATCGACAGTGAGGTCGGGTTCAGGCGTATCCGGGCGGCGAAGTCCAGCGGCAGGCCCAGCCAGCGGGCGCCTATGGAGCGGAGCATGTGGCCGTGGGCGAAGACCAGCACGTCGCGGTCGGCCGACCGCGCCCAGGCGACGATCTCGTCCGCACGGGCGGTGACATCGGCGACGGACTCCCCGCCCGGCACCCCGTCGCGCCAGATCAGCCAGTCGGGCCGGTCCGCCTTGATCTCGGCCGGGGTCAGCCCCTCGTACGCCCCGTAGTCCCATTCCATCAGCGCGTCCCACCGCTCCGCCCGCTCCCCGAACCCGGCGAGCTCGCAGGTCTCGGCGGCCCGGACGAGCGGGCTGGTGCGGACCTCGACGCCGGGCAGCCCCGCCCACGGCGCCCGGTGCAGCCGTTCACCGAGCAGCTTCGCGCCCTCGCGCCCGCTGTCCAGGAGCGGGATGTCCGTCCTGCCCGTGTGGTTGCCCCGGACCGACCACTGGGTCTGGCCGTGCCGGGCGAGCAGGATGCGCGGTGCCATGAAGGCTCTCCCTGGAACGCTGGTGCTGGGTTCTTCCATCATCCCGTACCGGCCCTCCAGGCAACCTCCCGGCCCCGAGGGGCGTCCCACCCTGCGCAGTCCCGGCCCCGGAATCGGACCACGGCGGGACCGCTGCGTACGGGACGTCCGGAAGGGGACCCCCGGGGGATGCGGTGGCACGGCGCCGCCGTACGGTTGAACGTTCGTCGTCGGCCGCATGAACATGGGGAGAGCTACCGGATGCCGCACGCCACCGCGCCGCCCGCGACCGGTCATCGACCCCGCTGGTGGACGGAGCTGCCACTGATCGCGGTGGTGTACGCGCTGTATTCCGTGGGCCGCCTGCTGGTGCGCGGCGACGTGTCGACCGCGGTCGACCACGGCCTGGCGATCCTGCGGCTGGAACAGGCGCTGTTCCTCAACGCGGAGCACCCGCTCAACCGCCTCTTCACCCGTGAGCCCTGGATCGGCGTACCGGCCGACTTCTGGTACGCGTCGCTGCACTACCTGGTCACCCCGGTGCTCCTGATCTGGATCTTCCGCTCGCGCACCGTGCGCTAC